>NZ_JAAGLU010000014.1 GCF_010550245.1 Streptomyces sp. SID12501
TATAGCCTACCCCCTTTCCCTACCGCACGCTCTTCCGATCTCTCGGCGCCGCCCCGGCGGGACCGCCCATGGGGCAGCGGCCGGCCGCGGGAGCGGGCCGGATGCGGTGCTGGGTCGAGATCAACGGCGCCCGCCACCAGATCACCGGCCCGACGCTCGTCCTGGGCCGCAGCACCGAGGCCGACGTGCGGATCGACGACCCCGGCGTCTCGCGTCGGCACTGTGAGATCCGCCCCGGAACACCCCCCGCAATCCAGGATCTAGGGTCCACCAACGGCATCGTGGTGGACGGGACACACACCACCCGCGCTACGCTCCGCGACGGCTCCCGAATCGTCGTGGGCAGCACCACCATCATTTACCGGCAAGCCGAAGGGTGAAGCGGGGGCAATGTCAGAGCTGACCCTCACGGTCATGCGGCTGGGTTTCCTGGCTGTTCTGTGGCTGTTCGTGATCGTGGCCGTGCAGGTCATCCGCAGCGACCTGTTCGGTACGCGTGTCACCCAGCGCGGGTCGAGGCGTGACAGCGGCCGCCAGCAGCAGGCGGCCGCCCGACAGGCCGCCGCGCCACCGCAGCAACGCCAGCAGCAGCCGTCCGGCGGCGGCAGGCAGCGCCGGGGCGCACCCAGCAAACTCGTCGTCTCGGAGGGCACCCTGACGGGCACAACCGTCGCCCTCCAGGGGCAGACGGTCACGCTCGGGCGGGCCCACGACTCGACCATCGTGCTGGACGACGACTACGCCTCCAGCAGGCACGCCAGGATCTACCCGGACCGCGACGGCCAGTGGATCGTCGAGGACCTCGGGTCCACCAACGGCACCTATCTCGACCGGACCCGGCTGACGACTCCCACACCGATTCCGCTGGGCGCGCCGATCCGCATCGGCAAGACCGTCATCGAGCTGCGGAAGTAGTGCTACATCATGAATAGGCGCGAGCGGAGCGAGCACGCAGCGGCGGTCCATGTGAAGGCCACCGGCGCGCTCCCGACCGGAGGGTGGGCACCGTGCGGATGTACCCGGAGCCGACGGGCGAGGTGCGCATGAGTCTGTCACTGCGCTTCGCCGCCGGATCGCACAAAGGCATGATCCGCGAGGGCAACGAGGACTCCGGCTACGCCGGTCCCCGCCTCCTCGCGATCGCCGACGGCATGGGCGGCCAGGCCGCCGGTGAGGTCGCCTCCTCCGAGGTGATCTCCACCATCGTCGCCCTCGACGACGACGTCCCCGGCTCCGACATCCTCACCTCGCTCGGCACCGCCGTGCAGCGGGCCAACGACCAGCTCCGCATGATGGTCGAGGAGGACCCCCAGCTGGAGGGCATGGGCACCACGCTCACCGCCCTCCTGTGGACGGGCCAGCGCCTCGGCCTCGTACACGTGGGCGACTCACGTGCGTACCTCCTCCGGGACGGCGTCCTCACCCAGATCACGCAGGACCACACCTGGGTGCAGCGCCTCGTCGACGAGGGACGCATCACCGAGGAAGAGGCCACCACCCACCCGCAACGCTCGCTCCTCATGCGCGCGCTGGGCAGCGGCGACCATGTCGAGCCCGACCTCTCCATCCGTGAGGTCCGGGCCGGCGACCGGTACCTGATCTGCTCCGACGGGCTGAGCGGCGTCGTGTCCCACCAGACCATGGAGGACACCCTCGCCAGCTACCAGGGCCCCCAGGAGACCGTGCAGCAGCTCATCGAGCTCGCGCTGCGCGGCGGCGGCCCCGACAACATCACCGTGATCATCGCCGACGTCCTGGACCTCGACACCGGGGACACCCTCGCCGGCCAGCTGTCCGACGTACCCGTCGTGGTCGGCGCGGTCGCCGAGAACCAGCACAACCAGCACAACCTGCACGACGGCGGCGCCATGCAGACGCCCGCGGGACGCGCCTCCGGGCTCGGCCGGCAGCGGCCCGCGCACGGCGGCGGGGGCGGCGAGTTCGGGCCGCCCGGCTCCGGCGACACCACCGGTTACATCCAGACCGGCGGCTTCGGCGGCTACACCGACGAGGACTTCGTCAAACCCAGCGCCGGCCGCAGGTGGTTCAAGAGAACCCTCTACATCACGCTCGCCCTCGCCGTCATCGGCGGCGGCCTGTACGGCGGTTACCGCTGGACACAGACCCAGTACTACGTCGGCGCCACCGACGAGCACGTCGCTCTGTACCGGGGCATCAGCCAGGACCTCGCCTGGGTGTCGCTCTCCAAGGTCGAGAAGGACCACCCCGAGATCGAACTCAAGTACCTGCCCGCCTACCAGCAGAAGCAGGTCAAGGCCACCATCGCGGAGGGCGGCCTCAAGGACGCCCAGTCGAAGATCTCCGAACTGGCCGTCCAGGCCTCCGCGTGCAAGAAGCAGGAAGCACGGCGCGCGGCCGACAACGCGAACAACGCCAAGACCGGCGAGGGCGAGGCCGGAGGCACCACGGGAACCATCAGTACCGCCGCCGCGTCCAAGGCATCGCCGAGCCCGACGCCGACCACAACGGCGTCTCCGTCCACAACCGCACCCACTCCCACACCCGGCCCCAGCCTCTCCGAGGATGAGCAGAAGCTGGTCTCGCTGTGCGGTAAGCAGTAGGCAAGCCGTGAGGGGCCACTTCATACGATGAGCAGTCCAACCAACACCTCGCAGCACCACACGTCCACGATCGGCGCGATCGGCACCCCGAGCCGGCGCAACACCGAACTGGCACTCCTGGTGTTCGCCGTCGTCATCCCCGTCTTCGCCTACGTCAACGTGGGCCTGGCCATGGACGACAAAGTCCCCGCAGGCCTGCTCAGCTACGGCCTCGGACTCGGCCTGATCGCCGGCGTCGGCCACCTGGTCGTACGGAAGTTCGCCCCGTACGCCGACCCACTGCTGCTGCCCCTGGCCACGCTGCTCAACGGCATCGGGCTGGTCGTCATCTGGCGGCTGGACCAGTCCAAGCGGCTCCAGCGGCTCAACATCTACGTCGAGGCGGCACCGCGCCAACTCCTGTACTCCGCACTGGGCGTGGCCCTGTTCGTCGCCGTGCTGGTCTTCCTCAAGGACCACCGCATCCTGCAGCGCTACACCTACATCTCCATGGCCGGCGCGCTCGTCCTGCTGGTCCTGCCGCTCGTCCCGGGCCTCGGTGTCGACATCTTCGGCGCCAAGATCTGGATCAAGATCCCCGGCCTGGGCACCGTCCAGCCCGGCGAGTTCGCGAAGATCGCCCTCGCGATCTTCTTCGCCGGCTACCTGATGGTGAAGCGTGACGCGCTCGCCCTCGCCAGCCGCCGCTTCATGGGCCTGTACCTGCCCCGCGGCCGCGACCTCGGACCGATCATCGTCGTCTGGATCATCTCGATCCTGATCCTGGTCTTCGAGACCGACCTCGGCACGTCGCTGCTGTTCTTCGGAATGTTCATCATCATGCTGTACGTCGCCACCGAGCGGACCAGCTGGATCGTCTTCGGGATGCTGATGTCGGCGGCCGGCGCGGTCGGTGTGGCCAGCTTCGAGACGCACGTCCAGCAGCGCGTCCAGGCCTGGCTCGACCCGATGAACGAGTACCTCCTCAGCCAGAAGGGCGTCCAAGGCCACACCGAGCAGTCCATGCAGGCCCTGTGGGCCTTCGGCTCCGGCGGCACCCTCGGCACCGGCCTCGGCCAGGGCAACTCCGACCTCATCGGCTTCGCGGCCAACTCCGACTTCATCCTCGCCACCTTCGGCGAGGAACTCGGCCTGGCCGGCATCATGGCGATCCTGCTCATCTACGGCCTGATCGTGGAACGCGGCGTCCGCACCGCCCTCGCCGCCCGCGATCCCTTCGGCAAGCTCCTCGCCATCGGCCTCTCCGGCGCCTTCGCCCTCCAGGTCTTCGTCGTCGCCGGCGGCGTCATGGGCCTGATCCCGCTCACCGGTATGACGATGCCCTTCCTGGCGTACGGCGGTTCCTCCGTCATCGCCAACTGGGCCCTCATCGGCATCCTGCTCAGAATCAGTGACACCGCACGCCGCCCGGCGCCCGCCCCGGCTCCCAACCCCGACGCCGAGATGACCCAGGTGGTCCGACCGTGAACAAGCCCCTGCGCCGGATCGCCCTCTTCTGCGGGCTGCTCGTGCTCGCCCTGCTCCTCCGCGACAACTGGATCCAGTACGTCTTGGCGAACGACCTCAAGGACGACACCCTCAACCGCCGCGTCGCCATCGAGCGCTACGCCACACCCCGCGGCGACATCATCGTCGACGGCAAGTCGATCACCGGTTCCACCACGTCCGACAGCAGCGACTACGAGTACAAGCGCAGCTACAAGGACGGCCCCATGTGGGCCCCCGTGACGGGCTACGCCTCGCAGGCGTTCGGCGCGACGCAGCTCGAATCCATCGACGACGGCATCCTCACCGGCAACGACGACCGGCTCTTCTTCCGCAACACCCTCGACATGATCACGGGCAAGAAGAAGCAGGGCGGCAACGTCGTCACCACCCTCAACGCCGCCGCCCAGAAGGCCGCGTACGACGGCCTCAAGGGCCGCGGCAAGGGCGCGGTGGCCGCGATCGACCCGTCCACCGGCGCGATCCTGGCCCTGGCCTCCTTCCCCTCGTACGACCCCTCGGTGTTCGCCGGGAACTCGAACAAGGACTCGGAGGCCTGGACGAAGCTTCAGAAGAAGGCCGACCCCGACGACCCCATGCTCAACCGGGCCCTGCGCGACATCTACCCGCCCGGCTCCACCTTCAAGGTCGTGACGGCGGCGGCGGCTCTCGAGAACGGCCTGTACACCGACGCCGACGAGAAGACGGACTCGCCGCTTCCCTACACACTGCCGGACACCACGACCGAGCTGAAGAACGAGGGGTCCATCCCCTGTAAGAACGCGACCATGCGCGTCGCCCTCCAGTACTCCTGCAACACGGTCTTCGGCAAGATCGGCGTCGACGTCGGCAAGGACAAGATGCTGGAGGAGGCCAAGAAGTTCGGCTTCAACTCCGAGCAGTTCGTCCCGGTCCGCTCCGCCGCCTCCAACTTCCCCGAGAAGATGGACAGGCCGCAGACCGCGCTCAGCTCGATCGGCCAGTTCGAGACCGCGACGACCCCGCTACAGATGGCCATGGTCGCCTCCGCGATCGCCAACGACGGCAAGCTGATGAAGCCGTACATGGTCGACAAGCTCCAGGCCCCCAACCTCGACGTGCTCCAACAGACCGAGCCCGAGGAGATGAGCCAGCCGCTGACCTCCAAGAACGCCCAGACCCTCCAGTCGATGATGGAGACGGTCGTCAAGGACGGCACCGGCAAGAACGCCCAGATCAACGGCGTGACCGTCGGCGGCAAGACCGGTACCGCCCAGCACGGCGTCGACAACAGCGAGAAGCCGTACGCCTGGTTCATCTCCTATGCCAAGCTCGCCGACGGCAGCTCACCGGTCGCCGTGGCCGTCGTCGTCCAGGACGAGGGCGCCATCCGCGACAACATCTCGGGCGGCGGTCTGGCCGCGCCCATCGCCAAGAGCGTGATGGAGGCGGTCATCAACAGCAAGCAGTGACCCCCGTCACGTCCCCTTCACATCGGTGCACGTTGCGATACCGGTCCGGTATCGGCTGACGGGCTTGGCCAGGTCACACAAATGAACCCGGGTACCGTAGGCCCGGACGGCACACCGCCGGACCACACACAGGTGCGGTCGGGACCGACGGAGAGGGCTGGTAGGAAGCATGGAAGAGCCGCGTCGCCTCGGCGGCCGGTACGAGCTGGGTCACGTGCTCGGCCGTGGTGGCATGGCAGAGGTATACCTCGCACATGACACCCGCCTGGGCCGCACCGTGGCAGTGAAGACCTTGCGCGCCGACCTCGCGCGAGACCCTTCCTTCCAGGCCCGGTTCCGCCGGGAGGCCCAGTCGGCCGCCTCGCTCAACCATCCCGCGATCGTCGCCGTGTACGACACCGGCGAGGACTACATCGACGGGACGTCCATCCCGTACATCGTCATGGAGTACGTGGACGGCTCGACCCTCCGCGAGCTCCTCCACTCGGGCCGCAAGCTGCTGCCCGAGCGGACGCTGGAGATGACCATCGGGATCCTCCAGGCGTTGGAGTACTCCCACAGAAGCGGCATCGTCCACCGTGACATCAAGCCGGCCAACGTGATGCTCACGCGCAACGGCCAGGTCAAGGTCATGGACTTCGGCATCGCCCGTGCGATGGGCGACTCCGGCATGACGATGACGCAGACGTCGGCGGTCATAGGGACAGCCCAGTACCTGTCGCCGGAACAGGCGAAGGGCGAACAGGTGGACGCCAGGTCCGACCTGTACTCGTCCGGGTGCCTGCTCTACGAACTCCTGACGGTCCGCCCTCCGTTCATCGGGGACTCCCCGGTCGCGGTGGCGTACCAGCACGTACGGGAGGAACCGCAGCCCCCGTCGGTGTTCGACCCCGAGATCACTCCCGAGATGGACGCCATCGTCCTCAAGGCCCTGGTCAAGGACCCGGACTACCGCTACCAGTCCGCCGACGAGATGCGCATCGACATCGAGGCCTGCCTCGACGGCCAGCCCGTCGCAGCTGCGCAAGCCATGAGCGCGGTCGGCTACGGCGGCTACGGCTACCCCGACGACCAGGCCACCACCGCCCTGCGCTCCGACGCCGGCGCGACCACCATGCTCCCCCCGATGAGCCCGGACGACGGCGGCTTCGGCTACGACGACCGCTCCCGACGCCGCCAGCCGAAGAAGTCGAACACCTCGACGATCCTGCTGGCCGTGGCGGGCATCCTGGTGCTGGTGGGCGCGATCCTGATCGGCAAGTGGGTGTTCGACGGCCAGGCTGTGAACGACAGCGCCTTCAGCAACCCGAACTTCGTCAGCCAGTCCAAGAAGGATGCGCAGCAGGCAGCGGTGAACGTCGAGCTGAAACTGACGTTCACCGAGAAGCCCTGCGAGAACGAGCCCAAGGGCAACATCTGCTCCCAGGTGCCCGCGGCCGGTGTCGAGGTGAAGAAGGACCAGACCATCGCGCTGGTGGTGTCCACCGGGGCGCCGAAGGTGGTCGTACCGAGCGTGCTCGGGGACGATGTCGACGAGGCCACGAAGGAACTCGAGGGCGACAAGTACCAACTCGACGTCAAGACGGTGACCAAGGAGTCCCCCGAGGACCCGGGGAAGGTCCTGGAACAGTCTCTGGACGTCGGCGACGAGGTGGAGAAGGGCACGACGATCACCCTCACCATCGCCAAGGAGGAAGAGAAGTCGACCGTCCCGGACGTCACCGGCCAGGACTGTGACACAGCCAAGCAACAGATGACGGACAACGACCTCATCGGCGAGTGCACGGAGATCGCGACCGAGGACGACAACCAGGACGGCAAGGTCATCGCGACCTCACCGCAGGCCAACGCCCAGGCCGACCCGGGGTCCAAGGTGACCATCCAGATCGGCAAGAAGGCCGAGGAGCAGGAGAAGACCCAGGTCCCGAACGTCGTCGGACAGACCGTGGGACAGGCCAAGCAGACCCTCCAGGCGGCCGGCTTCACCAACATCCAGTTCACCCAGGGCAGCGACCAGAGCGACACCGCCTTCGTCACCGCCCAGGACCCGGTCAAGGACACAGAGGTCGACGACCCGGGGAACACCCAGATCACGCTCCAGAGCTTCGGCTTCGGAAACGGCAACAACGGCGGAAACAACGGCAACGACGGCTGACCCCGCTTGTCACCTTAGTGAGCCCCGGCACCTGCAAAGGAGCCGGGGCTCACTCATATCCATGTGCGAAATCCGACCAGAACTTCGTATGCCTGAACTCGTTGGATATGTGAGGAAAAACCGACGAGTGAGGAGAAACGAAAAGTGATCAACGAAACAGCACTGCTGGAATCGAAGGCGCTCCGCGACAGCGCGCTGGACCGGACGGACGTGCTCGACAGGGTGAAGGCGCTGTCGCTGCTGCCGGACGGGATGCATGTGACTACGGCGATGGTGGCGACGTACTTTCAGGTCGGCATCAAGGCCATCCGCTCGCTGGTGCTTGACCATGGCACGGAACTGCAATCCAACGGCTACCGAGTTTTGACAGGTTCAGAACTAAGCTCCTTCAAGGAGCTTAGTGGGGTCCAGTCCCACACACGCCACCTCGCCCTCTTCTCCCGCCGAACCGTTCTGAACGTCGCCATGCTGCTCCGGGACAGCGAAGTCGCACGTCAGGTGCGTGTGTACCTGCTCGACATGGAGTACCTGGTACGCGCTCGGCCTGTGGACAACCCTGTCGGTACAGGCACGTTCTCCGTCGACGACCACATCGACCGGCGCATCGACCAACGGATCACCCACGTCCTCGCCAACACCGTCGTGCCGATGTTCAACGCCCTGATCGAGACGTCGGGCGAGCACAGGAGGGAGTTGGTCGCGCTGCGGACGGGCGTCCAGCACGTCGAGCGGCGGCTCAGGCAGCATCACGCGCGGCTCCGGAGGCTTGAGACCGCGAGGTACGAAAAGGGCCAGTAGAGAGCTGAGCTGCTCGAAGCAATCCAGTCGGCCGGTCTCAGTTGCTGCAGGAATTAAGCGAGACACCTTGTCGCGCTAACCGGGAGGTTATCCAAAGCCAGGGGACCGGTGAGGCCCGAAGCCGCAAAGGAAAGTTGCGGCTTCGGGCCTCCGTCATGCTAACGACAGACCCCCTCCAAGGGGGCCTGTCAGCTGAGTTCCTGAGGAACCGTCCGCTTCGAGTCCACCTTCTCCACCCGAACCAGCTCCCCCCACACGATGTACCGGTACTCCGACGTGAACACCGGCGTGCAGGTCGTCAACGTGATGTACCGCCCAGGCTTCCGCTTTCCCGATTCCTTCGGGATCGCGGACAGGACCTGGACGTTGTACTTCGAGGTCTCCGGAAGGGTGTCGTAGACCTTGTAGACGTACCAGTCGTTCTTCGTCTCGAAGACGATCGGGTCGCCCTTCTTCAGCTTGTCGATGTTGTGGAACTTGGCGCCGTGGCCGTCCCGGTGGGCCGCCAGTGTGAAGTTGCCCTGCTTGGCCTGCGGGAGCGCCGACTTGATCGGGTCCATGTAGTAGCCGGCCACGCCGTCGTTCAGGACCTTCGACGACGTGCCCTTCTTGACCAGGACCTCGCCGTTGCTCATCGCCGGGACGTGCAGGAAGCCGATGCCGTCCTTGGTGTCCAGGGCGCCGGGGCCCGAGTTCGCGTCGGCCCAGTGGTCGCGCACCTCGTCACCCTGCTTGTCCGCCTCGCGGTCCGCGACGACGTTCGTCCACCAGAGCGAATACGCGACGAACAGGCCGAGCACCAGGCCCGCCGTGATGAGGAGTTCACCGAAAAGGCTCACCGCGGTGGCCAGTTTGCCGACCGGCCCCCGCGGGCGGGCCTGCGACGGGGAAACCGGGGCGTCGGCGGTCTGCTCGTCGTGGTCCGTCGTCGCTGCCACTCTTCATCTGCCCTTACTGCTACTGCACGAGCCCGCCGCCGTCACCACCACTGCACCAACTACTGCAGCAACGCATCCGGCTTGCCCTTGCTGCGCGGCCGTTCCTCGACCATCTTGCCCCACACGATCATCCGGTACTTGCTCGTGAACTCCGGCGTGCATGTCGTGAGAGTGATGTAGCGGCCGGGCTTGGTGAAACCCGAGCCGGTCGGAATCGGGTTCAGCACGCTCGTGTTGCCCGGCGACGTGACCGGCAGGATCGCTTCCATCTTGTAGACGTAGTACTTGTCCTGCGTCTCCACGACGATCGCGTCGCCCTTCTTCAGCCGGTTGATGTACCGGAACGGCTCACCGTGCGTGTTGCGGTGGCCCGCGAGCCCGAAGTTGCCGGTCGCCGCGGACGGCATCGCCGTGGTGAGGCCGCCCTCCGCGTAGTGCCCGACCATGCCCCGGTCCAGCACCTTCTTCTTGCTGGTGCCCTCCGCGATCGGCACCACCACGTCCAGCTTGGGGATGTCCAGGATCGCGAAGCCCTGCCCGGGCTCGAACACCCCCGGCGCCCGCTTCCCGCTCGCCCAGTCGTCCTGGAGGCTGGTCGTCTCGTTCCCGGCCTGCGCGTGCGCCCGCACGTTCGTCCACCACAGCTGGTAGGTCACGAACAGCAGCATCAGTACGCCGGTGGTGATGAACACCTCACCGACCGCCCGGCTCGCCATCACCGCCATGCCCGGCTTCTGCGCCCGCGCCGCCTGCCTCGCCGCGACCCGCGAAAGAGGCACTCCCTCCGCCGACGTCTCGGCGGCCACGCCCTCCGATGCCTCCTGCGGGCCCTCAGGGCGACCGTGACGGGCCTTGGCGGCCCTCCGGCGCGCTGCGCGCCCGCTGGACACAGACGGGCGCTCAGGGGCGCCTGTGGCCCCTGAGGCGGCCGAAGCCGTCGGCGTCGAGTCCTCGTCGCCTATTCGCGGCGCCTCGGGACGCAGACCGGCAGGCAGGTCCGCCAGCCGCAGCGCCACCGTCTCCTCGTCGACAGGCGGGCGGAGGACGGGCCGCAGGACGACGGTCGGGGACGCGGGAGGCGTCTCCGGAAGGGGCGCGGGAGAGGCGGCGGGAGGGACCGCGGCAGGAGGCGCGACAGAGGAAGCCGCGGGAGGAGGCGCGTACGGCACCTGCTCCTCGTACACCCCCACCTGCCAGTCCTGCGCGTACCCCCGCGCCTCGTACCCCGACTCGGGTCCGGGGTCGCGGTGCTCCGCCGCACCGTGCTCGGCCGAGGCGCCGTAGGGCCGCGCATGGCTCCGCTTCCGCCGCCGGCCCCGCGCGCGGGCAGCCGACGGAGGAGGCACAGGCGCAGGCGGATCGTTCCGCTGCCCCGGCAACGGGTCGCTCAGTGGGTCCGCCAGGCCGTCCACCGCCGCCTCGAACGCGCCCGGCGCCTCGTACGGCTGCTGCTGCCCGTACGAGGTTCCCTGGTCGCCGGTGTCTCCGCCGTACGCGGAACCGGACTCGCGCTCGGGGCGCACGGCGGTCACGCCGAGGCCCTGCCCACCACCGGGGCGAGCCCCACAGACCTCGCCACAGCGTCCGGGTCACCGCACTCCACCAGCCAGTTGGCCAGCATCAGGTGACCGTGATCCGTCAGCACCGACTCGGGGTGGAACTGCACCCCCTCGACGGGAAGCTCACGGTGCCTGAGGCCCATGACGATGCCGTCGTGCGTACGGGCGGTCACTTCGAGCTCGGCCGGGACCGTGTCCGGTTCCGCCGCCAGCGAGTGGTAGCGGGTCGCCGTGAAGGGGCTCGGCAGGCCCGCGAAGACACCCCGTCCCCCGTGCTCCACGAGGGACGTCTTGCCGTGCAGCAGCTCGGGCGCGCGGTCCACCACACCGCCGTACGCCACCTGCATCGACTGCATGCCCAGGCAGACACCGAACACCGGCACCCCGGTGGCCGCGCAGTGGCGGACCATCTCGATGCAGATGCCGGCCTCCTCGGGCGTACCCGGGCCCGGCGACAGCAGCACACCGTCGAAGCCGTCCTGCGCGTGCGCCGTCGACACCTCGTCGTTGCGCAGCACCTCGCACTCGGCGCCCAGCTGGTACAGGTACTGGACCAGGTTGAAGACGAAGCTGTCGTAGTTGTCGACGACGAGAATCCGTGCGCTCACTGGTCGTTCACCGTCACATCGTTGAAGGGGAGGAGGGGCTCGGCCCACGGGAAGACGTACTGGAAGAGCACGTAGACAACCGCCAGCGCCAGCACGAGGGAGAGCAACGCCCTCACCCACGCGTTCCCCGGCAGATGCCGCCAGATCCAGCCGTACATGCCGTCCCTTCCGTCGCCCACGGCACCCGACTCGCGGCACCGGACTCACGCCGTACCTCACCAGATTAACGGCGCAGCGCCACGGGTTTCCCGGCCTCCACAGGCTGTGTGGAATCCAGGTGCGCCCAGACGATCAGCCGATGACTGTGTCCCCACTCCGGATCACACGTGGTCAGCGTGAGATAACGACCCGGATGCGTGTACCCGCTCTTACGTGGCACAGGGTCGATCACCTCAATATCCGTGGGCACGGTTTTGTAGGGGCCTTTGTCGATCCGATACGTGAACCACGTCGTCCCGTCCGTCAGCACCACCGCGTCCCCGCGGCGCAGCCTCGGGAAGTCCTTGAACGGATCGCCGTACGTACGCCGGTGGCCGGCGACCGAGAAGTTGCCCTCCTGGCCGAGCCTCGTGGTGGTGGCGTAGTGGCCGAGGCCTTTCTTCAGGGTGTTCGTCCTCGTGCCTTCGAGCACGGGCTTGTTCCACGTGAAACCAAGCCGCGGAATGTACATGATCGCGAAGGGCTTGCCCGAGGTGTACGGCCCGGAGGGCTTGGGGCCGGCCGTCGAGGCCGTGGTGCTCGCGGACGTCGGCGTCGGCTGTGGCGGCGCCTGCGTCACCGTGCCCTTCGACCACTGTTCCTGCAGCTGGTGGATCTGGTCGTCCATGACGTCGTCGGCCTTCACGCCCGTCCAGAACAGCACGTACACGACGAAGAGCACGATCACCGTGCCCACCGTGACGCACAGTTCGCTGACCGTCCTGATGATCACGCGCCCCGACACAGGCCCCCCAGCGATGAGCTACCGGCTGCTTCAGCCGCTGTTCCAGCTACTCCACAGGCTTCGCGTAGTGCAGGTCCACTGTGCCCGAGTAGCCGGGCAGAGTCACCGTCCCGTCCTCGTCGACCTGCCAGCCGAGCCCGTAGACGTTGACGTACACCATGTAGTTCTGGATCGCCTTGGACGCCGTGAGCGCGCTCCTCAGCTTCTCCGGGTCACCGATCGCCGTGATCTTGTACGGGGGTGAGTAGACGCGTCCCTGGAGGATCAGGGTGTTGCCCACACAGCGGACCGCGCTGGTGGAGATCAGGCGCTGGTCCATGACCTTGATGCCCTTGGCCCCGCCCTGCCACAGGGCGTTCACCACGGCCTGCAGGTCCTGCTGGTGGATGACCAGATAGTCGGGCTGCGGCTCGGGATAGCCGGGGAGCTTCGCGGTGGCGTTCGGCGGAGCGTCGTCGAGGGTGACCGTGAGCGCCTCGCCCTTGAGTTTCTGGGTGCCCGCGGCCTTCTCCAGCGCCGCCAGCTTGGCGTCCTCGGCCTCGGTACTGCCGTCGTCGCGCTCGGCGAGCGCCTCGACGTCGTCGCGCAGGGCCGCGAGGGACTCGTCGAGCCGGCCGTTCTTGTGGCTACGGTCCTGGATGAGGTCCGAAAGCTTCAGCAGGGAGGCGTCCGTGCGGATGTTCGTGCCCTTGGCCGTGTCGAAGCTCGTGAAGAAAATCAGCCCCGCGAGGGCGAAGACCCCCACAGTGAGCACCCGCACCGGGCGGAATCGACGGTTACGGGTGGGACTGGGATCCCTCCCGGGAGAGTCGGCAGAATTGCTCAACGTACCCTTATCTCCTTCGGCGCCGCGGAAGCACTACGCTAACGGACGCCCGGGGGAGCACTAAGTGTCCCCTTGTACGCTGCCCCGGAGCCCGAATCAGTTCCCTGCGCGGCCACGCAGCGCATCGACAGGAGAGACCCTCGTGCCGAAGTCACGTATCCGCAAGAAGGCCGACTACACGCCGCCACCCGCCAAGCAGGCGACGGCCATCAAACTGAACACCCGTGGCTGGGTCGCACCGGTCATGCTGGCCATGTTCCTCATCGGCCTGGCCTGGATCGTTCTGTTCTATGTGACCGACGGCAAGCTGCCGATCGACTCACTGGACAACTGGAACATCGTGGTGGGCTTCGGCTTCATCGCCGCCGGATTCGGTGTCTCCACGCAGTGGAAGTAGGGCTCTACCCAGGGCCTTTCGCTGAGTTATCCACAGACAGCAGCATTTTCCACACCCCACCTGGGGAAAAGACGACGATCTGTGGATAACTCAGCGAGTGTTGACGCCGGTACGACTGAAGCACCGGCAATCGCAAGCTTGTTTGCCCCCTGCCTGACCTGGGAAAACTCCGGTCGGTGACAGGGGGCACAGCTGTTCCCGCACACTGTGCACAGGTAGCGCCACGGACTGTGGACAACAGGCACTCAGTGACAGGCGGGACGGGCTGGACGGGTGGAACGGGCTGCTAGACGAGCTGGCCCGTGCGGATCAGGGTCATGACGACCACCGCGACCAGGACCACCCCACAGACGCCGTACTGGACCAGGGACCGGCGCTCGCGCGGGGCGTGGACCATGGCGTAGCCGATGACGACGCCGCCGACCAGGCCGCCGATGTGGGCCTGCCAGGCGATGTTGCTCATCCCGAAGGTGAAGATGAGGTTGATCACCAGCAGGGCGAGGATCGGCCTCATGTCGTACTTCAGGCGGCGCATCAGGACTGCGGTCGCGCCGAAGAGGCCGAAGATGGCACCGGAGGCACCGAGCGACGGCTGGTTCTGGGCGGCGATCAGATACGTCAGCGCGCTGCCCGCGAGGCCTGAGACCAAGTACAGCGCGAGATAACGGGCACGGCCGAGAGCGCCTTCGAGAGGGCCGCCGATCCACCACAGGCTGAGCATGTTGAAGACGATGTGCATGGGGTTGCCGTCGGCGTGCAGGAACATCGACGTGAACAGCCGGTACCACTGCCCCTCCGCGACGCCCTCCATCGAGCCGAGGCCCGGGAAGTAGGCCCTGCCGACGAGTTCGAAGCGTTCCGTGAAGTCGTCGCCGATCGACAGCTGAAGCAGGAAGACGGCGACATTGAGGCCGATCAGGATCTTGGTGAGAAATTTGGGGTCGGCCGTGAGGGTGCCGCCGGCGAGGGTGCGGGGAGTGGAGGCGTTCGGCGCGTGTCCCGTGCCGGAGCCGTTGCGCACGCATTCCGGGCACTGGAAGCCGACGGAGGCGCTGACCATGCACTCGGGGCAGATCGGGCGTTCGCAGCGGGTGCAGCGGATGCCTGTGTCGCGGTCCGGGTGGCGGTAGCAGGTGGGCAGGCTCTGGGCGTCCTGCGGTCCCGGCGGGCTGCCTGGCGCCTGATCCATGGGGTCCCCCAAATCCGTCGATGCGTCGATGCGTCGTCTGTGCAATGCACCGCCCCGCTCATCCTTACGGATGGGCGGGGCGTTTGGTTCCCTGCGTGTTTCCTGTGGGGATCACTTGGATCCCGGGGAAAGAGCCGGTGGGAGGGGCTCGCGTCTCAGCCCTGGCGCGTCTCGATGACGACCGACTCGATGACGACGTCGGTGACCGGGCGCTCGGTGCGCGGGTTGGTCGTCGCGGTCGCGATGGTGTCCACGATCTTCTGGCTGGCCGCGTCGGTGACTTCGCCGAAGATGCTGTGCTTGCGGGACAGCCAGTCCGTCGGGGCGACGGTGATGAAGAACTGCGAACCGTTGGTGCCCGGTCCGGCGTTGGCCATGGCCAGCAGGTACGGCTTGTCGAAGCGGAGGTCCGGGTGGAACTCGTCCTCGAACTGGTAGCCGGGCCCACCGGTGCCGTTGCCCAGCGGGTCACCGCCCTGAATCATGAAACCGCGGATCACCCGGTGGAAGACCGTGCCGTCGTAGAGCTTGTCCCTGGACTTCGTCCCCGTGCTCGGGTTCGTCCACTCACGCTCGCCGGTGGCGAGTTCGACGAAGTTCCGGACCGTCTTGGGCGCGTGGTTCGGCAGGAGCCGGACTTCGATGTCGCCGTGACTGGTCTTCAGGGTGGCGTAGAGCTGCTCAGCCACGATCTGCCTTCCGTTGTCCTCTTGTGCCTCCCAGATCCTCGCACGGTCCACGGCGTGCGTCGCCCGGCACCTTCCTCCGAGCGGAAATCCGGCACTTTCGCTTGCGCTCCGCCGCTTCGGAGAAAACCGGCCGAGTAGGCACGGGACGGGGACACGTTGCCGCGATCCGTGGCATTGTCGACGACAAGCTCCCGATGCCCTGAATTCATCGCTATTGCATGTGATCGTCATCCGCTGTCACATGCGATCGGTCCGGTGCCGGCAGTCCCGCGCGATCGGCTGTCCCTGACCCGGATGCCCGCCCTCACATGCCTCACGACGTATTGCCGGGCATGATCCGTAAAAGGGTGGAGAGTCGATAACCGTACGCCACCGACGAGGAGGAACCCGTGACCCGCATTGAAAGCGTGCGCGCCGCTACCGGCTCGGCGAAGGACAGCGTCCTGCACGCCGCGGACGTGGTGGCGCCCTACGCCGACACAGCCAAGGACAGGGCCACTCAGTACGCACACGAGGCACGCGTACGGCTTGCGCCCAAGGTGTCCCAGGCTGCGGAACAGGCCCGTGTCCAGTACGGCGCGCATCTAGCGCCGCGGCTGGAGCAGGCCCGTACCCATGTGCCGCCGAAGGTCGACCATGCCGCCCATGAAGCCGCCGCCCGTACCGCCAGGGCCGCCCGCCAGGCCGCCGACTACACCGCGCCGCGCGTGGAGCGCGCGGTCGCGGCAGCTGGACCCGTACGAGAGGAAGCCGCCGCGCGCGGTGCCGCGGCGCTGGCCGCGCTGCGCGGTCAGGTCACACCGCAGGAGATCAGGAAGCTGGCCCGCAAGCACCAGCGGCGGGCCCGGGCCGGCCGGCTCGCCAAGGGGCTGGCCATGGCCGGCATTTTGGCCGGGGGCGTTTTTGCCGCGTGGAAGT
This sequence comes from Streptomyces sp. SID12501, assembly GCF_010550245.1. Lineage (GTDB taxonomy): Bacteria > Actinomycetota > Actinomycetes > Streptomycetales > Streptomycetaceae > Streptomyces. The sequence goes on from NZ_JAAGLU010000014.1 coordinate 16,539, forward strand.
GGTGGGACAAGCAGGCCAACCCCGACTGGCTGGTCGAGCCGCCCGCCGCGACCGAGGTTCCGGAGGCGGGTCGTCTGACGTCCGTGGACGGCACTGGTCAGTCGGTCCTGGATCCCGAGGTCCAGGTGAAGGAGGCCGAGTCGGAGGCGGCGGAGGGCGACGAGAACCACCGCTGACGGTTCACGCATGGTGTCGTTCGTGAGATCGCTGTGGGGCGGGAAGCCTGAAGGCTTCCCGCCCCACGGTCATGTTTCACGTGAAACATGACGGGCGTTGTTTCACGTGAAACAACGTCGGCGGCAGTCTTCCGGCGCGGTCCCCTCGTCAGGAGACGGCCGAGACGACCAGTCGCGTGCTCGTCCTGAGGCCGCCGATGCTCCTCAGGACCGGCGCCCGGCGGATGTCGCGGCGGACCGGCTTGTTCCGGCCTACGGCGAAGACGAACAGGCGCAGGACCAGGAAGCGACCTAGGCCGGCGAGGCCAGAGGCGCTGAGGTAGACGATCTGCTCGGTCAGCATGCCCGACGAGGACTGCAGCAGGTGCAGGGCGAACATCGCGCCACAGGTGACGGCGTAGGCGGCGGTGGCCGAGCCCGCGGACTGCCAGTGCTGGCGCCATCCGGCACGCCGGCCGGCCCCGAAGGTGAAGCGGGCGTGGAGTTCGGTGCACAGGATGGTCGAGGCGACCGTGATCAGCGCGTTCGCCAGTACCCAGGGCATCGTCGCGGCGAGCAGCGCCACGGCGCCGCTGGAGAGGAGTCCGACGCCACCGCCGCACAGGACGAACCGCGCGAACGAGGCGAGTGGCCCGGGAACGGCGGCGGTTGTCCCCCTCGCCCCGGACACCTCTGTGCACAGCGCCGCGCCGGTCGTCCTGGGCTTCGACGGGAGCAGCGACTTCACGGCGGTTTCCTTACGGGCGGTGGGCTGTGAACCTCTGTGGATCACGGGGATCAACCGGGTTCAACGATGCCGTCGCACGCTCCTGGAAACGATGACGTGGACTCCCCAACCGGGGGTGTGGCCAGCCCCACCTTCGGGGTGCGGGAGGCACTACTCCAGGCGTCTCAAGATTCGGTATGCCGGGCCTGCCGTTTCGTTATGAAACGGCAAATACCCAGCTCACGCACTCACTTTGCACACTCCGCCAGGAGCCTGCGGGGTTATTGTCGCGAGACGGTTCAACAAAGTCGGGGGACATCATCGTGAGCAGCTTTACCGATACGCAGGCAATAGGTGGGACACGGTCCATACAGGCGGATGAGGGTACAAACTCGTTGGCGGCACTGACCGGACAGGACAGAACCTGTATCGAGGTGTACCGCCTCGTGATCATGCAACCGCGCTGGGGTGTCTCGGAGATCGCCCAGGAACTCGGTGTCGGAGCGTCCGAGGTCCGTGCGGCCCTGAGCAAATTGGCGGATCTCTCCATGCTCGGGCCCGCGGACGAGGCGGACGACGTGGTGGCCGTTCATCCCGAGGTCGGTCTGGCCGCCTACATCCACCGGCGGGAAGTGGAGATCCGCGCCCAGCAGATGGAGCTGGCATCCATGCGTGCCGTCACCTCCGATCTGGCCGCCGTCTTCGCGGCTCAGCGGACGCGGCACGGCAATGCGGGCCTGGAGCGCCTGGAGAGCGTAAGCAGCGTACGGACACGGTTGTCCGAGCTGTCCCGGCAGGCGACGTCCGAACTCCTCGCCTTCATGCCGGGTGGAGCGCATAGCCGAGAGGCGCTGGAGGCCAGTCGTCCGCTCGACGAGGAGAGTCTGGCCGCAGGCGTGACGTTGAGGACGATCTACCTGGACAGCGTGCGCAACGACCGGGCGACGACAGAGTACGCGCGCTGGCTCTCGGAACTCGGTGGGGAGATCCGGACCGCCCCGTCGCTGCCCCTGCGCATGCTGATCGCCGACCGGTCGGTCGCGCTGCTGCCCATCGACCCGGAGGACACCAAGGCCGGCGCCGTTGTCGTCCACGCGCCCGGTGTGCTCAGCGCGCTGGTGTCGCTGTTCGACATGGTGTGGGACCGCGCGTCGCCGCTGGGTGTGCAGCAGACGAACGCGGCGGAAGACCCCACTCCACAGGAAGTCACTCTGCTGAACCTGCTCGCCCAGGGGCAGACGGACGACGTCGCCTCCCGCAAGCTGGGTCTGTCGCTGCGTACGACGCGACGGCTGATGGCGAGCATCACGGCCAAGCTGGGGGCGCGCAGCCGTTTCGAGGCCGCGGTCCTCGCCACGCGCGCGGGCTGGCTGTAACTCCGGGCGGGCCGCCTCGGGCCACTGGGAAGGGCGCCGCACCGGCCGTCCCTGAGCGGAGGAGCCTCCTCTTGCTCGGGGTCGGGGCGGCGTGATCGGCTGCTGGGCGAAGCATCCGGCCGGCCGGTGGCACGAGGCCGTGCACCGGCCGGCCGGAGTGGGGTCAGGTCACTTCCGAGGGTCGGCGGTGACGAAGTTGACCAGCCTGGGAGGCTTCGCGATCACTCGTACCACCTGTCGGCCGCCCAGGGCGGTCGCGGCCCGGTCCTGTGCGAGGCGTACCAGTTCGTCTTCGGTGATGTCGGCGCCCACCTCTATCCGGCCCTGCATCTTGCCGTTGACCTGAACCACACAGACCGCGTCCCGCTCTGCGGCAAGGGCAGGGTCCACCTCGGGCCAGCCCGCGCGGGAGACGCTCGGCTCGTGGCCCAGCCGCTCCCACATCTCCTCGGCGGTGTACGGCGCGAAGAGCGACAGCATGACCGCCACGGCCTCCACTCCTTCCCGTACCGCCGGGTCCGCGGCACCACCCGCGTCGATGTGTTTGCGGAGCGCGTTGGCAAGTTCCATGGTCCGTGCCACGACCACGTTGAACCGGTGTGTCTCCACCAGCTGGGTCGCTTGGGCGACGGTCCGGTGGATCACCCGGCGCAATGCGTCGTCGCCGCCTTCCGGTGCGCTCCCAGGATCGGACCTCACGTCGTCGGCCAGCCGCAGTACCCGGGCGAGGAAGCGGGCCGAGCCGGCGGGCGACACGTCCGCCCAGTCGATGTCGTCCTCCGGAGGACCGGCGAAGACCATGGTCAGGCGCACGGCGTCGACACCGTACTCGGCGATCTGTCCGCCGAGGTCCACCATGTTGCCCTTGGACTTGGACATCGCCGAGCCGTTGAGCAGGACCTGCCCCTGGTTCAGCAGGGACAGGAAGGGCTCGGGGAAGTCGACCAGGCCGAGGTCCTGCAGCACCTTGGTGAAGAAGCGGGCGTAGAGCAGGTGCAGGATGGCGTGCTCCACACCGCCCACGTACTGGGTGACGGGCATCCAGCGACGGACCGCCGCGGGGTCGAACGGGCCTTCGGTCCAGCCCGGGGAGCAGTACCTGAGGAAGTACCAGGACGAGTCGACGAACGTGTCCATGGTGTCGGTGTCCCGGAGGGCCGGGTCGCCGCAGCTCGGGCACGGGACATTGACCCACTCCTCGGCCGCCGCCAGGGGCGAGACGCCGGCCGGCGCGAGGTCGGCGCCCCGCAGGTCGGGCAGCCGGACCGGCAGCTGGTCGTCGGGCACCGGGACCTCGCCGCACGAGGCGCAGTGGACGATCGGGATCGGGCAGCCCCAGAACCGCTGCCGGGACACCAGCCAGTCACGCAGCCGGTACTGCACCCCTGCGGCGCCGGCGCTCTCGGCCTCGAGCTCGGCGAGGACGCGGGAGGCGGCCGCCTCCCTGTTCAGCCCGTTCAGCGGCCCCGAGTCGACGTAAGGGCCGTCCGCGGCGATCGCCTCGCCGGTGACCGCGGGGTTCTCGTCGGCCGCCACGACGGCCCGGACGGGGAGGTCGAAGGTGCGTGCGAAGTCAAGGTCGCGCTGGTCGTGTGCGGGGACGGCCATCACCGCGCCGCTGCCGTACCCGGCAAGGACGTAGTCCGACGCCCAGACGGGAACAGGTTCCCCGGTGAGCGGATGCAGCGCCGAGACGCCGAGCGGTACTCCGGTCTTCTCCCGTCCGGCCGCGAGACGGTCGATGTCGGACAGCCTCCGGGTCCGCTGCAGGTACGCGTCGAAGTCGGCGCGCCCCTCCGGTGCGCACAGCTCGGCAGCGAGCGGCGAGTCCGCGGCGACGACGAGGAAGGTGGCTCCGTACAGGGTTTCCGGACGGGTCGTGAAGACCCGTACGGGGCGTTCCCTGCCCGCCACCCGGAAGTCGATGTGCGCTCCCGAAGAGCGGCCGATCCAGTTGCGCTGCATGGCCAGCACCCGCTCGGGCCAGCCCTCGCGCAGCAGTTCCATGTCGTCCAGCAGCCGGTCGGCGTACGCGGTGATCCGGAAGAACCACTGGGTCAGGTCGCGCTTGGTGACCTGGGTGCCGCACCGCTCGCACTCCCCTTGGATCACCTGCTCGTTGGCGAGCACGGTCTGGTCCTTGGGACACCAGTTGACGGACGAGGCCTGCCGGTACGCGAGCCCCTTCTCCCGGAAGCGGAGGAACAGCCACTGCGTCCAGCGGTAGTACTCGGGATCGGAGGTGTGCAGCCGGGTCGACCAGTCGAAGGAGACGCCGTACCGGCGGAACGACTCGGCCTGGGTGTCGATGTTGCTGTACGTCCAGTCCGCCGGATGCTGGTCGCGCTTGATGGCCGCGTTCTCCGCAGGCAGCCCGAACGAGTCCCAGCCGACGGGGTGCAGGACGTCGTAGCCGCGCTGCGTCAGATAACGGGACACCGCGTCACCGAACGCGAAGGCCTCGGCGTGCCCCATGTGCAGGTCGCCGGACGGATAGGCAAACATGTCGAGGACGTATGCCCGCTCGCGGTCCGTGTGGCCGTCGGCGTGAAAGACACCCGACTTCTCCCACACGTCACGCCACTTGCCCTGGATCAACGCGGCGGAGTCCGCCGTATTCTCGCTCATTTTCACTTTGCCTTTGCGTGATGAACAGCGACCGTGGCTCCGCCCCCTACGGAAGAGGTCTCGCCAGGCTCCCGGAAGGGAATCTCGCGTTAATCCTATACCGTCCACGGTGGCCGTTTATGGCCATGGCGCCAAGCTGCCAATGGTTTACACAAAGTCCGCCCCCCGGGGTGCGATCCTCGGAGCGTGTATGCCATTTACCTGGAAACCCCCCATTGCAAATTCGGGCAAAATTGGATCAATCTCTGTGAAGTAGCCGCACTCGTCCCCAGGGTCTCCGCATGCCGGATCGAGCACGTCCACCTGGCCCGGCACCGCCAGACACCGTATCTCGGGGCGATTTTCCTGACCGCCGAGTCCGCCGCCGTCGCGGGCTCCGGGGTGCTGGTGGCAACGCGCGAATTGCTGGCGGGCACTGGTCGCACGAACAGGTCGAAGTTCCACATTCCGATGCCCGGCCGGCGGCCCGGACTGTGCCACGGAGTCGTCTCCGTGTTCACGGAACCGTGTGGCTGCGAATGGCCAGATCATGCCAGTGCATGTTGATGCCACCTAATTTCCTTGCCTCACCGATCGACGGCTGACAAATTATTGCTCGGCGGCCAGGCAGCAGAAATGCCCACTCGGTAATTTTCTCCGGACGCCAGTTACGAGCAGCTTTTTTCGTCCACGCCATCAGGGCCGTCGAGGTCATTGTGGCCTTCAGCTCAATTGAGGCAGGACTCGATGCGTCGCGCTTTTCTCCTCTTCATCATTCCCTGCACCGTTCTCGTCGCGGTGTTCGGCAGCGCCGCGGTGATCCCGGAGGCCACGGGCACCGGCACGGTGGCGGAGGCGACGACAACCACAACGGCACCCGACAGCTGGGGCTGGGACTGAACTCCGCCCGGCTGAACTCCGCCCGACGGCACACCGCCGGCCGTTCAGCGCCTTCCGCGCTTCCCGCCGGACATCCGTCGCGGTGCCGCGCCCGAACCGATCCCGCCATGAACATCAACTGGGAGATCTCACCATGCCCACTCTTCCTTCCCAGGTCTGGAAGAACGCCAGCAACTACCACCTCGAAGTACTGCGCAACCCCTGGTACCGGGCGGTCGCCCGGCTGCAGAACAGCATCAGCGAACTCACGCTCGACTACTGGCGGGCCCGCGGCGGTCAGACCCTGCACCTGCCCGTCACCACCGGTTCCATTTCCAGTCCCATGGGGCTGGGCAGCGACTCGCTCCCGGTCAGCGTCGACCTGATGGGCGCCCCCACCTACCTCGCGGACTCGATGCAGTTCATGCTCGAATTCGGCTGCCGGCTGACCGGAACCGACGCCTACTACGTCATGCCGTCCTTCCGGGGCGAGGACACCGACGCCACCCACCTGTGCCAGTTCTTCCACAGCGAGGCCGAGATCGTCGGTGGTCTGGACGAGATGCTGACGACGGTCGAGGACTACCTTCGCCAGCTGGCCGCCGGTCTGCTGGAGCGCGACTCGGACGTCATCCTGGGCTGTGGCGGAGACCTGACCCGGCTCGAACGGCTCGCCTCGGGGCAGCAGTTCAGGCGAATCACCTTCGACGAGGCGGCCGAACTCCTCGGCGGGGCCGGCATCGAGGACCAGGGCGGCTGGCGCACCCTCACCCGGGAGGGGGAGCGGCTGCTCATGGAGAAGCTCGGCGAATTCCTCTGGGTGACGCACTGGGACCACCTCGCCGTCCCCTTCTACCAGGCGTTCGGCGACCCCGAAGGCCGTACCGCGCTCAACGCGGACCTGCTGTTCGGGATGGGCGAGGTCGTGGGTGCGGGAGAGCGCCACGTGACGGCCGAGGAGGTACGCCGTGCGCTCGATCTCCACCAGGTCGATGCCGAGTCGTACAACTGGTACCTGGAGATGCGGGACTTCGCGCCGTTGCGCACCTCGGGATTCGGGCTCGGCATCGAGCGCTTCCTGATGTGGGTGCTCGACCACGACGACATCCGCGACTTCCAGCTGCTGCCGCGCCGCAACGGCCACAACATCGTTCCCTGACCGCCCGTTCCCGTACCGGTTCCGCGCTGTTCTCGCGCCGCTTCCGCACCCCTTGATGTCCCTTTTGTGATGTTTCAGGCATCTCCACAGGAGTCCCCATGACCACCACCGCGCCTGTCCGTACCCTTACCCCGAACGAGGTCCAGCACCTCAACTTCTCGCAGACCGTCGGCCTCGTGAACGAGCCGAACATGTGCTCCGGCGGTGCCGCCACGATCCGGTCCGTACTGCACCGCGTCCCTGGTCTCGGCGCCGGCGACCGGATCCTGGAGGTCGGCAGCAACACCGGCTTCTCCGTGCTGGAGATGGCCAGTGCCACCAAGTGCGACGTCCACGGCATCGACATCGAGGAGTCGTCGGTCCTGTTCTCCCGGAACAAGGCGGCCGCCCTCGGCCTCGACAACGCCCACTTCGACGTCGGAGACGGCACCCGCATCGCCTTCCCCGACAAGCACTTCGACATGCTCTTCGCCAGCAACGTGACATCGTTCATCCCCGATCGCGGCCGCGCCGTCGACGAGTACTACCGCGTCCTCAAGCGCTTCGGTGTGCTCGCCGCGGTGCCGATCTTCTACCACCGCCGTCCCCCGGCCCGGCTTCTGGCCGAGGTCGAACAGGCGATCGGAGCCCCGCTTCCGCGCTTCAGCCGCGCCGACTGGGAGGACATGTTCGGCCGCCCCGGATCCGAACTGTTCTTCTCGGAGGAGTACGAGTACCTCGACCTGAGCCCGGAGCAGATCGACGCCTACGTCGCCGCGGTCCTCGCCCAGCCGTGCAACGACGACATGTCCCAGGAGCTGAAGGAGGCCGCCGGCCGCCGGCTGCACTACTTCTACACCCTGTTCAACGAGAACCTCGGATACGCCCGCTACGCGATCCTCCTCTACCGCAAGAGCGCGCCGACCACGTTCCCCATCCTGCACGCCTCTGCGCCGGTCCCGGGCACGGCCCTCTCCCGATGACCGCGGAACCGTCTGCCACGCAGGCAGGGCAGCACGGCCACTGGCCGCTGTTCGGCCTGGTGGTCCGCACCCGGCGGCTGGAGCTGAGGGTGCCCACGGACACCGACTACGAAGCGGTCTGCGACGTCGCCGCCGACGGAATCCACGATCCGGGCACCACACCCTTCGCCGTCGACTGGACGGACGCTCCGCCACACCTTCTGCGCCGCAACGCCTTCCAGTTCCTGTGGGGCACACGGGCGTCGTGGTCGAAGGACGCCTGGCACCTGGAGTTCGCGGTGTACCACCAGGGCAGGCCCATCGGCATGAAGGGCCTGTGGGCCACGGACTTCGGCGCTCTCGGTGAGTTCTCCACCGGCTCCTGGCTCGGCCGTGAGTTCCAGGGGCAGGGGTTCGGCAAGGAGATGCGGGCCGCGGTGCTCCACTTCGCGTTCGCCGGACTCGGCGCACGCTGGGCGACCAGCCAGGTCTTCGAGGACAACCCTGCCTCCATCGCTGTGAACCGGTACCACGGCTACCAGGAGGACGGCTTCGAACTGCGGCTGCGCCGGGACAGTCCCGTCCGCTGGCTGCGCCACCGGCTGGCTGCCGACACCTGGCTGAACGGTCCGCGCGACGGGGGAATCGGCATCGAGGGCCTGGACACGTGCCGCGAGATGTTCGCCCCGAGCCCTCGACCGGCGCCGGCGCCGGCGCCGGCATGACGACGCCGCAACCCCAGGCACAGCAGTCCGTACGGCGCCTCACCCGTGGGCCCGTACGGAACCTGGGTCTGTGGACGCCGTCCTCGCCGGCCCCGGCGTTGTTCCCGCGCCGCACCGCGCGCGCCCTGGCCGCGCTCCGGCACGCCGGCTGGGACTGTCGCACCGCGGAGAGCTTCGCAGGGGTGAGCCGGGCGAGTGCCGCCCATCCCCGTGAACTCGCCGCGGAACTGCACACGCTGGTCGAGACGGGGGTGGACGCCGTCCTCGCGTCTGCCGGGGGCTGGACGGCGGGACTGGTGCTTCCGTACCTCGACTTCGGCCTGCTGCGCGCCGCCCAGGTACCACTGATCGGCTACAGCGACGTCTCGGTGCTGTTGTGGGCCTTCGCGGCGCAGGGCGTTCCGGCGGTCCACGGGCCCATGCTCGTATCGGAGTTCGGTCATTTCACCGGCCCGTTCCCCTACACCCTCGACGGGCTGCGGAACGCGCTGGCGGGTACGGGCGGTGTGCTCCGGCCCCCCGCACAGTGGACCGAGGACAACCCCTGGTGGGACCGCGAGGACGAACGCGCTCTTCGGACCTGCCCCGCGTCCCCCTGGCGGGTGCTGCAGCACGGTCGCGCCAGGGGCCCCCTGCTTGCCGGGTGCCTTCCGGCCGTCACCGGTCTGTTCGGTACGCCCCACATGCCGCCGACCGACGGAAGGATCCTCTTCCTCGAGGACTTCGGTATGGCGCCGGACCACTTTCTCTCGCTGCTCGCCCAGTGGAACAACTCGGGGCGTCTTCATCGGCTGGCCGGCCTCGTCCTGGGGCGGCGCAGCCGGCCCTCGGCGGCGCCCGGCGGCTATGCCGACTTCGACGACGCGCTGCTGCACCTGCTCGACGGCACCTCCATGCCCGTGGTCGCCGATGTCGACTTCGGCCACACGGAGCCCCGGCTGTCCCTGCCTCTGGGCGCCGAGGTGGACATGAGCACCGATCCGCTACGCCTTCATGTCGCGGGTCGCGCCGGAACCCGCCTGTGGAACGACAGAGAGAACAACGACAGCGAGAACAGAGAGAAAGAGGAGACGAGGGAGATGCTCCCGTGAACCGGAACGCACACCTGCTGCCGGTCTCCCAGCTGGAACTCACCTGGCGGCGCGACCTGTTCGACAGCATGCGCGAGCTCGGCTGGGAACGTATGCCCGCGGCGTTCGCCCTCCCGGTGAGCGGCCCCGAAGCCGACTACCGAGGTGCTTCCGTGCCGCCCGGAGTCGCCTTCAGCACCGAACGCCGGGCCACCTCGGCCATGGGATCGCGGACCTTCACGCTGCGCACACTGGACCTGGACTTCGAGCTCGTGGGCCGCGTACGGCTGCGCCGCGCCGGAGTGGACCAGCACTTCTACTCCCTTGCCCACGCACTGGACGGCGACGACCTGGTCTCCGACGTACTGCTGGCCGAGGCATGGGCACGCGCCCGTACGTTCGACGCGGAGCCCACGACCGGCGTGCTGGAGCGGTACTTCACCCGACTCGAACACCGGGTCGAGCGGATCGACACCACGTTGATCCGGTTCCGGCTGGCCGCCTGGAGGCCCCGTCATGCTGACTGATGTGGGCAAGGGATTCCTGCCCTACCAGCGGCGTCTGGTCGCCGCCGGGATGATGAGCCGGTTCCGGCTGGCCCGTGGTGTCACCAATCTGACCGGCGCCGGGCTGGATCTCGCGGACCGGGTCATCGCCGCCATGACGGCCGGGGCCGACCGCCGATGGGACCTGGAACTGGTGGCCCATCCGCCGCTCTGCCGGTCCGACGCGACCTGGCGGTTCGCCAAGGAGATGTCGGCCGCGTTCGACTGCTACGAGCTGGCCCCGCAGGAGTACCTGTGGTTCGACACCAACCTGGCGCACCTCGACTGGCTGCGGGAACGGATCGGCGGGCCCGGAAAGCAGCCGCTGCCCCGGGCCGTGGCCTCCAACGACGGCGTCTACCGTCCGGTGGCCGACGTCCGCGCACTGATCCGGGACGAGTTCATCGCGCCGTCCCTGGGCGTCCACATCGCCGCCCACACCGCCGGCCGGACCGAAGCCTGGCGCGGAATCCTGGATCTCGTGGCGGAGGTGGCCCAGGCGGTGGGCGTCCCTGGCCTCCTGGTGGAACGCCGGGCCCCGGCCCACTACGCGCGGCGTGCCGTGGCAGCCGTACTGCCCTCGCCGCAGGGTCTGCTGGAGCCGTGGATGCTGGCGTACGAGCTCGGGCCCGACTTCGACACATACCTGGGCCGCCCGGACGTCAGCGTGTTCGAGATCGGCATCACCAGCAGGGTGCTGGCCTTCGCCGCGCAGCTCCAGAACACCCGTGCGGCCGTGTTCGGCAGCGGGGTCACTCCCACCCAGGTGGCCATCGACCTGCGCACGGCCGGAGCGGACGACGTCGGCCTCCGGGAACGGTCGCGCTCCCGGACCGCGGGTCTGCGCACGAGCCACGTCACCGCGGGCGGACGCTCCGGACAGTCGGCCCGGCCGCCCACGATCGACGGCCTGGCCCCCGTCCTCCACAACCCCGCACGCGACAGCTACCGGCTTCTCCTGGAGGACTACCGGATCGAACACCCCTGCGACCGGTCGCTCCCCGACGTGGTCGCGCTGGCCGACCGTCGGCTGCGGGCCGCCCAGGAGGACCTGCTCAGCAACCGCCTCGGCGACGCGCTCACCGACACCGGACCCGTCGGGGACGGCGAAAGCCCTCTCCCGGGCACCGTCCTCGCCGGCCTGCCGGGCGCATGGGCGGGTGCCCGGCTCGATCCGCGCGTCCTCGGCTGACCACCGTCCCGTCGTCCGCCCTCCCCGCGCCCCATCACGAGAAAGAACACCTGTGCCCACTGACCCGACACCACCTCAGGAGAACCTGTTCGGCCTGCGCCGCGGCGAACTGCAGGACATAGGTGGCCTCATCCCCTGGCTCGGACACCAAGACGGGGTCCTGACGGTCGAGGGCACCCCGTTCCACCAGCTCTGGGACTCCGAGGATCCGTGGCTGGTCTACCTGCCCGGCCGCGCACGCGACAACGCACGCTCGCTGCGGGACGCCTTCGCACGCCATTTCGACGTCTCCCTGCACTTTCCGCTCAAGAGCTGTTACGTCCCCGCCATCGCCGACGCTCTCCGCGCCGACGGACACGGCGTCGAGGTCATGAGCAGCCTGGAGTGGCGCCTGGCCCGCCGGCTCGGCTTCGCTCCGGAGCAGGTGGTGGCCAACAGCCCGGCCCGTACGGTCGGCCACCGGCGCGAACTGGTCGCTGCGGGCGCCGGCCTGATCGGTGTGGACAGCATCGAGGAACTGGAGCGCGTCGAGCACGAGGCACGGTCCCAGGGCCGGGTGGCGAACATCGCCCTGCGGGTGAACACCCTCGACGAACCGGGCGCGTTCTTCACGGCGGGCTCGAAGCTCGGCGCGGACCTCGACGGTGCCGCCGAACTCGTCGAGCGGGCCCTGTCCTCGCCCTCGTGTTCGGTGACGGCCCTGCACGCACACCAGTTGAGGCACTGCACCGACGCCGGGATCTTCCACCGCATGGTCCGGGGCCTGGCCGAACTGGCGTTGCACAGCGCCCCGCCGAACCGGCCGTTCCCGGTCCTGAACCTGGGCGGCGGCCTGGAGTCGCGCTTCCTGCTGGAACGTGCGGGCAGCACCGCTCACGACTTCGCCGACGCCGCGCGTGACGCACTGGACATCCTTGCGACGCCGCCCTCGCTGGTGCTGGAGCCCGGCCGGTACACCGTCGGGGACGCGGCCATCGGCTTCAGCAACGTGATCGGGAAGAAGGTGAACTCCAAGGAGACCTGGCTGATCTCAGATCTCTCCTCCAACATCCTCATCCCGTTGCCCGACCTCGCCTACCACCCGGTGCCGCTCCGGCTGTCCCCCGATACGGCGTGGGAGCGGGCGCACGTCGGAGACGCGACCTGTGCGCCCAGCCACCTGTGCCGGTCGGCCCAGCTGCCCGTCACCGTCGAGCAGGACGGGCTGGCGGTGCTCAACTGCGGCGCCTACACCAGCGTGTACGCGGAGCTGTGGGCCTTCCCGCTGCCCCACATCGGCGTGTACGAGAACGGCCGACTGCGTGAGGTCTTCGGCCCGGCACAGGAGTCGGTCATGTTCGACGCCCTGTACGGAGCCGCGTCCGGTCCCGCCGCCCGTCCTGAACTTCCGTAGAAGAACGGCGTGAAAATGGGGAGTCGAAAAACAATGTCCACCCCGATGTCCGATCATCCGATGTCCGACCCGATGTCCGACCCGGTGAACACGAACGCGGTATCGCGACCGGACGCCGTGGTCCTGTGCAAATGGCAGCCCCAGCTGGCTACGGCTCTGCTGGACCTGAGCTCCGATCTGTACATCATCCTCGATGACTTCGACACACAGCAGCTGCGGCCGGATCCGGAGGTGCTGGCGCGGATGCGCCACGTCTACCGGGTGAGCCACTTCGACTCGATCGAGGAGTTGGCCGCCGTCGCCGTGGATCTCCGGCTCCGTGGCGTCGAGAACGTCAAGGTCATCAGTCACGCCGAGTTCAGCCAGTACGGCGCCGGCTATCTCGACGTGCTGCTCGGCAACGACGACGACCCGATGCGTCATGTCGCGTTCCGGGACAAGCGGCTGATGAAGCAGCGGGTGACGCTGACGGGCACGCCCGCAGCCCGCTTCGAGTCCCTGTCCGACGCGAGTGACACGCGGGCGGTCGCGGCCGCGGCGGCGCGGCTCTCCTTCCCCGTGGTGGTGAAACCCGCCTCCGGGTTCGGGACGATGAGCACGGTCCGCGTCGACCTCCCGGACGACCTGCCCGGCGTCGTCGAACAACTCACCTTCGAACCGTTGCTGCGCAGCAAGCAGCTCATCGTGGAGGAGTTCGTCGAAGGCACGGAGCTGTGTGTCGACGCCATCTGGTCCGGCGGCCGGGCTCTGACCTTCGTCGTGCACCAGTACTACGCGAACCGAATCACGCTGATGGAACAGGGCACCGCGGCACGCCCGCTCGACGGTTCCCACATCCTGCCCGAGGCAGACCACTCGGGTCTCTACCGCCGTCTGCGAGAACTGCACGACCGGGTCAATCAAGGGCTCGGAATCCGGGACGGCGCAACCCACTTGGAGGCATTCGTCAGGCCCGACGGGGACATCTTCTTCTCCGAGATCGGGACACGCATCGGAGGAGCCTGGGTGCCGCGCATGCTGAGCGCTCATTTCGGGCACCCGGTATGGCAGTCGATAGCCGCCGCGGAACTGACCGGAACCTGCCCGGAGCCCACCCCCGACCACCCGTACATGGGCGCCGTCCATCTGGGGCCAGAACGCCCTGGAGTCATCACCAGCATGCCCTCGGACACCGAACTGGCCGAATTCCCCGGCGTACTGGACTGGCAGCACCTCAGGAAGGTGGGCGGAAGAGCCCGGCTGAGCCACCCGTCCGAATGGTATTTGTTCGTCGTCCTCGGCGCCGAGACGCAGGAGGCGTACGACCAGCTGTGCCATGACGTGGCCAAGAGGTTCCGCGTCGAGACAGAAGGCGAAGCGGAGCCGGCGGTCACCGGCCGATGAACCAGGCGACCGGCACGCACATATTCAAGGACCGCGCCTTCCGACGCGTCTTCACCGCGACCGGGGTGTCCGCCACAGGGGACGCGCTCACCCAGGCGGCGCTGCCGTTCGCGATCCTGGCCATGAACGACAGCGCGACCGCCATCGGCCTGGTTCTGGCGGCCAGAGCACTGCCGTACGCGCTCCTGATGCTGCCCGCCGGGATCGTGGGAGACAGGTTCTCCCCCCAGCGCATCCTCTTCCTGGCGAACGCGGTACGTACGGTGGTGCAGGGTCTGACCGCGGCGATCCTCTTCAGCGGGCACGCGCCCATATTGCTGCTGGCGGCCCTGCAGGCGATACAGGGCGCCGCTTCGGCTTTCGTGTTCCCGGCATCCAGGAGCATCCTGCCGCGAGCGCTGCACAAGGAGTATCTGCAGCGCGCGAACGCCTTGATCTCAACCGCCTTCAGCACTGCGGCCATTCTCGGCCCCCTGCTCGCGGGCGTCCTGCTCGCCTTCACCAGCCCGGCCTTCGCGCTCGCTCTGGACGCCGGTTCGTTCCTCGTCGGAGCCCTGCTCCTGGGACGCATTCCCAACCTCCCTGAGGTCCCCGGCAGCACATCCGGCGGAAAATCCGGGAAGAAAGCGACGGACAGGACGAGAAGAAGCTCCTGGCGAAAGGAACTGGCCACCGGATTCCGTGAAGTCGTCAACTCCCGCTGGCTACTGCTGGGACTGGTGCACGCGGCCGGTTTCCAGGTGCTGGTGGTCGGCGCCGTCGCCGTTCTCGGGCCGATGACCGCGCTGGACCACTACGGCGGCGACAGCGGATGGGCGGTCCTGCTGTCGTGCATGTCGGTCGGACACCTCCTGGGCGGCATGGCAGCCATGCGCTGGAGACCGGCGAACCCCCTGCGCAGCGCGTACACCGTCGTCCTCGGAACCGTTCCGGCCCTCCTGGCGATGGCGGCCGGCCTCCCGCTCTGGTCACTGGTGGCACTACTGGTCCTGTACGGCATGACCCTGAGCGTCGGCGACACCCTCTGGGAGACCGCGGTGCAGGCGAACGTGCCCCTTGACCGGCTGTCCCGCGTCATCTCCTTCGACGGGTTCGTGTCGTTCGGCCTGCGCCCTCTCGGTCTGGCGGCGATCGGCCCGGCGGCCGCGGTGGCCGGGTCCGGTAACACCCTGGTCGTCATGGCCGCCGCGGCGGCTCTGCTGACGGTCGCGGCCGCTGTGCTGGCCGGCCGGCCACGCTTCTCCCCGGCCGCACCGCCGGCCTCCGCACACACGGAGGAACCCGGCGTCGAGGAAGAGGCCACGAACAGCGGCCCCCGATAAGAACCCCCACCCCGGCCGAACGGCCTCCTGTCCTCCCCCCCTTTCCCCCCACCACGACCCAGAGCCCGAAAGAGTCCGCGTGCCATGTTGACGAAGAAGCCCCACCTCGGAATCGTCTCGCTCTCCAAACATGCCGACACAGACGCCGGCGTCATCGACGAAGGCCCCTACACCTATGAGCACATAGTCGCCGAAGACGTGATCTGGACCCCGCCCGCAGGGCGCCTCGATCACGGAGAGTTCGACTACGGAAGGAAGGCACTGCGCGAGCGCGCCGACGCGTTCCTGATCCACTTCGGGCTGAGCGGGGATCCGCTGGACACCTATTTGCTGTCCCTGTCCCGCGCCCTGGAAGAAGCGGGCCATCCCGTCCTCAACAGCTTCGAGTTCACCTGGACCTGTGGCGACAAGCACTTCGCCCTGGAACGGGCACGCGGCCTCGGAATTCCCACCCCGAAGACCCTCCTGGCCAAGCCGACCGGGAAAAACGTTCCGGACCTCGTCTCGACGGTCGAAGACAAGCTGTCGTACCCGCTGGTGGTCAAACCCCGGGGCACGATGAAGGGCTTCGGCGTCATCAAGGTGACGGACAGGGATCTGCTGGTCTCGACGCTCCAGCTCTACTCGGCCTCCGGAATGTCCTGCCTCGTCCAGGAGTTCATCGAATCGGGCGGACGCGAGGTCAGATGCTTCTACGCGGGCGGTGAGTTGCTGGGGATCTACGACCGCCGACGCGATCACTCGAAGTTCATCGGGGTGGCGACACCCCGGGTCGGCCAGGGCAGTGACGTGACGGTGTCCTGCCTGGACACCGACCTGCCCGAAGCCCGCGAGCTGATGAGTTCCTGCGAGAAGCTGCTGGCCGGATTCACCTGGGATCTCGCCGCCATCGACTGGTTCGGCTCGGAGCACGGGCTCGTGCTCAACGAGATCAACACGGTCCCCGGGATCTACTCCATCCCCGAGGCAGACCGTGTGATCTTCCACGAACGCGTGGCCGACGCGATCCAGCGGCGCAGCTCACCTTCGGCTCACGCACCCGGCCGGTAGACGCGGACAGCGTCCGTCGCCCGCAGAAATGCCCTCTGAACTGCGTTTCCGCAGTTCAGAGGGCATTTCGGGAGTGGAGCCTAGGAGATTCGAACTCCTGACATCTGCCTTGCAAAGGCAGCGCTCTACCAACTGAGCTAAGGCCCCGAATGGAAGGCGTCCGCCCAGAACAACCAGGTACTGGTGGGCGCCGACGACCAGAGTACCGGGTCACCCCCGGTATCTCGCAAAAGGATTGGGGGTCCCCGTGGACGACCACTCTCCGTAAGATGCTCGACGTGGTTCGCTACAGCGAACCGCGGTATTTGGGGAAGCGATGGGGAGACGCAATGGATGCCGCACAGCAGGAAGCCACCGCAAGAGCGCGGGAGCTTCAGCGGAACTGGTACGGGGAGCCGCTGGGGGCGCTCTTCCGTAAGCTCATCGACGATCTTGGACTCAACCAGGCTCGTCTCGCGGGGGTACTGGGGCTGTCCGCGCCGATGCTGTCACAGCTCATGAGCGGCCAGCGGGCCAAGATCGGCAACCCGGCAGTGGTGCAGCGCGTGCAGTTGCTGCAGGATCTGGCCGGTCAGGTCGCGGACGGCAGCGTCAGCGCGGCCGAGGCGACCGAGCGGATGGACGAGATCAAGAAGTCGCAGGGGGGATCGGTGCTCAGCAACACCACACAGTCGACGACGAGTTCGGGGGCGCCCACGGTCAAGCGGGTGGTCCGCGAGATCCAGTCGCTGCTGCGCTCGGTGTCCGCCGCCGGCGACATCATCGACGCGGCTGACACTCTCGCCCCGACCCACCCGGAACTGGCAGAGTTCCTCCGGGTGTACGGCGCGGGCCGCACCTCTGACGCCGTGACGCACTACCAGTCCCACCAGAGCTGAGCCGCCGGCCCGGCCGCCGACCGGGGGTTCGGCGGCCGGGCCACGGCTCAGGGGCACAAACGGGGGGCAGGCGCACGAGTTCAGGCTTGGACAGGCGAAGAACGCGGGCCACGACATGAACCGGGGGACGGCGACAGACAGCCAGACAGACAGGGAAACAGGTACGGAGACAGGTTCTGGGTGAGCAGGGAGACAGCGGGCTCCGGAGTGGGGTAAGAGGAGCCGTACCACTCGCCGGTCCGGAACCGACCGAGCGGTGATCCGAAGGGGGATCGACGCAGAGCCATGGGTGAGGTCTTCGCGGGACGGTACGAACTGGCCGACCCGATCGGGCGCGGGGGAGTCGGCGCGGTCTGGCGTGCCTGGGACCACCGCCGCCGCCGGTACGTGGCCGCCAAGGTCCTGCAGCAGAGCGACGCCCACTCACTGCTGCGCTTCGTCCGTGAACAGGCCCTGCGGATAGACCACCCGCATGTCCTCGCCCCGGCCAGCTGGGCCGCCGACGACGACAAGGTCCTGTTCACCATGGACCTGGTCGCCGGCGGCTCGCTCGTCCACCTGATCGCGGACTACGGCCCTCTGCCGCCCGCGTTCGTCTGCACCCTCATCGACCAGCTCCTCTCCGGCCTCGCCGCCGTGCACGCGGAAGGCGTCGTCCACCGTGACATCAAGCCCGCCAACGTGCTGCTCGAAGCGACCGGTACGGGCCGCCCGCGGCTGCGGCTGTCCGACTTCGGCATCGCGATGCGGCTGGGCGAGCCACGGCTGACGGAGACCGACTACGTGGTGGGCACGCCCGGTTACTTCGCCCCCGAGCAAATGCTGGGCGCGGACCCGGACTTCCCCTCCGACCTGTTCGCCGTGGGCCTGGTCGCGCTCTATCTCCTGGAGGGCGCCAAGCCGGACTCCAAGGCCCTCATCGAGTACTTCGCGGCGCACGGCACGCCCAGCGCCCCGCAGGGCATACCCGAACCGCTCTGGCAGGTCGTGGCCACGCTGCTGCAACCGGACCCACAGGCGCGGTTCCGCACCGCCACGGGCGCGCGAAAGGCCCTCGCCCAGGCCGCCGAACTCCTGCCCGAGCCCGGCCCCGACGACGAGCTGATCGAGATCTTCGACCAACTCGGCCCCCTCCCCAAGGGCTTCGCCCAGGCCGGCCCCCTCAAACCGGCCCCGGGCGTGACCACGAACGGCGGCGCACGCACCGGCACGGCCACGGGCAGGCCGGACACCGGCGCCGGACTCGGCGAGCCGAACGGCCCGCACACCGGCCCGCACACCGGCATGGAGACCGGCCCAGGAGCAGCCCGCCGCTACGACCCGTACCGCGAACCGAACCCGGACGGCACGCCCACCGGCCCGGCGACCGGCGGCACGCACACAGGGCCGGGGCCGGGACTCGGGCCGACACCGGGAACCGGCTCGCCGCCCTCAGGTCCGGGCACAGGTGCCGTACCCGCCAGGCCGGCCAAGGACCCCACGCCCTCAAGCGCCGGTTCCGGTGCCGGGCAACCCTGGCAGTCCTCCGGCGCGGCCCCGATCCGGCCCGGAGCCGGCGCCGCCGAACAGGGCCCGCAGGCTCCGCCGACGTACCCGGCTCACCCCTCTCACTCCGCTCAGCGGAACGGCGCCCCGCCCCGGTCGGACGTCACACCTCCGCGCCCCCCTCACCCCCCGGCAGTGGTCCCGCCCCAGCCGTCCAGCATGTCGGACACGGGGAGCTTCCACCTGCCCCCTCCCCAGGTCGCCGTCCCCTCCGGCACACCGCAGCACCAGCACTCCCACCACCGGCCGGCGCAGCCCCCCACTCCCCCCACGGCCGTCCCGCTGCCGGCTCCGGCCGCGGTCCACATACCCCCGCCCTTCGAGGTCCCGTCCTTCGGAACCCCGCCTTTCGAGCCCGCGCAGCCGCACTCCCCCCAGCCGCACACACCCCGGACAGCCACCCGGACCCCGACCGCGACCCCGACCGCGACTCCGACGCTGCGGCAGGACGCGTACGCCTCGTCCTCTTCGTACGCCGCGCTCTCCCCGCAGGTCGCGCTCTCCCCCCAGGCGGTTCCGCAGCGCCGCGGCCGACGCCGTCAGCGCCGCCCCGGTCCGCCCGCGAAGGTGGCGATACCGGTCCTGTTCCTCGCCCTGGCCTGCTACGCCGTAGGTTTCTGGGCTCTGTTCCACATCTGAGCTAGGCGCGTTCGGCCCGGCGCCGAGCGACCACCGTCCACAGCCCGAGCCCGAGCACCAGCACGCTCCCCGCCCCGATGCCGCTCACCGCGACGACCTGCATCGCGGCGTCACCGCCCCCGCCGTTTCCGTCCGCCCCGTCGGCTCCCGTACCGCCGGCCACCACGCCGGACGTCCACCCGCCGGCCGCCGCCCGGTCCTGTTCGGTGACCGCGAACGTGTCCCGGGGCACGGACTGCCCCAGATACCCGGGCGCGTCCTGCGCCGTACCGCTCACCTGCACCCGCAGCGTCAGCCCGTACGGTCCCGCGCCGAATCGTTCCGTCACCTGCTCGGCGAGATGGACGACGAGGTAGTAGGAGCCGGCGAACCGCATCTCGCTCAACGGGTCGCCGACGCCGTACCGGTTGGCGTAGGCGACGGGTGGCAGCGGATCGAGGGCGGCCGATCTCTGGCGGCCGTCGTAGACGAGGGCCTTGTCGTCGACGTACCCGCGCGCGGGGTTGTACAGGGACATGACGAGTGCGCTGCTGACGTACTGGCTGCCGCCGCTGGAAGCAGCACTGGAACTGCCGAGTTCGGCCACCGCGTGGAGCTGCTGCCCCCAATCGACCGGCACCCGGTAGAACAGCGTCCCGCCGGGCGTGATGTCGTCCTGCCAGACTCCCTGGCCCACCGCAACGGCCGTGGCGAAGCCGGCGCCGCCCTCGCGGCGGACGGCGTCACCGGCGAGCGGGTCGGGCGAGGCGGAGTCCCAGGACTCGGGGGAGGCGGGCGGGGTCGTCGCTGCCTTGTTCGCGAGGCCCGGCTCCGACACGTACGTCAGCTCCAGTTCCCAGTTGTCCGACGAGGAGCCCGCCGAGTCGATGCGGTCCACCACCACGTAGTACGTGCCGGCTGCCTGACACCCCGTCGTCTCGCCGTCGGTCGCGCGCGACGCCCAGGCGGCGACGGGATGCGGGCTGCGGGACGCCCCGAAGCGTGTGCTGTCGTAGGAGCAGGAACGGGCGTCGGCGTCCTGCACGGCCACCCTGACGCCGTCGGAGGAAGACACGGTCGTGCCCTGCCGGGGGACGGCGGTGGCGGACACGTACGCGTTCGACGTGGCGTCGAGTGCGAGGCGGAAGTAGATCCTTCCGTTGACCGGGAGGGTGCTGCGGTAGGTCCCACCGGGCTCCAGCCCCACGGCGTCCGTGGTGCTCGCGGCTCCCTCGACGGCCTGGGCGCCCTCGGCGAAGTCGTACGCGTACGCATCCGGCGCGGCGACCGCCTCGGTACCGGCCCCCGGGCCCGCACCCATACCCACCACAGCGCACAGCACCGCCGCCACGACCGCGCCACGCACCGTGCGCCGCCCCATCACGCGCCACCCCTCGTCATGCCCCGCCGTGCCCGATCCGTCCACCGTCCGCGCCGTGCCCGGGCACCGTTTCTGCCCGGACCGTCGCCCATCCTGCCCCGCCGGGCGCCCCGGCACGCCCGCAATTCGTACGAGCACCCGAATCAACCCACCCCAAGGCACTCGATTTGCCCCAGCAATCACATTGTTCACGACGGTGAACCACCCACCGCCCCCGCCGCCATCCCCGACAACACAAAACCCCGACCGCGTCGGCGGCCGGGGTCTGTTCACAGACTGCTGTCGATACTCACGAACCCGTGGGCACGGAGTCGGTCGCCTCCGTCCACAGATCCTGCTCGGCGCGATCCGCCTGGATCTGGCGGTACACGAGGAGCCCGCCGATGGCGGCCAGTGCGACCAGGAGAAGCTTCTTCACCGTGCGACCTCGTCTTTCCTTGACGTAGGGGACCTCTGGAGGCCGACTATACCCTCCGACCGAGACCGATCGGTGACCTGCGCCGGCCCCCAACTCCCGCCCGGCGCACAGCAGTAGAAGCGGACGACACCGCTCCGATCGGAGGGTGATCACATCTCCACGCATCGTGACTATTCGCCCCACTGCACCCTGCTTTGCGCCCCATCTTCCGCTTTTCGCCCTTCCTGCACCCATCCGAGTGGTGTTCATCTGAAGATCGACGCGCCGCGGGCGTCGGTCCACCACTTCGCAGCCTCCATACACATCATGAGGAAAGTACGCAAATCGCCCAACCTGAAAGTGAGGGGCAATGGCCCAGAACAAGGTCATGAAGCTGTGGACCGTCGTCGTCACCGCCTTCCTGGCGCTGTGCACGACGCTCGGCCTGATCACGACGACCGCCACCGCGGCGGTGGCCGAGAGCCACCCGGCGCGCAACTGCACCGCACCCGCGGCGCTACCCGCGGCAGCCGACTGGGCCTGGTCCTACGCCCGCTCACTGCCCCCCACGATGAAGCAGCGCATCCGAGCCGAGGCCCACGGCTCCTCCCCGAGCTGCCGCCACCGCTCACCCGCGGACACGGAGACGGAGACGGAGACGGAAGCCGGCCAGGAGACCGACACGGACGCCGAGACGGCGGCACAGCCTCCCTCCGGACCCCACTCGCGGGACACCCCTCGCACCCCTCACGCACCTCGCGCGACCCTCGCGTGATCCCCCTCCCCATGTAGCGGCGAACTTGCGTACAAAGCCACACGGAGAAGCACCAGGACAAACGAAAGAACCCCAGCCATCTCTGGCTGGGGTTCTTTTCACTGTGGGGCTAACAGGATTTGAACCTGTGGCCTCATCCTTATCAGGGATGCGCTCTAACCAACTGAGCTATAGCCCCGCCGCGCTGTGCGGTGTATGTCCCGCGCGCTGACCTCTGAAGATTAGCGCACGACGCGGCCAGTCCCAAAATCGATAGTCGGGCGCCGGCCGAGGGGCGTTTGAGAACGCCCCTCACCTGCGCTTCACCCGCTCACCGCTCAGTTCACTCGTCCTCGGCGAGCGTCAGCTCGATGCCGCCGACGAAGCCAGCGGAGAGGTTGTAGATGAACGCGCCGAGTGTCGCCAGCGCCGTCGCGAGGACGACGTCGATGACCGCGATGACCGACGTGAACAGCACGACGTTCTGGAGCGACAGGAAGGACTGGAGGTCGAAGCCGTTCGACTCGTTGGACCCCGTGGCCTCCGAGATCGTGCCGCCGACCGTCGAGAAGACGCCCATCGCGTCCATGACCATCCACAGGACCACCGCCGCCACGATCGTGCAGATGCCCAGCGCGATCGACAGCAGGAAGCTGACCTTCATCACCGACCACGGGTCGGCCTTGGACACGCGCAGACGTGCCTTGCGCGTACGGGGCAGGGTGCTCGCCCCCGTACGCGGGCGCCGTACGGCCCCCGCCGGAGTGCGGGCCTGGCTCTGGGACTGGGCCGGCGCCTGGACCGGGGCCGCG
The DNA here is from genome assembly GCF_010550245.1 of Streptomyces sp. SID12501. GTDB lineage: Bacteria > Actinomycetota > Actinomycetes > Streptomycetales > Streptomycetaceae > Streptomyces. The sequence goes on from NZ_JAAGLU010000014.1 coordinate 39,448, forward strand.
GGGACTGCCGGAGCAGCGGCCGACGGGTAGGCCTGCGGCGGGTGGTAGGGCCCCGCGGGCTGCTGCGGCTGCCGCTCGCCGGGCAGCGGCGACTGCTGCGGCGGCGCGGGGGCACGCTGCGCGGCGGGTTCCGCCCCCGGCATGACACCCGGGGCTCCCGGGCCGGCCGCGGCCCCGCCGGCCCCGTACTGCTGGGTCTGCGGACCTCTGGCGTCCGTCACGGTTCCCCCCTGGGATCCTTGGGATCCCTGGGATCCATGTGTGTCTGGCGAGCGCTTGCCGGTCGTACGCGGCTTGATGGCCTGCAGGTTGGTCGTGTGCGGATCTGTCGCACTCTGCGCGTCCCTCGCACCCTGCTGTCCATCGGTCGCACGCGCGGCGGAGCCACGACCGCCGCCGTCTTTGTCCGTACCGGTCGAGGGACCGGACGAACTGCCGGACGAACCGGCGCCCGTGGCTCCGCTCACGATGACTCACTCCTCGCGCTACTCCGACGAGGACTGATCGCCCTCGTCCGTGCCGATGGTCGCGGTACCCTCGGCCGACTCGTCCACGGCGTCCTCGCCGTCGACCGCCTCGGCCAAGCTTCCCGCCTCGGCGTTACGTGCGATGCCGACGACGGCATCGCGCTTGCCCAGGTTGATCAGTTGGACGCCCATGGTGTCACGGCCCGTCTCCCTGACCTCATTGACCCGCGTACGAATCACACCGCCCGAGAGCGTGATGGCGAGGATCTCGTCGGTCTCCTCGACCACCAGCGCACCGACGAGAGAGCCGCGGTCCTCGACGATCTTGGCGGCCTTGATACCGAGGCCGCCACGCCCCTGGACGCGGTACTCGTCGACGTTGGTCCGCTTCGCGTAACCGCCGTCGGTAGCAGTGAACACGAACGTACCGGGTCGAACAACATTCATCGAGAGCAGCTGGTCCCCCTCACGGAAGCTCATGCCCTTGACACCCGAGGTGGCCCGGCCCATCGGACGCAGTGCGTCGTCCGTCGCCGTGAACCTGATCGACTGTGCCTTCCTGCTGATCAGCAGGAGATCGTCCTCGGACGAAACGAGTTCGGCTCCGATCAGTTCGTCGTCGGAACCGTCCTCCGTCTCACGGAGGTTGATCGCGATGACACCGCCCGACCGCGGGGAATCGTAGTCCTTCAGAGACGTCTTCTTCACCAGACCACCCTTGGTGGCCAGCACCAGATAGGGCGCCGCCTCGTAGTCGCGGATCGCGAGGATCTCCGCGATCGCCTCGTCCGGCTGGAAGGCCAGCAGGTTGGCGACGTGCTGACCACGCGCGTCACGACCGGCGTCGGGCAGCTCGTACGCCTTCGCCCGGTAGACACGGCCCTTGTTGGTGAAGAACAGCAGCCAGTGGTGCGTGGTCGACACGAAGAAGTGGTCGACGATGTCGTCTTCCTTGAGCTTCGTCCCGCGTACGCCCTTGCCGCCGCGCTTCTGCGAACGGTAGTCCTCGGTCTTGGTCCGCTTGACGTAGCCGCCGCGCGAGATCGTGACGACGATGTCCTCTTCGGCGATCAGGTCCTCGATGGACATGTCACCGTCGAACGGAACCAGCTTGGAGCGCCGGTCGTCGCCGAACTTCTCTACGATCGCGGCGAGTTCCTCGCTGATGATGCCCCGCTGACGCACGGGCGAGGCGAGGATCGCGTTGTACTCACGGATCTTCGCCTGCAGCTCGTCGTGCTCGGCGACGATCTTCTGGCGCTCCAGAGCCGCCAGCCGGCGCAGCTGCATCTCCAGGATGGCGTTGGCCTGGATCTCGTCGATCTCCAGGAGCACCATCAGGCCCTCGCGCGCGATCTCGACGGTGTCGCTGCGCCGGATCAGCGCGATGACGTCGTCGATGGCGTCCAGGGCCTTCAGCAGGCCACGCAGGATGTGCGCGCGCTCCTCGGCCTTGCGCAGCCTGAACCGCGTACGCCGGACGATGACCTCGATCTGGTGCGTCACCCAGTGCCGGATGAACGCGTCCAGGGACAGGGTCCTCGGTACGCCGTCCACCAGCGCCAGCATGTTCGCGCCGAAGTTCGTCTGCAGGTCGGTGTGCTTGTAGAGGTTGTTCAGCACGACCTTGGCGACCGCGTCCCGCTTCAGGACGATGACCAGGCGCTGACCCGTACGGGACGACGTCTCGTCGCGGACGTCGGCGATGCCGCCGACCTTGCCGTCCTTCACCAGGTCGGCGATCTTCTGCGCGAGGTTGTCCGGGTTGACCTGGTAGGGAAGTTCCGTGACCACCAGGCACTGGCGGTTCTGGATCTCCTCGACGTCGACGACCGCGCGCATCGTGATGGAGCCACGGCCCGTGCGGTACGCCTCCTCGATGCCCTTACGGCCCACCACCAGGGCACCACTGGGGAAGTCGGGGCCCTTGATCCGCTCGATCAGGGCGTCGAGGAGCTCCTCGTGGGAGGCCTCGGGGTTCTCCAGGTACCACTGGGCGCCGGACGCGACCTCGCGGAGGTTGTGCGGCGGAATGTTGGTCGCCATACCGACCGCGATACCCGCCGAACCGTTGATCAGCAGGTTCGGGAAACGCGCCGGCAGAACCGTCGGCTCCTGGTTCCGGCCGTCGTAGTTCTCCTTGAAGTCGACGGTGTCCTCGTCGATGTCACGGACCATCTCCATGGACAGCAGCTTCAGCTTGCACTCGGTGTACCGCATGGCGGCGGCCGGGTCGTTGCCCGGGGAACCGAAGTTGCCGTTGGAGTCCACCAGCGGCATCCGCATCGACCACGGCTGCGCGAGACGGACCAGCGCGTCGTAGATCGAGGAGTCGCCGTGCGGGTGGTACGTACCCATGACGTCACCGACGACGCGGGCGCACTTGTAGAAGCCCTTCTCGGGCCGGTAGCCACCGTCGTACATGGCGTACAGGACGCGCCGGTGGACGGGCTTGAGACCGTCCCGTACGTCGGGCAGCGCGCGCGACACGATGACGGACATCGCGTAGTCGAGGTACGAGCGCTGCATCTCGGTCTCGAGCCCGACGGGCTCGACACGCAGAATGATCTGGCCCTCTTCAGGGGTGTTCGGACCAGTGGGGGAAAGAGGTGTCTCGTCGGTCATTGCTGGTGAAGATCCTTTCTGGTGCGGTCAGCTGAGACCGACTCAGATGTCGAGGAAGCGGACGTCCTTGGCGTTGCGCTGGATGAACGCGCGGCGTGCCTCGACGTCCTCGCCCATCAGGACCGAGAACAGGTCGTCGGCCTGCGCGGCGTCGTCGAGCGTGACCTGGCCGAGGACCCGGTGCTCCTGGTCCATCGTGGTGATGCGCAGCTCCTCGGCGTTCATCTCGCCGAGGCCCTTGAAGCGCTGGACCGAGTCGTCCCGGGTGCGCTTGCCGTTCTGCCGGCCGTGCTCGATCAGCGCGTCGCGCTCACGGTCCGAGTACGCGTACTCGAAGTCGTCCCGGCCCCACTTGATCTTGTACAGCGGAGGACGGGAGAGGAACACGTGTCCGGCCTCGACCAGCGGGCGCATGAAGCGGAACAGGAAGGTCAGCAGCAGGGTGTTGATGTGCTGCCCGTCGACGTCGGCGTCCGCCATCAGGATGATCTTGTGATAGCGCAGCCTCGCGATGTCGAAGTCCTCGTGGACCCCGGTACCGAAGGCTGAGATCAGCGCCTGGATCTCCTGGTTCTGCAGGATCTTGTCGATCCTGGCCTTCTCGACGTTGAGGATCTTGCCGCGGATCGGGAGGATCGCCTGGTACTGCGGGTTACGGCCGGACTTGGCCGAACCGCCGGCGGAGTCACCCTCGACGATGAAGATCTCGCACTTGACGGGGTCGTTCGACTGGCAGTCGGACAGCTTGCCCGGCAGGGACGCGGTCTCCAGCAGACCCTTGCGACGGGTGAGGTCGCGGGCCTTGCGGGCCGCCACGCGCGCGGTGGCCGCCTGGATGCCCTTGCGGATGATGTCCGAGGCCTCGTTCGGGTTGCGGTCCAACCAGTCGTTGAGGTGCTCGTAGACCGCCTTCTGTACGAAGGTCTTCGCCTCGGTGTTGCCGAGCTTGGTCTTGGTCTGCCCCTCGAACTGGGGCTCCGCCAGCTTGACCGAGATGATCGCGGTCAGACCCTCGCGGATGTCGTCACCCGTGAGGTTGTCGTCCTTCTCGCGAAGATGCTTCTTGTCGCGCGCGTACTTGTTGATCAGCGAGGTCAGCGCGGCCCGGAAGCCCTCCTCGTGCGTACCGCCCTCGTGCGTGTGGATGATGTTCGCGAAGGAGTACACACCCTCCGTGTAACCACTGTTCCACTGCATCGCGACCTCAAGGGACAGGCTCTTCTCCCTGTCCTCCGCCTCCAGGTCGATGACGGTCGGGTGCACCACGTCTCCCTTACGGGAGTTGAGGTACGTCACGTAGTCGACGATGCCGCCCTCGTAGTGGTACGAGACGGTCCTGACCTCGTCCTTCTCGTCGGCACCCGCCTCGTCGGCACCGACCGTCGCCTTCGCCACCTCGCGCTCGTCAGTGAGGTTGATCGTCAGACCCTTGTTGAGGAACGCCATCTCCTGGAAGCGCCGCGAGAGCGTCTCGAAGGAGTACACGGTCGTCTCGAAGATGTCGGCGTCGGCCCAGAAGGTGACCGACGTGCCGGTCTCGACCGTGGGCTCGTGCCGCGCGATCGGAGCCGTCGGGACGCCCAGCTTGTATTCCTGCGTCCAGCGGTAGCCGTCCGTCCTGACCTCGACCGCGACTCTGCTGGACAGGGCGTTCACGACGGAGACACCGACGCCGTGCAGGCCGCCGGAGACCGAGTAGCCGCCGCCGCCGAACTTGCCGCCCGCGTGCAGCACGGTCAGCACGACCTCAAGGGCGGGTTTGCCCTCGGACGGCACGATGCCCACCGGGATGCCTCGGCCGTTGTCGATGACGCGTACGCCGCCGTCGGCGAGGATCGTGACGTCGATGGTGTCCGCGTGACCGGCCAGCGCCTCGTCGACGGAGTTGTCGACGACCTCCTGCACCAGGTGGTGCAGACCACGCTCACCGGTCGAACCGATGTACATGCCGGGTCGCTTGCGGACCGCGTCCAAACCCTCGAGGACGGTGATGGCGCTGGCGTCGTACGAGGCGGTGACCTCGCCGTTCAAGGATTTCGCCTCGACGGTCGCGCCGGCGTCGTCGGTGGACGGGATGTTCTCGTTGGGGTTGCCGGAATCGGCCACGAAGCGCCCTTTCTGGCACAGCACAAGCCGAACTCCGGGGTCCCCCTGATGGAGGGTGGCCGGAGCGGCTGCGGCGTGTTGCGTTGGTAAGCCTTAGTCAGCGGTGCACACCATTTCCCGGTGGTCCCCTCCAATGGGGCGGGATTAGCTCCCAGTCTACCGGTAGCGCCGACAGTGATGGGGGTTTGCCGGTACCTGAGTCCGCATGTGCCGCCCTCAACCGGCGTCTCTCGAGTCCCCATATACAGAGCGGGGCTCCAAGAGGCTTGGAGAGGCACTCAGCGCTTCCGGGTGTCAACCCTTGGCTACCGGGGAGTCAAGTAGGGATTCACGAACGCGCGCACCATCGTCCGCACGCCCCCGCCACGCATTCCATGTGACACAGCTCACCTACAGGGAGTGGCGGGGCTCACCCGTAGGTGTCACCGGGACCAACGCTCCCGGGCGCCCGCAACGGGCCGAAACGGCGGGCCGGACCATGGGGGCCGAGCACCTTGATCAGCCGCACCCTGCCCTGCCCGAGATCCTCGTTCAGGCGTGCGACCAGCTGCGGCGCGAGCAGCCGCACGTTCGTCGCCCAGGCCGTCGAGTCGCAGCGCACGGTCAGCACCCGCTCGTCCTCGTCGTACGACTCCGGCTCGCAGTGCTTGGCCAGGTCCTCGCCGACGATCTCCGGCCAGCGGCCCATCACCCCGCCCACCGCGGCCGGCGCCTCCCACCCGCGCTCCGTCACCAGCCGGTTGATCGCCGCCCCGAGCGCCATGGGATCACGTCCGTCACGACCCGACCCGGACCGCAGACCACCCCCACGCCGCGACTGCTTCTTCTGCCGGGCCGCGTCCCCACGCGCGCGTGCCGCCTCTTTCGCCGCCCTGAGCGCCACCCGCGCGAGATCCACCCCGGAGGGCTCGGGGACAGGTTTGGGGGATTCGTCCGGGGTTCCCCCCGACAAGCGTTCCTGGGCATTCATACGCGCTCCACCGCCCCGTCCGACACCGAGTACCGCGCCCCCGCCAGTACGTGCGGTACGTCGTCGTCGACCGCGGCCGTCACCAGCACCTGCTCACCGGGCGCCACCAGCTCGGCCAGCCGCTCCCGGCGCCGGGTGTCCAGCTCAGCGAACACGTCGTCGAGCACCAGCACCGGCTCATTGCCCTCGGCCCGCAACAGGTCGTACGAGGCCAGCCGCAGCGCCAGCGCGTACGACCACGACTCGCCGTGGGACGCGTACCCCTTGGCGGGCAGCTGCCCGAGTTTGAGATGCAGATCGTCCCGATGAGGCCCCACGAGGGTGACGCCCCGCTCGATCTCCTGCTTGCGCACCTCGGCCAGGGCCCCCATCAGCTGCTCGTACAGCTCCTCACGCCCGTGTGCCTCACCCGGCGCCGACGGCTTGTACTCCAGGGCGAGCGGACCACCGCCCGGCGCCAGCTGCTCGTACGCCTTGTCGGCCAGCGGCTGGATCGACGCGATCAGATCGAGCCGCTGGGCCAGCAGCTCGGCGCCCACGCGCGCGAGATGCTGGTCCCACACGTCGAGCGTCGAAAGGTCCATCGTGCGACCGCCGTGCCGCCGGGCCAGCGCCGCCGACTTGAGGAGCGTGTTGCGCTGCTTGAGGACCCGGTCGTAGTCGGAGCGCACGCCCGCCATCCGCGGGGAGCGCAGGGTGATCAGCTCGTCGAGGAACCGCCGCCGCTCACCCGGGTCACCCTTCACCAGGGCGAGATCCTCCGGCGCGAACAGCACCGTCCGTACGATCCCCAGTACGTCACGAGGTCTGACCTGCGACGACCTGTTGATGCGGGCGCGGTTCGCCCGGCCGGGGTTCAGCTCCAGCTCGACCAGCTGCTGCCGCTCGCCCTGCTTGACCTGCGCCCGGATGATCGCCCGGTCGGCGCCCATGCGGACCAGGGGCGCGTCCGAGGAGACCCGGTGGCTGCCCAGCGTGGCGAGATAGCCGACCGCCTCCACGAGGTTGGTCTTGCCCTGGCCGTTGGGGCCCACGAACGCGGTGACGCCCGGTTCGAGCGGGACCTCGACCCCGGCGTACGAACGGAAGTCGGCCAGCGACAGATGCGTGACGTGCATGGTCGTTCGCCGACCTCCCCCGGACTCGCGGACCGCTGAGCGGACCTGTGGACTACTTCGACTCGACCGCGTGGCCGCCGAACTGGTTGCGCAGCGCCGCGATCATCTTCATCTGCGGGGAGTCGTCCTGCCGGGACGCGAACCGCGCGAACAGGGACGCCGTGATCGCGGGCAGCGGCACGGAGTGGTCGATCGCGGCCTCCACGGTCCAGCGGCCCTCCCCGGAGTCCGCGGCGAACCCGCGCAGCCTGTCCAGGTGTTCGTCCTCGTCAAGGGCGTTGACGGCCAGGTCGAGCAGCCAGGAGCGGATGACGGTGCCCTCCTGCCAGGACCGGAAGACCTCGCGCACGTCCGTGACGGAGTCGACCTTCTCCAGCAGCTCCCAGCCCTCTGCGTAGGCCTGCATCATCGCGTACTCGATGCCGTTGTGGACCATCTTCGAGAAGTGCCCGGCACCCACCTTGCCCGCGTGCACCGCGCCGAACTCGCCCTTGGGCCTGAGGGCCTCGAAGACCGGCTCCACCTTGGCGATGTGCTCGGCGTCGCCCCCGTACATCAGCGCATAGCCGTTCTCCAGGCCCCAGACGCCGCCGGAGACACCGCAGTCGACGAAACCGATGCCCTTGGCCGCCAGCTCCCCGGCGTGCTTCTCGTCGTCCGTCCAGCGCGAGTTGCCGCCGTCCACGACGACGTCACCGGGCTCCAGCAGCTCGGCCAGCTCGTCGATGGTGGACTGGGTCGGGGCGCCGGCCGGGACCATCACCCACACCACCCGCGGGGCGCTGAGCCCGTCCACAAGCTCCTTGAGGCTGTGCACATCGGCGACGTCCGGGTTGCGGTCGTATCCGATGACGGTGAGACCTGCGCGGCGGATCCGCTCGCGCATGTTGCCGCCCATCTTGCCGAGGCCGACGAGACCGAGCTCCATCAGTTGTTCCTTAGGTTGCGACGTGGCATGAGGGCACTCCTGTTGCTCGTGCCCACGTCCGAGCCTAAACCCGGACTCTCATGCACACCTGTGGGCATACGCGCTCAAACGTATGCCCCCACCTGCGGTGTTTCCGTCGGAGGCGATCAGCCGTTCGAAAGGGCTCAGCCGCTGAGGCGAACCGGCATGATCAGGTACTTGTACGCCTCGTCCGCCTCGGCGTCGACGGCCGGCCTGCCGCTGAGCAGCGCGGGCTTCGTGGACGTCGTGAAGGAGAGCTGGGCGACCGGGGAGTCGATGGCGCTCAGGCCGTCCAGCAGGAACGTCGGGTTGAAGGCGATCGAGACGTCGTCGCCCTCAAGCTGGGCGTCGACCCTCTCCACAGCCTGTGCGTCGTCGCTGGAACCGGCCTCCAGGATGAGCACGCCCTGCTCGAAGCTGAGCCGCACCGGGGTGTTCCGCTCGGCCACCAGGGCCACACGCTTGACGGCCTCCACGAAGGGGGCGGTCTCGATCACGGCGATGGAGTTGAACTCCGTCGGGAACAGCGAGCGGTACTTCGGGAGGTCGCCCTCCAGCAGACGCGTCGTCGTGCGACGGCCGGCGCCCTCGAAACCGATGAGACCCTCACCGGCTCCCGAGCCGGACAGCGCCAGGATCACGCTGTCGCCGCTCGTGAGCGCCTTGGCGGTGTCCAGGAGCGTCTTGGCGGGCACCAGGGCCACCGCGGACGCCTCCGGGTCCTCCGGCTTCCACAGGAACTCGCGGACCGCGAAGCGGTAGCGGTCGGTCGAGGCCAGCGTCACCCTGTCGCCCTCGATCTCGATGCGCACACCGGTGAGGACGGGCAGCGTGTCGTCACGGCCGGCCGCGATGGCCACCTGGGCGGCGGCGGAGGCGAAGACCTCACCGGGCACCGTGCCGGTCGCGGTCGGCATCTGCGGCAGCGCCGGGTACTCCTCCACAGGCAGGGTGTGGAGGGTGAAGCGGGAGGAGCCGCACACCACCGTCGCCCGTACACCGTCTGTGGAGATCTCCACCGGGCGGTTGGGAAGGGCGCGGCAGATGTCGGCGAGGAGCCGGCCCGACACCAGGACCGTGCCCTCCTCCTCGACCTCGGCCTCGACCGACACCCGCGCGGAGACCTCGTAGTCGAAGCTCGACAGGCTCAGCTGGCCTTCCTCGGCCTTCAGCAGGAGTCCGGCGAGGACAGGGGCCGGTGGACGGGCCGGGAGGCTGCGCGCCGCCCAGGCAACTGCCTCCGCGAGTACGTCGCGTTCCACCCGGATCTTCACTGTTGCCGCCTCCTGCTGTTGCCGGCGCTTCTCGGCCTGCCTGGCTTCGTCGTCTGTCTCGGTGTCGTCGGTCCCTGTGCTGGGAAGGACACCGGGGAACAGTCTGACGCACAGCACTGACAGTAGGTGCCTCTCGGGTCAAGTCGTGACGAGGGGCAGCCGGGCTCCCGAGAGCGAGTTGTGCACAGGACCCACTTCGAAACGGATATCCAGCTCTCTCAAGTTGTCAGTAGTAGTAGGGGCTGTGGATACCGTGGATAACCCCGTTTTCGCAGCTCAGGCGGCAAATTTTGTCCACTGGCCCTGTGGGTGGAGGCGGTGGATAACCAGGCCCCTCTGTGGAGAACAGAAAGTTCTGCACACTCCATGCACAGGCGGGGGGTACTTCTCCCCAGCGCCGTCCCCAGCTTTACCCACGTTTCCCACAGCCCAACCAGACAGCTCGATGTGACGCCTTTCACTCGACGTGGTGAGCAGGCGCGTTGTGTTGCCGAACAGTGGACAGAGGTGTGGAGAAGTCGGTGATCGCTGGGGACAACAGGCCGCAGCCTGTGGGCCGCCGGTGGACAACTCCGTGCACAGCCTGTGGATCATTTCTTTGTCCACAGGCTGTGGACATCTTTTGTCCACCAATCCACAACCACCTGACCTGGCCTGATGGTCTATCACCAGCCTGGCCTGTGGACACAGTCTGGACAACTTCTGGGTCCCCAGGGTGTGGACGCGAAAAAGTCACCGAATCTGTGGAGGGTGGCCGTAACCCGGCGCGCGTTCGAACAGTGGGTTGCGGTACGGCAACGGCCGACACGAGCAAAACCGGCGGAGGAAGCGTCCGGCACCCCTGGGGGAGCTGCCGGAGAACGTCGAAGGCGCCCCCGGACACGTTCCGGGGGCGCCTTCGGTGCTGTGGCCGCGCTGCTGTCAGCCGTTCTTGATGCGGTTGGTCAGCTCGGTGACCTGGTTGTAGATGGAGCGTCGTTCGGCCATCAGAGCGCGGATCTTGCGGTCGGCATGCATGACGGTCGTATGGTCGCGGCCACCGAACTGCGCGCCGATCTTCGGCAGCGAGAGGTCCGTGAGCTCGCGGCACAGGTACATGGCGATCTGGCGGGCCGTGACCAGCTGACGGCCGCGTGAGCTGCCGCAGAGGTCCTCGACCGTGAGGCCGAAGTAGTCGGCGGTCGCCGCCATGATGGCCGGAGCGGTGATCTCGGGAGTCGAGTCCTCGCCGCCCGGGATCAGGTCCTTGAGGACGATCTCCGTGAGGCCGAGGTCCACCGGCTGCCGGTTGAGCGACGCGAACGCCGTCACCCGGATCAGCGCGCCCTCCAGCTCGCGGATGTTGCGCGAGATGCGGGAGGCGATGAACTCCAGGACCTCCGGCGGGGCGTTGAGCTGCTCCTGGACCGCCTTCTTACGGAGGATGGCGATCCGCGTCTCCAGCTCGGGCGGCTGGACGTCGGTGATCAGGCCCCACTCGAAGCGGTTCCGCAGCCGGTCCTCCAGTGTGACCAGCTGCTTCGGCGGGCGGTCGCTGGACAGCACGATCTGCTTGTTGGCGTTGTGGAGCGTGTTGAAGGTGTGGAAGAACTCCTCCTGCGTCGACTCCTTGTCCGCGAGGAACTGGATGTCGTCGACGAGCAGGATGTCCATCTCGCGGTAGCGCTTGCGGAAGCTGTCGCCCTTGCCGTCGCGGATGGAGTTGATGAACTCGTTGGTGAACTCCTCCGAGCTCACATATCGCACGCGCGTGCCGGGGTAGAGACTGCGCGCGTAGTGCCCGATGGCGTGCAGCAGGTGTGTCTTGCCGAGTCCCGACTCCCCATAGATGAAGAGAGGGTTGTACGCCTTCGCGGGTGCCTCGGCGACGGCGACGGCCGCCGCGTGGGCGAAACGGTTCGACGCCCCGATGACGAACGTGTCGAACAGGTATTTGGGGTTGAGGCGTGCGGTCGGCTCGCCGGGGCCCGGTGCCGGGGTCTGCCGCGAAGCCGGCGAGCCGGGTGCGCCGCCGCCGGGACGCACGGCGCCTCCGGGGCCGCCCCGGTGCTCGTGACCGCCGTTCGACGGGGAGTCCGACAGGTCGCGGCGGCCGGCGCGCTGCTCGTACTCCGAGCGCGGCTGTCCGTAGTCGCCGCGCTGCTGCTCGTAGTCGGAACGCTGCTGTTCGTACGGTGAGCGGTCGCGCGGTGGCTGCGGGCGGTAGTCCGAGGACGGTGACGCGTACGGGTCGCGCTCCGGGAAGCCGAGCCGGGGCTGCTGCCAGCCGTAGTCGTCCTGGGTCGGCCGGGGCCAGGCGCCGGGATCGGGGCGCTGGTACTCGGACGGGTAGGCGGGGCGGGCGGTGGGGAGCTGGTCCGCGTGGGAGGGCTGCTGGCCGTCGCGCGTCTGGGAGTGGTCGTCGGCGCGGTGGCGGCCGTATCCCTGGTACGGGTCGCGGGCCGGCGGGAGATCGGGCTCCTCGTAGCGCGACTGCGGCGGGGCGGAGGGCGCGGGCTGCTCGCCGACGGAGTCGTCCACGGTGATCGCGATACGGATCGGCCGGCCGCACTCGCGGCTGAGTGTCTCGCTGACGATCGGCGCCAGGCGGCCTTCCAGCACGCCTTTCGCAAATTCGTTCGGTACGGCGAGCAGTGCGGTGTCCGCGACCAGGGCCAGCGGCTGGCAGCGCCTGATCCAGCGCTCGTCCTTCACCTCGACGCCCTGTCCGCGGCCCTCACCGAGGAGATGTTCCAGCACTCGTGGCCACACTGCGGCAAGATCGGCAGGTACGTCAGCCACAGGGCACGCTCTCTCACGGGTCCCACGAACGTGTGGTTCTGGGACGTATCGGGATGTACTTCGGGTCGGACGGGCGGTAGGGAGTCCGGCCACGGTAGTCAGGGCGACGGGTGCGGTTCAAGTTGTTGTCCCCAGGCTGTGGATAGTGTCTCGCCCGGGGTGCTGGTTTGACCGGATGGCGTAGCCCCGCGTACCGTGACCAGGTCGAGTTGTCGATGGCTGCTGCCGCCTGCCTCCGATGGGCATAGATCACGTATGAGTGCTCCTACCAGGGCATTCTTCAGTGATCGGGAGCGGTGCAATCGGGCGTAAGCGAGCTACTCGTGGGCGCACGGTGACAGCCAAGACGGCACCCCGGTATCTACCGATTCTTTCTGGAGCCCCCGAGTGAGCAAGCGCACCTTCCAGCCGAACAACCGTCGCCGCGCCAAGACCCACGGCTTCCGCCTGCGGATGCGTACCCGTGCCGGTCGCGCGATTCTCGCGAACCGCCGTGGCAAGGGTCGCGCGAGCCTGTCCGCCTGATCCTGATCAGGTCATGACGTCGTGCTGCCTACCGAGCATCGGCTGAGGCGGCGCGAGGAATTCGCGACCGCGGTACGACGGGGCCGCCGGGCCGGCCGTCCGCTCCTCGTCGTCCATCTTCGTAGCGGTGCCACGGACCCGCACGCGCCTGGGGAGAGCGCTCCCCCGACGCGTGCGGGTTTCGTCGTCAGCAAGGCAGTCGGCGGCGCGGTCGTCCGCAACAAGGTGAAGCGCAGGCTTCGCCACCTGATGCGCGACCGAGTCGCCGGGCTGCCCCCCGGTAGCCTGGTAGTCGTACGAGCGTTGCCCGGTGCGGGCGACGCCGACCATGCACAGCTGGCCCGAGACCTGGACGCCGCTCTGCAGCGGCTGCTGGGAGGGGGCGCGCGATGAAGTACCCGCTACTGGCTCTGATCAAGCTGTACCAGTGGACGATCAGTCCGCTGCTCGGGCCCGTGTGCAAGTACTACCCGTCGTGCTCCCACTACGGCCATACGGCCATCGACCGCCACGGTGCGGTCAAGGGGACGGCACTGACCGCCTGGCGCATCCTGCGGTGCAACCCGTGGTCGCTCGGCGGTGTGGACCATGTCCCGCCGCGCAAGCGTCCGCGGTGGCACGAAATGCTGCGCAACACCTGGCATGCACGCAAGGGCGGGACCTCCGCCGCCGGCGCGGCCATCGAGGGACAGAATCCTTCGAGTCCGGCCGCCGAGACCCCGTCCCATGTCCAAGGAGCATGATTAGTGGACACGATTGCCAGCATTTTCAGCTTCATCACGACACCCGTTTCCTGGGTCATCGTCCAGTTCCACAGTGTGTACGGCGCGATCTTCGGCCCCGACACCGGCTGGGCCTGGGGCTTGTCCATCGTGTCCCTGGTGATCTTGATCCGCATCTGCCTGATCCCGCTCTTCGTGAAGCAGATCAAGGCGACCCGGGCCATGCAGACGCTGCAGCCCGAGATGAAGAAGATCCAGGAGCGCTTCAAGAACGACAAGCAGCGCCAGTCCGAAGAGATGATGAAGCTGTACAAGGAGACGGGCACCAACCCGCTCTCCTCGTGCCTTCCCATCCTGGCGCAGTCCCCGTTCTTCTTCGCCCTGTACCACGTGCTCAACGGCATCGCGTCGGGCGACAAGATCGGCGTCATCAACGCCGAGCTGCTGGAGAGTGCGCGGAAGGCGCACATCTTCGGCGCTCCGCTGGCCGCGAAGTTCACCGAGAGCGCGTCGAAGGTGGAGGCGCTCGGTGCCTCGATCATGGACGTCCGCGTCGTCACCGCCATCATGATCGTCCTGATGTCGGGGTCGCAGTTCTACACACAGCGCCAGCTGATGACGAAGAACGTCGACACCACGGTGAAGACACCGTTCATGCAGCAGCAGAAGATGCTGATGTACGTCTTCCCGGTCATGTTCGCCGTCTTCGGCATCAACTTCCCGGTCGGTGTCCTCGTCTACTGGCTGACCACCAACGTGTGGACCATGGGCCAGCAGATGTACGTCATCCGCAACAACCCGACCCCGGGCAGCAAGGCGCAGGCCACTCACCTGGAGCGCCTCCACAAGCACGTCACGCAGCACGGCAAGACCCGCAGCCGTGGTGAGCGCGCCATCGTGAAGGCCATCGTCTCCAAGGGCCGAGACCGCAACGAGTTCGAGCGCAAGTTCATCAACGGCCTGAACAAGGCGGGCCTCGCGGCTCAGCCCGACGGCACGGTGACGAAGGGCGTGAACCCGGAGATCGCCGAGACCGAGGACGGTACGCCCGCTGGCGCCACCGCCAAGCGCCAGCAGCCCAAGCGCCAGAGCAAGTCCCAGCGTCAGTCGGGCACCAGGGCGGCAGGCGGTGCCGAGTCGGACACCTCCACGGTGTCACTGAGCAAGTCCGACGAGCCCGCCGACGCCAAGCCGGCCGTAGGAGCCGCCAAGCAGACGTCCGGTACCCGCAGCAAGGCCCAGTCCGGACAGCGCAAGGGTCCGCAGCGCCCCAAGTCCCCGTCCAAGAAGTAAGAAGGAGTCCATCCCGTGACGGAAGGCACCACCACCTCCGCCGCAGCCGAGGGTGTAGACACCCTGTCCCGCCTGGAGCAGGAGGGCGAGATCGCGGCGGACTACCTCGAGGGTCTGCTTGACATCGCCGACCTCGACGGCGACATCGACATGGACGTCGAGGCCGACCGGGCCGCTGTCTCGATCATCAGCGACGCGGGCGGCCGAGATCTGCAGAAGCTGGTCGGCCGGGACGGCGAGGTACTGGAGGCCCTCCAGGAACTCACGCGCCTGGCCGTGCACCGGGAGACCGGGGACCGCAGCCGGCTGATGCTCGACATCGCGGGCTACCGCGCCAAGAAGCGTGAGGAGCTCTCGGAGCTGGGTGCCAAGACCGCGGCCGAGGTCAAGAGCTCCGGCGAGCCCGTCAAGATGAAGGCGATGACCCCGTTCGAGCGCAAGGTCGTGCACGACGCGGTGAAGGCCGCGGGCCTGCGCAGCGAGTCCGAGGGCGAGGAGCCCCAGCGCTTCGTCGTCGTCCTTCCCGCCTGATCGGTACGTAGGTCCCTCCGGCCCCGTCTGTTGCGCAGACGGGGCCGAACTTTGTCAGCCTGTAGTTCCCGGCAGCTGTCGGCCTCCTGTTCGCCCATATGCGGTCCTCGACAGCTCCAGTCCCTGTAGTCCTGGTGATCAGCGCCCAGTGCGCTCATGCGGTACGGAAGGACGGTCCCCGTGACGGAGGCAGCGGAGCTCCCCCCGGCGCCCGAGCAGGCGCGCGAGGTGTTCGGCGATCGCTTCGCGGACGCGGTCCGATACGCGGAACTCCTCGCTGAGGCGGGTGTGCAGCGTGGTCTGATCGGCCCGCGTGAGGTGCCCCGCCTGTGGGAGCGGCACCTGTTGAACTGTGCGGTGCTCTCCGAGGTCGTGCCGGAGAACGTGACGGTGTGCGATGTCGGTTCGGGCGCCGGCCTGCCCGGCATTCCCCTGGCACTGGTCCGGGAGGACCTGAAGATCACACTGCTCGAACCGCTGCTGCGCCGGACCAACTTCCTCAGCGAAGTCGTCGAGCTGCTGGGCCTGGACCATGTGACGGTCGTCCGTGGCCGCGCGGAAGAGGTCATGGGGACGCTCCAGCCGGTCCACGTGGTGACGGCACGTGCCGTGGCCCCGCTGGACCGGCTGGCCACCTGGGGCATTCCTCTGCTGCGTCCGTACGGGGAGATGCTCGCGCTCAAGGGGGACACCGCCGAGGAGGAGCTGAAGGCTTCGGCCACCGCGTTGAGCAAGCTCGGGGCGGTCGAGACATCCATCCTGCATGTGGGTGAGGGCCTGGTGGACCCGCTGTCGACCGTCGTGCGGGTTGTGGTCGGGGAGAGTCCCGGCGGAGTGCGGTTCGCGGCGAAGCGGGCCAAGGCTGCCCGGACGGGACGGGTGCGACGTCGGCGCTGATCTTCAGGTTCGTTGATCCGTCCTGACGACGAGACGTACTCCACACAAGCTGCCTAACCTATACATCTCGGAGTGTCGCGCGGCCAGAGAGCTCACAGCTGGGCATCTTGTTTCACGTGAAACGTCGCTCACTGCTGCACGGCATCATCAGCCGCGGCCGGGCCGCGGCCGCACCCCGCGACCGAAAGCCTCCCGGTTCACCCGGAGAGGTAACGGAGTTGTCCACAGAGGTGGATTTCTCCACAGAACACCAGGCCTCACTGGTTCACGACCCCGAAGACATGGCAGGCTCTGTTCATTGCGAGCCTGAAGTCGAGGAGAGTGAATCCTTGCGGTCCAACGCCAACATCGCGGGACCGATGACCGATCCGGTCCCCGGTCCCCGAACCGAGTCGATTGGGGAGGATGTTTCACGTGAAACACCGCCCCCGATGGACGACACTCCCATCGGTCGTGCTGCCCAATTGGCGGTGGAGGCTCTGGGGCGGGCCGGCGAAGGCCTGCCTCGGCCGGAGCGGACGCGCGTCATGGTGGTCGCCAACCAGAAAGGCGGAGTGGGGAAGACGACGACAACCGTCAACCTCGCCGCCTCGCTCGCCCTGCACGGGGCTCGCGTCCTGGTCGTGGACCTCGATCCTCAGGGCAACGCTTCCACGGCGCTGGGGATCGACCATCACGCCGATGTTCCATCCATCTATGACGTGCTGATCGACAGCAGGCCACTCTCGGAAGTCGTTCAGCCGGTCTCCGACGTCGAGGGCCTCTTCTGCGCACCCGCCACCATCGATCTCGCCGGTGCGGAGATCGAGCTGGTGTCACTGGTGGCACGAGAGAGCCGGCTCGAGCGAGCGATCCAGGCGTATGAGCAGCCCCTGGACTACATCCTCATCGACTGCCCGCCCTCGCTCGGTCTGCTGACGGTCAACGCTTTGGTCGCCGGCGCCGAGGTGCTCATCCCCATCCAGTGCGAGTACTACGCGCTGGAAGGCCTGGGCCAGCTGCTGCGCAACGTCGATCTGGTGCGGGCCCACCTCAACCGCGACCTTCAAGTAACGACGATCCTGCTCACCATGTACGACGGCCGGACGCGCCTCGCGTCCCAGGTCGCGGACGAGGTGCGCAACCACTTCGGCGACGAGGTGCTGCGGACGAGCATTCCGCGCTCGGTCCGAATCTCCGAGGCGCCGAGCTACGGACAGACGGTGCTCACCTACGATCCAGGATCGAGTGGGGCCCTGTCCTACCTTGAGGCGGCCCGGGAAATCGCGCTGAAGGGTGTCGGCGTCAGTTATGACGCGCAGCACGCCCACATCGGCGCACAGAGCGAACAGAGCATCGTGGAGGGTATTCAGTGAGCGAGCGACGGAGGGGGTTGGGCCGTGGTCTCGGCGCACTGATCCCAGCTGCACCGACCGGAGACAGGCCGATGCCACCGGCGATGGGGGGTACCGCCTCCACCTCACCGGCGGCGGTCCCCGTACTTACGGCCGAGCGCGGAGTGGCCTCGGCGAGGGTGGCCACGCTGCCGCCTGTTTCACGTGAAACAGAGGATGCCTCCTCGAACGAGTTCAACGAATTCGGGGAGGTCCCGGCGCCTCCCATCGGTGCCCACTTCGCCGAGCTGCCCATCGACTTCATCACGCCGAACCCACGACAGCCGCGTGATGTGTTCGACGAGGACGCGCTGGCGGAGCTGGTCACCTCCATCAAGGAGGTCGGTCTCCTTCAACCTGTCGTCGTACGGCAGGTGGGTGCCACCAGCTACGAGCTCATCATGGGCGAGCGGCGCTGGAGGGCCTGCCGTGAAGCGGGCCTTGAGGCGATTCCGGCGATCGTGCGAGCCACGGAGGACGAGAAGCTCCTCCTGGACGCGCTGCTGGAGAACCTCCACAGGGCTCAGCTGAACCCGCTGGAAGAGGCGGCGGCCTACGACCAGTTGCTCAAGGACTTCCACTGCACGCACGATCAGCTGGCGGACCGGATCGGCCGTTCCCGGCCGCAGGTCTCCAACACCCTGCGTCTGCTGAAGCTCTCGCCGCCGGTCCAGCGCCGTGTCGCCGCCGGAGTCCTCTCCGCCGGGCACGCCCGGGCGCTCCTCTCCGTGGACGACTCGGAGGAGCAGGACCGGCTGGCTCACCGGATCGTGGCCGAGGGGCTCTCGGTCCGGGCCGTCGAGGAGATCGTGACCCTGATGGGCTCGCGGCCTACGGCGGCTACGAGGTCCAAGGGGCCACGGGCCGGTGCCCTGGTGTCTCCGGCCCTGACCGATCTGGCAGGTCGTCTCTCGGACCGCTTCGAGACACGGGTGAAGGTCGACCTCGGCCAGAAGAAGGGCAAGATCACCGTCGAGTTCGCGTCGATGGAAGACCTTGAGCGCATCCTCAGCTCTCTCGCCCCGGGCGAGGGTCCGGTTCTTCAGAAAAGTCTTCTGGACGATGACTCCGAGGATTCGGAGGACTGAGACCTCCGACGGTCGGAGCGGGCCGTGTCCGGTGCACACCGGACACGGCCCGCTCTTTGCTTACAGGCGGTATCGATGCGATCGCTTCGTGGATACGATGCGTTCGGGATGGCGGATCCACCTGGCAGCACCTCTGAGTTGGAGAGGCGGGAGCCATGCGAACGGTGAGCCGCACCGGACTGGTGAGCGCAGGTCTGGGACTGGGCGCCGTCGGCGGGTTCGTCGGCAGTCTGCTCAGGGAACGGAGTGCTCTGACAGCCGCTCGCGACGCTGCGGGCGAAGGAAGCGAGGAACAGCCTTCATGGGGCGTCGGCTCGTACCGCTCACGCTGGACAACCTTCAGGACCTTCCCAAGCGCTGTCGCACGTGTGTCTTCTGGGAACTGGATCCCGTCAGCGGAGAAGCCGCGCTGAAAGCGGGGACATCCGCGCTGGAAAAGGAAGCGTGGATCTCGGCCGTTCTGCTCGAATGGGGTTCCTGCGGCCGTGTCGTCTATGTCGACGCCAACCCGGTGGGGTTCGTGCTCTACGCCCCTCCGGCTTACGTTCCCCGGTCCACGGCGTTCTCCACGAGTCCGGTCTCGCCGGACGCGGTGCAGTTGATGACCGCCTTCATCATGCCGGGCTACCAGGGGCAGGGACTGGGGCGCGTGATGGTGCAGACAGTCGCCAAGGACCTTCTGCGCCGGGGCTTCAAGGCGATCGAGGCTTTCGGGGACGCCCGTTGGAAGGAGACGGCCTGTGTGCTTCCAGCGGACCATCTCCTGGCTGTGGGCTTCAAGACGGTGCGGCCCCATCCCCTGCATCCTCGGCTTCGCCTGGAACTGCGGACGACGCTCTCCTGGAAGGAAGACATGGAGCTGGCGCTCGACCGGCTGCTGGGAGGAGTACAGAAGGAGCCGGCACTTCGGCCGCTCTGAGGACTGAGGCAAAGAGAGTGGGCCGACCCGAAAGGGTCGGCCCACTCATGTTTCACGTGAAACATCGGCTGCTGCGCCGACTAGTCGGCGATGAAGTCCTCAAGGTCGCGCAGGATCGCGGCCTTCGGCTTGGCGCCGACGATGGTCTTGGCGACCTCGCCACCCTGGTAGACGTTCAGGGTCGGGATGGACATCACGCCGTACTTGGCGGCGATACCCGGGTTCTCGTCGATGTTGAGCTTGACGATCTCGATCTTGTCGCCGTACTCGGCGGCGATCGCTTCGAGCGAGGGCGCGATCTGGCGGCACGGTCCGCACCAGGCGGCCCAGAAGTCCACCAGGACGGGCTTGTCGTTCTTGAGGACGTCCTCGTCGAAGGAGTCGTCGGTCACGTTCTTCAGGGTGCCGGCCACAGGGGGCTCCTTAACTCGATGCTGCGGTGGGGCGGACGGGGTCAGACAGAGGTCTTCTCGGGCTCGGCCTGCTCTTCGCTGTCCGCCAGGGCGGCGAGGAAGCGCTCGGCGTCCAGAGCGGAGGAGCAGCCGGTGCCGGACGCGGTGATCGCCTGGCGGTACGTGTGGTCGACCACGTCACCGGCGCCGAAGACCCCGCTGAGGCTGGTCCGCGTGGACGGCGCGTCGACCTTCAGGTAGCCCTCTTCATCGAGGTCCAGCTGTCCCTGGAAGAGCTCGGTACGCGGGTCGTGGCCGATCGCGATGAACAGCCCCGTCACGGCCAGGTCGGACAGCTCGCCGGTCTTGAGGTTGCGCAGCTTCAGTCCGGCGAGCTTCGGGTCGCCCTGGATCTCCGCGATCTCGCTGTCCCAGACGAAGCGGATCTTCGGGTCGGCGAAGGCGCGCTCCTGCATCGCCTTGGAGGCACGCAGGGTGTCCCGACGGTGGACGATCGTCACCGACTTCGCGAAGCGGGAGAGGAAGGTTGCCTCTTCCATCGCGGTGTCGCCGCCGCCGATCACGGCGATGTCCTGGTCCTTGAAGAAGAAGCCGTCGCACGTCGCGCACCAGGAGACGCCACGGCCGGACAGGGCGTCCTCGTTCGGCAGTCCGAGCTTGCGGTGCTGCGAGCCGGTGGCGACGATGACGGCCTTCGCCTTGTGCACGATGCCCGCGGTGTCCGTGACGGTCTTGATGTCACCCGTCAGGTCTACGGCGATGATGTCGTCCGCGACGAGCTCGGCGCCGAAGCGCTCGGACTGGGCGCGCATGTTGTCCATGAGGTCAGGACCCATGATGCCGTCCTGGAAACCGGGGAAGTTCTCCACCTCGGTGGTGTTCATGAGCGCACCACCGGCGGTCACGGCGCCCTCGAAGACCAGCGGCTTCAGCGACGCGCGTGCGGTATAGAGCGCCGCTGTGTAGCCGGCAGGCCCTGAGCCGATGATGATCACGTTACGGACGTCGCTCACGGCGTGTTTCCTCGTTTCTGGACGGCTTCGTACGACCGGTGGGAGCCTCTCTCAGAACTCTCACCCCACCCAACGGATCCTACGGGGCCCGCATTCCCGCTGTGTCCGGGCACACAGGGGCGCCACCGGGTAGGGGAGACCGCGGAGGGAGGAGTCGAAGGGCCCGCGCTCAGGAACGCGCGTAGGACTGCGTCAGCAGAATCTCTGCCGGAGCGGCCGACGATTCCTGCACACAGGCCGAGTCGACGACGTAGGCAGTGACGCGGGTGTCGTCGCCCGCTGCGGGGAGCACTACGAGATAGGCGGCGGTGCCGTCGTAGGTGCCCTGCTTGACGCCGAGGATAGGTGTGTCGCTGCGGCCGATGCCTTTGGCGACGCAGGAGGGGACCACCGGAACAATCTTGATGCTGGGGTGGTCCGTGGAGTGCATGCCTTCGATGTCGGCGCTCTTCTTGCCGCCCTGACGCTTGAGGAGTTCAGCGACCTGGGTCTCGACCTTCTGCCCGGAGAACGTGCTCGCAGCTTCGGACTGCTTGGTGTCATCGCCCAGTGAGGACACCAGCAGAGAGCCGAGTCCCAGGACGGCAGCAGTGAAGACTGTGCCCAGGACAATGGTGCGGCGCTTTCCGCGTCGTGTGCGGTCCTTCCGGCCCGGACCGGTGGCCGCGTGAGCATGGCCTGTGGGTCGGTCCGTGAGCCGTTCGGCGGGAGTCGATGTTTCACGTGAAACATGCGCGCCCTCGATCTCGCCCGACACGACACCGGCGGCGCCGACCGACACCGGGGTGTTCAGCGGTGCCTCGGCAGCGAGGGCGGCTTCGATACGACCGACGACGTCGTCCGGCATGCGCACAGGACTCGGCATCGAGCCGAGGAGGCCACGGATCTCCTCCAGGGAGGCGTACACGTCGGCGCAGAGGACGCACTCGTCCAGATGCCGTCGAACGTCCGCGGTCCGGGAGGGTGTGAGCAGGTTTTCCGTGAGGTCGGAGATCTCCGTGACGTCCGGGTGTCCAGCTGTGTCGGTCGTGGATGTCACGCTCGCCCACCTCCGCCCTTCACAGCAGCTGAATCACTTGGTCCTGCATCCGTTGGTCCCGCTGCGGGTGGGACGGATGTCCCCTGCGCCCGGTTCCGTCCGTCACCCGATTCCTTGCCGTCACCGGCTTTTTCCGGCCGGAGATGGGTGAGGAGCGGCAGCAGTCTGGCTCTGCCTCTGGCGCAACGGCTCTTCACCGTCCCGGTGGGCACGTCGAGGACGCGGGCTGCCTCCGCGACCGGGTAGCCCTGCATGTCCACCAGCACGAGGGCGGCTCGCTGGTCGGGCGGGAGGGTGCCGAGCGCTTCGATGAGCTGGCGGTGCAGATCGTTGCGCTCGGCCGGGGCCGACGCCGACTCGTGCGGTTCGAGCAGTTGCTCCAGCCGTTCGGTGTCGTCGACCGGTGAGGTCTTGCGGGACGCGGCTTTGCGGGCGCGGTCCAGGCAGGCGTTCACCGTGATGCGGTGCAGCCAGGTCGTGACGGCCGACTGGCCCCGGAAGGTGTGGGCGGCCCGGTAGGCGGAGACGAGGGCGTCCTGGACGGCGTCAGAGGCTTCCTCGCGGTCCCCCAGAGTGCGCAGGGCCACCGCCCAGAGCCGGTCACGATGCCGACGCACGATCTCACCGAAGGCGTCGGGGTCACCGTCGACATGGCGGGCGAGGAGGTCCTGATCGCTCACTCCGTCGAACGCGGCGCCTTCCGCCATGGGCCCCCTTCCCTTCGGTGGATCGTCAGCCGGTGAACTTCAAGTCTGTTATGGCCTGCTTGTAACCCGAACCGCTGAACGAGTCGCCAGGCGCATACGGCAGGGCGGTGAACCAGACCAGCACGTATTGGCTCTTCACCGGTTTGGCGATCGCGACCTTGGCAGTGGTGCCCTTGGTTGTCACCGTACCGAGCTTCGTCATCGAGGTCAGAGGGACCGACGAACTCGATGAGTCCGTCGCGTACAGCGTGACGGTTGTGTGGTCCCCTCCGAAAAGGAGCCCTATTGAAGCGGCCGAAACTTCCTGGGCCGAGCCGAAGTCGTAGACGATACCTACGCCCGGCTTGTAAGCCGGATTCATGTCGGGGCCGTCGTTGTAGCTCGCGGTACGCCAGTACGTCGAGCTGTCGTCGTCGTACGTCTTGTCGACGTCTCCCGGGTGCTGGGCGCTGCCCTTGGCGACGTACTCCTCGGCACCCTGGATTTTCAGCGTGGAGACCGGCTTGGCCTTGTCGGTGTTCTTGTCGTTGTCGTCCGGAGTCTTTGTCTGGTTGGTGTCGTTGGAGCTGCCGCGGTCGATGAGCGCGTCCGCAAGCTGCCAGCTCCCCAGGCCCAGCGCGGCGATCAGCAGCGCCGACACCGCCCACTTCAGGGCCTTGCCCGTGCGGGTCTGCAGCGGGGGCGGCGGGGTGGGCAGCGGCTGTGCGAGGCCCGGGCGGGGCGCCTGGCGGCCGTACGAGCCCTGCTGGTACGTCGTGCGCTGGTAGTCGGGCGGGGCCGTGAACACCGGCTCAGGCGGGCGGATGCGGGGCATCTCGCCGATCGCCTTGACCAGTTCCTCGGGCGTCGTGCACGCGGACTCGTGGCGTGAGGCGGTGGCGCCGTCGTTGGCGAGCGCGCGCATCGCGAGCTCCGACAGGCCGCGGTGCACTCCGGCCCGCACCTGGTCGGGCGCGATCAGACCGACGCCCTTGGGCAGCCCGGACAGACCGTACGCGTCGTTCTCGTACGGCCAGCGCTGGGTGAGCGAGGCGTACAGCAGGGCGCCGATCGCCTCCGTGTCGGCGCGCTGCGGGGTGTCGGAAGTGATGCCGCGCAGGGCGGCGTTGACCGCGAGGCCGCGCACACGCCACTGGCCGGACGAACTCCGCAGGATGGTGCCCGGGGTCAGGCGCAGATGCGCGAGGCCCTCCCGGTGGGCGGCTGCCATGGCGGAGGCGATCTGGCTGACCATCTGGTAGGCGTCGTGCGCCTCCAGCGGGCCGGCGGCCAGGAGCGCGGTGAGCTCCGTCGCGTCGGGCAGCCACTCGTGGACGACGTACACGAGGTCGTTCTCCTCGACGGCGTCGAGGACCTGCACGAAGCGGGGGTCGCCGAGCAGCGCCGAGGAGCGGGCCGCGGCCAGCACGGAACGCGCCCGTGAGTGGTCCGCGGGCAGGATGTGCACGCCGACGGCGCGACGCAGTTTCTCGTCGACCGCGCGCCAGCTGCTGAATCCGTCCAGACGGGTGACGCACTCCTCCAGGCGGTAGCGCCTGGCGAGTTTGTGGCCGCTGTGCAGTTCGGGCGGTGAGGCCTTTCCGGGACTCTCGGTCCCGCCGCTTCCCTGTGCCTCGTCGTTGTCCGTGTCCCGCTCCCGGTTCTGGGCCACGCCGTCGGCCGTGGACTCGTCCGCCTGCGCGGTCAGCGGCTCGTCGCCGCTGTTGTCTGCCACGTCGACGGCAGCCGTGCTCCGTTCCGCCACCGTCGCTCCTGCCTCCCCATCCGTTGCGAGCTCTCCGACGTCAAACCCAATTGTGCCCACAGTCCGCCACTCTGCACGACACGCGGTGGCGGACGATGGTTGTGCGGTTTCCCTCGACTCATCGCCCCAGTCGCCCGCGCACCATACCCACCAGTGAGTTCAGTTCTTCAATGCGCATACGACGGGCGGCGATGTAGAAGACGACAAGCAGGACGGCACCGCCGCCGAGCAGGGAGACGAAGGAGCCGCCGGCGCCCTGTCCCAGAGTGTGGCCGATGCCGTAGCAGGCCGCGCCACTGAGGAGCGCGGCCGGTACCGAGGCGATGCCCAGCCGGGCGTACGTCCGCAGGACACGGGTGCCGTCGAGGTCGCCGCCGAGGCGCTTGCGCAGCCGGTTCCAGGCGACACCGACACCGATCGCGTACGCGAGGCCGTACGAGGCGGCCATGCCTACCACGGCCCAGCGGGCCGGGAGCACGAAAAAGCAGAGGGCGGAGGCCGTCGCGTTGACGGCGGCGACGATCACCGTGTTGTAGAAGGGCGTGCGGGTGTCCTCGTACGCGTAGAAGGCGCGCAGGACGACGTACTGCACGGAGTAGGGGATCAGGCCCAGGGCGAAGGCCATCAGCATGAAGCCCATGTTGGTGGCCTCGGTGGTGCCCGAGGAGCCGAAGATCAGGGTGCACATCGGGATGCCGAGGGCCACGAAACCGAAGGCGATGGGCACGATCGCGACGGCGGTGGTGCGCAGGCCCTGGGAGATGTCGTCGCGGACCGCGCCGGCGTCGCCCTCGTGGGCCGAGCGGGCCAGCCGCGGCAGCAGCGCGGCCATCAGGGAGACCGTGATGATGGCCTGCGGCAGGCCCCAGACGAGCTGGGCGTTGGCGTAGGCAGCGAAGCCGGTGCCCTGGATCTTCGGGTTCTCGCCGGCGGCGGCGGTGGCCAGCTGGGTGACGACGAGGGCGCCGGCCTGGTTGGCGAGGACGAACAGGATCGTCCACTTGGCGAGCATCGCCGCCTTGCCCAGGCCGTGGCCCTTCCAGTCGAAGCGCAGCCGCATCCTGAAGCCGGTCTCGCGCAGATACGGGATCATTGCCAGGGCCTGGACGACGAGGCCCAGGAGCACGCCGATGCCGAGGAGCCGCTGGCCCTCAGGCGGGATGGTCGTGACCTGCATGCCGGAGTCCGCCGCGCTGCCGTAGACCCAGATGAACATGCCGAGCGCCACGATGATGACGACGTTGTTCAGGACCGGCGTCCACATCATCGCGCCGAACTTCCCGCGCGCGTTGAGGATCTGCCCCATCACCACGTGGATGCCCATGAAGAAGATGGTGGGCAGGAAGTAGCGGGTGAAGGTGACGGCGACCTCGTTGGCCGCGGGATCGTTGGCGATCTTCACCGACAGGGCGCGGACCAGCAGGGGGGCCGCGAAGACCGCGAGTGCGGTGAGCGCGCCGAGGGCCACCATGACGAGGGTGAGCAGGCGGTTGGCGTACGCCTCGCCGCCGTCGTCGTCCTCTTTCATGGCGCGCACGAGCTGCGGAACGAAGACGGAGTTGAGGCCTCCGCCCACGGTAAGGATGTAGATCATGGTGGGCAGCTGGTAGGCGACCTGGAAGGAGTCGCCCAGCATGCCGAGACCGAGGGCCGACACGATCAGTGCCGAGCGTACGAAGCCGGTGAGGCGGGAGACCATCGTGCCCGCCGCCATGACGGCGCTCGACTTCAGCAGGCCGGTGGCCCGACCGCCCTTCTTGGGGGCCGCCGGTGCGGGGGCGGGGGCTGCTTGGGGGGTCAGCTGCATCGTGGCGTCGGCCGCCGGGGCCTGGGCCCGCGGGACGGGAGCCGGCGAGGGGAACGGGCCGGGTACCACCGGGGGCTCCACGGGCCCCTGCCCGCCGCCCTGCTGCTGGTCCCGGAAGAGATGCGCGAATGCGTCCGGCTCGTGCCGTTGCTCCCCGGCCTGGGAGACAAGGGCGTCGACGCCCACGTACTGGGTGGTGCGGGGATCGTCGCCGTACGGCAGGTACTGCGTGGCTCCGTCCGGCTCGGGGGCCGGGGTCTGGGCCCACACGTGCGGGTCGGGGGCGTACGCCGACTGGACGGGCTGTCCGTAGAGCGGGGGCTGCGGCTGATACGTGCCGGGCGGCGGCGGGGGGTGCGCGGCGCGGTCGTAGAGCGCCTCGGCCACCGGGTCCTGGGCGGTGAGGTCCTGGGCCCGGTACGGGTCCTGGGTGTAGGCGTCCTGGAGGTACATGTCCGCGGGGGACTGCGCCGGCACCTGGCCATCCTCGGGCGGCGGACCCTCGGGAGAGCCCGAGTCGCCCGCGCCCTGACCGCGGTCACCGTCGTACGGCGCGTTCATGGTTTACCCCACCTCATCGTTCACCGGGCCCACCGGCCACGACGACATCGCTCAACGGTCCACTCTCTCACCCGTCCCGGACGGGCCGGCGCTTTCCGGTGCGGTGTTCGGCGTCGGGTCACTCGGCTGCTCCGGGGCGTCTGCCCGCACCGATGCGTCCGACTCCCCCTGAGGACGGCTCTCGGAGCCGTCCTGGTTCTCGTCGGCGCCGGCGTCCTCATCCGCGGTCTCGTCCTCGTGCCCGTTACCGGGCTCCGCTGCGAGCCGGGCCGCGGCGCGCTTGCGCTGTGTGTACATGCGCAGGCCCGCGAGTACGAGGAGCAGGAAGCCACCGCCGATGACCAGCATGGCCATGGCTGTGAACTCGGTGACCCGCACGTTGAACGAGACGGCGGGCCCGTACTTCTGGCCGTCCTTCGTGTACAGCTGGGCGATCACGGTGATCGGGCCGTTGGCATTGGACGAGGTGGTGAACTTCACCGACTGGCTGTGCCCGCCGGAGACCGCGATGTCCTGTTCCTGGTAGGCGCCGTCACCGATCTTGAGCCGGGTCGGGTTCGTCGAGGTGAACCGCAGCACGAGGTTGTCGACGGGCTGGACGAGGTTGTTCTGGACGGTGACCGGGATGGTGGCGCTGCCGCCGGAGAGCTTCGTCTCTGACTTCTTGATCAGCCTGACCTGGTCGGTCAGTTCGTCGAGGTGCAGCTCCACGCCCCTGCGAAAACTGTCCGCCTCGCGGGACCGGCCGCGCCAGGACGTGGCCATCTCACGATTGATGGCCCGCCCGAACGGGGTCTCCACACGGGTCTCGTCGGTAAGGATGATCTTGAAGTTGTCGAGCTTGTCCTGCGTGCTCGCGATCTGCGCGAAGGCAGCCTGCGGCAGCTGGTGCCTGCGCAGTGTGGTGGGGTACGAGGACGCCGCGGGCACCTTGGTGGTGGCGCCCGGGTCCGGCTTGGTGTCGGCGGTCGCGGTGAGTTCCTGCGGCTGGGACCAGTTCGAGTCCTGGAGGGCGGTGATCGCCTTCTCCATCGTCTGGGCCTGGCTCGCGGACGGCATGCGCTGCGGGGCGACGACGACGGTGCGCTGCTTGTCGGTCTGGAGGGTGGTCGTCAGGCTCGTGGCGAGGAACTTCTGCACCGCGAGGGTGGAGCTGCCGGCACTTGTCATGTCGCCCTGGAAGGCCGTGGACAGCCGCGTGTCCGCGACGACCATCGTGGTGCCCCCGCCGATGGGCCGGGCCGCGGAGGGCGTGTACGGCAGGTCGCCGGTCTCCTTCAGGCTGTCGCTGCGCGCGATCACCTTGTCGGCGCCGGCCGAGGTGGCGATCTTGACGATCGACGGGTCGACGGCACCGTTCACCGGCCACGCGAAGTCGGTGCTCGGTGTGATGTGGAGGATCGTCTCCACGGTGTTGGTGGCAACGTCCGTGGCGCTCTTGAGGTGGCTCAGAGTGCCGGTGACGTTCTTGCCGTTGTGCGCGATGGAAGCGAGGTCGGGGTCCCCGAAGGGGAGGGCGACGACCTCCTTGCCCTCGACCGCGTCCTGGAGTTCGGCGAGCCACTGCTTGGCGACCGCCTGACCGGTGCCGGGCGTACTGGAGCCGTCGGCGCCCTGGACGCCGTAACTGCCGATCATCGCGTCGACGGAGGCCAGCAGATCGGGGTCGATCACCCAGGTGACGTCGAGCTCCTTGCCCAGCGAGAGCATCTGCTCCAGGCGTCCACCCGGGGAGATCTCCGCGGCGAGGTCGTCGTTGAGGAAGACGGGTGTCTGCTGCTCGCCCGGGCCGGTCTCCGCCGTCATGTGGACCGTGGAGATCAGCGGCCACAGATACGTCGTCCGTGTCCTCGTGTCCGCCTCCTCGGGCTGCCACGGCAGGAACGTCCGCTTGATTCCGAGCACCCGCTCGTACGGTTCGGCGGAGGTCTCGCCCGACAGTGAGACGCCGAGCTCGTAGACGCCGTCCTGGCCGAGGTCCAGCTTGTCGACCGGAACGGAGATGGTGAACGGCTGGGCGACGCCGGGAGTGAGTTTCGAGAACTTCTCGACGTACTTGCCGCCGACCTCCGTCCCGTCGGCGCCCATTTCGTAGTCGGTGCGCGCGGCGACGTCGTCGATCCCGGAGCGGGTGGTCAGCAGTTGCCCCACGCGCAGGTCCACATGGGCGTCCGTGACCGTCCGCTTGCCCTTGTTGGTGACCGTGCCGGACACGGTCAGCGTGTCCCCGTCCGTGGGGGCGCTGGGGGTGAGCGAATCCAGGGAGACGACCACTGGGTCCGACCCGGCGGCGTACGCGGGCTGTCCGGTGGGTAGTTGGAGCAGACCGGCAAGTAGGGGCGCCCCTGTGAGCAGCACTCCGGCTCGCCGGAACCACCGGCGCGCGGGAGAGGGAGTCAGCCCCGGGAAGTCTGCCGCCTCGGCCACGCGTTCGCCCGTCCCTCGTCGTCAGTGGTCGTCGGAATGTGCGTCCACGCATGGTAACGATGCGCGCTGAGGGGAAGTGCCGCGGACTGCTCCACAAGATCGCGGAATACCGGTCGGCTGTCCTCTATGTCTGTGTATTGACGGAGGAGTCCCCGGCAAAGTGCGTGGACGTTTTATGGAGGCGCGGGCCGACGCCCGGGCCACGTAACCTTTTCTGTTGTGCCGAACGCCAACGAAGACAATGCCAGTGCCCTGAGCCAGGTGCAGCACCACGCGGTGAGTGAGCTGCTGCGGGTGGCCCCGGTCGCCGACGACCTCGCCCGCCGTTTCCAGGAGGCCGGGTTCGCGCTCGCCCTGGTCGGCGGCTCCGTCCGGGACGCTCTGCTGGACCGGCTCGGCAACGACCTGGACTTCACGACCGACGCCCGCCCCGAGGACGTACTCAAGATCGTCCGACCCTGGGCGGACGCCGTGTGGGAGGTCGGGATCGCCTTCGGGACGGTCGGGGCTCAGAAAGACGGCTTCCAGATCGAGGTGACGACCTACCGGTCGGAGGCGTACGACAGGACCTCGCGCAAGCCCGAGGTGTCGTACGGCGACTCCATCGAGGAGGACCTCGTCCGGCGTGACTTCACGGTGAACGCGATGGCCGTGGCACTGCCGGAGAAGGTGTTCATCGATCCGCACGGGGGCCGTGAGGACCTGGCGAGGCGGGTGCTGCGCACGCCGGGTACGCCCGAGGAGTCCTTCTCGGACGACCCGCTGCGGATGATGCGGGCGGCGCGGTTCGCCGCCCAGCTCGACTTCGAGGTGGCGCCCGAGGTCGTCACGGCCATGACCGACATGGCTGGCCGCATCGAGATCGTCTCGGCGGAGCGCGTACGGGACGAGCTGAACAAGCTGATCCTGTCCCCGCACCCGCGCGAGGGCCTGACGCTGCTGGTGGACACCGGCCTCGCCGACCACGTACTGCCCGAGCTGCCGGCCCTGCGCCTGGAGCGCGACGAGCACCACCGGCACAAGGACGTCTACGATCACTCGCTGATCGTCCTGGAGCAGGCGATCGAGCTGGAGCAGGACGGCCCCGACCTCGTGCTCCGGCTTGCCGCGCTGCTGCACGACATCGGCAAGCCGCGCACTCGGCGCTTCGAGGAGGACGGGCGGGTCTCGTTCCACCACCACGAGGTGGTCGGAGCGAAGATGACCAAGAAGCGGATGACGGCGCTCAAGTACTCCAACGAGCTGGTGAAGGACGTCTCGCGTCTGGTCGAGCTGCACCTGCGCTTCCACGGGTACGGCACCGGAGAGTGGACGGACTCGGCGGTCCGCCGCTATGTCCGGGACGGGGGCCCTCTCCTCGACCGCCTCCACAAGCTGACCCGCTCGGACTGCACCACGCGGAACAAGCGTAGGGCCACGGCACTCTCGCGGGCGTACGACGGTCTGGAGCAGCGCATCGCCGAACTCCAGGAGCAGGAGGAACTGGACTCGATCCGTCCCGACCTCGACGGCAACCAGATCATGGAGATCCTGGGCGTCAGGCCGGGTCCGGCGATCGGGCAGGCGTACAAGTTCCTGCTGGAACTGCGGCTGGAGAACGGGCCGATGGAGCGAGAGGCAGCGGTGGCGGCGCTCAAAGAGTGGTGGGCGGAGCAGGGCTGAACCTCATGGGAGGGGTGCAATGTTTCACGTGAAACATTGCACCCCTCCCATGAACCTGATTGGTGTTGGGGGGAGAGAGGCCCTCCCTGTCCAACGGCGACGGACCAGCGATTCGTCGTGTTGTTCGGCTTCGGCTATACGTTCTTAAGAGAGTAGTTGATGAGCGAGCCATAGACGTTGGCCCTCATCCACTGCTCCTTATCGATCTGGAAGGTGCTCCCCTTGAAGACAATGGTGCCTTCCCAGATTACCGAGGCATCGGCATTGTGGCCTTCAGTGCAGTGGCCATTCTTGCACCATTTCCACTTGCTCAGCGACTTCTGAGGGACTCCCTTGGAGATATTAATTACACCGCTGAGGTTTTTTTTGCCGGCGTTAGCGGAATTCACCTTGGTGATGTCTCGCCCATTGCTGTGAAAGTCTACCCACAGGCTGAGCTTTATGACAGTTATGCCAAAGAACTTTAGGTATGCATTGTACTTCACCGTGTGATTTCCACTGGGCAGTGGCTTCTTCGCGGCGGCGGAAAGGCCGCTGATGGTGCGTTCTTTCCCAATGGTGACATCGCCGTTGCGCAGTGATGTCGTGCTGCTGGCGTTCCGGGAGGAGGCGGTAAGTTGGCTGCCCTGGTCCGCGGTCTTGTCGAGGAGCGACTTGAGCAGGGCCGGGTCGTGCAGATAGCCGATGAACTTGTTCTGTTCAGCCTGCGTCAGATGCTGGAACTTCTTGAGTGCGTCAGCGGCCCCCTCTTGGGGGGAGTGGCGCAGGTAGTTGGCGTAGGCGGCTGGGTTAGCGGAGTGATCGCTCCGCTCGGCTATGGTCGTCGTGGCGTCTGTGGCGAAAACCTGCGATGCGGTGCCAGCGAGGATCGCGATAGCGCTGAATGCTGCTGTTGTTCCGCGTGCGATAGAAATCTTCATTTACGTTCCCCGATTTCGTGAGCCAATGTCACCCGGTCTTTGTGCTCGGGTTGGTCGTCGCCGGGCACGAGACGAGATCTTTGCAGTCAACTTCCTGATGACGCAATGGATTTGAGGTTCTCCAGAGCAAAAGGGTTCTTTGGCGCAGGCGTGGTAGCGCTCTGGAGAATCGATCCGATACTCAACGTGTGCCATATCGGAATATATGGGCTGCAATTACTGCATAGATGGCGGTGACCACGACCACCAAAGCCACCGATCGCCCATCAGAAGGCAGCATCAGGGCCGCCACCCCGGCCGCGCCGACGAAGGCGACGTTGAACAGGACGTCGTAGACGGAGAAGATCCGGCCGCGGAAACCGTCGTCGACCGAGGACTGGACGATCGTGTCCGTGGCGATCTTCGAGCCCTGGGTGACGAGGCCCAGGACGAACGCCGCGATCAGCATGGGCACCTCGGTGAATGACAGGCCGAGCCCCGGCACCAGGACCGCCGCCGCTCCGGCGCACACCACGATCCAGCCGCCGGGACCGAGTCGCCCGACCCCTGTCGGTGTCATCACCGCCGCGACGAAGAAACCCGCCCCGGAGATGCCCACCGCGAGGCCCAGCAGGGCCAGCCCGTCGTCGGAGCCGTCCGACCAGGCGTACCGGCAGAGCATCAGCACCATGACCGTCAGGGCGCCGTAGCAGAACCGCATCAGCGTCATGGCGGCCAGCGACCAGGCCGCCTCCCGGCGCCCGGGTGCGGCAAGGTGTCGTACGCCTGCCGCCAGGCCGCGCGCGGTGCCGGCGAGCGCCGCCCCCAGCCGGGGCTGCAGCAACTCGGGTTCGGGGCCGAGTAGTTCCCGGTCGAGGCGTAGGGAGGCGAGTGACGCGCAGAGGTAGAGGGCCGCGCCCAGGAGGACGACTGCGGCGTCGGAGTCGGAGGCCGCGATCCGTACGCCGAAGGCGAGTCCGCCGCCCGCCGTGGCAGCGAGCGTGCCGGCTGTCGGGGAGAGCGAGTTGGCGATCACCAGGCGCTCGTCGTCGACCACGCGCGGCAGGGACGCCGAGAGCCCGGCCAGGACGAAGCGGTTGACGGCGGTGACGCAGAGGGCGGAGACGTAGAAGAGCCAGTCGGGGACATGGCTCAGCATCAGGACGGCCGTCACGCATGCCAGCAAGGCGCGCAGCAGGTTGCCGTACAGGAAGACCTGTCGGCGTCTCCAGCGGTCCAGCAGGACGCCCGCGAAGGGGCCGACCAGGGAGTAAGGCAGGAGCAGAACCGCCATCGCGGAGGCGATCGCGGCCGGCGAGGTCTGCTTCTCCGGCGAGAAGACGACGTACGCGGCGAGTGCGACCTGGAAGACGCCGTCTGCGCCCTGGGAGAGCAGCCGTACGGCGAGCAGCCGCCGGAAGTCGCTCAGACGCAGGAGTACCCGCAGGTCACGCACGACAGCCATAGGGCACAGCCTCACATACGAGGAGGGTCCCCGGGCGGATGACCCGGGGACCCTCGACGGGCAGGAGCGACAAGCCTGTTGGGGCTCGACCGCGCTGGACTCCTCTCAGCGCTCGACTTCGCCCTTGATGAACTTCTCGACGTTCTCCCGTGCCTCGTCGTCGAAGTACTGGACCGGCGGGGACTTCATGAAGTAGCTGGACGCGGAGAGGATCGGGCCGCCGATGCCGCGGTCCTTGGCGATCTTCGCGGCGCGCACGGCGTCGATGATGACGCCGGCGGAGTTCGGGGAGTCCCAGACCTCCAGCTTGTACTCCAGGTTCAGCGGGACGTCGCCGAAGGCACGGCCCTCAAGACGGACGTACGCCCACTTGCGGTCGTCGAGCCAGGCCACGTAGTCGGACGGACCGATGTGGACGTTGTCGGCGCCCAGATCGCGGTCGCGGATCTGGGAGGTGACGGCCTGCGTCTTGGAGATCTTCTTGGACTCCAGGCGCTCGCGCTCGAGCATGTTCTTGAAGTCCATGTTGCCGCCGACGTTCAACTGCATCGTGCGGTCCAGGACCACGCCCCGGTCCTCGAACAGCTTCGCCATCACACGGTGCGTGATCGTGGCGCCGACCTGCGACTTGATGTCGTCGCCGATGATCGGGACGCCCGCCTCGGTGAACTTGTCCGCCCACTCCTTGGTGCCGGCGATGAAGACCGGGAGGGCGTTGACGAAGGCGACCTTGGCGTCGATGGCGCACTGGGCGTAGAACTTCGCCGCGGCCTCGGAACCCACGGGGAGGTAGCAGACGAGGACGTCGACCTGCTTGTCCTTCAGGATCTGGACGATGTCGACCGGGTCCTGGTCGGACTCCTCGATGGTCTCGCGGTAGTACTTGCCGAGCCCGTCGAGGGTG
Source organism: Streptomyces sp. SID12501 (assembly GCF_010550245.1). Classification (GTDB taxonomy): domain Bacteria; phylum Actinomycetota; class Actinomycetes; order Streptomycetales; family Streptomycetaceae; genus Streptomyces. Next base: position 73,727 of record NZ_JAAGLU010000014.1, read on the forward strand.
TGGCCGCGCTGGACGGTCACACCCGTGGAGGGGACGTCGCAGATTTTGATGGTGTTGTTCTCGGAGGCGCCGATGGCATCCGCGAGGTCGAGACCGACCTTCTTCGCGTCGACGTCGAACGCGGCGACGAACTCCACGTCACGGACGTGGTACTCCCCGAACTGCACGTGCATGAGGCCCGGGACCCTGGCCGCCGGATCGGCGTCCTTGTAGTACTCGACTCCCTGTACCAGTGACGCGGCGCAGTTGCCCACGCCGACGACGGCTACGCGAATGGAACCCATTCGGTTGCTCCCTGTGTGTACGAGTGAGGACCTGAGCGGCCCTCACGTGGCGGTGTCGTCGGACGGACCGGTCCGGGAGTCGTCCTCCCGGGACCGGGGCAGGCCGCCCGGCGCTCCAGATGTGGTGTCCTGCGAGTCGGGGTCCCCGGAAACGGCACCTTTGAGGTCCCGACCGGCCCGCTCGCTCTCGATGAGCTCGTTCAGCCAGCGCACTTCGCGCTCCACGGACTCCATTCCGTGGCGCTGGAGCTCAAGGGTGTAGTCATCGAGGCGCTCTCGGGTACGCGCCAGAGAGGCGCCCATTTTCTCCAGACGCTCCTCCAGCCGGCCGCGGCGGCCCTCGAGCACGCGCATGCGTACATCTCGGGACGTCTGGCCGAAGAAGGCGAAACGAGCGGCGAAGTGCTCGTCCTCGTACGCGTCCGGGCCCGTCTGTGAGAGCAGTTCCTCGAAGTGCTCCTTACCTTCCGCCGTCAACCGATAGACGATCTTGGCGCGGCGCCCTGTCAGCGAAGCAGCGACCACGTCCTCGGGCGCACTGCCAGGCTCCTCGATCAACCAGCCGTTCACGACCAGAGTCTTGAGGCAGGGGTACAGCGTGCCGTAGCTGAAGGCGCGGAACACACCCAGTGACGTATTGAGACGTTTACGCAGCTCATAGCCGTGCATCGGGGACTCGCGGAGCAGACCGAGGATGGCGAACTCAAGGATTCCGGCACGCCGGCTCATCCTCGCCTCCCCTCTCCCACGGTCCCACCGTGATGGTCTCCGGCACTGTTTATGCCGAGCTGATGTATCGACTCGATACATCTAGACGATAGAACGGCCCTGCGGATGCGACAAGAGCGGAGGCCGTGAACGGGATCACATCACCGATTCGTAGGAAGCAAGTTGCCTGGTTTGCGGTGAACTTCGGGGCTGGACCGGTTTTGACGGTGCGTAGTCTGTGCGCCATGCAGTCCACCGGGAACCGAGTGACGTTTGGGGACGTCGTGGTGCTCGGTGCGGTACGGATGAATGCGAACCCGGCCGCATCCGTACTTTGGGGGGACCGGAAACCAGTCGCCGTTTCCAGGCGCGTACGGATGCGCCTGCCCAAGGAGTAATCGTTCGATGAGCGAGCACCGTCGCAAACCGCCGCAGTCGCAGGGAGGCGGACGTGCCGCGGCCCGACGCGGCCAGTCCGGCCCGTCCGCCGGCCGCCGCGCGGCACCGCGAGGCGCAACCGAGTCTCCTTCCGACTCCTATGGATCGGATTCCTATGGGTTGGGTCCATACGGAGCGGAAGGTGACGAGCGCCAGTCCGGAGGCCGTGCCGAATCCCGGCGCGCCTCGCAGAGAAGTACTGGCGCGCGTCGCAGAGAGCCCGAGGGCGGCGGACGCCGAGGTGGTCCCAACGGCCCGAACGGACCCGGGCGCGGCAGAGGCCGCGCGGCGGGCCCTCCGCCCAAGAAGCGCTTCATCGACTATCCGCGCGCGGGCAAGTACGGAGTCGCGCGCTGGATGCCGTCGTGGCGGCAGGTGACGGGACTGTTCATCGGCTTCGTCGGCAGTCTCGTGGCGGTGGCCGGCGTCGGCTACGCCCTGGTGGGCGTGCCGGATGTCGCGAAGGCCGCCAACGCTCAGAACAACGTCTACTACTGGGCCGACGGCAGCCAGATGGTGGCGACCGGTGGCGAGACGAACCGCCAGATCATCGGCTACGAGCAGATTCCACCGGCGATGCGCTACGCCGTGATGTCGGCCGAGAACAAGACGTTCGAGACCGACAGCGGTGTCGACCCGATGGGCATCGCCCGTGCCCTGTTCAACATGGCCAAGGGTGGTCAGACACAGGGTGGTTCGACGATCACCCAGCAGTACGTGAAGAACGCCCGGCTGGACGACCAGTCGCAGACGCTCACGCGGAAGTTCAAGGAGCTGTTCATCTCCATCAAGGTCGGCACCAACGTCGACAAGAGGGAGATCATGGCCGGCTACCTGAACACCGCCTATTACGGCCGTGACTCCTACGGTCTGCAGGCAGCCGCCCGCGCGTACTACAACAAGAACGCCAAGGATCTGGATGCCAGCGAGTGCGCCTTCCTGGCCGCGGTGCTGAAGGGCGCCACGTACTACGACCCGGCCGGCAACGTGGCCGTCGACAACGTGAACGCCACCCCGCAGGCCAACACCAAGCGGGCCGTGTACCGGTGGAAGTGGATCCTCGACGAGGAGGTCAAGGACGGGCGTATGACCGCGGTCGAGCGCGCCAAGTACACGACCTTCCCGAAGACGCAGAACCCTCGTTCCAACACCGCGCTGAGCGGCCAGGTCGGTTACCTCGTCGACCTCGCCAAGGGCTACCTCATCAACAACACCGACAAGACCGGGATCACCGCCAACCAACTGCAGCAGGGCGGCTACTCGATCTACACGACCTTCGACAAGAAGAAGGTCCAGGCGCTGGAGAAGGCGGTCACGAAGGTCCGCAAGGCGAACATCGACACCGACAAGCGGCCGGAGACGGACAAGTACGTCCAGTTCGGCGGGGCATCCGTCGACCCGGCGACGGGTGCGATCAAGGCCGTCTACGGCGGTGAGGACGCGACCAAACACTTCACCAACAACGCCGACACGACAGGCGCCCAGGTGGGTTCGACGTTCAAGGCGTTCGTGCTCGCCGCAGCGATGAAGTGGGGCGTCCGGGATCCGGATCTGGGGGCGACGCAGGCGCAGGACGAGCGGACCCAGGTCTCCCCGGACAGCATCTACAGCGGCAAGAACAAGCTGAAGATCAAGAACTACGACAACACCATTTGGAAGGACAAGGACGACAAGGAGTGGCTGCAGCGCAACGACGGCGACGAGTCGTACAACACGCCCAGCTTCCGGATCGACCTGCGTGAGGCGATGCGGGTCTCCGCCAACTCCGCTTACGTCCAGCTCGGCATGGACGTAGGCCTGGACAAGGTCAGGGAGTCCGCCACCGACGCCGGCCTGCTCGACAGCAGTCTGGCCAGCGCCGACTTCCCGTCGTTCTCGATCGGTACCTCGAACCCGAGCGCTATCCGCATGGCAGGCGCCTACGCGACTTTCGCGGCCAGCGGCAAGCAGAACACCCCCTACTCGGTCGAGACGGTCAACAGCAAGGACGGCACCGTCTTCGAGCACGAGAAGATCGCCAGCCCCAAGCAGGCGTTCACCGCCCAGGTCGCCGACAACGTCACCGACGTCCTCAAGACCGTGGTCGACGACGGAACGGGTACGGCGGCCCAGCTGACCGGCCGTGAGGTGGCCGGCAAGACCGGTACCACCGACGGCAACAAGTCGGCCTGGTTCGTCGGTTACACCCCGCAGCTGTCCACCGCGATCAGCATGTTCCGGATGGACGACGACGAGACCAACAAGAACCGTGAGTTCCTGGAGATGTACGGCACGGGTGGCCAGGAGAAGATCCACGGCGCCTCGTTCCCTGCCGAGATCTGGCACGACTACATGGAACAGGCGCTCAAGGGCATGCCGTCGAAGGACTTCGAGACCCCCGAGCCCTACGGGGAGGTAGTCGACGAGGACCCGCTGCCGAGCCCGACTCCCTCTGTCACGGAGTCGGAGGAAGCGCCTCCGTCGCCGAGCCCGACGCCCACCGAGGAAGAGCCCGAGCCCTCCCTCTCCCCCTCAGCGAGCGAGACCTGTGGCACCTTCGACGTCACCTGCCAGGACAGCGGAGGGACCGATACGGGCGGCACGGACGAAGGCTCCACCGACGGCGGAGTGACATCCAGTCCCTCAGCCTCGGAGAGCGATGAGGAAAGCAGCGGAAGCACGAACGGCAACAGTAACGGAAGCGATAGCGGAGGCATCTTCGGCTGACCGAGCGGTTGGCCGAAGCAGCGCCAAGCGCGGGTGTTTCACGTGAAACACCGATCCGATTCACGCTGTTTCACGTGAAACATGGGGCCGTCGCACCGACCAGGTGCGGCGGCCCTCGGCGTGTTCCTAGGTGCGTACGGCAGGATGTCGCCCATGCCCAGTGCAGAGACGACGCAAGCGAGCGTGCGCGAGCAGGACCCGGTACGGCCGACCAGGGACGACGAGATCGCCGTGGCCGGCAGTGAGCTGATCGGCGGCCCCATCGGACGACGTGCCCTGCTGGGGACGTCCTGGTGGACTCCGGTACGAGTGGTCGCGCTCGTGGCCATCGGCATGTTCGCCCTCGGCCTGGTCCAGAAGGCGCCCTGCTACAACGGCGGCTGGTTCTTCGGGGCCAGCTCGCAGTACACGCACGCCTGCTACTCCGACATTCCGCACCTCTATCAGGGCCGCGGATTCGCCGACGGACTCGTGCCGTACTTCGACAAGATCTCCGGCGACATGGAGTACCTCGAATACCCGGTGCTGACCGGCGTGTTCATGGAGGTGGCCGCCTGGCTCACGCCCGGCAGCGGAACCATCCAGCACCAGGAGCAGTGGTACTGGTTCGTCAACGCCGGAATGCTGATGGTGTGCGCGGCGATCATCGTCGTCTGCGTGTCACGCACGCACGCGCGGCGCCCCTGGGACGGTCTGCTGGTCGCTCTGGCACCCGCCTTCGCTCTGACCGCCACCATCAACTGGGACCTGCTGGCGGTCGCTCTGACGGCCGCTGCGATGCTGATGTGGTCTCGTGGCCGGGCGCTCGCCTTCGGAGTCCTCCTGGGGCTCGCCACGGCCGCCAAGCTCTATCCCGTCCTGCTGCTGGGACCCCTCCTCCTGCTGTGCTGGCGCGCGGGCAAGTGGCGGCCGTTCGGCAAGGCGCTGGGAGGAGCAGTCGTCGCCTGGCTCGCGGTGAACCTTCCGGTGATGTACTTCGCCTTCGACGGCTGGTCGAAGTTCTACACGTTCAGCCAGGAACGGGGCGTCGACTTCGGTTCCTTCTGGCTGGTCATCGCCCAGCGCTTCGACTATCCGTTCACCACCGAGACCGTCAACACCTTCGCGATGCTGCTGGTGCTGGCGTCGGCCGCGGGTATCGCGGCACTCACGCTGACCGCCCCGCGCCGGCCGCGCTTCGCCCAGCTGGCCTTCCTGATCGTCGCGGCCTTCATCCTCACCAACAAGGTCTACTCACCCCAGTACGTTCTGTGGCTGGTCCCCCTTGCCGTACTGGCCCGCCCGAAATGGCGGGACTTCCTGATCTGGCAGGCGTGTGAGGTCGCGTACTTCCTGGGCATCTGGTTGTACCTCGCGTACACGACCAGCGGTGATGCCCACAAGGGGCTGCCCACCGAGGGCTACCAGTTCGTCATCGGCGTCCACCTGGTGGGCACGCTGTACCTGTGTGCCGTGGTCGTCAGGGACATCCTCATGCCGGAGCGGGACGTGGTGCGCCGGGCCGGCGACGACGATCCGTCAGGAGGCGTGCTCGACGGCGCTGAGGACGTCTTCGTACTCGGCCCAGCGGCTCATCCGCCGCGGCACGCCGCGCACTTCGACGGGCCGCAGGTGGAGTGGGGCAGCCAGCAGGTGCGGGAGGACGACGAACGTTCGCTCTGAGCGAACGCGGCTTGTAGGCGCCAAGTGAAAGGCCGTACACGGAGTCCGTGTACGGCCTTTCAGACAACCTGCGGCAGGTGGGTCAGCGGTCGACGATCCGGTCGAACTGCGTGGTGGTGTGGCGCAGATGGGCCACCAGTTCCTCGCCGACCTTCGGCTCCCGGGCGTCCGCCGAGGGCACGAAGAGGATCGACACCTGCATGTGCGGGGGCTCGGCGAACCAGCGCTGCTTGCCGTCCCAGACGAACGGGGCGAGATTGCGGTTGACCGTGGCGAGGCCGGCGCGGGCGACGCCCTTGGCGCGCGGCATGACACCGTGCAGGGCCTTGGGGGCCTCCAGGCCCACCCCGTGCGACGTACCGCCCGCCACGACCACCAGATAGCCGTCCGAGGCCGCTTTCTGCTGCCGGTAGCCGAAGCGGTCGCCCTTGGCCACGTGAGTGACGTCCAGGACCGCGCCGCGGTACTCCGTGGCCTCGTGGTCCCCCAGCCACAGCCGGGTACCGATACGGGCGCGGAAGCGGGTCTGCGGGAACTGCTGCTGAAGTCGCGCGAGGTCCTCGGCCTTGAGGTGGCTGACGAACATGGTGTGCAGGGGCAGCCTGGCCGCGCGCAGCCTGTCCATCCAGCCGATGACCTCCTCCACGGCGTCCGAGCCGTCGGTGCGGTCCAGCGGCAGGTGGATCGCGAAGCCTTCGAGGCGCACGTCCTCTATGGCGGCGTGCAGCTGGGGCAGCTCCTGCTCGGTCACACCGTGACGCTTCATGGAGGACATGACCTCGATGACGACACGGGCCCCGACGAGGCCGTGCACCCCGTCCACCGACGACACCGAGCGGATGACGCGATCGGGCAGTGGCACGGGCTCCTCGCCCCGCCTGAACGGCGTCAGCACCAGCAGGTCCCCGCTGAACCAGTCCTTGGTCCGCGCGGCCTCGTACGTCGTTCCGACGGCCAGGATGTCCGAGCCCAGTCGCGTGGCCTCCTCCGCCAGCCGCTCGTGCCCGAAGCCGTAGCCGTTGCCCTTGCAGACCGGGACGAGTCCCGGGAACTGCTCGGACACGTGCTTGTGGTGCGCACGCCAGCGCGCGGTGTCGACGTAGAGCGTGAGCGCCATGGCCGGGACCTGGAACCTTTCTCGTGGCTGCGGTGCATCAGTGGTGTGAACGGGAATTCCGGTACATCAGCGGCGCGACATGTAGATGTCGAGCGCCTTGTGGAGCAGCTTGTTGAGCGGGAAGTCCCACTCGCCGAGATACTCGGCAGCCTGCCCACCCGTGCCGACCTTGAACTGGATCAGGCCGAAGAGGTGGTCCGTCTCGTCCAGCGAGTCGGAGATGCCGCGCAGGTCGTAGGCGGTGGCGCCCAGCGCGTAGGCGTCGCGCAGCATCCGCCACTGCATGGCGTTCGAGGGACGGACCTCACGCCCGATGTTGTCCGAGGCGCCGTAGGAGTACCAGACGTGCCCGCCGACGATCAGCATCGTCGCGGCCGCCAGGTTCACTCCGTTGTGGCGGGCGAAGTAGAGCCGCATACGGTTGGGGTCCTCGGTGTTGAGGGCCGTCCACATGCGCTGGAAGTACGACAGAGGGCGGGGCCGGAAGTGGTCACGCAACGCTGTGATCTCGTACAGCCGCTGCCATTCCTCCAGGTCCTGGTAACCGCCCTGGACCACCTCGACACCGGCCTTCTCGGCCTTCTTGATGTTGCGGCGCCACAGCTGGTTGAAGTTCTGGTGAACCTCTTCCAGCGAACGGTTCGCGAGCGGCACCTGGTAGACGTAGCGAGGCTGTACGTCGCCGAAGCCGGCCCCGCCGTCCTCGCCCTGCTGCCAGCCCATACGACGCAGCTTGTCGGCGACCTCGAAGGCGCGCGGCTCGATGAAGTCGGCCTCGATGTCGCGCAGCCGCTTCACGTCCGGACTCTGGATGCCCGCCTTGATGGACGTGGCCTCCCAGCGCCGGATGATCACCGGCGGGCCCATCTTCACCGAGAAGGCGCCCTGCTGCTTGAGATGCGCCAGCATCGGCTGGATCCAGTCGTCGAGATTCGGCGCGAACCAGTTGATGACCGGGCCCTCGGGCAGATAGGCCAGATACCGCTTGATCTTGGGCAGCTGGCGGTACAGCACGAGACCGGCGCCGACGATCTCGCCCGTCCGGTCGTCGAACCACCCGAGGCTCTCGGAGCGCCACTCCGCCTTGACGTCTGCCCAGGCCGGAACCTGCATGTGGCTCGCCGACGGCAGGCTCTGGATGTACGCCAGATGCTGCTCACGGCTGATCGTCCTCAGGGTCAGGCTCATTCCGGGCGCTCCTCGGGCTGGTGTGTCCCCATGGGTACAGGGGCTCCGGCTCTCGCGCCGAAGCCTACTGCGCCCTGCGAGCGCCTCGACTGGCCGTACGGCACCTGTGCCCCGGCCTTGCCTCGGCCGGGGCATCAGGGGGGCCGCGTCAGCCGATCACGCCGCCGAAGAGGCCGCCGTGCGCCATGCCGAGGAAGAAGCCGACCGCGGCGGCGCCGAGGCCCATGATCAGCCCGAAGCGTTCGCGGGTCGTCTCCGAGACGAACTGTCCGTACGCGCCGGTGAGGATCCCCACCAGACCGGTCCAGGAACTGAGCAGATGCAGACTGTGGAACATCGCCGTGACGAAGGCCGTCACTCCGAGCACCAGTGTCACAGCGAGCAGGCTGTCCTGGAGCGGATGGGGCTTGCCGTCGGTGGCGAAGAGAGATCCGGCGGTGTTGGGTCGCAATGCCTGTGCCATGTGGCACCTCCTGCGGAAGGCGGCGCATCGTAGCGCCATACACACCCGATGTGTACAGATTGACGGTCACCCGGCCCTGATTTCAACCGGAAGCGCAGTGCGGGTACTCTGTACCCTCTGCACCGGTGTCTGCCCATGCCGCGACGAGGAATCCCTTCGGAGACCTCCGACTGTCAGTGGCTGCCGATACCGTTGCGTACGCATAACAACCCTCCTGCCACGGAACGACCGTGGCCGCTGAGTCCAAAGGAGGTGGGTTCCACATGCGTCACTACGAAGTGATGGTCATCCTCGACCCCGAGCTGGAGGAGCGCGCTGTCGCCCCTCTGCTCGAGAACTTCCTCTCCGTCGTCCGTGAGGGCAACGGAAAGGTCGAGAAGGTCGACACCTGGGGCCGTCGTCGTCTCTCGTACGAGATCAAGAAGAAGCCCGAGGGCATCTACTCGGTCATCGACCTGCAGGCCGAGCCTGCGGTCGTCAAGGAGCTCGACCGGCAGATGAACCTGAACGAGTCGGTCCTCCGGACCAAGGTCCTCCGCCCCGAGACCCACTGAGCCTCCCGCTCAGCTGATCTCGGGAATCCGAGTAGCAGCACCAAAAGCAGCCAGCAGCAAACCCGCCGAGAGGTTCCCCTATGGCAGGCGAGACCGTCATCACGGTCGTCGGCAATCTTGTCGACGACCCCGAGCTGCGCTTCACCCCCTCGGGTGCGGCGGTCGCGAAGTTCCGTGTCGCGTCCACCCCCCGCACCTTCGACCGGCAGACGAACGAGTGGAAGGACGGCGAAAGCCTGTTCCTGACCTGCTCGGTCTGGCGTCAGGCGGCGGAGAACGTGGCCGAGTCGCTCCAGCGAGGCATGCGCGTCATCGTGCAGGGCCGGCTGAAGCAGCGGTCCTACGAGACCACGCAGGGCGAGAAGCGCACGGTCTACGAGCTGGACGTCGACGAGGTCGGCGCCAGCCTGCGCAGCGCCACCGCCAAGGTAACCAAGGCCGCCGGCCGAGGTGGCCAGGGCGGTTACAGCGGCGGCAGTGGCGGCGGTGGCGGTGGCGGCCAGCAGGGCGGCGGCTGGGGTGGAAACTCCGGCGGTGCTCCGCAGGGCGGCAGCGCTCCGGCTGAAGACCCCTGGGCAACGGGCGCTCCCGCTGGTGGCAACCAGGGTGGCGCTGGTGGCGGCGGCTGGGGTGGAAACTCCGGCGGCTCCGGTAGTTCCGGCGGTTCCGGTGGTTCCGGTGGTTCCGGTGGCGGCTACTCGGACGAGCCCCCCTTCTAGGCCTTTGGCCGAGGGGTGGGCCGTACCCACACTTCTTGATCACACAGGAGAGACACCATGGCGAAGCCGCCTGTGCGCAAGCCTAAGAAGAAGGTCTGCGCTTTCTGCAAGGACAAGGTCCAGTACGTGGACTACAAGGACACGAACATGCTGCGGAAGTTCATTTCCGACCGCGGCAAGATCCGTGCCCGCCGCGTCACCGGCAACTGCACGCAGCACCAGCGTGACGTCGCCACGGCTGTCAAGAACAGCCGTGAGATGGCGCTGCTGCCCTACACGTCAACCGCGCGATAAGGGAAGGGTGACCGACTAATGAAGATCATCCTTACCCACGAGGTCTCCGGCCTCGGTACCGCGGGCGACGTCGTCGACGTCAAGGACGGCTACGCTCGCAACTACCTGATCCCTCGGAACTTCGCGATCCGTTGGACCAAGGGTGGCGAGAAGGACGTCGAGCAGATTCGTCGCGCTCGCAAGATCCACGAGATCCAGACCATCGAGCAGGCCAACGACATCAAGGCCCGCCTCGAAGGCGTCAAGGTCCGTCTGGCCGTCCGCTCCGGCGACGCCGGTCGTCTCTTCGGTTCCGTCACCCCGGCCGACATCGCCACGGCGATCAAGGCTTCCGGTGGCCCCGACGTCGACAAGCGCCGCATCGAGCTGGGCACGCCGATCAAGACGCTCGGCGCCCACGAGACGTCCGTGCGCCTGCACCCCGAGGTTGCCGCCAAGGTCAACATCGAGGTCGTCGCCGCCTGAGCCTCGCGCTCGCTGAGCAGTTCCAGGGCCGCATCCTCCGGGGTGCGGCCCTTCTGCGTGAGCGGAACTGAGAACGGCGATGTTTCACGTGAAACGGTAGGAATCGGGTCGATGTTTCACGTGAAACAGGAGGATGTGGAGCGGAGGGGTGCGGCGTACTCGGCGCTCTCCGTACCTTCAGCGGGTGGCGCCCGTGACCATCCAACGGCCTGAACGGGCTCGCAGCCACAGAGTCAGCATGCGGACAGTCATCATGAGCGTCATCGCTCCCCAGAGGGCGGTGAGGCCGCCACCGAAGGTTGGCACGAGCAGGGCCACCGGTGCGAAGGCGGCCAGTGTGATCAGCATCGCCCCGGCCAGGTAAGGGCCGTCGCCCGCGCCCATCAGTACGCCGTCCAGGACAAAGACGATCCCGCAGATCGGTTGCGACAGCGCGACCATGAGCAGGGCCGGCAACGCGGTGTCCTTGACCACGGCGTCGCTGGTGAACAGGGGCAGGAACAATGGGCGGCTGACGATCACCAGCAGGCCGAGCACGATTCCGGTGGCGATGCCCCACTCGATCATTCTGCGGCAGGCTTCGCGGGCGCCCCGAGTGTCGTTCGCGCCGAGATAGCGCCCGATGATGGCCTGCCCTGCGATGGCGATCGCGTCGAGCGCGAAAGCGAGCAGGCTCCACAAGGACAGGATGATCTGGTGTGCGGCGACGTCCGCGTCCCCAAGCCGTGCGGCAACGGCCGTGGCGATCATGAGGATCGCCCGTAGGGAGAGGGTACGCACGAGAAGCGGCGCGCCCGCCTGGGCGGAGGCCCGTATCCCCGCGGTGTCGGGGCGCAGCGAGGCGCCGTGCCGGCGGGCGCCCCGGACGACGACCGTGAGATAGGCCGCCGCCATGCCCCACTGGGCGATGACGGTGCCCCAGGCGGAACCCGCGATGCCCAGGTCCGCGCCGTAGACGAGGCCCACGTTCAGGGCGGCGTTGGCGACGAAGCCCGCGATGGCGACGTACAGCGGGGTTCTGGTGTCCTGGAGCCCGCGCAGAACACCGGTGGAGGCGAGGACGACGAGCATGGCCGGGATTCCGAGTGCGGAGATCCACAGATAGGTGGCCGCGTACGGGGCTGCGGTGTTCGAGGCGCCGACGAGGTCCACGAGCGCGTGCGCCGAGGGCAGGACTACGGCAATGACCGCGGCGCCGAGCAGTAGGGCAAGCCAGATGCCGTCCACGCCCTGGCGGATGGCGGCCTGGAGATCACCCCCGCCGACGCGTCGGGCGACGGCGGCTGTGGTGGCGTACGCGAGGAAGACGAAGACGCTGACCGCTGTGGTGAGTAGGACAGAGGCGATGCCGAGGCCGGCGAGTTGTGCTGTGCCGAGATGGCCGATGATGGCGCTGTCGGCAATGACGAAGAGAGGCTCGGCGATGAGTGCGCCGAAGGCGGGGACGGCCAGTGCGACGATCTCTCGGTCGTGCCGGCGTCGGGTCGCCCTGGGTTCAGCGGGAGCCTGTGTCATGACCACCAATCTAATCTTCCACAGGTAAGAGATGCAATGTGCTTGTGACTATTACCTGGTCTCTTGAGGTGCGCCTCGAGGTGTGCCGCTCGTGGAGATCTTGGCCCGATGTGGAAAGTTTTTCTTCTGCACAGCCAGTGGATGGGAAAAGAGCTGGTCAGAGGTGGTGCGTCGAAAGCCGCGAAAGCTTGTTCACAGGGCTGTCCACCGAGTCGTGCACAGGTTTTGCTGAGTTCTCCACAGCATCCGGGCCGTCGTCCACATGGCCTGTGGATAACCAGATTGGCTGACGGTGCCGACGGGCCTACGGTGGTGCGGCGCCCGCTCCTTCTCCCAGCCTCGGAAACGTCACAAAACCGACGCGCCGGAACCGGAGTTGGGCGTCTTATTTGTCAGTGCCGTGCCGTAGAAAAGAGGGCACGGCGAGGTCCGCTCGGCGGACGGGAGGAGGTGGCTCGGTGAGTATTTCCGAGCCCTTGGACGATCCGTGGGCCGACAGTGGTCCCAGTGATCGTCTGCCCCCCACCCGACAGCGCCGCGAAGGGGGCCGGGGCCGCGAGGAACAGCACGACCGTGGTCGCGAAAACGGCGCGTGGGAAAGCGAGAGCACGTCTTTCGAGCGCGTACCGCCCCAGGACCTGGACGCCGAGCAGTCCGTCCTCGGCGGCATGCTGCTGTCCAAGGACGCGATCGCCGACGTTGTCGAGGTACTCAAGGGCCACGACTTCTACCGGCCCGCGCACGAGATCGTCTACACGGCGATCCTTGATCTCTACGCGAAGGGCGAGCCGGCCGACCCCATCACGGTTGCGGCCGAACTCACCAGACGGGGCGAGATCACCAAGGTAGGCGGTGCCCCCTATCTGCACGCACTGGTGCAGACGGTGCCGACGGCGGCCAACGCCGAGTACTACGCGGAGATCGTGCACGAGCGCGCGGTTCTGCGCCGTCTGGTCGAGGCCGGAACCCGTATCACCCAGATGGGATACGCGGCCGACGGGGACGTCGACGAGATCGTCAACAGCGCCCAGGCCGAGATCTTCGCGGTCACCGAGCAGCGCACCACGGAGGACTATCTGCCGCTCGGCGACATCATGGAGGGCGCGCTCGACGAGATCGAGGCGATCGGCTCACGTTCGGGGGAGATGACCGGTGTGCCGACCGGGTTCACCGACCTCGACCAGCTCACCAACGGTCTGCACCCCGGTCAGATGATCATCATCGCGGCCCGCCCCGCCATGGGTAAGTCGACGCTGGCGCTGGACTTCGCTCGTGCCTGCTCGATCAAGCACAACATGCCGAGCGTGATCTTCTCCCTCGAAATGGGCCGCAACGAGATCGCCATGCGTCTGCTGTCCGCCGAGGCACGTGTGGCCCTTCACCACATGCGCTCCGGCACGATGACCGACGAGGACTGGACCCGGCTCGCCCGCCGTATGCCGGACGTGTCGGCCGCGCCGCTGTACATCGACGACTCCCCGAACCTGTCGATGATGGAGATCCGTGCCAAGTGCCGCCGCCTCAAGCAGCGCGCGGACCTGAAGCTCGTGATCATCGACTACCTCCAGCTGATGCAGTCCGGCGGCAAGCGTTCCGAGAGCCGTCAGCAGGAGGTCTCCGACATGTCGCGAAACCTGAAGCTCCTGGCCAAGGAGCTGGAGCTGCCGGTGATCGCGCTGTCGCAGCTGAACCGTGGCCCCGAGCAGCGTACGGACAAGAAGCCCATGGTCTCCGACCTGCGTGAGTCCGGATCCATCGAGCAGGACGCGGACATGGTGATCCTGCTGCACCGTGAGGACGCGTACGAGAAGGAGTCTCCGCGCGCGGGCGAGGCGGACATCATCGTCGGCAAGCACCGAAACGGCCCGACAGCGACGATCACAGTTGCCTTCCAGGGACACTATTCGCGCTTCGTGGACATGGCCCAGACGTGACGCGTACCCCAGGGCTGGGGAAATGAGCTCGACGCAACGCAACACGACCGATGAACTTGCCCCATGACAACACCTCAGGACGAGCTCCTTCCCGGCACGCGGCGGGCGTTGCTGCATCGGATCGCGGTTGCCCAGAGTGAAGGGCGGGCGCCGTCGTTGGTCGCGGCGGTGGTGCGCGGCGGGGAGACAGTGTGGACGGGGGCGCGGAGCTCGGTGGACGGCCATGCGCCCGATGCCAACGTGCAGTACCGGATCGGTTCGATCACCAAGACCTTCACCGCAGTACTGGTGATGCGACTGCGCGACGAGGGGCTTGTCGATCTCGTCGATCCGCTGGAGAAACACCTGCCGGGTACCGGCGCGGGGGAGGCCACCATCGCCGAACTGCTCGCGCACACCGGGGGGTTGGCGGCCGAGTCACCCGGGCCCTGGTGGGAGCGGACACCCGGATCCTTGCGGCCCGAGCTGGCCGGCGTACTCGGGGAGCGGCCGTTGCTGCATCCCGTGGGTCGACGCCACCACTACTCGAACCCCGGCTACAGCGTTCTCGGCGCTCTGGTCGAGGAGCTGCGCGGTGCTCCGTGGGAGGACGTGCTGCGGCGTGAGGTGCTCGAACCCCTGGGGCTGGAGCGGACCAGCGGGCAGCCGCAGGCACCGCACGCCGGTGGCTGGGCGGTGCATCCCTGGGCCGATGTGCTGCTGCCGGAGCCGACGGAGGACCTCGGACGGATGGCGCCGGCCGGTCAGCTCTGGTCCACGACAGCAGACTTGGCGCGCTTCGCCGCCTTCCTCGCCAAGGGGGACGACCGGGTGCTGAGCGCCGCGTCAGTTGCGGAGATGCGTACGCCGGCAGCTCCGGCCGAGCCGGAGGATGTGGCCGCGGGTGCGGCGTACGGCCTCGGTATGCAGGTCCAGTACCGGGACGGCCGACTGCTGGTGGGGCACGGAGGATCACTGCCCGGCTTCCTGGCGAGCCTCACCATCAGCGTGGCGGACGACCTCGCGGCTGTCGTCATGGCCAACTGCACCTCAGGCTCGGCGGTGTCCGCGGTCGCCGCCGACCTCGTGAAGATCGTCGCGGAGGCCGAGCCGCGGATTCCCGAGCCATGGCGTCCGTTGCCCGAAGTCGACAGGGCCGTACTGGAGTTGGCGGGCCAGTGGTACTGGGGGACCGCCCCTTATGTCCTGCGACTGTCGGTCGATGGGGGTGTCTCGCTGGGGCCCTTGACGGGCGCCGGCCGTCGCTCGCGCTTCAGGTCGAACGGCGACGGCACCTGGACGGGCCTCGACGGTTACTTCGCCGGAGAGCTCCTGAGGGCCGTACGACGGCCGAGCGGAGTCGCGGACCACCTGGACCTCGGGTCGTTCGTCTTCGTGCGTCAGCCGTACGAGGAGGGGGCGTCCGTGCCGGGTGGGGTGGATCCGGAAGGGTGGCGCGGGATCAGGTAGGCGCCGACTGCGAAGAAGCGTCATGTTTCACGTGAAACATGACGCTTCCTCCGGGTGTTCAGAGCTGGAGTTTGAAGCCCACATGCGAAGGCGTGAAGCCGAGCCGTTCGTAGAAACGGTGGGCGTCCGTGCGGGTGACGTCCGAGGTCAGCTGAACCAACTGGCAGTTCTCCCGGCGTGACGTGTCGATCGCCCACTCGATGAGCCGGCCGCCGAGACCGCTGCCGCGTTCGGCGGCGTGAACGCGTACGCCCTCGATGATCGACCGGGTCGCACCTTTGCGGGACAGTCCGGGAACGATCGTGAGCTGGAGCGTGCCGACTACGCGCCCCTTGCGGACGGCGACGACCAGGTGCTGGTTCGGGTCGGCGGTCAGACGGGCCAGTGCGGTCAGGTACGGGGTCAAGTCGTCCGGTGACTCGCGCTGCGCGCCCAGCGGGTCGTCGGCGAGCATGCCGACGATCGCGGGAACATCCTCCGCGGTCGCGGACCGTATCTCAAGATCTCCCATGGCCGAACCCTATGCGGGGAGGTTCACCGACTCCACGACCCGGACCAGCGGAGCCGGCTCCGGATTCCTGGCGGCTTCGTCGAGTGCCTCGCGAAGGGCGATGTCGTTGGTGGGGCGTGCCTCGTCGAGAAGGTCGAGCCCTGCTTCGCTGACGTTCGTGTAGATCCCGCGGCGGTCGGTTGGGCACAGATAGCGGGCCAGCAGCCCGCGGTCCCCAAGTCTGGTGACCAGTCGTGTCGTGGCGCTCTGGCTGAGGACGACCGCGTCGGCGACCGCCTTCATCTGCAGATGGACGCCCACGCCGTCGTGCTGTCGCCGTCACGATCGCGCTGATCGGTGGGCTTGGCTTCGCCACCGTCCCGCCCCTGCAGAAGCGGGTCCTCGACCAGGCGCAGGGTGTGCCGACACTGGCCTCGGCCGTCAACATCGGGGCCTTCAACCTCGGCAACGCACTCTCCGCCTGGCTCGGAGGCATGGTGATCGCGGCGGGTCTCGGCTACACCGACCCCAACTGGGTCGGTGCCGCTCTCGCTACTGGCGCCCTGCTCCTGGCCTTCCTGTCGGGCGCTCTGGAGCGCCGCGCCGGGGCACCCAGTCCGGTCGTCGCCGGCGGCACGCCTGTCAGGCGGCAGGCGGCCCTGCGCCGGTGACCCGGACAGGCCGGGCGCGGTTCAGAGTCGCCGCCGTGTCTGCTGGGAGCCGCAGAGTTGGTCTCTTGCCGCAGACCATCAGCCCGCGGCCACCGTCAGAGGCGCGAACCGCCGCGTCCAGTCACCCGGCAGTTCGGGGATTCCGTACGTCATCACCGCGTTGAGGCCCGCTTGCGCCAGCCCGCGCTCCTTCACCCAGGCCAGCAGTGCCTCGTGTCTTACGTCGATGTCCGTGCGCAGCGGACGGTCGGTGTGGGCGGCGAGGGAGGTGAGGAGCGCTTTCGCCGTCTCCGTGTCGCGGGCGATCAAGGGACCGACGACATGGGTGTCCATGTTGGGCCAGGCCGCCGCGTAGCCGATGATCCGGCCGTTCTCCTCGGCGACGCGCAACTGGTCGGAGAAGGCGGGCAGCCGCGTGATGACGGGGGTGCGGTCGATGCCGAACACCTCCTCGTCGAGCCGGATGATTTCGGTGAGATCCTCGGCCGTGGCCGCGCGCGTGCCGACTTCGGGCTCCGGTCCGTCCGGTGTGAAGTGTCCGCGCAACATCTCGGACCTGCCGATGACCTTGAAGCCGAGTTCTTCGTAGAGCGGGCGGCCGTTCGAGGTCGCGTACAGCGTCAGTGGCGTGGTGCCCATCGCGGCGACGATGTGCTGCATCAGCCGCCGCCCGACGCCCTGGCGGGCATACCGCTCGGCGACCAGCACCATGCCGATGGCTCCCAACTCGGGGTTTCCATACAGTCCGTACTCGGTGACGACGCATGCGGCGACCAGTCCGCCGCCGGGGTCGTCGATCCCGTAGCCCTTCCCGGCCGTGAGCAGGAGACCCCACTTGTGCTCCTCGCGGGGCCAGCCCCGGTCCTCGGACAAGTCGGCGCAGGCGGTGAGATCGCGGTGCGTCAGACGGCGGATGGGAAGATCAGCGGGAGAAGGAGTCGGCACGCAGGTCAGGCTGTCCGACCGGCACCCCTTGCGTCCACCTGTTTGCGGCCGACCGCACGCTCTTTTGGCCATCTCGTGCCGGACCGTACAGCGCGTGGACAGATGTTTCACGTGAAACGTTGAGCAACGGTCATCGGGCGACAGGCCCTCGCCTCGGCACTCATGACGCGACTGCATCTCTTCGACGTCGACGGAATACTGCTGCACGGTTCGGCCGCCCCCGTCGAGATATCCCGGCAACTTGGGCTCGACCGCGAAATTGCCGAGTTGGAGCGGGACTTCGTGACCCGGCGTGTCGAAGCTGCGGAGTACGCGCGGCGCGTGTACCTCCTCTGGGCTGAACTGACCGTGGCCCATGTCGACGCGGCCTTCGCGGAAGCGCCCTGGCTGCGGCGGATCAGGGAGACATGGGATGCGATCCGGGACCGAGGGGAGTACTGCGCCGTTGTCTCTCTGTCGCCCTCGTTCTTCGTCGAACGGCTGACGGGGTGGGGCGCGCATGCGGCGCATGGCTCGCGCTTTCCGGCGGTGCCCTTCACGGAGCCGCTGGATCCCACCGGAATCCTGACGCCCGCGGCCAAGGTGCAGATCACGGACCGGCTCTGCGGGCAGTTCGGGCTGACCCGGGCGGACTGTGTCGCGTACGGCGATTCGCTCTCCGACGCGGAGCTCTTCGGGGTGGTACCGGTCTCCGTCGCGGTCAACGCCGACCGTCATCTGGCAGGTCTCGCGACCCACACCTACGCGGGGCAGGATTTGTGGGATGCCTATGAATTGGTGTGCGGCGCCCGGTAGTTGATGGAATTGATGGTTCGCCCCCTTGCTCGTCAGCGGTGAATCAGGGCGGGACTTGTGTGCTCGGCAACGGCCGGTATGGTCGACTCCGGTTCTTGTCCGATCGGGGGTGCGTATCCCGCGCACGAGGCAGGAGCAGGGCAATGCAGCCTAAGGGGACGGAGAGATCGAAGACTCGCATTTCCGGTTACGCGACGGAGGTCCGGGTTGAATGTGGCCGCATTGGACAGGGGGCGAACGGGGAAAACCAGCCGTCAGCGGGGGAACGCGAGCACATTCCGAACCAGGAAGTGCGCAGACCGACCGAAAGATGTTCGAGGCGAGGCAGACCATGGACGCTCCGATCACCACGTCGGCCGACAACGGCACTACCGGCGGCAGCGGCGGGGACGGCTGGTTCAAGCCGCACAAGCAGCCGGAGGCGTCCCCGGGTGGCGAGCAGGAGGCAGCGGAAGGCAATCGGCTCGCCGCGCTGCGTCCCGTGGGCAGGCCCACTCCGGGTGCCGCCCCGAGCTTCTTGCCGGATGCCAACGCCCGTCAGGCGGGGAACGAGCCTCCGTCGGCGCGAGAACGAATACCCGCGCCGCCGCCCCCTGAGCCTCCGGCGACCCCTCCCAATCCCGCGCCCTTGCCTCCCCTGCCCCTCGCTCCCGCGACTCCACTTCCCGCGCCCTTCACTCCCGCGCCTTCGGTCAACGAGACCCCGGTTCGCCCGCCCTTCGCCCCGGTGACCCCGGCTTCCGTACCGCCGGTTTCCGACACGTGGTCGGGCACACCCGAGCCCGTTCCCCCCGCACCGCCTCTCCGCCCGGTGCCGGCCATCGAGGCCACCACCGCCGAGGCTTCCCCCGCACCCCCCGCGCCGTACTCCGAGCCGCTCCAGCAGGCGTCCCCGGACGCAGTGCGCATCCGGCGGACCATGGAAGTGGTCGGTCCTGTCGCCGACAAGGCCACCTCGTACTTCTACGCGCTCCTCTTCGTTCGCCATCCCGAACTGCGCTCACTTTTCCCGGCCGCGATGGACACCCAGCGGGACCGGCTTCTCAAGGCACTGCTCACCGCCGCCGAGCACATCGACAACACCGAGGTACTCGTCGCGTATCTGAAGAACCTCGGCCGCGGCCACCGCAAGTACGGCACGCGACCCGAGCACTACCCGGCCGTCGGCGAGTGCCTCATCGGCTCGCTGAGCCGGTACGCCGCCGAGATCTGGGACCAGGAGACCGAGGCGGCGTGGGTGCGGGCGTACACGACGATGTCCCAGGTGATGATCGACGCTGCGGCCGTCGATGAACTGCGCGCTCCGGCCTGGTGGTACGCGGAGGTGGTCTCGCACGACCTCAGGACCCCGGACATCGCCGTCATCACCGTCCGGCCCGACCAGCCGTACCCGTTCCTCGCCGGGCAGTACACGAGCCTGGAGACGCCGTGGTGGCCCCGCATCTGGCGGCACTACTCCTTCGCCTCGGCGCCCCGCTCCGACGGTCTGCTGTCGTTCCATGTGAAGGCGGTGCCTGCGGGCTGGGTCTCCAACGCGCTGGTGCACCGTGCCCGATCCGGCGACATCGTCCGGCTCGGCCCGCCCGCCGGCACGATGACTGTCGACCACACCACCAACAGCGGGCTGCTCTGTCTGGGCGGCGGCACCGGCATCGCGCCCATCAAGGCACTGGTCGAGGACGTCGCCGAGCACGGTGACCGGCGGCGGGTCGAGGTCTTCTACGGCGCCCGTACAGATCTCGACCTGTACGACATCGACGCCATGCTGCGGCTCCAGCAGAGCCACTCCTGGCTGGCGGTGCGCGCGGTCATAGACCAGCAGGCGCATCTCCAGCTCCCCGATGCCGTACGGGAGTACGGGCCCTGGTACGAGTACGACGCCTACCTGTCGGGCCCGCCCGGGATGATCCGCAGCGGGGTGGACGAGCTGCTGCGCACCGGTTTCCCCGCGGAGCGGATCCACCACGACTCGGTGGAGGAACTGGTCGTCACCGGTAGCTGACCCGGCTGCGCGCTGTCAGCCCAGGTCGGGCGCGTGCATCGCCCGTACGCCCTCGATGTTCCCGTCCAGATAGTGGCGCAACGACAGTGGCACGAGATGGACGGAGGCGATGCCGACCCGGGTGAAGGGGATGCGGACGATCTCGTACTCGCCGCAGGGCTCGTCGACTTCGGGGCCGTGTCGCAGGGCGGGGTCCATGGTCTCCAGACGGCACACGAAGAAGTGCTGCACCTTCACGCCCGTAGCGCCGCCGTCCGCGCCGATGTGTTCGACGGTGTCCACGAAGCAGGGCACCACGTCGGTGATCTTGGCCCCCAGCTCTTCGTGCACTTCACGGTGCAGGGCGTCGACGACGGTCGTGTCGTCCGGTTCGACGCCGCCACCCGGAGTGAGCCAGTAGGGATCGACACTCGGCTTGGTCCGCTTGATGAGGATCAGGTCGTCGCCATCGAGCAGGATGGCGCGTGCGGTGCGCTTGACCACGGGTCGGACGGTCATGGGAGGAATGTGGCCCGGCTGGTTCCACGTGAAACATGTCGGCCCTCCACGAAGTGTTCTCGTTGAAGCAAAGACGGTGGATCGCGTGAGGCGAAATGCCTGTTTCACGTGAAACATCGCAGAGGTCCGGAGAGGTCCGCAGAGGGATCCCAGGCCCTGCGGAGGCTCACCCCCAGTCGGCCGCCGCGTGCTGGAGCCATTCGTGCGCCCGTGTGATGTGCGGCATCGCCAGGGTGCCGGTGCGGACCGCCAGGAAATACGTCCGCAGTGGGGGCACCGCCGGATCGAGCAGAGCGACCACCTCGCCGCGCTCCAGCGCGGGCGCGCACAGATACCGCGGCAGTACCGCGAGTCCCGCACCCGCGGCCGCGCAGGCGAGCACAGCGCGCAAGTCGGGCACGATGACGGTGCCGGAAGCGGCGGGGTGGGAGCCGAAGACGGAGGCCCAGTAGCGGACGACGAGTGGCAGTGACTCGTGGACCTCCACCAGGGGGAGGTCCTGCAGGACGGACGCCCCTTTGTGGCGCAGCTCCCAGGGTCCGACTTCGGCGGCCCAGCGCGGAGCGGCCACCAGGACATGTTCCTCGTCGCAGAGCGCAGTCGCTGTGAGCAGGGTGCCGCGCGGACGGGTCGTCGTGATGGCCAGATCATGATGCCCGGCGGACAGGCCCTCCAGGGTTTCCTCGGCATTGCCGAAGGAGACGCGAAGGGCGAAGCCCTGGCCGTCGTCCCCGGTCAGCTCGGTAAGCGCGGGCAGCGCGCGTTCCGCGGTGAACTCCGGTGGCCCGGCGAGGTGCAGCGTGCGCACGGAGGAGTCCTCGTCCAGCCCGGTCTCGGTGATTTCCACGAGCGCGTCGAGATGCGGTGCGGCCTTGTGCGCGAGCTCGTCGCCGATGGTCGTGGGGGTCACGCCACGGGCCTGACGCAGGAACAGAGGGCGCCCCAGCTGCCGCTCCAGGGTGCGGATCTGCGAGGTGACGGCAGGCTGCGAGAGGCCGAGCAGGGCGGCGGCGCGAGTGAAGGAGCCGGCCCGGTGGACGGTCACGAAGGTGCGCAGCAAGGCCAGGTCCATGACGCGCTCCCCCTCCTCTGCCCTTCTTTCGACCTCCCGGCCCCGTCCAACTATAAATAAGTCGATAGGACCCTGTCGCTACGGTGATTGGACACTGACACAGAGTCAACTAGCCTTGTTCGCGCGGTTCTTCGTGCGCGGAGCCGCGGCGGTCCGAGCCACGAGGGGGGAGGCTCGGACCGCCACCGGGCGTAGCGCAGTGCCTCTCGGCTCCTGCTCGACCGGTCAGTCCGTCGACTCCTCCAGCGCGCGCAGCACATCCGCGACCAGGTCTTCCGGGTCCTCGGCGCCGACCGAGAATCGAATGAAGCCCTCCGGTACCGCGTCCCCGCCCCACCGGCCGCGCCGTTCGGCCGTGGACCGGACCCCACCGAAGCTCGTGGCGTCGTCCACGAGCCGCAGCGCGTCGAGAAAACGGTCGGCACGCGCGCGCGTGGGCAGCACGAAGGAAACCACGCATCCATAGCGCCGCATCTGCCGCGAAGCGATCTTGTGTGAGGGATCCTCCGGCAGCCCCGGATAACGCAGCCCGGTCACCTCGGGCCGCCCGCGCAGAGACTCGGCGAGAGCCAGCGCGGTGGTGTCCTGCCGGTCGACACGCAAGGGGAGTGTGGCGATCGACCGATGCGCGAGCCAGGCCTCCATGGGCCCGGGAATCGCCCCGGCGATCTTGCGCCACCGACGTACGGCGGCCATCGCGGAGGCGTCCGTACCGGTGACGTAACCGAGCAGTACGTCGCCGTGCCCGGTGAGCTGCTTGGTGCCACTGGCCACGGAGAAGTCGGCGCCGAGCTCCAGCGGGCGCTGGCCGAGCGGTGTCGCCAGGGTGTTGTCGACGGCCACGAGACAGCCACGCGCGTGTGCCGCCTCGGCGAGCCGTCGTACGTCGCACACGTCGAGCCCGGGGTTCGACGGGGTTTCGATCCACAGCAGCCGCGCGCCGTCGAGAACGTCGAGCTGAGCGTTGCCACCGGTCGCAGCGGTGCGCACCTCGATGCCGTACGCCTCCAGTTGGGCCCGTACCAGAGGCAGCGCCTGGTAGCCGTCGTCGGGCAGGACGACGGAATCCCCGGTGCGCAACTGGGAGAAGAGCACCGACGAGACGGCTGCCATCCCGGAGGCGAAGACGAGCGTCTCGACGCCGTCCCGCTCCGGCGCCTCCAGCTCGCCGATGGCGCGCTCCAGCAGCGTCCAGGTCGGGTTCTCGTCGCGGCCGTAGGTGTACGGGCCGGTGGGGGCACCGGGCAGGTGGTAGTGGGCCGCGAACACCGGGCCGGGGAGGGCCGGCGCGTGCTTGACCGGGTCGGGCAGCCCCGCCCGTACCGCACGCGTGCCGTCGCCCATACCCGGGTTCGCGTGAACGCCCGAACTCCCGTTCGCAGCCGAATCAGTCATGCCGCTCGTCCTTCCACTTCCGTCTGTACAGCGGCGAGCAGGCCCACGCTCGCCGCCTCCACCATCTCAAGGCACTCCTGGAAGCCGTCCATACCCCCGTAGTACGGGTCCGGGACATCCAGATCCGCACCCGCGGCGGGATCGTACGAGCGCAGCAGACGGACCTTCTCCGCGTCCTGCGGAGTGGGCGCCAGACGGCGCAGGGCCTTCAGATGGCCCGCGTCGAGGGCGACGACGAGGTCGAGGTGGGCGAACCACGCGGCCCTGAACTGGCGGGCCGCGTGATCGCCGTCGTAACCGGCCGCCTCCAGCACGGAGACCGTGCGCGGGTCGGCGCCGTCGCCCTCGTGCCAGCCGCCCGTGCCCGCACTGTCGACCTCCACCAGGCCGGCCAGCCCGGCCTCCTCCACGCGCGCGTGGAAGACGGACTCCGCCATCGGGGAGCGGCAGATGTTGCCGGTGCAGACGAAACAGACGCGGTAGGGCATCGGACGTCCTCAGTCCTCGTCGGGAAGGACGATGTGCAGCGCCCAGGAGACGATCGAGATGATCAGGCCGCCCAGGACGGCCGTCCAGAAGCCCTCGACGTGGAAACTCAGGTCGAACTTGTCTGCCAGCCACGAGGTGAGCAGCAGCATCAGGGCGTTGACCACGAGGGTGATCAGGCCGAGCGTGAGGAGGAACAGCGGGAAGGTGAGCACCTTCACGAGTGGCTTGACCAGGAAGTTCACCAGACCGAACAGGAGGGCGACGACGATCAGCGTGCCGATCTTCTTGCCCGTGCTGTCACCGGTCAGGGTGATCTTGTCGAGTACCCACACGGCCACACCGAGGGCACCCGCGTTGGCGAGTGTCTTGACTACGAAATTCTTCATGTGTCTGATCGTGGCAGAAGAGATCGGTTACGAGCGTGGGCGAGGGCGATGAAGGCATTCCGGTTGGATGAACTGGAGGCGGAACGTGCCGCCAACGACGGTGCCTACCTGCAGTTCCTGCGCGAACGGAACATGTCGGTCGGCCTGTACGCACTGGACGCGGGCGAGCATGACCCGCAGCAGCCTCATCGTCAGGACGAGGTGTACTTCGTGGTGAGTGGGCGGGCCGCGATCACGGTCGGCATGGAGACGACCCAGGTGGCACGCGGCAGTGTCGTGTACGTGCCGGCCGGGGTGGCCCACAAGTTCCACCACATCAGCGAGGATCTGCGGGTCATGGTGGTCTTCTCTCCGCCTGAGAGCTGACCCGCCGCCTCAGGGTTCCCTAGGGGATCGATCAGGGGAGGACAAGGGATGCGAGGCCCCCGCCGGGCCTCCTGCCGGCCCTAGCATCGAAGGCGGAACATCGAATGTCCCGGCACGAGCGAAGGGCACAGGCCCCGGCGGATGCGACGGGCCGAAAAGTAAGGAAAAGGGCGATGCGAGAGATTTTCGCGGGAATGCCGTGGTGGGTGAAGTGGGTCGCGGTGCCGGTCATCGCCCTCGTCGTGTTCGGCGGGCTGATAGCGACCGTCGTCGGGTTCGTCATCGGCCTGCTCTTCAAGGCGCTGGTCTTCGTCGCCCTGGTCGGCGGACTCGTCTACGTCGTACGGAAGTTCATGTCGAGTTCGTCGTCGCGCAGCGACTGGTGAGAGCTGTGGGGCGAGGGGGGCACGGGAGCCGGTGGGCGGGACGGCGCGGGCGCCGGTAACAGAAATCACCGGTTCCCTCGGGCGGGGGAAGTTTCCCGTACGGGCCGTCTGCGCGCGGTGACAGGCGGTTAGAGTCCGGAATTCGACGCGGGGACAACCCCCGCGGACGGCGTACCCCCTCCTCCCGTGCCTTTCCGCACGGGCAGCCCCCCTCGCCCTCGAGAGTGACCCTCGCCATGGTCGACACCGCACCCGCGGAACCACAGGCTCCACCCGTACAGCGCCGGCCCGAACAGCGGACCGCGCCCTCCCCAAGGAATCGCGGCCGACCCACCGAGAGATCCGTATCAGCCCCCGCACCCACCCTTGTCACCGTGCCGCCCGGCGAATCGCATCCCACGGCGACTCTCATCGGCTCCGTACAGCGAGCGATGCGCCTGCTGGAATCCGTCGCCGCGCACGAGCACGGCGCACCGGCCAAACAACTGGCCCGCGAGACCGGTCTCGCCCTCCCGACCGCTTACCACCTGTTGCGGACGCTCGTCTTCGAGGGCTACCTGCGGCGCGAGAAAGGGCTGTTCTTCCTCGGTGAGGCGGCCGAGCGGCTTGGCAGCAACGGTGCGAGGCAGAAACGTCGCAGCACGGTGGTGGACGCACTCGCGCACTGGCGGGACACCATCGGAGTACCCGTGTACTACGCGGTGTACCGCGACGGCGAGATCGAGGTCATGTGCGTCTCCGACACCCCCGGCAACCCGGCGGTCGAGGAGTGGGCGGACTTCCGGGAGACCGGGCACGCACACGCCATCGGACAGTGCCTGCTCTCCCAGTTGGACGAGCAGTGCCGCCGGGATCATCTCGACCGTCACCCCGTACAGGCTGTCACCCCCTACACGGTGCGTGACAGCCACACACTGCTGCGCCGCCTCGACCGGATGCGGCGGATGGAACTGGTCGTGGAGCGGCAGGAGTACGCGCTGGGGACGGTCTGTGCGGCGGTTCCGATCACCATCGGCTCCACCGCTGCCACATTGGCCATTTCTCTCCCTTCCCACCAGGCCGATCGGCTGCTAGTCGCGGCGCAGCAGTTGCAGGCAGAAGTCGGAAGGCTGCTGGGGTCGCTCGCGATCTCTATCAGTATCTGAAAACTCACTCCTTGTGATTCATCGTGTACTTTCAGCAAGATTCGAGCAGTATCAGAGCGATGATTCCAGGCCAGTCCACGGCAAGTGACGGGGTTAGGCGATGCGCGAGTCGGTGCAGGCAGAAGTCATGATGAGCTTTCTTGTCTCGGAGGAGCTCTCCTTCCGCATTCCGGTGGAGCTGCGCTACGAGACCCGTGATCCGTATGCTGTCCGGCTGACCTTCCATCTGCCCGGCGACGCACCTGCGACCTGGGCCTTCGGGCGTGAGCTGCTGATCGACGGTGTGGGACGGCCCTGCGGGGACGGGGATGTGCGGATCTCGCCCGCCGACACAGATGTCCTGGGCGAGGTACTGATCCGGCTGCAGGTCGGCGGCGACCAGGCGTTGTTCCGCTCCGGTGCGGCGCCGCTGGTGGCCTTCCTCGACCGTACGGACAAGCTCGTGCCGCTGGGGCAGGAGCGTTCCCTCGCCGACTTCGACGCTCACCTCGACGAGGCGCTGGACCGCATTCTGGCGGAGGAACAGAGCGCGGGGTGAGCGGTATCGCGCCGGAGCTCCCGACAGTGCTGTAACGCTTCTCCTCGGCGTTGGAGAAGCGTTACAGCCGTACTTGGCGCGTAGCCCTGCTTCGCCGTAAGCACTGACGGAACCGGTGCCCAGCCTCCGTCAGTGCTTGCGCCGACGGCCCTTCCCGGCGCGGGCCGGGGCCGCCTGGGTCGCCGCCTCCGACCCTGGCCGGGCTGCCGCAGTCCCTGGTCCCGGTACAGCCTCTGCAGCCGGTGGTGCCGTACCCGGGCGGTCGGCCGACACCATCAGGGCCGCCAGGAGCGTGGTCACCGGCACGGACGCGACCAGGCCGATCGAACCCACCAGGGTCCGCAGGATCTCCTCCGCGACGAGTTCGCTGTTGGCGACGGCCCCGACGCTGCTCTGCGCGATCGAGAAGAGCAGCAACAGCGGCAACGCGGCGCCCGCGTAGGCGAGGACGAGAGTGTTGACGACGGACGCGATGTGGTCGCGGCCGATGCGGATGCCGGCCCGGTACAGCCCACGCCATCCCATCGTCGGATTGGCCTCGTGGAGTTCCCAGACCGCCGATGTCTGCGTCACAGTCACATCGTCCAGGACACCGAGCGAACCGATGATGACGCCCGCGAGCAGCAGGCCGCTCATGTCGATGGACGGATACAGGCCATGGATCAGGCCCGTGCTGTCGTCGGTGTTGCCGGTCAGTGCGGCCCAGCCGATGAACAGCGAGCCGAGGATGCCGATCAGCACCAACGAGATCAGGGTGCCGAGCACCGCCACAGACGTACGGGCCGAGAGGCCGTGACACATGTAGAGCGCGATCAGCATGATGGCGCTGGCCCCGACCACCGCCACGACCAGCGGATTCGAGCCCTGGAGGACCGCCGGCAGGATGAAGAAGGTCAGGATCATGAAGCTGACGGCCAGTGCGATCAGCGCCATCACCCCGCGCATGCGTCCGACGATCACGACGGCGAGTGCGAAGATGCCGGCCAGCAGGGCCATGGGGAACCGGCGGTTGACGTCGGCGACCGAGTACTGCAGGTCCTTCGGCGCCGAGGGCTCGTAGGCCACCACGACCTTCTCGTCCTGGTGCAACTGCCGTGACTGGTCCGGCTGGACGATCTCCGTGAACGTACGGCCCTTGTCGTCACCGGTATCGACCCGGATCGTCGCCCGCTTGCAGTCGCCGGTCGCCTGTTGCTGCGCCGAGGAGCCCTCGGCGGTGGACGTGTCGCCGGTCGGGGTCTCCCCCGAGGCGTTGACGGACTTGCAGTCCACCGCGACGACCTTGGTGACCGTGGCCTGCTGGGTCTGCCGGTCGAAGCCGACGCCGGTGCGTTCGTGCGCCGGGGCGCCCCCGGGCCACAGCACCGCGAGCCCGACCACGACCGCCACGGCGAAGGGGATCAGAATCGCGCCGATGATCTTCCGCAGGTGGACGGAGACGGGGGCTGCCGGGCCATGGCTGTGACTGTGGCCGTGCGAGTGACCGTTGTTGTCATCGGGTCCGTGAGCGTCACCGCTCCCGCTCCCGCCCCCGTGCCCACCACCCGGTCCGGGTCCGTGCCCAGCATCAGAACCGCCGCCGGGTCCACCGCTGTGACCGTCGCCGGGACCGTTCCCGTGCCCGGAGTGGCCATGGTCGGCGCCGTGTTGCGGGTTGAACCGGTGATCGTGACCACTGCCTGTTCCAGAGCCGGGACCTCGCCCTCCACCGGAAGTGGGAAGAGGGCCGAACTGGCCGGTCCCGGGCCCCTCGGCTTCGAAGCCCGGACCTTGGCCACCCGGAGCCGGTCGGCTGTCCTGACCTGCACCTGCACCTGCTCCGGGCCTGTAGCCGCGATCGAACCGTCGGCCGGGCCCGTATCCAGGAACGGCACCCGGTCCGGTCGCCCCACCGAGGCCGCCGGAGTCGCTGCCGGGCCGGGGCCCGCGCTCTCGGCCGGTGCCGCCGCTGTTTCCGCTGCCCGGCCCGGAACCGTGCCCGGTACCGCTTCCGCGCGGTGGCTCGGAGGACGGGTATGGGGGTCCTTGCGTCGTGGTCACCGCCCGATCATCGCAAGAACGGCAGGGGCCCTCTGTTCACCTCGCCCAAATTGACGCTAGCGTGGAGGCACCTTTGCACACGCGGGAGCTCGGAGCACCGGGCTGAGAGGGCGCTGACCTCCGTCTTAGCGATGTTTCACGTGGAACATGTGGAACGAGTGATGTTTCACATGAAACATCGGCAGACGGAATCCGCTGCGTCGACCGCTGAACCTGTTACCGGGTAATGCCGGCGTAGGGAGTAGGTCTCATGACCATCAAGGACACACGCACGCCTGCCTCCGACCAGGACGGACAGCCCAGCCAGGGCGACCAGTCCCAGGAGGCCGGGAAGTCCGTCGGCTGGCACAAGGGGTATGTCGGCGGCTCACGCCCCGACCTGCGGGTGCCGGTCCGTCAGGTGCACCTCACCAACGGGAAGTCGGTCACTCTGTACGACACATCGGGCCCGTACACCGATCCTCAGACCGACACCGATGTCCGCAGGGGGCTCGCGCCGCTGCGTGACAACTGGATCATCGCCCGAGGCGACACCGAGGAGTACGCGGGCCGCCCCATCCGTCCGGAGGACGACGGGATCAAGCACACCTCGCCGCGCGGCGGGCTCAGGAACCTCGACGCGGTGTTCCCGGGAAGGCCCAGGCAGCCGCGCCGGAGCCGGAACGGACAGGCGGTGACGCAACTCGCGTACGCCCGCCGCGGGGAGATCACGCCCGAGATGGAGTTCGTCGCCATCCGGGAGAATCTGGACCCCGAGGTGGTCCGCGAGGAGATCGCCGCCGGACGTGCGGTACTGCCCGCGAACGTCAACCACCCGGAGATCGAGCCGATGATCATCGGCAAGCGGTTCCTGGTGAAGGTCAACGCCAACATCGGCAACTCCGCGGTCACTTCCTCCATCGAGGAGGAGGTCGAGAAGATGACCTGGGCGACGCGCTGGGGCGCCGACACGGTCATGGACCTGTCCACCGGCCGCAATATCCACACCACCCGCGAATGGGTGCTGCGCAACTCCCCCGTTCCCATCGGCACGGTGCCGCTCTACCAGGCGTTGGAGAAGGTGGACGGCAGGGCCGAGGAACTGACCTGGGAGATCTACAAGGACACGGTCCTCGAACAGGCCGAGCAGGGCGTGGACTACATGACGGTGCACGCGGGTGTCCGTCTCGCGTACGTACCGCTCACCGCGAACCGCAAGACCGGCATCGTCTCGCGCGGTGGATCGATCATGGCGGCATGGTGCCTGGCGCACCACCAGGAGTCTTTCCTGTACGAGAACTTCGAAGAACTGTGCGAGATTCTCGCCGCCTACGACGTCACCTACTCCCTGGGTGACGGTCTGCGGCCCGGATCGATCGCGGACGCCAATGACCAGGCGCAGTTCGCGGAGTTGAGGACGCTCGGGGAACTCAACAAGATCGCGAAGCGTTTCCATGTACAGACGATGATCGAAGGCCCGGGACACGTCCCGATGCACAAGATCAAGGAGAACATCGACCTGCAGCAGGAGATCTGTGATGAAGCTCCGTTCTATACGCTCGGCCCGCTGACGACGGACGTCGCGCCCGCGTACGACCACATCACTTCCGGCATCGGTGCCGCGATGATCGCCTGGTGGGGCACGGCCATGCTCTGCTACGTCACACCCAAGGAGCACTTGGGTCTGCCCAACCGCGACGACGTCAAGACCGGCGTCATCACCTACAAGATCGCCGCCCACGCAGCCGACCTCGCCAAGGGGCACCCAGGTGCGCAGGAATGGGATGACGCGCTCTCCGACGCCCGCTTCGAGTTCCGGTGGGAGGACCAGTTCAACCTGGCCCTCGACCCGGACACGGCGCGGGAGTTCCACGACGAGACCCTGCCGGCCGAACCTGCCAAGACGGCCCACTTCTGCTCGATGTGCGGGCCGAAGTTCTGCTCGATGAAGATCAGCCAGAGCATCACGGAGCGGTTCGGCGGTACGGCGGCTGCGGGGGCGACGGCCGAGGAGGTCGCCGAGGGGATGCTCCAGAAGTCGAAGGAGTTCGCGGCGAGTGGGAACAGGGTGTATCTGCCGCTGGCGGACTGAGTGACGAAGGCCAGCGGCACGAGGGAGTACTCGTGAGGCTTCAGCGAGAGCTCCTCCTCGTTCTCCACCGGTGGCCCCGGCCCCGTACACCTGGCCCTGGTCCATGTGCACGGCCGTACGCCTGTGGAGCGTGCGGAGGCCCAGGTGGTCAGGCGGCTTCGGTAGCCGCCTGCTCCGCCTGAGTCCTGGGTCCGGCAGCCGGACCGGCCGGTCACTCCGGCGGGTGGTCCGGGCCTCCGAAGTCCGGGCTGCTGAAGTCCGGGCTCGAGAAGCTGGGGCGGTGGCCCGTCGTCGAGCCGTCATCGGGGCTGCTGAAGCCGGGTCGGTTGTAGCCGAGTCGGGGCATACGGCCGGTGGTGGGTTCCGGGGCCGGTTTGCGGTTCATGGCCGCCGTACCGGGATCGGCGAGGGCGTCGCGGAGGAACGGCATGATGCCGCGCTCCAGCAGGGCCTCGCGCCAGGCTTCCCTGGCCTGCGCGACCTCCCCGGTCAGTTCGCCGTACGCCCCGGCCTCCTCCGCCTCCGGGCTGTTGCGCAGGGCAGTGAGGAGCAGACCCACCGCGGCGACGAGTATGGCCACCGCGGTCACCGCACCGAACACCCATCCGGTGGTGAGCATGGTCCGGGCGAACGTCGGCTCGGGGTCGAGCATCTTGAGGACGTAGCCCACGAGCAGGAAGATCGCCGCGGCCGTGCCCGCGAGGACGGGAGCCAGGACCGCGACGACGGCGACGGCGCCCGCCCCGGCGGTCTCGGCGGCGACCTCGCCCATGCCTGCGAGCCCCAACGCGCCTGTGCCCGGTTCGGTGGTGCCGGATTCGTGGAGGGACGACGGGGTGGACGGCGCCGGGTGGCGCAGTTCGTCGCGGACCTTCACGTAGTGCTGGTATTCGGCCGCCGCGGCGACCGTGATGAGCGCGGTGGCGTTGAGTGCCATGGTGCGCAGTTGTTCGGGGTTCAGACGCTGACCGACGGCGGCCAGTTCCGGGCGTTGTGGGGCGGAGCGCAGCGCCTCATCGAGGATCCGCTCGTATTCCTGGCGGTCCTCGTTCAGCAGGTGCTGCGGAACGCTGTTCATGTGCATCCCCCGATGCTCCGTAGGGCTTGGGGCTCGGCATGCTGACGAGCCGTCGGGCAGAAACGGAGGGGAGCCTGCTACGGATAAGCCGATGGTAGAGCGGCGACGGCGCGTGGTGACAGGGGGTTTGAAGAAATTGCCGTGCGACTGTCCCCCGTCCGACGCGGTTCGTAGTCGGAGGACGCCTGCCCGGGAAACGCGCGGATATCCGTCAGAGGTCCAGTGGAAGTTCCTGGACCAGCAGTTTTCCGGCCATGGTCACGCCGCCGTCCATCGCGATGGCCAGCCCGTCGGCGTAGACATGGGGATGTTCGATGTTCGGACCGGAGTTGTTCTCGCCGTCGTCCTCGGTGCCCATGTCGCCCACCAGATACGGGATGGGGCTGTGCCCGTGAACGATGCGGGTGCCGCCGTACGTATCGAGGAGGGAGCGTACGGCCTCGGCACCGCCTTCGTCGCGGAAGGAGAAGCGCTTGGTGAACTTGCGGAACAGATCCCACACCTCGTCCGCGTCGTTGCGCGTGATCGTCTCGCGGACGGTGTCGTTGACCGCCTCGATCGAGTCGCCGTAGTCGAGGTAGGCGGTGGTGTCCGAGTGCACGAGCAGGTGGCCGTCGACCTCCTCGATCGCGTCGAGGCGGGCCATCCACTGGAGGTGGTGGTCCTGGAGCCGGTCCATGTCGGTCTTCTGGCCGCCGTTCAGCAACCAGGCCGCCTGGAAGGTGGCCGTGCCCGCGCCCGAGTTGACGGGGGTGTCACCGAACCGCTTGGCGCCCAGCAGCAGCAGCTCGTGGTTGCCCATGAGGGCCTTGCAGTAGCCGCCGGCCGCGGCTGCCTCGGCGGACAGCCGCATGACCAGGTCGATGACGCCGATGCCGTCCGGACCGCGGTCGGTGAAGTCACCGAGGAACCAGAGCCGGGCGGTGCCCGCGGACCAGTCGCCCGCGCTGTCGATCAGGCCCTGTTCCTGAAGGGCGCCCACCAGTTCGTCGAGGTAGCCGTGAACGTCGCCGACGACGAAGAGAGGTCCCGGGCCGTCGGCGGCCAGGGCCGCCGGATCGACGGTCACCTGAAGGGTGTCGCCGCGGTTGATGACGGGCAGGTCCCGTTGCGTCGGCGTGTACCCGTCGGGGTATTCCTCCAGGTCGGACGGGGTCTGCGCGCCCTCGGCGGGCTCCTGGACCTCGGTGTCGGCCGCCCCGGCGGTGACGTCCCCGGGGGCCGTGCCGTCGGTGTGCGGACCGGCCTCATGGACGTAAGCGGGCACCCGGAAGTCGCGCAACGTCGCCGTCCGCGTCACCTCGGGTACCTGACCGGTCCCCTGAGTCATCGACCCCTCCACCATTGCGCCGCATCTGCACCGCATCGGACTGCCTGGTCGCAGCGGCCCGCGGTGTCGTGGGCCCATCATAGGAATGCGGATCGCGCCATGTGATGACCCAGGGGTGGTGAATCGGCGAAGGAGCCCAGTTCACCGCGGCTTTCGCCCCGATTCGGAGGGGCTTTCCCGTCTGGTCCCGCCCCGGACTCGTCTGCTTCGTACCTTGCTTCGAACCTCGGACACCGACGCTTCGTACGATCATGACACCGGCGCCCGTGAACTTATCGGACGCCGGTGTCCCGCGTTCCTGAACGGGGCCGGGTTCCCGCTTCCCCTACGGGGCCGACCCCTCGTACGGCCCCGCTCTGCGGGAACCGGCCCCGCACAAGCCCACTTCGTCCTCCCTCACCACCGCCCCCGGATCACCCTTCCTCGGGCGACCGCGGATGACTGACCGTCGTGCGCGGCGGACGTCGCTGCGAGGACGTCCGCACGATCAGCTCGGTCGGTATCACCTGCTCGAACGGCATGTCCGAGTCGAGGTTCTCGATGGCGTCGATCAGGAGCTGGACCACCGCCGTGCCGATGCGGCGCGGCTTCAGGGAGAGGGTGGTGATCGGCGGCTCCGTGGTGGCGTACACCGTGGACTCGCTGCAGCAGACCAGCAGGAGGTCCTCCGGGACGCGCAGGCCGTAGCGGCGGGCCGCGGCCAGCAGGTCGGTGCCGTTCGGGTCGAAGAGGCCGTAGACGGCGTCCGGGCGGTCCGGGCGGGCCAGCAGCCGGTCGGCGGCCACGGCGCCCGCGCACGGGTCGTGGGCCGGGTAGGACTCGTACACCGGGTCCTGGCCGACCCGCTCGCACCAGTTCAGGTACGCCGTGGTCGAGAGACGGGTGTAGGTGTCGGTGGTCGTCCCCGTCAGCAGGCCGATGCGGCGGGCGCCGGCGGCGGCAAGATGGTCGAGGATGCCCAGGACCGCCGCCTCGTGGTCGTTGTCGACCCATGCGGTGACCGGGAGCGAGCCGGCCGGGCGGCCGTCGGAGACGACGGGCAGCCCCTGCCGGACGAGTTCGGTGACCATCGGGTCCTGGTCGGACGGGTCGATGACGACCGTGCCGTCCAGGGCGACGTTCGACCACACGTCGTGGCGGGAGGTCGCGGGGAGGATGACCAGGGCGTAGCCCCGGGCGAGCGCGGCCGAGGTGGCGGCTCTCGCCATCTCCGCGAAGTACGCGAACTCGGTGAAGGTGAAAGGTTCATCCCCGTATGTCGTCACGGTCAGACCGATCAGCCCGGACTTGCCGGTACGGAGGGTTCGGGCCGCGGCCGACGGGCGGTAGCCCAGCCGGTCCGCGACCTCACGGACATGGCGTCGGGTGACGTCCGGGAGCCTGCCTTTTCCGTTGAGGGCGTCGGAGACGGTCGTGATCGAGACGCCGGCGGCGGCGGCCACGTCTCTGATGCCTGCCCGGCCCGGCCGGCTGGCTCGTCGGGTTGTCTCCGCTCGGCTCACCTGGTGCTTCCCTGCTGCTGTCATGGCGAGCCGATAGTAGGGCTCATGCGGTGGGGTAGTGCGGACGCATATGCAGTCGTTGACAGGCACGTTTCTGCATGGTCAAAAGTTATCAACTGCCTTAGAAAAGAAGCCAGTTGAACGATATTACTGCCCTACCTGACTTGTCGGCGCGCATAGGCCTGCCAAGTGACCGATGTTTCGAAGAGGTCTCAACTCACCTCTACGGGGGATGCGCGCCACGGCGTGAGCCACCGGCGCGTGCCGAGAAGCGCAATGCGCCCCCCGATTCGTACAATTTTGTACGGTGATACCCCTGATACCACTGATGCCCGTGGGGCGGGTGAGGTTGGGGCGCGGAGGGCTTCGGAGACTCTCGGCTGCGACCGACCCGTACGCGGCGGCGCCGAATCCTCATAAGGTGTGAAGCATTGGTACCCGGTAACCGGCAGCGGGTGGCCGTGCTGAGCCGGTGGTGGTCACGAGGAGGACTGCGGTGAGCGAGACGAGCCCCAGGCTGCGCGCCGAGCTGGAGGGGATCCCCACCTACAAGCCGGGCAGGCCGGCCGCGTCCGGCGGTCCGGTGGCCTACAAGCTGTCCTCGAACGAGAACCCGTACCCGCCGCTGCCAGGCGTGCTGGAGACCGTGACGGCAGCCGCGGGGGCCTTCAACCGCTACCCGGACATGGCCTGCACGGAGCTCATGAGCGAGCTGGCAGAACGTTTCGCCGTGCCGGTCTCCCATGTGGCCACCGGCACCGGCTCGGTCGGCGTCGCACAGCAGCTGATCCAGTCCACCAGCGGGCCCGGCGACGAGGTGATCTACGCCTGGCGGTCCTTCGAGGCCTATCCGATCATCACGCAGATCAGCGGCGCCACGTCGGTCAAGGTCCCGCTGACGCCCGGGGACGTGCACGACCTGGACGCGATGGCGGACGCGATCACCGACCGGACCCGGCTGATCTTCGTCTGCAACCCCAACAACCCGACGGGGACCGTCGTACGGCGGGCCGAGCTGGAGCGGTTCCTGGACCGGGTGCCCGGTGATGTGCTGGTGGTGCTCGACGAGGCGTACAAGGAGTTCGTGCGCGATCTTGAGGTGCCGGACGGGGTCACGCTCTACCGCGACCGGCCGAACGTCTGTGTGCTGCGGACCTTCTCCAAGGCGTACGGCCTCGCCGGGCTCCGGATCGGGTTCGCGATCGCCCACGAGCCGGTGGCGGCGGCGCTGCGCAAGACGGCGGTGCCGTTCGGGGTGAGCCAGCTCGCCCAGGACGCGGCGGTGGCCTCGCTCCGGGCCGAGGACGCGCTGCTCGGCCGGGTCGGTTCGCTGGTGTCCGAGCGCACACGGGTGGTCGACGGTCTGCGCGGCCAGGGCTGGACGGTGCCCGAGACCCAGGCGAACTTCGTGTGGCTGCGGCTGGGGGAGCGCACGGTGGACTTCGCGGCGGTGTGCGAGCGGGCCGGAGTGGTCGTCCGGCCGTTCCCGGGCGAGGGGGTCCGGGTGACGGTCGGGGAGACCGAGGCGAACGACGTCTTTCTGAAGGCGGCGGAGATGTTCCGTAAGGAGCTCTAGTCCGAGGTCCCGAGCGTCGGTACCAGACCCGCTCACGGACCGTCCGGACCCCGCCTGACCGGCCCTTTTCCGTCAAGGGCCGGTCAGGCCTCGTTTAGGGACCCCCCGCCCCTCCAAGTTCGAACGGGTATGCGCCATAATTGCTTGTGAATGTGAACGCGTTCACAAGCGCGTCCTGTTTGTCCCTCTCGTGCCAGTTGGCAACCGGGACGGACTGCCGCAATGATCACGGCTCGTAAGGAGGAGATGTGGACGTCGCTTTGGCGCCCGAGACTCTGGCCCGATGGCAGTTCGGCATCACCACCGTCTACCACTTCCTGTTCGTCCCGCTGACGATCTCCCTCGCCGCGCTCACCGCCGGCCTGCAGACCGCCTGGGTGCGCACGGAGAAGGAGAAGTACCTCAAGGCCACCAAGTTCTGGGGCAAGCTCTTCCTGATCAACATCGCGATGGGTGTCGTCACCGGCATCGTGCAGGAGTTCCAGTTCGGCATGAACTGGTCCGACTACTCGCGCTTCGTCGGCGATGTCTTCGGTGCCCCGCTCGCCTTCGAGGCGCTGATCGCCTTCTTCTTCGAGTCCACCTTCATCGGGTTGTGGATCTTCGGCTGGGACAAGCTGCCGAAGAGGATCCACCTGGCCTGCATCTGGATGGTCTCGATCGGCACGATCCTGTCGGCGTACTTCATCCTCGCGGCCAACTCCTGGATGCAGCATCCCGTCGGCTACCGGATCAACGAACAGAAGGGGCGCGCCGAGCTCACCGACTTCTGGCTGGTCCTCACCCAGAACACCGCGCTGACCCAGGTCTTCCACACCCTCACCGCGGCCTTCCTCGCGGGTGGCGCCTTCATGGTCGGCATCGCCGCCTTCCATCTGATGCGCAAGAAGCACATCGAGGTGATGAAGACCTCGCTGCGGCTCGGCCTGGTCACCGTCGTCATCGGCGGTCTGCTCACCGCGGTCAGCGGTGACCTCCTCGGCAAGGTCATGTTCAAGCAGCAGCCGATGAAGATGGCCGCCGCCGAGGCCCTCTGGGACGGCGAGGCTCCTGCGCCCTTCTCCGTCTTCGCCTACGGCGACGTCGAGGCCGGCCACAACAAGGTCGCCATCGAGATCCCCGGCCTGCTGTCCTTCCTCGCCAACGACGACTTCAGCTCGTACGTCCCGGGCATCAACGACGTCAACAAGGCCGAGCAGGAGAAGTTCGGGCCCGGCGACTACCGGCCCAACATCCCGGTCGCCTACTGGGGCTTCCGCTGGATGATCGGCTTCGGCATGACGTCCTTCGCGATCGGGCTCGCCGGACTCTGGCTGACCCGCAAGAAGTTCATGCTGCCGCAGCATCTGCGGGTCGGCGACGACGAGGTACCGCACCTCTCGCTGCTGCCCGGGAAGGCGCTCGGCCCGACGCTCACCAAGTGGTACTGGCGCATCGCCGTCCTCACCCTGGGCTTCCCGCTGATCGCCAGCTCCTGGGGCTGGATCTTCACCGAGATGGGCCGCCAGCCGTGGGTCGTGTACGGCATCTTCCAGACCCGGGACGCGGTCTCTCCCGGGGTCTCGCAGGGCGAGATCCTCACCTCGATGATCGTCTTCACCTCGCTCTACGCGATCCTCGCCGTCATCGAGGTCAAGCTCCTCGTGAAGTACGTCAAGGCCGGACCGCCCGAACTGACCGAGGCCGACCTCAACCCGCCCACGAAGATCGGCGGCGACCCACAGGACGCCGACAAGCCGATGGCCTTCTCCTACTAGGCCCAGGGAGCTGGAATCGCCATGCAACTTCACGACGTCTGGTTCGTCCTCATCGCCGTCCTGTGGACCGGCTACTTCTTCCTGGAGGGCTTCGACTTCGGGGTCGGCGTCCTCACCAAGCTGCTCGCCCGCGACCGTGCGGAGAAGCGGGTCCTCATCAACACCATCGGGCCCGTCTGGGACGGCAACGAGGTGTGGCTCCTCTCGGCGGGCGGCGCGACCTTCGCCGCCTTCCCCGAGTGGTACGCCACCCTCTTCTCCGGCTTCTATCTGCCGCTGCTGCTCATCCTGGTGTGCCTGATCGTGCGGGGCGTCGCCTTCGAGTACCGGGTGAAGCGGCCCGAGGAGAACTGGCAGCGCAACTGGGAGACCGCGATCTTCTGGACCTCGCTGCTGCCCGCGTTCCTCTGGGGCGTGGCCTTCGCCAACATCGTGCGCGGGGTGAAGATCGACGCGGACTTCGAGTACGTCGGGAATCTCGCCGATCTGCTCAACCCGTACGCCCTGCTCGGCGGCCTGGTCACCCTGTCGCTGTTCACCTTCCACGGCACGGTGTTCGTCGGCCTCAAGACCGTCGGGGACATCCGGGAACGGGCGCGGAAGCTGGCGGTCCGCGTCGGACTCCTGGCCGCCGTCGTCGCGCTCGCGTTCCTGGGCTGGACCCAGGCCGACAACGGTGACGCCGGCTCCCTGGCAGCGGCGGTCGTGGCCGTGCTCGCCCTGGTCGCCGCGCTGGGGGCGGCGCGGAAGGGGCGTGAGGGCTGGGCGTTCGCGTTCTCCGGGGTCACCATCGTGGCCGCCGTCGCGATGCTGTTCCTGACGCTCTTCCCGAACGTCATGCCGTCCTCGCTCAACGCGGACTGGAACCTCACGGTCACCAACGCCTCGTCGAGCCCGTACACGTTGAAGATCATGACGTGGTGTGCGGGGATCGCCACCCCCATGGTCCTGCTCTACCAGGGCTGGACGTACTGGGTGTTCCGCAAGCGGATCGGCACGCAGCACCTCGCCGAGGCCACGCACTGAGTCGTCCTTGTCCGCGTCATCGCTGTCTGCGTCATCTCTGTCTGTGGGAGGTGGTTTCACGATGTTTCACGTGAAACATCGTGAAACCACCTCCCTGGACCGAAGGGCATGTTTCACGTGAAACCAATCGATCCGCGCCTCCTCCGGTACGCCGGTGCCACTCGCCGTTTCCTGCTGGCGGTCGTCGGCCTCGGTGCCGTCGGCGCGGGGCTGGTCATCGCGCAGGCCATGCTCATGGCCGAGGTCGTCGTCGGAGCCTTCCAGCACGGACTTTCGGTCACCGAACTCCGTACGCCCCTGCTGCTGTTGGTGGCTGTCGCCGGTGGCCGGGCGGTGGTCTGCTGGCTCACCGAGCTGGCCGCCCACCGGACGAGCGCGGCGGTGAAGGCGGAGTTGCGCGGGCGGCTGCTGGAGCGGGCCGTCGCGCTCGGCCCCGGATGGCTGAGCGGGCAGCGGACCGGGTCGCTGGTCGCCCTCGCAACTCGGGG
Source organism: Streptomyces sp. SID12501 (assembly GCF_010550245.1). GTDB lineage: Bacteria > Actinomycetota > Actinomycetes > Streptomycetales > Streptomycetaceae > Streptomyces. The sequence continues at coordinate 113,269 of NZ_JAAGLU010000014.1, forward strand.
GGTGGACGCGCTCGACGACTACTTCTCGCGCTATCTCCCGCAGTTGGGGCTCGCGGTCGTGGTGCCCGTGGCCGTGCTGGCGCGGATCGTCACCGAGGACTGGGTGTCTGCCGCGATCATCGTCGGCACTCTGCCGCTCATTCCGGTCTTCATGGTGCTGATCGGCTGGGCCACGCAGTCCCACATGGACCGTCAGTGGCGGCTGTTGTCCCGGCTGTCGGGCCACTTCCTCGATGTCGTGGCCGGGCTGCCGACGCTGAAGGTGTTCGGCCGGGCCAAGGCGCAGGCCGAGTCGATCCGGCGGATCACCGGTGAGTACCGGCAGGCGACGATGCGGACGCTCCGGATCGCCTTCCTCTCGTCCTTCGCGCTGGAACTGCTGGCGACGCTGTCCGTGGCGCTCGTCGCGGTGACCATCGGTATGCGGCTCGTGCACGGCGAGATGGACCTGTACACCGGGCTCGTCATTCTCATCCTCGCGCCCGAGGCGTACCTGCCGCTCAGGCAGGTGGGCGCCCAGTTCCATGCGGCGGCGGAGGGCCTGGCCGCGGCCGAGGAGATCTTCGCCGTGCTGGAGACGCCGGTGCCGGAGTCCGGGACCGGGCCGGTTCCGGAGGGCGGAGTGGCCTTCGAGGGCGTGACCGTCCGGTATCCCGGGCGGTCGGTGGACGCGGTGTCGGACGCGTCCTTCGCTGTGGAGGCCGGCGAGACGGTCGCGCTCGTCGGACCGAGCGGCGTGGGCAAGTCGACGCTGCTGCACGCGCTGCTCGGGTTCGTACGGCCGACGGAAGGGCGGGTGTCGGTCGGGGGCGCCGATCTCACCGGCATCGACCTGGAGCGGTGGCGTTCGCGGGTGGCCTGGGTGCCGCAGCGGCCCCACCTGTTCGCCGGGTCGATCGCCGAGAACGTACGGCTGGCCAGCCCCGACGCCGACGACACCGCCGTACGGAGCGCGCTGGCCGACGCCGGTGCGCTGGAGTTCGTGGACGCGCTGCCCGAGGGGGTCCACGCGGTGCTCGGCGAGGACGGGGCCGGGCTCTCCGCCGGGCAGCGGCAACGGCTCGCGCTGGCCCGGGCGTTCCTCGCGGACCGGCCTGTGCTGCTGCTCGACGAGCCGACGGCCGCGCTGGACGGGGAGACCGAGGCCGAGGTCGTGGCCGCCGTACGGCGCCTCGCCGTCGGACGGACGGTGCTGCTGGTCGTGCACCGGCCGGCGCTGCTGGCGGTGGCGGACCGGGTGGTGCGGTTGGAGGAGGCTGCCCGCCCCGCTCACCTGCCTGGTGCCGAGCAGGCCGGCGGTTCCTTCGGCGGCGACGGGCTTGTCGTGGGCGGCCCGCAGAGTGCACGGCTCCCCGTGCTCGGCGAGGAAGAAAGCGTGCCCAGCACTTCTGCGGGGCGACTTGGCGTGCTCGCGCGGGTGCGGGCCATGTCCGGGGCCCGGAGTGGGCGGTTCGGACTCGCGCTGCTGCTCGGGAGTCTCGCCCTGGGCAGTGCCGTCGGGCTCATGGCGACCTCCGGGTGGCTCATCTCGCGGGCCTCGCAGCAGCCGCCCGTGCTGTATCTGATGGTCGCCGTGACGGCCACGCGTGCCTTCGGGATCGGACGGGCCGTCTTCCGGTACGCCGAGCGGCTGGTGTCGCACGACGCCGTGCTGCGGATGCTGGCCGACACCCGGGTCGCCGTCTACCGGCGCCTGGAGCGGCTGGCGCCCGCCGGACTGCGGACGACCAGGCGCGGGGACCTGCTGTCGCGGCTCGTCGCCGATGTGGACGCCCTCCAGGACTACTGGCTGCGCTGGCTGCTGCCCGCCGGGGCCGCCCTCGTCGTCTCCGCCGCCTCCGTCGGGTTCACGGCGTGGCTGCTGCCGGAGGCCGGGGCTGTCCTCGCCGCCGGACTGCTCGCCGCCGGTGTCGGTGTCCCCCTCGTGACCAGCGCCGTGGCACGACGCGCGGAACGCCGGCTCGCCCCGGCCCGCGGGGCACTCGCCACGCACGTGACCGACCTGCTCACCGGCACCGCCGAGTCGACGGTCGCGGGTGCCCTGAACGGACGTACCGAGCAGGTACGGCGGGCCGACTCCGCCCTCACCCGGATCGCCTCGCGCGCCGCCACCGCCACCGCGCTCGGCGACGGACTCACCGCGCTGCTGTCCGGGCTGACGGTCGCGGCCACCGCCCTCGTGGGTGCCCAAGGGGTCGCCGACGGGCGGCTCGACGGGGTGGTCATGGCCGTTGTCGTCCTCACTCCCCTGGCCGCCTTCGAGGCCGTCCTCGGGCTGCCGCTGGCCGTGCGGTACCGGCAGCGGGTGCGCAGGAGCGCCGAGCGCGTGTACGAGGTCCTGGACGCGCCCGAGCCCGTGCGCGAGCCCGAAGAGCCGCTCCCCGCGCCTCTGTCGGCGTTCCCTGTCGTCGTCAAAGACCTGGCAGCCCGCCACGCCGGACAGGACCGGGACGCGCTCGCCCGCCTCGACCTCACCCTCGACGAAGGGCGCCGGATCGCCGTCGTCGGCCCGTCCGGGTCCGGCAAGACGACGCTGGCGCAGGCGCTCCTACGATTCCTGGACGCGGACGCCGGTTCCTACACGCTGGGCGGCGTGGACGCGTACGCGCTGGACGGCGACGACGTACGGCGGCTGGTCGGGCTGTGCGCCCAGGACGCGCACCTCTTCGACAGCTCCGTGCGCGAGAACCTGCTGCTGGCGAAGAAGGACGCGACCGAGGACGACCTGCGGGGAGCCCTCGCGCGGGCCCGCCTGCTGGACTGGGCCGAGTCGCTGCCCGACGGGCTCGACACCCTGGTCGGCGAGCACGGGGCGCGGCTGTCCGGCGGGCAGCGGCAGCGGCTTGCGCTCGCCCGGGCACTGCTCGCGGACTTCCCGGTGCTCGTGCTCGACGAGCCCGCCGAACACCTGGACCTGCCGACCGCCGACGCGCTCACCGCCGATCTGCTGGCCGCGACCGAGGGCCGTACGACGCTGCTCATCACCCACCGGCTGGCCGGACTCGACGCCGTGGACGAGGTGATCGTGCTGGACGGGGGGCAGGTCGTGCAGCGGGGGACGTACGCGGAGCTGGTCGCCGTCGAGGGGCCGCTGCGGCGGATGGCCGAGCGGGAGGCGGAGTCCGAGCAACTGGCGTCGGTGGCGGCGGTGCGTTAGTCCCCTGCCTGTCAGCCCTCTGCACCTCTGTTCGTCAGGGGAGTCGTCGCCGCTCGACTTTCGGTGACAAACGGGAGTAATTACGCTCGGGGGATGTCCGACCCGTCGCTTCGTCCCGAGCCGTGCGTGCCGCAGTTGCTGGAGGCGATGCGGGCCGTCGGGAGCGGGCTCGGGCCGCATGCCACGCTGGAGCGGATCTGTGCGACGGCGACCGCACTGGTGGACGCCGGGCGCGTGGCCATCGGGGTCCTCGCCGAGGACGGCATCGGCTTCGCCGACTTCGTGCACCACGGCGTCGACGAGGAGACCGTCCGGTGGGTCGAGCCGATCCGGGTGCACGGCGAGGTCTTCGGGAATCTGTACCTGGGCGACAAGCGTGGCGGCGGCCCGTTCACCGGGCACGACCTGACCCTGGTCCGTGTGCTGGCCGCCGAGGCGGGCATCGCCATCGGCAACGCCCGCCTGTACGAGGCCGCCAGACAGCGCGAGCGCTGGATCGACGGGTCCGTGGCCGTGACCACCGCGCTCCTCTCGGGAGGCGACATCGGCGACTCCCTCCGGATCGTCGCCGAGCAGGCCCGCCGGCTCTCCGGGGCCGCGGCCGGGATCGTGCTGCTGCCCGCCGACGAGGGCGGCCTGGAGATCGTCGCCGTGGACGCTGAACGCCCCTCCGACGCGCTCGGGGTGATCATCCCGCCGGAGAGCGAGGTCGTCGCCGAACTCCTCGACGGCCGGCCGGTGTTCGTCACGGACGCGGCCACCGACCCCCGGCTTGCCATGGGTAACGGCCTCAACCGGGACTACGGGCCCACCATGCTGCTGCCCCTGCAGAGCGACGGCCGCGTCGTCGGCAGCCTCGCCATGCCCCGCGCGCGGGGAGAGCGCGCGTTCACGGAGACGGAGCGCTCGCTCGCCGTCCAGTTCGCCGCGCAGGCCGCGCTCGCGCTGATGATGGCCGAGGCACAGCGCGACCGGGAACGGCTCGCGGTGTACGAGGACCGTGACCGGATCGCCCGTGACCTGCACGATCTCGTCATCCAACGGCTGTTCGCCACCGGGATGATGCTGGAGAGCGCCCAGCGCGGACCGGTCGCGCCCGAGGTGCGGGACGGCGTCGGCAGGGCCGTCGACGAACTGGACGTCACCATCCAGGAGATCCGTACCGCGATCTTCGCGCTCCAGGACGACCCCGGCGAAGTGCCGTCCGAGCTGTCTACACGGGTGCGACGGGAGATCCACATGGCCGCCGTGGCACTCGGATTCAAGCCCTCCCTCCGCGTGGTCGGTCCGGTCGACACCACCGTCGGCGAGCTGACCGGCAAGAACCTCGTCGCCGCCCTCCGTGAGGGGCTGTCCAACGCCTTCCGGCATGCCGGGGCGTCCCGGATCGATGTCGTGGTCGACGCGGACGTGACCCTGCCGGACGGTCGGCCGGGCGTACGGCTGACCGTCGCCGACGACGGTGTCGGCATTCCCGAGGGCGGTCGGCGCAGCGGCCTCAGGAACCTGAAACGGCGCGCCGAGTCGCTGGGCGGCGACAGCCGCCACGGACCCGGCAGCGGCCCGGACGGCGGCGGAACGACGGTCGTGTGGCAGGCGCCGTACTGAGGCTGCCGTGTACCCCGTTGCTGGGCCGTTCGTGGCAAGGCGTCCCCCGGGCGTACGACTTGAACAGGCCACCGGACCGGTTTGCGGTACACGATCGCTGACATGGGCTCACATCGCCGTCATCCGCTGCTCGTTCCGGCACTGCTGTGCGCGCTCGCGGTCCTGGTCGCCCGGCCCACGGCCGCCTCGGGCGAGGACACGGACCCCGGATCCGACTCCGGTACGGACTCGGGTCTCAGCACCCAGGTGACCCGGCTGTACGCGGATGCCGCCGTGGTGACGCAGCAGTACGAGGCCGGACGGCGCGAGTCCGCGGTGGAGGGGGCCAGGGCCCGGCGGTACGAGGGACTCCTCGCCCGCGAACGGCGCGACATCGCCGTCCTGCACGAGGACCTGGGCCGGATCGCACGCGGCCAGTACCGCAGCGGAGGCGGCCTGCCGCTCACCGCGCAGATGCTGCTCGCGGACAGCCCCGAGGAGCTGATGCGCGGTCAGCGAGCCGTGTGGCAGGCCGATCTCGCCGTCAACAACGCGATCGACAAGAGCCGGCGTGCGGAGGCCCGGCTCGCCGCCGACGAGGCGAAGGCGGCGGCGCAGTGGCAGAAGCTGGAGCGGCGGAACAGTGAACTCGCCGAGCTGAAGCGGTCCATCGAGGCGAAGCTCGAAGAGGCTCGCTGGACGCTCCAGGGCCGGGCCGACTCCTCGGTCGCGGCGGGCTCCTGCCGGGGAGCCGTCCGGCTCGACCAGCCGGATCCCGGAACCATGCCGGAGTACGTCACGCCCGTGGAGACGTACGAGCTGTCCGCGAGTTTCGGCAGCGGCGGCGACCGGTGGGCGAACGGGCACACCGGGCAGGACTTCGCGGTACCGATCGGCACTCCGGTGCGGGCGGTCGGTGCGGGCACGGTGGTGTCGGTGTCGTGCGGAGGCGCCTTCGGCATCGAGATCGTGATCGAGCACCCCGGGGGCTACTACACGCAGTACGCGCACCTCGCCGCCGTCACCGTCGACCAGGGACAGCGGGTCACTCCGGGCCAGTGGATCGGCCAGACCGGCACGACCGGCAACTCGACCGGCCCGCATCTGCACTTCGAGGTACGTGTCACACCGGAACTGGGATCGGGGGTGGACCCGGCGGCGTGGCTGGTGGCGCGGGGGGTGCAGTTGTAGGCGCGGTCCCCGTAGGGCGGCTTCCTCAGAGGCGTTCCGCGAGCAGCCGCTCGATCACGACGGCCACTCCGTCCTCGTTGTTGGGCGCCGTGTGCCCCGAGGCCGCCGCGACGACGTCGGGATGCGCGTTGCCCATGGCGTACGACCGGCCGGCCCAGGTGAGCATCTCGACGTCGTTCGGCATGTCCCCGAAGGCGACGACCTCCTCGGACGAGATGCCCCGCTCGGCGCAGCACAGCGCCAGGGTGCTCGCCTTGGAGACCTCGGGGCCGCTGATCTCCAGCAGGGCGCTGGGGCTGGAGCGGGTCACGTTGGCACGGTCGCCGATCGCGAGCCGGGCGGTGGTGAGGAACGCGTCGGGGTCCATCGTGTGATGGAAGGCGAGGATCTTGAGCACGGGCTCACCGTCGCTCGGCCCGCCCGGGGCCAGCAGCTTCTCGGCGGGCGCCAGATTGTCCGGCACCTCCATGTGCAGCTTCGGATACCCCGGCTCCTGATGGAAGCCGTAGGTCTGCTCCACGGCGTACACGGTCCCCGGCGCGGCCTCGCGCAGCAGCTGTACGGCGTCCAGCGCGTTGTCCCTGGCCAGCTCCCGCACCTTCACGAAGCGGTGGGCGCCGGGGCCGCCGTGCAGGTCGACCACGGCGGCGCCGTTGCCGACGATCGCCAGACCGTGACCGTGGACATGCTCGCTGACGATGTCCATCCAGCGGGCCGGGCGGCCCGTGACGAAGAAGACCTCGACGCCCGCGGCCTCGGCGGCGGCCAGGGCGGCGATCGTGCGCGGGGACACCGACTTGTCGTCGCGCAGCAGCGTGCCGTCGAGGTCGGTGGCGATCAGCCGGATCGGGAGGGCGGCGGCGGGGGTCTCGGGCTCTCTGGTCGCTGAGGTCACCCGCCCATTCTCGCGTACGTCCGCGCACGCCCGTGCGGCGGTCCGCCCAGGTGAGTGGCCGCCCTGACCGGCGCCGGGTCAGCGCAGTTGCGCCGGCGCCTCCGTGGCGATGCGCTCGAAGACCCGCTCGTCGGCCGCGAAGTCGGAGTCGGGGATCGGCCAGTGGATCACGATCTCGGTGAAGCCCAGCTCCTGGTGCCGGCCCGCGAAGTCGACGAACGCGTCCACGGACTCCAGCGGACGCCCCCGGTCCGGGGTGAACCCGGTGAGCAGGATCCTGTCGAGCCCGCTCACGTCCCGGCCGATCGCGGCGCAGGCGTCGGCCAGCTTCTCGGTCTGCCCGCGCAGGGCCTGGACCGACTGCTCGGGCGTGCCGCTCTCGAACAGCCGGGGGTCACCGGTCGTCACCCACGCCTGCCCGTACCGCGCCGCGAGCTTCAGCCCGCGCGGCCCGGTGGCGGCCACCGCGAAGGGCAGCCGGGGGCGCTGCACACAGCCCGGGATGTTGCGCACCTCGTGGGCCGAGTAGTAGTCGCCCTGATACGAGACGCCGTCCTTGCCGTCCTCGGTCAGCAGCTTGTCGAGAAGCGCCACGAACTCGCCGAACCGGTCGGCACGCTCCCGGGGTGTCCACGGGTCCTGGCCCAGCGCCGTGGCGTCGAAGCCGGTGCCGCCCGCGCCGATACCGAGGGTGATCCGGCCGTTCGACACGTCGTCGAGGGAGATCAGCTCCTTGGCCAGCGTCACCGGGTGCCGGAAGTTCGGCGAGCCCACTGCATGCTCATACCATCGGTCCCATGCGACGACCCAGGCCCCACGAGCCGACCATAACCCCAGGTGAGCCTGCGGCTCTCTACTGCCGGATATCCCAGGCGGACGACGACGACCAGACCGGCGTCGATCGGCAGGAACGTATCTGCAGGGAGATCGCCGAGCGCCGGGGACTCACCATCGACCCCGCCCACGTCTTCGTGGACAACAGCAGGTCGGCGTGGAGCCGGGGCCGCAAGCGGCCGGGCTGGGACCAGCTTCTCGAACGCGCCCAGCGGCACGAGTTCCGCCACGTCATCGCGTACCACCCGGACCGGCTGATGCGGCAGCCGAGGGACCTGGAGGAACTGCTCCAGGTCTCCGACGAGCACCGGATCACGCTGCACGGCGAGGCGAACCGGCGGGACCTGTCGGACCCCGACGACCGGTTCATCCTGCGCATCGAGGTAGCCCATGCCTGCCGGTCGTCCGACGACACCTCCCGGCGGCTCAAGTCGGCGCTGAAGGAACGCGCCGAGAACGGTCTGCCGCACTCGGGTAAGCGCCGCTTCGGGTACGAGACGGACGGCGTGACGATCAAGGAGGACGAGGCCGAGATCGTCCGAGAGCTCTTCGACCGGTACCTCAAGGGCCAGAGCCCGAGCGCGATCGCCCTCCTCTTCCACAAGCGCGGCATCAAGACCGTGTACGGCAAGGAATGGTCACAGGGCACGGTCCGCGCGCTCCTCGACTCCCGGCACGTCGCCGGCATCCGTATGCACCAGGGTGAAGAGGTCGGGCCGGGCAAGTGGCCCGCGATCATCGACCGGGGCACCTGGGAGGAGACCCGCGCCCGGCGCGAGTACCGCTCCGCGATCCACCAGACCAACCTGGAGCTGCGCCGCTTCTATCTCCTGCGTGGACTGGTCATGTGCTCGCGCTGCGGCACGCTCATGTCCGGCACGAAGGTCGGCGCGGTGCCGTCCTACCTGTGTACGCGCAAGAGCCGCAACGGCGACAAGAAGTGCGTGCGGCGCATCGTCGCGGTGAAACTGGAGAAATTCGTCACGGAGGCCGCCATCGACCTGCTCGGCAAGCTCACGGTTTCCGGGAAACTCGCCTCGACCTCGCTGCCGGACGCCGCGACGGAGTCCGTCGCGGCCGATCAGAGGCAGCTCGTCGAGCTGAACGAGATGTGGACTGCGAAGGAGATCTCGACGGCGGAGTACCGCAAGATGCGCAAGGAGATCACCGACCGCATCGCCAAGGCCCAGCGCCGTCTGGTCGTACGGCCGATGAAGCTGCTGGACGGGCTGACGGGCCCTGGAGCGAAAGCCGCCTGGCACGCCGAGGAGATGACCGACGAGCGGCGCAACGCGGTGCTGCGGTTCCTGTTCTCCGGGGTGGTCATCGACGCGTCCGCCAAACCCAGCGGGGTCTTCGACTGGGACCGGATCGCCATCGAGCAGAACCCGCTGTAGGCAATGAAGGTCACGGTCCCTGAGCTCTGTGCCGGTCAAGAGGGCCGCGGATTATAACCACGGATCGCCGGTTAACCCAACCGGCGAATCTCCGGAAACTTGAGCTCAACCGCGGAGGACCTGCCAGTCCTTCGTAGGCGACACGCACGGCCCCAGGTGTTGGAGCACCTCGGGACCGAGCGCACGACCGACCGCCCATCGAACGACCGGCGGTGCGGGGCCTGCCAGCCCCGCACCGTCAGCAAGGACCTGCCCATGCCACTGCCGTCGGAGCGCCAGGACACCGCGGTCTCCGTACGACCGTCCGGCCGCCGAGAGGCCCAGGAAGCGGCCCGCGCCCAGGCCCTGGAGCGCGTCTGCGCTGGATTCAGGACGACGATCAGCCCGCACAGTGCGGCGCGGCTGGCCGACCTGATGACGACCACGACGTACGCGAAGGCCGCGTAGACGCAGCAGCCGCCGCAGACATGGGAGCGGCCCCCGGCGTTGGAGCGCCGAAGGCCGAAACGACTCCCAGACGACCGCCCATAAACGATCTGTCCCGGTGCCGGGCCTGCCAGCCCGTATGGCACCGAGTGAGGAAGTTCTGTGCCCCAGGGTACGTTCTCGCCCGCCCGCAACGCATCCCCTCAGACCAACACCCGCTTCGACGAGGTCGACGGTCCCGGTCTGTCCGTACCGCCGCACAACCTGGAGGCGGAGCAAGCCGTGCTCGGCGCCTGCATGTACAGCTCGGCGGCAGTCGATGCCGCCCGGCCGATTCTGCAGGCCATCGACTTCTACCGACCCGCGCACAGCGACATCTGGCGGACCCTGCTCTCCCTGCGCGACGAGGGATCGCCCACCGATCCCATCGCGCTCGGCGAGGAACTCGGACGGGTCGGCGCCCTCACCCGCGTCGGCGGATCCCCCTACCTCCACACTCTCGCCGGCGCGACCCCAGGGCCGGCCAACTGCGACTACTACGCCGAGATCGTGCGGGAGAAGGCGGAGCTGCGCCGCCTTCAGGCGGCGGCGGTGCACACCCTGCAGCAGAGCGGTGCCGAAGGCGCCGACCCTGCCCAGATACGCGTGCTGCTGCAGAGTGCCCTCGACAGCACCGACTGGCGCGGATCGAGTGGTGGCGGCAGGCTCAGCCGGTTCGCCGTCGACGGCTGGGACTTCGTGAACAGCCTCGGCACCGAGGTCCCGCCGGTATGGGGCACGCCCGAGCAGACGGGATGGGCGAGCGGCGAGAGCCTGATGGTGGTCGGCCCGCCGGGGGTCGGCAAGAGCACCATCGCCCACCAGCTCGTCATGGCTCGGCTCGGCTTCCAGGCGCTGGTGCTCGGGATGCCCGTCACCGAAGGCAGGCGCGTGCTGTACCTCGCCATGGACCGGCCGCCGCAGATCGCCCGTGCCCTGCGACGCCTGGTACGCCCGATCGACGAGGAGACCCTCCGGGACCGGCTCGTCGTCTGGGGAGGACCGCTTCCGGCCACGCTCGACCGCGAGCCGAACCTGCTCGCCGAACTCGCCGCCCACCACGACGCCGACACCGTGGTCATCGACAGCGTCAAGGACATCGTCGGCAAGCTCACCGACGACGAGGCCGTCGGCGCCTACAACCGCGCCCGCCAGCAACTGCTCCGCTCCGGCGTCGAACTGCTGGAACTGCACCACCAGCGCAAGTCCGCAGCGGACGCCAAGCCCGGCGGACGCCCGACGCTGGACAAGGTGTACGGCACCACCTGGTTCACGGCGGGTGCGGGCAGCGTCATGTTCCTGAGCGGGGGAGCGGGCGACGCGACGGTCAAGCTCCACCACGCCAAGACGGTGACCGGCGAGATCGGCCCCCTCACGGTCGTCCACGACCACCGGCGCGGCACCTCGCGCGTCGACGTCCCCCTCGACCCGTACACCCTGCTGCGCGATGCACCGGGCGGCCTCACCAGCAGGGAACTCGCGGCCCTGATGACCGGAGAGGCGGACCCGAGCGCCAAGGAGCAGGAGAGGGCCCGGCGCACGCTGAAGGCCCTCCACGAGGTCGGGCAGGCCACCAAGGAACAGGAGCCGGGCGGCAGCCGCCAGGTCCGCTACCGGGTCACGGCACGACACATGGCCGTCGTCTCCTGACGGAGGCGGGTTCCGGTGTCGGGGAAGCGTCCGGCGCCGGAACGGCGACTCACGCGGGCGCTCACGGACCAGGTCCCGGCGACGGACTCACCGGCCCCTCACGCGGGGCTACCCAGCCGATAAATGACCAGGTCAGAAGCTCACGCGAACCCACACACACCTCACATCACCGGTTACTCACGCGCGGCCCCCTCCTTGTAGAGGGGTCCGCGTGGGAGTGCACTCCTCCTCAAGCCCCAGTGCCCTGCGTTCCCGGAGCGATTGCCTTGCCTTCCCCTGCACCGACAGCCCCGGCCGCCGTCCGCGGCAGCCTCACCATCCGCGTCGGCATCGTCCTGCTCGCCACCATCGGCTTCGCGCTCTCCTACGACGCGCTGCGTCAGATGGCCGTCGCCAGCCATGTGCGCGGGCTGCTCACCTACCTCTTCCCCCTGGTGATCGACGGCTTCATCGCCATCGGCATCGTCGCCCTGCTCATCCTGCGCGGGGCCCCGCTGCGCTCCCGCCTGTATGTGTGGGCGCTCGTCGGCGCGGCCACCCTCACCAGCATCTGGGCCAACGTCGTACACGCCGTCGGCCTCAACGAAGGGACCCGCCTACGCCTCAACAACGCGACTGTCGGCGCTCTGTCCGGCATCGCTCCACTCGCCCTTGCCGGCGCCGTCCACCTCTACCTCGTGATGAACCGCCATCTCGGCGGCGAAGGCGCCATGGCGGACGCGACCCTCGCCACCCCGTCCGCCGAATCCGCCACGCCAAGGCAGGACCGCCAGATCCGCCACGAGGAGACGGACGACGCCAACACAGGGGTTCCCGCCAAGGCGAACGAGGTGCCCATGCCCGAGGCGAAGCCCGCCATCGCCATGACGCCGAGCGCCAAGACGGCGCTCAGGACGGACCGGCGCAAACGCACCGTACCCGACGAGGAGCTGCTGACCATGGCCCGCGCCATGGGCGCCGAGACAGGCCAGGTCCCCCGCCCTGCCTTGGAGAGGGCGGTCCGGGCCAAGGGCTACTCGATCAGCAAGGACGGCGCCCAGAAGGCCGCCGACATCGTCAAGGCGGAACTGAGCGCCGCCAAGGACGCCGTCGCCACATGAGAGCTGCGGCAGAACGCCTGGCGTTGGCGAATCACGTTCCGCCAACGCCAGGCACAGCCGCCTGAGCGTCGCTGCCGGCCCGCGCCTCAGCACTCCAGCTCTTCACCTGCACCACGCCGGCCCCGAAGCCCGGTCCTGTGACCGCCCCTCGCGGTCCTCGGCTTCACGGCCGCGATTACGACCCGCATCCCGAACGACTCCATGGAGAAGAACCCAATGTCCGACGAGCACCACGAACTCCCCACACCCCAGCAGCAGACGACCACCGCCTCTGCCCCAGACGGAGCAAGCTGTAGCACTGGACCGTCCCATGGCCGGTCCAGTGCGCTTGCCTCCGCCCCGGGGGTGGCGGAGGAGGCCCGGCACCAGGAGGCGCCGGGTCAGGGGTTCGTGGCCGAGTGCGGCCACGAACAACGGCGGGAGCCGTCGGCCAGGGCCAGGCGGGGAGGACGTCGCCGCTCCCGGCAGCCCAAGCAGCGCTCCGAGCGCCAGACCTTCCGCGCCAGCACCGCCGAGGCCACCGAGATTCAGGAGGCCGCCGACGCCAAGGGCATCTCCAAGGCCCGCTTCATCGCCCAGGCCGTCCACGCCGAAATCCACGGCCGCCCCCGCCTGGACCACGACGACGCCCTCGACGTCCTCGAAGCCGCCCGCATCCAGCTGGTGCGCGCCGGCACCAACCTCAACCAGATAGCCAAGGTCCTCAACTCCGGTGGCGACGCACCCCACATCGCCCGCGCCGCCGACGCCGTCGCGGATGCCGCCACCGAGATCCGCACCGCCGCACGGAAGCTGGTGAGCTGAGACTGTGGTCCCCGACGTCTCCCGCGGCTCCCGCACCATCGGACTCATCCACTACCTCTACCGCACCAGCGACATCGAGGCCCACATCGACCCACACCTCGTCGCCGCCTACGACCCCCACCTGCCCGACCCCGGCCGCGATACGAACGCCACCTTCAGCGACCTGGCCGCCGACCTCGACCTGTGGGTCGACGCCCTCGGCGACAACGCGCCGAAGAAGCACGTGTGGCACTGCCCCGTCCGTACAGCCCCCGGCGACCGGATCCTGTCCGACGAGGAATGGGCGATCGTCGCCCGCCGCATCCTGAACGCCACCGGCATCGCCCCCGACGGCGACGACCAAGCCTGCCGCTGGATCGCTGTGCGCCACGCCCCCGACCACATCCACATCGTCGCCACCCTCGTCCGCGCCGATCGCACCCGACCCCGCCACCACAAGGACGGCACCCGCGCCCAGGCCGAATGCCGCAAGATCGAGAAGGAGTTCGGGCTCCGCCGCCTCAAGGAAGGCGACGGCACCGCCGCCAAGCGCCCCACCAGCGCCGAGCGCCACAAGGCCGAACGCCTCGGCCAGGAAGACGCCTCCCGTGAGCTGTTGCACGAGCACGTCCGCCGCGCCCTGGCCGGCGCCGCCGACGAGGCGGAGTTCTTCGACCGGCTCGCCGCGGAAGGCGTACGCATAAAGAAGCGCACCGCGCCCTCCGGTGATGCGCTCGGCTACAAGGTCGCCATGGTCGGCGACCGCAACGAGACCAAGGAGCCCATCTGGTTCGCCGGATCCACCCTCGCCCCCGACCTGTCCCTGCCCCGCATCCGGAAACGGTTCACCACCCCCACGGACACGGCCCCGCCGCCCACGGCCCTGGACCCGAGCGGCGCCTCGGCACCAGCCCGCGCCCGCTACGTCGCCGTCCAGGCCGCCGACTCCGCCCTCACCTCGATGACGGCCGAGGACGACAACACAGCGGCAGCCCAGCTGATCGGGGTCGGCGAGGTCCTCGACGCTCTCGCCCAGACCTCACCCCCCTCCAGCCGCGCCGAACTGCAAGCAGCCGCACGGCATTTCGAGCGTGCCAGCCGCTCCCACATCCGCGCCAAGGATCAGGAGATGTACGCCCTGCGCCGTGCAGCCGGCCAGATCGTCCACTCCGGCACGGCCCTCGGCCGAGGCCCGGACGGCGCCGCCACCGCCCTGATCCTCGACGTCGTGATCCTGGCCGTCATCGTTGCCGCCCGCTGGCATGCCGCCCGTGGCCACGCCCAGCAGGCCGAGGCCGCCCAGCTCGCCGCCCGCCACCTGCGTACCGCCTACCAGGCCACCGCTGCTGGCCCACTGGCCACCCTGCGCACCCACGGCGAACACCTGCCCGCCCCGAACCGACGACGCCACACCGCCACGGTCCACGCCGCCCTCCCCCACCTCGCCGACCGCCTCCAGGCCGAGCCCGGCTGGAACGGACTGACAGCCGTCCTCGACCAGGCCGAACGCGCCGGCCACGACACGGCCGCCCTGCTTGCCAAAGCTGCCACCCATCGCGAACTCGACAGCGCAGACTCGGCCAGCGACGTCCTCGTCTGGCGGCTGCACCACCTCGGATACGTCACCGCGCCACCTCGCCGCCCAAAGCCGAACCCCGCTCCGGCCCCCGTCGCGGCGGCCATCCCCCAGCAGGAAGCGGCGCGACCGCGCCGACGCTGATCGTCACCGTGGCCCTGCCCGCGACCATGGTGATCAGTTGGCGCGGGCAGCGCTGACGGGCCACACCAGGTTCACAGGAATCCCGGTGCTCCGGGCCTCGATGACCACGTCGGCGGTCCTTCTCAATGGAGGGGTCAGCAACTCGACGTGCCGGATGCATCGACCTGACCGTCGCCGATCGCGACCAGCGCGCGGTCCAGGACCTCCTGGACCTGGCCCTCGGCCGAGATCGTGGTCACCAGGCCCTGAGCTTGGTAGTGGTCGATGACCGGCGCCGTCTCGCTGCGATAGACCTCCAGTCGCTTACGAACGGTTGCCTCGCGGTCGTCATCGCGCTGGTACAGCTCACCGCCGCAGACGTCGCAGGCTCCTGCCACTTCAGGCGGGCTGTAGTCGACGTGGAAGATGTGTTCGCGGTCCTGACGGCACAACCGTCGTCCAGCGATCCGCCTGACCACCTGGGCCTCAGGAATCTCCAGGTCTAGCACGGCATCCAGCCTCGACTTCGAGTCGGCCAGGATGCCGTCCAGCGCATCCGCCTGGGCAAGATTGCGAGGGAAGCCGTCCAGCAGGAATCCGCGCTCGGTGTCTGGACGGGCAAGGCGCTCTTTGACCACCTCGATGGTGACCTCGTCCGGTGCCAGAAGGCCAGCGCGTATGTGCGTGTAGGCGTTCTGCCCGAGCTCGGTGCCCTGGTCGATGTGCTCGCGGAACAGGTCACCGGTGGAGATGTGCTGGATCGACAGATGCGCGGCAAGGCGCACGGCCTGCGTGCCCTTGCCAGCTCCGGGCGCCCCGATCAGGAGGATGCGCATCGATGAAGTGTCCCTTCGTCATGCGTGGCCAACAAGCTGTCTCCGGGACACATGATCGCCGCGCACCGATGTCATTGCCTATCCGGTAAGTCACCCCCTGGCGGTGGGGATAACCACACCATGAGACATCGCTAGAGCGGGGACGAGACCGTCGACAGGGGTCTCTTCTCCTGAGTCTTCGGGAAGGGCAGGATTCCGGGCATGAGGATTCTGGTCTTGGGCGGTACGTGGTTCCTGGGCAAGAGCATCGTGGACGAGGCGCTACGCCGCAGTTGGGACGTGACGACGTTCAACCGTGGCCGGTCCGGGCGGGATGTGCCCGAGGTGCGCGCGGTCCATGGCGACCGTACCGAGGTGGCGGACCTCAACCGGCTTGCTTCCCAGGGGCCTTGGGATGCCGTGATCGACACGTCGAGTTCCGATTTTCCGCCGCGTGACGTGCGGCTGGCCGCACGGGCGCTGCGTGATGCGGCGTCCCGGTGGGTGCACGTCTCCACCGTGTCGGTGTATTCGGGTTGGCCGCACCAGACCCTGACCGAGTCGTCCGAGGTGCTGGAGTGCCCGTCCGACGCGGACGAGTCCTTCGGCTACACGGGCTCGGACGGTTCGCCCACCAAGTACGGGTTTCAGAAGGCCGGCGGGGAGCGCGCGGTCAGTGAGGCGTTCGGCGAGCGGGCGGTGTTTCTGCGGCCCGGGGTCATTCTTGGGCCGGGTGAGTACGTGGGTCGGCTGCCGTGGTGGCTGCACCGGGCCGGCCGGGGCGGACCTGTGCTGGCGCCGGCTCCGGCCGACCGGCTCATCCAGCCGGTCGACGTGCGCGATGTCGCGGCGTTCGCCGTGGACCAGGCAGCTGCGACCGCTGGCGGCGCCTTCAACGTGGCTCACCCCGAGGGGATGGGCTTCGGGGACTTCCTGCACGCGTGTCTCGCCGTCACCGGGACGGACGGCCATCTGGTGTGGGTGGAACCGGAGTTGCTCGCCGAGCACGGAGTGCGGCAGTGGACCGAACTGCCCCTGTGGCGTACCCACACAGGGGTGTGGTCGGTGGATGCCGGCCGTGCGGTGGAGGCCGGTCTGCGGTGCCGTCCGCTCACCGAGACGATCACGGACACATGGGCGTGGCTGCGGGCCGACGGTCGCCCCGTGGATCACCCCCGCCGGGCGGAGCACGGGCTCGCGCCCGAGAAGGAGGCCAGGATCCTCGCTGCCCTGGCCTCCGCTTCCTGAGTTCCCTCAGCCCTCCAGGGCGGCCACCGCTCCGGCGCCCGCACCGAGCTGGTGCTGGGCGGCGAGTCTGCTGAAGTGCTCCAGCCGATCGCCGATCTCGTCGGCGAGGGGCGTTCGGCGGAAGCGTTCGTCGGTCAGGGCCCGGCGGATGCGCGCAGTGCGGGTCAGCAGGCCGGTGGCGCGTTGCTCACCCGGCACGGTCCAGACGCGTTCGAGGGCATCGACGGCTCCGTCGAGATCACCGCTCAGCAGCCGCGCGGCGGCCAGATCCGCGGCGGCCCCGCCCACGACGCGTGCGGAGCACAGTGCCTCCGGCTTGCTGGTTACCAGCTCCAGGGCGGTGCGGGCTGCGGCCTCGGCCTGTTCGCCGTCACCGAGGAGCAGGCAGGTCGAGGCGTTGGACATGGCCAACCGCTCGCCGGGGAAGCCGAATTCGCCGGCCACGCCGTCGTGCAGGTCGTCGGTCTCACCACGTCCCTCCCGATGGGAGACGTCGATGGCCTGCTGGGCGGAGGCGGCGTCGCCTCGGTGGCCATGCGCGCGTGCCTCGATGGCCGCCAGGCGGCGGTGCGCGACATCGCCGAGGCCGGTGAGCATCTGCGCGCGTTGCGCGATCTGGGCTGCCTCGGCGGGGCGGCCGGAGAAGTAGGCGATGTAGGCGAGAGCGCCTCCGGCGAAGGCCCGTAGCGGTGTGAAGCGGGCGGTCTCGCCGTACAGCGCGGAGGCGCGGGCGAGGCGGGTGGCGCCGTCGAGGGAACCGAGGTCGAAGGCCGCCGCGGACAGCAGCGCGCAGGCTTGACCGGCGATGATCAGCAGGTCCTGTTGCTGGGCAGGCACCTGGGTACGGTCGCGGTGCTGTTCGGCTTCCTCCCTCAGCCTGCGCGCGTTCTGGAGGACCTCGAACGCCGAGAAGGAGTGGTAGCGGCGGGCGAGTTCGGCGACGTCGTCTCGCAACTGGTCGAGTGTGGTGTCGGAGATGGACGCGGAGGCGGCGGCGCCGGCCTCGCTGGATGCGTCGCGTGCGGT
Source organism: Streptomyces sp. SID12501 (assembly GCF_010550245.1). GTDB lineage: Bacteria > Actinomycetota > Actinomycetes > Streptomycetales > Streptomycetaceae > Streptomyces. The sequence continues at coordinate 131,116 of NZ_JAAGLU010000014.1, forward strand.
CATGTCGATCTCGTCTTTCAGGCTGAATACGGGTGCGGGTGACTCGGGCGAGGGCGGCGCCTGGAACAGGGCGGCGGCACTGACGCCGAACATCTCCTCCAGCACCCGGCAGGCGTCCGGGCTCGGCAGGGTCCGGATGGTTCCCGCGGTCCAGCGGCGGAACTGCGCCTCGGAGATCGTCGGGTTCGCGGTGCCCTTCTTGACGACCTTCTCGGCGATGCGGGTGAAGTGGGCCAAGAAGTCGCTGTAGCGCCAGTGGCGTTGGGCCACCAGAGCCTTGAGCAGCGTCCTGGGACGTTCATCCATCGTCGGCCCCTCTCGGCCAAGAAGACCACTGACCATCCGCCGTCGGCCCTGGGCCTGCGGCTCCCTCGCATGCAGGGGATCCCGTCACCTGCTCCGCACGCAACACCCTTGGCTCAGACGACACTTCGACGCTACCCGCGCGCGACGTCTGTCACCCGGAAGAGCGCCGGACGCTATCTGCTGGGCCATGGCGGTGAGATCCACATCAGGCCCACTCTGGTCGCCGTCACCGAGTGCGAGGAGTCATCACCGGCAACGTACACGGTGGTTGAGATCCCGCTCGGTCTTGTCCGTTCCTTCCCAAGGAGCCTCGCCGCGATGCAGGAAAGCCCTCCACTGGCCCTCCAGGACAGACGGCCGCTTCCCCTACGTCCGGGTGGCCGGGCCTGTCCCACCACTCTGTCCGTGCAGCCGTGGGCGACTCCGGCCGGTGAGGGCGCCGATTGCGCCTCGGTCAGCCGTTTCAGCAACAGCACGGGGACCGTACGGCGAGGCCAGGATGTATCGCGCGGGTGGGAATGATGACGGCCACCGAATCGCGGCCGTCAGTCGGCCGCATCCTGCGCGTGGTCGCGACGCCTCTGGAGCCCAGCCCGGAAGCCGTGTCCAGGGCGCGCAGGACCGTGCACGAGACGCTGGCCGCATGGGGCCTGGACAACCTGGCGGACGACATGGTGCTCGTCGCGTCAGAACTCGTGACCAATGCCCTGCAGCACACCTCAGGGCCGATCGTGATGGTGTTGCAGCAGCGCGACGAGACGGTCCTCATCGAGGTCGCCGATGTCTCTTCCGCTCTTCCGGTGCCACGCCGCGAGTCGGCCGACGACGAGTCCGGCCGCGGGTTAGCGCTGGTGGAGGCGTTCTCGGACGACTGGGGATACCGCAGGCGGGGGAACCGTCGCGGTAAGTGGGTGTGGTGCAGCTGGTCACTGAGTCCCATGGCTACCAAGCACGTCGACCAGCCCGTGCCCCTGGAGGCCGCGTCGTGACAACCCTCCGTAGCCGAGAAAGAGAGAGCCTGTGAACAACGTCCCCGACATGACCACCCCTGACGACGGAGCCCCCGCGTCCGACCAGCAGTTGCGCGACGCGATGGTCCGGGAACTGATCGCGCTCGATGCAGCCCGAAGCCCGCACGTCGTGGCCGCGTTCCGCAAGGTCCCCCGTCATCTGGCCACCCCCGACGATGACATGGCGGCGGTGTACCAGGCGGAGAATGCCGCGATCACGAAGAAGGACGCCGACGGCGTGGCCATCAGCTCGGTGTCCGCCGCCCGCATCCAGGCCATGCAGATCGAACAGGCCGCCATCCGGCCCGGCATGCGGGTCCTGGAGATCGGCTCCGGCGGCGTCAACGCCGCCTACCTCGCCGAGATCGTCGGCCCCGAGGGCCTCGTCGTCACCGTGGACATCGACCCCGACGTCACCGCACGCGCCGAGAAGTTCCTGGCCGACACCGGCTACGACCAGCAGGTGCGCGTCATCACCGCCGACGGCGAGTACGGCATGGCCGAGCACGCCCCGTACGACCGCGTCATCGTCACCGTCCAGGCCGCCGACATCCCGCCGACCTGGACCGAACAACTCGTCGACGGCGGCCGTATCGTCGTGCCTCTGCGGATGCGCGGCATGACCCGCACCGTCGCGCTCGTCCGCCACGGCGACCGGCTGGTGAGCGACAGCGTCGAGCTGTGCGGTTTCGTGCCCATGCAGGGCGTCGGCGAGAACCGGGTCCGCCTGGTCCTCCTGCACGACACCGAGGGCGAAGAGGTCGGGCTGCGGCTGGACGGCCACCCCGAGCCCCACGCCGACGGGCTGCGAGCCGCCCTGCGCAGCCCTCGTGTCGAAGCCTGGTCCGGGGTGACGCTCGCCGGTGACGAGTCCAGCGAGCACCTGGACCTCTGGCTGACAACCGCCCTGGACAACCTGCCGCTCCTGGCCGCGACACCGGCTGCCCGCGAACGCGGCCTGGTCGCCTCCGCCTCGCCGCTCGGCGTGCCCACGCTCGTCGACGCGGACAGCTTCGCCTACCGCACCGTGCGTCGTACCGACAACCCGGACCGATTCGAGCTCGGCGCCATCGGCCACGGCTCGCAGGGCCAGAAGGTCGCCGAGCACCTGGTGGAGGAGATCCGGGTCTGGGACCGCGAGCACCGCCGCGACCGGGCACAGATCGAGGTCTACCCGGCGTCCACGCCGGACGGGCAGCTTCCCGAGGGCCGGGTCCTCGACCGGCCCCACACACGGGTCCTGATCACCTGGCCGTAGCGCCGACAGCGCCCACCGGTCAGGGCAGCAAGGCACATCCCACCCAGCTCTACGGGAGGAATTCGAGATGGCACAGCAGGGCAACACCGCGCTCAAGGCCGCCACGGACTTCACGACCGCCGCCGACACGGACTTCGACCTCAACATCGAGACCATCGCGTCCGCCCCGGTCGTGCCGGGTCTTCTGAACGACACCGGCGACGGCTGCGGGGCGACCTGCCAGTCCGCCTGTTCCAACAGCACCTGCATCGGAGGCTGACCAACCGGTGCGGGGCCGGGCCGAAGTCCTGGGCCCGGCCCCGCACCGCCCAGGACGACGGACGAAGGAGCCACGGGGATGGGGATGTACAAGGCCGTTGACGCGATTCTGATCAGAGCAGCCGCCCGACCGCTGGCGGCCCAGGTGCCTCCCTGGCCTGACCTGGACGGCAGCTCCTCCGGCGATGTGGAGCAGTGGCGGGAGTGGATCGGCAAGGTCTGGACGGACGATGCCACGGCGGCTGCCATCGAGGTCGCCAGCCCTCTTCTGGTCGAGGCCGTGCACAGCGTGCTCAACAGCCGTGACCAGCGGCCCCGAACCGTTCGGCGCACGGTCATCTCCCTGGTGCGCTACCTGCTGCGGATGCAGCACCGTGCAACCCCCTTCGGCCTGTTCGCAGGCCCCGCGCCCGTACGCCTCGGGAACCAGGCCCAGGTCCAATGGGGCGCCGGACACCGGGCTTCCGCCCGAGCGGACGCCGAGTGGCTCACCGAGATGGTCACCGCCCTGGAGCAGAACCGCGATCTGCTGCGGCGCCTGCCCGTGATCGCCGATGCCACCTGCGTCCTCCGGGGCACCCGGATCGCCGTACCTCACCAGCCGGGCAAGGACGGCCCGGCCGAGGTCACCCTGCGCCGCACGCCCGCTGCCGAGGCAGTCCTTGAACTGGCCCGTTCGCCGATCACGGTCGACGACATCGTCGCCAAACTGCACGCCGGCCATCCCGACACGCCCACGTCGGTGATCGAGGACATGGTTCATAGCCTCGTCGCACACCAGATCCTCATCACCAGCCTGCGGGCGCCCATGGTTTGTGACGACGCCCTCGGGCACCTGGTGGCCGAACTGGCAGACCTGACAGATCTGGCCGAACTGACAACCGTCAGCACCGAGCCCCAGGCAGCAACGGCTGGGCACCTCCGGCGGATCCATCAGCTTCTGATCCGGCACAACCATGCCTCGGCCGACGAACAGCGGGCTCTACGCATCGAGGCCACCCGGCGCATGACAGCCCTGACCGGCGTCACCGAGCAGACCCTGGTGGTGAATCTGCTGCCCGACTGCGAAGTCGTCCTGCCCGCCGAGGTCGCCCGAGAAGCAGAACACGCCCTTCAAGTGATGGCCCGTATCTCGCCGTTCCCGGCCGGGCCCCCGGCCTGGCAGGACTACCGCGCCCGTTTCCTGGAGCGCTACAGCATGGGCGCCCTCGTCCCGGTCCGTGACCTCACTGATCCCGACATCGGCCTCGGTTTTCCGGCGGGTTACCGCGGTTCCGTCCTCAAGCGACCCGTCCAGGGCACAACCCGCCGGGACGAACACCTGCTGGCCCTCGCCCAACACGCGGCGGCGAACCAGGTACGTGAGGTGGTCCTGACGGAAGAGGATCTTGCCGCGCTCGCCGTCGACGAGGCCACTCAGGCCCCTGCCCATGTCGAGCTGTGCTTCTCCGTGCTTGCCACCTCCCTGGACGCCCTGCAGCAGGGGCAGTTCGCGCTGAGTGTCGCGGGCCTGTCTCAGGCGGCGGGCACGACGACAGGCCGGTTCCTGGCCATGCTGGAGTCAGCCGACCGCCACCGCATGACGGCCGCGTACGCGGCCCTGCCCACGCTCACCGCCGACGCGGAGCGAGCACAGGTCTCCAGCCCGCCGCTGCGCCGCCGTACCCAGAACGTCAGCCGCGCCCTCGCCGTCACGCCACACCTGCTGTCGCTGGGCGAACACAACCCCGCCGCCACGCTCGACCTGGACGACCTCGCGGTAACCGCGGACTCGAAGCGCTTCTACCTGGCCTCGCTGTCCACCGGCAAACTCATCGAGCCGTCGGTGATGAACGCCGTCGAACTCACCAACGCCACCCATCCGTTGGTCCGCTTCGTCACCGAGGTGCACCGCTCTCACACAGCCGTGCTGACCCCCTTCGCCTGGGGAGCCGCCGCCCGACTTCCCTTCCTGCCCGAAGTCCGCACCGGCCGCACCATCCTGTCGCCCGCCTGCTGGCACCTGCGACTGAGCGACCTCGGCCACGACGACCGTCCCGGCCGGCTACGCCGCCTCACCGACTGGCGCTGCCGCTACGGCGTAACCCGCACCGTCTTCCTCGGCTCCGACGACCAGCGCCTCCGCCTCGACCTCGACCACCCCACCCACCAACACCTCCTGCGCATGGAGCTGGAGCGCACCGGCACCGCGACACTGCACGAAGCCCCCGAAGCCGAGGCATACGGCTGGCTCGGCCACGCCCACGAAATCACCATGCCGTTCGCCTCCAGCCTCCCACCCGCAGTCCACCGCCCCCGAACGACAGCGGTCGTACGGCGCGACAGCGGGCGCCTGCCGGGCACCTCTCCATGGGCGTACCTGAAGATCTACTGCCACCCCGAACGCGCCCCGGAGATCCTGACCACGCACCTGCCCGGTCTGTTCCAGGACTGGGCAGGCGGCGAGCCGTTGTGGTGGTACACGCGCTACAGCGATCCGGACACCCACCTGCGTCTGCGCCTCCGACTGCCGGCCCCCGATGCCTTCGGCACCGCCGCGCAGCACGTCGGAGCCTGGGCAGCGGAACTCCGCACCACCGGACTGATCCGCAGCATCCAGTGGGACACCGACGAACCGGAAACCGGCCGCTACGGCACCGGCGACACCCTGGCCGCCGCCGAGCGCGCCTTCGCCGCCGACTCCGCCGCCGCAATCGCCCAACAGACGCTCGGCCTACCTCCCCACCTACAGCCGGCCGTCACCGCCGCCGGCATCACGGACATCACCGCCACGTTCACCGGCAGCCCAGCGGCCGGGCGCCGCTGGCTGACCGAGTACCTGCTCAAGGGACAAGGCAAGATGCCCTCGCGTGATCTCCAAGCACTGGCCATACAACTGACCGCCCCGGACAGCGACTTCGCCGCCCTGCGAGCCCTGCCAGGCGGCGAACGCGTCGTCACCGCCTGGGCCAGTCGCCGCGCCGCACTGGAGACGTACCGCACCGCCCTCGCCGACCACGGCGCCGAACCCATCGACGTACTGCCGTCTCTGCTGCACATGCACCACAACCGGGCAGCCGGTATCGATCCCGGCAACGAGACCGTCTGCCGCCGCCTGGCCCGCACCGCCGCCCTGTCCTGGAGCGCCCGCGCCGAAGGAGCACCACGGTGACCACCGGCGTCAGACCAGTCCCCGAGCAGGACACCGCCTTCCGGCAGTCCCTCGCCCACGGCCCCCTGGGTATCGCCCTGCTCCACATCGAACACGCCCGCCAAGGCCGTGGATCGTGGCAGGCCGTCCACCGTCGACTCGCCGCCGTCGGCCCACTGATCGACGGCGACCAAGCGGGCCTGTTCCTCGGCGCACCCGCGATGGCGTACGTCCTGCACCTGACCGCCGCCGACAGCAACCAATACGCCGGCGCCCTCAACGCCCTCGACCGCATCGTGGCAACGCACACCCGAAGCCGCCTGGAGGCCGCCCACACCCGTATCGATCAGGGTCGACCCACCAGCTTCGCCGAGTACGACCTACTGCGCGGCCTCACCGGCCTCGGAGCCCTCCTCCTGCGCCGCACCCCCGACGGACCGGAACTCAAAAGCGTCCTGGAATACCTCGTGCGCCTGACCGAGCCGCTCCCCGGCCCCGACGGATGCCCACGGCCCGGCTGGTGGGTGGGGCACAGCCCCGTCAACCTCCACGCACCCACCCCAGGCGGCCACGCCAATGCCGGGCTGGCCCACGGCATCACCGGATCCCTAACCCTCCTCGCACTGGCACACCTGCGCGGCATCACTGTGCACGGCCACCAGGAGGCGATGCTGCGCATCTGCCGCTGGCTGGACCAGAAACGCGTCGACGACCACCGAGGCACCCGATGGCCGCGCTGGATCACCGACACCACCGCGAGCCCCATGCAACCGGCCGCACCATCCTGGTGCTACGGCACCCCCGGCCTCACCCGCGCCCAGCAACTCGCCGCCCTCGCCCTCAGCGACGCCGACCGCAGACGCATGGCCGAACGAGCGCTCCTGGACTGTCTGGCCGACCCTCTCCAACTCGACCAACTCACCGGTCGGGGCCTTTGTCACGGCATCGGCGGCCTCATGCGGGTGGTTCAGCGCGTCGCCCAGGACGCCGACGAGCCAGCCGTTTTCACCAGCTTCCTGCCCCATCTCAGCGAACGTTTCCTCACCGCCGAGACACCGACGGAAGCCGGGTTCCTCGAAGGCACGTCCGGAGCCGCGCTCGCCTTCCAGGGCATCGAAACCGACGAGGCACCGGCCAGAGACTGGGATGCCTGCCTGCTCCTCGCCTGACAGAGGCCCCGAAAGGAGGAAGTCGTGGACCTGCACGACAGCAGAACGGCAGAACGAGCCGTCCACGCCGTCTTGGCTGGCACCCCGATCGAGGCGGTCTCTGCCCAGCTGCATTCCTCACCGGAACACCTGGCCGAAACCGTCAGGCTGTACTGCGCCGCTGGAAGAACAGCACTTGACGCACGGTCATCCGCCACCGACTGGCAGCAGGTGAACATCGAGTTCACCGACTACCCGACCGCCCAACGCACCTTCCTCGCCTACTTACTCCCGTCTCTACGCGAAGCCTGCGACGCTGGGGCCATCGGTGCTTGGTGGTTCGTCCGCAAGTCCCCTTGCTGGCGTCTCCGCGTCGTCCACGGCCCGCAGACGATCGGCGAGTGCGCATCGGAGCCCATCCATGAGGCTCTCGACAGCGCGGTCTCGTGGGGCGTGGTGAGACGCTGGTGGCCGTCGCCGTACGAGGCCGAGACCGTTGCCTTCGGCGGCACTGACGGGATGAGGATCGCCCACGCTCTGTTCCATGCGGACAGCGTGGGAGTTCTCGACTACCTACGTGGTTCGGCAGCAGAAGACAGCGTCCCACTCGACGCCAAGGCGACCTCGCTGATCATCACCACCCTGTTTCTGTGCGCCGCCGGACAGGAATGGAGCGAGCAAGGTGACGTGTGGGCACGCGTCGAGGCCAAGCGCCCTCTCCCTGACGACGTTCCGCCGGAGCGGGTGACCGCCATGAGCGGCACGGTGCGTGAACTCCTGGCGGCCGACACCGATCCCGCCCTCACCGTCGGCAACTCGCTGGCTCCCCTCGCCGGTTGGGCCGACGCGGTGAAGCACGGCGGCCAGACCCTCGGAGACGCCGGCCGCGAAGGACGACTCGCCCTCGGCACCCGCGGTGTCCTCGCCCGCCACGTCCTGTTCCACTGGAACCGCATGGGCTTCACCATGCGTCAGCAGGCCATCTGGTCACGAGCGGCACGGGAGGCCATCCTCGGAAGCTAGCCCGTCACGACGAGACCACCTCAAGGACCGACCGTGGTGTACGAACTGATCGCTATCCGGGACGCGTGCAAGCAAGCCGTAGCCGACGGCGAAGGCAGCCTCTCGGTGGACATGGCGGAAGTTGACCGGTGCTCCACCAAAACTCGCGCGTGGGAGATCCCTCGAAACCGACCATGAGGCACCGGGAGTTCAGTCCTTCGACGCGCCGAGTCTGATGTCGTACCCCGGGGTGGCATACCCCCAACCCGAGACGCTCCTGTGATCAGCGCCAAGTGGCTCGCGTGGCGGCCAGCAGAACCACGGAGAGGACTTGGATGGCGACCACGACGGTGATCAGCAGGGGAATCGAGTAGCCGTACAGGCCGCCGGTCAGTGCCCCACCGGCCAGGCTCGCCGCGCCGACGACACCGGCGAACAGGCCGTATGCGGTCGCCCGCCGTCCGCTGGGCACCAGGTCCGCGACCGTGGCGCGCAGGGTGGATTCCTGGATACCCATGGCCGCGCCCCACACCAGGGACCCGGCCACCGCGACCGCGACCGTGTCGGTGAACGCCAGCACCGCTACGGCGGCGGTCAGGACCGGCAGCGCCATCAGCACACGTGCGCCGTGGCGGTCATACAGCCAGCCGGTGGCGAGCGCTGCCACGGCGTCGACGGCCATGACAGCGGCGTAGAGCACCGGCACCCACGCCGCAGCCATCAGATGCCGCTCGACCAGGTGGTACGACAGCACGCCGAAGGTGGCGAACCCGGTGGTGGTGGCAGCGGTGAAAGCCGCATACGTCCAGAACGCCGTCGGTAGACGACCGTCCGATGCAGGCTCATCCCTGGAAGTGACCACCTCCCGCTCGTACGCCTCGGGGTCGGGCACCCGCGCCCGCAGCCACACCAGCAGACCCAGGACCGCGACGCCCGGGAGGGCGAGCACGGCCAGCGCCGGCCCGTAGTCGCCGCCGGTGATCGCGAGCATGCCGGCCACGACGAGCGGTCCGATCAGCGCGCCGATTTGGTCCATCGCCTCGTGCACGGCGAAGCCGCGCCCGCGCCCGGTCGCGGCGGTGGCGTGCGACAGCATCGTGTCCTTCGCCGGCGAGCGCACCGCTTTGCCCACACGTTCGGCGATCACCAGCGCGCACGCCGCCCAGAGCACGCCTACGACGCCGAGCAGGGGTACGGAGACCACCGTCAGTGCGTACCCGGCGATCGCCAGACCCCAGAAGCGGCGGGTACGGTCCGCCAGCGGTCCCGACACCAGTCGCAGGCCCAGGGCCGCCGCCTCGCCCGCGCCCGTCACCACGCCCACCACCAGCGCCGACGCGCCGAGTGAGGCCAGCAGGGGGCCGGTGATGGAGCGGGCGCCCTCGTACACGAAGTCCGCGAGCAGGCTGACCGTGCCGAACCAGACGACGAACCGCCAGGGCCCCATCCGGGTCGACTGGCGGGCGGAATCCTTGGTCACGCCCACAGCGCCTCGGCGAAGGCGACCCCGACGAACACCGCGCCCAGTCCGGCCACCACGCTCGCGATCACATTGGCGGCGGCGAAGAACCGCGCCCCGTCCTCGGCCAGCCGCAGCGTCTCGTAGGAGAACGTCGAGTACGTCGTCAGCGCCCCGCACAGCCCGGTGCCCAGCAGCAGCTGCACGTGCGAGGCCCCGTACCGGGCGGAGGCCCCGATTGCTCCGCCGAGCGCCACCACCGCCACGATCGGTCCCTGTGCCCGCCAGGACTGCTGCCGCTGGGCGGGCACGTGCAGATCGACGTCGGGGTCCGTGGGTTCGTCCACCGTCTGGGACTTGGGGACTGTCATGAACGTACGTCTCCTACTCGCCGGGGCCCGCACGCACGCGGGCGCACACCATCGCAAGTAGGGACTGTTGGCGGCACCGATGCCGCGGTTCGGGTACGGCGAGCCCCACCGCCGCGCAGTCATCACAGATCACTGCTGGCAGTCAGCCTAACGTGGGGGCCCGCCGTGCCGCGCGGTGGTGTCCGCGTCGTGGACCAGGCTCACGAGGTCCTGGGACGGCTCGGCCTGTTCAGCGCGCCGTAGCCGTAGCTCGTGTCGGCCGTGGCGCCTCGTCCCCGGCCCGCCTCCGTCCGCCGGTCACGGGGCGCAGGCGGACGCGGGCGTCCAGGCCGCCGCCGGGGGCAGGGTGGAGGGTGATTTCTCCGCCGGAGGCGCGGACCAGGTGGCGGACGATGGGCAGGCCGAGTCCGGTGCCGTCGTGGTGGGAGTCCGAGGCGCGCCAGAACCGGTCGAAGGCCCGTTCCCGGTCGGCCGGTGGCAGGCCGGGGCCCTGGTCGATGACGTGCAGTTCGGCGCCGGGGGTTCGGGCGAGGGTGAGGGTGGTGCCGGGTGGGGAGACGCGGAGCGCGTTGGCGACCAGGTTGTCGATGACCTGATCCAAGGCCCCCGGGATCGCCCAGACGCTGCCTGCTGTCGTGCCGGTGACGGTGACGGCGACGTCCTGTTCGGCGGCGAGGGACTCCCACATCGCGGCGCGCTCGGCCAGTACGGCGTCCAGGTCGGTCGGTTCCGGTGTGGTGGCCGAGTTCTCCAGGCGTGCCAGGGCGAGCAGTCCGTGCACCATCCGGCCGAGTCGTTCGACCTCGCCGATGGTTTCGTCGAGGCTGTCGTGGGCGCGCGGGTCGAGGTAGGGCTCGAAGTTCTCCAGCCGCAGGCGCAGCGCGGTCAGCGGGGTCTTGAGCTGGTGGGATGCTTCGCCGGCGAACGCCTGCTGGGCGTCCAGGAGTTGTTGCAGGCGGGTGGCGGTGTGGGTGAAGGAGGTGGCCAGTTCGCGCAGTTCGGGCGGGCCGCTGGTGGCGTCGGGCGGGTTGGTCAGGCGGCCGTCGGCGAGCTGGGTGGTGGCGCGGTGCAGGGTGCGCAGCGGGCGGGTGATCCAGCGCGCCAGGGTGAAGGCGACCAGGGCGACCGCGGCCAGGACGCAGGCCCCGGCCAGTGCGAGGGCGAGCCAGATGGTGTGGATGCGGTCGGTGACCATCGTCATCGGGTACGCCAGGCGCAGCGCGCCGCGGATCGTGGTGCCGGAGGCGCCGGGCTGGGTGGCGTAGAGCGCCTCTGCGCCGTCGGTGGCGGTGCGGGTGCCGGTGGTGGGCTGGTTGTTCAGGGCGGTGGCGATGTCCGGCTCGGCGGACAGGTTCGTGCCGGCCGGGACGGATGAGCCGGAGGCGGCCAGCACCACGCCTGTGCGGTCGACCACGATGACCTGGCCGCCGGTGCGGGCGGTGTAGTCGCCGATCAGGGTGGGCAGGTCGGCGGTGTTGCCCTCTTCGATGTTCTCCTCGGTGACCTCGGCGAGCATCGTCGCGTCCCGCTCGACGCTCTGGGCGAAGCGGGCGGTCTCTCCGCGGGCGTAGAGGTAGCCGAGCGGGATCTCCAGGCCGGCCAGCACCAGCAGGGCCAGGCCGAGATAGCTGTACAGCAGGCGCCGGGTCATCGGACGGCCTCGGGCGGCGGATCGCCGGGCACGGTCAGGCGGAAGCCGACGCCGCGCGCGGTCGTCACCCAGCCCGGATCGCCGAGCTTGCGGCGCAGGGCGGCGACATGGGCGTCGAGGGTCTTGGTGGGGCCGAAGAAGTGCGGGTCCCACACCGCGTCCATGATCTGCTGACGGGAGTGCACGGCGCCAGGATCCTGGGCGAGGTAGGCGAGCAGGTCGAACTCCCTCGGGGACAGGGCCACTTCGCGTCCGCCGACACGGACCTGGCGGGTGCGCCGGTCGATCTGCAACGGGCCGAGCTGCTGGGGTGCGGGGGCCGCCGCGGGTATCGCGGAGGTCGCGTCCGGTCCCGCCGGGACAGCGGGCAGGGCGCCGGTGCGGCGGGTGACCGCGCGGATACGGGCCACCAACTCCCGTACGCCGAACGGCTTGGCCATGTAGTCGTCCGCGCCGAGCTCCAGCCCCGCCACCCGGTCGGCCTCCTCGCCCCGGGCAGTGATCATGATGATCGGGATGGCCGAGCGGGCCCGCAGGCTGCGGCACACGTCGAGACCGTCCATGTCCGGCAGCCCGAGGTCGAGCAGGACCAGATCCGGGGTGTCGGCGGCGTCCGCGAGTCCGGCGGCGCCGGTGCGCGCCCGGTCCACGGTGAAGCCGTAGCGGCCCAGCCCCTCGGTGAGTGGCCCGGCGATCCGGTCGTCGTCTTCTATCAGCAGCAGCCGCATGCCGAAAGGCTCGCACAGCTGTGCCACGGGGGTTGGGGTGTTCACGAGAACCCGCCTGGGACCTGGGGAAACGGATGATGCGACGCGACCGCGACAGCAACGCCAAGGGGAAGCCGCCCGGCCGGTCGAGCGGGAGTGAGGGACCGGCCGGGCGGCGGTAGCGGGGCAGCGACAGCACCGGACGCCGAGGAGGGATGTCAGTCGTCGTCGGCGCGGCCGCCGTCCTCGCGGTCGTGTTCCTCCCGTCCGTCGTCTCCGCGCTCGTCGCCGTGCTGCTCACGGGCGCTGGGCAGGAGGCCGGTCGGGCTCGGCGCAGCAGACACACCGGCTCCGCCGGCTCCACCAGCGGCGGGGGGCGAGGGGGAGGCCGTGGCATCCGGCGAAGGAGACGGCTCGGTGGGCGACTTCGGCGCGGAAACCTGTGCGGTACCGCTGGAGCCGCTGGGCACCGCATCGGAGGAGAGCGTGTCACTCACCATCGAAAGAGCGACGCCGAAGCCACCCATGACCACCAGCGCGGCGGCGACCATCAGGGCCGGCCTGCGCCGGGCGGCCACCTGCCGCCCCCGGCCCGCCGGGCGTGAGCGGTCTCCGCCCGCGCGCCGCTGCCCCACGTCCCCGCTTGCCGACTCCTCATCAGCGGGGTCCGCTGTCGAGGCGTACCCGGCCGGCTGTTCACCCGCCGCCGCCCACGACTGCGCCGGGGCGGGAGAGTGATGCTCGGGATAGTCGAAAGCGTCCTCCCCGTAGCGGTCCCCGTAGCCGCCCTCAGCCGGGTCGAGGGAGGCGGCGGCGAGTACCGCCGTGGCCTCGGGGTCCGGCCGCTGGGCCGGCGCGGGGTGTGCGGGGTCGGTGGGCATGGCGCTCCTTCCTCCGGACCGGCCAGGGATCAGCTGCCGTCGTCGTCGGCCGCCTCGTCCTTGGTCTTGACGACCTTGTACGTCTTCGGGTCGAGGTAGACCTCGACCTCACTGCCGTCAGCCTTCTTGACCTCCACCGCGTACATGCCGGGGTTCTCCGCGTCCTCCTCGGACTTGACCACCGTGCCCGGGTAGGCCGCCAGCGCCGCCGCCTCGGCCTTCTCCTTCGCCTCACCGGTCAGCGGCGTCTCCACCGGGTCACCGCCTCCCGCTTCCGCGGCTCCGCCCTGGGCGGGAGCAGCGGCCTGCGTACCACTCGCGCCGGCGGCGGAATCACCCGAGTCCGATCCGCCGCCGCACGCGACGAGCGCGAACATCAGCACGGCGGAGGGAACGACGGCCAGGGCACGACGGGGCATTGCACGCATCAGGTGTCTCCAGAGCGGTACGGGGTGCGGAGTCCGGCGGGGCCGGACTTCCGGGGGAACGTCAACGACCCTAGGAACACGCCGTCGAGAGCAAGCCCAGAGAACCGACAGCAGCAGACCAGCAAACGACCAATCTTTCGCCACCGCCTTCGGCACTCCGCCTTTGACCTTCGCTGCGGTCCACCCTCGAATCACGCCAGCCGCAAAGCAGACCCTGCACTGACAGCCGTGCGCAGCGGGACCATAAATCCGCGCTGACCAGCAATAACTGACCGAGCTCTGGTCTCAGTTTTGGTCTCGTTCACCCGCGTCCAGCACCGGCCATCCCCTGTCCGAGACTCCACTCCACCCCAGGGCAGAACACCCTTGCCTCCACCGAACCCCCGGACGAAGACTTGGAAAGCGTGTTGAGGCGTCCCTGCAGGAGGGAGCCACCCAGGTTCCCCCGAGGTCAGGCCCAGGATCTGCGCCGAGCCCTGTGTGTCTCAGACTGGCCGAGCATCGCCGTAGGCTCTGAGACATGAGCTTGCGCCTGAGCACAGTGATCCTTCCGTACCGCCGCTGGCATGAGGGAGGCCGTACCGCGTGGCAGCGCGCGGAGGAGCTGGGGTTTCGCACGGCGTACACCTATGACCACCTTTCCTGGCGTTCGTTCCGGGACGGCCCGTGGTTCGGCGCGATCCCGACGCTGACGGCCGCAGCGGGCGTCACGGAGCAGATGCGTTTGGGCACCCTCGTCACGTCGCCAAACTTCAGGCATCCCGTGACGCTGGCCAAGGAGCTGATCTCGCTCGACGACATCTCCGGAGGCCGGATCACACTCGGCATCGGTGCTGGTGGCAATGGCTTCGATGCCACCGTGCTGGGTCAGGAGGCGTGGACGCCGAGGGAGCGGGCGGACCGGTTCGGCGAGTTCCTGCCGCTGCTCGACAGGCTACTCACCGAGGGCGCCGTGACAGAGCGGGGCCTCTACTACGCGGCCGAAGAGGCCCGGAACATCCCCGGCTGTGTGCAGCAGCCCCGGTTGCCCTTCGCAGTGGCGGCGACCGGCCCGCGCGGAATGCGGCTCGCCGCCCGGTACGGGGAGGCGTGGGTGACTACAGGCGACCCGAAGCTGTACGAGACGGGGACCCCCGAGCAGTCGCTGGAGGCGATGCGCGGCCAGGTCGGCAAGCTCGACAAGGCGTGCGCGGAGCTCGGCCGGGACGCGGCCGAGCTCAACAAGATCCTGCTGACCGGTTTCACCCCGGACCGGAACCGCCCGCTGGAGTCGGTGGACGCGTTCGTTGACTTCGCCGGCCGCCACCGGGACCTCGGCTTCACCGAGATCGTGATCCACTGGCCGATTCCCGACTCGGACTTCACTGCGGACCAGGCCGTCTTCGAGCGCATCGCTGCCGAAGCGCTCAAGCAACTCGACTAATGGACGCACGGAAAGAGGCCACAGTAAAGACCAAGCAGTCACTTCGCTGACATCGTGGTTGGGCCTCCTGGCACGCGAAGTTGCCGTGGAATCACATGGGATTCACGTATCCAGCGCAGCCACGAGGTGCAACACCCCTCCCAAGTTTTACACGCTCCCCTCCTCAAAGATCAGCGTCTGGTCATAGCTACTCAACATCCAGAGCCGAGCGGTGAGCAGGCTGACCACCGTGACGCACGCACCTACTCCCCATCCTTCCCATATCTTCTAAAATCGGACCAATTGGGGAAGGTGGGCGGCTCTGGTAGTTCAACCTCATCACCCTTCAAGACGCCGCAGTGGGCGAGTACGGGTCGGTGCTGATGGCCCGTCACTCATGTTCCGGCACTCGATGTCGGACTCCTACTCGATGGCCGATTCCCCGCTGGAAAGGCACCGCCCATCCCGCGCCCGCACCCGTTCGGACTGCATGGTGCACCATCGGAGGTCGCCGCAGCGCTGCCAGGCATCGCCCAGGACGAGTGGCCTGGTGCGGACGGGTCGCCACCGGCACGACCCGATAGGTGAAGACCCTCGACGCCGTGTGCGACCCGCACGTACGGACCGTCGGTCTGCACCCTCCTGAAGGACGCCTACCGGTGGGAGTCGCAGTCCCGGAACCCGGCACGGCAGTGCGATCGTCATCGACGACCGCCCCGCCCTCCGCCCAACCGCCTGCGATCGCCCGGCTCAAACTGAGGGTGACCTTGACGGTCCCCCGACCAGTCCCGCCTCGGCGGGGTCAGTGTCGGCGAGTGCGACTCTGTGCGCGGCACGGATGGCCTCCTGCTGCTGCTCGGTCAGCCCCACGTCTTCGGCTTCGCCGTCGTCGTACCGGCACCCGCAGAGCGTCAGCTTGCCGAACAGTGCGATGGCCTGCTGCTGTGTGAGTTCGGAGGCGACCCGCTGAGCGATCGGGTTCGGCAGGTACATTTCCGGGAACAGCGCGGAGACGTCTCCGACGTACCCGCGCACCCCGCGGGTACGGGTCTGGTGCTGTGCATCAATCACGGTGAACCCGCAGTGCGACCCGTTGTGCGGATCGGTATCTCTCCACATTGCGTACGGCACCCCGGTACGGAAGTACAACTCGCCCTCCGGGTCGATCAGGGCGTAAACGTTGGTGTCCATATCCGGTGAACGAAGGCGGCCCTCAGGAGGTACGGCGGCCACACCCACACCGCGGGTCACACCGGAGTGCGAGGGACGTTGCACACATGGTTTCCGGACGATCGATTCTGCTGCCACCGGCCGGAGCCGATGGCCACGGAGGCGGACCGTCGTCACTGTCGAGTGCATCCCGGAGCCGGAAAAGGGCTTCGATCTCCGCATGCTGCGCGAACCGGCGCAGGAGCACTCCGACGAGCTGGTCGTCGCCCGCGCGGACCGCGCGAACGATGCACGCTATGGCCCCGCAGTCATCACTCCGGGAGACTTCACTCCGTTTCTGCATCTGCCTGTGGTAGCACCCTGCGGGGTCGTGCCATCAAGGCGAATGCTCGAACGGGTGAATTTCGAATGCTTGGCGCATACCTGCCCCGCGGAGGGGGCATCGTGTCGGCACGCCAGCCCGATCATGCGAGGGCACATGGTTGTAGCGATCCACCCGGACCGGTCCCGCGTTCGCCGCCGCGAGCGACTCCGTCTGGCCCTTGCTGTTCCTTCCGGCCGTAGCCCAGTTGCCCATCTCGCCGGTTTCAGGACCAAGAGGTGACGCGACCTCTCACCGTCACGGGGACACGTAGGCGGTGAGAGGCTACCAAGGGTCATCACAACATCCCCAACGGCTCTGTCACCAGGCCGCGTTGACGCCCGCAATGCTGATGTGAGTACTTCCTTCACTGCGGGGCCGTGGTCTTCCTCTACACGCGGATGAAGTCGCCGAGCAGGCTCGCGGTCTTGCGCAGTTCTTCCTACGCGTCGCGCACCGGCTGGACCCTTGCGCCGTATCCTGCTATGTGTTCTGTCCCCGTGTGATCGCGGCGGAAGTCCTCGACCTCGCTGTCGTCGGTCTTCCTGTGATCTCCACCGCGTACATGCCGGGGTTCTCCGCGTCCTCCTCGGACTTGACCACCGTGCCCGGGTAGGCCGCCAGCGCCGCCGCCTCGGCCTTCTCCTTCGCCTCGCCGGTCAGCGGCGTCTCCACCGGGTCGCCGCCTCCCGCTTCCGCGGCTCCGTCCTGGGCGGGAGCAGCGGCCTGCGTACCACTCGCGCCGGCGGCGGAATCACCCGAGTCCGATCCGCCGCCGCACGCGACGGAAGTCATCTCAGCAACGTGATGCTGGGCGGCCACAGGACGTTGGGAGCTGTCAAAAGCGCTGGACCGAGGTGCTCCGCGCACACGATCAGCGGGAAGTCGATGTGCCGAGCGATCTCGAACTGCGCCGCAGTCGTACAGCGCTCACTTGAGGGGAGTTCGGTCCGCTGCCGCTGGCACCGCGGATCCGACGCACCCCGTGGGCTGAAACCCTGAGTGGATGAGGCGTTCACGAACCCAAGTTGACAGGTTCCGTGACGTCGAGATCAATGCGTCACTCATTTGGGTCAATACCTTTCACGCCATGGAAGTACGCCGTCCCGCCCCGAACCTCATCGGGACGGTCCTCACACGATGCTTGCCTTGCCGTCCGGGTTGATCGGCGGTATGTCTGGACAGGCCCGCGGCCGACCGGTACCCGGTCGGCCGCGCGCGGATCATCTCGCGGCAATGCTCTGGGCAGCGTCGTGTGACGGCTCGGGGTAGGAGCGCACCTCGCGGCGGACATGGCTTGCCGGCCCCAGACCGTTGAGGGCTTGGCCGACCTCCCGTCGGCCCCGTCCGTCCGGTGTCGCGTCCAGCAGGGTGATCGTCGCGCCGTCGATGTCGTCTGGGCGCAGATTCGCCAGCTCGGTCACGTCGCGGACTCGTACCCCTGCCCGAGCGGCCTGCGTGATCGCGGTCCTGACTGCGGGTGCGGATTCCTCGCCGGTGACCAGCAGCGTGTCGGACTGGGTCAGTGCCGAAGCGACGACCGTGCGCAGATCGTCCATGGTGTAGCACCACTCCCGCGGGTGCTGGCCCCGCAGACGGGGACAGCGTCGTCGCAGCACGTGCAGGATCTCCGCCACTTCGGACACGGCGGCACCGGGGGTGACGGCGAATGCGAGGCGGTCAGGGTCGGTGACGGTGAGGAGCTCCGCTTCCTGCGGGGTCCGCACCAGGACCGCGCTTGCCCCGAGGGCCTGCGCCGGCCATGTCCCGGTACCGGCGACCGGTGCTCCCACGACGACCACCTCAGCTCCCCGGTCCAGGAACCGGCGCAGGGCGCGCTGCGCGTTTCCGGTCGCAGGGCACGAGGCGCCGGCGGGGCAGCCGCACGGCTGCCATGGGCTGCGGGGGCCGTCGGTTGTCTGCGACGGCACCGGGTGACCCGCCGTCCGAGGGCCGTCGGCAGTGCCCCCGACCGTCGGAGCGACTACATAAAGTACCCGGCGTGTGCGCAGTACGGGTTGCCAGGACTCGATCTGTCGGCGTGCGAAGGCGATCGCGGCGGGGTCGTTGCTGCGCACCGCGAGGGCGAGCCCGCGATGTCCGCCTTCCGGTTTCTCGTAGGAGACGGTGAAGACAGTGGTCGGCGCCTCCGGGAGGGCATCGCCCAGGTCCGTGTCCGATAAGGAGAGGCTGTCGGCGACGAGGCCCGCTCGCCGGGCGTGCGCGGCGAGCAGGTGGTGCGCAGGACAGTCGACCATGCCGCGTGTGGGGTGCCTGAAGGATCTGGCCACTGCGAGCGCGCCCGGAGCGACGTGCAGGGTGGTGGAGTGAAGTACTTCGGAGAGGACGCTTCGGTTCATCTTCCTGGTGGGGGTCGCAGGAATGGGCGTAGGGGGAAAGTGGGAAAAGAGATGGCCGCACCACCATCCAACAGGCACGAATTACCTCTTTTCCACCTTGGACTCCGATTTCACCCTGTCGGGGCAGTGTGAGCAGAGGGAAGCGGGGCCATGCGCGGCTCTCTCAGGGAACGTTTCGGGGGCGGCGCGCGCGGTCACTGTCACGGCCGGCGCCAGGGCGCATCTCGCGAGTTCGTGCGAGGAGTGCCGCGGCGGCGGGGTGCGCGGCGTGGGGACGGAGTTCAGCGGTCAGGGCGCGCAGCCGGTCGTCGGCGCGAGCACTGTGTATGTGGGGGTGTACATCGAGGAAGTCGCGCCAGGTCCGGCACGCCTGTTCGAGGCGGCCGGCCGCCAGCTGGACCGCGGCCAGTTCGGCGAGGCCGAGGGCACCGGACCTTCGTTCGTCGGCCGGACGACACCGTAATGACAGGTCGAGCGCCCGGGCAGCCGCGCGGTTGTCACTCATGCTCCTGGCCACGGCAGCGTGCTGAAGAGCCAGGGAGCCGTGATGGAAGGCTCCGACCGGTGAGACACCGCTCGACGACCTTTCCAGGCAGCGTTCGGCCGTGGCCAGCATGCGGGTGGCACGGGTGTCGCCCAGACCCGCCTTGGTGACGGCCAACTGGCCTAGGAAGAAAGCCTGTTGGTGTGGCGGGACGTGACGTGCGCCGGTACGTACAGCGGCTTCGGCCAGGCGTTGGGCTTCGGCGAAGTGCCCCAGTGCGTGGGCCTGCACGCTCAGTCCGCGCAGGCCGAGCGCGTGTCCGACCGGGTCGCCCGCTTCGCGGGCGAGTTCGATGCTGGTGAGGTAGAAGCGTTGCGCGGCGGCGTGGCGGTTCATGTCGAAGTGGGTGAACGCGCAGAGGTAGGTGAGCTGCGCGGCCACCGTGAGCAGCTCGCGTCGGACGGCGGGTTTCATGTCGCAGCGGAGCCACGGGAGCAGCGTCGTCGAGAGGTACTGGCGCAGCGGTTCGCGTACCGGTCCGGCCCCGAAGGAGGCGTCAGCCCGGGAGTAGAGGCCGAGCAGTTCCCTGGCGGAGGCCACGTGGGCCATGTCGACGCGAGGCGCCGGAGTGGCTGTGGAGGTCCGTGGTTTCGCGGCGAAGGACGGTCCGTGCGGTACGGCCAGCGCCGCCAGCGAGTAGGCGCCGACGAGTGCGACGCTTCGCCGGCCGGTGTCGCGCAGTATCCGGTCGAGGCGTTCCACGGCACTCCCTTCACCCGGTGGCGATTCGACGCCGTGGTCCCACTGCCCGGGGCCGAGCAGCCCAGTGTCCTCCACTCGGACGGGTCTGCCGAGGTGCCGGGAGAGGGCTTCCGCGACGAGGCCGGGTACGGGTGCGCGCGGGCGGCTGCCGGCCAGCCAGTGCGCGACCGTGGTGCGGTCGTAGTGACGTGGGGTTCCCTGGGCGGCGCCGAGCGTGTTGACCTGGCGTGCCAGGCGGGCCCCGGTCCACCCGGCCTCGGCCAGGAGGAAGCGCAGGGCCTGGTTCGGTGTACGGGGCGATCGCACGCTCCTCTTTCTGTCCCGCTCGGCGGTTCGTCAGTACGGGCGTTCAACGCCCGCACGTGTTCAACGGGTTTGCCTCCCGCATGGGCGCTGGAAGCGCTTTCGGTCAGGCACGCTCAGGGTGTGGCTCCACTGGCGGCCGTGCACAGTGCGCACTGGCCGAGCACACGTTGCAGCCGTACGCCCCTTGTGCACAGGCGACCTGTCCGAACGGAAGGGTGAGATGCACATCAGCCCCGCGCGCAGACCGGATCGTCCGTCCGACTGGCGGCGTTCCGTCCATCTGTTCCCAGGACAAGGGGACTTCTCCGTCAGCTCTTTGGTACGCGCTGCCCGTGCCGACGGCGGCGTGCTCGCCGCCGTCCGTCAGGTCTTCCAGGAGATCGACGACATCGCGGTCGGGCTCGGTCTGCCGCCGCTCGGTCCGTGGTTGCTGGGGGCGAATCCGCCCAGCGGGCGGGATCTGGCGCAGGCGGCCACGGGAGCCACCCAACTCGCCCTGTTCGGCGCCTCGGTGGCGGTGCACCAGGCGTTGTGCGACGCCTACGGAGCGCCGTCTGCCGTCGTCGGAGTGAGCTTCGGCGAGATCGCCGCGCTGACCGCCGCCGGAGTTCTCACCATCCACGACGGCGCACGCGCGGCCCACGACCTCTCGCTCGTGCTCGCCTCCTGTCCCGGCGGACTGACCCTCCTCTCCTGTCCCGAACCGTCCGCTCGCCGTCTGCTGGAACAGGCCGGAGCGGCGGACGCGAGGGTGGCCGTGGTCAACGACGACCGGTCGGTGGTGGTCGCGGGCCCCGTGCCGGACCTGGTACGTGTCGAGAAGACTGCTGCGGACTCGGACGTGGCAAGCGCGCGGCTGCGCCTGCCGTTCTCCTCCCACCATCCGTCGTTCGCCTCCCAGGCCGAGGTGTTCGCCGCGTCGCTGCGCGCCCGCACCTGGTCCGAGGCCCGCTTCCCCGTGTACTCCGCCGTCGCCGGACGGCGCTACCGTCCGGACGACGACCTGGCGCGGCGCCTGGCCGACTGCCTGGTAAGGCCCGCCGCCGTGCCCGCTGTACTGCGCCAGGCGGCCCGGCATCGTCCGGACGTCCTCTTCGAAGCGGGTACGGGGGACGCCCTGGCCTCCAGCGCCCGCCGGGTGCTGTCCGCGGACACCGCACCACCCGTCCACGCGCCTCTCGCCGAAACCGACTTCCCCTGGTGACCCCCGCTCCCCGACCTGGAGAACCAGCGATGTCCCTCGCTTCCCTCCCCGTGGCCACCCGTGACGAGATGCAACGACTCCTCCACGGTTCCTGTGACTCGTCCTTCCTCTCCGCACTGCACAAGGCGCTCGCCGCCGGCCGCGGTCCCGCCGATGCCGGGAAAGCCGACAACGGCGGCCGACAACTGCTGCACCGCCTACGTCTGTTGGGCGAAACCCTGCCGAAGGCCAACCGTCTCCTCGACGATCCGGCGCAGGTGGCTGCCGTCCACGCCTGGGCCGCCGTCGCCGACCCCTCCCTCTGTCTGGCGGCCCTGGTCCACCACCTCCTCTGCCTGGGATCCATGGCCCAACTCGCCGACGGCCAGGGCGAACACCTGGGACGGCTTATGGAGGCGCTGCGGGCAGGCCGGGCCAAGGGCGTCTACCTGATCACCGAGGCCGGCCAGGCCAACAGCCACCTCGCGACCCGGACGCACGCGGAACTCGACCGGGCCACCGGCGAGTTCGTCCTGCACACGCCGGACCCACAGGCCGCCAAGTTCGGCAGCGCCGGAACCCTCGACGTACCGCAGACGGCGGTGGTGCTCGCGCGCCTGGTCACGGACGGCACGGACCGCGGGGTCTTCGCGTTCGTGGTCGAGCTGACCGGTGACGACGGGCTGCTTCCCGGCGTCGAGGTCTCCTCGCCGCTCGGGCTGGGCGCACTGCCCCTCGACTACGTCCTGGTGCGCTTCCACCACGTCCGGGTGCCGTACGCCCACTGGCTGGCCGACGGTGCGGGCATCGGTGACGACGGCACGTTCCACGACCCGGCCGGGTCGAGCGAGCGACGCCTGCAGCGCACCCTGCGCGTGGGGCAGGGGCTGTGGGCGACCATGCCGGCGGTCGCGGCCGCGACCGCCCGCCAGTCGGCCGTACAGGCCGTCAACTACGCGCGGCAGCGCCGCACTCAGGGGAAGCTGTCCCCCGGCGTCCCCCTGCTGGCGTACCGGACCCAGCAACGCGCCGTGCTGGGGGCGCTGGCCGACGCGTTCGCCCTGACATGCGCCGCCGACGGGGCGCGCACCGTGTGGGCGGAGTCCCTCGCGGCCCCGGTGCCCCCGGCCGGCAACGGGGCGGAGGCGATGGGGTTCACACCGTGGGCCGCCGTCAACCGCCCGCTGGCCGCGTACAAGGCCGCCGCGGTCCGGCTGGCGGCCCGGGTCACTGCCGTCTGTCAGAGCCGCTGCGGTTTCTCCGGGCACCTGGACGTGAACGGCCTGGCCGCCTACCACGGCTTCCACCATGCCTTCGACGCGGCGGGCGGGGACAGCCAGCTCATCTTCTACGACATCGGCCGCTCCCTCGCCGAAGAGGGCGGACAGCCACCAGGGGAAACCCCGTCGGCACCACCCGCGTCCCCGCACTGGTGGCCCGCGGTCGTACGCCGGCATCAGAACAGCCTGACCCAGCGCCTGTCGGGGCAGTTGCGCACGACGGACCCGAACGCCCCTTTCGATGCCTGGAACCCGCTGCTGGAGGACGCCGGGCTGCTCGGCGAGGTCTATGCGGACGTGCTCGTGGCCGAGGACGTGCCCCGCACGCTCGACGGGATACGCGATCACGGCCTGGCACAGGCCCTTCGGCCGCTGGCGGCCCTGCACGGCGTCATGGCCGCCCGCCGCTGGTCCGGTTCACTGCTCGCCCACGGAACGCTGCGACCGGCGGACATCCGGGGGCTGTCCGTCGTCGCCGACGAGCTGTGCGATGCGATCGGGCCTCATCTACCGCTGCTGACGGAGGCGTTCGCCCATCCCGACGACGTCGTGTGCGCCCCCCTGGCAGCCCCGGACTACGACACCGCGCTGCGAGCCACGCTCACCTGGACCCGAGGAGGTACGCAATGACGGGCGAGCGCCGTATCGGCGTCCTTGGCATGGGCACCCATCTGCCACCCACGGTCCGCACCAACGCGGAGGTCGCGGAGGCTGCCGGCGTGACGGCGGAGTGGATCAGAGAACGCACCGGCGTCCTCAAACGCCATGTGGCAGGCCCTGCCGAGGCGGCCTCCGACCTGGCGGCGCACGCCGTCCGGTCGGCGGCCGAGGCGGCCGGCATCGATGTCGCCGACATCGGCCTGCTGGTCTGCGGCACCTCGACCCCCGACGAACTGGGGCCGTCGACCGCCTGCCGGATCCAGACTCTGGTGGGCGCTTCCGGCGCCGTCGCCCTCGACGTCAGCGCTGCCTGCTCGGGCTGGCTGTTCGCGGCCAAGGTGGCGCACGACTGGCTGCGGGGCACCGAGGGGATCCGGTACGCGGCGGTGGTGGGCGTCGAGACGTACTCGAAGTTCCTCGACCCGGCCGACCGGGGCACCGCCGTCCTGTTCGCCGACGGGGCCGCCGCAGCCATCCTGGGGCCGGTGCCCGCCCCTCAGGGGTTCACGCACTTCAGCCTCGGCTCCGACGGCGCCCTCGCCGACCGCGTCCTCATCCCGGCGGGCGGCAGCCGCCTCCCGGCCAGCCCGGCCACGCTCGTCGGCCGCGACCACTGCATCCGCATGGACGGCCGCACCATCAGCCGGTTCATCACAGACGTCTTCCCCCGGCTGATCACCGATGCCCTCGCACGCGGTGGGCTGAGCATCGGGGACGTCGACTGCGTCGTCGCCCACCAGCCCAACCCCGTACTGCTGAGGCGCATGGGCGCCGACCTGGGCATCTCCGCCGACCGTCTGGTGGTCGTCGGTGACGAGGTCGGCAACATCGGTGCCGCCAGCGCGCCGTACGCACTCGCCCGCGCCGCGTCCCGCGGGCAGCTGAGGCCCGGAGACCGTGTCCTCCTGGCCGTCTTCGGCGCCGGTATGACCTGGGGCAGCGCGCTCCTCACCTGGAGCGGGGCACACGCCATCACGCCGGAGGCAGCCGTCGTACCCGCGTCCACCGCGACCGGAACCGTCATCTCACGACCGCCCGAATCCGAATCCGAAGGAGTCCCGCGATGAACGCCATGAACCTGTTCCGCCTGGACGGCGCACGCGCGCTGGTGACGGGCGCGTCCCGGGGCATCGGCAAGGCCGTTGCCGAGGCCCTGGCCGACGCGGGCTGCGATCTGGCGGTGACCGCCCGTACGCTGCGCGCTCTCGACGGCACCGTACGGGCGGTGGAGGACCGGGGCCGCAAGGCCGTGGCCCTCGCCGGGGACCTCGCCGAGCCGGGCGTCGCGGCCGACCTCACCGACGCGGCGGCCGACGCGCTGGGCGGCCTGGACATCGTCGTCCACAACGCCGGCACCCTCCCGACGGCAGAGGACGGAAGCCCTCTGATGACACCGCTTCAGCACGCCCGTCAGCAGGACTGGGACACCGTCGTCACCGTCAACCTCAACGCGACGGCCGCGCTGTGCCGGGCCGCCCACCCCCACCTGGCCGACTCCGGCCGCGCCAGCCTGGTCCTGATGTCCTCCGTCGCCGGGCTCGTCGGCACCCCGATGATGGAGGCGTACGCCGCCACCAAGGCGGCCCAGCTCTCCCTCGCCCGCAGCCTCGCGGTCGGCTGGGCACGTCAGGGTATCCGCGTCAACGCGCTGTGCCCGGGCTGGACCCGTACCGACATGACCGCCTTCGCCAGCGGGCCCGGCCCTCTCTCGGACTGGCTGACCAGCCATGTCCCGCTCGGCCGGTGGGCCACCGCGGACGAGGTGGCCGGCGCCGCTCTCTTCCTCGCCTCCCCGGCCTCGTCCTTCGTGATCGGGCACGCGCTCGTCGTCGACGGCGGCCTGGCCGTACCCGACGGCGGTCTGGCCGGCTACCCGAAACCTGCCTCGCCGTTCGCCGCGGCATGAACGCCCACGAGAGGACTTTCACGCACCCGGCTCGTCCGACCGCCGTCATCACCGGGATCGGAGCCTGCCTCCCGCCGCACGTCGTCGACAACGACACGGTCGTCGCACGTGGGGACCTGCGCACGGACGACGCCTGGATCCGCGACCGCACCGGCATCGCACGCCGACGGCACGCCGGCCCCGGCACCAGCACCGGCGACCTGGCCGTCGGCGCGGGACGGGCGGCCCTCGCCTCCGCCGGAGACCACCACCCCGAGATGCTGCTGCTGGCCACCAGCACACCCGACCACCCCTGCCCCGCCACGGCTCCCGCGGTCGCCCACCGGCTGGGACTGGGCACCATCCCCGCCTTCGACATCGCCGCGGTCTGCTCCGGCTTCCTGTACGCGCTGGCCACGGCGACGGCCCTCGTCCGCAGCGGCACCTGCTCCACGATCCTGGTGATCGCCGCCGACACCTACACCAGCATCGTCAATCCCGCGGACCGGGAGACCGCGCCGATCTTCGGCGACGGTGCCGGAGCCGTGCTGCTGACCGCGGGCACCACCGACGAACCCGGAGCCGTCACCGCCGTCGACCTCGGAGCCGACGGGAGCGGCAGCGACCTCATCACCGTCCCGTACGGCGGATCCCGCCACCCGCACCGCCTGCCGCCGCCCGAACCGGACGCACGCTACTTCCACATGCGGGGCCGCACGGTCTACGCCCACGCGGTCCGCCGGATGACCCAGTCCGCGGGTTCCGTCCTCCGCCAGGCCGACTGGGGACCGGAAACCGTACGGGCCTTCGTCGGCCACCAGGCCAACCAGCGCATCCTGGACTCCGTCGGCGACCGCCTGGGCATCGCACCCGCCCACCGGTTCGGCAACATCGGGGAACTCGGCAACACCGCCGCCGCCTCCATCCCCCTGGTCCTGGCCGATCCCGCCGTTCACCAAGCCGTCGCCCCCGGCGAGCGGTCGCTGCTGACCGCGTTCGGCGGCGGACTCACCTGGGCCTCCGCCACGCTGAACTGGCCCGCCGCCGTCCCCCGGTCCGAAGCCCCGCCCGCCGGCCCGGACACCACGCCCCTGTGCACGCCCGACCTCTCAAGGAGCCATCCGTGGACCGCGTCTACGACCGCATCGTGACCCTCCTCAGTGACAAGTTCGAGGTCGACGCCGAACGCATCCGCCCCGACGCCACCCTCGACGACCTGGACCTCGACTCCCTCGCCGTGGTGGAGCTCTACGTCACGCTCCAGGAGGAGTGGCAGGTCCCGCTCGACGACTCCGCCGCCAGTGCCGACCTCACCGTCGCCGACGTGGCCCGCTCGGTGACAGCGCTCCTTGACGCACCGGCGTCCGGACGCGAGGCCGTGCAGTGAGCGAAGAAATCGCCGTCACCGGCGTCGGCCTGGTGACACCCGCGGGCGTGGGAGCCGAACCCACCTGGAAGGCCGTGTGCGCGGGCAGGCCCACCGCTCGGACCGACCCCGCCCTCAGCGGCAGCCCGGTGACCATGTCCTGCCGCGTACCGCCCCTGGAACCGGGACCGGGGCGGCTCTGGCGCTTCGACCCCGGCACCCGTTTCCTGCTCACCGCCGCCCGCGAGGCCCTCGACGCGGCCCGCCTGGACCCCGGCGAATGGGATCCCGCACGGGTGGCCGTGATCGTCGGCACCGCGGCGGGCGGCATCAGCACACTCGAAACCCAGCACCGCAAACTGCTCACCACCGGCCACGGCGTCGTCTCGCCCATGACGCTGCCCGCCTTCCTCCCCAACATGACCGCCGGCCATCTCGCCCTCGAACTCGGTGCCACCGGCCCCTCCCTGCAGACCTCCACCGCCTGCGCCTCGGGAGCCACCGCCCTCATCACCGCCTGCCTCCTCCTGAAGTCCGGGGCCTGCGACATCGCCATCGCGGGAGGCACCGACGCCATGGTCACCCCCCTGTGCGCCGCCGCCTTCGCCAAGATGGGTGCACTCTCCATCCGGAACCACGACCCCGGCAGCGCCTCACGCCCCTTCGACAAGGACCGCGACGGCTTCGTCCTCGGCGAGGGCTGCGGAATGCTCGTCCTGGAACGCGGACGGCACGCCGCCTCCCGCGCAGCCCGCCCACTGGCGTTACTCGCAGGTCACGGCAGTACCAGTGACGCCCACCACCCCACCGCGCCACACCCCGAAGGAGCGGGACTGCGAGCCGCGACCCGAAGAGCCCTGGAGCAGACGGGAGCCGGCCCGGACGACGTCGACCACATCAACGCCCACGGCACCAGCACGCCCCTCAACGACAGCGTGGAAGCCACCGCGATCCGGGAGCTCTATCCCCGCCGGCCACCATCGGTCACGTCCGCCAAGGGAGTTCTGGGACACACCATGGGGGCCGCGGGAGCCATCGAGGCCGCCCTCACCGTGCTGAGCATCGTCAGCGGCACGGTCCCGCCGACCGCCAACTTCACCACACCGGACGACACCACCACCGGAATCGACATCGTGACGGCAGCCGGCCGCACCCAACCCGTCCGCCTGGCTCTCAGCCACTCACTGGGCTTCGGCGGCCACAACACGGTCCTGGCCTTCGCAGCAGCCTGAAGCGTGAACCGGCCCCTGGCAGGGGGCTGGTTTCACCGGTGTGCCGACCGTCCGGCCCCGACGAAACCCGAGGCCGGTGAAGGTTCCTGAAGGTCAGGATGCGATAGGCGAAAACGTCTTGACCGAGGTTACGAGAGTGCCCAGTACTCTGCGTAGCCGTCGCCGCTGCCGTCAATGTGGGTACCGCCCCGAACCACGGCCCGTCCCGGAAGGTGCGCCAGGAGAGGTGGTCGTACGTGTATGAGGCGTGGAACCCGAGGTCTTCGGCGCGCTGCCAGACTTTCTGTCCCTCGCCCCACTTGTGGATGGGAAGGATTACGGTGCTCAGTCGCATGCCTACGACTCTATGCTCCGGTGACTCGGAGCAACCGCAGCACCGGACACCCCGCCTGGGGGTGTCCTTCAGCCCGCGCGGTAGTGCGCGAAGACGCGGGCGCGCTCCTGCTCCCAGGTCCAGTCTGCGGCCGTCCGGTGAAACGGGGACCCGTTCGCCAGCTCGAAGAACTGCCCCGCGGGTCTGCCGGTCGCCTTGAGGATCACGATCGCGGAGAGCATGGGCTCGATCCCCTCGCTGTCCCGGCGGCAGGCGTCACCGAGCAGGTGGCTGAATTGTCGGACCGCGGTAGTGGACGTTGTGTCCCTTCGCCTTCAGCTCTTCGCTCAGAGACTTGTACCAGCCGTCGGTGCGGCCTTCCTGTGCCCAGCGCCGAAGGACTTTCACCGTCTCGTCAAGCGGCTGCCTCATAGGTGGCGTCGCCCTGTCTCATCCGAACCCCCGGTCCTCGGTGGTTCCCCACCGTATCCGTAGCGGTCGATGCCATGGGCACCACCGCCGGCACTACGTTTTCGTCCGCTGCCAGACAGAGGTGGGGGCCGCGACAGGGTCGGCGTCGGCCGGTGCAGCGGGCCACCATTCGCCCTCGCCGGTCCGGGGTGGGGTTCCAGGCACCATTGCCGCCCCTTGCCACCCGGAGGGACGCTAGCGTTGTCCCATGGGTGCCCTGGACACGGCCGAGCTTGAGGCCATGATCGAAGAGGCGACTGTCGACGCCTACAACGACGACGAGCAACTGACCGGTCTGTTCACCATGCTTGAGGAGCACCTTGAACTGCCCTTCACCACCGTGGTTCTCGGTGTCGAGGTGACCGTGCGTGGCATCGACCTCACGCCGGACGGACGGATCCTCGCACTGTGCTCTCGTGGCGGCATGCGGCAATCGATCGGAATCCTGGAACTGCCGTTGCCCAGCCCGGCGCCCGAGGGCGCGGAGCGGATCGAGGCGTACCGTCACTGGGCCGGCTGAGGCCGGGCACCTAACACCCACATGGAACGGGCTTGTCTGAGAGGGCTGAACGTGGCTGACGCCGTACCGGGCACACGGCAGGGCGGTGGCGAGCTGTCGCTGGCCGACCTCATCGAGCGCAGTGCCGAGTTGAAAGGGCAGCTGGTCGCCTTCGGGCAGAGCGCCCGCTTCGACCGGTGGTTGACGCCCCTCCTTCTGGAAGCCGCCGGGCCTGAGCGGCAGTTGGACGAGGGCGGGGCGATCCGGATCGTCGACCACTTCATCCTGCGGTACCGCCTGCCGGACGGTTCGACCGTGGTGGACCGGTTCGTCGCCAGGCGGAAGGACTTGACCGCGGTCGACCGGGAGATACTGCTCGGCTGGCGTGACCCGGTCGAGGGCATCTTCGAGGTCCGGCGCAAGGAGAAGGATGCCGTCGTCCTGCTGAACCTGGTCGACGACCTGGAGTACCGCACGTACTTCAATGTGGGGCGGGTGGCGTTCCGCGGAGTGTCCAGGGGGAGCTTCCTGCACACCTGCCTGGTACCCGTTCGCTCGGCCAGCGGGGCGTGGCTGGTGTCCGGGGCGATGTCGGGCTACCCCAAGTCCAGCGCCGCCGAGATCGCCCAGACCGTCCTTCACCTGGCCACCAGTCGGCCAGAACTCGTCTTCCGCAACCCTGAGAAGATCGAGCAGGGATGGCAGCGGATGCGCGAGGACCGGGCTGCCTTCGTCGAGTTCTGCGGCGGTGACGAACTGGTTCTTCCGCCTGCCGAGGCCGAGGATCTCCTCGACGCCTACTACCGTCACCGTCAAGAGGCCGCCGTCGCCGGACAGCCCGATCGTGCTCGGGGCAGGCGGCTTCCTGGTCTGGATTTCCCCTTCTTCGAGCTGCCGCAAGAACTGGTGGACACGGACACCATCGGTGTCGTCTATGACGAGGTCGACGGGCTCAACTTCTACGCGGACTACGGAATGTTGCGGGACCTCTTCGCGAACCCGGCCCTCACGGGACGCAGGCAGCACCAGGATTTGTTGCGCACCTACCTGCGCGAGGAGTCGATCGGGCCGCTGCCGATCAGACGGCTGGCCGTCGCGTACCCGGAGACAGCCGACGTGGTCTTCCGGAAGCTGCTGCGGAAGCCCGAATTCACCTGGAGTGAGCACGGCGAGGCGCTGTTGCGCCAGCGTAAGCCTTGGTACTACGCGAACGGGCCCCGCCCTGGTGTCTCCGTGATCGGCGACCGCCTCAGCGCGCTCCTCACCGGCCGTCGGTAGTCACCCTTTACATGACAGCGGAATGGCGTACCAGCGCGGCCGGTTCGAAGATCCGCAGCGGGCCGGGCCGGGCCGGGCCGAGCCGAGCAAGGGCAGGCAGTGGGCGTGGGCGGGAACGCGGCGGCGAGGGTGTCCTACGGTGAGGTAGATGAGCTCACCGGCCTCTTCACGATGATCGAGGAGAACCTCGCCGTACCGTTCACCACCACTTTCCTCGGTGTCGAGGTGAACGTGATCGGTTTCGATCTGACCCGGGACGGGCGCGTGGTTGCCCGCTGCGCTCGGGGAGCGGTCCGGCAGAACATCGGAGTTCTGGACCTGCCATTGTCCGAATCCGCCCCAGAGGGTTCGCACTGGATCGAGGCATACCGCCACCGGACCCGCTGAACTGGCGCGTCGCGCAGTCGCCCGGCAATAGCCTGTGCTCGAAGGCGCATACCTCGGTATGCTTGCTGTCATGGCTGACACCACGCGCATCACGGTGACGCTCCCCACCGAGCAGGTGGCGGAGCTGAAGAAGCTCACGGACAACGTCTCCGGCTATGTGGCCGACGCAGTGGCCCGACAGATCCGGCACCAGCTTCTCGGGGCCGACCTGCGCAGCCACACAGACGAGCACGGGGCCTTCACCGAGGAGGAGCTGAGCGAGGCCCGAGCACGCATCTTCGGTACGACGCAGGCCGCGGGCGGCGCGAGCGCCGCGTGAGCGGGCATATCGAGACGGTCGTCCTGGACAGCGAGGGGTTGTCGGCCTGGGTTGCCCAGGACCGGAAGATTCTGGCGATTTTCCAGGTGTTCCACGAGATGGGCTCAGATCTTGTCGTCGGCGCCAACACCATCGTGGAGGTGAGCCACTCCCGGGTGAACCTGTCCCGGCTGCGATGGGTACTCTCCCGGGTCAAGGTGGAGCCGGTCACAGAGGGAGCGGCCAAGGCGGCAGCACAACTACTCAAGGCCGCTGGTCTGCACGGCCACAAGTACGCGATTGACGCCACCGTTGCGGAAACGGCCCTGCGTCAGCCCGGGCCGGTCGCCATCCTCACGTCGGATGTCGAGGACATGACCCGGCTGTGCGGCAGCAAGGTCCAGATGATCGGGCTCTGACCGCGACACCGTCCCGCCAGCGAGCGCGGATCCCTGCGCCCAACCGCCGAAAACCAGAATCGCCGCAGCTCAGGGCGCGATAGACGAAAACGTCTTGACCGAGGTTACGAGAGTACCCAACCGCATACCCTGCGTAGCCGTCGCCGCTGCGGTCAACGTGGGTACCGCCCCGAACCACGGCCCGTCCCGGAAGGTGCGCCAGGAGAGGTGGTCGTAGGTGTAGGAGGCGTGGAAGCCCAGTTCCTCGGCTCTCTGCCACAGTTTCTGTCCGTCGTTCCATCGATGGATCGGCAGGATCACAGTGCTCAGACGCATGCTCTCGACGATAAACGAGACCGGCGGGGTGCCCCACCGGGCGTGGTGACGTCGTCAGGGGACGCGGATCAACTCTCCGTCCTCGGTGGGACAGTTGACGTGCTCGACATTTTGCGAAGCTAGCTTCGAGATGTAGTGTCTTCAGTGTCATCAAGGATCGGGCGGGGCCCGGACTTGGTGTGCGGTGCCGTATGTGAACCGCCGCACCACCCTGCTGGGCCTGGACAGCATGCAGGGTGGCGCGGCTCAACCATCCCCGCACAGTGTGCGGAGACAGAAAGGACATCCTCGTGAGGAATGCCGTTACCCATCATGCATGGTCCCTCCCGCCGAGGGCCATCAAGGCCGTGGTGCCGCTCGTAGTGATCATCGTCGTGGTCGTGGTCGGCGCCTTCGCCGTCGGGCAAGGTCCGGCGGCGCTGATCATGGTCGTCATGGCTCTGCTGGCCGCCGTCGCGGAGGAACTGGTGCGCGCTGCCATGCGGTACTGGATGCGCGTCGCCTGACCGTGGGCGGTGGGGTGCGGGTGCGCACCCGCACCCCACCGCCCACGCGCGTGACCATGGCGGATCGACAGCGTCGGGAAGAGGACGGAGGGGCCGTGAAAGGAGACGATGTATCCATGGTCTGGGACCACGAGATCCCGCTCGGGAGCCTGTGTGAAGTGAAGGCCGGTCCGTCCGGGTCCTTGCTGGACAACCTGCACGACGGCCCCGACGGAGTGCCGGTGATCTCACCGCCGGATCTCACCGACGACCACACAGTTGACACCCGGCGGCTACGGCGGGTGCCGTGGGACGAGTCGAAACGCCTCTCCCGGTTCTCGCTGCGGGAGGGCGACATCCTCGTCGTGCGGCAGGGGACGCTCGGCCGACTGGGGCTGATCGAGGCAGAACACGCCAGTTGGTTCTACGGCTCGTCCTGTCTGCGCATCAGGCCCCAGCGGGACCGTGTCCTGCCCGAGTATCTCGTGTCGTACCTGTCGTATCCGCCCGTGCAACGGTTCATGCTGGGCCAGTCCATCCCGGGTACGGTGCCCTCGCTCAACTCGGTGATGCTGAACGAGTTGCCGGTCACCGTGCCGCCCCTGGACCGGCAGCACGCTGTCGTCGAAGCCCTGGCGGACGTCGACAACCGGATCAGGATCCAACGGCAGATGGCCGATCGCCTGGAGGCACTGCGGCCGGCCATCTTCGGAGAGCTGATCCAGGGAGTGAGGCGCACATGAGCCTGATCACCGTCAGTCAACTGGGACAGGCCTTCTTTGCCGCTGCCGACATCCTGCGCGGCAGGATGGACGCGTCGCAGTACCGTGACGTCATCTCCGCGATGCTGGTTCTCAAGCGGGTCTCGGACCAGCCCGGCATCCTTCGGGTGCCTGACCGTGCGCGCTGGTCCCAGATCGTCGACTACGAGGGCAAGGCGCCGGGGCGTGTGCTCAACGAGGCGCTGTGGGAACTTGAGCAGAGCAACCCCGAAGTCCTGAAGGACGTGTTCGAGGCCGTCGACTTCGACGTGAGGCTGAGCCCCGCCGAGTTGAAGGCACTGGTCGGTCACTTCGACCGTATTCCGCTGAACGACGGCGACCTGGAGTTCGGCGACACGGTCGGCCGTGCCTACGACCACCTTCTGGGCGCGTTCGCCGACAGCGAGGGGAAACGCGGCGGGGATTTCTTCACGCCCCGTTCCGTGGTCCGGCTGATGGTGCGCCTGGTCGGGCCGCGGAAGGGACAGTCGGTCTACGATCCGTTCGCCGGTTCTGGAGGCATGCTCGTCCAGGCCGGACGGTACGTCGAGGAGCATGGTGGGGAGGGCGCGGACCTCGCTCTCTTCGGGCAGGAGATGAACGCCGCGACGTGCTCCACGGCCCGGTTGAACCTTCTGCTGCACGGCCTCACGGACAGTTCCGTGCTCTGCGGGGACACACTGACCGATCCGCTTCACTCACTGGAAAACGGCCACCTCAGGCGCTTCGACCGTGTGCTGACCAATCCTCCCTTCTCGATGAACTACTCAGAGAAGGAGATGAGGCATCCGGAGCGGATGAAGTACGGCTGGACACCCGAGCGGGGCGGGAAGGCCGATCTGATGAACGTTCAGCATGTGCTGGCCACACTCCGTCCGGACGGGATCGGAGCGGTCGTCACCCCGCACGGTGTGCTGTTCCGGGGCGGGGCGGAGGCGGAGATCCGCCAGGGAATCGTCGAGGACGGCCGACTCGAAGCGGTGATCGGTATCGGACCGAACGTCTTCCACGGCACGGCCATCCCCGCCTGCATCCTGGTGCTGCGCGGCACGGACGGGACACCGATGGATCAGCGCGGCCAGGTGCTGTTCGTCAACGCCGAGCGCGAAGTGGTCACGGGGCGGTCGCAGAACCGCCTGGAGCCGCAGAACGTGGAGAAGATCGTGGGCGCGTTCCGCGAGTGGTCGGACATCCCCGGCTTCTCGCGTGTGGTGTCCCTGGATGAGATCGCGGACAACGGCTTCAACCTCAACATCCGGCGCTACGTCGATGCGGGTCCGCCCGCCGAGCCGTCGCTGGACGTCCGTGCCGCGCTGTTCGGCGGAGTGCCGAGAAGCGAGGTCGACACGGAAATGGGGAGGTTCCAGGTCTTCGGAATCGGCGTCGCAGACCTGTTCACGACGAAGGGCTCCGGCTACCTCGACTTCCTGGGCAGCGGTTGCGAGGCGACCGCGGCGCGTATCCCGGAACTGGCCGCTGCCCGAGAGAGGGACTTCGTCGACCACTGCCGTTCCTGGTGGCGGGCAACGGAATCACGCATTGCCGAACTCGCGGGCACCAGCAGGCTGTTGATGCTGCGTTCCCGGCTCCTGGCCTCTTTCCGTGAGGAGCTCCTGCCGGCCGGGATCCTGGACCGGTACCAGTTGACCGGTGCCTTCGCGGCATGGTGGGACGTTCGGCAGGACGACCTCAGGAGCCTGGACCTCCGAGGCTTTCCCGGGGTGATCGACCGGTGGGCGGTGGCCGACGGCCGACCTCCGTATCTTCCTGGGAACCTGGCGCGCGAACGAGTACTTGACGTCCTTGGCAACGACCTTTGCTCTCGCGTGGAGAGGCTTGCTGCCGCCGAGCGCCAGGGACTGGTCGACGTCTACCGCGCATGGGGTGACCGGTACGGGACTTCTTACACGGACCTGGAGAGACAGAGCGAGGCTGCTGCGGAACGACTCAGAACCCGCCTGCAGGAACTCGGTTACACCTGACCGGTCCGCCTCGGGCCTGACGCCGCTGGCCAGGCGCGGAACCCGCCGTCCCCGTCACCTCCTGGTCGGCCGCCAGACCGAGGTGAGCGCGGCAACCGGGTCGGTGTCGGCCGGTGTCATGGGCCACCATTTCCCGTCGTCGTCCCGGGAGCAGGGGTGCCAGCGGGCGTCGGGGCCCCGGCGCAACTCGATGCTGTGGTCCCGGCGGGCTCGGTTCCCCCTGGATGGTTCGGTGCCAGGACTCCGTACGGCCGAGCGCTGCGGCGTCATCAGGCGGTCGAGTCCGGGTCGTAGCCGCGGAGGATGCCCACGAACCGGTCGAGCAGGGCTGTCGCCTCGTCGTCCGGATACCCGCTGTTGAAGTGCATGACGCCGTTGCGGACGTCTTTCACACGGCGGAGCAGGCCGACGAAGTGGCCACGGTCCACCCCGGGCCAGTTGAGCTTCTTCCAGCGTTCCTCGTCGTCGAGCAGCCGGACGTACTCGCCGAACATCAACTGATCGACCTGTCTGCGACGTCGGTCCCTGTGTACTTGTCGCACGTCGTCCTCGCCGTATACCCGGCTGAGGCAGCGGCGGAGGCGCCGTTCGATCTCACCGAGTACGAAGAACGGGCGTGCGATGGCCACGAACTGGTCGGCGAGGTCCGCTGTGGTGACGATGCCGGTCACTGATCCTGCGGCACTGCGCACCAGGACGAAGCCATATGCCTGGATCATGGGAACTACCGGCAGGAGGTAGGCGGTCGACTCGACTGCGTGGTACTCGCTGGTGAGGGCGTTCCGGACGGTGGCCTCCCGGCCGGTGGCGTGCATATGGGCGATGGAAGCCCAGGTGACGACTCCTTGCAGGGCGCCCAGGCCGTCGAGGACGGGCAACTGGGAGAAGCCGCGTTCGGCCATGATGCTCATGGCCTTGGGCAGCGTGTCGTCGGGCATGACGGAGACGGCTCCGCCGACGGCTGAGGAGAACACGCTGATCCGCAGCGCGGTCTGTGGCAGCAGGCCGACGGGATCCTCTCCGGGCGCCTCGTCCGGTGACCCGCCGGAATCCGGTGTGTCGCCCGTGTCCACTGGTTGAAGAGGGTCCCGGACGATGTGGCTCAGGTCCTCGACGTCAACAGCCTGATGGGTGTCCGGGGTAGCGCCACCGGGCGGGTGCCCCTGTACGGAACCGGCATCGCTGTCGGCCAGACGTACCACACGGATCTCGCCGTCGATGGGGCCGACGGCGAGATCCGGCACTGTGGTCAGCCCGGCGTTGCTCAGGTCGAGCGAGACGCGTGACACCGCCGCATGGTTGCGGAACTGGATGTTCCAGTGCGCGAGCAGCTGACGTCGGCTCAGCGTGGCACCGGCCAGGCCCGCCACGTCGAGTTCGCCCGAAGCTGACATCGACTTCCTCTCAGACCGTCGTTTTGCCCATGGCCCGTTCCACGAGACTCAGCAAGCGCGCGGCCCGGTCCCGGTAGAACGCGTCGAAGTCGTCGTCGTGGAGGGTTTTGGGGCTGATGTGGTGGGTTCCGACCATGTCGTCAAGCCAGTCGCCGCTGATTCCAGCCGCCTTCTCCAACGCGACGAGGTAAATGGAAGGGGGGTTGCCGCCGATGGTCTGGTACGCCTGGAACGACAGGGCGGTCTTGTTGACGATGCTGGTCATCCGCGCGCTGTCAGCCTCATTGCGGTCGAACCACGCCTTGGGGAAAACCTGCCGGATGTCGACGGACCAGCCGGTCAGGTTCTGCTCGCTGATGGCCTCGTCCGGGAAGCGCCAGTCCACCGCGCCTTCCTTCATCAACAGTGCGTAGATGCCTTTGTAGGCGGCGCTGTTGCGTGAGGTCAGCCGGTGGAGGCGCTGCTCCTGGAAGGAAGCCTCGGCGATGGTGTCCGGCTCGGGGCCGCCATCGGTCAGCCAGGCGATGACCTGTTCCACGTCACGGACGAAGCGGGTGTCCGTAACCCCTCCGTACAGCTCGCCGAGCACGCCACACCAGTACCAGCGGGCCAGTCCCTCCCTGATTGTCGGCTCCTCGCACGTTTCCCGGCCGAGGAGTGCGGCGATGGCCGCCAGTGGGACCAACTGCGAGCCGTACGGCAGATCCCTCTCCTTGAAGACGTGCTGCGAGGCGAGGAACTTGCCGACCCAGGCGAAGGCACTGGTGACTTCGGGGGCGAGTGCGCTGTAGTCGGCCAGAGGCAGGTGCAGCAGATCACGGCGCTTACAGCTGACCGCAGGTGGACTGGCCGTTCCCGGGTTGTCCAACAGGAACCGCTGTTTGCGCTGCCAGGTCTGCACGAGAGCGATCGTCTGGAGAAAGTCCAGACTGGTCAGTCCGGTCTCATGCCG
Source organism: Streptomyces sp. SID12501 (assembly GCF_010550245.1). GTDB lineage: Bacteria > Actinomycetota > Actinomycetes > Streptomycetales > Streptomycetaceae > Streptomyces. The sequence goes on from NZ_JAAGLU010000014.1 coordinate 168,730, forward strand.
ACTGTCGGCGTCGATGGAACCGAGAACCGGATACGCGGTGCTGAGCATCTGCTTGGCCGTCCTCCAGTCCTCACTGAGACTGAAGTCCCGGCCGTGTTCACGGCTGTACCGGTCGTCTCCGGCGTAGGTCGCGGTGAGCAGTTCGAACACGTTGAGGACCACACCACCGGTGTTGACTCGCTCGAAAACCGAGCAGACAGCGTCCTTCTGGGTTTCCTTGGGCAAGCGGATCAGCGGCACCTTGAAGCCCTTGACCGTGTCGATGACCTTCGCCTGGAACGCGGACCAGGTGTCCCAGCGGTCATCGGACGCGCTGACGTAGGCGCGCTGCCACCTGCCGGTGGCGTCCGCGTCGAATATCAGGTTCAGCGGGAAGAAGCCGGCCGTACATTCGGCTTCTCTGCTGGACAGATCCAGGAACGGCCGTCCGAAGGAGCCTCGCAGGAGGCGATCCGCGGGAATGGACCGGATCGCCTCGTCCCGGTCGGACTCCTCATTCACCGCCTGCGAGATGTCGATGTAGTACCAGCGTTGGACGGGCTTGTTCCGCGCGTCGCTCGTCTCCACCGGCCGGTCCGACCGCAGCGCCTGGAAAAGGGAGGTCAGCCGCTGCTGCCCGTCCAGCAGAAGCTGCTCGGGAACGATGCCGGGCTGTACCACGGTTCCGTACAGTGGCCGTGCCTTGAACTGCGCCTCGCCGCCCGTGTCCAGCGTCATGGCCACGCCCAGCGGGTAGTCGAGTGTCACCGTGGCCAGCAGAGCGCGGATCCGGTCGTCGTCCCACTTCCACTGACGCTGGAAGTCCGGTAACTGGATCTTTCCGACCGCGACGTCGTCCAGCATTCTGCCCAGGCTTGGGCCGTCCAGCGCCACCACGTGTACCCCCTGAGTCGTACCGGTGCCGCCCCGTACCGCTCCGCGAACTCCGGCGCGCGGGTGTACTGCCGACGGGCATGTCCCATCGGATCATGCCCGAAGTGCGGTTGCCGCAGAAGCCGTTTGCCGCGATCGCCGACGTCTCCGGACTCCCGCCCGGACAATCCGTCGTCAGATCCCTTGCCGAGAGGCGGGCGGTGGTGCACCGGGATCCGACCCGTTCTCGCCAACCCAGGCGCCTTGGCGCGCAGGTCGTCGACATCCGCCCAGGTGTCATCCGGGGCGTCGTGAACGTACGGCGATCGACGCGGCGGTCACCGAGATGACACTGCGGTGGCCGGGCACGGTGGCCACATCGGTGTCCGAAGTCGGTGGCATGGCCCGGCTGTTCGGTGAAACGGGGCCCCGTTCGCCAGCTCGAAGAACTGGCCCGCAGGTCTGCCGGTCCTCGGTGGCTCCCCACCGTATCTGTAGGGGTCGATGCCACGGGCACCATCGCCGACGTTACGTTGCCGTCCGCTGCCAGACAGAGGTGAGGGCCGTGACCGGGTCGGTGTTCGCCGGTGCCGCCGGCCACCACTCGCCGTCGTCGTCCTGGGAGTAGGGGTACCAGTGGGAGTCGGGGCCCAGGCGCAGCTGGATGCCGTGGTCGGTGAGGGTGAGGCGGTTGCGCCAGGTCCTGAGGGGGACGGGGGCCGTGGTCATCTCGGTGAGGGCGCCGGTCAGGCCGGTCCGGGCGGCCTTCATCGTCACCGGGTCGGGGGTGTGGGGGTGTTCGGCGACGGTGAGGCCGGTGGGACCGCCGTGGCGCCAGGCGCGGGTGAGGCGGGCGAACGCGTCCGGTTTGGTGCCTGTGTTCACGGTCAGGCGGTGGAACCACTCGGGCCCGTGACTGCTCGCGGCGATCCGTACCGCGTCCTGGTGCGGGGTCAGGTGCAGGTCGGTGGTGTCACCCGCGAGGAGTCGCGCGGCGCGGGCGGCAGCGTCGGTCATGAGCCGCTCCAGGTCCGTGGTGGCCAGCCCACTGCCGAACGGCGGAGTGACGGGGAGCGTGATGGTGTGGGCGGACGGCTCGGGGGGTTCGGGCAGATGGGGGGCGTGATCGGCCCAGCGGGTGTACGCGGCTGCGGCGGGGATGCCGTCCGGGGCCGGGGGACTCGCGGTCTCCTGTGTGGCTGTACGGCGTGCGCGCAGTTGGGTGAGGACCTCCTCGCGACCACGGCCGCGCAGCGCGAAGAGGACGAACGGGTCGGCGTCGATGGTGGTGGCGATGGCGTAGCAGAGCGCGGCGGCGTGCTTGCAGGGGTGTCCCCAGTCGGGGCAGGAGCAGTCAGGGTCGAGTTCGGTGGGCAGCGGGAGGAGGGGGACGCCTGCCTGGCGGGCGTCGTCGACGAGTTCGGCGGGCATCTCGCCGTCGAGGAGCGCGGCGAGATGCCCGGCTCGGGCCGCGACGGTGTCGAGGAGGGTGTCCCACTGGGTGTCGGTGAGGATGGGCAGGTGGACCGAGGCGCGATACGGGCGCGGGCGGCTGCCCTGGACCGCGGCTTTGACCTGGCCCGGGGCGACGGTGGTCGTACCGACCTTGCCCTGGCGGGCGTAGGTGCGTCCGCGGGACAGACGTCCGGAGTCCAGGGTGGAGTCCTCCAGGGCCGTCACCCATGCCTGGCCCCACCAGGTGGCGGCGAAGGCGCGTCTGCCACGGGCGGGTGCGCGGCGCGGGCCGGGGAGCGAGGAGTTCATGACTGCCTCCCCAGGGAGACGAGTTCGGCGAGGTCGGCGTCGGACAGTTCGGTGAGGGCGGCCTCGCCGGAGCCGACGACGGAGTCGGCGAGCGCGCGCTTGGATTCCAGGAGCTTCGCCACCTTGTCCTCCACGGTGCCCTCGGCGATGAGCTTGTGCACCTGGACAGGCCTGTCCTGGCCGATGCGGTAGGCGCGGTCGGTGGCCTGGTCCTCGACGGCCGGGTTCCACCAGCGGTCGTAGTGCACGACGTGGGTGGCGCGGGTGAGGTTGAGGCCGGTGCCCGCCGCCTTCAACGACAGCAGGAACACCGGTACTTCACCGCGCTGGAAGCGTTCCACCATCTCCTCGCGCCGTGCGACGGGGGTGCCGCCGTGCAGGAAGAGGGTGGGGATGCCGCGCTCGGCGAGATGTTTCTCCAGAAGGGTCGCCATCTGCTTGTACTGGGTGAAGACCAGCACCGACTCACCCTCGGCGGTGATGGTGTCGAGCAGTTCGTCGAGCAGTTCGAGCTTGCCTGAGCGGCCTCGCAACGGTGTGGACCGACGCAGACCGTGCTCCTTCAAGCCGTGTTCTTTCAAATACTGGGCCGGGTGGTTGCAGATCTGCTTCAGCGCGGTGAGCAGTTTGAGCACCAGGCCGCGGCGGGCGATGCCCTCGGACTCCGCGATCCTCGCCATGGTCTCGCGGACCACCGCCTCGTACAGGCTGGTCTGTTCGGCCGTCAGCGAGACGACGCGGTCGGTCTCGGTCTTGGGCGGCAGCTCGGGTGCGATCCCCGGGTCGGACTTTCTGCGGCGCAGCAGGAAGGGACGGACGAGACGGGACAGGCGCTCGGCGGCCTCGGGGTCCTCGCCGGCCTCGATGGGGCGGGCGTACCGGTCGCGGAAGGCGGTCAGCGGGCCGAGGAGTCCGGGGGTGGTCCAGTCGAGCAGCGCCCACAGTTCGGAGAGGTTGTTCTCCACGGGGGTGCCGGTGAGGGCGACGCGGGCGCGGGCGGGCAGGGCACGCAGTTCGCGGGCGGTGACGGCGTAAGGGTTCTTGACGTGCTGGGCCTCGTCGGCGGCGACCAGCGACCAGGCGGTCTCGGCGAGGACTTCGCGGTCGCGACGCAGCACCCCGTAGGTGACCAGGACGATCTCGTCGCCGGCCAGGTTGTCCAGGTGGCGGTCGCCGCCGTGGTAGCGGCGTACGGGGGTGGACGGTGCGAACCGGGCCGCCTCGCGCTGCCAGTTGCCGAGCAGGGAGGCTGGGCAGACGACGAGCGTGGGGCCCGCGGTGGCGGGGTCGGTCTGGCGGTGCAGATGCAGGGCGAGCAGGGTGATGGTCTTGCCCAGGCCCATGTCGTCGGCGAGGCAGCCGCCGAGGCCGAGTTCACACATCTCGGCCAGCCAGGCGAGGCCCCGCTTCTGGTAGTCGCGCAAGGTGGCTTCGAGCGCGGCGGGCTGCGGGGCGGGGATACGGGATTCAGGATCGCGGATACGGGCGACGAGGTCGCCGAACTGGCCGACCGCCTCGCAGGGGATCGGGTCGCCGTCCCGTTCCACCTCGCCGGTCAGCGCGGCGCTCAGCGCCTCCATGGGGGTGAGCGGTTCCATTCGGCGGCGCCTGGCGCGGGCGACCAGTTTCGGGTCGGCGACCACCCACTGGTCCCGCAGCCGGACGAGGGGGCGGCGGGATTCGGTGAGGGCGTCCATCTCGGCCTCGGTGAGCGGTTCGCCGCCGAGTGAGATCTGCCAGTGGAAGTCGAGAAGAGCGTCGGCGTCGAGGAGGCTGCCCGCGCTGGAGCCGGGGGCGGTGCGCTGCCCGATCTCCGCGGTCGCGGTGAGCGCCTTGACCAGCTCGCGCGGCCAGTGCACGTCGACACCGGCCGTGCGCAGCGCGTCGGTTGCGTCCCCCAGCAGGTCGAAGGCCTCGTCGTCGGTCAGCCGGAGCTCGTCGGGGGCGGCGTCCTTCAGCAGCCGCTGGAGTGGGGGCCATGCGCGGGCGCCGCGGCGCAGCGCGAGCAGCGTCTCGGTCTCGGCGCGCGGGCCGAGCAACCGCTCCACCTCGGCCGGCTCGTTCCACAGCCGTGCGGCGTCGACGACGAGCGCCGGATCCGCCGCGGTGTGCAACTGCAGGACTGCCCGGAACTGCCGACGGCGCCCCTCGGGCAGGTCGACGCGCAGCGACACACCGACCTCGGCGGTGAGCGCGGCGGTGGTCTCCTCGGCCCACTCGCGCAGGGCGGGTACGGCACGCGTCTCGCGCCAGGCGTACGGCACCGCACCCATGGCGAGCGGCGCGGCCGGGGTACGGACCAGATCGTCGGCGATCGCGTCGCAGAACTGGCGTACCAGCGCGGCCGGTTCGGCGATCCGCAGCGGGGCCGGTCCGGGCTCGGGCAGGCAGTGTGCGTGGGGCGGGAAGGCGGCGGCGAGGGCGTCCAGCGTCCGGCGCTGGGCGGCGGTGAAGGGGCCGGCCTGCCAGGTGTCGTAGCCGGCGGGGGTGAGGGCCGGATGGACACGGCCGTCGGCGAGCAGTCGCAGCGCGAAACGGGCGGCTGCCTGCCAGGCTGTGGCGGACGGATGCGGCGGCTGTGCCCCGGCCAGGGCGGACACGGCGAGAGCGACGGGCAGCGCATACCCCTCCACTCTGCGCCGTCGGACCGACCGGCCGTGCGGCAGCACCAGCTCCACAGACTCGGTCCCGATGCCCGCGGGCGCCACGCCGCCGTCGGCTGCTGCCCCCACGGGCTGCCACAGCAGCAGCCGTCCGAGGCGGGCGGGCTCCCCGGGCAGGAACACCGCCGCCCAGCCGCCGTCGAGCAGGGCCCTTGCGAAGGCGGTTGCCTCCGGCGAGGCCATCGGCGGCGCGACTCTCGTGCCCGTGTGTGGTTCTCGTACGACGACCCGTGCCACGCTCTTTCGCCCCATCGATTCCAGGCGGCCCTCACCGCGCCCCGCACACCACCCGACACGCTCGGGCCCTGTCCGACGTGGCGCCGCGCGCTGATCGGCCGCTTGCCGACGTCGGGCAAGCCCATCATGGCGGCCGGGCACGATCGCGTTCAAACCCGGACCACGGTGGTGGTCCTCTTTCGGCGGGCACGGCCTCGGTCTTGCCCGCAGTGGGTACCCTGCGCCGCCTGCCGACGTGGGTCGAGTGGGACGATCAGGGGGCGCATATCGCAGTATGTTCGGGCCATGGCGGATACGACACGGATCACGGTGACGCTGCCGACCGAGCAGGTCGCCGAACTGAGGAAGCTCACCGACAACGTCTCCGGTCATGTGGCCCAGGCGGTGGCTCGGCAGCTGCGGCACCAGTTGCTCGGCGCCGACCTGCTGCGTCACGAGGAGGAGCACGGGGAGTTCGCCGAGGAGGAGCTGGCGGAGGCGTGTTCCAGGATCTTCGGGGCGACGGGCGCGGACGGGTCGGTGAGCGCTGCGTGAACGAGCACGTCGAGACCGTCGTCCTGGCGCGGACGGGGGCTCTCCGCCTGGATCGCACAGGACCGCAAAATTCTCGTGATGTTCCAGGTGTTCCATGCCATGGGCGCCGACCTCGTCATCGGAGCCGACACCATCGTGGAAGTCAGCCATGCGCGGGTTGACATGCCCCGGCTGCGGTGGGTGCTGTCCCGCGTCAAGGTCGAGCCGGTGACCGAAGACGCGGCGAAAGCGTCCGCGGAACTCCTCGAGGCCGCTGGTCTGCACGGCCACAAGTACGCGATCGACGCGACCGTCGCCGAGGTGGCGCTGCGTCAGCCGGGCCCGGTGGCGATGCTGACCTCGGACATCGACGACATGGCCCGGTTGTGCGGCGACCGCGTCCGGCTCATCGGCATCTGAGCGGGCAACCGCGCTCCCCGACCAAGGGGAATCTGGCAGGTCAGGACGCGATAGGTGAAAAAGCCTTGACCGACGTCACCAGGGTGCCCAGGCGCAGCCGGTCGGTGTCGGTGACGGCGGCGGCCGTGAGCGTGGGCACGGCACCGAACCACGGGCCGTCCCGGAAGGTGCGCCAGGACAGGTGGTCGTACGTGAACGCGGTGTGGAACCCGAGCTGCTCCGCGCGCTGCCAGGTCGAACGGCCACCCTCGTGCCAACGGCGGTACGGCAGGATCACGGTGCTCAGGTGCAGACTCATGCTCCAGAGCCTGGGCGCCGTTCATGTTTCACGTGAAACAGTCACCGGGCGGTCAGTGCATGGGTCAGTGCCGTTCGGTGTCAGTGCCCTGCGATGTCAGTGCGGGCCGGAGAACCGCAGGTAGCGCGGCGGTACGACCTCAGTGAGCCACACGCCGTTCGCGCTGACGTGGAAGATGTGGCCGTCGCGGTGCATGGCGGCCGAGTCGACCGGGAGCACGACGGGTCGCCCTCGGCGGGCGCCGACCCGGGTCGCGGTCTCACGGTCGGCCGAGAGGTGTACGGCGTGCCGGTTCATGGGCCGAAGGCCCTCGGCGCGGATCGCGTCCAGGAAGCGGTCGACCGTGCCGTGGTAGAGGTACGGCGGCGGGGTCGCCGGGGGCAGCCCGAGGTCGACCTCGACGCTGTGGCCCTGGCTGGCGCGGATGCGGGTTCCGTCGATCGCGAAGCGCTTCTTGTCGTTGGCGGCGACCACGTGGTCCAGCTCGTCCCGGGTGAACCGGAAGCCGTGGGCCGTGGCAGCGGTGATCAGGGTGTCGATCTCGACCCAGCCGGCCTCGTCGAGCGCGAGCCCGATCCGTTCCGGCTGGTGCCGCAGATGCTTCGACAGGTACTTCGACACCTTCACGGTGCGTCTTTCATCCATCTCTTCATCCATCTCTTTCTCGGTCGTCCCGTAAGGGTGCCGGGCGAGACGGTGATCACGCATTTGATTTTGGTGCGGAGGTTTGATCCACAGCCAAGTGCGGTTATCCACAGGGGAATTGAAGAAACTGTGGACAACCAGCCAGTAGTTTAAGGCTTTTGGTCAACTTGGTTAGATTTATTGCCGTTTGGGGTTACCGGTCACAAGGGCGGGTCCATCCGCGCCAGGGTCCTCAACGCACTCGGCAGGAAACGGGACATGAGATGTGCTCCCCGGGCCTCCGGCGTCACCGGTGCGACCGCCTCGTTGCGTACCACCGCGCGCAGGATCGCCGACGCCACCTTCTCCGGCGGGTAGTTGCGCAACCCGTACAGCCGCGCCGTACGCTTCTGCCGGCGGGCCTGTTCCTCGGCGTCGACTCCCGCGAAGCGCGCGGTCGTTGTGATGTTCGTGTTGACGATCCCGGGGCAGATCGCCGAGACGCCGATGCCCTGGCCCGCCAGCTCGGCACGCAGACACTCGCTGAGCATCAGCACCGCGGCCTTCGAAGTGCTGTACGCGGCCAGCACCTTGGAGGGCTGGTAGGCGGCTGCGGACGCGATGTTCACGATGTGGCCGCCCTGTCCGCGCTCGGCCATCTGCTTCCCGAAGAGCCGGCAACCGTGGATCACGCCCCACAAGTTGACGTCCAGGACCTTCTTCCAGTCCTCCGGGGTCGTGTCGAAGAAGGACCCGGAGAGCCCGATCCCCGCGTTGTTCACCAGCACGTCCACCACGCCGTACTCGGTGGCGACCTTCTCGGCGAGCTTCTCCATCGCCTGCTCGTCCGTGACGTCGACAGGCTCCGCCCAGGCTTCGGGGGCGCCGACAAGGCGCGCCAACTCGGCTGTGCGGACGGCGCTTTCGGCGTCCCGGTCGACGGCCACCACGCGGGCGCCCGCCTCGGCGAACGCGAAGGCCGTCGCCCGTCCGATGCCGCTGCCCGCCCCGGTGACCAGGACGAGCCGACCGCCGAAACGCTGCGCGTACGCGCCCGTTGCCGTCGCCGGGAGCCGCCCGCCCTCGTTGGCGGTCACGAACTCCCCGATCCAGGCGGCCACCTGGTCGGGCCGGGTGCGCGGGATCCAGTGCTTGGCGTCGAGCGTGCGGCGCACCAGCCGGGGAGCCCACCGCTCAAGTCCGTCGTACAGCCGCTCGGAGAGGAACGCGTCCCCCAGGGGCGTGATGAGCTGCACGGGCGCGTGCGCGTGCGCGTCCGGGCGCGGCCTGCGCAGCCGGGACCGGACGTTGTCCCGGTACAGCCAGGCGCCGTTGGCCGCGTCCGTGGGCAGGGAGGCGGTCGGGTAGCCGTCCCCGGAGACCTTTTCGAGGCGGGCCAGCAGCTTCGGCCAGCGTTTGCCGAGCGGGCCGCGCCAGGCGAGTTCGGGCAGCACGGGCGTGTGCAGCGCGTACACGTACCAGGACCTGCGTCCCTGGCCCAGGAGTTGGGCGACCGCGCGCGGAGTGGGCCGCCTCAGGCGCCCCTTCGTCCAGTGGCCGAGGTGGTCGAGGGACGGCCCGGACATCGAGGTGAAGGACGCGATCCGGCCCTCGGTGCGCGCGACGGTGACGAACTCCCAGGACTGCACCGAGCCCCAGTCGTGCCCCACCAGATGTACCGGCCGGTCCGGGCTGACCGCGTCCGCGACCGCCAGGAAGTCGTCCGTCAGCTTCTCCAGGGTGAAGCCGCCACGCAGCGGACGCGGCGTTGTCGAACCGCCGTGGCCCCGCACGTCGTACAGCACGACATGGAAGCGGTCGGCGAGCCGTGCGGCGACCTCCGACCACACCTCCTTGGTGTCCGGATAGCCGTGCACGAGGATCACCGTGGGGTCCGCCGGGTCCCCCAACTCGGCGACACACAGGTCGATCCCGCCCGTCAGTACCCGGCGCTCACGCGCCCCGTCGAGAGTCACTCGTCCTCCGTCTCAAGGGTCACGATCGTCACTTCGCCTCCGCCCAGCGCCGCACGTGCGGCAGATCGTCGTCAAGCCAGAACGCGCTCTCCCGCGGGTCCGCGGAGTCCGTGACGACCAGGATCTCCTCGAACTTCGCCCCCGTGCCCCGGAATCCGAGATGCGGTTCCACCGCCCACAGACCCGGCTGCGGCGGGTGGTCGGAGAAGCGGTAGGGCGACCACAGGGGTGACCAGCCCTCGCGGTGGCCGCGCAGCGCGTCGCCCGCCAGCCCCTTCAGGGACTGCGTTCCGAACCCGAACAGCCGGGGCGACCAAGGCCGTTCGCGTACCCGGTCGATCTTGTGCGCGATCACCCCGAAGGGATACGCGCGATGCCGGTTGGCATAGCCCTGGCGGACCATGAGGCGGTCCACGTCCTCGTAGATCTCGCGCAGCGGGCGCCGCTCGCGCACCTCGCGCAGGATCAGCTCGCGGTGCGCCTCCAGGTCGGCCATCAGCCGGTCCTGCACCGGGTTGGCGCCGAGCGAGCCGGAGTAGCCGATGTCCGCCGCGAAACCCCGGTGGACCGGGGCCAGGTCCAGGATGAACGGCATCCCCGGCTCCAGCCGGCGGCCGGTCGGGAAGAACTGGAGCGGGATGCGGAAGTTCACGAACGCCGTGCGGTCCCCGAACCAGGCGAAGGGCAGATGGAACCAGTCCCGCACGCCCCGTTCGCGCAGCCACTCCCGCAGCATCCGGGCCGCCTCGCGCTCGGTGATCCCCGGCTCCAGCCGAGCTGCCACGGCCTCCGCGCACTCGTACGCCAGCCGTTGCACCCGTCTGAACCCGGCCAGTTCCGTGGCCGGCTCCCCGATCAGGTTCCCAGCCGGTCTCCCGGTGGGTCCGTCCGCCTCCGCCGTCGTCATTGCCGCCGCCCACCGTCCCCATCGACCGCGCTACGTGCCCGTAACTTGACCCTCGCGAATCTGACACTTGTTAGAGCCCGCGTCAACAGTCGGACGCCTGTCTGTGGACAACGGAGCTGATGTGGACAACCGGCTGTCGGTTGTTCGACCTGAGGGGGACCCCTACGGGCCCGTACGACTGAAGGTGGATGCCGAGACAGCTCTTCGGGTTGACGACCGATGTGGTGTGCGCCACTAACGTCGTGGACGTGACTGTGATCGCGACCGAAAGCCTGAGCAAGCGGTTCCCCCGGGTCACCGCGCTCGACCGGCTCTCCATGGACATCGGACCCGGTGTGACCGGACTCGTCGGCGCCAATGGCGCCGGCAAATCCACCCTGATCAAGATCCTGCTGGGTCTGTCTCCCGCCACGGAGGGCCGGGCCGCCGTGCTCGGACTCGACGTCGCCACCGAGGGCGGCGCCATCCGTGAGCGCGTCGGCTACATGCCGGAGCACGACTGCCTGCCACCCGACGTCTCGGCCACCGAGTTCGTCGTGCACATGGCGCGCATGTCCGGGCTCCCGCCTGCCGCCGCCCGTGAGCGCACCGCGGACACCCTGCGCCACGTCGGACTGTACGAGGAGCGCTACCGTCCCATCGGCGGCTACTCGACCGGCATGAAGCAGCGCGTCAAGCTCGCCCAGGCGCTGGTCCACGACCCGCAGCTGGTCTTCCTGGACGAGCCGACCAACGGCCTCGACCCGGTCGGCCGCGACGAGATGCTCGGCCTGATCCGCCGCATCTACACCGACTTCGGCATCTCGGTGCTGGTCACGTCCCACCTCCTCGGCGAGCTGGAGCGGACCTGCGACCACGTGGTGGTCGTCGACGGCGGGAAGCTCCTGCGGTCCAGCTCCACCACGGACTTCACCCAGTCCACGGCCATCCTCGCCATCGAGGTGACCGACACCGACGACCACCCGGACGGCACCGCCGCGGTGCGCGACGCGCTCCACGCGCGTGGGGTCGACACCCACGACGGCAGCGGCCTGCCCGGCGCCGGACACATCCTGCTGCTCACCGCCCAGGGCGAGGACACCTACGACCTCGTGCGGGACACGGTCGCCGACCTCGGCCTCGGTCTGGTGCGCATGGAACAGCGCAGGCACCACATCTCCGAGGTCTTCACCGACAGCGACGAACAACGCGGCGACGTGCCGCAGAGCTTGGGCAAGGAGGCGGTCGGCCATGGCGGTTGAGCAGACCCCGGCACAGACGGGCGCCCAGTCCCGCATCCACAACATCGGCTACCGCTCGTACGACGGCCAGCGCCTGGGCCGTGCGTACGCCCGGCGCTCGCTCTACTCGCAGTCCCTGCGCGGCTCCTACGGCCTCGGCCGCTCGGTCAAGTCCAAGGTGCTGCCGATGGTGCTCTTCGCGGTGATGTGCGTCCCGGCGGCCATCATGGTGGCGGTCGCGGTCGCCACCAAGGCCACCAAACTGCCCGTCGAGTACACGAACTACGCGATCATCATGCAGGCGGTCATCGGCCTGTACGTCGCCTCGCAGGCACCCCAGGCCGTCTCCCGCGACCTGCGCTTCAAGACCGTACCCCTGTACTTCTCGCGCCCGATCGAGACCGCGGACTACGTCCGGGCGAAGTTCGCGGCGCTGGCCTCGGCCCTGTTCCTCATCACCGCGGTGCCGCTGATCGTGCTCTACGCGGGCGCCCTGCTGGCCAAGCTCGACTTCACCGACCAGACCAAGGGTTTCCTCCAGGGGCTCGTCTCCGTGGCACTGCTCTCGCTGCTGTTCGCCGGTATCGGCCTCGTCATCTCGGCGGTCACCCCGCGCCGGGGCTTCGGTATCGCGGCGGTCATCGCCGTACTGACCATCTCCTACGGGGCGGTGTCCACGCTCCAGGCCATCGCCGACGCGCAGACCATGGGAGACGGGCAGGGCAGTTCGAGCGTCGTCTCCTGGATCGGCCTCTTCTCGCCCATCACGCTCATCGACGGGGTGCAGACGGCCTTCCTGGGTGCCACGTCCGCCTACCCCGGAGGGGTGGGCCCCAGCACCGGCGAAGGCGTGGTCTTCCTGCTCGCCGTCCTGGGTCTCATCGCCGGCTGCTACGGCCTTCTGCTGCGCCGCTACCGAAAGGTCGGACTGTGACCACGCTCAACATCGACCACGTCTCGCGCTGGTTCGGCAACGTGGTGGCGGTCAACGACATCACCATGACGATCGGCCCCGGCGTCACCGGCCTCCTCGGCCCCAACGGCGCCGGGAAGTCCACCCTCATCAACATGATGGGCGGCTTCCTGCCCCCCTCCACCGGCACCGTCACCCTCGACGGACAGCCCGTGTGGCGCAACGAGCAGATCTACAAGCACATCGGCATCGTCCCCGAGCGAGAGGCGATGTACGACTTCCTCACCGGCAAGGAATTCGTGGTCGCCAACGCCGAGTTGCACGGCCTCGGCGCCAAGGCGGCACAGCGGGCGCTCGCCACGGTCGAGATGGAGTACGCGCAGGACCGCAAGATCTCCACGTACTCCAAGGGCATGCGCCAGCGCGTGAAGATGGCGAGCGCGCTCGTCCACGACCCGTCGCTCCTCCTGCTCGACGAGCCCTTCAACGGCATGGACCCGCGCCAGCGCATGCAGCTCATGGACCTGCTGCGCCGCATGGGCGCCGAGGGCCGCACGGTCCTGTTCTCCTCGCACATCCTCGAAGAGGTCGAGCAGCTGGCGGCCCACATCGAGGTCGTCGTCGCCGGACGGCACGCGGCCAGCGGTGACTTCCGCCGGATCCGCCGTCTGATGACCGACCGCCCGCACCGCTACCTCGTCCGCTCCAGCGACGACCGGGCCCTGGCCGCCGCGCTGATCGCCGACCCGTCGACCTCCGGCATCGAGGTGGACCTCGCGGAGGGCGCGTTGCGCATCCAGGCCGTCGACTTCGGCCGCTTCACCGCCCTGCTGCCCCGCGTTGCCAGGGATCACGGCATCCGGCTGCTCACGGTCTCGCCGTCCGACGAGTCCCTCGAATCCGTGTTCTCGTATCTCGTCGCCGCGTAGGAGGCCGAAAATGTACGACCCCACAGTCGCCCGGCTCACCTACCGGGCCCTGCTCGGCCGCCGCCGGGCGCTCATCCTCGGTGCGCTGCCCCTGCTGCTCATCGTGATCGCCGTCGCCGTACGCGGCCTCGTCGGCGCCGACGACCAGACGGCGGCGGACGTGCTGGGCGGCCTCGCGCTCGCCACGATGGTGCCGCTCATCGGCGTCATCGCGGGCACCGGCGCCATCGGGCCGGAGATCGACGACGGCTCCGTCGTCTACCTGCTCTCCAAGCCGCTCAAGCGATCCAAGATCATCTACACCAAGCTGATCGTCGCGATCGGCGTCACCATGGCGTTCTCGGCGGTGCCGACGTTCATCGCCGGCCTCATCCTCAACGGCAACGGCCAGCAGGTCGCCGTCTCCTACACGGTCGCCGCGCTGGTCGCCTCCATCGCCTACGCCGCGCTCTTCCTGCTGCTCGGCACGGTGTCCCGGCACGCCGTGGTCTTCGGGCTCGTCTACGCCCTGGTCTGGGAGGCCCTGTTCGGCTCCCTGGTGCCCGGGGCGCGCACACTGAGCGTCCAGCAGTGGGCCCTCGCCGTCGGCCACAAGGTCACCGGCGGTGAGCTGATCACCTCGGACGTCGGCCTGACCACGGCGACGGTCCTGCTGATCGCGGTCACCGTCCTCGCCACCTGGTACGCCGGCCAGAAGCTGCGCACGCTGACACCGACCGGCGAGGAGTAGGCGGTAGCGGGCCCGGATGCGCGCGGTCTCCTGACAGGGATTTCTGACAGGGACTTCACGCGCGTCCGGGCACACTGGACAAACGGGGCCGCGGGGCGAGGAGGACGGGGATGGCAGGGGACAGGGACATCTGGGACGAGTTGGTCCTCGACGAGGACTTCATACGCTCCGCCGGAACCGCCGAACCGTCCGCCCGCGCCCGGATGCTCGCGGCGAGATGGCGCGCCGAGGCACCCGAGCCGCAGCCCTGGAGGTCGGACGAGCCCCCGGCGGGCTGGTTCTTCAGCAAGTCACGTCGTCGCAGGTGGCGCCGCAAGTAGAGCGCCCGGTCGGCCCCGGAGCCCGCTCACCAGTTTTATTCGGTGGCATCGAACGCGGCGTACAGGCACAGTAGTTGTGTCCAGTACGCCAGATCTGTCCGATGTCAGAGGTCTGATGTCGTAGATCCGGTGGCTGGTGTCGGGTACTGGGAGCGGAGCCGGGCGACGCCGATGCACGGCGGTTCGCGCGGCTTCCTTCAGGGCAAGCCCGCGGCGGGCTCCGGAGCAGTCACTACCTCCGGAGGGCCCGCCAAGCGGGGGGAGCTGCCCGGGGCGGCCACTTCGAGCGCGCGATTCACTCCGCGCGGGCCGCCCTCCCAGACCCCCCAGCCCCCGCAGGGGCCTACGCCAGCAACCGCTCCAGCACCACCGCGATGCCGTCCTCGTCGTTCGACGACGTCACCTCGTCCGCCACCGCACGCAGTTCGGCGTGGGCGCCCGCCATCGCCACGCCGTGTGCCGCCCAGGTCAACATCGGGATGTCGTTGGGCATGTCGCCGAAGGCGATCGTGTCCGCGGACCTCAGGCCCAGCCGACGGGCCGCCAGGGACAGCCCCTTCGCCTTGGACAGGCCCAGGGGGAGGAGTTCGACGATCCCCTCGCCGGCCATGGTGACCGTGACGAAGCCGCCCGCGGTCCGGGCGGCGACCTCGGTGAGCTCGTCGGTGGACAGGGTCGGATGCTGGATGTAGATCTTGCCCAGCGGCTCGGTCCAGAGGTCCGACGCTTCCGTGACCGGCACGAAGGGCAACGAGCCCACGCTCTCGTAGCCCGGCCCGATCAGCACCTCGCCGTCGAGGCCCGCCCGGCTCGCCGCCAGGAACAGCGGCCCGACCTCCGCCTCGATCTTCGCCAGCGCGAGCGAGGCCAGCTGCCGGTCCAGGGTGATCGACGTCAGCAGACGATGCGCCCCGACGTCGTACACCTGTGCGCCCTGGCCGCAGACCGCGAGTCCCTCGTAGCCCAGTTCGTCGAGGACGTGGCGCGTCCAGCGCACGCCCCGGCCGGTGACGACGATGTGCGCGGCGCCCGCCGCGGTGGCCGCGGCGAGTGCCTCACGGGTGCGCGCCGAGACCGAGTCGTCGGAGCGCAGGAGCGTTCCGTCGAGATCGGTCGCGACGAGCCGGTACGGGAACGACCCAGCGGCGTCGGTCACTTGGCGACCGGCTCCAGCAGCTCCCGGCCGCCCAGGTACGGGCGCAGCATCTCGGGTACGCGCACCGAGCCGTCGGCCAGCTGGTGGTTCTCCAGGATCGCCACGATCGTGCGCGGTACGGCGCACAGCGTGCCGTTCAGCGTCGAGAGCGGCTGCACCTTGTTCTTGCCGTCGCTGGTGTCGCGCATCCGCACGGACAGGCGCCGGGCCTGGAAGCTGTCGCAGTTGGAGGCCGAGGTCAGCTCGCGGTACTTGCCCTGGGTCGGGATCCACGCCTCGCAGTCGAACTTGCGCGAGGCGGAGGCGCCCAGGTCGCCCGAGGCCACGTCGATGACCTGGAAGGGCAGTTCGAGGGCGGTCAGCCACTGCTTCTCCCAGTTCAGGAGACGCTGGTGCTCGTTCTCCGCGTCCTCGGGGTTGACGTACGAGAACATCTCGACCTTGTCGAACTGGTGTACGCGGAAGATGCCCCGGGTGTCCTTGCCGTAGGTGCCGGCCTCGCGGCGGAAGCACGGCGAGAAGCCGGCGTAGCGCAGCGGCAGCTTGTCGGCGTCGAGGATCTCGTCCATGTGGTACGCGGCGAGGGGGACCTCGGAGGTGCCGACCAGGTAGTAGTCGTCCTTCTCCAGGTGGTACACGTTCTCCGCGGCCTGGCCGAGGAAGCCGGTGCCCTCCATCGCGCGCGGGCGGACCAGCGCCGGGGTCAGCATCGGGATGAAGCCGGCCTCCGTGGCCTGCGCGATCGCCGCGTTGACGAGGGCGAGCTCAAGGAGCGCGCCGACACCGGTGAGGTAGTAGAAGCGCGAGCCGGACACCTTGGCGCCGCGCTCGACGTCGATGGCGCCCAGCGCCTCGCCCAGCTCCAGGTGGTCCTTGGGCTCGAAGCCCTCGGCGCCGAAGTCGCGGATCGTGCCGTGCGTCTCCAGGACGACGAAGTCCTCCTCGCCGCCTACGGGGACGTCCGGGTGGACCAGGTTGCCGAGCTGGACGAGAAGCTTCTTGGCCTCCTCGTCCGCCTCGTGCTGCTCGGCGTCGGCCGCCTTGACGCCGGCGGCGAGCTGTCCGGCCTTCGCCAGCAGCTCGGCCTTCTCGTCGCCCGAGGCCCTGGGGATCAGCTTGCCGAGCGCTTTCTGCTCGGAACGCAGCTCGTCGAAACGGGCGCCGGACGACCTGCGCCGCTCGTCGGCGGACAGGAGAGCGTCGACGAGCGCGACGTCCTCTCCACGGGCGCGCTGCGAAGCGCGCACACGGTCGGGGTCCTCACGGAGCAGGCGAAGGTCAATCACCCTCCAAGGCTACCGGTGCCGGGTCGGCGCTCACTACTCGGTATTTCCATACGCACCTTGTGTAGCCATTTGCCCGAAATGTTGATGTATCCGAGTGGCGTCAAAGGAAGGCGGTCGGCTTCCCTGAACGAGTCGGGCGGCAGTGCCTGGTTGACTCGAATCCCTTGCGGTGAAGGGGACTTGGGGCGGGGTCGTCCACAGTAATCCACACCCGGGAAAAGTTATCCACAGGCTGTGCGAAAGATCTGTGGATTACTGAAGTGATCATTTCGAAAGGTGTCCGCGGGATGGCCAATTCCCGAAGCAAACCACCCTAACGCCCACTTTCGAGTGGAAATGCGTAACCCCGGGGAGTTACGCCAGGGAAACGAGTGGACGAAGGGTGGCATGCCGGGCTGTGGACGAGTCGACGGCCTGTAGGGAGATTTGTCGACAGACCGGTGTTCCGTTGTCGACTTGTCCCCAGGTCGAGAAGCCAGCCTGTGGATAACTTCTGTGGATAACGGAAATCGGCTGGTAGGACCGGCCTGAAGGGCCGAAGGACCGGCTAGAAGCGGCCGTCCTGGCAACGAGCCACCCAGTCGGCGGCCGTCACGAACTCCTCGTCGGACGTCCCCGGCAGGGGAGCGCGCACGTCCTCCACGCCGATGTCCGCACGCGGGTACGAACCCAGGTACCGCACCTTGAGACAGATCCGCCTGAGCCCCATCAGGGCCTCGGCGACCTTCCGGTCGGAAATGTGGCCCTCGGCGTCAATGGCGAAGCAGTAGTTGCCGATGCCCTGTCCGGTCGGCCGGGACTGGAGCAGCATCAGGTTGACGCCCCGCACCGCGAACTCGCCCAGCAGATCACGCAGTCCACCGGGGTGGTCGTCGCGCTGCCAGATGACGACGGACGTCTTGTCGGCGCCGGTCGGCGCGGCGGGCCGGGCGGGCCTGCCCACCAGGACGAACCGCGTCTGCGCGTTCTCCGCGTCGTGGATGCCGGTCTCCAGCGCGGTGAGGCCGTACCGGGCGGCGGCGAACTCACCCGCGAAGGCGGCGTCGTACCGGCCCTCCTGCACCAGCCGGGCACCGTCCGCGTTCGAGGCGGACGACTCCCAGACCACGTCCGGGAGGTTGACCTTCATCCAGTTGCGGATCTGCGACTGCGCGGCCGGATGGGCGGTGACGGTCTTGATCTCCGACAGCTTGGTGCCCGGTCTGACCAGCAGCGCGAAGGTGATCGACAGCAGCACCTCGCGGTAGATCATCAGCGGGGAGCCCGCGACCAGCTCGTCGAGCGTGGTGGTGATACCGCCCTCGACGGAGTTCTCGATCGGCACGAACGCGGCCTCGACCTCACCGCTGCGCACCGCGTCGAGCGTGGCCGGCACGGACACCATCGGGATCAGCTCTCGGGTGGCCGACTCCGGAAGCGTGCGCAGGGCAACTTCGGTGAAGGTGCCCTCGGGGCCGAGATACGCGTAGCTGGCTGGCATGACCTCACCCTAATGGCCCCCAGGGCCTGTCCGGCGGCTCACGCCAGGGACGCGGGGCTTGGCACGCCCATCTGCGGCGTTGTCGTCGGTTGCCAACGCTCCGCGTTGACGCCCTCCTCCGCCTTGCAGCTGCACGCACCAAGCCCCGCTCACGTGTGCCGATAAGGCGCCGCTGCTTTCCCCCGACCTGATCCGCCGGACAGGCCCTTGCCGAACCCGGTGCGCGCTTCCCGACCCCACCGCCACGAGGGGTGACAGGGGCCCAGCCGGTGTGCTGTGGACCCGGACACCGGCTGGGAACCGGCCGCGTCACCCCTCCAGCAGCTGCTGCCCCACGTACTCGCCCTCGCCCGCCCCGCCCGGCACGGCGAACAGTCCGCTCGACTCGTGCCGGATGAACGTGGACAGCGCGTCGCCCCGGTCGAGCTTGCGCTGGACGGGGACGAAACCGCGCAGCGGGTCGGCCTGCCAGCAGACGAAGAGGAGCCCCGCGTCGGGCGTCCCGTCCGCGCCGATCCCGTCGTGGAAGGAGAACGGGCGCCGCAGGATGGCAGCGCCCCCGTTCTCGTCGGGGCGGGTGATCCGGGAGTGCGCGTTGATGGGGACCACCAGATCGCCGTTGGCGTCGACCTTCTCCAGGTCCATCGCGGTCGTCTCAAAACCGCCGCTGAGCGGCGCCCCGTTCGACTTCTTCCGCCCGACGACGTCCTCCTGCTGCTTGACCGACAGCTGCTCCCAGTCGTCGAGAAGCATGCGGATACGGCGTACGACGGCATAGGAGCCGTTCGCCATCCAGGACGGTTCGCCGGAGGAGGGCACGAAGATGCGCTTGTCGAAGTCGGCCTCGGACGGCTTCGGGTTGCGGGTGCCGTCCATCTGGCCCATCAGGTTGCGGGCGGTCATCGGCCGGCCGGTGGCGCCCGGCGACCGGTTGAAGCCGTTCATCTGCCAGCGGACCCGGGCCGCGCTGCCCGCGTCCTTCTGGATCGCGCGCAGGGCGTGAAAGGCGACAAGGGCGTCGTTGGCGCCGATCTGCACCCACAGATCGCCGTTGCTGCGGGCCTTGTCGAGGTGGTCGGAGGAGAACTCGGGCAGCGGATCGAGCGCCGCCGGGCGCTGCTTCTCCAGGCCGGTGCGGGCGAAGAAGCCGTATCCGAAGCCGAAGGTGACCGTCAGGGACGAAGGGCCCGCGTCCCGGGCGACATCCGTGTCGTCGTGCGCGGCGCCCTCGCCCGCCATGAGCCGCTGGGCGGTGTCGGACCAGCGGCGCAGCAGCGCGGCGGCCTCGGTGCGGCCGGCGCCTGCGGCCAGGTCGAAGGCGACGAGGTGGCCGCTGGCCTGGAGGCCCTCGGTGATGCCCGGCTGATGTTTCCCGTGAAACATTGCCATGTCCGCGCCCACCGAAGTGAGCGCCGGGGACTGGCCGGAGGCGCCGGAGCCGGAGTCGCCTTCGGAGGAACCGACGGCATAGCCGGTGGCTCCGCCCGCCGCACCGAGCACGAGCCCGGTGGCGCCGGCGGTGCCGAGCAGCCGCCGACGCGAGATCCCCTGTTCGCCGTTCTCCTGGGCACTTCCCACGGCGTTCGCCTTCTTGTCTTCCTTGGTGGACTGGTCAGCCATGGTGCGATTCAGCCGATCTGCGCGTTCTTGTCGACGGTCACTTGGTCGATGTCGGAGGTCCGCACGGTCACGGCGATCTTCCAGTCGCCGGCCATGGGGATCTGGATCTCGTTCGCCGTCCAGTGTCCGGTGGCGACGCGGTCCGGGTTCACGGTCAGCGGCCCGATCTTCTTGGCGGTGAGAGTGAAGGCGACCTTCACCTCGGGCACGTCGAACGCCCTGCCGTTGGTCCGTTCCACGTACACGTGCATGACGTTGCCGCCGACGCGGGCGGGGTTGATGTCGAGCCGCACGAGGCCCTTGCCGTCCTGGCCGCCGGTGTCGAAGGGCATGTCCAGGGTCAGCGCGCCCGTCCCGTCGGAGTCCGCGTCCGAGGAGGAAGGAGACGAGGAGGACGACGCCGAGGTGGCGGCCTTGGCCTCCTCCTCCGTACGGCCCGGCTCGGTGGACGTCAGCACGGTCGTGACGGCGAGCAGGACGACGGCGACGCCCGCCTCGGCGAGCACCGAGCGGCGCAGCCCCGAGCGCAGGGGGTCGGCGTTGCGCAGCCGCTTCAGCCGCGCGGTGTCGACGGCGGCCCGCTGCCGGTCGAGCTGGGCGGCCCGCTTGGCGCCCCCGCCCTTGGCGGCTGCGGCGACCGGTTCCTCAGCGCTCTCCGTATCCTCGTCCGCCGCCGCCTCGGCCGGGGCGGTCTCCGGCAACTGGGCGGTCCAGCGGCGCGAAATGAAGGCGATGCCGACGAGGACGACCACCAGGCCGATCTTGACGAGCAGCAGTTGTCCGTACGAGGTGTCGGTGAGCGCCGACCAGGAGCCGAGCTGGCGCCAGGACTGGTAGATGCCGGTCGCGACCAGCGCCAGCACACTGCCGAAGGCGACGCGCGAGAAGCGGCGTACGGCCGAACCCTCGATCGGGGCGTCCGCGGGCGCCCGGAACAGTGCGACCAGGAGCGCCGAGAGCCCGCCGAGCCAGACGGCGACGGCGATCAGATGGAGCACGTCGACGGGCATCGCGATGTCGGGCTGGAGGCCGGTCGAGGCGTGTTCGGCCAGCGCCCAGGTGGCGGCCAGGCCGATCGCCACGACACCGCCGCCGATGCCGAGCCCGAAGGTGAGGTCGCGCCGCGCGGAACTGTCGTCCAGCTCTTCCCCCTCTTCCCCGTCCTCGTGATCCTCTGTGGACTCCGTCTCGGGCCTGGCGTACGCCCCGAAGAGGACCGCGATGAACAGCGCGCCGGCCGCGAGCAGCAGCAGCCGGGAGACGAGAGCGGCGCCCGTCTTGGTCTGGAGGACGTCTGTGAGGAGGCCCAGGTCGAAGATGTCGCCGACCTTGCCGGAGCCGGTGTACGAGCCGCGCATCAGCAGCAGCGCGAGCGTGGCCGCGGTCATCGCGAGCCACCCGGAGACGACGAGCCGTTGCAGTGCCCGTACGCCGGAGCCGCGCTGCCAGCAGGCGAGGACGAAGGCGGCGCCGCCGACCATGACGATGAAGCCCGCGTACGAGACGTACCGGCCGAAGCCGTAGAGGGCGCCGACGACCCCGCCGCCCGCCGTCTGGTCGGAGACCGAGACGGAGGTGACGGAGGGGGCGCCGATGGAGAAGGTGAAGGCGCCGGCGACGGGGTGGCTGTCCGCCGAGACGACCTGGTAGGCGACGGTGTACGTGCCGTCGGGCAGCCCGGCGTGGAGCGGGACGCCGTACGTCGTGCCGCTCAGCTCGGTCGCCTTGCCGGTGTCGACGCGCTTGCCCTTGGGGTCGAGCACGCGGAACGCGCCGTCGGAGAGTGCGACCTTCTCGGAGAAGGTCAGCGTCACCTGGGTCGGGGCCTTGTCGACCACCACACCCTGCTGCGGGGCGCTGCCGGTGAGCGCGGCGTGTGCGGAGACCGGCGCGGCGCCGGCCAGCCCGGCGAGCAGCGCGGCGGCGACCGCGAGGAACAGCAGCACCAGGGGCCGCAGGCGCGGGGCGATGGTCTGTGTCACGGTGGTCCCTCCCTCGGTCTCAGTGTCCGGTCTTCGGGTTGTACGTCGCGGACTTCACCGGCATCTCGACGGTGATCGGCGAGGTTTTGGCAAAGTGCAGCTGGACGGAGATCTTCTCGCCCTCTCGCGGCTTGCGCTTGAGCTGCTCGAACATCAGATGGTCGCCGCCGCTCCGCAGGACGAGTTCGCCGTGGGCCGGGATGTCGAGGCGCTCGGCCTCCTCCATGGTCTGCCCGACGGTCTTGTGCACGGTCACCTCGCCCGCGACAGAACTGGTGACGCGGGTGAGCACGTCACCGGCGGCGCCCTTGTTGGTGATGACGAGGAATCCGGCGGCCATGGAGTCCGAGACGGGCTGCGGCATGTAGGCGGAGCCGACGGACAGGCCGGCGCCGGCGCTGTCGTCGTCGGACCCGGAGCCCGAACTCCCGCACCCGGTGAGGACGAGTACGAGTGCTCCGGCGAGCGCCGCGGCCGTCGCGACGGACAGCCGCCTCGCGGGCTTCATGAACCTCGCGGGCCTCGCGGGCCTCACGGGTTCTGCCCCTTGATGATCTTGGGGAGGTCCTTGATGTAGTCGTCGACGGTGGCGTCCTCGCCGTACAGGACATAGCCGCCGTCGGTCTTCGGGGAGAACGCGATGACCTGGGTCCCGTGCATCGAGATCGTCTTGCCGTTCTTGTCCTTCGACGTCGGCTCGACGGAGATGCCGAGGGTGCGGGCGCCCGCCTGGATGGTGGCGAAGTCGCCGGTCAGGCCGACCACCTGGGGGTCGATGCCCTTGAGCCACTTGCCCAGCGCGGCCGGGGTGTCCCGCTTCGGGTCGGTGGTGACGAACACGATGCGGAGCTTGTCCTGGTCTGCCCTGGACAGCTTCGTCTTGGCGACGGCGATGTTGCTCATCGTCAGCGGGCAGACGTCGGGGCAGTTGGTGTAGCCGAAGTAGACGAGCGTGGGCCGGCCCTTGGTCTCCGCGCGGAAGTCGTACGGCTTGCCCTGGGTGTCGGTGAGGACGAGGTCGGGCTTCTCGAACGGCTGGTCGAGGATCGTGGCCGCCTTGTCCGAGCCGGGCTCGACGGAGACATCGGCGACGGACTGGTTGGAGTCGTCGCCGCTGCCGCAGGCGGAGAGGGTCAGGGTGGCCGCGACGAGCAGGGCGGACGCGGCGAACAGCTTCTTGCGCATAAGGAGAGTTCCCGAAGGTGTTGTTCGTGGAAGGTTCGGCGCGCACCCAGGGGTGTACGGGACACCGGAGGCGTACGGGACAACCGCACGCCCCCGGTGCGCACCGGAGGTGAGCGGGTGTCAGACGGTGGTGCGGCGACGGCCGGCCACGCCGTACGCCACGCCCGCGACACCGACGACGATGCCCACGACGCCGAGTACGCGCGCGGTGGTGTCGCTGCTGTCGGCGGCCTCGGCGACGGTGGTCGTGGTCTTCGCGGCGGCCTGCTCGGCGGGCTCCGCGGAGGCCGTGGATGCCGCCGAGCCGCCGTGGTGGTCCTCGGTGGCGGCGGACAGGGCGAGCACCGGAGCGGGGTTGTCGGGCTCCTCGGCGCCGTCCTTCTGGACCTCGATCCAGCGGACGACCTCCTTGTTGGAGTACGTCTGGAGCGCCTTGAAGACGAGTTCGTCGGTGTCCTCGGGCAGCTGGCCGAGGGACAGCGGGAACTTCTGGAAGAAGCCGGCCCGGATGCCCTTGCCGTCGTCGGCGGTCCAGGTGACCTTGGAGACGGCCTCGGTGATCTTCTCGCCGTGCATTTCGAGGGGCTTGGCCAACGTCGCCTTGGTGACCTTGGCGGTCCACCCGGGGATCGCCTCGGGCATCACCGAGGCGAGCGGGTGGTCGGTCGGGAAGCTGACCTCGAGCTTGGTGGTCGAGGCGTCGTCGCGCTCGTTCGGCACCTTGAAGTTGACGGTCGCGTAGCCGCCCTTGGCGGCGGTGCCCTCGGCCGACACGCTGACGTGCGCGAAGGCGGGGCCGGACAGGACGAGGACGGTGGCACCGGCGAGGACGCCGGTGGCGGCGATACGGGAAACCTTCATGACGGAAGGCGCTCCACTTCGAGTGAGGTCCGACCCGACAGGCCGGAGAGGATCCGACAGATCGGAGACGAAGAGCAGGCGGAAGGGGGACGCGTGTGCGAAACGACGCACACACGCGCGTGCCGCACGACGGCGGCCCTTCCTCGGACTCGGACCCTCGGATCCGAAGACCCTGGGTACCCGATGGGGAGCGGTCGCGTCGTGTCAGGCGGCGAGCACGAGCGGGGCGGCCGGCGGACCGCGCCGGATCACCGTGTGCTGGAGCTCGGTGGCGGACGGCCCGAGGGGTACGAGGGTCCACGCGCGCGGTGCGTGCGGCGCCGTACCGGGCGTACCCGGAAGGCCCGTGAGGAGTGCGCGCGCCAGCGCGAGCGCCCCGCGCAGGGATCGTACGAGTGCCGCCTCGGCCACCCCGTGCGCCGACAGCCGCATCAGCCGCAGCAGAGCCAGGTCCCCGCGGCGCAGCAGCCAGCCGGTGGCGACGGCCGCGAGGAGGTGGCCGAGCAGCATGGGCAGCGTCGGCAGGAGGGAGACGAGGGAGGCGAGGGAGGCGACGGACCCGCCGGACGCGAGGGCGTCCGCCGTGTGGTTCATGGACCCCATGTCCATGCCGGTAGCGCTACCGCTACCGGTGCCCGCACCCGTAACGCCCGTACCGATCCGCGCGTCGGCGAGGATCCGCTGGGCCTGGGCCGGGCTGATCGCCGCGAGCGGCGCACCGCACAGCAGCCGGGCGGCCCGGGCGACCAGGGCTGTGTCCGTCGCGGTTGTCGTGGCCGCCGTGGAGGCCACCGCCGACGACGCGGTGTGCTGCCCCAGCCCGAACAGGGTGTGCAGGACGGTCTGGCCGACGGCCAGCAGGGTGACGATGCCCGGCAGTGATCGGGTCCGTCCGGCGAGCGGTGCCGCGCACGCGAGAACCCCGAGGAAACCGGCGCCCAGGGTCCACAGCGGAACGGAGGCGCAGGAGGCGAGGGTGTGACCGGCCCCGGCCAGCACGACACAGACCGCGGAGAACACCGCGGCCCTCAGCATCCGGAAGGCGCTTCCGGAGGGCGCTGTGCGCCGTCGGCGGGCAGTCATGGCGGGCTCATCATCGCACTGGCCCCACGCCACCCTTACGGCAGGTCCACAAGGTGGAGTGCGGTCGGCTACCGCCAGGTAAAACCGTGTACAACCGGAAGATCGCTTCTGTCGGTTGATGCACTACATACACCGATTGAAGCCCGAGACGCATCCCCCGTATGGGCGGCATCACGTCAACTGCGTGCTTACACACCGCCACTGGCGGCAATACGTACAGGTATGTCGAGCCGCGGCCTGGAGGCTGGAGCATGAGCATCTGGTGGTCACTCCATCTTCGGCGTGAGGCCGCGAGCGTTCCGCTCGCCCGGCGCCTGCTGCTGGGCACCATGGAGACGGCGGGTGTCGACCCGGACATCTGTTTCGACCTCTCCGTCGCGCTCAGCGAGGCCTGTGCGAACGCCGTCGAGCACGGCGGGGACACCGGGCACGGCGACGACTCCCGCGGGGCCTATCGCGTCACCGCGTACCTCGACGGGGAGAAGTGCCGCATCGAGGTCACCGACTCGGGGCCCGGTTTCCCGGCGAGCCCGGCGGCCCCGGAGGCTCCACGCCGACCGGCGCCCATGGCCGCCGTCTCGTACGACGCGGAGAGCGGCCGGGGTCTGTCGCTGATCGAGGAACTCGCCGATCACGTCACCATCGGCAACAAGCCGGGCCGGGGTGGTGCGGTGGTCAGCTTCGACAAGATCCTCAAGTGGCAGAAGGGCGCGCCGCTGATGGCGGTGTGACAGCACCGGGAGCGGTCGGTCCGCAGCGGTGACCCGTGCGTCACGATGGCGCCGACTTCAGGTTTCTCAAGCTTCACAGGCGGCTCTCAGTCCACACCCATGTTCCTGACGGACCCCGTCCCTAATTTTCTGGTCATGACGGGAAACCACAAGGACACATCGATCAGCCGGCGCCGCGCTCTCGCGGTGACCGGAGGCACGGTCGCCGCCGGCGGGCTCGTGGTCGCGGGCTACCAGTCGGCCTTCGCCGACGAGGCGACGAGCACCGCCACCGCCGACGCCACGGCGTCCGCCACGGCGAGCGAGAGCAGCGGCGCCTGCGTGCTCATGTCGAGCGTGACCGAGGGGCCGTACTACCTGGACAACGCACTGGTGAGAAAGGACATCACCGAGGGCAAGTCCGGTGTCCCGCTGACCCTGCGCATCACCGTCCAGGACACCACCGAGTCCTGCGCCCCGGTCGCCGGCGCGGCCGTGGAGATCTGGCACTGCGACGCCTGGGGCTACTACTCCGGCTACACCACCGCCAACCCCGGCGGCTCGGCCCCCGCCGAGAGCGAGGACGGCTCCACGGCCAACGACAACACGTACCTGCGCGGCTACCAGGTCGCCAACGCCAACGGGGTCGTCAAGTTCGAGACGATCTTCCCCGGCTGGTACACCCCGCGCACCTGCCACATCCACCTCAAGGTCCACACCGGCGGCCAGAAGGAGGACGGCACCTACGAGGGCGGCACGGTCAACTACACCGGCCAGCTGTTCTTCCCCGACGACGCGGCCGAGGGCATCTTCGCCCTGGAGCCCTACTCGAAGCACTCCGGCAGCTACACCACCCTCGACAACGACATGGTGTACGACGGCGGCGGCTCCTCCAGCGGTCTGCTCACCCTGAAGCCGGTCCACAAGAAGGACGTCTCCAAGGGCTACAAGGGCTTCATCACCCTGGGTATCGACCCGGACGCCGAGAACACCGGCGCGGGCAGCGGCGGCGGAGGCGGCGGTACGCCCCCGAGCGGTGAGCCGCCGACGGACGCACCGACCGACAGCGCCTCCCCATCCGCCTCGGCTTCCTCGTAGGCTGCGGCCATGAGCAGCCGTGAGGACGAGGCGCTGGCGCTGGCCGCCGTGGACGCGCTGACCGGGCAGCTGGCCCTGGCTCCCAAGCCGGGCCTGCCCGACCCGCGCGATCTCGACGCCCGCACCACGCGCAAGGACCAACTTGCCCTGCGCTGGTCGGCCAAGGCGCTCGCGCCCGGCCTCGCGGCGATGGCCGCGGCGGCGCGCCGCGCCGGCGAACCGACACCCGGTCTCCGTACGGAACTCGGCGCGATCGGCCGGTCCACCGAGCACTCGGTGGAGCTCGCGGGCGGCGGCCACCGGGGCGCCCTGTGGGCGCTCGGCCTGCTGGTCGCGGCAGCCGCCCTGGACCCCCGGGCCAAGGCACTCGACGTCGCCGCGGCCGCCAAGCGCATCGCCTCCCACCCCGACAAGCGCGCCCCGCGCAAAGCCTCCCGGGGCTCCTCGGTGTCGGCGAAGTACGGCGCGGCAGGCGCCCGTGGCGAGGCGAGGGCCGGATTCCCGCACGTACGGCGCGCGTTGGAGGCCCTGGGCACCGCCCGCTCGACCGGGGCGACGGAGGCGGAGGCCCGTCTCGATGCCCTTGTGACCGTCATGTCGACGCTCCAGGACACCGAGTTGCTGTACACGGCGGGCCCGCTCGGCCTGCGCCACGTCCAGGCGGGCGCCCGCGGAATCCTGGAGGCGGGCGGCACGTCCACGGAGGCGGGCGCCGCGGCGCTGACCGCCTTCGACGAGGACCTCCACACGCGCGCGTGGAGCCCCCGGGGCAGCGCGGGCCTCTTCGCGGGGGCTCTGTTCCTCGACTCCCTGCCGGTCAGCTCACTGACACGGGCTGCCTGACACCCGCGCCCGCCGGGCCGGCGGTGGCCGCCTTCCGGGCCGCCGGCCCCATCGCGTACGACGCCACCAGCGTGACCCCGCCCAGCAGCAGCCAACCCGGGGTCCCCCAGCCCACCAGCAGCGTGGTGAGGACGAGGGGCCCCGCGGTACGGGCCACGGTGACGCCGGTGCCGAAGAAGCCCTGGTACTCGCCGACCCGGTCGGCCGTGGCCAGCTCGAACGACAGCTGCCAGGACCCCGCCGACTGCCCCATCTCGGCGACGACCTGAAGCGCCGCGCCGACCACCAGGACACCGACGGCCACCCAGGGGCTCAGCCCCGCCGACAGGGCGAACACCGCGCACGCCGCGAGCATGACCCACCCGGACCGTCGTACCGCGCGCGTGGCCGACGCGAGCCCCGACACCCCGCGCGCCATCCACACCTGGAACACCATCACGGCCCCGGTGTTGAGCACGAACAGCGCGGAGACGACCCAGGCCGGAGCGTCGGTCCGCTCGGTGATCCACAGCGGGATACCGAGGCTGAGCAACGGCATGCGCAGCAGCAGCACGGTGTTGAGCAGCGTCACGACGACGTAAGGCCGGTCGCGCAGCACACCGAGCCCCCGCGACTTCGTCACGGCGACGGGCGCCACCGACGGCAGCCGCAGCAGCAGCCCCGCGCACACCAGGAAACTCGCCGCGTCCAGCGCGAACACCCCGAGGTACGCGGCCCGGGTCCCGGCGTTCAGCGCGAGGCCGCCGAGTCCCGCGCCCACTGCCAGACCGGCGTTGAGCGTGGACTGGAGGTGCGCGAGCAGCCGCGTGCGGTCCCCGGCGGTCACCAGCCCGGCGAGCAGCGCCTGCCGGGCCGCCGCGAGCCCCGACTGCGCGGACGCGTAGGCACAGGCCGCGATCACGAACGGCACGAACCCCCGCACGACGAGGAAGGACGCCACCGCGGCCCCCGTGGCGAGCGCCAGCAGTACGGCGGTCCCGCGCGCCCCGCGCCGGTCTGCGAGCCGCCCGAGCGGCACCCCGACCAGCGAACCGACCGCCCAGGCGAGCGTCAGCCCGAGCCCCACGCGCGCGGGGGCGAGCCCGACGACGTGGGTGAAGTAGAGGGCGGAGGTGACGTAGTACGCCCCGTCGCCGACCGAGTTGGTCAGCTGGGCCAGGGCGAGGACGCGCTGCGGGCCTGCGGGCGGGACGAGGGAGTTGGTCATACAGACGACGTTAGAAGCACGGTGGACCGATGGGCAGGCCCAATAGTTCCGCTCTTTCATGACCCAATTTCACTCCCGGCGTGACTCCCGGTCCAACTCCCGGCAGACCGTAATCAGCCGCCCTCCAGAACCCGCCCGAGCACCTCCAGCGCCTCCGGATACACCCGCTCCCGGGGCGTCCCGTACCCCACGACCAGCCCCTGCGCCCGACGCTCCGCCGCCGTCCCCTCGCCCAGCGCGTGCCAGTGCTCCCCGAGATGCCCGACCGCGAGCCCG
The DNA here is from genome assembly GCF_010550245.1 of Streptomyces sp. SID12501. Classification (GTDB taxonomy): domain Bacteria; phylum Actinomycetota; class Actinomycetes; order Streptomycetales; family Streptomycetaceae; genus Streptomyces. The sequence continues at coordinate 197,883 of NZ_JAAGLU010000014.1, forward strand.
GCCTCCTCGGCCCGTGCCAGGACCGCCGCCTCGTCGGCCACCTCCACCAGGGCGTGCAGCCCGGCCGCGATCCCGCGCACGTTCCGACGGGCGCCCAGCAGCTCGACGAGCCGGTCCCGGCGACGCCGGTAGCGCAGGCGGCACGCGCGCACGTGCCGGTCGTACGCGTGGCTGGTGATCAGTTCGGCGAGGGCCAGCTGGCCGATGGTCTCGGTGTGGAAATCACTGTGCAGCTTGGCGTCGGCGACCGCGTCGACGAGGTGGGGCGGCAGCACCATCCAGCCGAGGCGCAGGGCGGGCCCGAGCGTCTTGGAGGCGGTGCCGATGTAGGCGACCTGCCCCGGAGCCATGCCCTGAAGGGCCCCGACGGGCTGTCTGTCGTAACGGAACTCCCCGTCGTAGTCGTCCTCGACGATCAGCCCGTCACGCGCGCGTGCCCAGTCGGTGAGCGCCCGGCGCCGCTCCGGGTGCAGGGTGACGCCGGTCGGGTACTGATGGGCGGGCGTGACGACGACCGCGGCGACCTCGTGCCGGGCGGCCAGCTCCTCGACGCGGGCGCCGCGTTCGTCGACGCCCACCGGTACGACCCGTCCGCCGGCCCGCCGTACGACCTCACGGTGGAAGGGCAGCCCCGGGTCCTCCATGGCGATCGTGGCGCCGTCCAGCACGCGCGTGAGGAGCGCGAGCCCCTGCACGTACCCGGAGGTGATCACGATCCGCTCGGGCGGCGCGAGTACCCCGCGGGCCCGCCCCAGGTAGCCCGACAGCGCCGTCCGCAGCTCGATCCGGCCGCGCGGATCGCCGTAGTCGTACGCGAGGGAGGGCGCCGTCGCGATGGCCCGGCGCAGCGCCCGCAGCCAGGCGTCCGCCGGGAACGTCCCCACGTCCGGACTCCCGGGCCGCAGATCGAACCGGGGCACACGCGCGTGTACGTGTGCCTCCGGCGGTCCGGCGTCCGCGGAGGGCAGCGCGGCCACCTGCGTACCGGCGCCCTGCCGAGCGCTGAGGTACCCCTCGGCGACCAGTTGGTCGTAGGCGGCCTTCACGGTCCCCCGCGAGACCCCCAACTCGTCAGCGAGCCGCCGAGTGGCGGGCAGCAAGACCCCGGGCGCGAGCCGCCCGCCCCGAACGGCATCCCGCAGGGCACGCTCGAGCCCGCCACGGCGCCCTTCACCGACGGCGAACTCAAGATGCAGGTCCACGCCGACATGGCCAGGGGCGCGGGGCTGTGACATTTGCGGCTCCGCCGCGTGGGCGCGACCAGACACGAATCACCCGCAGACGAAACTCAACCCTTGAGACGTGCCATCCACGCCTCGACTTCATCCGAGCGCCGAGGAAGCCCAGCCGAAAGGTTCCGGTTCCCACTGTCGGTCACCAGAATGTCGTCCTCGATCCGCACCCCAATACCCCGATACTCCTCAGGCACGGTCAGATCATCAGCCTGGAAGTACAGCCCGGGCTCAACGGTCAGCACCATCCCCGGCTCCAACGTCCCGTCGACATACGACTCGACCCGCGCCGCAGCGCAGTCGTGAACGTCCATGCCGAGCATGTGCCCGGTGCCGTGCAGCGTCCACCTCCGCTGCAACCCCAGCTCCAGCACCCGCTCCACGGGCCCCTCGACAAGCCCCCACTCCACGATCCGCTCGGCCAGCACCCGCTGTGCCGCGTCGTGGAAGTCCCGGTACTTGCCCCCGGGCCGCACGGCCGCGATCCCGGCCTCCTGGGAGTCGTACACCGCGTCGTAGATCTTCTTCTGGATCTCGGTGTACGTGCCGTTGATCGGCAGCGTCCGGGTGACGTCGGCCGTGTAGTACGTGTGCGTCTCGACGCCCGCGTCCAGCAGCAGCAGCTCTCCGGAGCGCACGGCCCCGTCGTTGCGCACCCAGTGCAGCGTGCAGGCGTGCGGGCCGGCCGCGCAGATGGAGCCGTAGCCGACGTCGTTGCCCTCGACCCGCGCGCGGAGGAAGAAGGTCCCTTCGATGTAGCGCTCGGAGGTCGCCTCGGCCTTGTCGAGGACCTTCACCACGTCCTCGAACCCGCGCACCGTCGAGTCGACGGCCTTCTGCAGCTCACCGATCTCGAACTCGTCCTTGACCAGCCGCGCTTCCGACAGGAAGACCCGCAGTTCGGCGTCGCGCTCGGCGGTGACCTTGTCGGTCAGCGCGGCCTCGATACCGGCGTCGAACCCACGTACGACCCGCACCGGCCCGGTGGCCTCCGTCAGTGCGGCGGCGAGCTCGCGGACGTCCGAGGCCGGAATGCCGTACACCTGTTCGGCCTCGGCGAGCGAGTGCCGGCGGCCGACCCACAGCTCACCCTGCCCCGAGAGCCAGAACTCACCGTTCTCGCGGTCGGAGCGCGGGAGGAGATAGATCGTCGCCCTGTGACCGTCGATGACCGGCTCCAGGACGAGAACGCCGTCCTCGGTCTGGTTGCCGGTCAGGTAGGCGTACTCGACCGACGCGCGGAAGGGGTACTCCGTGTCGTTCGAACGCGTCTTCAGATTGCCCGCGGGGATCACCAGGCGCTCGCCCGGGAAGCGCGCGGAGAGCGCGGCTCGCCGGGCGGCGGTGTGACCGGCCTGCGCGATGGGCTCCAGGCCCGTCAGCTCGGTGTCGGCCCAGCCGGACTTCATGCTCTCGGCAAGCTCGTCGGAGACGCCCGGGTACAGGCCGTTCTTCCGCTGCTTGATCGGCTCTTCGGGCTCGGTCTCAGTTTCCGGGGTCACCGGATTGAGCTCGTCCGCCACGGTCATCCTCCTTGATACGGCACTGGACCCCGTCCATCGTACGGTCGTACGGGACGGGGCCCAGGGGCGCGAGAGGCGATCCACCGGACGACCGGCCGGATGGATGTCCGGCCGGGTGTCCGGCCGCTCACTCGAACCGCGCCGACAGCAGTACGACGTCCTCCTGACCGTCCGACGCGTCCAGCTCGTCCGGCAGCATGCTCCGCAGGACGTGGTCCGCGATCGCGCCCGGATCGTCCCGCAGCTGCCTGGGCACGCTCGCCGCAGCCGCGTGCAGCCGCGAGAAGGCCCTGTCCACGGAGGCGCCGGTACGGTGCAGCAGCCCGTCGGTGTAGAGCAGAACCGTCTCTCCCGGCTCGGTACGGAACTCCACGCTGGGCGCCTCCCAGCAGGCGAGCATCCCGAGCGGCGCCGACACGGTGGTCTCCACGAACTCCGTGCGCCGCTCGCCGATCACCAGCGGCGGGCAGTGCCCGGCACCGGCCAGCGTGATCTTGCGCAGCGCGGGCTCGCAGTACGCGAACAGGGCGGTGGCGCAGCGGGCGGGCTCGGTGAGCCGCAGCAGCAGCTCCAGGTCGGAGAGGACCGCCACCGGGTCCTCGCCCTCCATCACCGCGTACGCGCGCAGGGAGGCCCGCAGCCGGCCCATCGCGGCGATCGCACTGGGCCCGGAGCCGGTCACCGCGCCCACGGCCAGGCCGAGGGCCGCGTCCGGGAGCGGCAGCGCGTCGTACCAGTCGCCGCCGCCGCGCGGGCCGGTGCGGTGCCGGGCGGCGAGCTGGACGCCGGCCGTCCGGGGCAGCCGGGCGGGCAGCAGTTCCTCGGAGATCGTCCGCACGCACGCGCGCGTGCGCTCCACTTCGACCAGCCGGGCCAGGTGCTCGGTCGCGAACCGCGTGTACAGGCCGACGAGGTGACGCTGCCGTTCGACCGGCTCCGCGGGTTCGTCGTACAGCCAGACGGCCGCGCCGAGGCGGCCCGCGGACTCGGTGGACAGCGGGAGCGAGTAGCTCGCCCCGTAGCCGAGGCGGGCGGCCACCTCGCGGTGGCGGGGGTCGAGACCGTCCTCGGCGAGGAGGTCCGGGTGTGTGATTTCGCTCTCGCCGCCGGGCAGCCCGGCGGCCGTGTCGAGAAGCCGGCCGTACGGCATCGCGCCGCGCGGGATCGTCTCGATGTGCCCGAGGTCCGAGCGGGCAAGCCCCAGGCCAATGGTGGTGTCGGGACCCAGGCCGTCACCGGGTTCCAGAACGACGAGACCGCGCCGGGCGCCCACGAGAGCGGCTCCGGCGCGCAGCAGCTCCTGGAGTGCGTCGGCGAGTGATGCCGTGCGTGCCAGCCGTTCCGTGAGCTCGTGCAGCGTTGTGAGGTCGGACACCCAGCCGGCGAGGCGGTCCTGAAGGAGGATGCCGGGGCCGTTGGGGCAGGTCAGCGCGGGTGTGTCTGCTGGGGTGTCCGGGGATACGGGCGCGGGCGCGACAGTGTGTGCGGGCGAGGGAACCGTGGCATCGATTCCGGCCACTTTCGGGAGGTGCGGGGCGTTCATGGCGTCCGGCCTTCCGACCGGCGCTTATTGCTCAATAGCATCGCAAACCCCCATGTGATTCTGCGCCGCTAGCAGTGTCTCCACATGTACACGCACTCGTGAGGGGATGTCCAGCATTGTCCTGCCGGGATTCCTGGTGTCCATGGGTTTGCCGGGGTCCCCTTGCGGAAAAGCGAAGTTGGCTTAAAACTGACTCGGGTAGCGGGTTATTGCGGTCGACTGGCCTGGTTCGACGGAGCGTCACAGCGGTCTTGATGGGTACGTTCTCGGTGAAGACCAGGGGTGGTTGTGGAACCTCCCGGAACCTGGCGACGGACCCGGGCGTCTTAACCATCGACGACCGTGCCCCATCCTCCCTTGGCGGAGGCGGAGAGAACACGCGGGACGGCAAAACGCCAGACTCCGCCACCCCGCGCCATGCCCATGCTTTTGATCAACGCAGTATGGACGCGGACGTAGCCAACGCTCGGCGCTCGGCGCACAACAGGGGGGCTGCCCCTTGCCTCCCACAGGTTGGGATGCGCCAGAAGGTACGCACAGTGAAGTGATCTGCACATGACGTGATGTGGCCCACGGTGTTGCCAGGCGTGCAACGGAAAGGAACGAGCGCTCATGCGCGAGATCCTCGGAAGGCTCGGAAGGCGACGCAGGCTCCTGTCCCGGCGTGACGGCGGGAAGCCTGAGGTGCTCGGCGCGGCTCTGACGTTCGCGACCGGATGGCAGTGGCCCGTACTCCCGGGCGTGGCACCGGATCCACAGGGGCGCGCCCGTTGCGGCTGCCCGGATCCGGAGTGCACGGTCCCCGGTGCTCACCCGTTCGACCCCGGTCTGCTCGCGGCCACCACCGACGAGCGCATGGTGCGCTGGTGGTGGACCAACCGGCCGACGGCCCCCATCATCCTCGCCACCGGCGGCGCGGCACCGTGCGCGGTGAGCCTGCCGGCCCTGGCCGCGGCCCGTGCCCTCGAGGCCCTGGACCGCAAGGGCATGCGCCTGGGTCCGGTCGTCGCGGCGCCCACCCGCTGGTCGCTGCTCGTGAAGCCGTACACGATGGAACAGCTGGGCGAACTGCTGTACGCGCAGGACTTCGTGCCCGGCTCCCTCCGCTTCCACAGCGAGGGCGGCTACATCGCGCTGCCCCCGTCGGAGACCGGCCAGGGCCAGATCCGCTGGGAGCGCGCACCACTGCCCGGCTCGGCCTCGCCCTGGGTGCCCGATGTCGAGGCCGTGGTGGACGCCGTGGTCGAGGCGCTCACTCGTACGGGTGTGAGCGCGCCCGAGTTGTAGGGGTGTCGGGCGCGCGGGCAACCGGGCGCCCGTCCCCTGTCGTTATCTTCACCTCCATGAACCTCCGTCTGCTCGCTCTCTCGGGCGTCGTGGCGCTCACGGTCGCCCTGCCGCTGGCCGTCGCGTCCGCGGGGCCGGTGGGCGACGCGGACCGCGCCGCCCTCCTTTCCCTGACGCCGGAAGAGGGCCCTCAGGAGGGCCCTGAGGACGGTAAGGCGCGAGAGGCCGCCGATCCTCCCGCCGGTTCACCGCTGCTGCTGGGTCTGGGGCTCGCCACGGCCGCCCGCTGCGGTCCCGAACTCACCTCCCCCGACGGCATCGAGGCACAGACCTGTGTGCTGTCGCAGGGGGAGGAGACCTGGGCGCGCACCTACTACCGCAACGCCACCGGCCGTGCACTCACGTCCGTACTGAGTCTCATGGGGCCCGAGGCCCACACCGTGCAGCTGCGGTGCGCGGTGGGCGCGGAGGACGAGCCGGGGGTGTGCGAGACGCCCAGGGAGCGCACAGCGGGTGAGCCGGGCGCGTACATGGCGGTAGCGGAGTTCGCGGGAGTGGCCGGGCAGGGACCGCTGTTGCTGCGGTCGGGGAGCAACTCCGGTGCGCCTGACGGGAGTTGACGCGCGGCACGGTTCCGTACAGAACGCCGCGCGGGCCACTGCTGGATCTCCGGGCACAGAAAGACCCGGTTGCTGGCGACGGGGGATGCACCAGCAACCGGGCTACTGCAACGCTAACAAGAGATCGGCGGTTCGCAAATTCGAACTTGGCTATTCGGACACCGATTCCCCTGTTCTCACGGGGAGTTGTGACAGGAGTCACCCGGTCGGAGCGGGCCGATCCGACTGTGCGTCAGCTGAGAGTCACCTGTCGGTTGGTCAGGCCGCCACGGGCGCGGCGCTCTTCCGGGGTGAGCGGGGCCTCCGAGGCCAGGGCGGTGGCGAGACGGTCGGCGAACTCGGCGGCCGGCTTCTCGACGTCCTCCGCGGTGACGCCGGTCGGCAGGTCCCAGACCGGAACGGTGAGGCCGTGCGCCCGGAAGGAACCCACCAGGCGCGTGCCCTCGCCCAGGCTGGACCGCCCGGCCGCGTGCAGCCGCGCGAGGGCGTCGAGCAGCTGCTCCTCACCGTGCGGCATCACCCAGCGCAGGTGGTTCTTGTCCGGCGTCTCGCACCAGTACGCGGCGTCGACGCCCGTCAGCTTCACGGTCGGGATGGCGGCGTCGTTCGCCCGCTCCAGGGAAGCGGTGACGTCCGCCGTGGCGTTCTCCGCGTCCGGGACCCAGAACTCGAACCCCGTGTGCACAACTGGCTCGAACGCGCCTTCGGGGTCGAGCAGGTCCTGCAGTCGCGGGCCCTCGGCCGGGGCGCGGCGGCCCTGGACGGGCGTACCGGGCTCCGCTGCGAGCGCGCGCCGGAGGGTGTCGGCGAGGTCGCGGCTGATGTCGCCGGACGACGTGTCGTTCTGCAGACCGAGCAGGACCGAGCCGTCGTCGCGGCGCAGGGCGGGCCACGCCATCGGCAGGACCGTCGCAAGTGTGACCGAGGGAACGCCCTCGGGAAGGCCGCCCGCCAGGGTCAGCTCCACGGTGGCGGCGGGGACCAGCTCGCGCAGGGCCACCCAGTCGCCCTCGCCGGGCAGGCCCTCGAAGGGCCGGTGCACCAGTTCGGTCACCGCGTGCGCGGCGGCCCGGCCGTGACAGGCCTTGTAGCGCCGGCCGCTGTTGCAGGGGCAGGGCTCACGGGCGCCGACAACCGGGATCTCCCGGTCGGACAGCTGGGGCCGCGAGGCCTTCGTCTGGGGTCGCTTCTTGGCCATCGTGGCTGTCTCCCGGTTACGGCTCGTCTCGTACTGGCGCGAGCCTAGCCGCTCGTACGACGGCCGACGGGACCCTGTGGACAACGGACCGCACACCGACGGCCGGACCTGTGGACACGTCCGGCCGTCCGTATGCCGTCAGTCCATGTCGTCGAACGCGTCCGCGAAGTCCAGCTCGGGTATCGCGGACATCGAGCGCGCCGTGATGCGGGTGGCGAAGTCGGTACGCCGGTGACCCGCGTCCGGGTCGTGGACGTCGTCGTTGACGACGACCCACACCGTGACCTCGCCGCGGGTGTCGTCGCGGACACCCCAGTCGTTGGCCAGCGCCGTGATGATGTTCAGCCCACGACCGCCGTGCGCCGTCACCGAAGGGGTCGCCGGAACCGGGCGGGTCGGACCGCCGCCGTCCGTCACCTCGACGGTGAGTCTGCCGCCGTTCTCCACGCGCCACGCTGCCCGGACATCGCCGTCACCGGCCAGGGCCTCGCCCAGTGGCCGACCGTGTTTGCACGCATTGCTCAAGAGTTCGGACAGGATCAACACCGCGTCGTCGATGACCGATTCCGACACACCGCCCGTGCGCAACTGATCGCGCATCCGGTGCCTTGCTCTCCCCACGCCCGCAGGGCCATGGGGAACGGCCATGCTCGACGACGTGGGCACCTCCTGTGCCACCACCAACGCCACCCCCGAGACCTCCTTTGCCCCACGCCACGGTGTGAATGCCCCCTTGGCCTGTACCGGAAACCGTCCCTTCCGCCTTGTATGACGCACTCGCGGTGATCGAACACAGAGCGAACGCGCCGGTGCACTCCCTGTAACCGAGTGGCCGGATTTCGACGGTATGGCCGAAGGTGGAGGTTTCCTCACGGAGACCGTCAGGTCAAGAGTCCTGGCGCGAACCGGGGTCGGAGTCGGGTAAGAGACGGCTCGTGGCCGAGGGGGTTCCGTCGTCGCGGGAGCCTGGCTGGTCAGCGGCCCAGTTGCCGCAGGACCGCGCCCGGGCGGTTGGTGATGATGGCGTCGATGCCGAGGTCCACGCAGAGGTCGACGTCCTCAGGCTCGTTCACGGTCCAGACGTGCACCTGGTGACCGGCGCGTTTCAGCCGCTCGATGTACGCCGGGTGACTGCGCACGATCCGGATCGAGGGGCCCGCGATCCGCACCCCCAGAGGCAGCCGGCCGTCGCGCAGCCGGGGTGAGAGGAACTGGTTCAGATAGACCGTCGGCAGCGTCGGCGAGGCGGCGCGGACCCGGTGCAGCGAGCGCGCCGAGAAGCTCATGACCCGTACCTGCGAATCGGCCGGGGACGCCGGGGCGTCCAGCCCGAACCGCTTGAGCAGGAACAGGAGCCGCTCCTCGACCTGGCCCGCCCAGCGCGTGGGGTGCTTGGTCTCGATGGCCAGCTCCACCCGCCGCCCGGCGTCCGCGACGAGTCCGAGCAGCCGCTCCAGGGTGAGTACGGAGGTGTCCTCGCGGTCCTCCGGGCGGTGCTCCCAGTCGGGGGCCTCGTCGCCGTTCTTCCAGGAACCGAAGTCCAGGGCGGCGAGATCGGCGAGCTCCAGTGCGGAGACCGCGCCGCGGCCGTTGGACGTACGGTTGACGCGACGGTCGTGGACGCAGACGAGATGGCCGTCCGCGGTCAGCCGTACGTCGCACTCCAGGGCGTCGGCGCCGGCCTCGATCGCCTTCTTGTAGGCGGCCAGCGTGTGCTCGGGTGCCTCTTCGGAGGCTCCGCGGTGGGCGACGACCTGGATCGGGTGCTGTCGTGCGTGGGTCACCGCGTCATGGTGTCACCGTCGGAGGACGGTCGTGACGCGGCGGGCACCCCGCGCGCGTAACAGATACCCATGTTTGTGTGACTTGTCGGATATAAAGGATCGTCCCGGACCCACAGGCACCGCTTATGGTGCCCTGACGGCCGGTGGTAAAAGCTGACGGCATACAAAAGGACACGCACAGCTGAAACGTACCGACCGCGTACCCGTGTAAACGGGTACGTACATATGTGATCGGACGTGACCAAGTGCGACCGACCAGGACAGCCGTGGATCGAGGAGACAGAGCTGTGAGCACCGAGAACGAGGGCACTGAGGTACCCCCGGCCCCGTCCGCACCTCCCGTGCCGGTGGAATCTCCTGCTGCCTCCCCGCAGGCCACCGCGACCGAGGCATCGACGACTCCGCTCCCGCCGGTGCCTTCGAGCGCCCCGGGCGCACCGGAGCCGGAACCGGCGCACGCGGGCCAGGTACCGGCGTACGCGTCGGCAGGAGCGCCGGAGACAGGACAGGGCGCCGGGTCGGGCCACGAGGCGGGCGCCTGGCCACCGCCCCCGCCGCCGGTGACGCCGTCGTACATGGACGCCGGCGACAGCGCGGCGTACGCGGACGGCGGAGGCGGAGGCGACACGGGCACGCCCTGGGGCGCCACGTACGACCAGCAGCCGAAACCGAAGTCCGGGCGCGGCGGGCTGTTCGCGGCCGTGCTGGTGGCCGCGCTGGTCGCGGGCGGTCTGGGCGGCGGCCTCGGCTACACGCTGGCCAAGGACAACGACGACTCCACCACGTCGACGACGGTCGCCGCCGCACAGCAGAGCGGCGGCGACCTGAAGCGCGACGCGGGCACGGTCGCGGGCGTGGTCGCCAAGGCACTGCCGAGCACGGTCACCATCGAGGCCGAGAGCTCCAGCGGCGAGGGCGGCACCGGTACGGGCTTCGTCTTCGACACCCAGGGCCACATCGTCACCAACAACCACGTCGTCGCGGACGCGGTCGACGGCGGCAAGCTGACGGCCACCTTCCCTGACGGCAAGAAGTACGACGCCGAGATCGTCGGCCACGCACAGGGCTACGACGTGGCGGTCATCAAGCTCAAGAACGCACCGTCGGACCTCCAGCCGCTCACCCTCGGCGACTCCGACAAGGTGGCCGTCGGCGACTCGACGATCGCGATCGGCGCCCCCTTCGGCCTCTCCAACACGGTGACCACGGGCATCATCAGCGCCAAGAACCGCCCGGTGGCCTCCAGCGACGGCAGCGCCACCAGCAAGGCGTCGTACATGAGCGCCCTGCAGACCGACGCGTCGATCAACCCGGGCAACTCCGGCGGCCCGCTGCTCGACGCGGCCGGCAACGTCATCGGCATCAACTCGGCGATCCAGTCCTCCAGCAGCGGCGGCCTGAGCACCGGCCAGTCCGGCTCGATCGGCCTGGGCTTCGCCATCCCGATCAACCAGGCCAAGTACGTCGCACAGCAGCTGATCAAGACCGGCAAGCCGGTCTACGCGAAGATCGGCGCCTCGGTCACCCTGACCGAGGGCACGGGCGGCGCGCAGATCAGCCAGAAGTCGACGGACGCCGCCGACCCCGTCGAGTCGGGCGGCCCGGCCGCCGCGGCCGGCCTGAAGCCCGGCGACGTCATCACCAAGCTCGACGACCACGTGATCGACAGCGGCCCGACCCTGATCGGCGAGATCTGGACCCACAAGCCCGGCGACAAGGTCCAGATCACCTACGAACGCGACGGCAAGTCAAAGACGGTCGAACTGACCCTGGGCTCCCGCGAGGGCGACAGCTGACCCACGCGCCCACGTGAGGACCCGTTACTCTTGTCCCGCGCCGAGCTGATCAGGCCCGGCACGGGGAAGCGTGCCCGAGCGGCCTAAGGGAACGGTCTTGAAAACCGTCGTGGCAGCGATGTCACCGTGAGTTCGAATCTCACCGCTTCCGCGCAGGTCATATGCGTTGCAGGTCAGATGGGGTGTCCCTCAGTGAGGGACACCCCATCTGCGTTCACCCTGTCTCACCCTGACTCGCCTGTATCCCATCTCTGACCAGCGCGTGCGGCCAACCTGCGGCCAGGATTTACGCCCCTCGCTTCCGTTCCCCTACTCCGCCAATCCCTTCTCGATCATCGCGTTCATCTTGGCTTCCTCGCCGTCCAGCACCTTGGCGTAGTAGCGCTGGAGTACGGCCACGCTCTGCCCCGCGCGGCGGGCGGTCTCCGCGAGGCTCACCCCGGAGCGGAGCCAGAACGACACACACGCGTGTCGCAGGTCGTACGGGATGGCGGCGAGTGGAGAGGCCACCTGCGCGGCCGTGAACACCTTCCGGCGAGCCTCCTTCCAGGCCGCGCCGTACTCCTGTGAACGGATCGGACCGCCCCGTACGGCGGTGAAGAGTTGCCCCTCGGGTGTGGTCCCGAATGCGTCTAGGTGAGCGCGCAGCAGGGCGACCAGGACAGGCGGGATGGGCACCGGGCGGACGGAACGGCGGGCCCGATGCTTCAGTTGCCGCTCCTCGTACGGCTTGCCGTCGTTCGTCCACGCTGAGCCCACCTGTGGCCGGGCGCCGGCGAGCATGAGCCGTCCCCACCCTGCCTCGGGGAGGTCGCACTGTTCAGCGCTCAGCATCGACACCTCTTCCGGCCGCAGTGCGGCGTAGTAGATGCAGGCGAAGAACGCGACCAGGTGAGCCCCGCGCGGGCCCTGCGCACGGACCGCGTCCAGCAGTGCTCGCGCCTGCGCAGGGGTGGCGACGCTGCGCACGTCCAGTTCTTCCACGGTTTTGGGTGTCTCCCAGTGGACGCGGTGCAGAGGGTTGCCGGGGAGTAGTTCGTGTTCCACGGCCAGACGCAGGCAGTTGCTCAGCACCGCGCGACGGCGCCGGAACGTGTTCGCGGCGGCGGGCTTGCCGTCCTGACGGCTGGCCAGGTGTTCAAGGACCGTGCGCATGCGCTTGGCGTTGTCCAGGTCGACAACGGCCGGCGCGTTGCGTTCGACCCACGCCAACGCGGCGGCCTCCGCTTCCGGCGGTTCCTGGTCCTGGCGTCCGGCGTTGAACCCCCATTGGTAGAGCGCGCGGCGCAAGAGTTCGTCTGCTGGTCGGCCCTTCCCTGTCGAGCAGACGGCCATCGTGGCGATGGTCAGGCTTTCCGCGATGCTCGCTCGGTGCTTCGCCGCAGCGGTCGGCCACTTCCGCGCGGCGTGCGCGCGGGCATGGGCGTACCAAGTCGTGCGGTTGCGTTCGCGGACCTCCGAGACGGGCAGGCCGGTTTCGGTGTCGAACGGCTCGCCCTTGCGGGTCGCGGTGAGTAGTTCGGCACGGCGGGCATCCGCGAGCGTCTTGGTCGCGAACCTCTCTTGGTGTTCCGTTCCGTCCACCTGCCACCGGAGTTGGAACGGAGCGGCTTTGCTCGGGCGCTTGCGAATGTTCCAAACGCGCACGTCGTAGCTGTGCATCGTGCTCCCTCATGGAGAAGGGACCCCGCTGTATGGCGGGGTCCCTTCGGTTCGGTCAGTGATCAGGCGGCGATCTCGTGCTTGGCCCACCACGCATCCAAGTCGCCCCGGCGGCAACGGATTTGGCCGTTGGGGAGCTTGATGAGCTTCGGTGCCTTGCCGCGTGCGCGCATCCGGTAGAAGGCGGCGCGGCTCATCTCGATCTCGGAGAGGACTTCGGGGAGTTTGAGCATCTGGGGGCGGGCCATGGCGAAACTCCTTGGAGAAGTGCCGTGTTGGGGCTCGGGGCCCCCTTCTGAGGGGCGCTACTTCCGCTACCGCCGCTACCGCGCAGGTCAGAGGCCTGTTGGAGGTAGCGGGAAAGGTAGCGGTAGCGGATGGGTAGCGGCACGGTAGCGGCAACCGGGGGTGGTTGCCGCTACCGTGTTATCGCAGGTCAGGCCAGGTTTTCGGTGCCCGGTAGCGGAGGTAGCGGACTTTCCGGGGGTGGGGGGCAGTAGCGGCCCCACGCGTCGTGCAGATCGGTGGCGTAGTAGCCCTTGAGGACGCTCCCGGCGGCCTTGATGTTGCGGGACGCGATCGGCTCGGTGTCGGCCGTCATGTACTCCGCGAGCATCTTGGACAGGCGCCGGCTGTCGAGCGGCTTGCCGTTGAGATCGGCCCACGGCGCGTCATCGAGCGCGTTGAGCCGGTCGAGGATGGCGATGGTGGGCAGGCGGTCGATGCCGACCATCACGTGATCACGCAGATCGGTCAGCAGCCGGACCCCGAGACTGCCTTTGTCGTTGGTCTTGGACGCGGTCACCAGCGTCACGCACGCGGCGCGGGCCCGGTCGGGCCAGTCGCCGCCGGCCGCGTCGGCGATGGCGAGCAGGGGTTCCCACACGTCCGCCGGGCGGTCGCTGACCTCGTCGGGCATGTCGGGCCAGGCGCCCATGACGAACCCGCGTGCGTGTTCGGCCCATTGGGCGAGCCGGTCACGGAGCTTGTGGCCTTCCGCCTCGTGCAGACGGGCGCGGAAGGGTTCGATGCGCTCGTTACGGGCCCGTCGGCGCATGCGGATGATGACGGACCGCGTCATGATCGTGTCGGGCAGGTTCCCGAGTCCGGCGACCGCGACTCCGCAGTACGACGGGAACGCCTGAACGGTCTGGTTGCCGCCGTCCCCGATGCACCGGTAGGTGACCCCGGTACGGCGGTGGCCTGCGTTCAGGAACCCGCGCAGTTCCTCGTTGTCGCCCGCCTTCGGGCCGAACACGGTGTCGATCTCGTCGAACAGGATCGTGGGCCGCCCGTTCGGTCCGGACACCGACCGGAACAGCGCGGCGGCGGACGCGTTGACGGCCGTCATCGGCTCCGGCACGAGGGTTTCCACGATCTCCAGGGCCCGCGACTTCCCCGAACCCGGTTCCGGGGACAGGAAGGCGAGACGCGGGGTGGAGTCGAAGCAGTCCAGCAGGTGCGCGTGCGCGTCCCACAACGCCACGGCGACGTAGGCGGCCTCGTGGGGGAAGACGTTGAAGCGGCGGTGGAAGGCTTCCACCTCGTTGAGCAGCGCGGCGCCGTCGATGGCGGGCGGGGTGGCGGTCGACTCGGTCATGCGGCGGCCCTTCCTTCTTGGGCGGTGGTGACGTGGGGGCAGAGGCCGACGGTCACGCGGGTGGTGAGTTCGATGACGGCGGCGCGGCCCCGGGCGCGCTCGTGGTGCCCACAGGCACAGAGCCAGTCAGCGATGGGCGGGTGGGTGAACTGCACTTGCAGCCCGGGGCAGATGCCGCTGATGGTGACCGTGTCGGGGTCAGAACCAACAGCACTTCGGACGCCTTCGGCGACGCCCTTCGGTTCGCCCACGGCCGTGCGGGGTGCGGTGGGTTCGGCGGCGCGCGGGCCTGTCGCAGCGAGGGTGATGCTCTTCAGAGGGGGACGGGGTGGGGTGTTCATGCCGCGTCCCGGCGGCGCTGGTTGTGGGTGATCGACCAGTTGAGTGCGCTGCGGAGTGTGGAGCGGCACTCGGCAGCGGTGAGTCCGGCCCTCTCGCCCGCCTCCTGAAGAGCCTGTTCGACCAGAGCGCGGGGGAGGTCGCCCCACGCGACGAACCGCCCCATGGCGCGCGCTGCCCGGAACAACTTCGTTTCGCGTTCCCCGGGTTGGGCCCCGGAGACGTTGCGGGTCTCGTTGCCGAGCGCGATGTCAGCGTATCGACCTGATTGTGTCGTTACGGGCCCTGAGGGGGTCTGTGACGGCTTGGGCGCCGGTTGAAGGATGCTCAGCAGCCATCCGGGCACCGGAGCCGCCACAGAGCCGCTGAGAGTCTCGTACGGTCCGGCGGGGGTGATGCTCCCGGCGGCGACGACGTAGCCACCCCACGCGCGGGTGTCGATCTTCGGGGCCAACGTGCCCTTGGTGCTGGGCAGTCGGATGCCGGGCGGGGTGGTGAAGTACAGATGCCGGCCACCGCTGGGGGTCCGCACGGTGAGGGTGTCGGGGACGGCATGCCCGGCGCGCTCGCAGAGCGCTTGAAAGGACGTCAAGCCGTCAGGCGTGTCCGCACCGTCTTGTGGCTTGGGCATGTCGAGGTCGACGACGACCAGCCCGGCGGGGCCTGTGGCGATGCCGACGTTGAACGGGCGCAGTGCCCACGCGGCGCGGATGACGTCGGGGTTGAGGGTCGCGCGCTGCTCCCACTTGCGGTGTCCGGCGGCGCACTCGCCGGTACCGGGGCACGCGGCCTCACCGTGCAGGGCGGGGGGTTTGGCGCCGGGGCGTAGGGGGTGGACGGGCCAGCCGTGCTCAGCGGCGGCGAGTGCCGCGCGCAGCAGCGCGGCACGGGGGTCATGGGTCATGCTGGATGTCTCCAGTTCCTTGAGGGTGCTGGGTGACAAGGGCGGCCCCGGACTTTTGCCGAGACGGGGGCCGCCCTTGGCGTAGCTAGTTGTTCCTGGCCCAGTAGAGGTACTGGCGGCGGACGTAGCGGCGGGGGTCGCCGGTGACGGTGGCGCCGTCCAGTTCGATCAGGAAGTGGGCCAGTTCGAGGGCGTGTTCGTCCCTGAGGCGGTGGTCGGGCGGGAGGTTGGCGCTCCTGCGGTCGACGGCGGCGGCGCGGCGCAGCCACCACTCTCGGTTGCGCTTGCCGGCGTCGGCCTGGCTGATGAGCCAGTCGAACTCGTCGCGGGGGTGCGGGGCGTCGGCGTACGCCTCTTCCGGCGTCGGCCACGGCTCCGGCTCCGGCCCGGGGTCGTCGGCGGTGGTGTCGGGGAGCAGGAGTGCGCGGGCCACGGTGGCGGCGACGGCGGCGATGTTGCGGGGGTCGTCGTTGGTGGTGCGGTAGTCCTGCCGCTCGCACTGTTCCCAGACGGCGAGGGCGATGGCTTCCATGAGCGGGTCGTCGTCCCGGAGGGCGGCGGATGTCGTGGTGGGCGTGGTCATGACTTCCTTTCGGAGCACAGGTGTTGGTCTCTCAGCCGTAGAACTTGTTGCGCTTGATGACTGCCTTGCGGGCGTTGATCGTGGTCCCGCCCTTGTGGCCGCTCGCGCCGAAGATCTGGACGGCGATCCAGCCGCCGAAGATGACGGCGGCCAGGGTGATGAGCTGAGTGATCAGGGTGGTGAGGGCGGTGATGAACGTGGTGAGGAGCAGCAGGCCGCCGCACACCGCGAGGAACCCGACGCCCCCGAGAGCGACGTTCACGGCCGTCCGGGAGACGGCCGGCGGGGTGGTGACGGGCTCGGGGTGGAGGGGGTTGATGGCGTAGCCGGTGACGACGCGGCCGTCCGGCAGGACGATGCTCGCGACCGCCGGGATGGTGCCCGGCTGGACGGGAACGAGCGGCGCGGGTGCGGCGATGACGGGCTGTATCGGGGTCGGCTGATGGATGGTCATGGCCCGCTTGTCGGGCGCCTGGTGGGTGTGGTCGGGGTACATGCGGAATCCCTTCCGGTGCTGGTTTGGGGAGGCAGGGACACCCCCTTCCGGGGGCGCTGTGGAGGGGGTTTCAGGGGTCTGACCTGGAGTGCCTCCCCGCCTCCCCGAAATGATGTTTCCGCTGATCAGAGTGGGGGAGGCAGGGTGGGGAGGCGGTTGGGGAGTTCTCCCCGCCTCCCCACGACGGGAGGGTTTGCCTCCCCGCGATCAGGAGGCGGAAGCGGAACCGTCGCTGTCGCGGTCGGCGAGGGCGCGGGCGACGTCGTCACGGCGGATGTTCATCCGGCCGTGCGACTTGTAGGGCTCCACGTCGGCGGCCTCCAGCACGCGCTTGAGGTCGACGAACGACCAGCGGCCGTAGGCGTCCGAGTCCAGGACCGAGAGCCGCTTGATGACGTCCTGCGTCAGCGAGCGCTCCTCGTCCCCGATGACGTCGAGGATGTCGGCGAGGGCGTCCCGCTCCTCCCCCTTGTCGACGACGCGCAGGGTGGTGATCCCGTCGCGCATCGCCTTGGCGCGGGCAACGATGGCTTCGGCCGCGTCGTCGTCGATGTAGTGCGTGCGGACCGTGATGGACGCCTGCCCGGCGGGAATGTCGATGCCGGACGAGGCGAGAACCAGGGTTCCCTGATCCAGGCCGGGGCGCAGCAGGTTGGGGGCCGCGCCCCCGTCGACAGCCTTGTCCCCCAGCGCCATCCGCGCCTGAGACTCCGTGCCCAGCGCGAGCGAGGCACGGGTGTGGGCACCCTCGCGGACCAGCTTGGGAAGGTTCTGGTCGGTGGGGTCCTGCGTCCCCTGCCACATCAGCACGTTCACCGCGCGGCCCTGGTTGTGAATCTTGCGGACCGCCATGAAATACCGCGAGGTGGCCTTGGCTCCGCCGTAGGGGCGCCGCTCGTCGTCGACGACCGGGCACATGAACGCCATCTGTGCTTCGTCCACGATCACGATCAGGGCGGGGAACACCGTTCCGGGCGGGGCCTGGATACGGCGGTTCATCTCCTCGACCGCGCCCTCGACCATCTCGGTCACCTGGATGACGTGGTCGTCGGTCGGGCCCTGGATGAACATGCTGGCCAGGCCGTCGAACATGGCCCAGTCGCCCACGCCCTTGAGGTCACCGATCCAGAACTGCACCGACTTGTCCAGGGCCAGCCACAGCGCAAGGGAGCGCAGGGCCACGGTCTTGCCCTGGTTCGACAGACCGGTGATCAGCAGGTGGCGCTGATACAGGCTCAGTGCCGCCATGTCGCCGCGCAGGTCCTGACCCCACGGGGCCTTGCCCTTGGTGTAGTCGGCGGTCATCGTCTCGTCCGTGACCAGCGGAGACGGCCCGATCGGCTCATCGAGCGCCCCGGAGTCGGCCACCCACAGCCGCACCGTACGGGCCGCCTGAGGGATGGTGATGAACACTTCGTGCTCGTGCCGCGTCAGGTTCTCCGCCAACTTCCGGCGCCGGTTCTGCACTTCGATCGTGGAGACCCCCGAGGGAAGCGTCACGTCGACCTCGACACCGCATCCGGCAATGCGGATCGGTCCGAGCATGGACGCGCCGGCGTCGCCCATGTCCTTGATGGCGTTGCGCAGCGCGGGTACTCCGAGGTCGCGCAGGGCCTTGACGACGATGGACGGGGTGACCGGCTCACCCTCACCACTGCGGACGTTCGCGGGCAGCGCCCACGCCGGGGCGGCCTGCTGCTTGCTGCCGACCGCCCACAGGGCGAACAGGGCGAGCAACGGGCCGACGATGATGGCGGTGCCCCATGTGACCTGGACGATTCGGATCAGCAGGGCGATGAACTCGATGGTCGCCTTGAGCGGGGTGATGACGTCGCCGATGTCGTGGTTGTTGATCGCCATGACGACCCCGAGGGCGACCAGCACGCCGATGCCCACCCCGGTACCGACCGCAAGTCCCTTGGCGGCCTCTACGGGCGAGTGCAGCAGGTCCATGCGGCGGTGGTGGCGTGCCTGGCGGAAGCGCTGCAACCGCTCCTCCCACTCCTCGGCGGCCTCCAGGTTCCCGGCGGCTTCCGCCGTGCGGATCATGCGTTCGTATCGGGCGCCGGTCTTGCCGTCCCAGGTGCGGCGGGCCACGATCCGGCCCCCGTTGAACGTGTAGAGGCCGTGACGGGCCACCGCACGAACAGCCGTCTTGGTGCTCTCGTGGGTGACGGCGGTCTTGACGGCACGTCCGGAGCGCACCCACAACGGCGTCAGGGGCGCGGGCGGGGCGTCGGGCACCACGGTCAGGACCGTGGGGGCCACGTCCGGCTCAGCGCCGGTGAGGGGGGTTTTGGTGAGAGGGATGATGTTGTCGGTCATGCTGGTGGTGCTCCTGACTGCCCCTCTTGGGGGCGGGAGTTGGGGGTGAGGGCGTCGGGGTGGCCGGGTCCGTGGAAAGAGCGGGCACCCCGGCGCCTGGTCTTGCTGGGTTGGCTGGTCAGAACCAGCCGGAACGCTTCTTCGCCGCCTTCTCGCGGGCGGCTTCGGTGATCAGGCGCTGCTTCTCGCCGTGCAGGGCGGCCAGTTCGGCGGTCAGCCGCATCTCCGCGTTCGAGGTGGTGGTGTCGATCTGCTGCTCCGCACGGGCGGTGCTCTTGCCCCGTACGACCTTGTAGGAGCCGCCGATGGTGGCGCGGGCCATGGCCCGGCGCTCGGCACCGTTGAGCGGCCACGACTCGCCCCGCTTGACCGCTTCCAGCTTGGCGGCGGCCTTGTGGATCTCGCGGTCGATACGGCGGATCTCGGACTTGGACACGGGCAACTCCCCTTCTGTAAACGGTGGTTGTGGGTTGGCCGTTTCAGGCGGCGAGGGTGCCGGAGTGGTGTCCGGCGGTGGTGAGGGTGTGCAGTGCGGCTATGGCCTGTTGGGGCATGACGCCGTTGCCGAGGGCTTTGAGCTGTGCGGAGCGGGAGAGGCCGGGTACGTCGGTGACGTGTCCGGCGTCGAGGCCCATGAGCCATTCGACGAACGGGGGGTTCAGTCGTCCCAGAGCGTCAGTTGGCCGGGGAGCGGGGCGTCCGAGGACGGTTTCCCAGCGGGCGACGGCCGGGCCGTAGACGCCCCAATCCGGTGTGCTGCCGAGGGGAGCGCCAGGTCGCCCTTGCTCCCGCGTTGGTTGGGTCCGCCGTTCTCCCCGTCGGATGCCCGCGGGGTCGGCAGCAGACTCGATACCTCCGCTGCCAGGCACTTGCCGTGCGTCCCCGCTTCCTGCGACGGCGTCCGTCTGGTCTGCCGGTTCTCGTTCGCCGACGCGCGGGGAGTCGGCAGCAGTGCCCCGCTGAACGTCAGGTCCGTCAGCGTCGGAGAACTGCTGCGGGGGTTCGGGGCTGTCGACTGGCGGGCGCCCTTGGAGTCCCCGACCACCGGTGTCGGCAGCAGGGAGACGACGTGGCGCAGGTTCATCCCGCCCTGAGCGGCGTGTCCCGGACCGGTGTTCTCCGACGTCGAGGGCGTCGGCAGCAGCGAGGTGACGGCCGTCGGGAGCTGCCCCCGCTGGCCCCCGCCCCGCCAGTCCCGCGCTGCCGGTGTCGGCAGGCCAGGCGAGGACGAAGAGCCGTTTGCGCTGGTGAGCGGCGCCGATGTCGGACGCGCGAAGAGTGCACCATCGTGCATCGAACCCGAGGGCGGCAAGGTCGGCGAGGACGGTGTCGAATCCGAGAGAAAGGTGCCCTGCGACGTTTTCAAAGACCGCGTAGCGGGGTCGTAGAACGCGAAGGGCACGGGCGATGTGGGGCCAGATGTGCCGGGCATCGGCGGTTCCCTTCCGTTTGCCGGCGGAGCTGAACGGCTGGCACGGATACCCGCCGATGTAGATGTCGACGGGTTCCACGTCGTGCCAGTCGACGGCGGTGATGTCCCCGAGGTTGGGCACGTCGGGGTGGTGGTGGGCGAGGATGCGGGCGGCGCCGGGGTCGTTGTCCGCCACCCACGCCAGCTCCCCGCCGAACACGGCCTGGACGGCTTCGTCCAGGCCGCCGTATCCGGTGCACACGGAGCCGATCCGCAGCCCGCTCACACCGCCACCGCCCCGCCCTCGGCGGCACGCTCGGCACGCAAGGTGTCGCGCAGCATCCGGGCGTTGACCGGGGAGGTGTGCAGTTCGAGGCGGATGCCCTCAGCGGTGAGCTTGGCGTCCGGCCAACCGGCCGTCACCTTCCGTGCCTCAGCGAGCAGTTGATCCGGTGTGCGCTTCGGTCGGGTCGGGCGGGCGACGGCGGGAACCCTGCCGGTCGCCCGACGCGGACGGACCGACTCAGCCGCCACCGCACTCCGTACGATCGGTTCGACCTCGGCCGGATCGGGCACCGGTACCGCAGCCGCCAACGCGGGCAGCGGAGTCGATTCCAGCAGGTCAGGGGTAGACCGATAACTGATGGTCTCGGTAGATTCCTCCGCATTCACGATCGGGGCCGGAATCGGGTCGGGGACCGGGGTGGGCTGGTGGTGCAGCACCTTGGCGACCAGATCCGATCCGAAGTAGATCGACCCGACCGGAAGCGACGTCGCCAGCAGGACCAACACCCAGTTGGCGTACTCGCCGGCGGCAAGCCGTCCCCAACCGGCCGTAGCGTCGTGCAGCTCGGGCACGAGACCGTGCACGTAGTTGAGGACCAACGAGGCGAGCGTGTAGGCGCCCAGCACCCGCAACGCGAACGTCCGATCCTTGCCGTCGAGCACAAGAGCGGCGACCAGGGCCAGGGCCATCAGGCCGTCGACCACGAACGGGTAGAGGGTGGCGGCGGTGTCATCCGCACCGACCGCGTTCGCGATGTCCCGCAACGCGTTCCACGACACCCGGAACGCCATGCCGACGACCGCGACCAGGGCCAGCACGAGAGCGGCCCGACCCTTGCGGTTGAGGCTCACCGAAACCACCCCCGCTTCCTGGGTGCCGGGGCGGTGGCCTGTGCTTCCTGCTGCTCCCAGCGGCGGGCCTCGTCCTCACGGCCGTCCAGACGGGCGAGGTGCGCGGCCTGCTGGTGTGCCGACATGGCCACCCACTCGCGGTGCGTGGCAGCGGCGACCGGACGCGAGGGCGCGGGAGTGTCAGCGCGGCGGGCGGCCTGCTGAGCCGCGTACTGCTGCTCCGGGGTCTGCATGTCCTTGAAGCGGCGGCCCATCACGCCACCGCCGCAACGGGCATGTCGCTGTAGCCGGTCAGTTCCAGCACGGCGCCCGAGAAGTCGACGAACACCTTCAGCACGCGCGTCTGGCCGGCGCTCTGCTCGCGGTAGTCGACCATGTCCGGGTCGACCCCCAGGGCCTCCCGCCACGCCTCGAACACGGACAGGTCGTCATGGAAGCTCAGTCGCAGCCGGTCCGGGTAGACCGTGGTCACGTCCACGTGCGGCGCGGGCAGATGCCCGAAGTCCACCGCCAGCACCCGCAACGCCCGCAGCGGCGCGCTGAGGCAGTCCAGTGCCAGGGTCGCGCTCACGCTCCCACCCCCGGGATGTGCATCGTGGTCAGGTTCGCCAGGGTGAGGCGGGCGGCCAGCACCTTGCGGCGGGCCCGGCGGATACGCCGCGCGTCCAGCTCCGTGGGGGTGCGGTCCAGCGTCATGATCTGTGCGTCCAGCAACTCGACTTCCGCCAGGATCAGCGGCATCTCAACCGAGATGGCGCCCAGCTCAGCGAACGTCGGCTCGCGGTCGGGAAGAGCGGTGGTAACAGCTTTCTGATCAGCACCGATGTGCTTCATGGGTCGTGGTTCCTCTCGCAGGGTGGTACGGCCCGAAGCGGCGCCCGGGTTGCACCCCGGGCGCCGCGCGCCGTTGATGTGGTGGGTGGGTCAGTCGTTGCGGCCGTAGGCCTCGTTCAGCTCCGCCACCGCGTCCGTGCACTCGCCGGACGTGATGCGGTCGTAGACCTCCTGGCCGATCTGCACGGCTTCCGGGGAGGTCAAGTCGGTGGTGGACTCCTGGGACGTCGTGTCGAACATGCGTTGACTCCTGAGGTGTCGTAGGTGTGGGCCGGCGCCGATCGGATCGGCGGGCCCCGTTCCCCTGCCTGCTTTGCTGCGTACGCCCGTCGTGGCCGGGCAGGGGAGGCAACCCATCGACCACCCGTGTTCAGGTGGCTGGGTCGGCACACTGTTGAGTTCTCAATCAATTCGCGCTTCCTTCGTACTCACCCCTTGCGGGGCTTTCCTCCGGGCACATCCATAGACTGGACCGGTGGACCGGTCCAGTCAAGTCGGGCGGCATGAGCTTTGTCGACATTCGGAGCATTCCTGCTGGCCAGAGAGCTGAAAGAGCATCAAAAAAGCTGGACCGGCGGACCGGTCCAGCTCTTCTATGGGTAACTCAGGCCTACATCGCATAGGTCTCCACCTGCTCATAGTGGGGGGAGGGGGTGACCCCCTCTTCACATACGAGCGGGCGCCCTTGTTGGTCGTACGCGGTGTGCAGGATGACGGCAACCGCCGTCGCCTCAGGCAGCGCCAGGTGGTGTGACTCGTGCTCAGTTGCGAGCCGCACCGTGGTCACGTCCACCCCCTCCGCCGGATAGCGGCCGGTCTGCCGACGAACGTAACGAGTCGTTCCCTCGGCGATCGGGGCGGTGTCCGCGAGGCGGGGCGAGGCTTCCGCGATCTCCGGCGGGAACCACGCTTCCGCGTAGCTGTGCGGGCTCCCGTCCGGGAGTCGGTGGAGTCGGATGCGCCGCAATGCGGAGACTCCCGAATCGATGCGCAGCGCGGTGGCCACGCGTACCGGGGGCTCGGCCCAATCCGGCTCACCCACCCTCTCGTAGGGCATGCCTCCAGAGATGCGGGCGGAACCCGCCCGTCGTGCGCCCGCAGGTCGCGCGACGGGGGTGTTCGTCACGACGAATCCCGTTCCCTGTTTGGCTACGACGACACCGTCGCTACGCAGCACGTCCATTGCTTTGATGGCGGTCGCACGCGACACCGACCACTGTTCCGCGAGGTCGCGTCCGGATGGCAGAGGCTCATCCGGAGCGAACTCGCCAGCGGCGATACGAGCACGTAGCGACTCCGCGATCTCCTCGTACTTCAGTAGGGCCATGACTTCCCTTCCGACACTCCAGGGTGGACTGGTCCACCGGTACACACCATACTGCTGCTATGTCGAATCGCGAATTGGCCCCCTCTGTCCTGCGCTTTTACGGCGAGACCGTGAACGAGGACAGCCGCCTGACTCGGTCGGCAGACGGCCGTCTCGAACTGGCCCGAACCAAAGAACTCCTGCGCCGCTTCCTACCGCCGGCCCCCGCGCGCGTGCTGGACGTCGGGGGCGGCACCGGAGCGCATGCGGAGTGGTTGGTGAAGGACGGATACGAGGTGTCCTTGGTGGACCCCGTTCCCCGCCACGTTGAACAAGCGTCCGCCGTCTGCCCGGCGTCCCTCGGAGACGCGCGGGACCTGGACGCGGCCGATGACAGCTACGACGTCGTGCAACTACTCGGTCCGCTCTACCACTTGCCCGATGCTGGCGACCGCCGTCAGGCACTGTCAGAGGCGCGCCGCGTCGTGAAGCCGGGCGGGTTGGTAGCCGCAGCGGCGATCAACCGTTATGCCTCACTGTTCGAGCACGTCACATACGCGCACCTCCACACTGAGCGCATGCACGAGGCAGTCTCGAAGATCCTCCGAACTGGGGTGCACGATGGTGATCACTTCACCCTGGCGTACTTCCATCGTGGTGAGGAACTCGCTGATGAGCTTCGGCAAGCGGGGCTCAGCGACGTGCAGGTGTTCGGAATCGAGGGTCCGGCGTGGTCGCTCGTGAAAGCGGTGGAACAGCAACCGGGCGACGGCCCCACAGACGACCTGATCGCGGCCGCCATGGCAGCCGCGCGGATGGCTGAGCCATACCCGGAGTTGCTCGCCGCCAGTTCGCATCTGCTCGCGGTGGGACGGGCACCCGAGGACGCCAACGGCTGACGTTTCATCCCATGGGCAGGGGCTGTTCTGAGGCCCGACCGGCCTCGCGACAGAGCCTTGTGGCCATCCTCTGGCCAACACAGATCGGATGATGCACCCCGGGGCATCATGTGTGCAGGTCAGGGGCATGCCGCCGCGTGAAACCGGTCGGTCTTGAAAACCGTCGTGGCAGCGATGTCACCGTGAGTTCGAATCTCACCGCTTCCGCAGTGGTTCAGTGTGTGAGCCGATCAGGAGGGGCACCCCGACACCGGGGTGCCCCTCCTGCGTGTTCGGCGCCGCAGGCCGCCGGCCCGCCCGGGGGTTCACCCCCGCCACCCCGTCATCCGCGCCGCCGAGGCAACGGTCGCCCGTGCCTCCCGTTCCGTAAGTCCCGTCTGGACGGCTGCTTCCACGAGAGGGGCCAGTAGAGCGGGCCCGATGCCGTTCTCGTACGCGCGGCAGGCTGCCCAGAAGAGGCGGGTGTTGCGTTGGCCCTCGTGGGCCGCGAGGACGAACTGGACCAGGCCCTGGCCGTGTTCGCTCGGCGTGGGGGACGCGGAGCGGTGTGCGCGCGGCGGCGGTAGGAGGAGGCGCAGGAGGGACGGTGGGCAGCGGGCCGGGGTCAGGTGGGCCGTGCCGGGGGCCGTGCCGTAGACGCCGTGTTCGGTGCGGGAGCCGGGGCCGACGAGGTAGCCGCCGGCTCCTCTGATGTCGATGCCGGGAGCCAGTCGGCTCGCCGAGTTGGGGACCACGGCGTCCGCGGGGCCGGTCAGCCAGAGATGGCGGCCGCCGGACGGGGTCAGGACGACCACCGTCTCGGGGATCGTGAAGAGGTGGCGCAGTGCCAGTTCGCGCAGGGCCGCGGAGGAGTCCGTGCCCGACTTGGTGTCCAGGTCGATGCCGATGAGGTGGTGCGGGGGCAGGCCGCAGGCGATGCCGTAGCCGGTGGCCCAGGGGGCGGCGGCGAAGAGTTCGCGGATGCGGGACGGGTCGGTCGTGGCGTCGTACACGCCGTGGCCCATGCCTCCGCACTCGCCGTGGCACGGGGGCGGGGCCGGGTCGTCGTGGTGGGGGGAGCGCAGGGCCGGGAGTTTCGTCCGGGACAGGGGGATGACGGCCAGGCCGCGTTCGGCGGCTGACAGGGCGTGGGCGAGGGCCAGCGTCGTGGCCTGCCGGTCTGTGGTGGCCATGTTTCCATGTTCGTACTCATGTTCGAAAAAGGGAAGGGTGCGTGGCCCTTCGGGGTCGTTTTGGCGGAATGGCTTGAAATGTGCGGGAACGCTTCGGCCCTTGCGTCCCTTGGGTCTCAGCCGTACTGGTTGGCGTGAATCACCCTCATTGGCCTGACCTGCAACTTCCGTGACTTGAAGAGGGTTTATCGACTTGTCATCACGCTTGAGGGGGAATGATTGGTTCCGGGGTGGTTCGCCGGGGATTCGGTGGGCAATCCTGATCTCGCGACGCAGTGCACAGCGGCGAAGCAGCACCGGGGCGGGTGGCCAACTGCCTTGGGGCTAGAGGTGGTTCACGCATCACACGCACTACGCATCACGCGTACTTCGTACGGTCCGGCACTGGAGCCGGGGCGTACATGTTCTGGAGGAACAGACATGGCAAGCATCCGTACCGCCCGCGTTCTCGCCGCCGTCTCGGCTCTGCCCCTCGCCGCCGCGCTCTTCAGTGGCGTCGCGACGGCGGACAACGGCGCCTTCGCGGACGACGGATCGAACTCGGCCGTCGCCAGCATCATCGGCAGCGGCGTGGGCGGAAACAACAACGGCAACTCGTCCACCTCGCAGCAACAGGCGGTCGGCTCCGGCGCCTCGAACCAGAACAACACGGCACAGGTGAACGGCTCCGCCTTCACGGCCATCGACCAGTCCAACGCCGTCGTCAACTTCACCAACCTCTGGTGAGCCGTGGGCCGGCTGGGGTGTGGGTCCCCGGCGGTCCTGAACTCCCTTGTGGGGAGCGCTTCACGGGGTGGTAACGCGTCTGCGCGGCGGCACGTACTTCGTGCCGCCGCGCAGGCGTTTTCCGGACCCTTGACACCCTCCATTATCTGACGGACAGTCAGAAACCGTGACCCACCTACCCAGTTATCAGCCCGGTCATCGGCCTGGTCCTCGGCCCGGTCCCCGCCTCGGTGATCCGCCCGGTGACCAACTCGCCGAGCGGCTCGCCGCGTTCGAAGGGCGCCCCGCCGTCAGCGGCGGTGTCGGCAAGGATCCCGTCAACGAGCCGATGATCCGGCACTGGTGCGAGGCGCTGGGCGACACGAGTGCGGCGTACGCCGGACCGGACGCCGTCGCGCCGCCCGCCATGCTCCAGGTGTGGACCATGGGCGGCCTCTCCGGGAATCCGGGCCGCTCGGCCGCGTACGAGGAACTGCTCGCCCTGCTCGACGACGCGGGCTGCACCTCGGTCGTCGCCACCGACTGCGAGCAGGATTATCTGCGGCCCCTGCGGCCGGGGGACCTGGTCGCCTTCGACTCGGTCCTCGAGTCGGTCTCCGGGCCCAAGACCACCAAGCTCGGCACCGGGTACTTCGTCACGACCCGGACGGACGTACGAGTGGATGGTGAGCCGGTGGGCACCCACCGCTTCCGGATCCTCAAGTACGCGCCGGTACGCACGTACGCCCCCTCACGCGCCCCTGAGATACCCGAGATACCTGAGACGTCCGAGACACCTGCGGGGCAGAAACCCCAGGCCGCTCCCACCCTCACCCCCACCCCCACGCGCCCCCGGCCGGTCATCAACCGCGACAACGCCGGTTTCTGGGACGGTGTCGACCGGCACCAGCTCCTCATCCAACGCTGCCTCGGCTGCCGTACCCTCCGTTTCCCCTGGCTGCCGGGATGCAACGCCTGCGGCGGCGGCGAGTGGGACACCGTCGAGGCGTCCGGCGACGGCACCGTCTTCTCGTACGTCGTCCTGCACCACCCGCCCTTCCCGGCCTTCGACCCGCCCTACGCGGTCGGGCTGATCGAGCTCGCGGAGGGCGTCAGGATCGTCAGCAACGTGGTGGGCGTGCCGTACGACAAGGTGCGGATCGGGATGCCGGTGCGGCTGGAGTTCGTACGGTACGAGGAGGGGCAGCCGGCGCTTCCGGTGTTCCGGGGCGACCTTCCCGCGGAGGTGGGCGGATGAGGGCCGGGGACGAGCTGCCGCCGCTGGAGATCGCGATCACACGCACGCTGATCGTCGCCGGGGCGATCGCGTCCCGTGACTTCCAGGACGTGCACCATGACGCCGAGTCGGCGCGGGCGAAGGGGTCCCCCGACATCTTCATGAACATCCTGACCACGAACGGGCTGGTGGGACGGTACGTCACCGACTGTTTCGGGCCAACCGCGGTACTGCGCAAGCTCGCCATCCGTCTCGGCGCCCCCAACTACCCCGGCGACACCATGGTGTTGACCGGACGGATCGAGGACGTCGACGGCGAGGGTGAGGGTGAGGGCGACATGGTCGTCGTACGCGTCCTCGGGGCGAACGGGATCGGCCGGCACGTGTCCGCGACAGTGACCGTCTCCGTACCTCCATCCGTACCTCCATCCGTATCCCCGTCGACCTCGCGGGGAGGCACCCTGTGACCCTGCACGCGCGCGACGACCTAGGCGGTCGTGCGGCCATCGTCGGCATCGGGGCCACCGAGTTCTCCAAGGACTCGGGGCGCAGCGAGCTGCGGCTGGCCGTGGAGGCGGTGCGGGCCGCGCTCGACGACGCCGGGCTGACGCCCGCCGACGTGGACGGCATGGTCACGTTCACGATGGACACCAGCCCGGAGATCACCGTCGCGCAGGCCGCCGGTATCGGGGAGCTGTCCTTCTTCTCCCGGGTCCACTACGG
This sequence comes from Streptomyces sp. SID12501, assembly GCF_010550245.1. Lineage (GTDB taxonomy): Bacteria > Actinomycetota > Actinomycetes > Streptomycetales > Streptomycetaceae > Streptomyces. Next base: position 226,199 of record NZ_JAAGLU010000014.1, read on the forward strand.
CGGGGGCGCCGCCTGCGCGACCGTGCAGCAGGCCGCGCTCGCCGTCGCGGCCGGGGTGGCCGAGGTCGTCGTCTGCTACCGGGCGTTCAACGAGCGGTCGGGGCGGCGGTTCGGGTCGGGGGTGCAGCGGCGGGAGCCGTCGGCGGAGGGAGTGGCGCTCGGCTGGTCGCTGCCGTTCGGGCTGCTCACGCCCGCCTCCTGGGTGGCGATGGCGGCGCAGCGGTACCTGTACGCGTACGGGCTGTCGCCGGAGGCGTTCGGGCAGGTCGCCGTCCGCGGCCGGAAGTACGCGGCGACCAATCCGGCCGCCTGGTTCCACGGCCGGCCCATCACCCTCGCCGACCACGCGGCCTCGCGCTGGATCGCCGAGCCGCTGCGGCTGCTGGACTGCTGCCAGGAGACGGACGGCGGCCAGGCGGTCGTCGTCACCTCCGTCGAACGGGCGCGCGAGCTGCGGCAGTCGCCCGTCGTCGTCGCGGCGGCGGCTCAGGGCGCCGGCCGAGCGCAGGAACAGATGACCAGCTTCTACCGCGACGACCTCACCGGGCTCCCGGAGATGGGCGTGGTGGCCCGTCAGCTGTGGCGGACCGCCGGGGTGGGCCCGGCCGACATCGACGTCGCCATCCTGTACGACCACTTCACACCGTTCGTGCTGATGCAGCTGGAGGAGTTCGGCTTCTGCGCACCGGGTGAGGCGGCGGATTTCGTCGCGGCCGAGGGGCTGCCCCTGAACACGCACGGGGGTCAGCTCGGGGAGGCGTACCTGCACGGCATGAACGGCATCGCGGAGGCGGTACGACAGCTCCGCGGAACCTCCGTCAACCAGGTGCCGGGCGCGGAAACAGCGCTGGTCACAGCAGGTACGGGGGTGCCGACCTCGGGGCTGGTGCTGACGGCCGCCGGATGAGCGCGACCGTCCGGCCGGCCAGTGGGCCCGGGGTTCCCTCTACTACTGGAGGAGCAGCCTCCGTACTACCGCTGTACGACCCCTCAGGGTTGAACCCTCATAGTCCCGTACCCGGCCTCCACCTTCAGGAGGTGGAGGCAGCCCCCTTCCTACAACCTGAGGCGGACGTGGCTTCGGGACCTGCGGCCGATCCGCCCGAGTAGGGGGCGAACCTAGCGTAGAGCCATGACCACACTCGTCTGCACGAGCGCTTCGAACGCGGCTACGCCGACGACGCAGACCCTGTCGTTCGCGTCCTACCCCAAGCATCCCTCGTACCCCACGTACCCCTCGTTCTCGTCGTACGTGAAGGCCCGCCGCCCGGTGCTGCTGCGCACCGCCCGGTCGCTCACCGCGAATCCGAGCGACGCGGAGGACCTGCTGCAGACCGCGCTCACCAAGACGTACGTCGCGTGGGAGCGGATCGAGGACCACCGTGCGCTGGACGGCTACGTCCGTCGGGCGCTGCTGAACACGCGGACGTCGCAGTGGCGGAAGCGGAAGGTCGACGAGTTCGTCTGCGACGAGCTGCCCGAGCCCGAGGGGACGCCGGTCGGCGATCCGGCGGACCATCAGGTGCTGCACGACGCGATGTGGCGCGCGATCATGAAGCTGCCGGCGCGGCAGCGGGCGATGGTGGTGCTGCGGTACTACGAGGATCTGAGTGAGGTCCAGACGGCCGAGGTGCTCGGGGTGTCCGTGGGCACGGTCAAGTCGGCGGTCTCGCGGGCGCTCGGCAAGCTGCGCGAGGACCCTGAGCTGGTCCTCGCCCGGTAGCTCCGCCAGTGGTCGGTAGTCGGTAGCCAGTGGATCGGCTGGTGGCTGCGCCGGTGAATTCGCCGGTGAATCAGCCCGTTGGTTCCCGGACGGGAACCTCTTGTGACCTCCGATAGTTCCCGAGGCATGACGTGATCTGATCGATCACTCTCCCCTAGTGACGTACCGCTCGGTATGTGAGCAGAATCAGCACAACCTTTACCACCGAGTAGGCAATGAAGCCCCGGGAGGACGCCGTGCTGAGCACCATGCAGGACGTACCGCTGCTGATCTCAAGGATCCTGACCCATGGGTCGACGATCCACGGCGACTCGCAGGTCATCACCTGGACCGGCGAGGACGAACCGCGGCGGCGTTCCTTCGCCGAGATCGGGGCCCGGTCGGCACAGCTCGCACACGCCCTGCGCGACGACCTCGGAGTGGTCGGCGACGACCGCGTGGCCACCTTGATGTGGAACAACCCCGAGCACGTCGAGGCCTACTTCGCGATCCCCTCCATGGGCGCGGTCCTGCACACCCTCAACCTGCGTCTGCCCCCTGAGCAGTTGGCCTGGATCGTCAACCACGCCGCCGACAAGGTGATCATCGCGAACGGCTCGCTCCTGCCGCTGCTCGCCCCGCTGCTCCCGCACCTCAAGACGGTCGAGCACGTCGTGATCTCCGGCCCCGGTGACCGTTCCGCCCTCGCTGGGTCGCACGCCCAGGTGCACGAGTACGAGGACCTCGTCGCCGGGAAGCCGACCGGTTACGACTGGCCCGAGCTGGACGAACGCACGGGCGCCTCCATGTGTTATACCTCCGGGACGACGGGCGATCCCAAGGGTGTGGTGTTCTCGCACCGCTCCATCTACCTGCACTCCCTCCAGGTCAACATGGCCCAGTCCATGGGTCTGACCGACCAGGACACCTCCCTCGTAGTGGTCCCCCAGTTTCATGTGAACGCCTGGGGCCTGCCCCACGCGACCTTCATGACCGGCGTCAACATGCTGATGCCGGACCGGTTCCTACAGCCCGCCCCGCTCGCCGAGATGATCGAGAAGATTCGGCCGACGCACGCCGCCGCCGTCCCCACCATCTGGCAGGGCCTGCTCGGGGAGCTCACCGCACGCCCCCGGGACGTCTCGTCCCTCACCCAGGTCACCATCGGCGGCTCCGCCTGCCCGCCCGCCCTCATGGCCGCCTTCGACAAGCTGGGCATGCGCGTCTGCCACGCCTGGGGCATGACGGAGACCTCCCCGCTCGGCACGATCGCCCGGCCGCCGGCCCATGCGGTGGGTACGGACACGGAGTTCGCGTACCGCCTCACGCAGGGCCGTTTCCCGGCGAGCGTCGAGGCCCGGTTGAGCGGCCCGGGCGGCGAACGACTGCCCTGGGACGGCGAATCGGCCGGCGAGCTGGAGGTGCGCGGCCCGTGGATCGCGGGCTCCTACTACAACGGCCCCGACAGCGAACCCCTGCGCCCCGCCGACAAGTTCAGCGAGGACGGCTGGCTCAAGACGGGCGACGTGGGCACCATCAGTACCGACGGCTTCCTGACGCTCACCGACCGTGCCAAGGACGTCATCAAGTCCGGCGGCGAGTGGATCTCCTCCGTCGACCTGGAGAACGCCCTCATGGCCCACCCGGACGTCATGGAGGCGGCCGTCGTGGCCGTCCCCGACGACAAGTGGGGCGAACGCCCGCTGGCCACGGTCGTCCTGTCGGAGGGCTCCACCGCCGACTTCGCGTCACTGCGCGCCTTCCTCGCCGACGAGGGCAAGATCGCCAAGTGGCAGCTCCCGGAGCGCTGGACGATCATCGAGTCGGTCCCGAAGACGAGCGTCGGCAAGTTCGACAAGAAGGTCCTGCGCAAGCAGTACGCGGAGGGCGAGTTGGACGTCACCAAGCTCTGACGGCCGGCCGGGGCTCATGCACGGGTGACATGCGTGGCTGACATACGTGGCTGACATACGTGGGGTGGGGCAATGTTTCACGTGAAACATTGCCCCACCCCACGTATGCAGAATGTGCCGATCGGTATTGATCAATTGGTGCCGATGCGGGCGAGCAGATCGACGATCCGGCTCTGCACATCGGCGCTGGTGGACCGTTCGGCGAGGAACAGCACCGTCTCGCCCGACGCGAGCCTCGGCAGGTCGGCCTGGTCGACGGCAGCCGTGTAGACGACCAGAGGTGTGCGGTTCAACTGCCCGTTCGCCCGCAGCCAGTCCACGATTCCGGACCTACGACGCTTTACCTGAAGCAGGTCCATGACCACCAGGTTCGGCCGCAACTGCGAGGCCAGCGTGACCGCGTCGGCGTCGCTCGCGGCCCGCGCGACCTGCATCCCGCGCCGCTCAAGTGTCGCCGTCAGCGCGAGCGCGATCTCCGCGTGCTCCTCGATGAGCAGTACCCGCGGCGGATGCTGCTCACTGTCACGCGGGGCGAGCGCCTTCAGGAGTACGGCGGGGTCGGCGCCGTACGCCGCCTCGCGCGTCGCCTGCCCGAGCCCGGCCGTGACCAGCACCGGAACCTCGGCGGCCACGGCGGCCTGGCGCAGCGACTGGAGGGCGGTCCGGGTGATCGGCCCGGTCAGCGGATCGACGAACAGTGCCGCCGGGAAGGCCGCGATCTGCGCGCTGACCTCCTCGCGCGAGTTCACGATGACGGGCCGGTATCCGCGGTCGCTGAGCGCCTGCTGCGTGGTGACGTCCGGCGCGGGCCACACCAGCAGCCGGCGCGGGTTGTCCAGCGGTTCCGGCGGCAGCTCGTCGTCCATGGGCCGGGGCTGCGGCTGGTCGGAGACCTCGACGGCTCCGCCGGGCCCGTCGAGCGGCTCCGGCCCCTCGGCGGCGTTCTGGTCCGGTGCTCCTATGGCGTACGAGCGCCCGGCTCCGTCGGTGAACCCGGGCAGCCGCGGAGTGCCCGGGGCGAGCTGTGTCTGCCCGGCGAGCGAGGGCTGACCCGGCAGGGGTGACTGGCCGGCCAGGGAGGGCTGGGCCGGGACCGGTGCGGCGGGCGCGGCCTGGGCTGCCGGGCGCGTGGCGGCCTGGCCCGTCTGCGGGTGTGGGCGGGCCGTCGCCTCCGGCTGGCCGACGGGTTCGGGGCGCGTACCGAGCTTGCGGCGACGACCGGAGCCGTTCGAGCCGTTGGTGCCGTGCGGAGGCGTCGCGGTCTGCGCTTGGCCCGGTGCCTGGACCTGCGCCGCCTGCCGACTGAACGCCACCCCTTGCCCGAGCGTCCGCACGCTGATCGCGTGCCCCTGCGTCGAGTTCGGGTCGACCGGCGCGGCGGCGGCCTCGTTCGGCAGTGGCTGCCCGACCCGGGGCTGCGCGACCCGCTCGGGAGGGAGCGGGGCGGCTGCCGCCTGGGGTGCCGGGACGGCGGCAGGGGCAGCGGCCGGGTTGTTCGGATTCGGCGCTACGGCGGTGCCGGCGTCGGGGGTTTCGTCTTCGGTCGTGGGCCAAGACTGGGGCTGGGGCTGGGGCTGGGGCTGGGCAGCGGGGGCGGCCTGCGCGGGGATCGCCTGGCCGGGGGCGAGACCCTGGGCGAGGGCGGGCTGGGACGCCGTACCCTGCGCCGGGACCTGCTGGGGATGGCCCTGGGGCACGGACTGCGGGGCCTGCTGCGGGACCTGGTGGGGAACCTGCTGGCCCTGAATGCCCTGTGCCGGGACGGGCTGACCGGGGAGAGGCTGACTGGGAACGGGCTGCGCGACCGGCTGTCCGAGCGCAGGCTGCGCGGGAAGCCCCTGCGGGGGAACTGCCTGCCCGGGCATGGCCTGCCCCTGTCCAGGTACGCCGCTCTGCATACCGGCGGCGGCCTGGGCGGCCATTGCCTGCACGGGAACCGCCTGGCCGGGAATCCCGCCCGGAGGCACGGTCCCCGGCTGCTCCGGAGCCTGGCGCGCACGGCGGCGACCGGTCGGAGCGGAGGTCGGGTGAGGCTGGGGCGGGGTGTGATCGTCGTCGGGATCGTGCATGAGCCCGTCATGACGGCCACCGTCGTCGAACCGGTCGCCGACCGGCCCGGCGGGCACCGCGGCTGCACTCTGGTCCGTCCGGTCGGCCTCCGCCGGGGGCAGGGCGAACACCGGACGGGGGCCCGCCTCCTGCGCACCGCCGCGCTCGGCCGCCGCAGCCAGGGCCCGGCGCCGGCGCCCTGTGGGCTGCCCGTCCGCGCTGTCGTCGGCGGCGTCCTCCGCATCGGAGGGCCCGGAAGGAGCCGCCGGCAGGGCGGGCGGCAACGCGTGC
>NZ_JAAGLU010000150.1 GCF_010550245.1 Streptomyces sp. SID12501
CGGGGGCGGGCCCCCTGTCCCCCTAGCCCGGACGCACGAGGGCGGTCCGACCCGGTGGGTCGGACCGCCCTCGTCCTGCGTGCGGGTGGTGTCAGCGACGGCGCCCCGCCGAGCCGACGTACAGGCTCACGAGGATCGCCGCGAGGGCGACCTGGATGACGATCTCCAGCACGTCGACGCCCTTGGTCTCGTTCCAGCCGACCAACGACGCGATCCACGTGCCGATGAGTGCCGCGACGATCCCGATGATGATCGTCACGAGGATGGAGATGTGCTTCTTGCCGCGCACGACCAACCGGCCGAGCGCGCCGATGATCGCGCCGACCACGATCGCGCTGATGATGCCGTTGACGTCCATGGTGTGCTCCTCGCTCCCCGTCGACCGACGACCGGCCTGGGAGCAAAGTAGGACGGGTCGGGCGGTCCCGCCCGTCGAGCGGCCCGTCACGACCGGCTCGCGCGTCCGGCCCACCCGCGGCGCCCCGGAGGGGTAGGTTGCGCAGCGCCGGTGCCGTCCGTCCCCGAGGGAGTCCCGTGTCCGACGTCGTCGCCGTGGTGCCCGCCCCGCTCGTCGTCGAGTCGTCGTCGCGGCCCCCGTTCGTCATCACGCCCTCGACGGTCGTCGTGGTCGACGCGGCCGACGACCTCGGCCCGGTCGCGGTGCTCACCGCCGACATGCTCGGCCGTGCGAGCGGCCGCGCCGTCGAGGTGAGCCACGCCGACCTCGGCACCCCCGGGGTCGTGCACCTGCGCCTCGTCGACGACCTCCCGCCCGGCGACGAGGCGTACCGCGTGGTCGCGGGCGACGGCCGCGTGCGGCTCGAGGCCCGG
>NZ_JAAGLU010000151.1 GCF_010550245.1 Streptomyces sp. SID12501
GCCGGGTACGGCGACTGGACCTGCTCCCCCGAGACCGACACCCGGAAGCCCGCGCGCTCGAGCGCGCCGCGCGCGTCGGACTCGGACCGTCCGACGACGGACGGCACGGCGACGCGCTCGCCGAAGACCTCGCGGTCGCCGGCGTTGCTGAACCCGGGGTTCTCGGCGCCCGCGAGCACCTGCGTCATGAAGCGGCTCCACGTGGGCCCGGCGATGGACGAGCCGTACGGGCCGCGGTAGTAGGTGCGGCCGTTGATCGTCTGACGGTTCATCGAGCGCATCTCGCCCGGGAACCCGACCCAGACGGCGGTGGCGCGCAGCGGCGTGTAGCCGACGAACCAGTTGTACTCGTTGCTCGAGGTGGTGCCGGTCTTGCCCGCGGCGGGCCGCCCCAGCTTCTTCGCCTTGATGCCGGTGCCGTTCTCGACGACGTTGCGCAGGACCTTGGTGATGTTGTCCGCGATGGCGTCGTCCATGGCCCGGACCGACTTGGGGGGTTCGAAGCCGGGCAGTTCTTCACCGTCCTCCGTGACCTTGGTCACGGAGAAGGGCTCGTGGTGGGTACCGGAGGCGGCGAAGGTGGCGTACGAGTCGGCCATCCGGATGGCGCTGGGCGTCGAGGTGCCGAGGGCGAAGGAGGCGTTGTCATCGGGGTCCATCGACTCGTCGAGGATGCCGGTGGAGCGGGCGACCCCGCTGACCTTGTCGTGGCCGACGTCGAAGATCAGCTGGGCGAACGGGACGTTGATCGACTGCCGCATCGCCTCGTCGATGGTCACGTAGCCGAAGGCCTGCGGGCTCTCGTTCTTCTGCTTGAACGGCTCGCCGCCC
>NZ_JAAGLU010000152.1 GCF_010550245.1 Streptomyces sp. SID12501
GATGAACACCAGGATGCCGGTGTCGCGCGCCTTGATCGTCGCCTCGGCGAGCGGCTTCTCCTCGCGCGGGCTGATGACGATGACGTCGACCTGCTGGGCGATGAGCGACTCGACGTCCGACACCTGCTTGGCGGTCGAGCCCTGCGCGTCGGTCGTGACGACCTTGTGGCCGCGCTTCTCCGCCTCCGACTTGATCGACTCGTTGAGCGCGATGGTCCACGGGTGGTCGGACTGCTGCGCCGAGAACCCGATCGTGTAGGTGTCCTTCTGCTCGAGCGTGGGCAGCGAGCCGGGCTCGGCGTTCCCCCCCGACGCCGAGGGGCTGCCCGTCGTGCAGGCCGACGCGAGCAGCGCGACGGCCACCGCGAGCGCTGCGATGCGCTTCTTCATGTCCTCAGAACCTCTCTGTTCCTGTGGTGCGTGCGGTCCGCGCGCTCAGACGCGGTCGCCCGCGCCGGCGGCAACGGCTTCATGTCGGTGTCCGCGACGCACGCGGCGCTGCTGCTCGCGCAGGGTGCGGGCCGGCTCGTGCGGTCCTCGCAGGACCGCGGCGTCGTCGCCGTGCTCGACCCGCGGCTCGCCACGGCGCGGTACGGCGAGTCCCTGCAGCGGTCGATGCCGCCGTTCTGGCGCACCACGGACCGCGACGTCGCGGTCTCCGCGCTACGTCGGCTCGCCGGATCCGACTAGCCTCGTGCAGGGGAGGTGCCGCACCGGGCGGGCCCGTCCCGCACCACCGGTTCCGCGCCCGTGACGAGGGGAAACGACCATGGTCGACGCCATCGAGGGCGACGAGTACGCCTTCAGCCCGACGCCGTCCGTGCCG
>NZ_JAAGLU010000153.1 GCF_010550245.1 Streptomyces sp. SID12501
TCCAGGACGCTCCCGGCCTGACCGCCCGGCGCATGCACACCGAACTCGACCGGGACACCGACCGCGAGACGGTCCTGGCCCGCTTCGTCGCCCAGCTCAACCCCGGCGACGAGCAGCTCCTGCGCCGCCTCCTGGAGGGCGACGAGCTATGACCGCCCTCCTGCTCGTACCGCTGCTCCTGCCCTTCCTCGCGCCGACGCTTGCCCGCAGGACCCTCGACCGGCTGGCCCCCGCCACCGCCCTGTGGATCCTCACCGCATCGGCCCTGGTACTGGCCGGAGCCTGTGTCGCCGCACTCGGCGCCCTGGTCCTGACCGGACTGTTCAAACTGCCCGCCCTCGCCTCCCTCGGCGAACTCGTCCACCCCCTGCGTACCCCCTCGGACTACTTCGTCCTCCCCGCTGCCGTGGCGGCCACCGGAGTGCTCACCCTCAGCGCGCTGACCCTGGCGCGCTCGGCCTTCCGGCAGACCCGTGCCTTCCGTACCGCCCGCACCCAGGCCGGCCGCCGTCCCGCCGCTGGTGACCTGTGCGTCGTCGACTCGCCCCACCCGGACGCGTACGCCCTGCCCGGACGGCCCCACCGCATCGTCGTCACCACCGCGATGCTGCGCAGCCTGGGACCCGCCGAGCGCGAGGCCCTCTTCGCCCACGAACGCGCCCACAACCGGGCCGGTCACCACTACTTCCTGGCCGCGGCCGAACTCGCCGCCCACTGCCACCCCGCCCTGCGCGCCGTCCGTGACACCATCCGGCTCGCCGCCGAGCGGGCCGCCGACGAGACCGCCGCCACCGCCGTCGGCGACCGACGCCTGATCGCCACGG
>NZ_JAAGLU010000154.1 GCF_010550245.1 Streptomyces sp. SID12501
TTGCCGCGTTCGCTCGCGCGTTTCCGTATCGGCGGGGAATCGTTAGCCAGGTCGAGAGCGGCGCTACGGACGCCGCTGGAAAAGGATTTCGAAAATGAAGTTCACGAAGGTCGCCGCTGTCGTCGCCGGTTCCGTGGCCCTCCTCGGCGCCGCGTCCCCCTCCTTCGCCGCCGGGACCCCGGCCGCGATGCCCCCCATGAGCCTGACCGGGGGACTGAGTGACGCGCTGACGGCCGCCACCGGCGCCACCGAGAACCTTCCCAACGAGGCGCTGGCCGAGCAGGGCGACAGCCTGGGCAAGGTCGTCGGCACCGTGCAGACGGTCAACAATGCCCGCAACGACCTGCCAGGCGAGACCCTCAAGCTCGCGAACGGCGCCACCCAGGCCTCCCCGCTGCTCGGCGGCGTGGACCTCAACGGCGGTCGCTGAATCCGACCGGACGCGACATGACCGTGGGCGCCACCGGCGAGGCCGGGGCGCCCACAGTCATGAGATCGACTGACGTCAGTCGTTGACGCAGACGTTGCCGAACGCGGGGTTCAGCAGGCCGATGACGTCGACCGAGTTGCCGCAGACGTTGACCGGGATGTGGACCGGCACCTGGGCCAGGTTGCCCGAGAGGACACCGGGGGAACCCACGGCCGCGCCCTCGGCCGCGGAGTCGGCGGAAGCGGCGCCCGCGGCACCGGCCACAGCGAGACCAGCGGAGGCCAGGGCCACGGCGGCCTTCTTGGCAGCAGAGTTCATGGGAAGTGCACCTTCTCTTCGACGTCCTGCCCCGATCCCGGGGCTCACACCGAGCGAAACGGTTCTGGTTCCCA
>NZ_JAAGLU010000155.1 GCF_010550245.1 Streptomyces sp. SID12501
GACGTGGCCGGCGTACGCCCCCGTCCCGCACGGGACGACCACGATCTTGTCGACGGCGCGCAGCACGGCCTCGTCGATCCGCAGCTCGTCGAGGACCAGGTGCCCGGCCGCGTCGGTGCGGCCGTAGCGCGATGCGGGCGATCGAGCACCTGGTCGGGGCCGGTGCACTGGAGGAGGTCAGCGGACAACGGCAGTCGGCGCTGTGGCAGGCGGGCAGGTGCTCACGGCGCTGGACGCGTTCGCAGCGCGGGCGGGGAGGCAGGGGTGGGTCAGCTGAGACCTCACACTGCAGGGCTGAAACGCGCAATTGCGCACCTGGCGCCGAAAGCTCGAGCCCGTCGCGAGCCACGAGAGATAGGTTGCCTGAACCCCGACCGGCCGAGAACAGCGGGCCGTCCAAATTGCGGAAGGTTTCCCCTGGCTTACGTGACCCACCTCAGCCGCATGGCTCCCGACTCGAGTAGGCGCCCTCATCGAGAGACGGCCGCGAGTTGGCACCAAGCAGAGCGCGACGGGGAGCCGGTATTTCAGCTCGACTCCTATGGATCGCCGGACCGCCGGAACACCGGCGCTAAGAGCCAGTCCCTCCAGTTCGACGCGGTGCACGCGCAGGAACTCGTTGACGCGATCCGGACCGTCTTTCGGTCCGTGCGGTAGCAGCACACACGTCGCACCTGCCGCTCGCGCGCCGGCTGTGCGGATGTCTGATGACGCGAGATGGCCGACGCAACGTGGACTTCCAGCACGGCCGACCCCAGACGTTGGTGTGGACCCTCCCGATCCAGAACGAGAACCAGACAATCAACCGATTTCCC
>NZ_JAAGLU010000156.1 GCF_010550245.1 Streptomyces sp. SID12501
GGCGGCCTCGACGGTCACCTCGGCGTGCGACGCCTCCAGCCGTCGCCGGGCCTGATCGGCGAGTCCTTGGTCCACCTCGATACTGGTGACCTGCCCGGGGCCGGCGCGCCACGCCAACAGGGCGGCGTTCCAGCCCGTTCCGGTGCCCAGCTCGAGCACGCGCATCCCCGCCTCCAGCCGCAGCGAGTCGAGCATGTCGACGACCACCGACTGGCAGGACAGACTCGACGAGGGCAGACCATCGGTGACCTGGGTGACGGCCGCGTCGTAGGGGCTGCCGTAGACCACATCGGCCCACGCGTCGGCGTCGGCGCCACGATCCACCGCGACATAGCGGTGCCCGTCCCAGGACCAGAGCCGGTCCGGAGCGAACAGATGCCGTGGCACGGCATCGACAGCGGAGCGGATCCAAGAGGAAGCGGCGGGCCACTCCCCGCGCTGCTCCATGTCGGCCATCAGACGATGGTGACGCTCACCGAGATGGGACACAACGGCTCCTACTTCTTGTGCTTTCCGTCTTGCGGGGGAGCTGGCGGGACCTGTCCGTCCGAGTTGCCGGGGGGAGGAGTGCCTTGGCCGGGATCGGGCTTCGGCTTCTCGTGTTCACCCATTGTGTCTCCCTCGATCGCCACGGTGACCTACAGCATGGTCTCGCATGACCGGACCGGCCGACAGGTGGCGTGCTGCGCACTCTTCGGGCTGGTGGGCGACGCGGCCTCGGAGGTCCGCCCCATCCGGCCGGCCACGGCCTCTCCGCGATGCGATCGCAGCGCCGCTGTGTGCCTGAGGCAGCGGCAGCGGAGTTGACGGGCA
>NZ_JAAGLU010000157.1 GCF_010550245.1 Streptomyces sp. SID12501
GGGTGAGCCGTCCTCGCGGACCGCTAGCAGCTCAGCCAGCGGGTCCCTTCCCCGCGTGCGGGGGTGAGCCCATCACGGGGAACGTCGTCCGGCAGTCGATCCTGTCCCTTCCCCGCGTGCGGGGGTGAGCCCTCGTGGATCCTGGCTGACCTCGCCATGCAGTCGTCCCTTCCCCGTGTGCGGGGGTGAGCCCGAGGGACGCCGGGGCGACTCGGCGCCCCTGCCGTCCCTTCCCCGCGTGCGGGGGTGAGCCCAGCATCCGCATCCCGACGATCGCGTGGGCGAAGTCCCTTCCCCGCGTGCGGGGGTGAGCCCGTCACCAAGACCGAGGGCCGCCAGAACGCCGCGCCCCTTCGCCGCGTGCGGGGGTGAGCCGGACTCGACGGCGGGTACGAGCCCGCAGGATGCGTCCCTTCCCCGCGTGCGGGGGTGAGCCCTCGGCGATCAGCTCGTCGTCGTCGACTGGCTCGTCCCTCCCCGCGTGCGGGGGTGAGCCCGCGTCGGTCCCCGCGGGGACCTCGACGCCGATGTCCCTTCCCCGCGTGCGGGGGTGAGCCCCGGGTGACCGGGCACTCGGTCATACCGTGCGCGTCCCTTCCCCGCGTGCGGGGGTGAGCCCGAGGCGTCATGGAGCACGGCCGCGCGTAGCCGGTCCCTTCCCCGCGTGCGGGGGTGAGCCCGCGCGCGAGCGGATGGCGGACATCCCGGAGCTGTCCCTTCCCCGCGTGCGGGGGTGAGCCCCGGGGGTGCATCCCCGGCGTCCGTGCGGTCCAGTCCCTTCCCCGCGTGCGGGGGTGAGCCCTTGATCCGC
>NZ_JAAGLU010000158.1 GCF_010550245.1 Streptomyces sp. SID12501
AACGCCACGACCGTGACCGCGCGGACCGTCGCCATGATCGTCGGCGCGATCGTGGTCGGTGCCGCGGGTGCCGTGGCCGGTGCGGTGCTGGTGTCGCGGCGGGTGCTGCGGGGTGTCGGTGCGGTGCAGCGGTCGGTGGCGGCGATGGCGCAGGGTGATCTGACGGTGCCGGCGCAGGTGGACTCGCGTGACGAGATGGGTGAGATGGCGGCGTCGTTGACGACGGCGCAGGCGTCGGTGCGTGAGGTGATCGCGGGGGTCGCGGAGTCGGCGGGGACGGTGGCGGCTGCGGCGGAGGAGCTGGCGGCGGCGTCGGGTCAGGTGGCGTCGGGGTCGGAGGAGACGAGCGTGCAGGCGGGTGTGGTGGCGGCTGCGGCGGAGCAGGTGAGCAGGAACGTGCAGGCGGTGGCTGCGGGGGCGGAGCAGATGGGGGCGAGCATCCGGGAGATCGCGCAGAACGCGTCGCAGGCCGCCAAGGTCGCGGGCCAGGCCACCGACGCCGCGGCGGCGACCAACGAGCAGGTCTCGCGCCTGGGGACGTCGTCGCAGGAGATCGGCAACGTCGTCAAGGTGATCACGTCGATCGCGGAGCAGACGAACCTGCTCGCGCTCAACGCGACCATCGAGGCGGCACGTGCGGGCGAGGCGGGCCGCGGCTTCTCGGTCGTGGCCGGCGAGGTGAAGGAGCTCGCGCAGCAGACGTCGCGCGCGACCGACGAGATCTCCCGGCGCATCGAGGCGATCCAGTCCGACTCGCGCGGCGCGGCCGACGCGATCCGGGAGATCGCGCAGATCGTCGGCTCGATCAA
>NZ_JAAGLU010000159.1 GCF_010550245.1 Streptomyces sp. SID12501
CCACCAGTGCGACCAGCCCGGTCGTCAGCACCGCGTACATCGCTCGCCCCTGCATCCGCATGCCGGGAAGGTACCGGTTCGTGAGGGTGCGGCGGGGAGCGTTCAGCCGATCTGTGGACGGCCCCAGCCGACCGGGCCCGTGTCGTCGCGGCGGTGTTCACTGGCCCCGTGGGCAGCGCGGGAACCGAGCGCGACGGGTCGCGCAGGTACGTCGGCCTCGACCTCGCCTGGGGGCGGACGGCCCGCACGGGCGTCGCCGTCCTCGACGGGAGTGGTCGGCTCGTGCACTCGTCGTCCGTGCGCACGGACGGCGAGATCGATGCGGTCCTCGACCGGCACACGTCGGGACGGGACGTCGTCGTCGCGGTCGACGCGCCGCTCGTCGTTCCGAACCTCACGGGGCGGCGGCTGGGGGAGGCGCTGGTGACGCGGCACTTCGGGCGGTTCCACGCCGGTGCGCACCCGTCGAACCGGGGGCGGCCGCACATGGACCCGCCGCGCGCCGAGACGCTCGCGCAGCGCCACGGCTGGCACGTCGACCCCGACGTTCGGCCCGCGCCCGGGGTGTCGGTGGCGATCGAGGTGTACCCGCACCCGGCGATGGTCGTGCTGTTCGGGCTGCCGCGCGTGCTGCCGTACAAGGCCAAGCAAGGGCGGCCGCTGCAGGTGCGGCAGGCCGCGTGGGCGCAGCTCCTCGACCACGTCGAGGACGTCATGGGCGACAGGCTCGAGCTCGGCGACGACGCACGGTGGGCGGCGATCCGGCACGCGGTCGCCGGCGGCGAGCGGGTCGCCGTGCTGGAG
>NZ_JAAGLU010000015.1 GCF_010550245.1 Streptomyces sp. SID12501
GACGCGGGCTGCTGGGCCGGAGAGGCGGGTGCCAAAGGCGACGAGGCTGTCGCGGCGGCGGCCAAGGCCAAGCGGTTGGCCGATCAGGCCACCCGCGCGGCGGGTGTGGCACAGTCCAACGCCAAGCAGGCCGGCACGGCTGCCCGGCAGTCGCGCGACGCGGCCAACGAGACCGCCGCGCATGCCGAGGCGGCGGCGATCGCGGCGAACAAGGCCGCCGACTCGGCGGGTCAGTCGGTGGACGCCGCCAAGGACTCCACCGAGGCGGCGAACGCGGCCACCGCGGCCGCGAACAACGCGCTGAAGGCGGCCGACCAGGCCTCGACCGTGGTGGAGCTGGCACGCAAGGCGGACGCCGAGCAGCTGGCCCAGCAGCAGGACGAGGCGGTCCTGGCGGCCGAGGAGGCCTCTCAGGCCTACGACGAGAAGGTGGCCGCCTCCCAGTGGGAGATCGGCCGCATCCAGGAACTCAGCGCCCAGACAGAGCAGTTGGTGTCCGAGGCCGCGGCGGCCTCCGACCTGTCGGTCACGGCCGCCAAGGGACGTCAGGCAGCGGTCAACCTGCTTGCTACCGGCGGAACCTGGGTCCGGGACGCCGCCAGGGACGCACTGGCGGGCAGCGACGACGACGTCGCCGAGTTCGTGCGCGCCAGACTGGCGCTGGCCATGGAACAGGACGACCGCGCCAGCGTCGGCCACATCGCCCTGAACAGCGAGGTTCCCGCGCAGCGGCAAGCGGCGCTGGATGTGCTGGACAAGCCGATCGGCCAGGTACGTGAGTGGCTGCGTACGCGCGCCTACCCGGGCAAGGAGGACGACGACCGGGTCGCCGTGGCCAAGATCGCGGCTAAGGGCGGTCCAGGTGTGAAGGCCGCCGCGAGCGAGGCGCTGGACGGTACCGCGGCCGACGTGGCGGAGTTCCTGGAGACCGGGCAGTACCAGGCGCAGGAGGACGACGACCGCGTGGCGGTCGCCGAGGCCCTCGCCACCGGCGGCCCCGAGGTCCAGGCCGCGGTGCAGGCCGTGCTGTCGGGACCGGCGTCCGGGCTGCGTCCCTTCCTGGAGATCGGCCTGTACAAGGCACGCCAGCGGGACGCCAACGCCGCCGCGCACATCGCCGAGGTCAACGTCCTGCTGCAGGCCGCCTACAAGTCGGCGGCGCTCGCGGCGAAGGATGCCAACGAGGCGCAGAAGGCTGCTGCGGAGGCACGTAAGAACGCCGCCGAGGCCACCGCGTGGTCCAACAAGGCAAACGCGTCCGCCGAACAGGCGAACACATACGCCAAGCAGGCCGACAAGTCGGCCGACCAGGCCGCCGAATCCGCCGCCGAGGCGGCCGAGTCCGCTAGGACGGCCCGGAACGCGGCCGCGGCGGCCCAGGCGGACGCACAGTCGGCGGCCCGCTCGGCCGAACGCGCCCAGCACTCCGCCGCCATCGCCTACGGCTACTCCCTCGATGCCAACAACTCCGCCTATCAGGCCGGTCTTTCCGCGCTTGCGGCGGAAGCGGACTCCGCCGCAGCCGCCAAGGCTTCCACCGAGGCCGTAAAGACCGCCGCAGGCCTGCTGGTCGCGGAACTGAAGGCGCAGATCAAGGAGGAGGCCGCCCAGGAGACCAGCAAGCCGCTCAGCGACGAGGAGCTGCGCGCGGTACTGGAGAAGCGGTTGATCGAATTCCGCGGAAACCCCTGGGAGAACGAGGAGCTGAAGCCGGGCGAGACGCTCTTGGTCTGCGGCGGTGACGGCGCCGGCGGTATGGGCTGCATCACCACCACCTATCTCGACCGCCTGATCGCCTGGTACGTCGGTGCCGAGGAGATCGAGGAGTGCCTGGCGACCAAGAAGCTCTCGTGCCTCAAGGGCCTCGCCCTCAGCGCCCTCAAGATCAAGATCTTCAAGAAGATCAACTGCGGGAAGAGTAGCTTCACGCCGGGCACCCGGGTCCTGATGGCCGACGGCCGGGCCAGGGCGATCGAGGACGTCCGGGTCGGCGACCAGGTCATGGCCACCGACTCTGAGTCCGGCCGTACCGAGGCGAAGCGCGTCCAGCTGACCATTGGCAGCAGGGGGCAGAAGAACCTCGTGGACGTCACCGTCACCAGTCCCGACGGGCAGTCCACGGGCACGCTGGTCGCCACCGACAACCACCCCTTCTGGGTGGCGGGTGACCAGAACACCTGGACCGACGCCGGACAGCTCGAACCCGGCGACGCACTGCGGACCGAAGCCGGTACCTCCGCAGAGGTCAGCGAGACCAAGGCGTGGGCCACACCCGAGCAGCGCGTCCACAATCTGACGATCGCCGACTTCCACACTTACTATGTGGTGGCGGGCGAGACCCCTGTTCTGGTGCACAACGCGAGCTGCCCCATCGGCTTTACGAACGACACGGTCGGGGACGCCTTCACCAAGATGAACAAAGAGGGCGGTCACGCCATGCGCCACCTGAAAGAAGACGG
Organism: Streptomyces sp. SID12501; assembly: GCF_010550245.1. Lineage (GTDB taxonomy): Bacteria > Actinomycetota > Actinomycetes > Streptomycetales > Streptomycetaceae > Streptomyces. The sequence goes on from NZ_JAAGLU010000015.1 coordinate 2,460, forward strand.
GCTGATTCCTAGTAAGGGAAGCGTCAAGTCCCAGCTCGAGTACTTCCAGAAGAATTTCTCGCAGATTCTGACGTCGCCGGACAAGACGTTCGACTGGAGGACCGGGGGCACGGACGCCAAGGGATTCGCCAAGAAGGTCAATGGCAAGGTGATCGTGATCATGGTGGCAAAGGAAGGGCCTTATCAGGGCAAGATCATTACCGCGATGGTGCCCGGCGCCAAGAACATGGCGAAATGGGGTCTCCTGTGACCTCCCTCAAGGACGCCATCACATGGAGCGGCCCGGCGGTCTTCATCCTCTTCACGATCGGGCGAGCCGAATCCCGCCTGGAGGCGGGTGAGTTCGAGCTCTCCGGCACGCGACCGGACGAGGTCGGACTCTATGAGATGGTCTCCGATCCCAAAGAGAGGGAAGCGACCGTCTGGGAGTACGACCTCACCTTCGAGGACGATCGCCTGGACGACCCCGATTTCCCCGGTTATCTGCGAGAGTACCTGCGGAAAGCGGCTGTGCACGCGGAGGGAATCGCGTGGCTGACGTTCGAGGGGACCTTTCACTTCGACCACCTCTTCACCGACGACATCGCGGACCAGATCTACGGTTACTGCGTGGCAGGGGACGAACCTGTGGTCGTCTGGGATCGCGAGATCATGAAGAGTGATCAATGGAAGCGCGAGATCAGGGAAGCGCGATCGGTTCTGGACCGAGCTTTCCCGGCGTAACCGAAAGAGAAAGAGAAGGGCTCCCGGCCGATGCCGGGAGCCCTTCGTCGTAGGCCTGGAAAACGAGTCTTCGAACCTGATAGGGGTACGGCGATGACGGGCGGGCTCGCCGGTCACGTTATGTGAGGCGATTGGGGAGTGAGCACCGTGGACGCAAGGAACCCGCGAGCCTTCGTGATCATGATTGTTCTCTATGCAACCGATCATGATGCCGCGGATGACCTTGTAGTAGGTCTGCTGGGCCTCGGTGAGCTCGCCTCCAGTGGGCTTCTTGTGCGGGTGGCGGAAGCCGGTACCGGCGTTCTCGTAGCCGAGGTCGATCAAGTGGGCATGTCCAGTTGGGCGGTGCTGCGGCGCAGGGCATCGATCAGGCCGTGGCGGCGAGCGCAGATGGTGTCGTGCTCTCGGCCCGGACAGACCGGTGAGACTCAGATGGGCCAGCCGTCCGGGGTGGCAATGACCTGCACGTTCCCGCCGTGGTGCTTGTGTGTTCCGGCCGCCAGAACGGTCAGCCCTCAGGGAGGTAGCGGTAGGAGGTGGGGACCGACAGGCCGTTGCCGCAGGCAAGTTGGGACAGACAGGTACCGTCGATGAACAAGCGCAGGACAAGCACGGCCTGCCGGAAGCAGCCCAGAACACGCCTGCCACTGCGGATCCTGGCCGCGACGCGGTCACCACTCGTCCAAGCGTCGCCTCGCAGACCCGCGCCGACGCCTCACCCCGGATCCACCGGCTTGATGCCTGTGGATCCGGGGTGAACTGAGGTGAGCGGCGGGCAGGCGGATCGCCGGGCCGACACTGGCCCCTCACGCGAGCAAGCTCCTCGTAACAGCGGGACTGCACGGCAACAAGTAGTGGCCTCGAACCCCGACGACCTCGGCGTGTGTGCGGCACGGGTACCCGCGTGATCAAGGTCCGGCAGTGGGGTTACCACTCCTCACCCAAGGCCTGGAGGACGTAGAGGCGTACGACCTCGTCGTACGGCGCACAGTCCAACGGCCGCGGCGAAATGTGCAGAGGTGGTTGCCAGCAGTCCTCCTCGGCCAGGAGCGGGGATGTGCGCTGTGCACGTCGGCGCCGGCGTCGCCAGCGGGCGTCGTGGGGGTTGGGCAGCCTCCACACGTACGGGTCCGGTGTGCGCGGTGGCCGGGTGAGTTCGGGTAGGGCCGGTGGGCTCGGCGTGCGAGGGCGGAGTGCGGCGGCCGGCCTGGTGACCAGTCGTGCCGTCAGCCGGAACATGCGGGGCGACTTCCGGCAGCGGGAAGGTGGCCCACGAGCACTTGGTGAAGCGGCGCAGGTCGCATCCCCATTGGCTGGTGAGCGCCGAGATGACGGCCAACCCGCGCCCGTTCTCGTCCTGTTGGCCGGCGGTACGGGGTACCGGGGTCTTCTGCTTGTCGGGGTCGGAGACCTCCAGGAGCAATTGGGCGCCTTGGAGGGTGAGGGTCACCTCCACGAGGGCGAAGGTCACTTCGCAGTGCCGTACGGAGTTGCTGACGAACTCAGTGGCCACAAGGGCGACGTCGGCGGCGAGTTCGGTGGGCAGGCCCCAGTCGGCGAGGGCCTTTCGGACCTGGGTACGGGTTTTGGGGACGTTTCTGGGGTGCTTGGGGATGCGGAAGGCGGCTGTTTGGCGGGGCTCGGGGTGGGGCTGGGGTGAGGTGGGTTCGGGCATGGCGGAGTACCCCCTGACGCTCGGTCACATGCACGCCGTGCGGCGGTGCACGTGCACCGAGGCTAGACATCAGATCTCAACTCACGCAATGAGAACTGATGCACACGTGCATAAGATGCCCCTATCGAGTGACGCTGGCCTACAAATGCCCGCTGGACGGGCAGACTTGGCAACCCGTGAGGCCAGGAGATGGAGGCGGCGACATGCCCGCAGGTGGGAAGCCGACCGTGCGCAGCAGGCGGTTCGGCCGCAAGATGCAGCAGCACAGGACCAACGCCGGGTTCGATCAGGCGCAGGCGGCTGCCTTCATCTACGGATCACGATCCAAGATCAGCCGCATGGAGGACGGCATCACCACCGCGAAACCGGCGGAGGTCCTGCTGCTCCTGGACAGGTACGGCGTTCCGGAGGAGAAGGAACGCGAGCACCTCGTGTGGCTCGCGAAGAACAGCGGTCACCGTGGCTGGTGGCTCGAACACGCCGCCCACCTGCGGCCGGACTACCTCGACCACATCGCGTTGGAGGACGACGCGACGTACATCCGCGAGTGGCAGCCGGTGCTGTTCCCCGGGCTCCTGCAGACTCCCGCCTATGCGGAAGCGGTCATCACAATGGGGCCCAACTTCGTTGCCCCCGAACGGGTCGTCCACCTGGTGAAAGCTCGCGAGGGGCGCCAGGTGAAGGTCGGTGAGGGTGGGGCGACGTACACCGCCATCCTCTGGGAATCGGTCATCACGCAGCCCTTGGTGAACGTCGAGGTCCACCAAGAGCAGTTGTCCTCGCTTCTTGAGGTAGGGAAGCGGCAGAACGTGACGGTGCAGGTGCTGCCGCTCGCCTCAGGGGTGTTGGCGGGATCGACGTCCGCCTTCTCTTCCTTCAGCTTCGATTCCGAACCGACCGTCGAAGCGGTGACATTGGACAACTTGAGGGGCACGTCAGTCCTGGAGAGCGCCGAAGACCTTGCCGCTTACGCCAATGCGTTCGACCTACTACGATCGGCAGCACTGGCGCCGGACGCGACCGCGCGACTCATCCGGCGCGTACTGCGGACCATCAAGGAAGACACATCGTGACCGAACCGATTGGCCCCTTCCGGAAGTCTTCGTACTCCGGACAGGAGAACAACTGCGTTGAGGTTGCCACCTGCGCCATAGGCGACCGAGCTGTGCGCGACAGCAAGGACCACACCGGCCCGATCCTCACCTTCGCCCCCGGCGGCTGGCAGGCCTTCCTGGCCGGTGCCAAATCCGAGGGGTTCGGCCACGTCGCTCGCGGTTGAGGCTTGTGCCGTAACTGCTGGTCGCAGCAATGGCTTGTGCTGGAAACTCGGTGGCCGCCGAGTTCATCTCGCCGGTAGCGTCCGGTCTTCCGATCGGCCGTACCGGCGGCTCCCAGGTTCAGAGAGCGATTCACATGACCAGTCGACAAGCGACGACAACCCTCTGGCGCCCCACCGGCCCCAAGGAACTGGACCTGGTCCGTGATCTGAACTGGCGCGCATGGCCACCTCGGCTCCCCGAGCAGCCCATCTTCTACCCGGTTCTCAACGAGGACTACGCGATCAGGATCGCCCGGGACTGGAACGTGAAGCACGACGGTGCCGGATTCGTCACCCGATTCGAGGTCGACTCGGAGTTCCTGAGCCGCTATCCCGTCCAGCAGGCCGGCGGGCAGACGATCCTCGAACTCTGGATCCCGGCTGAGGAACTGGACGACCTCAACGCCCACATCGTCGGCGAGATCCAGGTCGTTCACGAGTTCCACTGAGGCAAGGAGCCGTACCGCATGTCGTCCGAACCCGGGAGTCCGCAGGGCCCCGAGTGGCAGACCGTCTGCCGTGTCTGTGGGTACGACGACGGCGTGGAGCCCTTCTGGGAACACGGCTGGCCCAACGAGGGCGCCATCTGCCCGTGCTGCGACAACGAGCCCGATGTCAGCGACGTCAGCGTCATGGGGATCCGCGGCTACCGCGGCTACTGGCTTGGCGACCTCCAGGGCGCCCCCTGGAGGTCGCCGAGCTCCCGCCCGAAGGACTGGGACCTGCTGGAGCAGGTGGCCCACATTCCGACCGAGTGGCGCTGACTGCTGCTGCAGGACCGGCGGGCCCGCGTGACCATACGCGGGCCCGCTTCCGAGTTCTCGAGCCTCGCCCCGGGCCCTGCCGGATGGTTTCCCGTCGAACCAATTTCCCAAATAAATTCTGCAAAAATACCTTTGGAAAGCCTCTGGGTGTTCTAACCTCCCGTCATGGCAAGCGAAGAACAGAGACGCGTGCTCGATCCTGAGCAGGACGCGGCAGCCTTGAAGGCCCTTACGCACCCGTTGCGGATCCGGCTGCTCGGGCTGCTGCGGCAGGACGGCCCGGCCACCGCGAGTGAGCTCGCGGTGGCGACCGGGGAGTCATCCGCTTCCACCAGCTATCACCTGCGAGTCCTGGCGAAGTACGTGTTCGTCACCGAGGCCGAGCACCGTGACGGGCGGGAGCGTCGCTGGCAAGCGGTGCACTCCGTGACCTCCTGGAACAACAAGGCAATGGAAGCCTCGCCGGGCAGCCGCACCTGGCTCAGCTTGTCGCGCAGGGCGCAGATCGAGCACCTGGAGGCTTCGCTCGTCCGGCACGAGGCCGATATCGCCGACGGACGGCTGGGACAGGAGTGGGTGGAGCCTTCGGGGATCAGCGACCTGATGCCCCACCTGACCCCCGAGTCGCTCACGGAACTCAGGGAGGTGATCGACCGGAAACTGGAGGAACTGACCACCCGCGACGCAGGGGATCCACGCGCCGCTCAGGTCGTACTCCTCACCGCCGGGCTGCCCCTGGCCCCGCGCCCCGCAGGGGCGAAGCCGGACCCCTCCGCCCTTGCGGAGACAGATGCCGACAACGCGTCATGACCAGACCGCTGGACATACCCACCGCTAGCCGCCGCTACGTCACGGTCTGCACCCTCTTCTGGCTGCCTCTCGGGCTGACCATCGCCCCTGGCATCCTGCTGTTCACCGAGCGCGGCATGACCATGGCGGCCATCGCGGGCTTCTTCGCCGCGCACTCCCTCACCGCCGCAGCGCTGGAACTGCCCACCGGAGGACTGTCCGACGTACTGGGACGCCGCACTGTCCTGGCCGCCGCCGGCCTGCTGAACCTGGTCGCCTTGGCTCTTCTGGGTCTGGGCACCACTCCCTGGGTGCTCGGCCTGGGCATGGCGCTGATGGGTACGGGCCGTGCCCTGTCCAGCGGACCGGCCGAAGCCTGGTACGTCGACACCGTCCACGCCCATTCCGGCCCCGGCGCCGAACTGCGCACCGGCCTGGCACGCGGCTCCGCTGCGACATCCGCCGCGCTCGCCTCGGGCACCCTGCTCGGCGGCGCCCTGCCCTGGCTGCTCGGACTCGGACCCGACCTCGGTACCCGGCTGAGCCACGCCACCTCCGGGCTGGTGCTGCCCCTTTCCGTCCCGCTGCTGCTGGGTGCGGCGGTCGAGGTCGCCTTCGTGCTGTACGTCCTGACTGCTCTGCCCGAACCGCCCCGGCCGGCAGCCACCCTGCGTGACGTCCTCCGTGGGATCCCGGTCACCGTCGCGGGCGGGCTGCGCCTGGGTCGCCGCGATGTGCTGGTCCGCCGGGTGTTCCTCAGCGCAGGCGCTGTCGGCAGCGCCCTGGCCGCGATCGAACTGCTCACGCCGGGCCGTGCGGCGGCCCTTACGGGCGCATCGGAGTCGGGGGCGGTGCTCTTCGCCGCACTCGCGTGCGCCGGATTCATCTGCGGGGGTCTCGGCAGCCACCTCGCACCGCTGATCGCCCGGCTCGCGGGCAGCGGCGAACGCGCGGTCATGGTGAGCCTCGGCGCCGGCGCGAGCGGCCTGCTTCTGCTCGGCGCCACCGCAGCATCCACAGGAGTGGCCTCCATGATCCTCGCGGCCACCGGCTACGGCCTGGTCTACCTCGGACTCGGCGCGGCGGGACCCAGCGAGAACGACATCCTGCACCGCCGTGTCGACAGCGCGGGCCGGGCCACGGCACTGTCCGTCCAGTCCCTCGCCCTGCAACTGGTAGGAGCCCTTACCGGTTTGGTCGTCGGCGTCCTTCCACCAGGGCCGCTTCCCTGGCTGCTGGGAGGCACCGCGCTCCTGGCAGGAACACTCCTATGGGCCCACCGCAGCGAGCCCACACATCCCACTCCGCCGACAAAACCTCAGCCGCACACCGTGCCCTCTGCCCCGAGCACCGTCGGCTCCGACCCGCATCAAGCGAATGCCGGTCAGTAGCACCCGGGACCAACAACCCGCAGATCGACAAGCACAGAGGCATGCAGCGGGGTCCGCCCGTTGAGCGCGACGGAGTGTCCGAAGCCTCGAAATGAAGGGCACCCGAAGGAACCCTCCGCACCTCCGCGTGCGCCCACCCTCCACCCGTGATCGGATGCTGAAGTGGACCGGCAGCGGGCCGGCGGCGAGAGCGCGGGCGAGAGTGAGGGTGCGGGCGTGGAGGCGCCGGAGGGTGGTCCGGGGTTCTGGCGCGTCTGGTCGGCGCGGGTGCGGGAGCTGCTGGGGCAGATTCTCGACGGGACGCCCGCCGCCATCGCCGTCCTCGACACCGAGCTGCGCTTCCGGTACGTCAACGCCACCCTCGCGCACATGAACGGCGTACCGGCCGCCGAGCACCTCGGCCGTACCGTCGCCGAGGTCGTCCCGGGGGTCGAGGCACGCGAGGACGTGCTGCGGGCCGTCATCGCGGACGGCATCCCGCGCGAGATCATCTCCAGCGGCCATACCCAGGCCGACTCCCCGCTGGAACGGCGCTACTGGCACGGCGCCTACCACCGGCTGAGGCAGGACGGCCGGACGCTGGGGATCGTCGGCATCGTGCTGGAGATCTCGGCCGCCCGGCAGGAGCAGCGGGAGCTGGAGCGGGCCCGCGAGCGCCTCGCCCTGCTCGACGAGGCCGCCACCCGGGTCGGTACCACCCTGGACATGGACACCACCTGCCAGGAGCTGGCCGAGTTCCTGGTGGCGAAGCTCGCCGACGCCGCCACCGTGAAGGTCCTCCCCGAGCACGGCACCAGCCGGGCGCCCCGCGACGGATCCCTGCGGCTCCGCCGGGCGGCGCTGGCCGCGGTGCCGGAGCTGGAAGGGGCGATGCGGCCCCTGGGGCGGCCCGGCGAGTACGTCGATCATCAGCCCGGCTCGTCCGTCGTGCGTTGTCTGGCGGACGGTCGTCCGGTGATCGACAACCTGATGGACGAGCAGGACATCGGCCGCGCCGCCGCCCACACCGGCAACGTCGCCGCCTATCTGGCAGCCGGCATCCACTCCGCCCTGATCGTGCCGCTCACCGCCCGCGGCCACGACGTGGGCACCGTCACCATGGTCCGGGCGGGCGACTCACCCCTGTTCGACGAGACCGACGCCGTGATCGCCCAGGACCTGGCCGGCCGGGCCGCCATCAGCCTCGACAACGCCCGCCGCTACACCACCGAGCACAACGCCGTCGTCCAGTTGCAGCGCGCCCTGCTCGCCGAGCCGGGCCGGCCGCACCCGGACATCGACGTCGCCTACCGCTACCGGCCCGCCGGGCGGGGTGTGCTCGTCGGCGGGGACTGGTACGAGACCGTCGCCCTCGACGACGGACGTACGCTGCTGGCCCTCGGCGACGTGATGGGCCACGGCCTGGAGGCCGCCGTCGCGATGAGCCGCTACCAGGCCATGCTGCGCGTGGTCGCCGCCCGGGAACCCGGCCCCGACCGCATCCTGCTCGAACTCGACCACCTGCTGCACACCACCGCCGCCGACCGTCCCGCGACCTGCCTGATCGCCATCGCCGACCCGCGCCGGGGCATCTGCACCTACGCCAGCGCCGGACACCTTCCCCCCGTCGTCTTCCGCCCCGACGGCCGGGCCACTCTCCTCCCCGTCCCGCCCGGACCGCCCCTGGGCACCGGCCACAGCCGCTACGTCTCCTTCACCGCCCCCTGCGAGCCGGATCACACCCTCCTCCTCTACACCGACGGTCTGATCGAACGCCGCCACGAGGACATCGACGCCTCCCTGCGCCGTCTCACCCGCGTCCGTGGCTGCCCGGCCCCCGAGGATCTCCTCGACCAGGTCCTCGACGAGGTCGCCCCCGCCGACCCGGAGGACGACATCGCCCTGGTCGCCGCCAGGTACAACCCGGCCGGAGGCTAGAATTCCGGCCGGTCGACGACAGGGAGCAGGGAATCATGACAGCGGACCATGCGCAGGCCCAGGATCAGGACCAGGCGGCGGAGAAGGTGGAGCGGTTCGAGGTGAGCCGTGCCATCGCCGCACCGGCGACCCGGATATTCGGCCTGCTGTGCGATCCCGACGGGCATGTGGCGATCGACAGTTCGGGCATGCTCCAGGCCGCCGACGGCGAGGCCGTGCGCGCGGCCGGGGACTCGTTCGTCGTCCACATGGACCGCGAGGCGCTCAACGACCGGCCGATGGGCCGCTACGACGTCACCGTGGAGATCACCCGGTTCGAGCAGGACACGCTCATCGAGTGGACGCCGACGTCCCCCGCCCTCCAGCCCTCCGTCAACCACCACTTCGGCTACCGGCTCCGCCCCACGGCGAACGGCACCGAGGTGACCTCGTACTACGACTGGAGCCGCATCCACGAGCGGTACCGGGCCGCCGGGATCTTCCCCATCCTCCAGGAGTCCGCACTGCGCGCCACCCTCGGCATCCTCGCCCGGACGGTCGAGCGGGGCGCCTGAATCCTGTCCTGGCCCTCCCTCTCCGGCGTACGAACTCTGTACAGTCCAGTCCCACACGGAGATGAGAACCAGATTCTCAGACAGGAGAACATGGTGCGTGCCGACATCGTGAAGGCTGGGTTCATCGGGCTCGGCAGCATGGGACTGCCGATGGCGCGCCGCATCCGGGCCGAGGGGCACGACCTCACCCTCTACGCCCGCCGGCAGGCTTCCCTCGCGCCCTTCGCGGGTGCGGACGGCGTCACGTTCGCGGCGACTCCGGCCGAGTTGGGCGCGGCTGTGGACGTGGTCGGCATCTGCGTCTTCGACGCGGCGGGCGTGGAGGAGGTCGTGTTCGGGCCGGACGGGCTGGCCGGCGCTCTCAAGGCGGGGAGCGTGGTGCTCGTACACAGCACGCTGTCGCCCACGCAGATACGGGGGATCGCGGAGCGGGCAGCGCCGTACGGTCTCCGTGTCCTCGACGCGCCGGTCAGCGGAGGCGCCGAGCGAGCCCTCGCCGGTGAGCTGACGATCATGGTGGGCGGTGACGCGGAGGCGCTCGCCGACGTCTCCGGTCTCCTGTCGTCGCTCTCGCGGCATGTCGTGCATCTGGGCGGGGTCGGGGCCGGGTCGTACGCGAAGCTCGTCAACAACACCCTGTTCGCCGCGCAGATCGCCCTCGCGGACGACGCGATGCGGGCCGGCGAGGCGCTGGGTGTCGACCCGGCGGGCCTCGCCGACATCCTGACGACGAGCAGTTCGGCCTGCGTCGCCTCGGGAGTCCGGCTGCGGGCCGGCTCCCTCGCGGGGATCGCCGGTACGCCCGCCGACGCGGCCCTCACCAAGGACGTCACGCTGACGGCCGACCTGCTCGGTGACGCTCCCGGCAGCGAACTCGTCGACGTGGCAAGGCGGTTCGTCGCCGGGATGCGCGCGAGCGACCGGCCCTGACCCGACGGTGGGTCACCTGGCCGGTCCGCGGTGACCGCCCGGGCCTCTCGGAACCCTGTGCAACGACTGTGTACCGGGAATGCGGCGGAACAGTCGCAAACCCTGGCACAGCAGATCCCGCTGCTACCTTCGCCCGACGATCATCGAGCGGAACGGCCTCACCGCCGCTCCTGGCAGGGGAGGACCCATGGCCGGCGAACGCACGACGAGCCGTCTCAGACCCAGGCATCGCACCGTCCGGGCCGTGGTGCTCCTCACCGCGCTCGGCACGGCCACGCTGACTGGTTGTGGAGGCTCGGGCGAGAACACCGCGGCGCAGGACAAACCGGCCGCCGCCGCCGGCACTCCCTCCGCCGACCACAGCGCGGCGACGACCGCCCCGCCGTCGACGCCGCCACCGACGGCGAAGGGAGCCGCCACGAAACCGGCCGCGCCCGCACCCGTGTCGGCGCCTGCACCGGCGCCCGAACCAGCATCCGTGCCGACACCCGCCGCGGACTCCGGCCCGACACCGGGCTGCGACCACAAGATGCCGATCTCGCCGGACGAGGTCGCGGTGTATGGATACACCCCCGAAGGCGGCAGCCTCAGCCTGATCGTCAAAGCCGGCGCCTGGGGCTGCCCCGACCCCGACACCGACGGCCCGCCGTTCGTGACGACCGGCAAGGAGTACGCCCTGCCGCTGGACCAGGCCGCCTATGTCACCGCCACCAACCCCATCACCGAGAGCAGCGAGAACCAGCACATCGGCGTACAGGAACTCCTCGACTGGCTGGACGCCCACCCCGACTCCGGCCTGGTCTTCAAGTACCACGCCGGAGCGGACGGAACAGTCGACGATCTCCAGCAGGAGTTCACCCCGTGAGTCCACACCCCGTGGTTCCACGCCCGTAGGCGTCGGCAGCCCAACTCGCCGACCGCAGACGGAACATCATGCGCATCGCCGCGTCCAGCGCCGGCCGCCGGCCGCCGGTCCAGAACTGTCGGCGTCGCGACGGAGAACCGGGGGCGATTGCGTTGAAGTCGCGAGCGGCGTGACCGATCTGGTCCCCGTGCGTGACAGCAAGGCGCTTCTCGCCCCTGCGTCGGCGTTCACGCAGGGGCGCCTGGGGCGCGTTCGTCGTCGCGCTCAAGAACGTCACAGCACTGATCGTCTGACGCAGCCGCTCGCGTCCCCGGTCCGCAACGGCCGGAGCGTCGGCCCATTCGGCCTGTTCCCTGAGCCGCCAAGGAACAACGCCGGCGTGTCCATGAACCGCCCTGCCCGACCTCGCCCAGCCGCGCCGCGCTCCAACACCGCCCGATCCAACAGCTCCAGAGCTCTGTCTTCCTTCCGGTCCGCCTCGTCCCGCTTCCGGTGGGTGCCAGGAGAAGCGGGCCCGGACCCGGACGTCCCGGACGGGCCCGCAACGGCCGGCGGCGGAGGATGGCCCCCTATCCCGCAGCGACAGGCTCCGGTACGGGGGACGTGGTGGCCGGTGGGTGGGTGAGGTCGTAGGCGCTCTCCGCGTGCAGGTGGACGTCGACGCCCTCCTGTTCGACCTCGGGGCGCACCCGCAGGCCCATTGTCTTGTCCAGGGCCTTGGCGATCAGCCAGGTCACGGTGAAGGAGTACGCGAGGACGGCGAACGCGCCGACCGCCTGCTTGCCGAGGAGGGAGAAGCCGCCGCCGTAGAGGAGGCCGTCGACGCCGTTCGGGGCGTCCGACGTGGCGAGGACACCGACCAGCAGGGTGCCGGTGAGGCCTCCGACGAGGTGGATGCCGACGACGTCGAGGGAGTCGTCGTAGCCGAATTTGTACTTCAGGCCGACCGCGAGAGCGCACACCGCGCCGCCGACGGCGCCGAGGGCGAGGGCGCCGACCGGGGAGACCGCGCCGCAGGACGGGGTGATCGCCACCAGGCCGGCGATGGCGCCGGAGGCGGCGCCGAGCGTCGTGGAGTGGCCGTCGCGGACCTTCTCGACGAGGAGCCAGCCGAGCATCGCCGAGCAGGTGGCGGTGAAGGTGTTCAGTACGACGACGGAGGCGGCGTTGCCCGAGGACAGCGCGGAGCCGCCGTTGAAGCCGAACCAACCGAACCACAGCAGGCCCGCGCCGAGCATCACCAGGGGCAGGTTGTGCGGGCGTTCCTGGCCGCCCTTCTTCTGCCAGCCGATGCGTCTGCCGAGGACGAGGATCACGGCCAGCGCCGCCGCGCCGGAGTTGATGTGGACGGCCGTACCGCCCGCGTAGTCGATGGCGCCGAGCTTGTTCACGATCCAGCCGCCCGTCACGCCCTTGCCGTCGAAGGCGAACACCCAGTGGGCGACCGGCAGATAGACCAGCGTGACCCAGATGCCGGAGAAGGCCATCCAGGCGCCGAACTTGATACGGTCCGAGATCGCGCCGCAGATCAGGGCGGCGGTGAGGGCCGCGAACAGGGCCTGGAAGGCGGCGAAGACGGAGAGCGGGATGACCGCCTTCGGGTCGTCCGCGATGACGCCGCTCATGCCGAAGAACTCGGAGACGTCACCGAGCAGGCCGGCGCCGCCGATCGAGTCGCCGAAGGCGGCCGAGAAGCCGTAGACGACCCAGATGCAGCCGACCAGGGCGACGGACCCGAAGGTCATCATGATCATGTTCAGGACGCTCTTGGCGGCGACCATGCCGCCGTAGAAGAGCGCCAGGCCCGGCACCATCAGACAGACGAGTGCCGTGCTCGCGAGCATCCAAGCGGTACTTCCGGTGTCCATGCGCACACTCCACGGAGAAGTCCAACTGAGGGAAACGATGTTTCACCGCAGTAGACAGGTGGTGCGTTACAGGACAGCTCCATGGCCGATTAAGGCCGGGTTTCCGTAGCCGTGGCTGGGTTTCGGTGGCCAGGTTTCGGTGGCCAGGTCTCAGCGCCTGAGCCTCAGTGCTGCGGGCTGTCCCCGAAGGCCGTCACCGTCAGGAAGCGGATGGGGAGTTCGACCAGCCGCTCCGGTCCGTGCGGGGCCTCTCCGTCGAACTGGAGGGCGTCACCGGGGCGCAGGGTGTAGCTGGACTTGCCGTGGCCGTAGATCATGACGCCCTCCAGCATGTAGAGGAGCTCGGTGCCGGCGTGCTGGAAGAGCGGGAAGACCTCGCTCTGTTCGGTCAGTGTGACCAGCAGGGCGTCCATGCGCTTGTGGGCGCCCCTGAGCGAGCCGAGCTGGGCGTACTCGTGGCCGACCCTCGTACCCCGCCGCACGATCCGGGCTCCGTGGTCGGCCGGGACGAAGACGGCCTCGCGTTCGTCGTCCATGCCGCGGAACAGCGCGGTGACCGGGACGTCGAGACCGCGCGCGAGCCGGGAGAGCGTGGTGAGACTGCACGCGGTCTGGGCGTTCTCGATCTTCGACAGCATGGCCTTGGAGATACCGACCCGGATCGCCATCTCACCGACCGACAGCCCCGCCGCCTGCCGGTACTCACGCGCCCGGACCGCGATGACGCGCTCCAGCGCCTTGTCGTCGGAGACCTCGGAGGCCTCGGAGTATTCGGGGGCTTTGGAGTCCTCGGGGGCTTCGCCATCTTCGTGGTGCTCGGTCATCGGCGCAGTTTAACCAGCGCGTTCCAGGCGGAAACGGGGATGGGGTTCGGCGCGGCCGGTGGCGAGGTCGGCGGCCATCGCGCCGATGAGCGGGGCGAACTTGGCGCCGTGGCCGGAGCACGGGGAGACGATGACGAACGGGCCGTGGCGGTCGAGGACGAAGTCCTCGTCGGGGGTGGTGGTGTAGAGGCAGGTCGCCTCGGCGACCGGGTCGGGCATGAGGCCGGGAAGCCGGTCGCGGACGAAGCCGCTCACCCGGGCGCGCGACGACGGGTCGACGACTCCGCTGCGGGTACGGGCGGTGGTGGGCGTGCCTCGGTCGTGCTCGGCGACCTTCATCGCCGGGAGCGGGCCGCCGTCGCTGCCCGAGGGCAGGCCGTAGAGGTGCAGCTCCCCGTCCCAGATCAGGGTCGGCCACCTGACGGACGGGTCCCGCTGCCGGAAGTGGAAAACCTGCTGCTGGGTCACCACCAACGGCGGCAGGGGGACGGGCAGTTGGAGCTCGGGCAGCCAGGCGCCGGCCGCGACCACCACCGTGTCGGCGACGATCTCGTCACCGTCGTCGGTGCGCAGGAGCACCTCCCCGCTCCCCCGCACCTCGATGCCGGTGACCCGGTTGCCGATGACCGCCCGCGCCCCGTGCTCGATCGCCCGCCGTACGCAGGCGGCGACTGTCTCGTCGGCGTCGACCGTGCCCGCGTCCGGGTGGTACAGCACCGGTCCGGTGATACGGATGTACGGCCAACGCTCCGACGCGGCTTCCGGGCCGAGGAGTTCATGGGGCACTCCGGCCGCGCCGAGGAGACCGGCGATCACCCCGGGGTCGCGGTCCTCGCCCATGTCGAGCCCACCGGTCTTGCGCAGCAGGGGAGTTGAGCTGTCGTCCTCCAACTCCCGCCACTGCTCGTACGCCTGCCCGGTCAGCCGTACGTAGAAGGGGTCGGCGTACGCCCGCCGGAAGATCCGCGAGCTGCCGTGCGAACTGCCGTGCCGGTGACCGATGTCGTACGCCTCGGTGAGGGTGACCTCGTGTCCCTGCCGGGCCAGTTGCCAGGCGGTGGCCGCACCCATCAGTCCGGCGCCGACGACGGCGATCACAGTCCCTCCCCGGGAATCCAGTTCGTGCCCGCGAGCGGGACGCGCGCCATGGCGGCGGACTCGATCGTAAGGGCCACCAGGTCCTCGGGTTCCAGGTGGAGGAGGTGGGCCTTGCCACAGGCGCGTGCGAGGGTCTGGGCCTCCATGGTCATCACGCGCAGGAAGTTGGCGAGCCGGCGTCCGGCGTCCACCGGGTCGAGGCGGGCGGCGAGTTCCTCGTCCTGGGTGGAGATGCCGGCCGGGTCGCGGCCGTCCTGGTAGTCGTCGAAGTAGCCTGCCGCGGAGCCGAGTCGGCGGTACTCGGCGTCGTACTTCGGATGGTTGTCGCCGAGCGCGATGAGCGCGGCGGTGCCGATGGCGACCGCGTCCGCGCCGAGCGCGAGGGCCTTGGCCATGTCGGCGCCGCCCCGGATCCCGCCGGAGACGATCAGCTGGACCTCGCGATGGACGCCCAACTCCTGGAGTGCGCGCACCGCTTGAGGCAGGGCGGCCAGGGTGGGGATGCCGACGTGCTCGATGAAGACGTCCTGGGTGGCGGCCGTACCACCCTGCATGCCGTCGACGACCACGACGTCGGCGCCCGCGTGGACGGCGAGCTTCACGTCGTAGTACGTCCGGGTCGCGCCGACCTTCACATAGATCGGCTTCTCCCAGTCGGTGATCTCCCGGAGCTCCAGGATCTTGATGGCGAGGTCGTCGGGGCCGGTCCAGTCCGGGTGGCGGCAGGCGCTGCGCTGGTCGATGCCGACGGGCAACGTGCGCATACCGGCGACCCGTTCGGTGATCTTCTGCCCGAGCAGCATGCCCCCGCCGCCGGGCTTGGCACCCTGACCGAGGACGACCTCGATGGCGTCGGCGGCACGCAGGTCGTCGGGGTTCATGCCGTAGCGGGACGGCAGGTACTGATAGACGAGGTGCTTGGAGTGGCCGCGCTCCTCGGGCGTCATCCCGCCGTCCCCGGTGGTCGTCGAGGTCCCCACCTCACTGGCGCCGCGTCCGAGGGCCTCCTTGGCCTGGGCGGACAGGGCCCCGAAGCTCATACCGGCGATGGTGACGGGGGTGGCTAGGCGGAGGGGGTTCTTGGCGTGCCTGGCGCCGAGGACGACGTCGGTGTCACAGCGCTCCCGGTAACCCTCCAGCGGATAGCGGGACATGGAGGCGCCGAGCAGCAACAGGTCGTCGAAGTGCGGCAGTCGACGCTTGGCGCCCCACCCCCGGATGTCGTAGATACCGGTCTCGGCGGCACGCTGAATGGCGTGGATGGTGGCACGGTCGAACGTCGCCGACTCGCGCAGGCCGTGGGATGCGGGTTCCAAGGTCAACTCCTTCATCAGGGCTGAGGTGGAGCGCCCCGATAGGGGCGCGGGGAACTGCGCGACCAGCCACAACGGACCCGCAGCCAGAAAACATCGCTAGTACGCCGTCAAGTTGTCGACCTTGAAGTGATAAAGCGTCCTGGCGGAGCCGTACCGCCGGAAATCCGCAGGGTCTTCGTCCCGCTCGGCCGCCTTGAGCAACTCGGCCAGTTCAGCGAGGTGTTCACCCCGCATCTCCTTCTCGACACAGTCCGCACCGAGCGACTTGACCGTGCCCCTCACATAGATCCGCGCCTCGTACAGCGAATCCCCCAGCGCATCCCCCGCATCCCCGCACACCACCAACCGCCCCGCCTGCCCCATGAACGCACTCATGTGCCCGACATCGCCCCCCACGACGATGTCCACCCCCTTCATGGAGATCCCGCACCGCGCGGACGCGTCCCCGTCGATCACCAGGAGCCCGCCGTGGCCGGTGGCCCCCGCCGACTGGGACGCGTTCCCCCGCACCCGGACCGTCCCGGACATCATGTTCTCGGCGACGCCCGTACCCGCGTTGCCGTGGACGGTGACCGTGGCGCGCTGGTTCATGCCGGCGCAGTAATAGCCGACGTGGCCCTCGATGTCGACGGCGAGATCCTCCCGGATTCCGCAGGCCACGGCGTGTGCGCCGCGTGGATTGAGGATCCGCCAGACATCCGCGCCGCCGGGCGCGTGCAGGGCCTGGTTGAGCTCCCGTACCGGGGAGTTCGCCAGGTCGATCAGCGTCGCCATATGTACACCTCTTCCGGCTCCGGTTCGAAGATGCGGGCGTTCTCGATGCCCGGCAGGACGTCCAGCGCCCGGTACTCGGAGGCCATCGCCACCCACTCGTCGGTCTCGGCGACGAGCGCCGGCTTGCAGGCGATGGCGTCACGGACGACCGCGAAGGAGTCACCGGTCGACACGAGCAGCGTGTAGAAACCGTCGAACCGCTCGCACAGCAGCCGAAGCGCCTTTTCCAGGTCGGCGCCCTGTTCCAACTGACGGGCGACGAACCGCGCACCGACCTCGGAGTCGTTCTCGCTGTCGAACTCGACGCCCTGGGCGCGCAGTTCACGCCGGATGGTGGCGTGGTTGGCGAAGGAGCCGTTGTGCACCAGGCACTGTCCGGGGCCGACCGAGAAGGGATGGGCGCCCTCGGGGGTGACGGCGGACTCCGTGGCCATGCGGGTGTGGCCGACGCCCTGCCAGCCGGTGACGGCGGCGAGCCCGAAGGCGTCCGCCAACTCCACGGGGTTTCCGGTGCCCTTGAGGACGGCCATGTCGGTGCCGGAGCCGATGACGGTGGCGCGGGGCAGCGCGTCCGCGACGGCGGCGAGCAGGTCGGCGACCGGAAGATCCGCGTGTACGACGGTGGTCGCGTCGGCGGCGACGGCCACGGCCCCGGGCAGCGCGGCCTCCGCCTCGGCCGGAGCGACCCCGAGCAGCGAGACGACGGCACGTCCCGGCGGAGACAGGCGGGGGTCGCCGTAGACCGCGACGCCCGCCGAGTCGGGGCCGCGTTCGACGACCTGGCCCAGCATCGCGGTCAGCAGCTCGCCGAGCCGGGGTTCGAGTGCGGGCTCCCGCAGATGGAGCCCGACGATTCCGCACATCTCAAGTCCCTTCAGTGGGCGGCAGAAAGCGGAGGGTGGTCAGAGGAAGGCGAAGGAGATCAGAAGGGGACCGCAAGGGGGTCAAAAGGCGGCCAGAAAGCGGTCAGAAAGCAGTGAGATAGCGGTCCAGTTCCCAGGGGCCGACCGTCGCGTGCCAGTCGAAGAACTCCTCACGCTTGAGGTCGGCGAAGTACCGGCTCACCCCGGCCCCGGCCGCGTCCAGGGCGCCGCTGATCACCTCGTCCGCCTGGAGCGCCTCCACGGCGTGCAGCAGGGTCGGCGGGAGTTCCGGGCCCTTGCCCGCCGCGCCGGGCTCGCCCGGGTCGAGGCCGCGTTCGATGCCGTCGAGGCCGGCGGCGAGGGCGGCGGCTGCGGCGAGGTAGGGGTTGGAGGCACCGTCTCCGCCGCGCAGCTCGATGCGGTTGCCGTCGGGGACGCGGACGAAGTGGGTGCGGTCGTTGCCGCCGTACCCGGCGACGCGTGGGGACCAGGTGGCGCCCGAGCGGGTGTTGACCGCGCCGGTGCGCTTGTAGGAGTTGACGGTGGGCGCGATGACGGCCTGGAGGGCGCGCGCGTGCTCGACGATCCCGGCGACGAAGGAGTAGGCGAGCGGGGAGAGTCCGAGCCCGCGTCCGTCGGTGGCGTCGGGGAAGGCGGGTTCGTCGCCCCGCCACAGCGACATGTGCAGGTGCATGCCGGTGCCGGTGCGGTCGGTGAACGGCTTCGGCATGAACGTGGCGGTCATGCCCCGCTGTTCGGCCAGCATCGACACCATGTACCGCATGGTGATGACCCGGTCGGCGGTGGTGAGGGCGTCGGCGTGCTTGAAGTTCTGCTCGAACTGGCCGTTGCCGTCCTCGTGGTCGTTGGCGTAGTTGCCCCAGCCGAGGGAGTTCATGGCACTGGAGACGGCGGTGAGGTGGTCGTACATCCGGGTCAGCCCGCGTGCGTCGTAACAGGGTTGGGCGGCGGTGTCCCTGGCGTCGGCGACGCTCAGCACACCGTGCTCGTCCCGGTTGACGAGGAAGTACTCGACCTCGGCGCCCACGGACAACGACAGCCCCTGGGCGGCGGCCCGTTCGAGCACCCTGCGCAGGATGACGCGCGGGGCGTAGGGCCAGGGTTCGCCCTCCACGTACGGATCGCAGTGGACGAGGGCGAGGCCGGGCTTGACGAAGGGGACGGGGGTGTACGAGGAGGCGTCGGGGCGGGCGACGACATCGGGGTCGCTGGGCTGCTGGCCGAGCGCGCCGGCCGCGTAACCGGCGAACCCGACGCCCTCGTCGCGGAGTTCCTCGATGGCCTGGACCGGGACGAGCTTGGCGCACGGCTTGCCGGTCAGGTCGACGAAGAGGGCGAGCACGAACTCGATGCCGTCGGCACGGACCAGTTCGGCGAGATCGGGGATGGCGGGGAGAGCGGGGATGGCGGTCGCCATGGGCCCCTCCTTGGGTGTCCACTGTGGTGAATCTTTGTTGCACGTCAGTAGACACTCTTGGGATTACGGCGAGATTTCCGCCGTGGAAGGTCCCCGTAAGCCGAAAGCCGGGTCCCGCCCCGAAGAGGCGGAACCCGGCAGACGAGGACCCGGAAGCGCGGGCTAGCGGAGGCGTCCGCCACGCCGGTCCGCGAGCCGGTGAACCGCCGTGACCAGCGTGTCCACTTCCTCGTGCGTGTTGTAGAAGGCGAACGACGGCCGGACCGTGGCCTCCACGCCGTACCGGCGCAGGATCGGCTGCGCGCAGTGGTGACCCGAACGCACCGCGATGCCCTCCTCGTTGAGCGCCGTGCCCACCTCGGCGGGCTCGTAGCCGTCCAGTACGAACGACACGATGCTCGCCTTGTGCGGGGCCGTGCCGATCAGCCGGAGCCCGGGCACCCCGCGCAGGCCCTCGGTGGCGTGCTCCACCAGGGTGTGTTCGTAGGCGCCGATGTTGGGCAGGCCGATGCGCTCGACGTAGTCGATGGCCGCGCCCAGCCCCACCGCGTCGGCGATGTTGCCGGTGCCCGCCTCGAAGCGGTTCGGCGGCGGTTGGTAGACGGCCCGCTCGAAGGTGACGTCGGCGATCATGTTGCCGCCGCCCTCCCACGGAGGCATGTCCTCCAGGATCTCCCGCTTGGCGTAGAGCACCCCGATCCCGGTCGGCCCGAACAGCTTGTGCCCGGAGAAGACCAGGAAGTCCGCGTCCAGCGCCCTGACATCGATCGGCAGGTGCGGGATGGACTGCGCCGCGTCGACCAGGACACGTGCCCCGGCCCGGTGCCCGAGTTCGATGATCTTCTCGACCGGTACGACGGTGCCGAGCGCGTTGGACATCTGGGTGACCGCGACCAGCTTGGTGCGGTCGGACAGCAGGTCGGTGTACTCGTCGAGCAGCAGCTGCCCGGAGTCGTCGACCGGGATCACCTTGATCACCGCGCCGGTCTGCTGCGCCAGCATCTGCCAGGGCACGATGTTGGCGTGGTGCTCCAGGTAGGAGATGACGATCTCGTCACCCGCGCGGAGGTTCTTGGGCCCCCACGCCTTGGCGACCAGGTTGATCGCCTCGGTGGTGCCCCGGACGAACACGATCTCCTCGGCGGAGCCCGCTCCGATGAACCGGGCGACGGTCTTCCTGGCACCCTCGTAGGCGTCGGTCGCCCGGGCGGCCAGTTCGTGCGCGGCCCGGTGGATGTTGGAGTTCTCCCGCGAGTAGAACTCGACCAGCCGGTCGATCACCGCACGCGGCTTCTGCGTGGTCGCGGCGTTGTCCAGCCAGACCAGCGGACGGCCGTTGACCAGCTCGGACAGGATCGGAAAGTCCCGGCGGACCGCCCGCACGTCGAACGCCGGATGCTGGTCGAGCGGCAGCTCCACCGGTGAGCCGGGTGCGCCCGGTACGCCGGGTACCCCGGGAGAACCGCCTTCCTGTACGAAGTAGTACGGCGCGGTCGTCGCCGTCGGTGCCGCGGGATCGGGCAGGGGCGGCAGCCCCAGGTGCCCGAAGCCGGGAAGCTCCGGCGCCTCGGCGGGGAACCCGGGTGCCTCGTTGAGGAAGTAGAACTGCCCGGGGCCCGAGAGCTGGGCCGGCGCTGACATCGGTGCGGCAGACGGCGACCCGGGCGCCACCGGCATGACGGGCAGGGCCGGCAGCTCCGGGGTGGGTCCGGCGACGCCGGGCGCACTCGCCGCGTAGGTGGCCGGGGCACTGGTCGGTGGCGGCCCGGCCGGCGGGCTCACGCCGGCCTTCGGCGCCGGAGGAGGCGGGTCGGCGGCCGGCAGACCGGCCGGCACCGGCCACGCCGGCGAACCGTCGGGGACCGGAGCCTGAGCGGCCGCCGACGGGGCGTCGAGGGCCGGAGCCCGGGTGCCCGTCGGCGGGACGTCGGGAGCCGAGGGCCGCATGTCCGCCGACGAGCCGTCGGGGACCGGGGTGTCCGTCTCCGCCGGCTGTCCGGGAAGTGCTCGGAAGAACTCCCCGGCCAGCCGGTTCAGCATCGCCTCGTCCGGCAGCCACGCCGGGGCGGCCTGATTACCGGTAGTTGGGGGCGTAGTCATGGAACTTGTCCACCTCGACGTCGTCGAGCACGGCGAGCGCGTCCTCGGTGAGTACCGCGAGCGAGCAGTACAGGGAGACCAGGTAGGAGGCGATGGCGCTGCGGTCGATCTGCATGAAGCGCACCGACAGCCCCATCCCCTGCTCGCCCGCGAGCCCGGGCTGGAACAGTCCGACCACACCCTGGCGGGACTCGCCGGTACGAAGGAGCAGGAACTTGGTCTTCCCGTTCTCCAGCGGGACCTTGTCCGAGGGGATGATCGGCAGCCCGCGCCAGGTCAGGAACTGCGAGCCGAACATGCTGACCGTCGCCGGCGGTACACCGCGCCGCGTGCACTCCCTGCCGAAGGCGGCGATGCCCTCCGGGTGGGTGAGGAAGAAGGCCGGCTGCTTCCACACCTTCGTGATGAGGGCGTCCAGGTCGTCCGGCGTCGGCGGCCCGCCGAGCGTGGAGATCCGCTGCGTGGGCGCCGCGCTGCTCAGCATCCCGTACTCCGGGCTGTTGATCAGCTCGCCCTCCTGGTGCTCCTTCACCGCCTCGATGGTCAGCCGCAGCTGCTGTGCGGTCTGGTCGTGCGGGCTGGAGTAGAGGTCGGCGATCCGGGTGTGCAGGTCAAGGACCGTCTGCACGGCCTTGAGCCGGTACTCCCGGGGCTCCTGCTCGTAGTCGACGAAGGTGTCGGGCAGCGGCGCCTCGTCGTAGTTGTCGCACTCGATACGTACCGACTCGGGATGGACGACCTTGTTCACGCGGTAGATACCGGCCTCGACGGGCACCCAGGACATCAGGTGCACCAGCCAGCGAGGCGTGATGGAGGCCATCTGGGGAACGGTCTTGGTGGCGTTCGCCAGTGTCCGTGCCGCGCGGTCGCCCACCGACACGGATCGCGACGGTGGATTCGCAGCCTTGCCAGCCATACGACATCTCCTTTCCGCGCCCAGGGGGGGGGCGGACGCGCGTAAGACGCAAAAGGGGCAAAATCTCTCGCACGAACTTTCCCACCCACCCTCGCAGCACCACCGTTATCGGACCAATGCGTGTTTTCGAGGCTTTCATCGAACCTGGCTATGATTCGCGAATGATCGACCTGAGTCGCCTGCGTGTGCTGGTGGCCGTCGCCCGTGAAGGTTCGATCACGGCTGCCGCCGAGGCGCTGCACTACGCCCAGCCGTCGGTCAGCCACCAGCTCGCCAAGCTCGAGGCCGAGGTCGGCGTACCGCTGTTGCAGCGGATGGGGCGCGGTATCCGGCTCACCGACGCCGGCCGGCTCCTGGTGGACCGCGCCGAGTCGATCCTCGCGCAGGTCGAGTCGGTGCACGCCGAACTGGACGAGCTGGCCGGGCTGCGCACCGGCCGGGTCCGGCTGGCCGCCTTTCCCTCCGCGCTGGCCACCCTGGTGCCGCTCGCCGCCGCCCGCGTCGCCGCCGAGCATCCCGGCATCGAGCTCATCCTGCGCGAGGCCGAACCGCCGGACGCGCTCAGCGCCCTGCGCAACAACGACGTCGACGTGGCGCTGATCTTCGAGCACGGCGACCCGCCCCAGCGTGATCGCCGGGACACCACCATGATCCCGCTTCTCGACGAACCGCTGTACATGGTCACACCGGCGGACCGCGCCTGGGACGGCCCTCCGGCGGAGCTGACGACGTACGCCGACACACGCTGGATCGCCGGGTGCGAACGCTGCCGCGAGCATCTCATCGCGGCCTGCGGGCGGGCCGGGTTCTCGCCGGTCGTCGAGTTCGAGACCGACGACTACGTCGCCGTACAGGCACTCGTCGCGGCCGGTCTCGGCGTGAGCCTGCTGGCCGGGCTCACCCTCCTCGCCAACAGGCATCCCGGGGTCAGGCTCGACCGGATTCCCGGCATGCGCAGACAGGTCGTGGCCGCCGTGTACGGCAAGCCACCCGCGTCCCAGCCCGCCCAGGTACTCCTCGACGCGATCGAAGCGACCCTGTCGGAGCCGGAGTGGCCGTCCTGAGGACGAGGACACAGTCCGCCCGCCCGCCCCCGATCCACGCCCCCTCCCCCGCCAACCCGGGCGCATCCCGGGCGAGTTCCGGGTGTCGGTCGGGCGTCGGCCGGAAAAGCTCGGTGATCGGGCGTCATGGTGACGGACATCTCGTCATCATGGGGATGGGGACGGACCGTTGATGTCCTCGGGACGTTCGGGACGTGAGGAGTGCCGGTGGGGGAAGAAGAGGAGACCGGTGGCGTTCAGGCGTTGCGGGCCTGGGCAGGCGAGGCCGTCGAGCGGGCGAAGGCGTTGCTACCGGCATCGGACACCGTCGTCGGGGCCTCCCGCGCCCACAACGACTCGATCGCCGAACTCGACTCGCTCTCCCGCCTGTTGGACCACGATCCGGAGCTGCGCAGCTCGGTGACGATGTGGCTCGGCGGTGTCCTCACCCTGCGCCACGCCGCCGGGGGCGGGACGTCCGAGGACCGGGAGCGGGCGCACGGTCTGCTGCGGGATGTACGGGACCCGGCAACGGAGACCGGAGCCGCGACCTCCGTCGAGGACCGGCGGTGGGCCGCGCTGTTCCTGCTGACGCACGCGCTGCCGCTGCAGGAGATGCTGGGCGGGCTCTCGCCGGAGCCGGACCTGACCGCCATGGTCGACATGATCATGCGGGAGGGGACGAGCGGGATGACCGCCTTCGCCGACGAGGTGCAGAAGCTGGTGACCGAGGCGGCCGAACTCCCGCTGCCGCCGGACACCCTGAGCTATCTGCGGCAGGTACGCGACGTCTATGCGCACCCCTCGCCCGACGCGCTCGCCGGCCTGGTCACGAGCCTCGTGCCCGACGACGGTTCGCCGGGCAACCATGAGCTGCGGCAGCTGATGGCGAAGTGGATGGCGACGATGTCCGGTGGGGCGGACCCGGAGCAGGGCCCCGGCACGCCTTCCGGCACCTGCACGCCTCCCGGTACCGGCTCGGACACCGGTGACATGAGGGACACCGGTGGCACGAGCACCGCCCCGGACCCCTCCGCCGCCCCGTTCATGCCCCGTACGTTCGACGAGTTCCGTCGGCTCGTCGCCGCGTTGCAGGCCGTCAACACCACGTCCGTGGACTTCGTGAACCAGACGGGCGGCGGCGACTCCGCCGCCCTCAACCAGCAGCTCGGGCGGCTGCGCGCGGCGTTCGACGCGCTGCCGGAGGGCACGCCGAACGGTGACGCTCTCGAAGGGATGATGGCCCTGCTGCTCAACGTGAGCGAAGGCGCCGGCGGCACCCTTCAGGACCAGGCGCTCGGTCTCGAACACATGCAGATGGTCACCGACTTCCTGCGGCGCCAAGCGGGAAGCTCGATCCCCATGGCCGGCGGCTTCACGGTCATGGCGGACGCGATGGACCTGATGACCGAGATCCGTACCGCCGGGCAGGCCGAGGACCTGGAGCGGCTCCGCGCCCTGCTGCCCAGGGCCGAGGCTCTGGCGGACAGCGTCCCCGAGGACCACGACTTCCGCGCCATGGCCCTCATCACCCGTTCCATGGCCCGGCTCATGCTCGGCCGGCTCACCGCGGACAGGGAACTGCTCCTGCGCAGCCTCGCGGATCTCGACGACAGCAGGACGGCCGCGGGGAACAGCAGCCTCCCGATCGGGACCGAGGAAATGGAGGCCATGATTCCCGACCTCGCGGCCATGCGTTCCCTCCTCACCGGCGACACGACGTACGTCCCGGACCGGGACGTACCCCCACCGGACGCCTCCACCGAACAGCTGTACGTCGGCGCGCAACGTCTGGGCGCGCGCTACAGCCTCACCAGGGATCCGGCGGATCTGGAGGCCACCGTCACCACGCTGGAACGGCTCCGCGAGCACATCCGACGGGGGCAGGCCCCGCGCGTCGCCGCCGAGTCCCTGTGGTCGCTCGCCGATGCCTACCGCGCCCGCTGGCACCAGGAGCCGAACGAGTCCGACGCGGTCGCCGCCACCGACGCGGCGACCGAGGCCCTGGCCACCCTCGCCGCCGACGTCCTCCTCCAGCACGGCGCCGAACACCGTCTGACCACCGCCCGCAAGGGCGCCTCCCTCGGCATACGGACCGCCCTGTGGGCCGCCGCGCACGACAGGGTGGACGACGCGCTCACCGCCCTGGAGCTGGGCCGGACGCTGGTGCTGGAGGCGGCGGCCACCTCCCGGGCCGTACCGGAGCTGCTGGAGGAACGCGGCCATCCCGAACTCGCCGCCGACTGGCGGAAGTCCGGTGCCGCCGACAGCACCGAGCTGCCCGCCCGGCTCCCCAGCGAGCTGCGCCGACAGGCCTTGGAGGCCCTCGGCTACCGGGAGCCGGGAGGCCTGCTCGCCACCCCCACCCTGCGCGAACTGGCCGCCGGCGTCCGCGAGGCGGGCGCGGACGCGCTGATCTATCTGGTCCCCGGCAGCGACGGCGAGGCCCCGGGCATGGTGCTGGCCGTGGGCCCCGAGATCGGCATCGGTGTGGGCCCGCTGCCCGTGCTCTCCGCAGCGGACAGCGCCCCGCTGGAGCGGTACCTGGACGCGGCCGCCGCCCGCTCCGCGGACCACGGCGACGAACAGGCGGAACGGGCCTGGGAGGAGGCCCTGTCCGAGCTGTGCGACTGGGCGTACGAGGTGTTCGTCCACGTCCTCGCCGGGCTGGACGAACACCTCCCGGGCGACGCGGCCGACCGCCGTACACCCAGGGTCGTCCTGGTCCCGTGCGGCCGCCTCGGCATCGTCCCCTGGCACGCGGCCCGCTTCCCCGCGGACGCCCCGCACGACTATCTCTGCGAGGCACTGGTGATCAGCTACGCGGCCTCCGGCAGCCAGTTCCTGCGTACGGTGAGACGCGCGCCCCGCGATCCGGTCTCGGCCCCGGCCATGGTGGCCGACCCCAGCCTCTCGCTGACGTACGCCGAGCTGGAGATCCTGGAACTGCGCAACGCCTTCTATCCGGGGGCGCGGCTGTACGGCGACTTCGCCGCCTTCCCGCCCGACTCGGTGCCGGCGGGCACCCCCGACCAACTGCTGGCCCTGCTCGCCCAGGACCACTCGATGGTCCATCTGGCCACGCACGGCATGGCGGGGGTACGGCCGACGGAGTCGGCCCTGTTCCTCGCCCCCGCCGACCCCGGCGAGGAGATCGGCCGGCTCACCGTGACCCGGCTCCTCGACCGGCCGCAGCCCGCCGAACAGGCGGCACCGGACGGCCCGTTGATCGTCCTGAGCGCCTGCCAGACCGATCTGAGCACCCGCGACCACGACGAGGCCCTGACCCTGACCACGGCATTCGTCGCGGGCGGCGCACGTGATGTCGTGGGGTCTCGGTGGACCGCCCAGGACAGTGCGACGATCCTGCTGATGACGGTGTTCCACCACCATCTGCGGGCCGGGCTCAGCCCCGTGGACGCCCTGCGGGCCGCCCAGTTGTGGATGCTCGACCCGGACCGCAGGGATCCGGGTTGTCTCAGCGACGAGCTGCGGCGGGACATCGGCCGTCCGGACCTCGGGCGGATCGCCGTCTGGGCCGCGTTCATTCATCAGGGCCATCCCGGTCGGGGAGAGGGGACCGTATGACCGCGATCGACGACAACGGGACGAGGGTGCTCGGCCTCATCGACAAACATCTCGACAGCATCCGCACCGACCTGACCGACGAGCAGTACCAGCAGCTGCTCGTCGGCCTGCGCGTGCTCGCCGACACCCCGCCGGACGACCTCAGGGCCGTACGCCGAGCCCTCCAGGGCGTACGCCACTGCCTGGTGCCGGCGCTGGAGTTCGACCATCCGGTGCGGCGGGCACTGGACTCCCTCCGGTACATCGGCACGGTGCCCCTCCGCCCCCTGGACCCCCAACGGGTACGGGATCTCCTGGCCCGGCTCGCGGCCGACCCGCCATCGCCCCCCGACACAGCGACCGTCATCGCCGCCGCCGAGCGCAGACTGCGTCGGGCGCCCTCCCTCTCGGCCGCCGAGGTCCGTGCCCGGTACGGCGGTTCGGCGCCGCCGGCCCAGCTGATCCGGTTCGCCGACCACGAACTCGGTGACCGCTACCCGGAGTTCCAGTTCAGGCCCGGGGGCGGAGCACCGTACGAGGCCGTCCTGGAGGTCAACCGGGTGCTCCTCGCCGACGCGGACCCGTGGGGGGCCGCCGACTGGTGGCTGAGCGGCAACGCGTGGCTGGGCGGCAGGGCGCCCGTCGCCCTCCTCGGCGTCCGGCCGGACCACGAACTGGTGGACGCGGCCGTCGCGTTGGTGGAGGGGGACTGATGCACGAGGAAACCGTGTTGCCCTCCGTGTACCGCTTCCGGCCGCACTGGGAGGTGCTGCCCGCCGGTACCCACCTGTGGCGGATACACCCGTCCCACTACAGGGCCGCGGAGTTCAAACCGTTCATCCCGGACGACCGCTCGACCGGCCGCTTCAACAGCATGCCGGAGGACCCGTACCCCTATCTGTACGCGGCGACGGACGCGGAGACCGCTCTCGCGGAGACCCTGTTGCGCTCGCACGACTTCGACTCTCCTACCGGTATGCGACTGGTCTCCTGGGCGCAGGTGCGGGGCAAGTCGCTGAACGGGGTGCGGACCCGGTGCGAGATGAGACTGGTCTCGCTGTGCTCCGGTGCGGCGCTCGCCGCCGTCCGCCAGGACAACCTCCTGCTGGAGAACGAGGGAGCGGAGCACTACGCGGGCACACGGCGCTGGGCGCGGGAGCTGCGGGCCCAGGTACCCGAAGCCATGGGGATGATCTGGGGTTCGAAACGCAACCCGTCACGGCGGGCCCTGGTGCTCTTCGGAGACCGCTTCGCGGACTGCGCGGACGGACCGCTCGAAACACTGCCGTACCGCAACATCCCCGACCTCGGCTCCCCGGACGGCGTCAAGGAGGCCAACCAGCTGCTGGAACCGCTCTGTTCGGCGATCAAGGAGCCGCTGAACCCCTGATCCCGTCGCCTGCTTGTCCCGTGTGACACGTGGTGTCATCGTTGAACGCATGGCACCACCAACCATTGACCACGCGTCAATTCTCGTGGAGCTACAGGCAGTTCGCCGGGCGGGGCTGCTGCGGCTGCGCGGCCGCGAGCTGCCCGTCCTGGAGTCGGCCGCGGCCTCGCTGGCGACCGCGCGTACCCGCGAGGGTGCCGTGGAGGCGCTGCTGCGCCGCGCGGTGGAGCGGCTCGACGCGGGTACGCTGCGGACCGCCGCCGAGTACACGCTGGGCCTGGCCCAGGGCACCCGGGACTGGGCGGCGGCCTCCCGCCGGGCCCGCGCGGCCGAGGTGTACCGGGTGAGCGAGGAACGCTTCCGCAAGCACCACGAGGTGATGGTGCTCGGGCAAGTGGCCGAGCAGGTAATGGAATTGGTGGCGGGCGGCAGCGGTGAGCCGGGCGAGGACCACCGGGAGGGCGACACCCACCGGACCGTGGACGTCCTGGCAGGTGACCGGGCCGTACGCCTCACCCTGCACATCCACCCCGTCGACCTGCTGCGGGATGTGGACGTGGTGGTCTCCCCGGTCAACACCCACCTCGCGCTGCCCGAGTCGTACAAGTCCTCGGTCTCCGCCTCGTTGCGCCGGGCCGCCTCCGTGCGCGGGGTGACCGGCGACCTGCTGGACGACCCGGTCCTCGATGAGCTGCGCAAGTGGACGGCTCGGCACGGCACTTCGGGGCGTCCGGTGGTCCCGGGCACGGTGGCGGCGACCGGTTCGGGAGCCATGGCCGAGCACGGTGTACGACGGTTCTACCACGCGGCCGTGGCCATACCCCGGGCCGGCACCAACGACTACGACGTGCTGCCCGCCGACATCACCCGCGCCACCTCGCGTGCGCTCGCGCTGCTGGCCGAGGAGCACGACCGGCACACCCCGCCGCTGCGCTCGGTGTGCTTCCCGCTGCTCGGCTCCGGGCGCGGCGGGCTTCCGTACCGGGTGAGCGCGGCCGCCGTATGGAGCGCCGTGGAGGCGGAGTTGGCGCGCGGGGCGTGCTGGGACGTGCACTTCGTCGTCCGTACGCCGGAGGCGGCCCGCGTGGTGGAGCGGATCCCGGCCAGGACCCGCCCGGGACGCGACCGGTCGGCGCCCGGCCGGTCGGCTTGACTGGAGGGGCGGGTCGCCCAGGTGGGATGCCTGGGGGAGCCTTGCCCCTGGGCGGCTCGCACCCCGGACCGCCAATATCGACGGGGTGTCAATTCACGTAAGGACCGGGCATGTTGGTGTCGACTTCACATAACGTGGCCGTATGACCAGGGGGATGGTTGAGTGGGCGCACGGCTGCGCAGGTCGCACGGTGACCTGGCCCGCCCCGGACACGTATGTACTCGTCGACGGTGTCCTGTTGCGGATGGTTCCGGAGCCGCCCGGCCTGCCGCCGGGTACGGCCGTCACCGTGCGCCACGATCCCGCGCGGCAGCGACTGGTGGCCCACGCCGACGGCACCGGAGCGGCGGCCGAATGAGCGTCCACGGCATCGAGTTCGGGACCGGATACGAGGAACGGCAGCCCGTCGTCCTGCTCCTCGACACCTCCGCGTCCATGGGCCGCCCCGCGGAACACCCGCGGATCGACGAGCTGAACGATGCGTTGACCCGCTGGTTCGACGGGGTCCGAGCGCAGGAACGGCTGCGCACCCGGGTGGAGGTCTGCCTCATCACCTTCGACTCGGCGGTGCGCGTCTACGACCCCGGCGCGGGCCGCCTGGTCCCGGTCGGGGAAGCCGACGCCGACCGGCTGTTCGTCCCGGCGGACAGCATGCGCCCGCCCACGCTGCGCGCCGACGGCCTGACCCGGCTGACGGAAGCCGTGGAGACGGCCCTCGAACTGGCCCGCGCCCGCTACCGCACGCTGCAGGAGCAACGGGTACCGGTTCGCCGCCCCTTCCTGTGGGCCCTGACGGACGGCGCACCGAGCGACGCCCAGGGCCACCCCCTGGACGCGAAAGCCCTGGCGGACACAGCGGAACAGGTGCGCCAGGGCGAGGAGAAGGGCGAGTGGGTCTTCCAGGTGATCGGGGTGCGTGGCGCCGACCTGCCGATGCTGCGGGTACTGGCGCCGAAGGCCACGTCACCGCTGGAGAACCTGGACTTCGGCCGGATCCTCGACCTGCTCTTCCAGAGCACGGACGACAGCAGCCCGGACCAGACCGCGGATCTCATCCACCAGCAGGTCAACGACCGCGCCGCCCGGCTCGCGCGCATGGAGAGGGTGGAGAAGAGGGCGGAGAGGGGCCACGGGTGATCATCGCAGGGGCCTCCGTCCAGGGCACCGCTCATCTCGCCGACGGGCAGGGATGCCAGGACGCGTTCAAGGCCGTCGACCTGGGCGACACAGCGGTACTCGCGGTGTCCGACGGCGCGAGCAGCCGCGACCGCAGCGCCCTGGGCGCCCACATCGCGGTCGACACGGCCTGCCGCCTGCTGACGGAGGACATCCCGGACACGGAGGAGACGCCGGAGGCGTGGACCCGGTGGATCGCGGGGCGCGGGAAGCGGGTCGTCGAGGAGTATCTGCGGGCGGTGGCGGGGGTGTTGGGCACGGGTACAGGTGCGGGTACGGGTGCGGGTTCAGAGGACCCCGGCGCCTTGGCGGCCACCATCGCCGCAGCGGTCGTACGTCCACCGTGGGTGGCTCTCATCTCGCTGGGCGACGGCTTCGGCACGCTGCTGACAGACGACGACCACTGTCACCTGGTCCTCCCCCCGCCCACCACCCCACCGCCCTTCCTGTCCTCGCCCGGCGCGGCGCAGCGCATCCGCACCTTCGTCGTCTGGGAACCGGAACTCAGCGGACTGGTCCTGAGCACCGACGGCTGTGCCGCGCTCACCCTCGACCATCCCTCCGTACGCCGACTCCCGCCAGAGGCAGGCCCCTTACCGGCCGACCGCTTCTTCCTCGGCCTTGCCGCCACACTCCGCGAGAACCACGGGGACGCCGAGCCGCTTCGGCGCCGGCTCTCCGGTCCGGAGGCCGGCCGGACCGGTGACGACCTGACCGTCCTGTGCGCTCTCGTCGAAGGGCGGTGACCATGGGACTGACAGTGATGTCCGGGAACGGACACACCTGGCGGCTCACCGAGCAGATCGGCAGCGGCTCGGAAGGATTCGTGTACGGCGTCGACGACGCCCGCCCCCTCGTCGCGAAACTCGTCCCGGACCCGCCCGACCCCGAGGCCTACCGGCGTCGAGTGGTCCGCCTGGTGCGCCAGCGCCGCGAACCCCGTACCGTCGGCCTGCTGTCCGCACCCGTCCGGCTGGCCTGGCCGCTGGTCCCGGTCCGCACGGCGGACGGCGATGACGCGGACCGCGTCGACGGTTACGTGATGACCGACATGCGGCACGCCTACCAGCCGTTCAGCCACCTCCTCAGCACCTCCGCCCGCCGTACCCACCTGCCCCGGGCGACCTGGGCGACCGCCCTGCGCGCCGCCCTCGCCCTCACCGGGCTGTTGGCCGAACTGCACGCCGAGGGCTATGTGGTGGGCGACCTCAAGCCCGACAACCTCTGGGTCGACGAGACCGGCCGGGTCGGTATGGCGGACGTCGACTCGTGGCAGTTCACGGACGGCCGCGAGGTGTTCCCGGGCCGGATGCGCACCCCCGGCTACACGGCACCCGAACGGATCGGCGCCCCCGCCGGCACACCGCCGGACACCGCGTCCGACGATTTCGCCCTGGCCGTCCTGGTCCACCAGCTCCTCATGGCCGGCCTGCACCCCTTCGCCGGCCACCCGGCGGACGGCGGCGACTACCTGTCGTACGACGACAACGTGCTGCACGGCCGCTGCCGGATCACCGACCGTACGTCGGTGCTGCTGCCCCGTTCCGTACCGCCCGCCGACCTGCTGCCGAGAGGACTCGCAGAGCTGTTCCGGAGGGCGTTCGGGGACGCGCACCGACGTCCTGCGGCGGCCGAGTGGGCCGGGGCACTCGCGGCCGAACCGGCCCCCGGCCGACTGAAGGTGTGCCGGGTGAACGCCCGCCACATCCACACCGTGGAACGGCCGTGGTGCCCATGGTGCGACCAGGCCGAACGGGGCGACGACAGCTACCCCGACGATCCGCAGGACGATCCTCAGGAGGAGGCATGACGACCCGCCCTTCAGCGACGACCCACCTCTCCGTCGCCCGCACCCTGGACCACTGCACCGTCCTCGGCCCCGGCAGCCGCGCGGTCGTCTGGGTACAGGGCTGCCCGCTGCGCTGCCAGGGTTGTGTGGCCGCGGAGACCCTGCCCTTCGAGGGCGGCACCAGCCGGTCGGTCGCCGAACTCGCCGACTGGCTGTGCCGGTTGGACGGCATCGAGGGCGTCACGTTCTCCGGCGGTGAGCCGTTCAGCCAGGCCGGGGCACTGGCCGAACTGCTCGACACGGTACGGGAGCGGCGCCCGGACTTCGGCGCAATGGCGTACTCCGGCTTCCGTCACGAGGCGCTTCGGCGCGGCGGCCCGGACCGGCTCGCCCTGCTGGCACGGCTGGACCTGCTGGTCGACGGGCCGTACGTCGCGGCCCGGCACGGCAGTCTGCGCTGGCGCGGCTCGGACAACCAGCGGCTGATCCCGCTCACCGACCGCTACACGCGGGCGCCGGCCGAGCCGGACACGACCGCCGGGGTCGAACTGTCGGTGGACGCCGACGGATCGCTCTCCTGGGCCGGGGTGCCACCGACTCCCGGATTCCGGGAGGGACTTGAGGAACAGCTCGCGGCGCGGGGGTTCGTGCTGCACACCGAGGCACGGAGGGAACGATGAGCGGATCACCGAAGTACAGCAGCGTCCGCGTCGCCGCGGCGTACGCCCAGCAGGAGGCGGCCGAGCGCCTGCGCCGGGAGGAGCAGCGCCGGGCCAGGGAGCGCGAACGGGCCGCCGAGCGGGCCCGGCTGGCCGCCGCCCGGCGGGAACGCGCCCGCGCCGAGGCGGCCCGGCGCCGGGTCGAAGTCGCCCGCAAGGAAGCCGAGTTGGCGGCCCGCCGGACGGCCGAACAGGGCGCCCGGGTGGCCCGGACACAGGCGGAGCAGACCCAGGCCGACGAGCGCGGTCTCGCCGAGGTGCGGGAGCTGATCGCCGAGGCCCAGCGGTCCGGCGCCCGGACCGACATCGGTTCCCTGGAGCGGCAGTTGGCCGGGCTGCGGGAGCGGGCCGCCCGTGGGGAGCGGCTCAGGGACGCGGTGGAGGAACTGCGCGGCCGGGTCGTGAGCCTGCGTGGTACGGCGCCCGGGGACCGTACGGACGACCGCGCCGCTGTACTGGCCGGGCTGGAGCGCCGGTTGTCCGCCACCGGGCCGGACGGCGCCGCTCTCGACGCGGACGGCCACCGGAGCTGCACCGACCTGCTCGACCGGCTGCGCGCGGCCACCGGCCCGGGCCTGGAGGTCCGTTTCGAGGCCCTGATCGGCACGGTCGAACACGCCCTCGCCCGGCATGCGGCGACGGTCACGGAGGCGGTGCGCGCCGCGGAGGAGCAGGACCACGCGGAAGCCGAGCGGCAGTCCCGCGCGGAGCAGGAGCGCGCGGCGGCCGAGGCGGCGGAGCGCGAGCGTGCCGAGGCCCTTGAGGCGGCCCTCGCCGAGGCCGCCGAGCGGCTGGACGTCGTACGCCCGGCGGCCGAGAGCGTGGTGGGCACGGCCGCCGGTCTCGGTGACCCGGGCCTCGCCGACGAGATCGGGGGCGCGCTGCGCGCCGTCACCGAGGCCCTGACCGCGCGCTCGGCGGCCGAGGCTCTGACAGCGGTCACCGAACTGGAGGGGAGACTCCCCGACGCGGAGGCCCGGCTGGACGAACTGGAGCTGGCCTACGACCGGCGCCGGGACCTGGTGGCGGCGCTCCGGGACGCCATGACCGACGAGGGGTTCGCCTTCGAGGGCGGCGAGGACGAGGACGGCAGCTTCCGGCTGCGCTTCGTCCGGCCGACCGGGGCGACGTACGAGACGACGGTCGCCAGCGAGAGCGACGGCACCCCGTTGCTCGTCTACCACGTGCAGGGCGAACCCGATGTGACGCTGAGCGCCCCGCAGGACGAACCGGTGTGCGACACCACGGAGGCGCTGCTGGAGCGCGTGCACGAGGCGTTGGGCGACGACGGCTTCGTGCCGGGTGAGATCACCTGGGACGGCAAGCCGCCGGGCCGACGCGCCGAACCGCTGCCCCGGGAGACGTCCTGGCGGTGGACGAAGCCATGAGCACGGTCGACTTCACCAAGAGCGAGAACAGCGAGAACAGCGAGAACAAGGACGCCGGTACGGGGCCCGTCACCGCCGACGGCATGATGCCCCTGTGGGCGGTGTCGCTCGGCTGGGAGCTGCGACGCGGCCGTCAGGTGATCGTCGACGGGCAGATCCGGGACCGCTGGTGGTTCGAGGACCGACCCGCCTCCTTCCGGGAGCTGGTCGCCGGGGTGCTGGAGGCGCGCGGCGCCGATGTGGTCGGCTGGTGGGACCCGGTGGCCGGGCTCACCTTCCCGCTGCCGGGCCACGCGGAGCGCTTCGCCGAACTGGAGGCGAACCGTACCCGGGGCAACGCCGGCGACCGAAGAGAGCAGCGCCGCCGGGGCGACGGCGGCGACCAAGGGGAGCCGCGCTACCGGGGCAACGGCGAAGACCGAGGAGAGCCGAGCCGCCGAGACGACAGCAACGACCGAGAAGAACCACGCCGCAGAGGCAACGGCGAAGACCGGGGAGAGCCGCGCCCCTGGGAGAGCCGGAGCGCACCCGGGGACGACGGCGGGCGACAGGCCGACCCCCGTACCCGGCGCGGTGTCGAGCGCGACCGCGACCGGTCGGACCTGCTCGCGCCCCGGGCCGCCGGCCGGCCGACCAACTTCGAGGACGTCGTGGCGACCGTGCACCGGCTCGTCTCCTCCCCCGACGCGGCCACCGCCTTCGTCTTCCAGGACGTCGACCACCAACTCCCGTCCGGCCAGCCGGAGTCGAATCGCGGCTACCTCCGGCTGCGCGACGCGATGGCGGCCGCCGTGACGCCCCGCTCGCCCCTGGACGGCCGCCGCCCGCACGCCCGCAACGCCGTCCTGTGCGCGGTCGGTGACGTGGGTCGGCTGCCCGGCTGGTTCCACCTGGAGGACCCCCGGATCGCCACCCTGCACATCGGCCCGCCGGACCCCAGCGAGCGCCGCCTGTGGCTGACCTGGCTGCGCGGCGACTTCAACGGCGCCCCGGACGCCACGCGCCACGACATCGAGGCCCTGGTCGGTGCGACCGACGGCATGTCCGGCTGGGACATCGACGCGCTCGCCCGGACCTCGTGGCTGCGCGACGCGCCCCTGCAGAAACCGGACAAGCTCCTGGAGCTGCACCGGCTCAACGTGAGCGTCGACCCGTGGACCCAGTTGGACCGGGAGACCGTCGCCCGCGCAGGCGGCGTACTGGGCGCCCGGGTGGTCGGCCAGTCCAAGGCCGTCGACGCGGTGGCCGCCGCACTTCAAGCAGCCTTCGTCGGCATCGACTTCGGCGGCTCCGGCACCGCCCGCCCCCGGGGCGCGTTCTTCTTCGTCGGCCCGACCGGCGTCGGCAAGACCGAACTCGCCAAGGCGGTCGCGGAGTTGATGTTCGGCGACCAGAGCGCGTACGCCCGCTTCGACATGAGCGAGTACCAGCAGGAACACGCGGCCGAGCGGCTCGCGGGCGCACCGCCCGGCTACATCGGCCACGAGCAGGGCGGTGAGCTGACCCGCCGGGTCCAGGAACGGCCGTTCAGCGTCCTGCTCTTCGACGAGATCGAGAAGGCGCACCCCCGGGTGCTGGACAAGTTCCTCCAGATCCTTGAGGACGGCCGCCTCACCGACGGCCGCGGCCAGACCGCGTACTTCTCCCAGTGCCTGATCATCTTCACCTCCAACACGGGCGCGGAGGCGGTCCACGGCCTGCTGTCCGAAGGCGGCGAAGAAGTGCCCTACACCACCCTGGAGGCCCACTTCACCCGGGCCGTGGAGGAGAAGTTCCGGACGATCGGCCGGCCGGAGATCTACGGCCGGCTCAAGCCCGGCGTGGTCGTCTTCGACATGCTGCGCCGCGAGCACATCGTGAAGATCGCCGACCGGCTGCTGGGCCAGCTCACCGAGTCCGTCCGCGAACGCCACCAGGTCGAACTGGTCCCCGACCCGGACACCCTGCACCCCTGGATCACCGAGCGGATGAGCGACCCGGAGCACCAGGCGTACGGCGGCCGCCAGATCCGCAACGAGCTGGAGCGGCTGCGGGCGGCCGTGGTCGCCCACTTCCTGGCCCACCGCCCGCCCCCGGGCCGCCGGCTCCGGCTCGGCATCGAAGCCGACGGCACACCGTGGGTCAGGACCGAGGAAGGGAACGGCTGAACACATGCTCGGCATCGCCATCGGCCACCGCACGGCCCGCGTCGGCAAACTCGCCCCGGACGGCCGCACGACCGTGACGGTGACGGACCTGGCCGGCACGGACCCAGGCGCCGACCTCGCCACCGCGCTGGCCACGCTCCTCGCCGGAACCCCGGACGAGGAGGCGGTGCTCGGCCTGCCCGCGTCCGCCGACCGCGAGGCCGAGGCCCGCCTCCGCCGCGCCGCCGAGGACGCCGGCCTCCACGTCAGCAGAGTCGTCCCGGAGCCGGTCGCGGTGGCCCTGCACTACGGCGCGATCATCGAGGGCGTCCACTGCACGGTCCTGGTGGTCGACCAGTCCGGGCCGACAGTGGACCTGACGGTCCTCACCATCACCCCCGACCTGACGGTGCACATAGTCACCACCCGTACCGAAGAGCTGACCGACGCCCTATCGGCAACGGCCCGGGAACTCACCGAGGCAGCCCCGGACGCCGTACTCCTCTCCGGCGACCTGTACTCAACCCCGTCCCACCGCACAGCGATCGAGAACCTCCCGGAGGCCCAGTCCCTGACGGTCCGCTGCACAACCCCGGAACAGGCCGTCGTACACGGCCTCCTACTCCTGGAGGACTTCGGCCTCCTACGCACAGAAAGGGGCCCGGCCCCGACGGGAACCCGCTTCCCCCCACCTCTGGAGGACCCGGAACCCCGCACTTCGCCCACGGCCGAGAAGGACCCCGAGCCAAAAAACACCCCAGCCGACAACGCCCTGAAGGGGCGCGAGGAACTGCGCGACCAGCCCCCACCGCCCCGCACCGAACCCCCCACCGCAACCACCACTAAGGGGCGCGAGGAACTGCGCGACCAGCCCCCACCGCCTCGCACCGAACCCACAACCGCAACCACCCCACCCACCTCCGCACCCGCACCCGCACCCGCACCCGCACCCGCACCCGCACTAGAACCCGAGCCAACTCCCACCCCAATCCCCACCCCATCGGCCACCCTCCACTCCGTCCCCGTGACCCAACTCCAAGCCATCCGCCGAGACGACCACCTCCTCGTCCTCTGGGCCTGGCCCGACACCGCCCTCACCGCCCGCATCCGCTGGCGCCGCGAGGACACGACCGCGACCGGCAACGGCCCCCACGACGGCGACATCCGCTGTCAGCGCAGGGTCTACGAACACGACGGCGGCCTGGACCTCCCCGTAGGCCGAGGCGCAATCACCCTCACCGTCGAGGCCCTGGTCCCCGACGCCACCGTCGACACGGAAGGCGCCGCCTCCCTCCGTATCCCGGCCGAACCCCCCATCGTCGAGTACGAACCCTCCCTGCGCCGCCGCCTCACAGGCACCCGCATCGCGACCGTCACCTTCACCGCCCGGACCGGCTGCGACCTGCCCGCCCTCCGGATAGTCCACGCCCTCGGCCGCTACCGCCCCACCAGCACGGCCGAGGGCACCGTCCTCCACGAGGTCCCCGCCCAGCGCCTCCCCACCGGCGTCCCCCTCGCCGTGGAGTTCCCCTTCCCCAGCACCCGGGGCCCCTCCTGGCTCGTCTGCTTCCCGGCGGACGGCCCGGACTCCGGCCTTGGACCCGGACCCGGCTCCGACCAGGACCGCGACCCCGAGAACGACAACGACATCGACCTCCGCCCCACGGCGCTGCACCGGCTGCGAGTGACCTGAATGGCCAGACGACTCACCTGCCCCTACTGCTACGAGACCTTCGCCCCGCGGGAGATCCGGTTCCGCTGCCACAGCCGGCTCAGCCGCACCCGCAAGCAGTGCGAGCGCCGCCGCGACCCGGTCCTCGACGAACGCTTCGGCAGGCGCCCCAGCCACGACGTGGGCCCGGACTTCGCCGCCGACGGCCGTAAGTCCACGGCGCTGTGCCCGGACTGCGACGGCGACACGACCTACCGCATCTGCCCGGTCTGCCACGTCGAACTGCCGTTGCAGTTCGGGATGGTGGAGAACCGGCTGATCGCGATGGTCGGCGCGCGGTCCTCCGGCAAGACGATCTACATGACCGTGCTGCTGCACGAGATGCGCAACAAGGTCGGTGAGGCCTACGGCGCCTCACTGATGGGCCTGGACGACGTCACCATGCGCCGCTACAGCTCGGAGTACGAGGACCGGCTCTACCGCGACCGGCAGATGTTCCCGCCCACGCAGACCGCGACGACCAACGCCAACCGGGTGGAACCGCTGGTGTTCCGGTTCGGGCTGCGCCGCAGGACGCTGTTCGGGGAGCGGGCGCAGCACAGCGTGCTGTCCTTCTTCGACACGGCGGGCGAGGACTTCAACAGCCGGGAGAGCGTGGAACTCAACACCCGTTATCTGACCAACGCGGACGGCATCATCCTGCTGCTCGACCCGCTGCAGATGACGGGTGCCCGGGACAACGCGGCGCCCGGCACGGCGCTGCCCGCCCTGGACGGCATCGACCCGCCGATCAACGTGCTGAGCCGGGTGAGCCGCCTGCTGCTGGCCGCGCGGGGCGGCAAGGCGGCGAAGGTCGACACCCCGATCGCGGTGGTCTTCTCCAAGATGGACGCCTTCTGGCATCTGATGGAGAACGGCAGCCCGCTGCGCTCACACGCACCCGCGCTCGGCCGTTTCGACGTCGACGACAGCCTCAGCGTCCACGAGGAGGTACGCCAGCGGCTCAGGGCGTGGGACGGCGTGCCCATCGACCAGTCTCTGGAGAACACCTTCGCCCGCTACCGGTACTTCGGCGTCTCCGCGCTGGGCCGCAGCGCCACGCCCGAGGCCCGGGTCGCCGACACCGGCATCCAGCCCTACCGGGTCGCGGATCCGCTGCTGTGGCTGCTGAGCGAGTTCGGTTCGGTGCCGAAGGAGGGCCGCGGATGAGGAGCTTCCAGCAGCTCTACTACACCTCCTGCGAGCACGGGCTCAGCGGGTCCTCCGGCTTCCAGTTCAACGCGGTGAGCGAGCAGGTCTCGGCCGAGACCCGGCACCGGGTGGAGGGCCTGGCCGGGTACGAACCACCGCGCGCCCTGGTCGAGTCGGACGCCCCCGAACTGCTGGCCCGCTGCCCGGTGAACCTCTGCCACACCCCGGGCCGGCCGGGCGGCGCCACCACGCTGTGCGTGCGGTACGTCGGCCGGGACTCGGCGCGCCGCTTCGGCAACTACTTCGCCCACGCCCTGTACACCGGGGGCGAGTTCACGACGGACAGCGGCGGGCTGCTGGCGATCGAGCTGTGGGACTCCCCGGTGTGGACCGCGCGAGTCGCCGGCACGACCGAGATCCCGGAGCTGCCCGCACCCCTGCCACGCGGCCCGCTCTCCCCCCGCTCTGTGCGCGCCTTCCTCCGCGCGCACCCGCACGCCGAGCAGTTGCCGGCCCTGTTGGCGGCGGTGTTCACGGCGCTCTCCGAGGACGGCTCGGTGGTGGTGATCGACGACACGACCGACCGGATCGCCCACTGGTTCGCGGCCGTCTCCTACCTCCTGCCGCCCCCGCTGGCCCACACCCTGTCCTTCGCCACCTATCTCTTCCGCCCCGCCCGCAGCCGACTGCACCTGATCGGCACGGTGCCCGGCGCGCACCCCGGCTTCGGCCCCGACGACGAGGACTCGTACACCGTCTTCGACTTCTCCACGGGCCGCTTCCCCGAGGTGGTGCCCACCCACCACCTGGTACGGCTGCTGATCCGGATCGGGGTCGGGTCGGTCCGTTCGGTGTGGTCCTGGACGGCCGAGTACACGCACGGCCAGGAGCGGGACCTGGGCGACTGGCACGCCCCGGTGGCGGCGGCCGCGGCGGCGGGCGGCACGGAGCTGACCGACGCCGACGTCCGCGCGGTGATCGACTGGCTGCCCGGCGCCGGTCATCTCGGGCCGCGCCGGGCGGCGGTGGCGGCGGACCTCCACCACAAGCACCGGGACCTGGCCGACGACCGGCTCGCGGTGCTGAGCGCGGCCGCCGAGGCGGGCGGCGACACGGCGCTGCACCAGGAGCTGGAGGGCAAGCTCCACCAGTCCCGGATCCGCGCCTACGCGACCGGCGCGGAGAACGCGCCGGGCCCGGTGCCGATCACGCATCCCGCCGAGCGGGAGCGGGCCACCGCCCTGTGGCAACGGCTGCTCGGCGAGGCCGCCACCAGCCGTCAGCGGGTACGGCTGCTGCTGTGGGCGGAGGGCGCGCGGCTCGCCCCGCCGCCGGAACTGCTCGCGGCCCAGGGCCTGGAGCTGGCCCGCGCCCTGCTCGGTTCCTCCGGCGCGGGCCCCGGTCTGCGCGAGGAGGTCGCCCGTCTCGTCCGCATCCTGCCGGAGTTCCGGGCCGGGCTGGTGACGGCCGTGCAGGAGGTGCTGTCCGAGCGGGGCGGTCAGGAGCAGCTGTTCGCCCAGTTCCCGGCCGAGTTGCTGAGCGAGCGGGATCTCGGTGAGCGGCCCCGGCTCCTTGAGCACTACTGGCGGGCGCAGGCCGAGCGGGAGCCCGCCCGCACGGTCGACCTGCTGTTCAGGATCCTTCGGGTGCGCGGTCAGGACTCGCCGGACGCGGAGCTGCTGCGGGGGCTGTGGCGGCAGCCGTCGCCTGCCTGGACGTACGAGGAGGCGACCGAGATCGCACGTCGGCTGCCGTCGGACCGGCAGGTGGACGAGGCGGTCGGCGAGTGGTTCGACCGCGCGGTGAAACAGGAGGTCCGGGACGAACAGGGCCTGCGCGCCTGCCTGGTGCTGTGCGACACGCTCAGCGCGCCCGGCCGCTACGCCTGGCTGCGGCCGGTCACCCAGGAGTGCGTGCAGATCACCCTCCGGCTGGACGAGTCCCTGCGCGGGACCACCGAGGCCACCGCGCTCGCCCGCGCGTTCCGGATCCCGCAGATCGACGCCTGGGCGGCTCCCCGCGCCCTGAAGCACTACCGGCTGCTCCCCGCCATGCTCCGGCTGCCCGCCGACCCGGCCCGGCTGCGCACGGAGATCGAGGAGTTCGGCTTCTCCCTCGCCGACGGCTATCTGCGCGCCGTGCACCGGGACGCGGTGGCCTCGGGCCGGGTCGACGAGGTGCTGTTCAGCCATGTCACCGGGGTGATCGCGGTCAACGGCGAACGGGTCGCCCTGCCGCAGGCACACCTGGAGGTCATCGAGGCGCTGCGCCTGCACACCGCCCACCACTGGCGGTCCGAGGAACT
Source organism: Streptomyces sp. SID12501 (assembly GCF_010550245.1). Classification (GTDB taxonomy): domain Bacteria; phylum Actinomycetota; class Actinomycetes; order Streptomycetales; family Streptomycetaceae; genus Streptomyces. The sequence goes on from NZ_JAAGLU010000015.1 coordinate 44,102, forward strand.
GAACCGCCTGGCCCGCGCGCTCCGCCCCTACGACACCCATCTCGCCGACGCCTACCAGGAGTTCGCCGAGAACCGGCTGGGCCGCATGAAGAAGTGGAGCCGCAGACTCGCCCCGCGGCGGTCCTCGGACGGCCCCCGACCGGAAGAGGGGTGAGCCCGAGATGGACGAGATCATGACCTTCATCCTCGCACCGGCGGCCTACCTGGCCCTGCTCCTGCTCTATCTGCTCGTCGTCCCGGTGATCGCGGGCCTGCGCGGTGCCGCCCTGGTCAGTGAACTGCTGGGCCGCTACTGCCTGTTGCTGAACGGCGTGCTGCGCCTGCGCACCCCCGAGTTCGTGACCGTCCCTCCGTACCGCCCCGCCGACGAACTGGCCCACCGCAACTACTTCTTCGGCCCCGCCACCCGCGATCTGCGCCAACTGCTCACCCAGGGACGCCGGTTGTACGTCGGCACGGTCACCGACGCCTACCGCCGGGTGACCAACCGCCAGTTCACCGCACCCACCACGCACCGGGCCGTCTCGGTCCCGTACGGCCTGACCCTCTACCTGGGCCTCGGCGTCGGCGCCGCCGTCGCGATACCCACGCTGGGCGCGCTCCTCGGCGTACAGGCGCTCGGGGTGGCCCTGCTGGCGGGCGGCGCCCGGCTGACCGCGCTCACCCTGCGGGCCACCGACCGCACGGTGATGATCCTGCGCGGGCTGCCCCGGGGCATGCTGTGCCCGAGCTGCTTCGAACGCGTTCCCCATCCGGCGTACGACTGCCCCCGCGCGCACTGCCGACGCCGGCACGCCGACATCCGCCCGGGCACCTTCGGCCTCTTCCGGCGCCGGTGCGCCTGCGGGGAGCAGGTGCCGACCCTGCTGCTACTGATGAGCAGGGACGCCCGGCTGAGCGGCCACTGCGTGCACGAACACTGCGGCAAGCCGATGAACCTTGACGCCGGGCACATGCCCGAGCTGATCCTGCCGCTGATCGGCGGCCGGGCCGCGGGCAAGACACAGCTGATGGCGGCGATGGTGAAGTCGCTGGAGAACACGGCGTTGGACGGCGGGCCGGCGATCCGGCTCGCGGACCCCGAGTCGACCGCCAACCAGCGGGTGCTGAACGAGGTCCTGGAGATCCAGGGCCACACCCGCCCCACCCAGAAGACGCTGCCCCGGGCCCATTCGTTCGTGCGGGGCAGCGGCCGCGCCGAGCGGCTGGTGCATGTCTTCGACACGGCCGGTGAGCGGTTCGTCAACCGGGAGGAGACCGACGCGCTGCGCTACGTCCGGGCGGCCCGCACCTTCGTCTTCGTCCTCGACCCGATGGCCGTCGACGTGTTCTGGACCCGCCTCGACCCGGCGGGCGTGAAGCTGGACCGCACGCTCGCCTCGACGGTCGATCCGGAGGACGTGTTCTCGCGCTCGGTGCAGACCGTACGCACGATGGGCACCAGCCTCGACAAGGCCCGGCTCGCCGTCGCCGTCAGCAAGAGGGACCTGCTGGCCGGGCAGCCCGCCCTGCTGCCCGACCGCCCGGACGACAGCGACGCGGTCCGGAAGTGGCTGGGCGAGAGGCTGGGGCTGCGGAATCTGGTGAGCACGATGGATCTGGAGTTCGGCGAGGTCCGGTTCTTCTGCACGGCGGCGGTGGCGGACGAGACCGGGCAGGTGGACCCCAGCATCGGGGTTTTCGTCAACTGGTGTCTGCGCGAGTGAGAATGCCACGACGTGCAGTGCGGAGGGGGCGTGGCGCCATCACCGGACGTCCCGGTTTCGGAGAGGTGTTGCGCGGCCGTCGGCGCGCGGCACGGCTGACGTCGGAGCAGTTGGCCGAGGCCTCGGGGGTCAGTGCCCGGACCGGACCCTGTCCGGCCTGGAGCGGGACCGCAGCAAAGGGTCGCGGCGCTCACCTGCATCGCCGCGTTCGCGCCGGACAAGGGCGAGTCGGTCAGCTCCCTGATCGCCGACCCGCCGCCCGGGGCGCCGCATGCCGCACGGTTCTTCGGGGGCCGCGACCGCCAGTAGTTCCTCCAGCGACTCAGCCGACCTCGGCAAAGCACTGGCGGTCCACGACGGCCGCGTAGGTGTCGGCGGTGTTGGTGATGTTGCCCGACAGGTCATAGGCGTAGGTACGGGCGTTGACCTGGTGACCGGTCAGCCCCGACGTCGCGTCCGAGGTCGACTCGCGGTCCACCAGGGTCGTCTCGGCCTGCCCGGTCGCCTCGTCGAACAGGTTGGTCGTCCACACCCGCGAGCCCTGCTCGCCGGTGGTGGTGCGCAGGACCTCCCCGTACACGCTGTAAGAGGTCTGCGAGGTGTACCAGTCGGTACCCGAGGTGGAGACGGGCAGCCCGTCCGCGTTGTAACGGACGATCACCTTCTCCTCAGGCAGGCCACCCATCGCAGGGGTGGTGTAGGAGGCCAACTGCCCGGACTCGGTGTACGCGTAGGTGGTCTTGTAGGTGGTGGCGAAACCCTCCGCCGTCGAGAGCAGCCCCGACGCCACCGCAGGCAGGGTCAGCGTCTTGGACGCCGGGTTGCCATCCAAGATGTGGCCGCCGGAGTTTCCGACCGATTACTCGAATTCCTCATACTATGGTTCGCTTGAGTATGTTCAACGCGAGTAAGTCGAGGTAACCCATGTCAGGCTTCGTAGGCCGCACATCCGAGCTGGCCACCCTGAACCGGCACCTCGCCTGGGTACGCGCCGGCCGCGGCGACCAGCGCGGTCGTGCCCTCCTGCTCCGCGGCCGGCGTCGGGTCGGGAAGTCGCGGCTCGTGGACCTCTTCTGTGAGCGCGCCCAGGTGCCGTACGTCGTCCACCAAGCCACCCGCGGTGAGGACGCCCACCGGGAACGGACCCGCTTCCTCACCGAGGTCCGGCACTCCTCGCTGCCCGACACCGCCCTCCTGGCCGGCGTCACGACTGTCACCGAATGGGACACCGCTCTGCGCCAGCTCGCGGCGGTACTCCCGGACGACGCTCCCAGCATCGTCGTACTCGACGAGCTGCCCTGGATGCTCGAAGGCGACCCGGTGCTGGAGGGCACTCTGCAGACCGTGTGGGACAGGGTGCTGAGCCACAAGCCCGTACTGCTCATCCTCATCGGCAGCGATCTGGCGATGATGGAGCAACTCTCCGCCTACGGCCGCCCCTTCCACCAGCGAGGGGCCGAGATGGTACTCGCGCCACTCTCCCCCTCCGAAGTGATGGCAATGACCGGACTCCCCGCCGCGGATGCCTTCGACGCCCATCTGATCACCGGCGGTCTGCCTCTCATCTGCCAGGAGTGGCAAGAAGGCGAGAGCCGCATCGACTTCCTCTCCCGCGCCCTCGACGACCCCACCTCCCCCCTCCTGGTATCCGCCGAGCGGGCACTGGCCGCCGAGTTCCCCACCGCCCTTCAGGCCAGGCATGTGCTCTCCGTGATCGGCAGCGGTGAGCGGACGTTCGGGACGATCGCCGCGAAGGCCGGAGCGGCTGATCGGCCGCTTCCGCCCGGCTCCCTCAACCCCGCCCTGCACACCCTCGTCGCCAAGCGACTCGTCGCCGCCGACACTCCCCTCTCCACCCGGCCCGGAGACCGCGACCGTCGCTACCGGGTCGCCGATCCCTACCTCCGTTTCTGGCTCGCCTTCCTGGAGCAGGGGATCCCGGAGATCGAGCGCGGGCGCGGGCGGATCGTGGCCGAGGCGGTCGAACGCGGGTGGACCTCGTGGCGCGGGCGGGTGATCGAACCCGTGGTGAGGGAGTCGTTGGCCAGGCTGCTCCCCGACAACACGTGGCCGCAGGTGCGGGAAGTGGGCGGCTGGTGGCCTCGTACGAACAATCCCGAGGTCGACCTGGTGGGGGCGGACCGGTCGCCCGCCCGCGAGATCGGCTTCGTCGGCTCGATCAAGTGGCACGAGCGCGGCTCCTTCGACCACCGCGCCCTGGCCGCGCTGGCCCGGGACGCCCTGGCCGTACCCGGTGCCGACGAGGACACTCCGCTGATGGCGGTGTCCCGCTCCGGGTTCACGGTGGACGGGCTGACAGCGACGTACGGGCCCGAACAGCTGATGGAGGCCTGGGCTTCCGCGGCGTGAGCGCCCTACCCAGGCCACAGCCACAGCCACAGGAGTGCCGGTCCAGGAGGGTGCCCGGAGCGCTTCCACCGGGGCCATCCGTGCCGCCCGGCCCACGGCGGAGCGGCCTGACGGACGCGTGGTCCTCACTCTCACACCCGACGCGTACGAGGACGCCGGCGTGATCGCCGTGCACCCGGACGGCACGGCCTGACAACAGATACGGCACGGCATCACCGCGCCCGCTCGCACTCCACCCACTCCGCCCACACCGTCTTGCCCGGCCCGTCCGCGCGCGGGTGCCAGTCCCAGCGGGTGGCCAGACGCGATACGAGGAACAGGCCACGGCCGGTCTCCTCGGCGCCGTCGGTCTCCGGTACGGCGGCGGGGCGCCGGGGCAGCCGTTCGGCGCGGGTGTCGGTGACCTCGACGCGGACGGTACGGCCGTCGGCCGACGTGTGCACGCGCAGGTGGAAGTCCCGGCCGGGAACGTGGCCATGGAGTACGGCGTTCGCGGTGAGCTCGCCGACGATCAGCACGAGGGTGTCGTGCGCGTCGGTGCCGTACGGGATGCCCCACGCGTCGAGGCGCAGGGCGGTCAGGCGGCGGGCGAGGCGGGCTCCTCGGGGCGTGGAGGTGAAGCGCATCTCGAAAGTGCGGATGGTGGACGGCGCGTCAGGGGCGGGTGTGGGGGTCAAGTGGCGGGTGGGGGTGGCGGGTTGGGTGGCGCCCGTGGGGCCCGCGGATTTGGTCGTCATACCGACAACGGTGTCGCCCGTCGCATAGCGTGACCAGTGGTGACACACCGACGCGGCCCGGTTGTACGCGCGGTGCCGGTACGGGTACGAGGCGCGCGGCGTTACGGCGTCCGGTGGGCGGGCGTTGGGCCGGGAAGGCGGTGGGCGATGACCGAGGCTACGGCGGCGGCAGGGCCGGAGGCGAGGGGCGGGGTGCTTCCGAATACTGGTGGCGAAATCTCCGAAGTCTCCGGGGGCGGTGGGGTCGTGAGCCTCGGGGACGGATGGGAGAACGACGACGAGGGCGGGCGGCAGCCTGAGGACGGGGCCGGGAAGGGGTTCGTCGTCGTGTTCGGGCAGACCATGAAGACGTGGCGGGTGCGGGCGGGCATGGACCGCGAGGAGTTCGGGCGCCGGATCGGGTACTCGGCGGCGACGGTGGCCTCGTACGAACAGGGGCGGAGGATTCCGTCGCCGAAGACGATCGACCGGGCGGACGAGGCGGTGGGGGCGGGCGGGTTGCTGAGCGTGTGGAAGGAGGAGGTGGAGAAGGCTCAGTATCCGGTCTTCTTCCAGGGGATGGCGGCGCTGGAGAAGGAGGCTATGGAGTTGCTCTCCTACGACACGCTCGTGGTCAAGGGCCTGCTCCAGACGGAGGATTACATGCGGGCGCTGCTGGCCATGCGACGCCCGGTTCTGGATCAGGAGACCATCGAGCAGCGCGTGACGGCCCGGCTGATCAGGCAGGGGATCCTAGATCGCTGGCCTGCACCACTGCTGAGTTTCGTGCTGGACGAGTCGGTGCTACGACGTCCGTACGGCGGGAAAGACGTACTGCGGGGGCAGTTGGAACACCTCATTCTGGTCGGACAGAAACGGAACGTCGAGATGCAGATCATGCCGCTCGACCGCGAGGAAAACGCTGGCGTGGACGGGCCGTTCACGATCGTCATCCGCAAGGACGGCAAGAAGTTCGTGTACGCGGAGGCTCAGGGAACGAGCGCTCTCCAGACGGACGCGGAACAGACGACTCTCTCCGCCGCGCGCTATGGGATCATCCGATCACAGGCTCTCCCTCCGCGAGAGTCACTGGAGTTCATCGAAGGATTGCTGGGAGCGCTATGAACAACGCTGAGTCCTCGACCGTCGCCTCTGGCCTCGCCTGGTTCAAGAGCAGCTACAGCGGAGCAGAGGGCGGCGATTGTGTAGAGGTCGCGGCCGGTACGGCAGTTGTGCACGTCCGGGACTCCAAGGCCGTGGCTGGGCCCGTGTTCACGGTGTCGCGTGAGGCTTGGGCGGGGTTCGTCGGGCGGAGCGTCTGACAACCGTACGACCGTGAGAGCCCTGCCGGTTCCAGTCGGACGGCAGGGCTCTCGCGCGAGTCCGACTCGGCGTGATCAGGAGCTCCACACCCACGCCCGCATCACCGGTTCGCTCAGCCGACGCTGGCAAGCTTGGCGAGCTGGGCCTGGACCAGGGCGGCGGGGAGGGTGAAGTCGTCCCCAGTGGCCTGGGAAGCCAGGTTCGTGGCGGGGAAGTAGCCGACCGTTCCGCCCTCCCGAACCACGACCACCCGCACCGGTCCGCTCACACCATCGACCGAGACGGTCAGGTTCGCCGCGATCACCTCGTCCGCGCCGCCGGTACCGGCCGGCACTCCCGCCTTCTGAACCTTGACCGTCTTGACCCAGTCCTTGCCGGCCACCGTGTACACGAACCCGCCCGCCGCGCACTCCCGCACCGCCCGGCCGATCCCGGCCATCACGGCCTTCGCCGCCGCCTCCTGCCCGTACGAGGCCAGCGAAACGAAGGAGGTCGTCGCATCCAGCGCCGCAGCCGCCAACTCCTCGTCCGACGGGTCCGCCCCCAGATCCGCCCCGGACGTCTCCTGCGGCCCGATCCACATCCGCCGCACCACCGACACCGGCGCCCCCAACACCGACCCCGCCTGCACCGTCGCCAACGGCGTGCACACCGCCTTCTTCGCGACCACCGTCCCCGCATTGGGGAAGTCCCGGTCCGACACCTGCGCCGTCACCGTCCCCCCGGCGACCACGTCCCCGTCCGCCAGCGCGACCGCCTCCAGCCCCTCCGCCGACAGAGCAACCGCACCCGCACCTTCACTCGCCGCGGCGGACGCCGACGCCTCCGCCTCAGCGGAAACAGCCGCCGCCACATCGTCACCGTCCGGCTCACTCCCGGACCCCGAACACCCGGCCAGCAACGCCACCGCGAACACCCCGGCCCCGGCCAGCGCAACTCCACGACGCCGCACAGCACTTCTCCTCATGATCCCTCGCCTCACTCCCGCCACATCCCTCCCGACACCTACGAGCACCCCCGCACACGGCCGACAGGTACGCCGACCGCATGCGGGGGTGTGGTGAGCGGGTCAGGCCAGCTTGTCGGCCTGGGCGGTCACGAGATCCGCGGGGAAGGTGAAGTCCTTGCCCGAGGTCGTGGCACCCACGTTGAACACCGTGAAGTGGGCGAGGGTGGCCCCGTCGCGGAAGACGACCACCTTCCACGGGGCGTCCACGCCGTCGAGGGGAGTGACGGCGGTGAACGCGACCGCCTCGTCGCCCGCCTTCGGCGCGGTGCCCACGGTGACCTTGCCCACGTCCAACTGCTCGCCTCCGGCAGTCCACTGGAAGCCGCCCGCGCACGCGGTGACCGCGTCGGCGACGGACTTCAACGCGGCGGTGGCCTCTGCGGCGCTCGCGTAGGAGGCGAGGGTCACCGTGCCGGTGTTGATGTCCAACGCGGCCTCCCCGGAGGCGGCGGCACCGGTCACCCGCCGGTACGTCGCCGCCGCCGGCTTCCCCACCGCGGTCCCAGCCACCGCACGCCCCAACGGCACGCACTCCTCCCCGCTCACCTCCACCCCGTCCGCGGCAACGATCTCGGCCTTGGCCGGGGTGCTCACCTCGTACCCGGTCAGATCCGCCTTCACCAACGCCGCCGACTCCAACTCGCCGCTCGTCAGCGGCTTGACGGCCGAAGCGGCAGCAGAGGTCTCCGCCGCGGACGCCGACGGGGAGGCACCGGTGGCGGAGTCAGCGCTGCCGGAGCCGCCGCAGCCGGTGAGCACCGCGAGCGACACCAGAGCGCAAGCAGCAACAGCACCCGTACGGGCACGGGCACGGGCACGGGCACGGGCACGGACGATGGAACGAGAGTGACGTATACCGGAGTTGTTCACGATGTGCTTAGTTCACTTTCCCTGTCGTACTGCCCATGACTGACACACCGCCAGCCAAACCTGTTACCACCCCACGCCGCCTTGACAACAGCCTGGCCAACCGCGCCTCGCCAACAGAGGCCGGCGCGACGAAACCCTTCGTCGCACCGCCCTCCGGTACGACGCCGAAATACCCGACCGCGATCCCCTCGCCGAAGACCACGACCCTCACCGACCGGCAACCGCGCTACCGCACGTCGACGTAGTCTCCGGCCGACGTCTGCGAGCCCGTCGTCGAGTTCCCCCAGTACGACCACCGCCACGACCCGTCCACCGACGCCGTGGCCGTCGCCTTCAACGCCCCCGTGCTGCTGGACGTCACCGTCTTCACCGTCCTGTACGAACTCGCACCGGCGGCCTTGAACTGCAGCTTCACCGAGCTCCGCGCATACCCGTCATACCGGTGCTTCGACCAGTTCGCCCGCGTGATCTTCCCCGTCACCGTGACCGTCTTCCCCGCCACCACCGGCTCCGGCGTCGCGTCCACCGTCAGCTTCGCGTGCCGCTTCAGGCTGACCGTCGCGGAGTTTTTGTCGGTGTCGGAGCCACCCGCTGTCGTGCGCGCCTTCCCATACGTCTTCCACGCCTTGGCATCGGAGTTCACCAGATTTCTCAGGCTGCCCTGAATCCCCCGAGGGTCGACGGAGATGATCCGCTCACAGGTACGGGTCGTCACCCCACCACTGGTCGACTTCTTGCACTCGGACTCCTGCTCCCAGAGCCCCCCGATCTCCCCGTAATCGACTCCATCGGTCCCTCGATAGGCGAATACCTGAAGGGAGTCTTCCTTGATCGCCACGCTGCTCTTCACCGTGAACGTCAACGACACATCCACATAATTCGTCGTCCCCACCACGATCGGCTTCCCGCCATTGAAAACAATCTTCGAGAATGTGATATCGGACTCCGCAGCTCCCGCCGGCAAAGCAAACACCCCCAACACCACAAACCCCAGCACACCAGCGCCGACCGAAAACCCTATACTCCTGCGCACAAAAAATCCCCTCACCATAGAAATCCATACACCCCAGATATCTCACATCGAAATGCCGCGCGCACAGCCCGGCCGACAGCGGGAACTCCCAAGCCAGGACTGCGGATGCATCAGGCACCCCCTCCGCCGACCGTGCTGCGACGGGCACATCGGCGCCGAATTCCCCACCCACGACGACGCGATTTGCCCCGTTCTGCCGGGGTGGACTTTCTTGACCCGACGACGCCGACCCACCAGCCTCAGCAGTGTCCGCCGACTCTGTCGTCAGTGCTGCCATCAAAATGCCATGAAATCCCCCCTGGTACGCTCCGGGAAGGATTTCATGCACGTTTACCTTCGATCCAAGGCAAGCACCCTGGATTCAGTCTTCATCGAGAAGGCCGATAGCCTCTGGAAGCCCCAGAATCGCCCTTTTACGCTCCGGGTTCTCTTCTAGTTCGGCACACTCGAGAATCAGGGAAATAACTTCCCGACGCCCTTCTTCGGAGAGATCCAGGAATAGAGCAGCTGCAGGCTCAAGGATGTCCGTTGCGATATCCGGATCAATTTCTTCGTCGTCCGTCAAGTCGATCGATACGACGACGCTTACAAATGCCCGAACCAGGACTTTTTTAACGTCCATCAAGGTACGACCCTCACTCGAATATTGGTGATCAGGAGGTTGCCGAGGACCTTTCGGGCCCGCGCAGCCTGGGCTTCGGTAGGAACCTCCCACCGCCCCGTGAAACCATTCTGCTCAAGCGCCAGAGATTGATTCATGGCCTGCCGGTATGTCTTGTTGAAAGTAGTGACGCTTACCTTTCGGTCAATCATCACCCCATTGGCCGCATCAAACCCATCAAACTTGATCTGAGAAAGGCTATTCCCGCCAGCCTTGTAGTACTGGAGCGCCGGAGCTACACCAGCCCTGGAGCCTGCTGCCCCAGCATCATAAGCGCGCGCCGCAGAACTCATGTTGGCGTTCTCGTTGACCCAACTAACGTCGCCGTCGCAGTTATGGACCAGGACCGGCGCAGCCCCCGCCAGCACATAGTAGGTGTGGACGTTGCTGACGGTCAGGTCGTGTGTGACCTGGGTCTTGGTGTACCGGCTGATCGCGGTGATCTGGACGTGGGTGCCGGCGCTGGTCTGGAGCCACTGGCCGGAGGTCAGGTGGCCGCCTTCCACCCAGGTGCCGTCGGTGGGGGCGGCGGCGGGGTCGGTGACCCAGAAGGGGTGGGTGTCGGTGGTCGTCAGCTTTGACGTCGTGCCGTCGGCCGCCTTGACGGTCAGGACGGTGAAGTCCTTGTCGTCGTAGGTGGTCATCGTCGCTGCGGCGGTCTCGGTGCCCGAGGTCGTCGACGTCTCGGGGTCGTTGGCGGCCAGTTGGTCGCCGTTCTCGACGTCCTCGATGTTCTTGGTGGTGCCGTCGGCCAGAAGGACCTGGGTGCCGGGCAGGAAGCTGTGGGGCGTGGGGCAGGACCCGCCCGATCCGCTGTCACCGCTGCTGCCACTGTCGTCGGCGTCCGTGCTGTCGCCGCCGTCCGCGTGGTTGTCCTTGGCCTTCTTCGCGTCGTTGGACTTGGCGGCGGCGGATGCCTTGGTGTGTTCGGCCTTGCCGGCCGTGCCCTTGGAGCCGGTGCCGGTCTTCTTCTTCGCGGCGGCTTTGGCCGCCAGGGCTTTCTCCTTGGCCTTCTTCAGGGCCTCGGCGGCCTTGCGTTTCGCCTCGGCCTTGGCCCGCTTGATGGCCGCCTTCGCCGCCTTCAGGCTGGCGATGGTCTTACGGGCGACATCCTTGGCCTTGTTCAGGGCCTTGATGCCGCTGATGATCCGGCCGACGACCTTGGCGACCTTGTAGGCCAGCTTGAAGACCTTCGTCCACGGGATCGCGTCCACCAGGAGAGAGCCGCACGCCCACAGGTCACCCTGGGTGAAGCAGCCCATGACGTCGTCCCAGCCGATGAACTCCTTGAACAGAGCCCATCCGTAGGTCCGCACGATGTCCGCGACCGACCCGGACAGGATCTTCTCCTGCGCGGCGATCTGCGCGTCCAAAGCCGCCTCGGCCGCGTCGAACGTGGAGGCGGTCGAGGTCAGGCCGGTGGGGTCCGCGTGGGTGACGGGATTGTTGTTGGCGTAGTTGTAGCCGTTGGCCTGGAGCGGATCGGTGAGGTCAAGGACCGGGTCCGCGGACAGGAACCGGCCGGTGGACGGGTCGTACTCGCGGGCTCCCAGGTGGGTCAGGCCCGTGGTGTTGTCGTCGGTGCCGCCCACATAACCGGTGTGGGCACGGAAGTTGGAACTCTCCGTACGCTCGTTGCCGTACGGGTCGAGCCTGGAGAAGTTGGTCTGGTTGCCGGTGGTGAGCTTGATCTCGGCCATCGGTGTGCCGTGATGGTCGGTGACCAGGGCGTACAGGTTCGTCTCACCCGTGCCCCGGCGCATCACCGTGGGCGCGCCCGGCTGGGCGTAGGACCGCTCGACGTAGTTCACCGCACCCGTGGAGCGCAGCGAGAGGGTCGTGTCGTCCAGGTAGAGGGTGCGGTCGTTGGCGGTGGTGGAGATGATCCGGCTGCCGAACGCGTCGTACACGTAGGACGTCTTGTCCGCCGGGTTCCAGGCCTGGGACGTGCTGCCGTCACAGGTGCCCAGCACCAGATCGACGCCCGAGGTGGTGGAGTTGGACGGAGAGACCAGGCACATCGAGGTGGCCGCGTACTTCAGGCCCCCGGCCGAGGTGACCGTCCACTGCTGGGCAGCCGTGTCGTCGCAGGCCGCGACCACGACCGCGGTACCGGCCACGACAGCCTTGCCCGCAGGCTGCACACACACCCCGGCCACCTGCAACGCACCCTTGGCGGTGGTATCGGTGGTGACCGCGTCCTCGACACGGAACTGCTCGGCCTTGCTGCTGTTGCACGGCCACATCTGGATCGCGGTACCGGCCGTGGTCGACGCCGACGACAGGTCCATGCACAGGCCCGAGTTCAGCCCCGAGGTATAGGCGCCCTTGCCTGTCGCCCCGAAGCCCGTGACCGTCTGCGCCTTGCCGTCCCAGGTCCAGGTGATGCCCTGCGCGTCCCCGCCGATCGTCCGAGTGGTGGTCTGCCCCAGCTCGTCGTACTTCAGGGTGGAGGCCGCGGTCACCTTCGTGTTGGCCGCGTTGGTGTAGACGGACTCCATCGAGGTCAGGGTGTGCGGCTGGGCCAGCCCCGAGCCCTTCGTGGTGTCCTTGATGCCGTAGACGTAGGACGTGGTGGAGTCGGCGGCGGTGTTCACCGACCCGTCCAGAAGGAACGACACCTTGGCGTTGTGGGTGTTCAGGGTCTTGCGGTTGCCCAGCTCGTCGTAGCGGTACGACTGCCAGTAGCCGGCGTTGTCCGCGGTCACGTTCACCGTGCCGTCGGTGGCGACCGGCACCGTGCACTCGGTGCGCTGGGTGGTCCAGGCCTCGGTGAGCTGGCCGATCCCGTCGTAGGTGAAGCACTGGCGGTCCACGACGGCCGCGTAGGTGTCGGCGGTGTTGGTGATGTTGCCCGACAGGTCATAGGCGTAGGTCCGGGCGTTGACCCGGTGACCGGTCAGCCCCGACGTCGCGTCCGAGGTCGACTCGCGGTCCACCAGAGTCGTCTCGGCCTGCCCGGTCGCCTCGTCGAACAGGTTGGTCGTCCACACCCGCGAGCCCTGCTCACCGGTGGTGGTGCGCAGGACCTCCCCGTACACGCTGTAAGAGGTCTGCGAGGTGTACCAGTCGGTACCCGAAGTGGAGACGGGCAGACCGTCCGCGTTGTAACGGACGATCACCTTCTCCTCGGGCAGGCCACCCATCGCAGGGGTGGTGTAGGAGGCCAGCTGCCCGGACTCGGTGTACGCGTACTTGGTGGTGTAGGTGGTGGCGAAACCCTCCGCCGTCGAGAGCAGCCCCGACGCCACCGCGGGCAGGGTCAGCGTCTTGGACGTCGGGTTGCCATCCAGGGTGTAGCCGCCGACCGAGGTGGTGTACGCCTTGCCGTCGGTGTAGCGGGTGGCCCTGGCCAGCTGGCCCACCCCGTTGGCGACCGTCGTGTCGTCGTAGGTGTACGACAGCAGGTCGGTGCCGGTGCTGTTGTCCTCGATCAGGAGAGGGCGGTCCAGGACGTCGTAGCTGGTCTTGGTGGTGAACCCGGCCTGGTTCTTCGAGGTCGCGACCCGGCCCAGGGTGTCGTAGGTGAGGGTGGTGGTGCCGGTGTCGGGGTCGGTGGAGGTGACCGGCTGACCGATCGCGTTGTAGGTGGTCGTCCAGACGTTCCCGGCGCTGTCGGTGACGCCTGTCTGGTCGCCGCGCGCGTCGTAGGTGTAGCGGGTGGACGTGAAGTCGGACGCGGTGAAGGAGTTGGACGCGGCGGCGGACTTCGAGGAGAAGGTGTCCATCCGGCTGGTGCGGCCCAGGGTGTCCACCCAGGTGCGGGAGGAGGCCGAACCGGTCGGCTGCACGACGGTGGTGTAGTCCAGGCCGTAGAGGTAGGTGGTGGTGCGGTTCTGGGTCTTCGTGCCGTCGTCGGGGTCGGGGGTGCCGTCCTGGACGTACGAGTTGTAGACCGGGGTGATGGTGGTGGTGCGGCCCAGTCCGTCGTACGAGTACTGGGTGGCGTTGGGGACGGTCGAGGTGGATTTGGGGGCGAAGACCGAGGTGTCGGGGACGCCGTCGGTGTAGTAGGCGTTGTTGGTGGAGCGGATCTGGCCGTTGGCGTTGTAGAGGGTGTCGGTGATCAGACGGCCCTTGCCGCCCACCGCGCCGGTCTGCTCCTGCCGTACCCGGCCGAGGCCGTCGTAGATGACGGTGGTGTCGGTGTAGGTGCCGTCGTCCTTCAGGCCTGAAGTGACCACCGAGACGGGCTTCTTGGGGTCGGTGTTGTAGACGAAGGTCGCGTTCGGCCTGCCGGTGGACTGTTCGTCCCAGGTCCTCGCGGTCTCGCCGTCGTCGCCGACGGGCAGGTCCTCCTCGCACACCGGCCCGTAGGTGGTGTTCGGGGTGGTGCCGGCCTCCCAGCCTGCGCACACCCGGCCCAGCGGGTCGTAGGCGACGTAGGAGATGTTGTCGTTGGCGTCCTTCTCGGTCAGACCGACCCCGCGGCCCGGGTCCAGGGTGGAGGTCGAGGACTGGGTCTTGGCGTTGGTCGAGGTGACCGAGTACACCTGCCCCTTGGGCGGGGTGAAGGTGATGGTGTCCGGGTTCTCCTGGTAGTCCTTGGAGGACGTCACCCGCCCGTAGTCGTCATAGACCGTGGTGGAGGCCGGGACGCTGTTCCAGGCGGTGCCGGTCGCGGTGGGGTCCCAGACCTTGGTGACCTGGCCCTTGGTCAGGGTCTGGCCGGTCGAGGCCGCGCTCGCCCCGTCATAGGCCATCTTCGAGGCCGAGAGCAAGGTCGACGCGGTCGACGAGGACAGGCTGGTCGCGCAGCTCGTCCCGGTCACCGAGATCGTCGAGGAGACCAGGCCGATCAGGTTCAGCGTGGTGTCGTTGACGTAGGTCGTGTAGGTGCAGGACTCGTCGCCCGTCACCGCGAGATCGCCGTGGGAGACGACCTTGGTGGGCAGACCGTAGGTGGAGTCGTATGCGGTCTGGGTGGAGACCGTCCGCAGTTCGGAGGAGTCGTCGCCCTTGCCCGAGGACCTGGTGACCGTCTTGGTGGTGCCGAGGGTGACCCGCCAGGCGTACAGGTCGGGATCGTCGGTGATCACCCGGCTGGTGTCGGTGTCGGCGACGCCTCGGACACGGGTGGCGAGGACCGTCGGGTCGTCGGGGATGTTGACCGTCCGCGACACCCAGCCCGCGGCGGAGGACCCGTCCGCGTACACGATCGCCTCGGCGACCATGCCCGCGTACGGCTCCTTGTCCGCCTTGATGGTCCCGTCGGCGTCGTACATGGTGATGTCGCGCGTCTTCCACACCGCGCTCGTCCCGCTGCCGGAGACGTACAGGTCGTCGCTCATCCCGCGGAAGTAGCGAGTGGCGGTCTTGGTGGCCTTCGAACCAGTGATGTCCGAGCCGACCGTGACGGTGACCCGGGGGTAGCCGCGCCACTGGTCCCAGGTGCGGGTCTTCTTGCGGCTGCCCTCGGCCCGGTTGTAGGACCACAGCGCCCCGTCGACCGCGTCATCGAAGGTGGTGTAGGCGTAGCTGGTGGTCTTGTCCTCGACGCCGGTCATGTTCGGCATCTCGACGACCATGTCGACCACGTACTTCTGGAACCAGGAGATCTTCTGGTCGGCCAGTTCGGGGTCGGCGTGCCAGTACACCGGATAGCAGAGCAGGTGGTTCTCGTCGGGGTCCGGGAAGCCGGTGCCCGAGTCGCATGCCCCCTCCGGGGTGGAGTAGGTGACCTGGGTCTCGCCGCCGTACTCCGAGATCACCGTGTCGATCCGCAGCCGGGCGAAGGTGGAGCTTTTGTCGGTGGAGCTGGTGGGTATCCGGTTGGGCAGCAATTTGCTGTGGAAGGACACCGGGTTCAGGGTCTCGGTGGACCCGTCGACCCCGTAGCCCGTCCTGGTGACCGACTCCAGCCAGAGGGCCGTGTAGTGCCCGGTCTTGTCCCAGGGGAAGGACTGCTTCAACGCCCACCGGTCCACCTTGGCCAGGGGGGTGCTGGTCTGCCCCGACAGGGCGCAGGCGTGCCGGTCGCCGGTCCCCGCCTTCGAGTCGTACGGGGTCAGAGAGGCCCCCTGAACCCGCTGGGTGCAGGAGGTCACCTGGGTGATCAGCTTGCGGGACCAGAAGGTCGGCGAAGGATTCGTGCAGTCGCCCGAGTCACCGCAGTACAGGTCGGCGGGGGTGTCGTACCAGACGTAGTTCTCCGACCAGTTGCCGGAGGTGAAGTGGTCCGAGGTGCACTTGGCCTCGGACTCCAGGCACCGCTCGTCCGCGGTGAAGGTCATCCGGGCCAGCGGCTCGGCGGTGTAGAGGGTGTCGGAGCGCTGTCCGTAGTCGATGCGCTTGAGGAATCCGCCGCGCTCGTAGGCTACGGGGTTGTCGAAGTCGAAGGCCTTGGCGTAGTGGTTGGTCTCCGACTCCCACCACAGGGACATGGCGTTGCCGTTGACGTCGACGACGTAGTCCAGGTTCCACTTCCAGGCCTGGTCCTGGAAGGAGTTCTTGAACGTGGCGTTGTAGCCGGGCTCTCCGTCGTGGTTGGAGGCGACCGGCACGGTGAACACCGAGTCGGTGGTGCCCTTCCCGGACGCCCAGCCGGGAAGGTGGTTCAGCCCGTAGTAGTACTGGGTGCCCGCGGTGTCGGTGATGCGCCAGTACTCGCCGTCGTCGTCCCCGTTGGCCAGCGCGGTGTTCGTCAGCAGCTCGATCTTGGTGTTGTCACCGTTCGCGGTCCGCCACGCTCCGGACTGGTAGACCAGTTCGGTGGTCGTCCCGTTGAGGGTGAGCGTCGCGTTCTTGGTGCCGTAGCACAGGTCGGCGGACGTCTTGCCCTTGTTGTTGGCTCCCGTGGTCGCGTCCAGCATGCACGAGGTGTACGTCCGGCTGATGCTGCCCGGGTCCCAGGACCAGCCCTCGCCGATCCCGGACGCCTGGTTGTTGGTCGAGGAGGTCTTGCCGTCCACCGACTGGGAGTTGTACGAGAAGGCCACGTTCGGCGTCGGCCCGTTCGGCACCGTCGGACCGGCCAGCGGATACGAGTAGGTGAACGCGCCCGAGGAGGACCCCGCCGACCACGAACCGGACGCGGGCAACGGGGTCGCGGCGAAGTCACCGCCCGCGCCGGCCCCGTCGGAGCTGCCCATCAGCACACCCGAACCAGACGAGCCGCTCGCGATGGTGCGGATGCCGGAGTCGGCGCCGTCGTCCGCGGGGGTGGTGTACACGGCGTTGGACACCGAGCCCGTACCGGTCGCGGCGGCCGTCGTCGCCGTGGACGTGGTGGCGGTCGGGTCGGCCACCAGCGCCTCGACGTCCACCGTGACGTGGACCGTCGGCGCGAGGTCGGTGCCCGCCTTCTCGGTGGTGGTGCTCTCCCCGCTGTCCTCGTCGACGGTCGTGTCGGTGACGGTGGTGGCGACCTCGTCGTACACCACCTCGGTGGGCACGGCGGTCGGCTCCGAACAGCCCTCCACGTCGGGGGTGGTCAGGAAGCAGGACGGGTACATCCAGAAGTCCAGGCGGTCCATCCACTCCGCGCCGTAGTTCTGCGAGAAGTCCGCGGCGTCCAGCGCGATGACGGCCTCGCCCGTCGCGGTGGCCGGCGGCGCGACCTCCAGGACCACACCCTCCACACCGGCGGCGTCCGCCTCAGCGTCCGAGGCCATCGACACCGCCCAGTTGCCCTCAAGGGCTGTCGCCTCCGCGGAGGTCGCGTCCGCCGGCGCGCCGATCTCGACCGGGACCGTGCCGTCCGTGGCGGTGACCTTCACCAGCTCCCCGGCCTCCAGACCGGTCAGGCTGGCCGCGGCCGAACCACCCTCGATGGGTTCGGTGTACAGGGCCTGGAAGTCGTCGACCTCGGTGGAGGTCACCGCCTCCAGAGACTCGAGTGAAGCCGTCTTGGTGCCGTCCTCGGCCAGCGCGTCGGCCTCGGGCAGCTCCACCAGGTCCACGCCGGTACGGGCGTCGTCCTTGGGCGGCAGGGCGTAGGCCACCGGCGAGGCTCCCAGCATCAGCGCCAGGAACAGACCGGTCACCACCGCCAGCCGGGCCCGCGCACGACGCGCCCGCGTCTTTCTCAACGCCCCGCGCCCACACCAGGAAGCACTGCGCACCGCCGACCCCGCCCTCTCGACCCACGCAATCCCGGAATCCCGAAACACCATCGACAGCACGGTGATTGGGCAGGCGGCGTCACAACATGATTGATATGAGCGCGATTTCTACATGCCGCGAGGATCTCCGGTCAATACCGACCGGCATTTATAACGAATAGACAACGGTGCAATTGGTTCGGCGAAGGAAAAAGAACTCAACCATGCACAGCATGGGGTTATTCTCTCGCAAGATCACAACCCAAGAGAAACTATTCATTTGGCATACGAGAGGTAAAACAGGGGTAACTTGACCTGAACATTGACCCGCCTCGTCACGTTACGTCCGATCCTCTCTGCAGCGCGGCATACACCGGTCGGCCACGCAAGGCGTTTATCTCTTCCGATTCCGGAGGCACAGAATCCGCACAGTGTTTGACGCATCCCGGAAAGCCATTCCCGGGAGGGGTGATACTTCCCCAGCGATCCTCTTGCCCGTGGTGTGTCCGAAAACGGCTGGAGAGGAATTCGGGGCGGAGTCAGAGATATGCGCGAGGGGACGGGAAACACCGTGGACGAGGAACCGACCAAGAGAGCCGGCCACCGGCGAACGAAGCCACTCGTGGCACTCGTCGCCGCGGTCGCGGCGACCGCTCTGGGCCTGGCCCTGCTGGAATCCGG
Organism: Streptomyces sp. SID12501; assembly: GCF_010550245.1. Lineage (GTDB taxonomy): Bacteria > Actinomycetota > Actinomycetes > Streptomycetales > Streptomycetaceae > Streptomyces. Next base: position 62,513 of record NZ_JAAGLU010000015.1, read on the forward strand.
CTTCGGCTTCGGCACTCCCGGGTCGGGACCGGAAAAGCCCGCCGCCAAGGTGAGGCCGGTGGACGAGGACACCGCGCAGGACAAGGCCCGTGCCACCGGTACGAAGGTCGAGGTGACCGCGCTGCGCGACGAGTCGTCCACCACCTACGCCAACCCCGACGGAACCTTCACCCTCACCACCCACGCCCAGCCCATACGCGCCAGGAACGCCGACGGGCAGTGGCAGGACATCGACACCAGCCTGGTCGCCACCGAGCAGGGCTGGACCACCACCGCCTCCCCCACCCCTGTCACCTTCTCCTCGGGTGGTCCCGGCAACTCCGGCGACACCGGTGGCGCGGTCAAGTCGGGTCTGCGCCAGGCCGGTTACGCGAGTGCACGGCAGGCGACCTACTCCGGTCCGCAGCAGGCCGCGTACACCGCCGCCGGCGACGACAACGAGTCGGGCACCGGGTCCACCGAGGAGGACCCGGCGACCCCCACCATCCCGAGCACGTGGTCGGACCTGGTCACCCTCACGACCGGCGGACACGACCTGACCGTGTCCTGGCCCGGCGCCCTGCCCGAGCCCGTCATCACCGACGCCCAGGCCCTCTACCGGGACGTCCTTCCCGACGTGGACCTCCTGCTGACCGCCCGCGACACCGGCTTCTCCCACGTACTGATCGTCCACACCCCCGAGGCAGCGGCCGCCGAGGCGCTGACCGAGCTCACCTACCGGCTCACCTCCCCCGACCTCACCTTCCAGATCGACCCGGCCACCGACACCGTCACCGCCCACACCTCCGACGGCACCGAGGTCGCGGTCTCCCCCACCCCCCTGATGTGGGACTCCGCCGGGACCCCCGACGTCACGATCGGCGACGACCCCGAGCCCACGGACGAGAACACCGGGAGCCCCGAGGCCGACCCCAGCGCGTCGGCCTCGGAGGAGTCGGACGAGGAGACCATCACCGAGAGCGAGAACGACGAGGCCGTCACCCCGGAGGAGACCAACCCGGACAACGGATCGACGTCCGCCACCGCTTCCCCCGACACCAGCACGGGCGACGACACCGAGACCGGCAGCGAGACCGCCAGTGCCGAGCCCGCGAGCTTCACCCGCGCGGCCCCGGCCGGTTTGTCCACAACCGACACCCTGGCCCTGCAAGGTCTGGCCGGTCCCGTCCCCGGCACCCACGCCGCCACCGCCCAGGCCCTGTTGACCGACGGCGCCTACCTCACCGTCCGGGCGGACACCAAACTCCTCACCGCCGCCGGCACCACGTACCCGGTCTTCATCGACCCGTCCGTCTCCGGCGTCACCGACGCCTGGACCACCGCCTACAAGAGGTACCCCTCCTCCAGCTTCTTCGACGGCGCGAACTACAACACGGGCACCACCGAGGCCCGCGTCGGCTACGAGTCCGACACGTGGGGCACCGCCCGCTCGTTCTTCCGGCTCAAACTCAACAAGAAGATCAAGGGAGCCACCGTCAGGTCCGCCACCGTCAAGGTCCGGGAGACCCACTCCTGGTCGTGCTCGGCCCGCCAGGTCGAGTTGTGGCACACCGGCGGCATCTCCTCGTCCACCACCTGGAACAACCAGCCCAGTTGGAAGGACCTCATCACCGAGAAGTCCTTCGCACACGGCTGGAAGTCCAGCAGTTGCCCCGACGCCGACGTCGACTTCAACATCAAGTCCCTCGCCCAGTCCGCCGCCGACGGCGGCTGGACCTCCTTCACCATCGGGCTGCGCGCCAACTCCGCCTCCGGCTCCGGTGCCGAGACCGACCCCTACACCTGGAAGAAGTTCAGCGCCGAGGGTGATCACGCCCCCGACCTGTCCATCACCTACCTCCGCGCCCCGAACACCCCCACCAACCTGGCCATCACCGCCGGTACCTGCGACACCTCGGCCAGCCCCTACATCAACATCGGCAAGCAGACCACCATCACCCTGTCCGCCAAGGCCACCGACCCCGACGGCGACCTCGCGTCCCTCTACTTCGAGTACTGGCGGACCGGTTACAGCAGCACCACCAAGGTCACCGCGACGAAGCCCGCCGCCACCGCCACCGGTGCCGCGTCCTGGGCGATCGCCGGCACCAAGTTCACCAACGGCTACGACTACTCCTGGCGTGTACGGGCCGAGGACGACGACGGCACCGACTCCGGCTGGGCCCCCACCACAGGCGACGACGTCTGCCGCTTCACCTACAACACCTCCATCCCCACCACTCCCGGGGCCGTCTCCACCGTCTTCCCCGAGGACCTCAAGCCCGACGGCAGCAGCGGCAACGGCAGCGTCTGGTCGACGGAGACCTTCGGCACCACCGGCGCCTTCACCTTCACCACCACCGACACCGACGTCGTGAAGTACGCGTACTCCTTCAACGCCACCACCTACGCCAACTACGTCTGCGCCTCCTCCTCCGGCACCACCGGCGGCCCCACCGCCTCCTGCTCCACGGTCATCACCTCCAAGACCGTCACCGGCAAGCCCACCCTGGCCGGACCCAACGTCCTGTACATCAAGGCGTACGACGCCGCCGGCAACGCCTCCAACGCCAAGAAGTACGTCTTCTACGTCACCCCCAAGGCCGTACCGGACGGCGCCGCCGACTACACCGGCGACCAGATCCCCGACTTCGCCGCCATCCGCTCCACCGGCAAGCTCTACATCGAGAGCATCAGCAACACCGGTACCTACGTCGCCTCCACCCCGACCACGCACGACGAGGGCACCCTCCTCACCGACGCCACCTCCATCGGCCACTGGTGGAACGGCACCAGCACCTACGCCCTGATCACCCACAACGGCGACTTCGCCCCCGGCGACGGCATCACCGACTTCGTCGTCCGCACCCCGGACGGCGGCCTCTACCTCTACCCCGGCGACGGATACGGCGGCACCGACGTCTCCCAGCGCCAGGAGATCCAGCTCCCCTCGAACGCCCCGGACCCCGCCACGCTCACCGACATCAAGTCGATGGGCGACGCCAACGGCGACGAACAGCCCGAACTCCTCGCCATCTCCGGCGACGCCCTGTGGATCTTCAGTGGTTACAGCGGCGGCAGCTTCGCCACCGCCACCCAGCTCTCCGCGAGCAGCTGGTCGGGCCGCGACCTCGTCACCCTCGCCGACTTCAACTCCGACGACACCATCGACCTGCTCTACCGCACCGCCGCAGGCAACCTCTGGCTCCGCCACTCCGCCGCCTCGACGACCGGCACCGACTGGACCACCCTGGCCAGCTCCGCCGCAAGCCTCGACGGTGACAGTGCCTACGCCACCGGCGGCTTCCTCACCACCACCTACCCCTACCTCTACGGCAGTCCCGGCATGACCAGCACCGACCTCCCCGACATCTGGGCCATCACCCCGGCCGGTCTCCTCTACCGCCTCGACGGCACCGCCACCGGCATCAGTGCCACCACGTACACGGGGAAGACCCTCACCGTCGGAGCCATCGGCTAGAGGATCACCGGGCCTCCTCCAAGTCAGCGGTACCGGCCGCGAGTCGGACGCTCCCGCGCGACGAAGCAGCTCCTGGCGGACATGGGTTCTCGACCGAGACCACCCGTGTCCGCCAGGAGCTGCACCTGTCTGCCCGGCCCCATCCGCCCCTGATCGCGGCCCCGGCGGGGAGCCCGCCCTTGATGCGTTCCGCCGCCGCGAAGGCACGTTCCTGTGAGTCCGAAGACGACCTCCGAAACCGCTTACATCAGAGGGCCGTCGACGCGTACAGTCGCACCGCGCCTGCACTCCCCGACAGGACAGGCGCCCCCCTTACCTCACCAGTTCCCCTGTGGCGCCCCGGCCGCGACCGATGCATGCCCGAAGTGTTCAAATTGGCATGCACTGGACACATATCCGCCCGGCGTCCACCCCGCATCACCAAGGAGACACCGATGCGAAGACTTCTCTCCTGTCTGGCCACAGGCGCCCTCGCGCTCACCGGTCTGGGCGTGACCGTCGCGACGGCGCCGCCCGCCGCGGCGGCCACGGCGGCGGCATCCGGCACCTTCAACGTGCTGTCCTACAACGTCGCCGGGCTCCCGGAGATCCTCTCCAGCGCGTCGACCGACCGCGAGACCTCCACGACGGCGATCGGTCAGCGGATCGCTTCGTACGACGTCGTGCACGTCGAGGAGGACTTCAACTACCACGCCTACCTCTACGCCGGCGACACCAGCCACGCCTACCGCACCCCCACCAGCGGCGGCGCCGGAATCGGCAGCGGCCTCAACACCCTCTCGAAGATCTCCTACGACGAGGACGACTTCGAACGGGTCGGCTGGAACTCCTGCCAGTGGGACTCCGGCGACTGCCTGACGCCCAAGGGCTTCACCTTCATGCGTGAGCGTCTCGCCGAAGGCGTCTACGTCGACTTCTACAACCTGCACACCAACGCCGGCACCAACGACGGCGACCTGGCCTCACGCGCCGACAACCTCAACCAGCTGACAGCGTTCATCCAGTCCCACTCCGCCGGCAACGCGGTCGTGGTGATGGGTGACACCAACACCCGCTACACCCGCTCCGGCGACACCATCGCCGAGTTCGCCGCCACCAACGGCCTCACCGACGCCTGGGTGAAGAACATCCGCGGCGGCGTGGCTCCCGTGAAGGGCAGCGACGCGCTCGTCTGCGACCAGACCGGCGCCACCGTGCCCAACACCTGCGAGGTCGTCGACAAGATCCTCTACCGCGGCAACGGCTTCGTCACCCTCGACTCGACGAGCTACAACAACGAGCACGCCAAGTTCCTCGAGTCCGGCACCGGCCTGATGCTCTCCGACCACGACCCGATCACCGCGTCCTTCACCTGGAAGACCAACCCCGCATTCCAGTTCAGCGACCAGTTCGGCGGCCCGCACGGCGACTACTTCACCGACGCCGCCGGCGTGCCGTGGGGCGCCCAGGCCACCAGGATCTCGCTGCGCGCCGGCGACCGGGTCGACCAGGTCGCGGTGACCCTGAGCAACGGCACGACGCTCACCCACGGCGGCACCGGGGGCACGGCCTCGTCCCTGACCCTGGGCAGCACCGAGTACGTGACCAGCGCGTACCTGTGCCAGGGCAAGTACAACAACACCACGCGGATCTTCTACGCGAAGTTCACCACCAGCCTCGGCCGCACCCTCGTCGGCGGCTCCACCACCTCGGACTGTGTCACCCGCAACGCACCCGCGGGCTGGCAGATCGCCGGGTTCCACGGCCGTACCGGCGACGAGCTCGACAAGGTCGGCCTCATCTACACGCCGAACGACTTCATGCTGGTCAACCGGGCGACCGGCAAGTGCCTCGACGTGAACAACTGGTCGGCCGACGACGGGGCGAACGTCCAGCTCTGGACCTGCGCGGGCGGCGCCAACCAGCGCTGGCGCATCGAACCGCTGGGCGACGGCACCAGCCGGATCGTCAGCACGGTCAGCGACAAGGTGCTCGACGTCAACGACTGCGGCACCTCCGACGGCACCAACATCCAGCAGTGGACGTGGTGGGACAACGCCTGCCAGCGGTGGACGCTCACCGACACCGACAGCGGGTGGCTGCGCCTGACGAACCCCAACAGCGGCAAGGTCGCGGACGTGGCGGACTGTGCCGGCGCCGACGGCACCGACGTCCGCCTCTGGACATGGCTGAACAACTCCTGCCAGCAGTGGCAGGCAGTGGCGTAGCCCCCGCACGCATGACCGATGCGTGAGCGGACGGCGTGGCGGGCGCGGGTACTTCTGTCGCCTTGCCGAGCGCCAGAAGCCCCGCCGCTTCCTTCCGGCGGGGCTTCTCGCTTTCCGTCCCGTGCCCGTCAAGGCCTACGGCGCCGTGAACGGACGGCCCGTTTCACGACGGCATGGAGGGATCTCCGTCGATGGCGACGACCACCGATCCCGGCCCCTCGGCCAGATAGTCGTGTTCCGGACTCCACCGCTGCCGGATCGCACCACCGTCGCGTTGTCGCCGACGTGGGCCACGGTACGGGTCACGGCCCCGTCCATCGAGATGACGCTGCGGTTGTGGACCAGGACCGGCTCGGCGCTCCGCACCCGTACGGCGGGGAGGACGTCAGGCCGGCAGGTTCGGACGCAGACGGCGGGCCATAGCTGCCACAGTGGCACCGATCGTGAGCACAGCAGTGCCCATCAGCAGGAAGTAGGCCGGCAGCGGGAGCACCGCGGTCAGCCGGTAGAGCTGGCCGCCCAGCACCACACCGACTGCGGCGAACATGCCGTTGAGGGCGAGGAAGCGGCTGGTGAAACCGGGAGGGGCGACTGCTGCGGTGAGTGCGAGGCCGGCCGGGGCCAGGACGATCTCGCCGAGGGAGTAGAGCAGATAGACGCCGACCAGCCAGGCCATGGAGACCGGGCGCTCCTGGGCCAGCAGGGCGGCCCCGGCCATGACGACGAAGCTCAGACCGGCCACGCCCAGCGCGCCCGCGACCTTCGTGGTCACCGCACCGCGCAGCCGCGTCACGAAGGGGGCCAGCAGCAGCACGAACAGGGGGTGCACCGACTGCATCCAGCTCGCCGGCACCTCGACGCCGAGGACAACGCGGTCGGTGTGGCGCTCCGCGAAGAGGGAGAGTACGGAACCGCTCTGGGCAAAGATCATCCAGAAGGCCGCCGACGCACCCATTACAGCGGTGAACGCGGAAAGCCGCTTGCCGTCGATGGATGTACGGCGGCTCAGCGTCCGCAGATAAAGGAACGGCAGAGCCACGGTTGCCAGCCCCAACAGCGCCAGCACCGCGGTGAGCGGCAGCGCGCCGAGCGAGAGCGCGGTGCCGGCGGCTGTGGCGACCGCGAGGATGATGCCTGCTCGCCGGGCCGCCGTACGGGCCTCTTCACCCGAGATCGGACGCGTCGGGCCTCGGCCGACCCGTTCCAAGGCGCGAATCCCGATGCTGAACTGGGCCAGGCCGGCTGTCATGCCGAAGGCGGCTGCGGCGAAGCCGAGGTGCCAGGAGACCTTCTCTGCCAGCAGTCCGGTGACGACGGGGGCAAGGAGCGCGGAGACCTGGATGCACATGTAGAAGCGGGAGAACGCCTCTTCCCGCTTCTCGGTATCACTGACGGCGGCGACCATCGCGGCCAGTGAAGGCTTGGACAGACCGGTGCCGGCGACGATGAGTGAGAGTCCGGCATACAGCGCGGGAGCGGAGGTGAGGGAGAGGACGGCGTGTCCGGTGGCGATGAGTCCACCGCCGAGAAGCACGGCCCGGCGCGCGCCGAGTACCCGGTCGGCGAGCCAGCCACCGGGTAGTCCGGCCATGAAGTTCAACGACATGTATGTGGCGAACACAGCGGTGGCGGTCTGCGAGGCCATGCCCATGCCGCCGTCGGCGGGGGCCGCGGTGAGGTAGAGGACCAGGATCGCGGCCATCCCGAAGAAGCTGAACCGTTCCCAGAGATCCACGCCGAGCAGCGTGATGAACGCGCGTCGGGCCTCGGGAACAGGGACAGCGCCGCTGTGGACCGGGGACTCGTGCCCGCCTGTGCCGGACGGCCGGCTCTCCTCACCCGGGGGCAGAGGTGCGCCCGCGCTGTGGTCGTGCGTCCGGCTCGGGCTCTCCACGCTCTCTCCTTCGTGCGACGCCGGAGCTCCGGACCGCGGTGTCGAGGACTCCGCGGGAGACGTTCGGCGTCTCCCGCAGAGTCCTCGACACGGGTCGGTCTCAGTAGTTGGCGAGGACCTTGTAGATCTCGAAGGGACGGGCCCGCTCGGTGTCGCGGAACTCCCGCAGCGGTGCCGTCTGGCCCTTGTGCTCCGGGCCGCTCTCCCACTTCTCGAAGGACTCCCATGCGTCCCAGTGGCTGACCACGACATAGCTGTCGGGGCGGCCCAGCTCGTTCATCAGCTGGTTGCCCAACAGACCAGGAGTGCCGGCCATGCGACGGCTGGTCTCGTGGTAGGCCGCCAGAACGTCCTCTCCTCTGGGGGACAGGTGGTACAGCACCACTTCGACGGCAGGAGCGACCGTCATGCGGCCGTCCTCGAAAGCATGGCGACGATGTTCATCGTCGCCATGGAGCCACCGCTGCGGTACGGGTGCAGCCTGGTGCGGTGCTGCAGGTGGGTGTCGCTGGTCTCGAACTGGCGGAACTGCGGTTCGTCGACCCAGTCGCTGATGATGTAGTAGATGTCGTCCTCGTCGACGGTCGTGCTTCTGGACAGCCACTGGCCGCGGTTGGCCGGGTGGCTGGTGACCGAGCCCCCGACCTCCTTCCACATCCGCTCGAAGTCGGCTTCCATGCCGGGCTTGATCTGCATGCGGAGCATGACCCGGAAAGTTGCGTCGGACACGGTCAGATTCCTCCGTCGACGTTCAGGGTTTCACCCGTGACATATGACGACAGATCGCTGAGCAGGAACAGGACCGGGGCGGCGAGCTCGTCGACCCGGCCCAGCCGCGCCAGGGCCGTCTTCTGCGCGTACGTCGCGCGCATACCCTCGGCACGCTCGGCGGGCATGGCGTCGAAAGCCTCGGTCTCGATGACACCGGGGGCGACCACGTTGACCCGGATCCCTCTGCCGCCCAGCTCCTTGGCGAGCGAGCGGGTGAGGCCGATCATCGCCGCCTTGGCCGCGGTGTAGTGGGCACGCAGCGGAATGCCCGCGGCGGCACCGCGTGAACCGATGTTGATGACCGACGCGCCGGCTCCCAGTAGCGGCAGCGACTGCTGAATCACGCGGTAGGCAGCCGTCAGGTTGGTGTCCAGGACACGCGACCACTCGTCCGAGGGAAGCTCGGCAAAGGGTATGTGGCTGATGACACCGGCATTGTTGACGATGCCATCGAGCTTTCCGTACTTCTCCTTGGACCTCGCCACCAGGGCATCGACCTGTTCCAGGTCCCCGACGTCCGCGCGTACGACCTCATGGTTGCCGCCGGTCCCCTTCAGCTCCCGGCGCAGACTCTCGACGTACTCGCTGTCATTCACGTAGCAGGTCAGTACATTGGCGCCGGCGCGGGCCGCGGCCAGCACGATGCCGCGCCCGATGCCCCTGGAGCCGCCGGTGACCAGAAGGTTCTTGCCCCGAAGTCCGAGTTCCACGTGATCTGTCCTTTCAGTGGTGCGACGGTGACTTACACACAGCCGTCGACGTGGATGTTCTGTCCGGTGATGTAGGAGGCCTGGTCGCTGATCAGGAACAGCACGACATCGGCTGTCTCCTGCGGGGTGCCGAGGCGGCCGAGGGCGGCGAACTTCGAGAAGGCCGCACGCTGCTGGGCGGCCACCTGGGGCGGCAGCTCGTCGAGCGCCTCGGTGGCGATCCGGCCGGGTGAGACCGTGTTGACCCGGATGCCCTGCGGGCCGAGTTCACGGGCCAGGGAACGGGTCAGGCCGACCAGGGCTTGCTTGACCGCGGTGTAGTGGACGCCGCCGGCCATGCCGATACGAGCCACCGTGGAGCCGAGGTTGACGATCGAGGCGCCCTTGCCGAGCAGCGGTAGCACGGCCTGTGTCACCTGGTGGGTGCCGGTGAGGTTCGACTGCAGCGCCGTGGCCCACGCCGCGTCGGTCAGCTCCGCGTAAGGCGCCGGCGCGAAGTCGCCGGCGTTGTTCACGACCGCGTCGAGGCCGCCGAGCAGCTTGCCGGCCTGCTCCGCCAGCAGTCGGGCGCCGGACGCCTCGCTCGCGTCCGCCCGCAGTACGTGCTGGGTGCCGGGGAGCGGAGCGAGCTCCTTGGTCAGCGACGTGACGTGGTCGTTCTCCCGGCGGTAGCAGGTGACCACGTCGGCACCGGCGCGAGCGGCGGCGAGCACGATGCCACGCCCGATGCCACGGGAGCCGCCGGTGACCAGAATCCGCTTACCCGCCAGGTCCGCGAACGGTGTGCGCCGCGCACGGGCGGCGGCCTCGATCCCGGACTTGATGACCTCCATCTGGACCAGGCTGTTGCGGTTGATCCGGTCGGTCATGCCCTCGTCGTCGAGCGGGGCCCCGTCCTTCATGTGGAAGTCCTGGGTCCACTGCATCCGAACGCCCTCGTCGGTCTGGGTGTACTCCCAGTGGATGTTCATGTACTCGAAGGGGCCGGTCTCGACACGGTGGGCACGGACGGTGCGGGTCGCCGCGTCGGTGGTGCGCTGAGAGACCCAGCTCCACACCTTGCCGTTCTCGTCCGGGTGCAGAGCGAGCCGGAAGGTGACGGTGGGGCCGTCCTGCTCCAGGATCTCGGCGACGGAGTACTCGCTGAACAGCTCGGTCCAGGACGCCACGTCGTTCGTGCGCTCCCAGACGAGGTCCATCGGGGCGTCGATGACGACGGAGTTGCGGGTGTGGCCTGCCATCAGAGTCGGGCCTCCTCGGTACGTTCGCTCATGACTTCCTGCCTTCTCGTGTTCGGGCGGGTCACTTGGTGTGGTCGGTGCGGTTGCCCGCGTCCACGACCAGGGCGGAGGTGAATCCGCCGTGGCCGCGGGCGAGAACCACGGCGGTGCGGGCAGCGGTCTGCCGCGGGCTGCCGACGACCAGGTCGAGCCCCAGGCCGGGGGCGGGGCGGTCGATGCCGGGGGTGTGCGGGATCACGCCGGCGCTCAGACTGAGCAGGGCAGTCGCCACGTCCAGGGGTGCCCCGCCCGCGTACAGCCGGCCTGTGAGGGTTTTGGGCGCGGTCACGGGCACCTGTCCGGCGCCGAACACCTCGTTGATCGCGGCGGCTTCGGCGTGGTCCAGGTCCGGTGTGCCCGCGGCGTCGGCGAAGACGGCGTCGACGGAGTCCGCGGTGATCCCGGCGTCTTCGACGGCCCGGCGGATGACGGAGGCCAGGACGGGCGGGCGTCCGGTGCCGGGCAGCGGGTCGAACCCGGCGGCGTAGCCGAGGATCCGGCCGTAGTGCGGGACACCTCGCTCACGGGCGCCCTGCTCCGTCTCGACGAGCAGCATGGCTCCGCCCTCGCCGGGTGCGTAGCCGCCGGCGGCCTCGTCGAACGGCAGGTAGGCGCGCGCCGGGTCGTCCGAGGTGGACAGGGCGCCGGTGGACAGCTGGGCCGTAAGACCGTAGGGGCACAGTGAGGCGTCAGTGCCGCCGCTCAGGACCAGCCGGGAGCCGGTGTCCAGCAGCCGCCGGGACTGGCCCAGCGCGTCCAGGCCGCCGGCTTGTTCGGCGCAGACGACTCCGCAGGGTCCGCGCATGCCGTGACGGATGGAGACCTGGCCGGTGGTGGCGGCGTAGAACCAGGCTATGGACTGGTAGGCGCCGACCCAGGCCGGGCCCTGCTGGTAGAGCTGCTCCATCTCGTGCTGGCCGAACTCTGTGCCGCCGGAGGAGCTCGCGGTGACCACGGCCATTTCGTACTCGGGCAGCTGCTGCGGGTCGGCGTCCGCGTCGGCGAGGGCCGCCTCGGCCGCGGCCAGGGCGAAGTGGGTGAACCGGTCGGTCCGGTCGATCAGGCCCCTGGGTACCTGCTCGTCGACCGCGAAGCCGGGCACTTCCCCGGCCACCTTGACCGGATAGTCGGCCGGGTCGAAGCGGGTGATGCGGCCGAGGCCGCTCTTGCCGGCCAGCACGGACTCCCAGTGCCGGCGGACCCCGATTCCGGTGGGGGCGACCACTCCGAGTCCGGTGACGACCGCCGGGCGCCGACGGCCTTCGGGTATGCCGAGCGCGCTCATGCCGCTGCCTGCTTCCGGCTTTCCGGGCGGCTGAGGATCATGGCGCTCTGGAAGCCGCCGAATCCGCTGCCGACGCTCAGTACGTGGTCCATGCGGTGCTCCCGTGCGGCGACCGGCACGTAGTCGAGATCGCACTGGGGGTCGGGGACCGTGAGGTTCGCCGTCGGGGGCACCACTTGGTGACGCAGGGCCAGTGCGCAGGCGGCCACCTCCAGGGCGCCGATCGCCCCCAGCGAGTGCCCGATCATCGACTTGATGGAGCTGACCGGGATCTCATGAGCGCGTTGTCCCAGGCTCCGTTTGAAGGCGGCCGTCTCGTGCCGGTCGTTCTGCTTGGTGCCGGAACCGTGCGCGTTGATGTGGTCGATGTCCTGCGGATCGAGCTTGGCGCGGCGCAGGGCGATCCTGATGGCTTCGGCCATCTCACGGCCGTCGGGCTTGAGTCCGGTCATGTGGAAGGCGTTGGAGCGGTTGGCGAAGCCGACCACCTCGGCGTAGACGGTGGCGCCGCGCCGACGGGCCGACTCGGCGTCCTCGATCACCATGACGGCGGAGCCCTCGCCCAGGACGAAGCCGTCGCGGCGGCCGTCGAAGGGGCGGGACGCGGTGGCGGGGTCGTGGTCGGTGTTCGGTGTCGTGGCCTTGATCGCGTCGAAGCAGGCGGAGGTGATGGGTGACAGCGGGGCATCGGTGGCGCCCGCGATGACGATGTCCGCGGCGCCTTCCTCAATGAGCTGGACGCCGTGGGCGATTGCGTCGAGGCCGGAGGTGCAGCCGGTCGAGATCAGTGCGACGGGGCCTTCCGCCCGGGCCCGCCAGGCGACTTCGGCCGCCAGTGTGCTGGGGACCATGTAGCCGTACAGGTGCGGGACGCCGTAGGTGTGGTCGACGAGCCAGTTCCTGCCGCCGTCCGACAGGACCGCGTATTCGTCTTCCAGACCGGTGGTGCAGCCGACGGCACTGCCGATGCTGACAGCGGTCCGGCTGGGGTCGCCGGCCGCGATGTCGATGCCGCTGTCCTCGATCGCCTCCTGGGCCGCGACGACGGCGAACTGGGCGGCTCTGTCCATCCGGCGTATTTCCTGGGGGCTCAGGCCTGCGGCCACCGGGTCGAAGTCGCACTCGGCGGCGACCTGGGAGCGGAACCTCGACGCGTCGAACAGGGTGATCTGCCGGGTGGCTGTGCGACCGTGCGTGAGCAGCTCCCAGTAGGCGTCCCGGCCGATGCCGCCGGGAGCGACGGCGCCGACCCCGGTGATGACGGCGCGACGGCTCATCGAGGTCCTCCGACGTCCGGGTCGGTGCCGTTCTCGACGAGCGGGGCTTCGGTGTCGACGTGGCCGAGTTCCGGGCGGGGCGCGAGCGGTGACAGGTGGAAGACCACCTGGGCCGGCTCCGGACCGGCGTTGACCAGACGGTGGCGCATGTTGATCGGGACCAGCAGCGAGTCGCCGGGGCCGATGACGACGGGCTCACCGTTGAGGGTGATCTCCAGCTCGCCGGTGACGACGTGCAGGAACTCCTCCGAATACGGGTGGAGGTGCTCGGTGACGTACTCGCCCGGGGCCAGCCGCAGCGTGCCACCGAAGCCGGAGGTGCAGCCGACCGTGCGCGGGCTGAGGGTGATCCGGATGTCGCCGCCGCGCTTGCGGTTGGGGACGACCTCTTCCAGGTTGACCTTGGCGGGAGTGGTCGCTGCGGTCGTCATCGGCCACCGCCCAGGTTCGGGGTGGACGGCTGGGTGACGAGGGGGCCGCTGTCGGGCGTCCACGAGTAGAACGGAACGGCCATCGCGTCGCGCGGCTCGCGCCAGTTCGGGTCGTAGGGGGAGATGAATTCCTGCAGCCGGGTGTTGACGTCGTTGTAGAGCGGGTGGCTGCGCGCCTTGTAGAGGTTCGGGCCGATGTCCTGCTCCGCCTCGACGAGGTGGAAGTACAGGTCGTGGAAGGCGAACAGGGTTCGCCTGGAGACGCCCACGATGTGCGGCAGGTCGGTGCTGTCCGAGTCTGCGAAGACCTGGCCGACACCTTCGGCGTCGGCCAGGTTCATCCTGGCCACGATCAGTGTGCGGTGCACGTTGCCCTCCTGGCTTCTTCGATCGTTGCTCCACCCTCGTGGGTGGTTCTCAAAGCTGTCTTGAAGCGGCCTGGACCGGCGGCCCGGCGACGTCAGAGCCGCAGGTCGATCCGGTACTCGGTCAGCCAGGTCTCGAGCTGCAGCACCATTTCCATGCCGGCCCGCTCGACCCAGGCGAAAGCGCCCTGCGGGGAGCCGCCCGCGGTCAGCGCCGCGGCGGAGGTGGTGGCGTCGAGCAGCCCGGCGACGGCTGCGGCGGGGTTGTTGGCCAGGTCGGTGAAACGGCGGCGCACGAAGTCTCCGTAGGCGGCTTCCTGGGTGGTGGGGTAGGCGCTCTTCCTGCGGTGCAGAACGGCGTCGGGCAGCAGGTCGGCAACCGCGGAGCGCAGCAGGCTCTTCTCGACGCCGCCGACCCGCTTCATGGCAGCCGGCACGTTGTAGACGTACTCGACGAGCGCCCGGTCACAGAAGGGCGGTCGTAGCTGCACGCCGTGAGCCATGCTCATGCGGTCGGCGCGGTCGAGGTGGGTGGGCGCCCATCGGGTCAGGGCGAGGTAGGTGACCTCGCGGGCCCGGCGTTCGGCGGGGGTGTCCCCGTCGATGTGCGGGACCTCGGTGAGGGCGTCGCGGTAGTGCTGGTCCGCGTAACCGAGGAAGTCCAGTTCCTTGCGCAGCTGTCGGTCGATCATGGCGGTGCCCAGTCCGCCGGCTGCGGCGTCGTGACCTCGTTCGAAGGAGACCCAGGGGAAGGTCTGCGAGTTGCTGTGCTTGGGGTCGTACGCCCAGAAGTAGCCGTTGAAGACCTCGTCCGCGGTCTCGCCGGAGAGTACGGCGGTGAATCCTGCCTTGCGGAGCCGGGCGAAGAACTGGATGAGGGAGACGTCCATGTCACCGAGCGGCGAGGGGGCGTCCTGGCTGCGCAGGGCGGCGGCGTGCACCTCGGGGTCGGTGAGGGCGGCCGTGTCGAGCAGGATCTCGGAATGTCGGGAGCCGATGTGCTGCGAGGCGAGTGCCGCGAACGGCGCGTCGGGCGTGGAGCGCATCGTCGGGTGAGGCTCGAAGTTCTCGGTGTAGCCGGTGAAGTTGACCGAGAAGCTGCGCAGCGGGCCGGCGCCGCCGGCGGCGAGGCCCCGGTGGGCCAGGGCGGTCAGGGCGCTGGAGTCGATGCCGCCGGAGAGCATGGCGCCCACGGGGACGTCGGCGCGCAGGTGGGAGGCGACAGCGTCGGCGAGCAGACGGCGGACGGTGGTGATGGTGTCCTCGAGGCTGTCGGTGTGCTGCCGGGCGGGCAGCGACCAGTACCGCTGCTCCTGGCTGCCGGGGCGGCGGACGACGAGCGCCTGGCCGGGGACGATCTCGCGCATGCCGCGGAAGACGGCGGTGCCGGGCTTACGGCTGTGTGCGAACAGCTCGCGCAGACCGTCGGCGTCGACGACCGGACTGACGTCGGGGTGGGTGAGGATCGCCTTGGGTTCGGAACCGAACAGGACTCCGTCAGGAGTCGGGTAGTAGCTGAGCGGCTTGACACCGAGGCGGTCGCGGGCCAGCAGCAGTTCCTGTTTGCGTACGTCCCACACGGCGATCGCGAAGTGGCCCTCGAGCCTGGTGAGGAAACCGGCTCCCCACTCCAGGTAGGCGTGCAGGGCGGTCTCGCCATCGCCGCTGCCGGTGAACCGGTGGCCCTTCGTGGCCAGTTCGCGTCGCAGCTCGATGTGGTTGGTGAGGGCTCCGTCGAGGGTGAGGACGGCGACCACGGCGCCGCCTTCGGTGGTGTGGACGGCCGGCTGCGCGCCGGTCTTCGTCACGTCGAGCAGAGCCAGTCGCCGGTGGGCGAGCGCGGCGTGGCCCTCGGCCCAGATGCCGCGGCCGTCGGGGCCGCGGTGGGCGAGGGCAGCCGCCATGGTCTCGACGGTCTCGGCCTCCTCGGACAGGTCCCGCTCGAAGTCGACCCAGCCGGCGATCGCGCTCATCGGGAGGTCCTCTCGTTCATGACGGATTCGGTGGTGGTGGTCACGGCCACCAGGGCGAGCGGGATGCCGGTGACAGCGGCCCGGAAGTCGGCCAGGGTGGGCGCGGCGGCGTCGGCGACGATGCCCAGGCGCCGCTGGGCGGCCTCGGCGCCGTAGCGTTCGTACAGGTCGTGGTAGCCGCGGGCGGTCTGCTCGAGGTCGGTGACCAGTGCGAAGTGGGCAGGGGTACGGCGGCCACGCCAGGTGATCTCTCCGGATGCCCCGTCGGTGAAGTTGTGGCGCCAGGCGCTGCCGGTGGCGATGAACAGGGCGCCACCGATGCGGTGCACACCCGCGGGCACGGTGTGCGCCTGACCACTGCGCCGGCCCGTGAAGTGCAGCAGGGCGAGGTGTTCGGCGACCGGGCCCGGGTCGGGCCCGGTGAGGACCGCGATCATGCGGGCGTTCGCGGCGGCCCTTTCCTCGGCGCCGGGCAGGACCCGGGAGATGCCCGCTTCGGTACCGGCGTTCATGAGAGCACCACCGCGGCGGCGGTCAGGGAGCAGCCGGTGATGGCGAAGCAGGTGCGCAGCAGGTGCCAGTCACGCCACTGGATACGTGGGTCCTCCCAGTCGGGTCCGAGGTCTTCGGGCCGCGTCTTCTTGACCCGGTTGTTGATGGGTACGTTGCGGGTCTGTGAGACGACGGCGACGCCGGCCATGGCCAGGGCGCCGGCGATGAACAGCACGCGCGGCCCGGTCTCGGCGGCGCCGACGGCGAAGGCCGCGTCGATGACGACGGAGCCGCTCACGATGAACGGCATGATGCGGTCGTACCGCCTGCCGAGCAGCTTGTGGGTGTCGACGTAGCGGTCGGGCGGCATCGCTATCAGGGCGGGCATGACGCTGACCGCCACGGCGAACAGCACTCCCGCCACCAAGCCGGTGCCCAGTAGCACCAGCACACTCAGGGTTTCCACCACGTCCCTGGTCCTCCCGTCCAGCAGGGTTCAGCAGCGCCATGAAGGTTTCATCCGTGCCTCGCGTGCCGCTCGAAGCGGTCTGGACGGACCGGGCTGTTCGAAGGCCGCGGAAAGGGCGCCGGACGGGCGCGTTCACAGCCCGAGTGGTCCTCTAGCCGAGCGGTGTTCGCTGGCCGGGAGTGTCCAAAACCGCATCGAGACGGAACGGCATCGAGACAAGGGAGCACATCCGGTGGCGGAGCGAACCGACGTACTGATCGTGGGCGGCAGCATGGTGGGCCTGGCCCAGGCTCTGTTCCTCGCCCAGCAGGGCATCCGGTCGATCCTGGTGGAACGCCATGCGCACATCTCGGCGCATCCGCGGGCGCAGGCGGCCAGCCCTCGCACAATGGAGCTGATGCGTGCGCTGGGCTTGGAGCAGAAGGTGCGCGCGCAGGAGAACCCGTATGCCCAGTACGGCGACATCCTGCAGGTGGAGTCGCTCACGGGCAGCGAGCTGGGCCGTTTCGACGGGCCGTTCCGGCACGACCCGAACGAGGTCAGCACGACCGGCTGGACCTTGATAGGCCAGGACCGGTTCGAGCCCCTGTTGCGCGCCAAGGCCGAGGAGCTGGGGGCGGACATCCGCTTCGCCACGGAGATGGTGCGCTTCGAGCAGGACGCCGACGGGGTCACCGCGGTGCTGCGGGATGTGCGGAGTGACGAGGAGACCGCTGTCCGCGCCGAGTACATGGTCGCGGCGGACGGCTTTCGCAGCCCCGTCCGCGAGGAGTTGGGGATCGGCACGCACGGTCAGGGTGTCTTCGGTCGCCAGATGAACGTCATCTTCCACGCCGCGCTCGACGAGTACGTGGCGGACCGCCGGTTCTTCCTCTGCTTCGTCAGCAACGACCACGTCAAGGGCGTGCTCGGCCGGCTCGACAACGCGGACCGCTGGGTGCTGGCGCCGAGCCTGCCTCCGCAGGAGACGCACGCCGAGTACTCCGAGGAGGACTGCGTCGAGATGGTGCGCGCCGCGGTCGGCGTGCCGGATCTGGAGGTGTCGGTGGAGTCGAGCACCAGTTGGGAGGTCGCCGCACTCATCGCCGACCGGTTCCGCTCCGGGCGGGTGTTCCTGGCTGGTGACTCGGCCCACATGATGCCGCCCACCGGTGGGTTCGGCGGCAACATGGGGGTGCAGGACGCGCACAATCTGGCGTGGAAGCTGGCGTCGGTGCTGCGTGGACAGGCCGGTCCCGAACTGTTGGACACCTACGCGCAGGAGCGTGTCCCGGTCGCGGAGTTCACCGTGGAGCAGGGCGTGATTCGCTACCTGCAGCGCAGTGGTCTGGACGCGGAGGTCGCGGCCCGGCACCGGCCGGAGACCACTGTGCTGTTCGGTCATGTCTACCGTTCGGGCGCGGTGCTGCCGGAGTCCGGCGCGGACGGCGTCCCCCTGGTGGAGGACCCGACCCAGCCGTCGGGCCGTCCCGGCACCCGGGCACCGCACTTCGAGCTGCGCATCGGCGGCGCCGACGCCCCGCTGCACGACCTGTTCAAGGGCGGCTGGTGGCTGCTGGCCGGTCCTGATGCCGGGTTGTGGGAGCGGGCTGCGGGCCAGGTGTCCCGGCTCACCGGCCTCGCCGTCGACTTCCATGGGGTGGGCGGTGAGGAGCCGGTCGAGGTGGCTGAGAACTTCCTGAAGAAGTACGGGATCACGACCGGCGGCGCCGTGCTCGTCCGCCCGGACGGGTTCGTGGCCTGGCGTGCGGTGGAACAGCCCGCGGACCCGGCGGTCGAGCTGTCGGCGGTCGTCCACCGGTTGCTCGCGCGCTCCGCCTGAGTTCCCGGCCGTGACGGGGTACCGGCCGGCTCGCTCTTCGCGGGCCGGCCGCGGCGGCCCCGGGGTCCGTCGTCCGGCAGGACGACCGAAGACCGGCGCGCCTCCCGGAGTCCGGGGGGCGCGCCGGTCCTGCGTGGTGGCTGCCGACGGTCAGGAGAGCGAGAGTATCTGCCGCAGCAGGCTGGTCACGGTCCGGGAGACGTCGCCCTGGGGACTGCTTTCGGCGCGCCAGGCGACAATTCCGTCGGGGCGGACCAGGACCGCGCCGCCGTCGCCGAGGCCGTAGCGCTCCTTGAAGGTGCCCTCGGTGTCGGAGTAGTCGCCGTTCGGACCGATGCCGCGGACGGTGAGGACCAGACCGAGTTCGTGGCCGGCGGCGGCCGCCGCGGCCCATGGGGAGGCTGGACCCGCGGTGAGCAGGGTGAAGCCGACCGGGAAGAGATCGACTGTGGAGAACGGGCCGTGGGCGCCCTCGATGACCACGTGCGGGGCGCGGGCGCCGGGCCGGCCGCTGGGCTTGTCCGGGTTCTCGGTGATGCTCCGGCCCTCGGCGTCGTCGCCGGCGAACGCGCCGGCCGGGTAGACATATCCGAAGGTCATCGTGGTCTCGTCGACCAGGTCCTTGGCGACGTCCTGGAACTGCTTGCCCTCGCGGACGGCGAAGCGCAGCATCGCCTGACGGACCGTCTCCTGGGCGACCGGACGGCGTTCGGCGTCGTACGAGGCGAGCAGCCCCGGCCCGGCTTTGCCCGAGAGTACGAGGGCCAGCTTCCAGGCCAGGTTGTAGGCGTCCTGGATGCCGGTGCTGGCGCCGAAGGCGCCGGTGGGCGGCATGACGTGCGCGGCGTCGCCCGCGATGAGGTGGCGGCCTCGGGTGAAGGTGTCCGCGACACGCGCCGAGATGTCCCACGCGGGCATGTCGACCGACTCGATGGTCAGCGGCAGGTCCGGGATGCCGACGGCGGCGCGGACCAGTTCGACGCAACGCTCCTGTGTGAAGTCCTCGGCGCTCTGGCCCTTGTCGGGGAAGAACGAGACGTTGATGACCCACTTGCGGTCGTTGTCGATCGGGATGATCGTGCCGCGTACCTCGGGGTTGTTGACGTAGGCGGCGATGATTTTCCGGCCGCGCAGCGGCTCCTCGAGGTCGGCGTCGAAGAAGAAGCTGACCAGATTGGTGAGGGTGCCGCGGCCGTGGGAACCGATGCCGAGGAGTTCGCGGACCGGGCTGCGGCTGCCGTCCGCGGCGATCACGTACTCGGTGCGCAGTTCGGTGCTTTCGCCGGTGCCGACGTCGGTGAGGGTCGCGGTCACGCCGTCGGCGCCCTCGGTGACGGCGTCCAGACGGGTGTGGAAGCGCAGGTCGACGCCGACCTCCTCGGCCCGCTTGCGCAGGATGGGCTCGAGCTGGTTCTGGTCGATCAGGGTCCACCGGGCGGGGCTGATGCGGCTGATGTCCTCGATGGAGGCGTTGGGCATGCGGACCCGCTCGTTGCCGGCGAGGGTCTCGACGTGCACCAGGTCGGTGTTGCCGGAGATCGGCGAACGGCCGTCCTGCACGCGCTCCTCCATGCCCACCGCGCGGTAGAGCTCCATGGTGCGCGGGTTGATGGCCCGGGCCTTGGGGTGGGTGGAGGTGCCGGGGTGACGTTCGACAAGCGTGGACCTCACCCCGTGGTGGGCGAGGAACACGGCGGCGGACAGGCCTGTGAGGCCACCGCCGACGATGAGGACGGGAACCTTTTCCTGGCTCATGCTGCTTCCTTGGGTGGTCGGGGCGGGCTGCCGGGTCCGAGCGGTCATCGGGTGGCGGTGACCAGCGTGTGCGTGCCCAGCAGTGGCTCCGCGGTGCTGCTGGTGAAGCCGGCCTCGGTGAGCCAGGTGCGGACGTCGTCGATGCGGTACTCGGAGCCGTCCTGGCTGACCAGGCGCATGTGCAGGCTGGAGAGCAGGCGTTCGGCGTCGCGGCGCTGGTCGTCGATCATCCGGTCGTAGATGAGGACCTGGCCGCCGGGGTTGGTCGCGGAGAAGACGCGGCGCAGCAGCTCCTGGCGCCGGTCGGTGTCGAAGCCGTGCAGGATGTGGCCGAGCACGATGACGTCGGCCTTCGGAACGTCGTCCGTGAAGAAGTCGCCGCCGCTGAACTCGATGCGGTCGTTCAGGCCCAGGCGGGTGGTGTGCTCGGTGAAGAGCGGGCGGGTGCGCTCCAGGTCGAAAACCCCGGCCCTGAGGTGCGGGTGTTCCTTGATGAGGACGGAGGCGAGGTTTCCGCGCGCGCCGCCGAGATCGACGAAGGAGGTGTGGCGGCTCCAGTCGATCGCGCCGGCGATCTCGATGCCCATGCGGTCGCTGTAGGCGTCGAGGCCCGCGAAGAAGCGCTTCATCTTCCCCGGGTCCTGGTGCTTGTCTCCGACGAAGCCGCCCTTGTCGGGGTCGAGGTGCTGCGGGGCTCCGGTGGTGAGCGCCTCGGTGAGCCGTCCCCAGGTGCCGTACAGGGTCTCGTTGGTCAGCTCGACGAAGCCGCCGAGGTAGGTGGCGGTGCCCGGGACGAGGTACGCCTGGGCCAGCGGGCCGTTGCCGTACCGGTCCCCGGTGCGCTCCAGCAGGCCCAGGCCGACCAGCGCGTCGAGGAAGTCGGCGGCCATGCGGTTGTGCAGGCCGGTTGCGGCGACGACGTGGTCCGCACCGGCGGGGCCTTCGGCGAGGGCACCGAACACGCCGAGTGTCACCGCGCTGTGCAGCACCTTGGCTCCGCAGTCCGCGATGGTCAGCTTGATCAGCGGACCGGGGTCGACCGCCGCGGCCGTCGTACGGTCATCGGTCGTTGTCACGCGAGCCTCCTAGCGAGCCATGAGGGACCGCTTCGGTCCTTCTCCCGACGATGGCCGATTCGCGTGGAGTCCCGCTCGAAGCGCTCTGAAGCCTGTGCGTGGGGTGCCTGCCCCGGGCATGGTGAAGTGCCGCCCTCCCGCCGCGGGTCGCGGAAGGGGGCGGCACTTCGGCCATGAGTCACATACGGGGGTTGATGTGATCAGGCCGTTTCGGGGGTGCTGTCGGCGGAGGCCAGGTCCGGGCCCTCGGCCTGCGGATCGCCGCCGTGGTGGCGGGAGCGGAGCGTGAGGTTCTTCATGAGCAGGGTGAGGACGAGGCCCAGCGCGAGGATCGGCACCGCAGCGGTGAAGACCGGGGTGAGCGAGGCGGCGTACGACTGCTCGATGGCGCTGCGCACCGGGGTGGCGAGCGTGTCGAGGACCGTGTCCGAGGAGAGCGAGTTGCGGTCGATGCCGTCGAGGGCACCGGCAGGCAGGCGGGTGTCGAGCTCGTCGGTGAGGCGGCCGTAGAAGATGGCGGCGAAGAGCGAGATGCCGATCGAGGTGCCGAAGGAGCGGCCGAAGGTCACGGTGCCGGAGACGGCTCCCATGTCCTGCGGGGGCGCGGTGTTCTGGGCGGCCTGTGTGAAGACCTGGGCGGAGAGACCCGAGGCGAAGCCGAAGACGGCCATGTAGAGGATGGCGAGGGCGCGCGGGGTCTCGCTGTCCATGGTGGACAGCAGGAGAGCGCCGACGATGCCGAGGGCCATGCTCAGGATGGGGAAGATCCTGTACTTGCCGGTCTTGCCGATGATCTTGCTGGAGCCGATGGAAGCGAGCACGACGCCCATCATCATCGGCAGCAGGACGAAGCCTGAGGCGGTGGGGCTGGCACCGGTGACGACCTGTACGTACAGGGCGAGGAACTGGACGACGCCGACGAAGACGATGCCGCAGACGATGGTGCCGAGCAGCGAGATGGTGAAGGTGGAGTCCTTGAAGAGGCGCAGCGGGACGACCGGCTCCGCGGCAGTGGACTCGGCCTTGATGAACAGGCCGAGGAACAGCAGGGTGCCGATGCCGAGGCCGATGATCTGCGGGGAGGTCCAGGCGTACTCGACACCGCCCCATGAGGTGAACAGGGTGAGGGCGACGATGGCACCGGAGAGGGTGACGATGCCGGCGTAGTCGAGCTTGGACTCACGGACCGTACGGGGCAGGTGCAGGTACTTGACCAGCAGGATGACGATCACGGCGCCGACGGGCAGGTTGACCAGGAAGACCCAGTGCCAGCTGAGCGCGTCGGTGAGCACGCCGCCGACGGCGGGGCCGGCGAGGGAGGCGCCGGCGAAGACCATGCCGAACATGCCGTAGTACTTGGCGCCTTCACGCGGGGTGAACAGTTCGCCGATGATGGCGAGGACGGAGACGAACAGGCCTCCGGCACCCAGACCCTGCACGACGCGGAAGACGATGAGCTGCTCCATGGAGCCGGCCGCGCCCGCGAGGGCGGAGCCCAGCAGAAACAGGCCCATCGCCGAGAGGTAGGTGACCTTGCGGCCGAAGAGGTCGCCGAGCTTGCCGTAGATCGGCGTGGTGACGCTGGATGCGATGACGTAGGCGATGGTCACCCACGCGAAGAGGTCGATACCGCCGAGGTCGCCCGCGATGCGGGGCAGGGCGGTGGCGACGATCTGCAGGTCGAGGATGGCCACGAAGGCGGAGAGCATGCAGGCGACCATGACCGGGGTGGTCCTGGTGCCGGAGGGGTGGAGCCCTCCGGGTGCCTGGGGGATGGGAGCGGACAAGGTGGTGCCGCCTTTCGGATCGGTGTGTGCTCCCCGTCGCACCGGCCGCTCGAAGCGGTCGGCGTCACCTGGCTCTCGGCCCCGAACAGGGCTTGGGGAAGGTCTCGGTGTCTGCTGTGAGATGAGGGGGCGGCCGGCCCGTCGCAGGTGACTGGCAGGCCGCCTGTTCAGCGGCGTCTCAGGGAACGAGAACGATCTTGCCGAGCTGTGCGCGTGCCTCCATGAGCTCGTGGGCCTTGACAGCCTCGTCGAGCGGAAGACGATCGTGCACGACCGGCTTGACCTGGCCGGAAGCGATGAGTTCGAACAGGTGGCGCTGGCCTTCGGCCACGGCGTCCTGCTTGTTGTAGAGCATGGCGTAGAGGCTGAAGCCTGCGACGTTCTTCATACGGGACAGGGCCAGGGTCGGCAGGTCCGGGATGTCGCCGGAGGCCGAGCCGTAGAAGACGAGGGTGCCGAACTGGGCGGTGATGCCCAGGGATTTCAGCAGGACGTCGCCGCCGACGGTCTCGAGGACGATGTCGGCGCCGCGGCCGTCGGTGGCGGCGAGGACCTGGTCGGTCCAGTCCTTGTCGCTGTAGTTGATGGTGACGTCGGCGCCGAGCTCGCGCGCGAAGTCGAGCTTGGCCTGGGTACTGGCGGTGGCGATGACCTTGCCGGCACCGAGGGCCTTGGCGATCTGGACGGCCAGGTGGCCGACGCCGCCGGCGGCAGCGTCGATCACGATGGTCTGGCCGGGCTGGAGGCGGCCGGACTCCCTGATCGCGTGATACGCGGTCTGGGCCGGGCTGGGCAGGAGGGTCGCCTCGGCGGCGTCGAGGTCCTGCGGGATCTTGATGAGCCAGTCGGTGCCGGAGACGACGTAGTCGGCGTAGGCGTTCTGGTCGATGTCACCGACGACGCGGTCGCCGACGGCGAAGCCGGTGACGCCGTCACCGACGGCCTCGATCGTGCCGGCGACGTCGCCGCCGGGGGCGCCGGGGAGACCGGCGTGGCCGCCGATCGGAATGCCCTGACGGCGCTGGACCTCGGCGAAGGTGACGCCGATGGCCTCGGCGCGGATCAGGACCTGACCCGTACCGGGCTGCGGCTTCTCCACCTCTTCGAGACGCAGTACGGACGGCGCGCCATGCTCGTAGTGGCGGATGATTCGCATGATTTCTCCAAATGGGTTTTTCGTCGGGCCGTCGCGGATCGCCGCGGCTCGACCCGGGGTGCGATACATATGCATGTTGTCACGCATTTGATTGCCAGTCCACATGTGCCGAGTGATGCGGACATTCTTTGCCAGTCCCTTACGGAGCCGGCGGGCGGGTCAGCTGAAGACCGCGCGGGTGGGGTCGGTGACTCCGGCCCAGGTCTCGATGGCCGTACGCAGACCCCCGGCGATCTCGGCAGGCGAGGCGCTGCGGTCCGCGGCCCAGACGACGTAACCGTCGGGGCGGATGAGCACACCGGCCAGCTCCGGCTCGTCCTCGCATTCGGCGACGACATGGCGGACGCGGCCGGCCCAGTCGAGCGGCGCGGCCCACTTCTCGTACTCCTCGGCGATCTCCGGCCGGCCGGCCAGGTCGAGCAGGACGAAGTTGGCGCGGCGCAGAAACTTCGGGAGGGTCTCGGTTCCGTCCTCGGTCCTGAGCGTCAGGTCGCGGGCGAAGTCGCCGAGCAGGCGGTGCTCGGGGCCCGGCAGGTCGTAGCGGACCCGTACACCGCTGAGCATCTCGGCGATATGGCGGTTGACCTGGTCCTTCTGCATGAGGTCCTGGAAGAGCCCGCGCAGTTGGGTGACGTAGGGGTCGGGGTTCATCAGCGCGATCTGGGCGCGGGTGTTGGCCAGCACCTGGCGGGCCGGCTCCTGGCGCTCCTCGTCGTACGTGTCGAGCAGCCCTTTGCTGCCCCAGCCGTTGATGTCGGCGCACAGCTTCCAGCCGAGGTTGAGCGCGTCCTGGAGGCCCAGGTTGACGCCCTGGCCGCCGACCGGGAAGTGGGTGTGGGCGGCATCGCCGGCGAGCAGGACGCGACCCCTGCGGTAGCTCTCGGCCTGGCAGGCGGAGTCGGTGAACCAGGAGAGCCAGCGCGGCTCGGAGGCGCCCAGGTCGTCGCCCCAGATCTCGCGGACGCTGTCCTTGAACTCCTCGAAGGTGAGCTCGGAGTCCGGTTCCTTGCCCTTCTCGAAGTCGAAGGTGGCGACGCGGTGGTACTTCTCGTCGAGCGGGACACAGAAGAGCAGACCGCGCTCGGTGCGCTCCATGCCCATCGGGGCGTTCTCGCGGTCGGCGAGGACGACGTCGGCCAGGCGCGCGGTGACGCGGCCGCCGGTGCCGGGGAAGTCGATCCCCGCGGACCTGCGCACCAGGCTGCGACCGCCGTCCGTTCCGACGACGTACCGCGCGCGCAGGGTGTACGGGCCCTCGGGGCCGATGACGTCGGCCTCGGCGCCGTCATCGTCCTGGCGGACAGCCGTCACCTCGTGGCCGCGGCGGATCTTGCAGCCGAACTCCTCGGCCCGCTCCTCCAGCAGGCGCTCGGTCCGGGTCTGCTCGGAAAGCAGGGCGTAGTTGTGAGCGCTGTCCAGGAGCGAGAAGTCGACCCAGACGTCGAGGCCCGCGAAGTGGCCGTTGTTCCATGAGTGGGCACCCTCGCGGAAGCGGTCGGCGAGCCCGCGGCGGTCGAGCGACTCCAGCGAGCGCGCGTGCAGCCCGAAGGCCTTGGAGTGGGGGGTGCGCTCGGCGAGTTTCTCCAGTACGACGGCCTTGGCGCGGCCGATACGGAGCTCGGAGGCGAGCAGCATGCCTACCGGGCCGCCGCCGACGATGATCACGTCGAAATCGAAGTCCCTGCTGTCCGGCATTGCGATCCTTTCAGGTGATGGAGGTGGTTCTGCAAGGGGAAATTTATATGTCTAACTTCATGCAATAGCATGTGAGCATACACATGCTCACTGTCCTCGATCGCCGCGCCTAGGATGTTTGCCATGGAGACTCCAGCCACCAGGCAGAAGACCACTCAGCTCCCGTCCACCCAGGGCCCACTGGCCGCGGTGGACCCGCTCGACGCGGTCGGCCCGGCCTTCTCACGGCTGCGCCGTGCTTCTGCGCTGAACGTGGAGAGCCCGGTGGCCCGGAAGGACATGACGCGGACGCTGGTGCTCAACATCGTGGAAGAGGGATCCGAGTACGACGGGCAGGAGATCACCGTGGGCGTCGTCGCCGAGCGGCTGGTCGTGGACCCCTCCGTGGCCAGCCGCATGGTCACCGACTGCATCTCCGCCGGATACCTGATCCGCGCTGCCTCACAGCAGGACGGACGCCGAACGATCCTGCAGATGACGGACGAGGGACTGACGATGCTGGCGGCCTTCCGCCGGCATCAGCGGGCGGCCTTCGAGTTCATCACCCAGAGCTGGCCCGATGACGAACGCCTGCAGTTCGCCCGGCTGCTGATCAAGTACGTCGACTCGGTCGCGCAGGCACGGGGCGCCTCCACCAACGGCTGACCGCCGGTCCCCCACCGCTCATCGCGCCAGAACGGTGCGCAGCACCGCCTCGAGCGCCGTGCCCTGCTCAGCGACGGGGACGCCCTCGCTCGTGCGCCAGGCGACGATCCCGTCGGGGCGGACCAGTACGGCGCCCGCCGCGCCCACTCCGTACGCCTCGGCCCAACGGCTCCGCACGTCGGTCAGCGCACCGCCCTCGGCGGCCGGGGCGACGCGGTGGAAGGTGAGGTCCACGCCGAGCGCCGCTGCGGCCGTCCCGGCCGCCTCCGCCCAGGATGCGCCCTCGGCCCCGGCCAGCAGCACGAAGCCGTCGCCGAAAAGGTCGAGCGTGGTCACCGGCGCGTCGTCGCGCTCCAGCACCACGTAGGGGGCGCGGGTGCCCGGCTCGCCGCGCAGGGCGCGCGGATCGGAGGTCAGCGGGAGCTGCTCCGCACCCTCCTCGGCGACAAACGCGCCGGACGGATAGGCCTGACCCATGGTGACGCGCATCGCGTCGTGGGTGGCGGCCTGCTGCTCCTCGGTCGCGGACCGGGACCGTACGGCGAGCTGAAGCGATCCCTGCTGCGCGGTGTACGTGCCGACCGGCCGGCGCTCGTCCTGGTACGTGTCCAGCAGAGCTCGGCCCGCGACTCCCTTGAGTACCAGGGCCAGCTTCCAGCTCACGTTGAAGGCGTCGGCGATGCCGGTGTTGGCGCCGTACCCGCCGGTGGGCGGGATCTGGTGGGCGGCGTCGCCCGCGATGAGTACGCGGCCCTGCACGAAGTCATCGGTGACCAGCTCGGCCATGTCCCACGGGAAGCGGGAGCGGATGGTGACTTCGACCTCGTCCGAGCCGATGGCCGCGGAGACCAGTTCGGCGCAGCGGGCGTCGGTGAAGTCGTCCAGGCCCTCGCCCTTCTCCGGGTCGTAGCCGACGATCAGGGTGCCCTCGGTGAGGGTGTCGTCGTGCACGAGGATGCCCGTGACCTTGTCGTTCTTGACGTGGACCACGCTGTAGCGGCGCTCACCGAGCACCGCGCCGAAGTCCGCGCCGAAGGCGATGCTCACATGCCGGGAGAGCACGCCGCGGCCTTCCCGCCTGGCCCCGAGGGACTCGCGCACGGAGCTGCGCGGCCCGTCCGCAGCCACCAGGTAGTCGGCCGTCACCGTGGTCTCGCTGCCGTCGGCAGCCCGAACGACGGCGCTGACCCCGTCGTCGTCCTGGGCGAAGGAGCGGAGCTCGGTGCCGAATCGCAGGTCGGCACCGAGCTCCTCGGCACGGGCGCGCAGGATCGGCTCCAGGCGGTCCTGAGGCAGTAGCAGCAGTGTGGAGGGGGTCAGGTCCGCGAGCTCGTTCCCGCCCTCCAGCTCCTCCTTGGCGAAGAGGACCTTGCCCGCGAGGGACTCCACGCCCGCGCGGGTCCTGTGTTTCTCGAAGCCGGCGGCGGCGGCCTTGGCGGCCTTCTCGACGCCGACCGTGGCCAGCAGCTCGGCGGTGCGCGGGTAGTAGCCGACCGCGCGGGGGTGGATGGAGGTGCTGGGGTGCCGTTCGACCAAGGTGACCGGCACCTTGTGATGGGCGAGGAAAACGGCGGTGGACAGGCCGACGAGGCTGCCACCGACAATCAGTACGCGTGTGCCGCTGCTACTCACGAAAACCCCTCTCGCGGTTTATCCGGTCTATGCGGATCGTGGCAGCGGCCGGTGGACCAGAACTCGAACTTCCCTCGGGTACTCAGCTCTTGACGGAGTACGTCGACCAGGAGCTGTCCGCGACGAAGCCGAGGCGGCGGTTGAGGGCGAGGACGGCGTCGTTACGTACGTCGTTCCAGGCTTGGACCAGGGCGAGATGGGGGTTCTCGACGGCGGCCCGGGCGATCAGGCCTGCCTTGATCCACGTGCCCAGGCCCTGGCGGCGCCGGTCGGCGAGGACCAGGGTCTCCCCCGCGTCGGCCATCGGGCTGTCGCGGACGAAGAGGGTGGCGTACCCGGCGACCTCGCCGGTGGCCGTGTCGACGGCAGCGGTCACGTACTGACGGTGTCCGGCGCGCTCCGCCTCGGCCTCACGGGCGCGGACGTCGGCGGCGGTGGGGGCACGGACCTCCGCCTGACCGTTGACGGGCGCGTCCAGGGCGCCCCATGCGCGGGCGTAGAGGTCGACCAGTTCCTCGGGGCAGCGGTCGCTCCAGTGGACGAGCCGGTGGCCCGGCACCACACGGTCGGCCGGCCCGTCGAGGCCGGCACGGGCAGGACCCCTGAGGAAGAGCCGGTTGCGCAGGTTGGTGCCGTGCAGCTCGGCGCCGCGGACGGCGGCGAAAGCCTCCGCGGTGGGGGTGTGGGGGGCGTCGACCATCAGGCGGTCCCGGCCGCGGGCACGCAGTTCGGCACGAGCGGCATCGACGAGGGCTGTGCCCGCGCCTCGGCGGCGGAAGGACGGGAACACCCACAGCGAGCCGTGGCCGGGTCCGTTCGGGTCACCGAGGTCGAGGCCGAGCTTGGTGCAGCCGGCCGGCCGGTCACCGTCGAAGGCCACCAGGACGATCCGGTCGGCGCCGTGTCTGCGTTGCAGCAGCCGGGCCAGCAAGGCATGCGACACCGGCGGGTCGCCGGGCAGTTCGAGGCTCATCGTCTCCTGGAAACCCGGCAGGAGGAGGGCAATCGTGGCGGGGTCGTCGCCGTCTAGGCTGCGAATGTCCATGGACTCATCGTTGCCCGGGGCACTTGAGGTTCCGTCAAGAACGGCTCGGGGCACGGACACCGCACCGTCCGTGCCCCGAGCCGACGCGTGGTCACACTTCCTCTGTCTCCTTGATGGTGATGGCTCGCACCGGGCATGCCCGGACAGCCTCGCGCACCATTGGCTCGCCGCCGCCGTCCTCACGGCCGGGGATGACGGTGGAGAGTCCGTCCTCGTCCTGTTCGAAGACGGAGGGCACGGTGACGGCACACTGGGCGGAGCCGATGCACCGGTCGGAGTCGACTGATATGTGCACGGCGGCCTACCAGGTCACGGGGAGTTCGGAGACTCCCTGGAGTACGAAAGGCGCGTTGACCGGCACCTGGTCGGCGGGGATCGCCAGTTTCAGCGTCGGCACCCGGCGGAACAGGGTCGCCAGGGCGATCTCCATCTCGGCACGGGCCAGGTTCTGGCCGATGCACTGGTGGATGCCGTAGCCGAACGCGACGTGGCGGCCGGAGGGCCGGAAGACGTCCAGGTCGTCGGCGCGCTCGAAAGAGCCGTGATCACGGTTCATCAGCATCGTCGACAGGATCACCCCGTCGCCGGCCTTGATGAGGTGGCCCTCGATCTCGATGTCCTCCTTGGCCACGCGCATCAGCATGTCTCCGATGGAGGAGAACCGCATCAGCTCGTCCACGGCCTGTGGCATCCGCGACTCGTCGGCCCGCAGCGCAGCCATCTGCTCCGGGTGGGCCAGCAGCGCCATCGTGGAGAGGGCGATCATGTTGGAGGTCGTCTCGTGGCCGGAGACCAGCAGGACGGTGGCGGTCATCGCGAGTTCCTGGCGGTCGACCTCGCCCTCCTCCAGCTGGCGGGCGATCAGCTCGTCGAGCAGGGTGTCGCCGGGTTCGGCCTGCTTGCGGCTGATCAGGTCGTCGAGGTACGCGAGGATCTCGGTGAAGGCCGTCTGCGCCTGCGCCGCCTGCTCCTCGCCGGAGGAGGAAAGCACGTGCCGCGAGCGCTCGTCGAAGTAGTGGTGGTCTTCGTACGGGACGCCCAGCAGCATGCAGATGACGGCGGACGGCATCGGCAACGCGTACTCGGCGAGCAGGTCGACGGTGACACCCGGGCCCTTGGCCAGCATCTTGTCGAGCAGGTCGTCGGCGTACTGCTGGATCGCCGGACGCAGTGCGTTGACCTGGCGGACACCGAAGCTGGGCAGCACCATACGGCGCTGACGGGCGTGCACCGGGTCGTCGACGCCGACGAGCGGGGGTGCGGCGGCCTGCTGGCGCTGGGCCTCGATACGGGGAGCGAGCAGCGGGAAGTTCGGGTCGAGGACGTCGGAGGAGAGCCGGGCGTCCGGGAACAGCCTGCGGCCGAGCTCGTTGCCGGTGATCAGCCAGGCGATGCGTCCGTTCCAGAGCGTGACCCGGGAGATCGGGCCCATCTCACGGAGCTGCTCGTAGCCGGGCGGCATCTGGTAGGGGCAGGTGCGCTGGATGGGATAGGCGGGAGCGTTCTCAGGTCCGTCCGCCAGCGTCTTCGGCTCGTCGAGTGTGTCGGTCATGGGGACTCCTGAGTCTGCGGCCGGTGGGCCATGCGGTGTGGTCGGGGAGGATCGGGGCGGGGTTCACAGGCCGCCGGTGACGCGTAGGGCCTCGCCGTGGACGTTTCCGTTGGCGGCGGAGCCGAGGAAGACGACAGTGCGCGCGACGTCCTCGGGAGTGTTCATCCGGCCCGAGGGAAGGGATCCGGCCTTGTTCTCCAGGAAGGCGGGCGAGGCGTGCGTGAGCACGTTCTCGGTGAGGGTCTGGCCGGGCACGACCTCGTTCACCAGGATTCCGGCGGGACCGAGCTCCCAGGCGAGGCTGCGCACCAACCCGTGCAGGGCGGCCTTGGCGGCTCCGTATGCGCCCGCGCCCGTCATACCCGTGTCCGCGAGGCCGGCGCCGATCAGCACGATGCGGCCCCAGTCCCGGCCGCGCATGAGGGGCAGCACGGCTTGGACGGTGTGAAAGACGGCGTCCACGGAGGTTCGCAGGACCCGCTGCCACTGCTCGGGTGGGACATCCTCGAAGGCGGGCATCTGCCGGCCGGGCCGCGGGATCGCGTCGCCCCACTCGACCGCGCCGGCGACGAGAACGTCGATCCCGCCCCACTCGGCACCCACCGCGGCGACGGCGGCCCGTATGGAGTCCTCATCGCCGAGGTCGTAGCGAACCACGTACGGGGTGCCGCCCGCAGCGGCGACCTGATCGGCTGTCTCCTTCGCCCCCGCCTCGTCGCAGTGGTAGGTGATCGCGACCCGCGCGCCCTCCGCCGCGTAGGCGAGGGCCGTAGCCCGGCCGATGCCGCGGGAAGCACCGGTGACGAGCACCGCCTTGTCCGTCAGATCCGTCTTCATCGTCCTGCTTTCGTCGTCTGCCGACCGCGCTCCCGGCCGGAGTCGATGCTCTGGCCGTGCCGGAAGAAGCCGTCGGGGTCGTAGGCCTGCTTGATCTCGCGCAGTCGGGCGGCGTTCTCCGCGTAGTGGTCGGTCTCCCAGTCGGCCTGCGTCCGCGAGCTGGGGAAGTTGATGTAGGAGCCGGTGGCCAGCGGGGCGAGGGCCGCGCCGCACCGGTCGGCCCACGCGTCGAGTTCGGCCGGGCCCCGCGCGGCCGACGCCGCGTCACGGGTGGCCATCTGGAAGCCCGTCAGGAACTGGGCGTCACGGTGCGCATAGGCGGTCTCCGCGCGGCCGACGCGGTTGGCGGCTCCGCCGAGCGCGATGCACAGCAGGTAGCGCTCGTTGTCCAGGCCGGGGTCCCACGCGTGCAGCAGGGCGTCTGCCTCGCCGCGCGTGACCGCCCTGTCGGAGAGGCGGTAGGCCTGCCGGGTGTAGGGGTGACGGTGGCCGACCGCGTCCGGGTGAGTGCCGGTGCGGTGGCACTGCTGGACGGTCTTGGAGCCGCACAGCGCCTCGTGCATGACGTCGGCGTACACCCCGGACGCCGAGACCTCGCGGTGTACGGGCCTCGTGCCGGTGCGTTCGGTGAGAGCGTCGAGGGCGCGTTCGAGTCCGTCGGACGGACCGTGGTGCACGCCCCAGGCCTTGACGATCGGCTTGCCGCCGGGCCCGAACATGCCGGGCAGCACGACCAGGGAGGTGCCCAGGTCGTCCGACTCCTCGACGGCCCAGGACTGCCAGGCGGCCAGCACGTCGGCGGCGTCCTCGTAGGACCACAGCGTCTCGAAGCCGGTCAGACGCGGGGCGTCGACGGGGCGCAGCTCGAATTCGGTGACAATGCCGAAGTTCCCGCCGCCACCGCCCCGCAGGGCCCAGTACAGGTCCGGGTGCTCGTCCGCCGACGCGAGCACGGCCCTGCCGTCGGCGAGGACGACCCGCGCCGAGACGACGTGGTCGCTCGCGATGCCGAACTTGCGGGTCTGCCAGCCCAGCCCGCCGCCGCTGAGGAAGCCGCCCTGGCTGACGGTGGGAAACGTGCCCGTGATGATCTGGCGCCCGTGCGGTTCAAGGGCGTCGAGCGCGTCGAGCGACTGTATGCCGGCCCCGATGCGCACGGTGGGGCCGTCGACGGTGGCGTGGTTCATCCGGGACAGGTCGATGACCAGGCCGGTGCCGGTGGACCAGCCGTTGAAGCTGTGGCCTGCCCCCCGGACGTGCGCCGCGACACCGGTCTCCCGCGCGTGGCGTACACAGGCGAGGACGTCCTGGGGGGATTCGCAGTAGGCGATGCCGTAGGGCGTGACCGAGTCGTACTCGGTGTTCTGCAGTTGCCTGGCCAGCTGGTACCCCGGATCGGACGGGAGAACAAGCTCGCCCTTGAGTTCATCGCGCAACATGGGAGTCTTTCCTCCGTGGGTCACCGGTCCGGGGTAACGGGCCTTGTCCGACTGCCGTGCCTACTTGTCGACGCCGAACTTGCGGGCGGTGACCTTGGAGCCCTCGTGGCCGCGCAGGAGGTCGCCGGAGGGCGAGTAGAAGTTGGCTCCGCCGGCGCCCTCCCAGTGATCGTCGGAGACGAACTCGCCGGTGACGAAGACGTGGGCCTCGCCTACGTGCTCGCCCTGCGGATTCACGGCGAGGATGTGGAAGTTGTAGTGGAAGGAGTCCTTCCCGGTGGACTCCCAGTTGCCCAGGCCGATGTTCTTGGCGTTGACCTGGTAGCAGGTGACGCCGCCGTCACCCGTGAAGGACGCCAGTCCGAACACGGATTTGCCGTCGTCTTCCAGCTCGGTGGTCCAGGTTCCGACAAGCCTGGCGTCGGTCATGGTGGATCTCTCCTGACGTGGGTCCGGTTCGCGTGGTGTGGGTGTGCCATAGCTACGGTTCCGTCTCGGACTGGAGGGACACTTGAACGGCCCTGCAGCCGGGCGTGGAACCGGAGGTCATCTGCCGCGCCACATGCCGGCGCACGAGTGCCGGTCGCGGTGCGGTCGGTGCCGGCCGGCCCCGGTCTTCTTCGGCTTCGTGGCCGCGGCCCGCCCGGCGGCGGCCACGCGCCTCAGGACGGTCGGCAAAACCGCCGCGAGGGCGGCTGTCTCCTCCGCGGTGGGCATGCCTTTGGTGATCCGCCAAGTCGTCATGGTCTTCGCCCCGCCCGTCACACCGGCGGGTTGCCGTGCTTGCGGGAGGGGATGTCCGCGTACTTGGACCGCAGCATGGCGAGCGCGCCGATGATCGTGGAGCGGGTCGCTGCCGGGTCGATGACGTCGTCCACCAGGCCGCGTTCAGCGGCGTAGTAAGGGTGCATCAGCTCGGTCTGGTACTGCTTGATCTTCTGGGCCCGTACGGCGTCCGGATCGTCCGCCGCGGTGATCTCCCGCCGGAAGATCACGTTGGCGGCCCCCTCGGCGCCCATGACCGCGATCTCGTTCGTCGGCCACGCCAGCGAGATGTCGGCGCCGATGGAGCGCGAGTCCATGACGATGTACGCGCCGCCGTACGCCTTGCGCATGATCAGCTGCACCCGTGGGACGGTGGCGTTGCAGTACGCGTAGAGCAGCTTCGCGCCGTGACGGATGACGCCGCCGTGTTCCTGGTCCACACCCGGCAGAAAGCCGGGGACGTCGACGAGGGTCACCAGGGGGATGGAGAAGGCGTCGCAGAACTGCACGAAACGGGCTGCCTTCTCGCTGGCGTGGATGTCGAGCACACCGGCGAAGGCGGCGGGCTGGTTGGCGACGACGCCTGTCACATGGCCGTCGAGGCGGGTCAGTGCGCAGACGATGTTGGTCGCCCAGTCGGTTTGGATCTCGAAGTACTCGCCGTCGTCGACGATCTCCTCGATGACCGCCCGTACGTCGTACGCCTGGTTGGGGCTGGCGGGGACGATCTCCTGAAGTGCCTCGGTGAGCCGGTCTGCCGGGTCGTCCGAGGGCTGGTGGGGTGCCGTCTCACGGTTGTTGGACGGCAGCAGGGAGAGCAGGAACCGTACGTCTTCCAGGCAGGCGGCCTCGTCGTCGTGGGCGAAGGCCGCGACGCCGGACACAGCCGCGTGGACATCGGCTCCGCCCAGCCCGTTCTGGGTGATCTCTTCGCCGGTGACGGCTCTGACGACGTCCGGTCCGGTGATGAACATCTGCGAGGTCTCGCGCACCATGAACACGAAGTCGGTGAGCGCGGGCGAGTAGGCGGCGCCGCCGGCGCACGGGCCGAGCATCACGGAGATCTGCGGAATCACGCCGGAGGCGAGGGTGTTGCGCCGGAAGATGCCGCCGTAGCCAGCGAGTGCGGTGACGCCCTCCTGGATGCGGGCGCCGGCGCCGTCGTTCAGCGACACCAGCGGCGCACCCGCCGCGAGAGCCATGTCCATGATCTTGTGGATCTTGGTGGCGTGCGCTT
Source organism: Streptomyces sp. SID12501 (assembly GCF_010550245.1). Lineage (GTDB taxonomy): Bacteria > Actinomycetota > Actinomycetes > Streptomycetales > Streptomycetaceae > Streptomyces. The sequence continues at coordinate 97,570 of NZ_JAAGLU010000015.1, forward strand.
CGCCGAGGGCACCGCCGAAGATCCGGAAGTCATGGGCGTAGACGAAGACGGTCCTCCCGTGGACAGTTCCCCAGCCGGTCACGACGCCGTCGGTGTACGGGCGCTTGTTCTCCAGGCCGAAGCCGCTCGCGCGATGCCTGCGCAGGGCCTCGATCTCGTGGAACGAACTCTCGTCGAGGAGCAGGCCGATCCGTTCCCGGGCAGTCAGTTTTCCTTTCGCGTGCTGCCGGGCCGTGGCCTGCTCGTCGGGGCCGACGGCGGCCTTCTCCTTGAGCTGGGCGAGTTCGGCGGACCGGTCGGATGCGGCGGCAGCGGTGTCGGTGATCACGCGATCTCCTTCGGGTTCAGCAGCCGGCGTGCCAGATCCCGTTCTTCCGCGCTGAGCGGGATGTCGGGGCGCAGCTGTTCGGGATGGCCGGGCGGGGGCTGGGGCAGCACCCATTGCCTGGCCGGATCACCGAGCGGGGGAACGTAGACCCATATGGCGCCGGCAGCGATCAGTGCCCGGCCGACCATCCACAGGAACGCGGCGGCCTTGGACCGATAACCCACTTGCCCTCCGTAACCGAGGACCTGGTCGTCCGTACGGGCACGAGCGGTCCTCCTCGACGTGATGTCGGACGGCTCACGGTCACATGGTGGGCTCAAGACCCCTTGGAGGTGGGCTCAAGAACGGTCCGAAGACCGCTCGGGACCGCTGATTCATGTCGGGGGCAACGCCGGGGGCCGAAACCCGGTGTCAGGCGACCGGAACGTACCGCGGCCCGCTCGGCGTTCCCCTGCCGACCGCGTGGATCAGGCCGTGGTCTGCGAGGACAGCGCCCGGTTGACAGCCTCGATGTACTGCCGCGGAGTCTCGGCCTCGTCCAGTGCCTCCCCGTCGAGCGCGACAGCGGAATCGCGCTCGACGATGCCGGTGACCTGGAGAAGCGCCAGGGAGTCGTAGCCGAGCTCGGCGAACCCGATGTCCAGTACGTCACCGTTCAGGTCATGGGTCTCGCTGTCGCCTCCACTGCTGCGCAGGAGGCCGATCAGGGTGGTGATGTCGAGCTGCTGCATGATGGTGCCTCTCTCTTCTCGTGTTGAGCACGGTCCGGGGAATCGGTCGGCCTACGGATCGGCGTGCCGGATCGGCGGCTCGCCGGCGGTCGGCACGTCTCAGGGCTGGGCGACGGGGGCCAGGAATGACGTGCGCCCGGCCACGGCCTCGAGTCGCCTCACGACGCGGCAGGCGCGACCCGTCAGACGAGGCAGCGCGTCGCCGCGTACGAAGAAGTGGTCGCCGTTCACGGTGCGGGTCGCCACCGGCCCGGCACTCCAGCGGCGCCAGCCGCCGGCTGTCGCGGGTGACACCAGCGGGTCACGGTTCCCGGACACCGCGAGCAGCGGCACCGGCAATGGTCCGTGCGAGGCTGCCGCTGTACGGGCGGCGACGCGCAGTGCACCGGCCAGGCGTAGATCGTCGCGGAGTACGGGGAGCGAGGCCCGGCGCCAGTACCGCCTCGCTTCGGCGCCCTCGGGCAGTGCTCCCAGCGTGCGGAGCAACTCCATCAGGTCCTCGTCGGAGCTGTCGCAGGCGTCGGCGAGCCTGCTGGTCTCGTCAGGGGGCGGGCAGGCGCCCACGGCGAGGAGTGCGGGCAGCGGCAGTCCTTCTTCGTGAAGAGCCTGGACGAGGGTGTGGGCCACCATCGCACCGAGGCTGTGTCCGTAGATCGCGTAGGGCTGTCCGGACGTGACGTGGATGCGGTCCATCAGGTCGGCGACCAGCGAGTCGCGATCGGTCAGGCGTGGTTCCCGGCGTCGGCGCTCACGGCCCGGCAGCAGCACGGGCACGGGTTCGACGCCCGGACCGATGCTGCGTGCCCAGCTGTGGAAGGCCGATACTCCCGCCCCTGCGTGCGCGAAGCAGTACAGCCGCACGGGCAATTCTGTGTCCGGCATCTCCGCCCTCCTCGTCCTGTGGGTGTCGCGCGGGCCTGTTCAGGCTCGCGGACAGCCCTAGAGGCGGGCTTGAAGCACAGCGGGCCGGCGCGTCAGGCGGCGTAGAGATCGAAGGTCGAGCTACGCCGGGGCGCGGTGGCCAGGTCGAGGGCGGGGTCCACGGCGAGCATCGCCTGGTGCAGACGCTGCATCTGCCGCGACGGTTCGACGCCCAGCTCCTCGATGAGTCTCATGCGCAGCTTTCGGTAGAGGTCGAGAGCCGCGGCCTGCCGGCCCGATCGGTACAGAGCCACCATGGCCTGCGAGTGAAGTCCTTCGTGCTGCTGGTGGCGTGCCGTCAGGTCCCGGAGCTCGGCAACGATCTCGTAGTGCCGTCCCAGCCGGAGATCCGCGTCTATCCGGCGCTCCACGGTGACCAGCTTGCTCTCCTCCAGCCGGAGCACCTCTATGGCCAGTACGGGACCGACACGCACGTCGACCAGGGCGGGGCCCTGCCACAGGGTCAGCGCCTGACGCAGGGTGTCCGCGGCACGTTCGTCGTCACCGGCTTCGAAGGCCGCCTGCCCTGCCGACACCCGTCGCTCGTATTCGTGCACGTCCGCGCTGTCCGACGGGATCTGCAGTACATATCCGCCGTGCCGGGTGGCGAGTACGTCTTTGGCGGTGTGCGGCGTGTTGGGTCCCATGGCTGTACCGAGCCGACGCCGCAGCTGCAGTATGTAGGTCTGCAGCGTGGTCAGCGCGCTGACCGGCGGGTTGGCGCCCCAGATCTCCTCCATCAGCGTCGGCACAGGCACGATCCGTCCCGGATACAGCGCGAGAAGTGACAGAATCTGACGTGGTTTTCCCGCTGTGGGGACAATGGATACACCATTGACCTCAGCTGTCAACGGCCCCAGAACCTGGATCTTCATAGCTGTTCCCCCATCACTCGTGAAGAACTTCCCGATTCATTCTCCGACACGGGCATACGAACCCCTTTGTCCGCATCCGCATCTACGGCTTCAAGCACCGTAGTGACTAAAAGCAGGGTGCTCCGGGTTTCTTGAGTCTTCGTCAAGCGGATCTCTGCTCTGCCGCGTGCTGCCGCAGAGCACTCCCCCTCTCCGCTTGCGTACACCGCTCGAGCGTGCCTGTGAGGGATCAGCCGGCGCGGGTCACGTGGGAGGCGAGCTCAGCGGCTGTTGCCGCCCCGTCACTGTGGGCCAGCAGGATCGAGCGCTGCAGTTGGCGCAGCGCGACCGAGGGTTCCAGGCTCAGCTCGCGCATGAGAGTCCCGCGCAGCTTCCGGTAGACGTCCAGCGCTTCGCTCCTGCGGCCCGAACGCTGCAGGGCGATCATGAACTGCCGGCACAGGTTCTCATGGGTGCGGTACCGACTGACCAGAAGGGTCAGCTCGGCGAGCAGTTCCCGATGCCGTCCCAGTTCCAGGTCAGCCTCGATACACCGGTCGAGCGCGCACAGCCGGCTCTCCTCCAGGCGCGCGGCCTCCATCTCCAACTGCTTGCCCAGCTGGACGTCGGCGAAGGGCGCCCCACGCCATATCGCGAGGGACTCACGCAGCAGCCGGGCACCGCCCGCGTGGTCTCCGTCACCGACGGCACGGTAGCCGCGTCCTGCGAGCCGCTCGAACTCCCGTACATCGCTGGCTCCGCCTCCGGTCTTGAGGAGGTAGCCACCCGGGCACGTCACGAGGACGTCCTTGGCGGACACGGTTTCCTTGTCGGGTCCTTGCGCCGACAGCGCGGCGGTGATGAGTTCGCGCAGCTGGAGCACGTACGTCTGGAGGGCGGTACGGGCGCTGCGCGGCGGCCGGCCGGCCCACAGCTCCTCGGTCAATGCGGACACGGGCACGACATGGTCTGCGAAGAATGCCAGGAGAGCGAGCACCTGTCGCACTTTGGGCATGGTGGGTGTGACGGAGATCCCGCCCTCCGTCACGACCAAAGCTCCCAGAATTTCGATATCCACGCCGCTCCCCCTGGAGTTCATCAGATTCTTCGTCCCCGCGGTCGATATGGGCTGGAAGACCCGAGCGACGAAAAGGCCTGGTCAGGTAATTCTGGCTTTTTCGCGGACGCGCACCCACGACCACACCAGGAAGATGCCTACCAAGCCAAGAGCGCCACAAAACCTCACCTCACTGCTGATTCCGGAGAGGGTTCGATAGTTCAGCCATCAATCTTTGGGGTCATGGCCGAAAAAGACTCTCGCTCTGGCAAAATCCTTACCGCATACGGCGTTCCAATTCGCTTGGAATCATTCCCTTAAACCCTGATTTCACACTTTGATATCATTTCATCCTCGCCTCTGCGCGGCGTCACCCGCACACGAAGACACCCCCCATCGCTGCAGTCCACGGGCCCATCACAGGAAGATTGATTACGCAATCAACTCTCTTGCCGAGACCGCCTCGACCGTCAGGATGTCCCGCTGCCGTAGCCGGCCGCGGTGCAGGTCGGAGGAGTGCGGGCCGACCCGGAGCTGATCCGGATCATGGCGCGGACCAGTGAGGGCGCCGCCGTCGCGTGTCCGGATTGTGGCCGTTCCTGGGAACGGCCACAATCCGGTATGTGTGGTGTGTCACTGACGAGGCGGTCGGTGGCCGCCCGATAGTGATCGAGTTATCGGTGCGCCGCCTGTAGTGCGAGCACCCCGAATGTTCGAAGACAACCTTCGTGGAACAGGTCGACGGACCGACCGTGCGGTCCAAAGACGCACACCCGCACTGCAGCAGTTGCTGAGGGCGGTCGCGGCGGCGCTTGCCGACAAGACCGCCGCCCGGCTGCTGCGTCATCCGCATCGACTGGTACTACAGCCTCAGGTCTTGAGGTTGTGATCGGTTCTGCCCGGGTTGTCGCCAGGGTCGTAGGCGGATGGGTAGGGGGTCGCCGCGCCGGTTGTAGTGGCTGACGGTGGCCCGGGTCTGGTGCAGGGCTCGCCAGTGGTGCTGCTGGAGGTGGTAGGCGTCGCTGTGGTGGGTGGTCAGGACGGTGGCCGCGAGGAGACAGGCGAGGGCCGGGACGGTCAGCCGGATCAGCGGAAGGCGCCGCTTCCCGCCGTCTCCTGGGCTTTTCCCTCGCCTGCCGGGTCCAGGCCGACGGCGCGCTGCCGGGGGAGATCGGGTTCTGGTTCTGGGTCGGGGTGGCGGGCGCGTTGGACGGTCAGGAAGGCCAGGGCGAGCATCGCGCAGGTGACGTGCCGGTGCCAGGAGGTCCAGCGGCGGACCTGGTACTGGCCCAGACCGGTGGTCTGCTTGGCGAGTTCGTTGTTCTCCTCGATCTTCCAGCGGACCCCGGCTCTCACGATCGCCTCGGTGACCGGGTCGGCGGCGGGGGCGTGGATGAGGAAGTACGCGTACTTGTAGTCGACGCGGCCGCCCGCCAGTTGCTTCTTCCCGGTGCTGCGGCGTATCAGCAGCCGATGGGCGAACCCGTCGGCCGGCATCTGTCCGGGCAGGGTGACCTCGAACCAGGTCCAGTCGTAGGCTCGCTGCCCCTTGGAGCCCTCGCCCTGGCTGCGGCGTTCCCACTGCTCGCGCACGATGGCGTAGTGCAGCAGGTCACCGGCCGCTGCGACCTTCGGCAGGTACGGCTTGCCCAGCGGACCCTGAACCGGCAGCGTGACGGGCACCGCGAGCACGTAGCGGATCTTCCGCTCCTGCAGCCAGGACCTGAGAGCGGGGTCCCTGCCGTAGTCCGCGTCGGCGGCCACCCAGGAGAACGGCAGCCCACCGGCCACCGCGCTCTGAAGCATGGCGATGCCCAGCTGCGGCTTGGTGGCGAAAGCGACCTCGTCGGGGACTCCGGCCGCCCGGCACCACTCACGATCGCCCGTCCAGGACCGCGGCAGGTACAGACGCCGGTCGCAGAAGGTGCGACCGCGCGCGGCGGCGTAGGTGAGCATCACCATGACCTGGCAGTTGCGGACGTCACCGGTCGTCCCGCAGTGCTGGTGGGCGACCCCGACGGGCCTGTCGCCCTTCTTGATCACCTGCGTGTCGTCCAGCACCAGCGTCGCACCCGGATCCCCCAACTCCCGTGCCACGTACGCCTGCACCTCGGCCAGCAGTCCCTCCGCGCTCCAGGACGCCTCGCCAAGGAACTTCTGGATCCGGTGCGGCGTGGCATGCCCGGCCCTCCCTGCCATCGTCCAGCCGTTCTTCCGGCTCAGGTCCGACAGCAACCCCTCGACGAGATCGGCGAACACCTCCCGCGGCTCCGGCCGGGCGAACAGATGCCCCAACCCGCCCGTCAGGGCAGCCAGTTCCTCCGCCCACCCCTCAACGTGCTCCGTACTCACATCCATCAGCATGACCGGACAACGATCAGCACCGATCACCAGTCACATGATCTGAGGCTGTAGTACGAGCGCCCGAGAGGGGCTCACTCCGCCAGCATTGCAATGCTAAGCGCTACCGCTCTACCTAACTTTTCGCCGGTCAATGCGATTTACATTCCGCTGGCGTCAGAGGCTCAGACAACGGCCTGAAGCTCCGCCGAAAAGGGTCTTCGGCGGAGCTTCTATTCACAAGCCGACGCGGCCGACACTCACTCCCATGCGGCCACTAGGTCCGCAGCCACGATGGCAACCGAACCGCACGTGAAGGCGATTTCGTGACTGAAACCGGACGGATGTGGAAGCACCTCATCCAATTGCAGGCTGCCCAAACGAGCCAGCATGCCGTCGGATTCTTTCGTGGACACATCGAGAGCCCGGACGTCCGAATACCGAATACGTAGACCGCCTACATGCTTCCATTCATTGGGCTCCAAGAACACTTCAAGAGCGATCAGGCCCTCACCATCAGTAAGGGTCATCTTGTTCAGCGTCAGATCCTTGACACAACGTGCACTTCGAAAATCATAGTGCCCGGGATCTGCCACAAATTCTGCTACACCGTCGGGAAGACTACCCGAGATATCGGGCAGTACATCCAGGTAGCCCTGGGGATCCAGGTAGTATCCGTACCGATCCGGAAGTGGTTCCACTCGCACATACTTCATCAGCAGCCGCCTGTGACGCGAGAACGTTTCCAGTTGTCACCCTTGATGTTCTCGGTACCCTTGGGACCGATCCGTCCCGCCGCTCGCATTTCACCCACAGCCAGTCCCTTCAGATTGTTGTAGACATCTCGCGGGACAGTGAGTCTTTCCTGGTAAGCGTCCGTCGCTCGCTGTGATCGCGAAGCTGACGCTGTGGCCCGTGCGGTCCCCAAGTCAGGGCAGGCGTAAGGCCCCTGGTAAGAACGATCTTGCGACGGATTGTTCTGACCGAGGGGCCTCACGTGTCGATCAGTGTCACATACACAGCCGTGCTCGATGTGAAGCGGTCCACCGCCGAGCACCTGGCCCGGCTGCTGCGCGATCACCGCATCGTGGCCGGAACCCGCAAGGGCAGACGTGTGCTGGGCTGCTTCCCACAGGCGGTGTTCATCCTGCGCTGGTTCCTCGACGGCACCCGGCTTTCCCAACTCGCCTGCGACAACGGCCTGTCGGCCTCCACCGCCTACCGCTACCTCCACGAGGGGCGACTTCGGCGGGGCCGGAAGCACGATGGTGTACGCGGGCGGACCTGTCCCCAAGCTGGACACCGTGGTACGCGACGGACCCAACGGCCCCGTGTTCATCGACGCCGAGGCTCAACTCAGCCGCTACCGAACACTCTTCCGTAGGGTAGAGACGGTGTCACTCGAACCCGAGCGTTCGCGTGACTTCATCCACAGGCTGGCCAAGGAGCTGTAGGAACATGACCACCCCTGACATCTGGCAGAAGTCGTCCTACTCCGGTGGCGGCCAGGGCGACGCCTGCGTCGAGATTGCGCACCGGCGCGCTCACATAGCCGTTCGCGACTCCAAGAGCCCGGCCCGAGCGACCCTCACCTTCCCGACCGGCGCCTTCGCCCCCTTCATCGAGTCCGTCAAGTCGCCCACCCGCAAAGCCACTTCCGCGCCCTGAGCCCGTCCGTCCCTCATGGACACCTACACTCTCGCCCATGATCTCCCTGGACGATCCGCGCTGGCCCGAACTCGATCACCGAGGTTGGTCAAAGAGGAAGGGAGCACAGGACGCCCTCTTCGTCCCCGACGAGTTGCGGTACATCGCAGCTCATCCGGCCACCTCCGGTGAGCGGTTCAACGACCTGTGGCCGTACCTGTGTTCCGAGGGCACCGCCTGGCCGGCGGCCTATGCCTCGGTGCCGTATCTCGTCGCCATCGCGCGCGGGCTTCCCGCCGCCGAGCGCGATGACTACCTCTACGTCGTCGGCCTCGTGGCCATCTGCTCCGGTGAACTCGGAGAGGTCCCGGACGATCTGCCCGACGACATCGCGGGCGCCTACCGCAACGCCCTCCCCGAGGCCCTGACCCTCCTGGCGGAGACGCTGACCACGGCGGAGCACGACCAGACCGCGACCCGCTACCTGCTCGCCGCCATGGCGGCGCTCAAAGGGCACCCCGAATACGCCGAGATACTCAACGACCTCGACGTCTACGCCGAATGCCAGTCCTGCGGCGAACACATGCTCGAACTCCCCGAGTAGCCGTGCCCGACGGCGGAGCCGCCCGCCGACGGCGCGATCGAACAGCGATGAACCGTCACCCTGCGCAGCCCGCGTCCGCTGACGTCGCCACTGGCGTCACCACCACGCAGAAGCCCCGCCGATCCCGGCGGGGCTTCACGTATGCCGTCACTTGCTCGATTGTGATCGAGACCGAACTGATTCAGCTCTGGCCGCTGCTCCCAGAGGCCCCATCAGCCAGCTTCATCGAAGGGGTTGGCTTCCATCGCCCTGTACTACCGCCTGGATGGAGATCGAATCTTCGGCTGGCCAAAGGAAGAATCCGACATCATTGCCGGGAGGCACCTCTGCGTCGGTCGGCAGATCATCGCCTTCCTTGAGTACGAGGATTTCAGGCGCGACTCCGCCCGTCGATCGCGAGAAGATCACGACCGGCGTTGCTTCGGCCTCCATGGCCGAAGCAGTTGCAGGCACGATATTTCGCCGGGAGGCCCACCGGACATCTGCGTCAAGATATGCCGTGACCAGGGAGTGTGGTCGAACGGATCCGGCAATCGCCGAGGTGTCCCCGTCGAAAACCAGATGCCATCGGTAGCCACAGTTTCCTTCCGCCCAGCGCTCCAGGATTGCAGTTGCGTCTCGTGATGGCCTGATGTTCTGTGCCAACTGCTCCCAGAATTTCTCATCTGCCGGACGGGAGACTGCCATTTTTGCGTCGTCTTCTTCTTCGCCGCAATTCACAGAAACCAAATGCAACCCTAGACGTTTCACCTCCTCCAGGCAGTGCACCGCATCCGGTTGGATCTCTACCGAGATGTAGAAGTCAGTCTCGACCGCCACTCGCAGGGCGTGTCCACTTTCCAGAGTGCAAGAGATCAAGCCATGTCGGAGCATCCGCCTGAGCAGTCTGAGGGCGGTGTGTCGCTCAACGGAGCGGCCGTCGTAAGCGGCACCGAGCCAGGGCGGCGGAGGCTCGTTGAGAACTAGGTTTCTCAACGTAAATCTGTCCGCCTGCATCGCGTCGGCCAGAGATTCCACGGCGGAGATGTACAAATCCTCCACTCGCTGATACTCGGCAGCTGTCAGTACCTCGCCGTTGAAAGACTTGCCGACATCTCCGAAGGAAGTCCAGTCGGCAATGACACCGCTACGCATGGACTCGTCATATTTGGAGACGAGGAAACAAAGGCTCATGGGCGAATCCATTTCAGTCCACCGAACTCGTCCAGCTCGTAGGAACCGCTCCGGAGCGTACTCCTGGTTGTTTGGAGCGACTCAACGGTAGGCCCGGCCTTGAAAAGTCCGCCCCCGTGTCCAGTCATATCTTGAGTCACAAACCTCTCCGACGCCGGCGCCTTCTTGTTCTGCCAAATTTTCGCCGCCCCTCGACCTGCCGAATTGTTATTGGTCACCTTGTAACCGAGGCGCTCAATGACCTGGTTGGACTGAGCCTTGGTGAGAATCGGCCCTTCGCAGGAACTGTTGTGAACGAGTACCGGCGTCTGACCCGCCAGAACATAGTACGTGTGGAGATCGGCGACGGTGAGGTTGTACATGTCTGCCGTGCCCGGGCGGGACACCACGCGGGTCAGGGTCACCTGGCTGTTGTCGGCGCCCTTGAGGGTGTGGCCCGGTGTGAGCCGGCCGGCCTCGACCCAGGTGAGGGTCGTGGCGTCCCAGAAGGGGTGCAGGGAGGTGGTGTGGACGCTGACTGTCTTGCCGTCCGGACCGCGGATCTCGAGGTCGACGAGGTCGTCGTCGCGGTGGAGAAGTTCGGCCGTCACCGCACGCGGACCGCGCTTGCCGGTCTTGGGGTCCTTGGCGATGACCTTGTCGCCGATCCTCACATCTGCGATGGGCTTGGTGGTGCCGTCGGCCATGAGGACCTCGGTGCGGGGGTCGAAGCTGTTCCGGCAGCCACGCGCCGTCTTCCCCTCGGCTCCCATGGCACCGCCGAGATAACCCAGGAACATCGTATTGACGGCGTCCTCAATGACGTTGCCGCGTGCCACGGCTGCTGCCTTCTCGTCGCACTCCTCGGCGTGGGATACGCAGTAGTTGGCCGCGATTTCCTTGGCCGTCTCGACGTCCGCGTCGTCACCCTTGTGCAGCATGTAGAGATTGGCCTGACGGCATCCCTCGCGCCCGTAGCAGGCGTCGCCCCGCAGGCCCTTCTGGGAATTCTCGTAGATGGGGTTGTACCAGAAGTCGTTGGTGAACTCCCCGTCCATCGCGCTGGCCCAGTAGTCCTGCAGCTTGTACGTGTCGTTCGTGACCGGGGTGTACGCCGCCACCCAGATCTTCTTCGCCTGGGCCCGCTTGTAGATGTTGCCGCGGTGGTAGTCGGACGTGCCGGTGGCGGCGTCGTAGCCGACTTCCTTCTGCTGGTGCTTGCTGCAGAACTTGACGTCGTACTGGCAGGAGTTGGGCTTGGAGCCGATCTCTGTTCCCGCCGGGTCGGAGTAGGTGAGGGGGTTGTTGTTGGCGTAGGTGTAGCCGTTCATCTGCTGCGGGTCGCCGGCCGTGAAGACCGGGTCGACCGACAGGAATCGGCCCGTGGCGGAGTCGTACTCGCGCGCACCGAGGTGGGTGAGACCCGTGGCGGTGTCGGTGGTGCCGCCGACGAAACCTCTGGTGCCGGTCCACGTGGTCGGCACGGTGCCACGCAGCCCGCCGAACGGCAGCGTGCGGCGCTGGGTCAGCGCCTGGGTGGTGGCGTTGACAGACAGTTGGGCGGTGCCGTGGTGGTCGGCCAGGGTGAAGGAGATGGTGCCGTCGTTGGCCTGGACGGCCTGGTGGCCGCCGCCGAGGTCGAAGTAGCGGGTGCCCTTGGCGGCCGTGGCGCCCTTGGCCAGGGTGATCTCAGTGGCGCCCAGGTAGAGCGTGGTCTCCGTCGGGGTCCGGCCGATCAGACGGTTGCCCTCCGCGTCGTACAGGTAGTCGGTGACCTTGTCGCTGCTGCCCTCCACCGGCTGGGTGACCTTGGTGAGGTGGCCCTCGGCGTCCCAGTCCAGGGTCTGGGAGGTGCCGTTGCCCAGCAGACGAGTGCGGGTGTTGCCCGCGACGTCATAAGTGAAGCTGTCGGTGGACTTCACCGTGCCGACGGTGGTATCCACCGAGCCCAGGGTGTGCGGCCGGACCGCACCCGGATCCGGGTAGTGGTAGGTCCGGTTGGTGTCCGAGGCACCCGCCGTGGCGCCGTGCTGGGTCTCGGTGAGCCGGTTGCCGACCTTGTCGTAGGTGTAGGAGGTCCAGTACGGGGCCGGACCGCCCAGCACACCGGTGGTGGGTGCGGTGGCACAGCCGGTGGTCGACTGGGCCCAGGCCTCCTTCACCCGGCCGAGGTAGTCGTAGCCGAAGCACTGGTTGTCGGTGCCGGAGCGTGAGGTGTCCCTGACGGACAGGACGTTGCCCGCCTCGTCGTAGGAGTAGGTGTTGTACTGGTCGACGCCGGTGACGTCCTGACGGTCCACCCGTGAGGTGTCCAGCCGCTGGGTGCCCCACTGATAGGTGTTGGTCTCGTACGTCGTCTTGCCGCCGTTCGCGGCCAGCGAGTACTGCAGCGGCTTGCCGGTGAGGCTGTAGCTGGTGCTCGCGGTCAGGTTCAGCGGGCCGCTGACCCCGATGGGCCGCAGGGTGCCGTCCTCGTAGGTGTAGGCGACGGTGTTGGCGGCCAGGTCACCGGCCTTGGGATAGCCGACGCCCTGCACCGTGCCCGACGCGTTGTAGGTGGTCGTCGACAGATAGGTGCCTGCCAGCGCTCCCTCGGCCGACGGGATGGTCACCGAGGAGCGCAGCGGCCGGTACAGACGGTCGTACGCGACGACGCTCGTCTTGTACTCCTGGCCACCGCTGTAACGGGAGCTGGACGTGAGCTGGCCCTTGGCGCCGCTGATCGTGTCGTAGACCCACTTGGCCCGCAGCGTGCCGGTCGAGGAGGTGTCCCGCAGCTCGGTCTGGCGGCCCAGACCGTCGTAGAGGGCGGCCAGGACGGTGCCGCGGGCATCCTTGGTGCTGGTCGCCTGGGAGCGGTCGTCGTAGTCGGTGTGGCTGGCGCCCTTGTCGGGGTCGGTCGTGTCGGTGAGCCGGCCCATCAGGTCGTACGTCCACGTCCAGGCGTTGCCCGCCGGGTCGGTGACCCTGATCGGCTCGCCGCGCGGCGAGTAGCCGTACGACGTGGCGTCGTAGGCGGCGTCGGCGTCACGGGAGTGCAGGAGGCGCACTTCGGTCGTGAGGCCGCGGGCGTCGGTGACGGTGGTCTGTGCGGTGCCACCGACCGGCGGGATGACCGTGGTCCGATCGCCGCCGTAGATCGTCTTCGTGACGTTGAGGACGGCTCCGCCGTCGCCGTTGCCGGCGATCTGCCGTATCTCGGTCGCCCGGCCCAGGCCATCGTAGGCGTAACGGTTCTGGGTCTCCACGCTCAGCGCGTTCTCAGGCTTGAACAGGGTCGTGGAGGGGGCGGTGGTGTCGGTGTAGTAAGTGGCGAACTCCTTGGCTGTCAGGCCGCGTTCGTCGTAGAAGGTGTCCGCCAGCAGTGTTCCGCCGGTCGGACCCGGGGCCTGCGTCTGCCGGGCTCGCAGGAAGCCGTCGTAGAAGGCGTACGAGGTGTCCTGCGCACCCGAGTTGCCGATGGTTTTGGTGGACACCACGACCGGCTTGCCGTCGGTGATGGTGTAGCCGAACTCGAAGCTGGGAGTCTGGCTCGTGGTCCGGTCCGCCTGCCACACCTTGGTGGTGCGGCCCAACGCGTCGTAGGCGTAGGTGATGACCTTCCCGTTGGTGTCGGTCTCCGTGAGCGGCTGCCCGCGCAGCGTGTCGAAGGCTGTGCTCGATGTCTGCGTGGTCGTGCTGTCCCCGGGCGTGGCGGGCGGGGTGGTCACCGTGCTGCTCGTCAAGAACCCCGTGGTCGGGACATACGCGGTGGTGGTGGTCCGGCCGTCGGTGCGGGCAGTCCTGGTGAGCGCACCCGCGGAGGTGACCGTGACGTCGGCGGTCAGGTCGGTGGTGGTCAGCGCCCGTCCGTAGCCGTCGTAGGTGGAGGTGGACTCCAGGTAGACCGCGCTGGAACCGCTGTATGTCTTGAGTTTCGCGGTCCTGGTGACGTCACCCTTGGTCGGTGCCGCACCGTACGCCCCGCCGTCGTAGGCGCTGCGGACGTCGGACATGACGTCGGCCGGGCGGCTGGTGGTCGCGTCGCACGCCTTGGCGACCGTCTCGACCCGCACCGGGGCGTCCGCGGGGATACCGCCGGAGACGTAGGTGGTGCGGGTGCACTGGTCGTCGGTTGCGGTCGTCGTGTCGCCGAGGTCCTCGCTCTGGGTGACAAGGCCGGTGGTGGTGTCGTGGGTGTCGGACCCTGAGGTCATCTGCCACTTGGCGCCCGCGCCGTCATCCAGCGAGGTCCACGACCTGGAGGACGCGGTCCCGGTGAAGTTGGCGGTGACGGTGCCCCAGGTCCGGACCTTCTTCGCGGTCTGCTGGTACCAGGGCCGAGTCACCGACTTGGAGAGCACCTTGCCGCCGGGGGCGGAGTAGCCGACGGTCTTGTACGCGAAGCCGGCCTGCGACTCGTGGTCGGTGATCGGGTCGCCCTCACCCGAGTCGAGGGTGACCGAGACGCTCTTGGTGCCGCCGGAGGAACTCTGACGGTCGCCGTCCATACCGCGCAGGAAGTACGTGTCCGCCTGCGACTTCATCGCCGAGGCGCCGCCCTGGCCACCGGTGCGTACCCGTACGTGGCCGTAACCGCGCCACTGCGACCAGGTCTTGGACTTCTCCTTGGTCATCCCGTCGTCATCGTCGTAGTGCCAGGCCGCACCGTCCAGGTAGTCGTACATGGTGACCTGGTCGGGCGAGCCGCCGGTACGGTCCGTCGAGGTGACCGTGCTCACGACGTACTTGTTGAACCACTGGCGGTCCGGGTCGTCGGTGGAGCTGCCGCCGATGTACTGGGGGAAGCAGCGGGTGGTGTTGGTCTCCGGGATGGGCAGGGCCGCTGCGTCACAGACCGGGGCCGAGTAGCCGACGTCGATCTGGCCGCCGGACTCGTCCGCGACGGTGGACAGCCGGGACTTGATGTAGGGGGCGTAGCCGTCGCCGGTCGAGTCGAGACGGTTGGCGAGCTGGGTGTAGGCGAGGGTGACCTTCGGCAGGGTGATCGAGGCCGTGCCGTCGTAGCCTGTGCGCTCGATGGAGTCCAGCAGCAGCTGGTAGTCGGTGTCGGCCATGCCCCACCGGTGGGTGAGCTTCCAGCCGTCGACGTTGCTGTAGGCGCCGGACACCAGCACCTGGGTGGTGACGCCGGTCAGCCGCTTGCGGGTGAAGAACGCCGGGGAGGACCGGCCGTTGTCGCAGTCGGTGCCCGCCTCGCAGTTCAGGTCCCACGGCGTGTCGTACCAGTACTGCGAGCCCGTGGAGATGGACGAGCAGGTGGTCGAGCTGTCGGGGATGCACCGCTCGCTGTTGGTGAAGTTGACCTTGGCCAGTGCCTTCGCCGAGTACATGGCGGTGGCCTTCAGCCCGTACTCGATCCGGTCCAGCGTCCCGCCACGTACGTACGGGGTGTCGTCGGCGGCCTTGAGGTTGCGGCCGTAGGAGTTGGTCTCCTTGTCGTAGTAGTACGCGGCCGCGTTGCCGTGCCGGTCCACGACGTAGTCGAGGTTCCAGCGCCAGCCCTGCTGGCACCAGGACGCCGCGAACGTGGAGGCGTTGCACGGCTCACCGGAGTTGTTGCCGAAGACCGGCACCGTCCACGTCGAGTCGGTGGTCTCGTTGCCGCTCGCCCAGCCCGGCAGCCTGTTGTAGCCGAAGAAGTACTGCGTACCGTCGGGGGTCGTCACCCGCCAGTACTCGTCGTTGCGCGCCCCGTTGGACCGCACGTCGGACGTGGAGCCGTAGATCCGGTCGATCTTCGTGCCGTCGTCGTTCTGCAGCTTCCAGGAGTTGGTGCCGTTGGGCACCAACTCTCCGCCGGAGCCGTTCAGCGACAGCGTGGCGTTGTCGTACGCCCAGCACTGATCGCCCGGCTTGTTCCCGTCGGCGTTGGTCGCCCCGTCGTCCGTGCACCCCTTGTAGCTGCGCTCGATGAAACCGGGCGCCAGGTCGAAGCCGTCACCGACCCACGACGCCTGGTTGTTGGTGTTCCCCGTCCGGCCGTCGACACCGCCGGAGGAGTACGACAGCCCGACCTGCGGAGTCAGGCCACCGGGCACCTGCGGCACCGCCATGTCGTACGACCACGCGAAGGAACCGCTGCTCTGGTCCGTGGACCAGGTCGACGAGGCGGCCAGGGACGTGGCCTTGTAGTCACCCTTGTCACTGCTCGCCGAAGCGGTCGCCGCCAGCACGGTCGCGGTGCTAGCGCTGAGGGCGACCGCCTGCGTGGTCAGCGTCTGCTTCTCGGTGTCGTTGACGGTCTGGACCGGCTGGGTGGTACGGCACTGCGGTTTCTGCGGTGTCGTCAACGCACACGCGGGCAGTTGGACGAGGGTCAGCCTGGACGCGTATCCGCCGCCGTACAGGCCCGCGAACGAGGAGTAGTCCAGCCCGGCGCGCACCTTGCCGCCGCGTTGGGCACCGCCCTGACGGGGAGTCAGGGTGAAGACGGGTCCGTCGACGCCCGTCTTCCGTGCCGCCGCGCGGGACAGCGCGCCTACGGTGTAGGTGCCGGTGGCCGCGTCAGCGGACCGCTCGACGCGCGTGTCCAGGGTGAGCGGCAGCCCCTTGACCCGGGTCGCCCCCTGCCTCAGCGTCACCGCCGCGGCGGTCGCCTTCGGCCAGCTGGTGGCCGGCACCTCGGCGGGCGTACGGGGCCCCTTCGTCACCTTACGGGGCACCGCCTTGCCCGCCGGGCCACCGGCGACCGGCGACTCGGCCTGCGGCAACGCCGGCTTCGCCCAGCCCTGCGCGACGGCGGGCACGCCCGACGCCTGGAGCAGGGTCGCGGTCAGCACGGCGGCCGTGGCTATCGCCACCCGGCGCCAAGGCCTGCCTGTTCTTGCTCGTGATCCGGTCTGCATGAGGTCTGTCTTTCTCCCGTTGAGTGCTCCGCGGGCAGCGTGGTACCGCGCACGGCGGAGCGAAGCAGGTGGCCGGGAACGGGCCGGCCGCACGTGGCGGCCGGCCCGTTCCCGGTGGCTGGCCAGAGTCAGTCGCCGCTGGGGACAGCGGTCTCCACGCCCGGCATGCCGACGGCGAGGTGATCGATCTGCGTCTCGGTCAGCGCTCCCTGGAAGACCCAGACATCGGAGAGCGAACCGGGGAAGTACTGGCTGGATGTGGTCCCGGTCGTGTCACGGCCGAGCTGCAGGGTCTTCGCGGCCTTGTACGTCAGTACGTCGTCGGCCCACGAGACGGTGTCGGTGCAGCTCGCGTCGTCCTGCACCCCGTCGTCGTCGGCGTCGGCGCAGGCGGTCTCCTGGAGCTCGCCGTTGACGTAGAGACGGATCTCCTTGGCGAAACCGTCGTAGACCAGTGCCACGTTGTTCCAGTCGGTGGGGCTGTAGAACATGCCGTTGCCGATGTCGGAGGTGGCGGCGGAGTCGCTGTCGGAGTCGGGCGTGACGATCCGCCAGCGGCCCGGATCGGTGGCCGGGGTGGTACTGGGTTCGTAGCGCACCGCGAACGCACTCTTCTTGGCCCCGGGCGCGCTCATCACGGTCACCGGGCTCGTCGGGACGGCGGCGGTCTGGACGAAGGCGCTGACGGTGAAGCTGGCACTGGTGTCGACCGGCACCACAGAGGCCGCGGCGTAATCGTTCGTGCCGTCGAGGGCGACTGCGCCGTCGACCCAACCCGAGCCGATCTGCGCACCGTTGTAGAGGGTCATGGCGTTGCCGGCCGACGACGCGTCGGGCGAGGTCACCGGGGTGCCGGTCGCCGACTCGAACTTCCAGCGGCCCTTGACCACCGCGCGCTGCTTGAACAGTTGCTGCACCTCACCGGCGGACACCGGCCGGTCGAAGAGGCGTACGTCGTCGATCTGGCCGGGGAAGAACAAGGTGGGCACCCCCTGGAACGCGCCGGCGCCGATCTGGAACGCGCCCCCGGCGGACCAGGTCGAGAGCAGGGTGGTGGTGCCGGCCAGGGTGCCGTTGACGTAAAGGGACAGCTTGTCGGCGACGGTGTCCTGCACGCCGACCAGGTGTGTCCATTCACCGCCGCGCGCGGTGGTGCCCTCGGGCTGCAGGGCCCGCACCACGGTGGAGTCGGCGGTGTCGGCGCTGTTCTGGTTGAACACCCAACGGTCGTAGGAACTGGAGTAGTACAGCGCCGGTCCTGTCACCACGTTGCCGATCTGCGAGGCGACGACCGCCGCGCCCGTGGGCTTGGTCTTCGGCAGCTTCACCCAGGCCGCGACAGCGAAGCTGTACGTGGTGTTGACCTGCGGGCTGCCCGTGGTGGCATAGTCGTCGGTCCCGTCCAGGGTCAGCGCGTTGCCGTCCACCCCGGCCGAGCCCGTCGCGGCGCCACCCTTGAGGACCGCGGGGCTCACGTCGGCCCGCGCGCTGAGCTCGGTCGCGTCGGCGGGGTCGTCCAGGTGGAAGACCATCCGGGCCGGACGGCCGCCGCTCGTGTTCGAGGTGTAGAGGCTCGACACCTCAGCCGCCGTCAAGGGCTTCTCGAAGGTCTTCACCTCGTCGATGGCCCCGGGGAAGAACGACGCGGGCGTGCCGCCCGGGGTGCTGGCGCCGATGAGCATGCCGCGCCGGCCGTTCCACGGCGTGGTGTAGGCCGTGCTCCCGACCAGCGTCCCGTTGACGTAGAGCTTCAGCAGCTTCTCGCCCAAGGAGTAGACGCCGACCAGATGCGTCCACTCGTTGACCTTGACCCCGCCCGCGGCGGTCGCCATGGCTCGCACCGGAGTCCCGGAAGCGGTGTCGGAGCTGTACTGGTTGAACACCCAACGGTCATAGCCCTTGGAGTAGTAAAGCTCGAAGCCCGGCTGGTTGTTGCCTCGCTGCGAAGCCACGATCGCCGCCGCCGCTGGCATCGCCGACGGCTTCACCCACGCCGACACCGAGAAGCTGACGTCGGTGTTGACGGTTGCCAGGTCGGTGTCGGCGTAGTCGTCGACGCCGTCGAACTGCACCGCCTTACCGAATTTGCCCTCCACGTTCGGCGTCGGACCGCCGTGCATGACCGCGGGCTCCTCGGGCGCACTGCCCACCGCCTGAGTGGCTCCGGCTGCCTCGTCCATCGACCAGTTGGCGCGTTCGAGCTGCCCCGACTTGACCCGGAACTGGTAGGTGCGGATCTCGGAGCCGTTACCGGCCGCGTCGAAGGACCGCGCCGTGAAGGTGTTGAGACCCGGTTTGAGAGGCAGCACGGGCACGGTCTTCGCCGCTCCGGCCGAGGTGGTGACCGCGTTGGCGGAGACCGGGTCGCCGTTGACTCCGTACCAGTACTTCGTCACGTCGGTGACGGCACCGGTGATCACGAAGTAGCCGTACTGGCCCACTCCGTCGTACCAGGGGTCGTCGGGGTCCTCGGGGTTCGAGGCCGGGTAGAGGACGGAGGAGACGGTCGGGGCCTTCGGCACGCTGGTGTCGTAAACGAAGTAGCAGCCGGTCGGGTCGCCCGCGGACGACCACGGCGACCACTGTCCGCCGTCGTAGGAGCGGACCATCCAGTTCACCGTCTTGTTGGCGGGGATGGACGACGGCAGCGTGATCGCGAAGTCCGAGCCGGACTTCTTCGCCGTCGTCCGACCTGACTTCCAGCGGGTGACCACGCCCTTGCCGTCACCAGTGTCCCAACCAGCCCAGAACTCGACGGAGACCGAGTCGCCGTCGGGGTCGGCGACGTTGTTGGCGTAGATCTTGCCCAGGGTGCGTACCCTCGCGGCACTGGCGGGCTTCTTGCAGGTTCCGCCGTACTCCATGGTCAGTTGGGACATCTTGAGCTGGGGTGGCGGGCGGTTGTACTGCACCCGCAGATAGGCGTCGTCGGAGAACCGCTTCCAGGCGTACTCGTCGGTCTCGCTCGCCGCCTTCAGGCCGAAGGTCATCGTCGACCACTTCTTGTCCGCCGCCAGTTGCACCGCGGACTTCACGTCGAACTCCGCGTCCTTCGCGGCGCAGCCGGTGAATCCGTAGGCGAAGGACGCCGTCTTGAGGCGATCGATCCAGAAGCCGTCCGCGTTCTGCGAGTTCCAGGTCGTCGACGAGGAGATGTCCTTAGTACGCCACAGCTCCACGCTCCGGTCCGAGCAGGAAGCCGACCAGGTGTTGCGGACCACGAACTCCGCCTGCAGCACGGTCCGGCCGGCGAACTTCGAGGTCGGGATGCGGTAGAAGAGCCGCTTGGTGTCGTACGGCGCGCAGTACGACCAGCCGCAGTAGCCCATGCCCGCGTCCGAGTCGCCGTTGAACTTCCACTGCGGCGACGACGCCCAGTACTTGGAGGCCATCGTCCACGCCGAGGCCTTCGGGGAGTACCACTGCGGGTCGATGAACACGGGGTACACCGTGTCCTCGCCGGTGAGCACGCCGCTGTCCGGTGTCAGCACCAGCGCGTCCTGCGCGGCGGGGACGTCCACGCCGACCGGCGCGACGTTTCCGGACTCGGCGGCGGTGGCTTCGGGGGCATCCGACCCGCCCTCGTCGGCGGCAGCGGTTTCTGCGGTGCTTTCTGTAGCGGCAGCGTTGGCGGTGATTTTGGTTGTGGTTGTGGTTGTGGCGGTGGACTTCGCCGTGGTGTCGGGTGCCTGGGTGCTGGAGTCCCACATCACGGGGCGGGGCGCCTCGAACACCGCGCTTCCGGCGCCCTCGTCGATCGCCGCCAGACCGCCATCCGCGGTCTCCTTCACCTGCATGCCGTCGGCGTCCAACTTCAGCCGCAGCCGGCTCAGTTCATCGCTCGCCGCGGCCTCGGCCGACTTGACGACCAGGAGTTGGGTGAAGCCGTCCTGCTGCGCCGTCATCCGCAGATCGACGCCAGGCAGCACGTCCGGGTAGGTGACGGTGCTCCCGTTCAGCTCCGGGGCGGGCAGATCCTCGGGCCAGGACAGCGCCAGTTCACGGCCGTTCTTCAGCATCCGCACCAGCGGTGCCGAACCTCCGCCGGAGAACGTCAGACCGACGGTCGTGACCTTGGGCACCACCGCTCCGTCCGCGCCGCGGGTCAAGGTGGTGTCGATGTCCCGCCACTCGCCGTCCACCCGGGTCCGCACCGGACGCAGATGCTCCCGTGCCTCCAGGTGCCCCTCCGGGGTGGCGAACACCTCGCTGCTCTCACCGCGCAACGACGTGATCTCCACCAACTTGCCGGTGCGCGCGGCCTGGGCCAGCGCCTTGGCGTCTTCACCCGTTCCGTCGTCTGCGACGGCTGTGTCCGCCTTGTCGGTTCCGGCGGCCCCGGAGGCCAAGGTGTCGGCTCTCTCGTCGGCCACCGCCATGGCGCCGTTGGATACACCCGCCGCAAGCACTATGGCTGCGGAGAACACAACGCCGGCTGTGCGCAGCCGACGTCTCCCCCCGTACTTATTCATATGAACTGCTCCCCGCCAGGCCGCTTTGGGCTTCGCCTGGATGTCTTCGATCAAAAGTTCAGGCTGCAACATAAGGGGAGCGCCAGCCCGTTTACCAGAGACTCACAAGCGGACAAAGCCCGCAAGATCCACTAACCAGGGAAAAGCCAGGCGTGAATTACTTCACGTTTCCTCTACGAATTTTCCACGGTTGAGCACTCGCACCCCTTTTGCCACGCACTCGACGCGTCAACCCCTGAAGAGCGAGCAAACGTCCCCGACTTGCCATGATGTCCTCGCGAGGAGAGGGCAAACTCCAGCGCAGGTGAGACGGTCGTGGAGTGCGTTGCTGCGGTAATGAGTACGCGCAGGCCCTATTTGACAGCAGCAACGAGGTTACGGGAATCGACGAATGCCCGGCGTTGCCCGCATTGCCACCGATGACCGCGCACGCCCGCCCGTCAGGCGGAAGTACGGCAACACGGCCAGCGCGTTCGTACTCAGGTTGAACTCGCAGCGTCGCCCTCAGATCGGAACGACAGCAAGGTCTCCGCGTTGAACGCCGCCCCGTCGGCTGCCTGTTGGTCGGTCGGCGGATGGGCGTGGATGAGCTCCTCGAGAACCGGTCGCGGCGGTGCGCGAAAGCGCAGAGAGATGGAGGCCGTGTCGAAGGCTTTGCGTGCGGCCTCGTACCGCTCGGCGGCCGCAGTCGCCCGGGCGGCAAGCGGCGCATTGTCCGGATCGCTGCCGGCGAGAAGCTCAGCACGAGCGGCGGAGCGCTTGGCTTCGTCGTACTCTGTGCGCCGCGCTGTGTCGTCGCAGATCTGCAGAACGCGCTCTGGCAGGGAGCGACGGCGCATCGCCTCGGTCAGGTCGGTCGAGTTCGGGGCGGAGATCTCCGCCCGGGTGGGGATCCTGGTCGCGGCGGCGATGTTCTTCAACCAGAGAATCTTGGTGATGCCGCGCCGCATGAAGCGCTGCTGAGCCACGGGCACTCCGAAGGAGAGAACCGCGCCGGGCTCATCGGCCGGGCGTCCGCGTGGCTCCGCGGTGAGAGGAATTCAGGCAGGCGTCACGGTGATCGTGAACCGCTGCACGTAGGAAACGATATCGCCCTGCGAACCGTCAACCGGATCTCCACCGGCGTCAACGATCAACTCCCTGTCGATCACCCGCATTCCGGGCACCTCGACCTCCGTACGCCAGCCACTCGCCGTGCGGTCGAAGAGCACCGTACGGACCCTGTCGGCGAGCCACTGCACCTGATCGGCCCGCTCCCCCACGCTGGTCACCTGGTACGTCCAGGCGGCGTCCGCGTGCCAGTCGGCGAACGACGGGCCGGAGAACTCCCCCGGCAGGCTGTCAAGGATCAGATAGGGAAAGGCCGCAGGTTCCCCGTCCACCGCCCGTGGCAGCACCCCGAGCCCACACGGCCGTCCAGTTCCCTCGGCGAGCGCTGCCAGGAGCGCGCGGGTCAGCGGCAGCCGAGGGATCGTCATCGCGGCAACGCCCCTGTGCGCAGTGCCTCCAGAAAGCCGGGCTGGGTCCGCTGGAACGCCGGCTCGATGTGCGGATACGGCGGCTGCTGATACTGCCGCCCCAACCGGTCCACGCCCACGAACCCGTACTCCAGCCGCCGTTGCTGCGGTGCATCGGTGAACACCACCGCCGTCACCCGGCCTCCGGCGACGGTCACCTTCACATCCCACGACACCCGGTACTGACCGGTGATCACATTCGGTCCCGGCCGCCCCGAAGCGTTCTTCTGGATGCAGACCCGCAGCAACATGGCGTGGTGCCGCGTGATCGCCCGCGTCCGGGACCGTACTGCCGGCCCCATCCGCGCGAGAGCTGCGGCCAGTTCGATCGGATCCCGGAACGCGGCTGCGTCCGGGTGGGCGTTCGGGTGCGGTTTGGCGACGGGCATGGCGGAGCCTACCGTTCAGTTCAGGTGTCTACTTCGAACCCTCCACTGGCTGATGAACCACCAGTAGCGACGGACTCACTACAAGATCAGTCAGAAATGTTCTGGATGCGTGCATCCGGCTTGTCGGATGCGACTCCTATCTAGCTTGAGTGGATGCCCAAGGCGTTCCTCATCAACGTGCTCCCGGTCGTCATCGCCGTGGTCGCCATCGCTGTTTCCACCAGGATCGGTGTCCGCCAGACGCGGATCAGCCAGCACGTGAACAACATTCAGGCGATGATCAATCTGCTCGACGAGTTCCGGTCAGCCGCGTTTCACGACCAGCACGACTACGTGTGCAACCGTCTTCAGCAGGAACACGACCCGAGCGAGGGAGTGCGCGGGCTTCCCAGCGAGGCGAAGGCGGCCTTCTGCAATGTCGTGTACTACTACCATTCCTTCGCCACCCTGACCATCTTCCAGCTCGTGGACGAGGACTTGTTTCTTCCGCTCCTGCGTCACCGGCTCAGTACCGTCTGGAGGGCCACCCAGCCGTTCGTGGAACGAGAGCGCGAGTTGCGAGGAAGCGACAGTTCATATCTCTCAGCGTTCGAGGAGCTCGCCCGTCGGGCGGCCGAACTGCCCAGCACGTATCTCCACGACCGCATTCTCGACACCCGGCGCAACCGGCGAAGGTGGCTCCCTCTCTGGGCAAGCCGCCGATCCCGACGTGCCGCACCGGACGGCATGTGATCCGGGGCCGGCACAGCTACGGCAATCCGGTGATGAGCGCGAGATGCCCGACCACAGGTCTCGGTAGAGCAACCAAAGCCCCTGACACGCGATCGCCTGGCACGCCTGCGCCGAGTCCTCGTCATCGGTGTCGACAAGGCGGCCGAGCAGGTCCAGGCAGATGAACCTGGCCCCGTTGGAAAGGTCACCCGCGAGCGCCGCCATGAGCACGGAGGTGACGGGCACCGCCGACTCCTGCGGGAACGACTGGATCAGCGCGTGGTCGTCGATGCGGAGAGCACCTGCCTCCTCCCGGGACTGTGCCTCGGCCAGCAGCCTCAGATCGTCGGCCAGGTGCGCGGCCGACTTCCCGCATCCACACTCGAACGCTGACCAGTCGTAGCGGCCGACCTCCACATCGACCAGCCGCATACCCCACCGTTTCACCGGCCCAGTAGCGCTCGAGCCTCACCGGGTCCCACTCCACGTCAACCTCGCCTACGACGAGGGCCGGCAGCATCCAGAGATCTCCTGCCCCTATGCTGCCGCCATGCCGTCCGCAAGATGCCTCATGACGACCGCGCAGACCGCGGGCGCCGGGGGCATCAGGACGAACTGGCCGAGCACGTGATCGTCCAGGCCTCGAACGGCGCCGAGGGCAAGGATGATCTCCAAGGTACAGACCAGATGCCGAGCGGAGCGACCGCAGCCGCACGAGGTCGCGTCCCCGTTGTGCGTGTCCACATCCGTTCGAGCGAGACCCATCGACGTGTTGAAAGTTTCAGTCGGCCAGATGGTCGGGCAGTCGGATCCGGCCCGAATCCCGATAGGTGCGCAGCCGTTCCTCGTCAGTCTCGATCACCCTGAGGACGAGGTAGGCGTAGACCACCAGGTCGGGGTGGGTGTTGAACCACAGGTCCCGATACAGCCCCCAGAGCCCCTGCCGTGCGATGGACTGGCACGTCTCCGCCGAGTCCTCGTCGTCGGTATCGACGAGCCGGAGGAGCAGATCCAGACACACGACCCGCGCGCCGACAGCCAGGTCACCTGACAGTGCTGCCATCAGGACGGCGGCGACGGGCACCGCCGACTCCTGCGGGAACGACTGGATCAGCGCGTGGTCGTCGATGCGGAGAGCACCTGCCTCCTCCCGGGACTGCGCCTCGGCGAGCAGTCTCAGGTCATCGGCGAGATGCGCAGCCGTTTTCCCGCATCCGCACTCGAACGTCGACCAGTCGTACCTGTCGATCTCCACATCGATCAATCGCATGCGCGCTTCCACTTCGATCGTCATCCGTACAACCTGTCCCAGTCGCCGCCGGGTTCATGTGTGATACCCGACACGAAGGAATCGCGGGTGGGGAAATCGCTCTGGCACCTCGTGCACACGGGCTTCAACCTGGTCGAGAAGGCGCCGTCCTTGACCACCACCTCGTACGCGTGTGTGAGCCGCACCAGTCCCGGATCGCCACCGAGAGCCCGCACCACATTACCTTCGGCGCAGAAGCCGCACGTCGGGCCGATACCGCCGGGGGCGCCACCGCCTCCGGATGAGGCGAGTGCGATTTCCCCGGTCTCGATGTTGGTGCCACCGACGTAAGCCCGGTTCATCGGCTGGTTGCCTTTCGCATGCTTGACGGCGAAGTCGGGCACCATGTTTCCGGCCGCCTCAAGCTGCCCCTCAGGTGTCCAGCCGTCCCCTGCGGAAATGTGCTTGACGGCCGGCGGTCGCTTGGCGCTTCCGGCCCCGCGCGGCGTGACCCGGGCAGGCCGGGTAGCGGGTGCTCCCGTGGCAGGGCTGCTCGGTGTGGCGGAGGCGGCGTCCGCCTGCTCCGCCCTGGCCTGGGCGTTCGCCCTCTTCATCGCGGCAAGGTCCGCGGCGTCGGCGGCCGCTTCGTTGACGCCCTTCGCGGCCGCTCCGGCCGCGGCCGCCGCGTCGGCGTCGGCTCCGCCCCTCGCCGTGCTGACGAGCGCGCTCTCCCCCTCGCCCACGGCACCGCGTTCGAGAGCGCCGATACCGCTGCCTTCCATGCCTCCGCCGGAGACGACGCCGCCGGCTATCTCGCAGGCCTGGTCGTGGTCCGGTCCGCTTCCCGTGAGCCAGAACTCGCAGACGGACAGGGAGCGGACCGCCAGGCCGACGGCCACGAAGCTGCCGTAAAGGAGGTCGGGACCGGCGTTCGGGTCGGGCGGCGTAGCCGGAGGGGTGACTCCGGGAGACGGCTGCTGAGTGGAGCTGCCGGTGTCGCCGCTGGAGGTGCTGGTGGGCGCGGGCGCGGGTGACGGGGAAGGCGTCGGACCGCAGTCGATGACGCACTTGTTCATCGACGGGTCGTTGTACCAGTCGTCGTATCCCGTCGGGTCGGAGCTGCTCGCCGGGTTGTCGGCTGCGTACGTGTAGCCGCCCATCTGGTTGGGGTCGCCGGCCTGGAAGATCGGGTCGGGTGTGAGGAAGCGGCCCAGCACCGGGTCGTAGTCGCGCGCTCCCAGCAGGTCCAGGCCTGTGACCGAGTCGGCCGGTTGGCCCAGGAAGCCGTGATTCTCGTCCGCCGCCACCCACGTCGACGGTTTCGTGCCGCGTGGGTTGCCGTACGGGTCGTAGGAGCGGCGGGTGACGGCGAGGGTGGAGGCGTCGACGGCGGTCGTCGCGGTGCCCTGGGATGTGGCCACCTGGTAGGTGACGGACCCGGAGCTGGAGCGGGTGACGCTCGTCCCGTCCGGCCCCGTGTAGTACCGCAGCGCCGTGCACGTCTTCGCCGTCACGTCCAGCGTCAGCTGTTCCGCGCCGCCGAAGAGGTACAGGACCCGCGCCTTGTCGGTGCCGCCGACGGACGCGGTCTGTTCGAGCAGGTCCCCGTCGGCGTCGTACACATAGGAGCTTGTGCGGGTCGTCGTGCCCGACGGCGTCGACACCGTCGCGGTACGGCCTTCCGCGTCGTAGGTGAACGTCTGCGTCTGGCCCGCCGGGAGCGCGCCCGTGGTGACGGTCGACCAGATCTGGCCCTTGCCGCCGCAGGTGGCGGCGGTGAGCTGGGTGCCCTTTGTCGCGCTGGCGCTCGGGTCGGTCAGACACAGGGTGCTCTTGGCCGCGTTGACCAGGGTGCCGGTCGACGTCACCCGCCACTTCTGGGTGGCGTCGGTCGAGCAGGTGTCGATGACGACCCCGGCGCCGGACGTGGTCGAGTTGCCCGCCGTGTCCAGGCAGAGCCCGGCCGCCTTCACCGTGCCGTCCGACCCGATGGTCCACTTCTGGGCCGTCGACGACGCACTACAGGCGTTCACCTCGACCTTCGCGCCCGAGCCGGTCTCCTCCACACACAGCTTTCCGCCGCCGGTGAGCGTGAAGCCGGTCGTGACGGGGCCCGTCGTCCTTGTAGCGCGGCTGACCGTGTTGCCGGCGTTCTTGCCGGTTGCCGCGTCCGTGTACGACGGGGTCTGTGTGACCGTACCCGTGCCCGGGTTGGTGGTCGTGGTCGCGCCCGCCTGGTCGGGGCGGGTGGCGGCGGCAGTACCGTCGACGCCGGGGTAGGTGGTCGCCTGGGTGGTGTCCGCCAGCGCGTTGCCGGTGGTGTCATGGTCGATCGTGCCGGTGCGGTCGCCCAGCAGGTCGTAGGTGTACGTCTGCCAGTAGGGCGCCGGGCCTCCGACTGTCTTCGTCTTCACCGGTGCCGCGCTGGTCTGCACGGACGCCGTGGCGCAGCCGCCGACCGCGCCGACCGGAGCGGTGCCCGAGCCGGTGATGCCGGCGGTGTCCGTCCAGGCGGCGTTCAGCCGCTGGAAGGAGTCGTAGGCGAAGCACTGTGTGTCGTGGGTGGTGTTGTCCTGGAGGTCGTCCGTGGCGGTGAGCTGACCGGTCCGGTCGTAGCGGTAGTTGACGACGTCCAGGGCCGTGGTGGACGTCTGCAGCATGCTGGACGTCTGAGTGACCCGGCCGGTCGTCGCGTCGTACTGGGCGAAGGTCGCGAGTTCCTTGCCCGTGGGGCCGTAGTTGGTCTGCAGGACGCGGCCGAAGGGGTCGTGGACCGTGCCGTCCAGGTAGGAGGGGGTGTTGGCGGCGTTGATGTAGCCGCCGAAGCCGTCCAGCGCGCCCTGCTGGGTGTAGCCGTAACCGATGCGCTCGGCGGGCAGTCCGCCGTCCGCCTGGTACTGGGTGGTCGCGAGCAGGCCCGTGGTGGGTGTGTAGGTCGAGGCCAGGCTGTACGTGATCGTGCCGCTGTCCTTGCCCGCGGCGCCCGGGAAGCCGTCCGCCGACGGGATCGTGAGGGTCGAACCCAGCGGCTGGTAAGCGGTGTTGTAGCCGGTGACGGCCTCGGTGTATGCGCTGCCGTTCACGCCGCCCAGGTAGCGGGTCGAGGACGTCGGGTAGCCCTTCAGGAGGGTGTCGTAGAGCCGGGAGGTCTGCTGCTTGGCGGGGTCGGGCGTGGCCGACCAGGGGGACGCGTACGTCGCCGTGAGCCGGTTGTCCCAGTCGTAGGCGTACGACAGCACCTGGCCGCGCGCGTCGGTGGACTGGAGCAGGTTGCCGAGCACGTCGTACTTGTCGAAGCTCGTGGTCCCGGTGTTGGGGTCGGTCTGGGAGGTCCTCTGGCCGAGCGGGTCGTAGGTGTACGACCAGGTGTTGCCCGCGCTGTCCTTGACCGTGTCGATCTGTCCGGCGGGGGTGTAGGTGTAACGGGTGGTGGCGTCGGCGACGGGAACCGCGCCTGCGGTGCCCTGCTTCCAGAGCACGGCGGTGCCGGCGCTCGCGACGACCGCGAGGGTGGAGTCGGCCCGGACCTGGAGGGTGGCGCCGGTGGTCGCGGTCAGGCCGGTCGTCCACTTGGAGGTGCCGGCGGTGGTGTAGACGGCGAGGTTGCCGTCGGCGCCGAACTGGGCGTAGGCGCCCGGGTTTCCGCCGGTACCGGAGGACCAGACGGTCTTGCCCGTCGACAGCGCGCCGAGGACCAGGTTGCCGTCGGCCTGCATGGTCAGACGGACGCTGCCCGAGGTCAGCGAGGTGCCGGACGGGATGATGCTGCCGCCCTTGAGCGTGACCGTCGCGCTGGTGTTGCGCACCACCGACTTCGCCGTCTGGCCGAGGGCGTCGGTGTACACGGCGGTCGCCATCCCGCCGGCCGGCGGGATGGAGTCGGTCTCGTCGGCGCCGGGGTAAGTGGTGGAGGTGCTCCACTGTT
Source organism: Streptomyces sp. SID12501 (assembly GCF_010550245.1). Classification (GTDB taxonomy): domain Bacteria; phylum Actinomycetota; class Actinomycetes; order Streptomycetales; family Streptomycetaceae; genus Streptomyces. The sequence goes on from NZ_JAAGLU010000015.1 coordinate 126,315, forward strand.
TGACGGCCTGGTGCCACAGGGTGCCGGTGGTGGCTCGGCCCTGGCCGTCGTAACTCGTGGTGGTCTCGGCGGGGATCTCGTTCTCGTTGGCCGCGTACAGGGTGGCGGACGGGGTGTGGTCCGGCTCCGAGTAGGGGGAGTACGAGGCGCTAGGCCAGCCGTGGGAGTCGTAGAAGGTGTCGGAGACGATCCGGCCGGAGTCGGAGTCGCCTTCGGCTGTCGTCTGGACCTGGCGGGGCTGGAGCATCCCGTCGTAGATGCCGATGGACGTCGCGTACGTGCCGTCCTCGCGCAGGGTGCGCGTGGTGACGGAGGTCGGGTCGCCGGGCTGTGTGATGGTGCCGCCGGGGGCGGGGACCGCGCCTGGGTTGATCGAGTACGCGAACGTCATGTCCGCGCTCTGGGTCGCCTTGTCGCGGCCGGGCAGCCAGACGGCGGTGCGGCGGCCGAGGGCGTCGTAGGTGATGTCGGTGACGCGATCGTTGGTGTCGACGTTGCGCAGAGGCACGCCGCGCAGCGGGTCGAGGGTGGAAGTGACCTTCCACTGTTTCTGGTTGGTGGAGACGATGCTGGTGGGGTTGGTGTTGCCGCCCGCGTTGTTCCACTTGGGCAGGTAGTCGGTGTGCGTGCCCTTGCCGGTGGCGTCGAGGGCATCGGTGACGCGGCCCGCCCCGTCGTAGGCGATACCGCTGGTGGTGCGCCAGTTCTCGGTGCCGTCGGTGGCGAAGCCGGTGGCGACCTGGGTGCCCGTGAGGTGCGGCTGGGTGACCGTGCCGTAGGCGCCGAGGGCGGTAATGGAGCCGTCGCCGTCGTAGTAGATCTTCTTGTCGGACAGCAGCGTGTCGGCGCCGGCCACGGTGCCGCACGGTCCGGAGACCGCGGTGATGCGGTCCGGGTAGGCGAGCAGCATCGTGTTGCCGGCCAAGGAGGACGGCGTCGCGTAATGCGTGGTGCTGCACTTCTCCTGCGCGGCCACGGAGACGTCGCCGTGCGCGTCGACCGTCTGGACGCGGCCCTGGTCGTCGTAGGCCGTGTCGGTGCGGGTGTGCCGCCAGGTGCCGTCGGCGAGCAGGGCGTAACCGTGCGTCTGGGCGGACTTGACCCGGCGGGCGGTGAGGTCGGGCAGGGTGGCCTTGTCCGGCTCGGTCTCGCCCGGGTGGTCCTCCTGGGTCCAGGCCGTCCACGAGGTGCGGTCGGCGTGCGCCGTGGTGGTGAAGGCGAACGGGCCGTTGACGGTGGAGGCGTTCACGGTGCCGCCGGAGGCGGTGTAGGTGTCCGACTGCAGTGCGGTGCCGGCGAACTGGTCGGCGTCGGTGACGGTCTCGACGGTCTTGCCGCCGACCGTGGCGTCCACGCCGACGGAGCGGCGGCTGCCGTCGGCCTTGTAGTCGCCGTCCATGCCCTGGAGGTAGGTGGTGGTCAGCTGGGTGACCGGCTCGGGCGCCTTTCCGGTGCGCACGGTGACCGTGCGGAAGCCGCGGAACTGGTCCCAGGTGCGGTACTGGTCATCCGTGAGGTCGGAGTCGTCGCGGTGCCAGGCGGCACCCGAGTAGGCGTAGGTGTAGACGTGTGCCTCGGAGCCCGCCGGGATCTTGGAGGCGTCCGGGTTGTACTGGGCGGCGATCGTCAGGTCGGCGGCGGTGACGCTGTGGACGGTGACCTTGTTGAACCAGTCGGCGATCGGCTTGGAGGCGCCGGGGACCGTCCAGTACACGGGGTAGCAGGAGTTGGTGTTGGAGTCTGCCGACCCGAAGTCGAGTGCCTTGCCCGCGCACGGGGTCGAGTTGTACTCGACGGTGATCGACTCGCCGGTCTCCGTCTGGATGTTGGAGATCCGCGGCCGGTACAGCGGCGGGGCTGACGGGGAGTCGTCGTCCACCCGGTTGTCGATCTCGGTGCCGGTGAAGGAGACCTGGTTCAGGGTGATGTCGCTGTTGGCGTTGCCGTAGGTGCCCTTCCCGGTGTGCTTGATGGACTGCAGCCACATCACGGCCTGGAGGGAGCCTGCGTCCTTGGGGTCGACGGTGGTTCCGGTGACCGGGTCGACGGTGCCGCCCGCGTCGGAGTACACCTGCCCGAGGGCGTAGGAGTCGACCGGGACCAGCTTGTCGGTGTCGCCGTCCTTGACGCGCACCTTGGTGGTGATGGTGTCCAGCCGGGTCGTGGACCAGAAGGTCGGCGACGACACGACGCACACGTCGGTGGGCACCTTGGTGGCGTCGTCCGGCAGCTTGGTCTTGTCGGTCGCGTCGCAGTGCAGGTCGAACGGCACGTCCGGCCAGTGCGGGGCCGTGTTGTCGTCCAGGTTCCCGGCCGAGCAGTCGGTGAAGGTGGAGGTGGTCCGGCAGCGCTGCTCGGAGGCGAACACGACCTGCGAGGACGGCGTGCGGCCCGCCTGCTCGTCGTCCAGCGTGTAGCCGTACGAGATGGAGGTGAGCGTGCCGGCCCGGGTGTACGAGGTGAGGGTGCCGGTGTCGTCGCGGTCGTCGGTCGCCGCCGCCTGGCCACCGCCGAGGTCGTAGTAGCCGGTCTCGGTGGAGTAGTCGTAGCGCTGCACGAAGCCGTTCGGCGAGACGACGAAGTCCAGGTTCCAGCGCCAGCCCTCGGGCTTGTCGCAGCGAGACTTCCTGCCGTCGGAGTCGCTGTGGCAGGGGTCGGCGGAGCGTGGGTGCAGCACGGGTACGCCCCAGGCCGCGTGCGTGGAGTCGTCGCCGGAGTCCGAGGAGGCCAGGCCCTTGGTGCCGGGGCCGGTCGGTGAGTGGTCGGCACCGAAGTAGGCGGCGGTGCCGTCGGCGGTCAGGACCCGGAAGTAGGTGCCGTCGTACAGGCCGTTGGCGGCGCCGGACAGCTCCTGCACGACGGTGCCGTCGTCGCCCTGGAGCCGGAACTCCCTTGTTTCGCCCGGTACTCCGGAGGTGGTGGTGGGGACGAGAATGCCGGAGTGGGAGCCGAAGGAGACGGTGGCGTTGCCGCCGCCCCAGCACTGGTCACCCGAACCCTTGAGGATCTTCTTGCCGTCGGAGTCGAGCAGCGAGCCGCAGGAACGATAGGTCCGCTGAACGAAGCCCGGCTGGTAGCCCCAGCCGTCGCCGATCCAGGACGCCTGCGAGTTGCGGGCCGAGGTCTCTCCGTCCACGGCCTGCGAGTCGTACGACAGGGCCACCCGTGGACCGGTGTCCCCGAGTCCCGCCGGTACCTGGACGGGATACGAGTAGGTGTAGGCACCGGTGCCGCTGGTCTGCCACGTTCCTTCGGGGGTCAGCGAGGTCGCCGAGTAGTCGCCCTGCGAGCCCCGGCTGCCGGAGGTGACGGCGATCGCCGAGTCGGCGGTGGTGGTCGCGGTGAGCTGGTTGGCGGTGGCCCGGTTGACGGCCTTCAGTGGTGTGGCGGTACGGCACTCCGCGCGCTGAGGGGTCGTCAGGGCACAGGCCGGGAGCCGGGTCAGGGTGAGCCGGGAGCCATAGCCGCCGCCGTAGGCCTTGGCGACGGCGGAGTAGTCGATGACGACACTCACTTTGTCGGTACGGGACTTGGTGGCGTCCAGTCCGACGAGGAGACCGGAGTCGGCGCCGGCGCGCAGTGCCTGGGCGCGGGAGGCGAGTCGGACGCCGACCTGGGGAGCGCTCTGCTGCTTGCCCGCCGATGCCACCCACACCGGCAGCGAACCCGCCTTGCTGGGCTCGCGCTTGAGGGCGACCGTGCGCGAACCGGCCTTGGGCCAGGCGGACTTGCCGACAGCCGTGTATTCGGTCAGCGGGCGGTAGCCCTTGGGGTGGACGACCTTCGGACGGATCAACTCGTGGTCGCCGACGGCCGGCGTCTCCGGCAGCGGCTTCGGTTTCCAGAAGTCACCGTGGAAGACGTACGGTCCGATGCCGTCCTGCGCCACCGCCCCGGTCACCAGCAGCACCATCGCGGTGAACAGGGCAGAGACGAGCGTCAGCGTTCTTCGCACACGCACCGTGTGAAGTCCCCCCGTAGGAAACGGACATGTACGTCCGCTGTCTGAACGGTCACGTGGTCGGCGTGATCCAGGACGGGAGATTAGGAAGTGAATTGACCGGACCTCAATACTTTTTGCCAAGACCATGACAAATGCGTGTTCGATTTTGGCTTTTGCTGTGTACGTTCTGTGCCGGGGGAGCGAACATCACCGCCGCACGCCCGCAGCCGACGTCCTGACCATCGTCCGGCCGCGGGCAGCTTCGGGCGCGGATGGTCGCAGATCTCGCATCTGCTCTGTCCGCTGTGCGAAGGGGTTGTTCCGTGCTGTCGTCATCCGTCCGCAGACTGGCGCTGCTTCCCGTGGCCGGTGTGCTGCTCGGCGCGCTCACCGTCCCGGCCGGTGCGGTCGCCGTCGACGACCCGGCCGGCCCGACCGACCCACTGCTCGTCGCCCAGGCGAAGGCGGTCGCCGACGGCACGGCCGTCCCGGTCGACGCGCTCACCAGCGAGACCGACACCGTGACCGCCCAGCCGGACGGCACTTTCACCACGACGTCGACCGTCCTGCCGGTGCGGGTGCACAGGGACGGCGGCTGGGTGCCGGTTGACGCCACTCTCGTCGCCGGTGCCGATGGCACCTACTCCCCCAAGGCCACGCCCAGCGGCGTACGCCTCTCCGGTGGAGGCAGTGGGCCGCTGGCCACGCTGACCGATCCGGCCGGGCACAGCATGAGCCTGACCATGCCCTTCACTCTGCCCGCCCCTCGGGTGGACGGCGACACGGCGCTGTACGCTTCCGTGCTGCCCGGCGTCGACCTGTCGGTCTCGGTGACGGACCAGGGCGGTTTCAGCGACGTACTGATCGTTCACGACGCACAGGCCGCCGCCGATCCACGCGTCCGCAGGCTCACGATAGCCACGGACACGGACGGCCTCGGCCTGGCGGCAACTCCTGCGGGCGGCATGACGGCCGGCGCGGCCGACGGCACGGTGTCGTACACCAGTCCACCCCCGTTGATGTGGGACTCCGGCACGTCGACCGCGTCGGATGCGACCGCGGGCGTCAGGCCCGCGTCCTTCGTACGGGCCGCCGCCGGCACCCCTGCGGCCCCCTCGGACGTCTCCTCCCCCACCGGCCCCGGCATGGGCGCCCAGATCGGCCAGGTCCCCATGACCACCGCCGCCGACGCCATCACCCTGGCCCCCGACACGTCACTGCTCGACGACCCCGCCACGCACTACCCCGTGTACATCGACCCGTTCGAGAACCCGGTCACCAGCAAGTCCGGCGCCTTCGACGAGGTGTACTCCAGCTCCGCCTGCTCCGACGCCCCGCAGTACAACAAACCCCAGACCAACGGTGAGGGCGTCGGCTACCAGCGCTGGGGCGGCCCCTGCGGGGTCGGGCTCGAACGGTCGTACTACGCGGTCGACACCAGCGGCCTCGACCCGTCGATGGTGGTGATCAAGGCCGAGGTCAAGGTCAGCACCACCTACGCGGCCAGCTTCGACTGCTCGCACGACCAGCCGATCACTTTGCACACCACGGGCGGCATCAACGCGAACACCGACTGGGATCACCAGCCCGACACCCTCGACGACAACGGTTACCCGGCGGTGAGGACCACCGTCCCGAGCGGGGCCAACGGCAACAGCAGCTGCTCCAACAGCACGGCGTCCTTCCGCGTGGACGACCAGATCCAGAAGATCGCCGACGGCAACAAGAGCACCTGGACCATCGGCCTCTTCGGCAACGAGTCGAAGACCAGCTCCAACGACGACTACCTGCGCATGTCGCAGGTCCTCGCCCTCACCACCGTCTTCGACATCCCGCCGGACGTCCCCACCAAGCCGCGCACCACGCCCAAGCCGCTGGGCGCGGACGGCGACTGTGTCACAGGTGCCGACGCGATCGGCTGGATCGGCGCCACGACCTACAGCGACGCGGGCAGCAACATCCAGCTGCACTCCACCGTCACCACGCACATCTCCGGCGAGCACGCCGAGGCGCACTACCACGTCTGGGACCGCACCGACCTCGACGCCGACGGCAACGCCGTGGACAAGGGCACCCCCGACAGCGGCATGGTGGCCTCCGGCCAGGACGCCGACGCACCCATCGGCTTCACCCTCAAGGACGGCCACGAGTACGGCTGGGACGTCTACGCCCAGGACAACTCCTCCCTCAAGCTGAAGTCCGCGATCAGCGACCACTGCTGGTTCGACACCGACCTGACCCCGCCGCAGACGCCGACGATCGCCGACAACCCGCACTTCCCGCCAGTGGGCAGCGGCGCCGGCGACACCTACGCGGGCACCGACGTCAAGGCCGCCTTCGCGGTCTCCGCCGCCGACAACGCCCCGGCCGACACCTGCGACCCGGCCGGGTGCAAGGCCAGCGGCGTCGACCACTTCCTGTGGCAGCTCGACGGCCAGCCCACCGCCACCACCGGCCAGCCCGCCAAGGTGACCTCGACAAGCGGCACCACCGCCTCCGGTACCGTCACCACCCCTGTCAGCAACTGGGGCGTGCACACCCTGTACGTCGCCGCGGTCGACCGGGCCGGGAACATCTCCCAGAACCCGGTCGGCTACACCTTCACGGCACCCTGGGACCCGAAGACCAAGATCGCGCCCGGGGACGTCACGGGCGACGGCAGCCCCGACCTGCTCGCCACCACCAGCACCGGCGACCTCGAACTCATCCCCGGCGACAGCGACCCCGCCCAGTCACCCGTCCCGGCTCAGGACGGTCCGGTCACCGTCACCCCACCCGCGGTCACCGGCCCGGTCATCGTCTCGACCGCCGCGGGCGCACCCACCGGCACCTGGAGCGACTACCTGATCGCTCATCGCGGCAACCTGCACGGTGACACCCACGACGACCTGCTCGCGTACAACAAGAAGACACAGGCTCTGTACGTCGTGAAGAACGACCTCGACCCCAAGGACGACGGCTCCTTCCCGCACAAGCCGTACTCCACCTTCCCCGGTTTCGTCGGCCGCCGCTACGACGTGGTGACCAAGGACGACTGCGAGGCCACCGACACCGTCCCCGCCGACCGGTGCACCGAAGCGGGCTACGACCCGGCCAAGCCCTGGAGTCTCTCCCAACTGGTGGTCGACGGGGACGTGTACGGCAACGCCGACCACCCCGCCGTGATCACGGTCGAGAACAAGAAGCTGTGGCTGTACCAGTCCTACGGCATCAACCACCTCGGCCACCCGCTCCTGCTCGGCGACGGCGACTGGTCGGGCCTGACCCTGATCGCGCCCGGCCGGGTCGGCGGCGCCTTCTCCATCGACGACGACGGCAACGGCAACAGCAACGGCAAGCTCACCGGCGGCACGCCCACCCTGTGGGCTCGCGACGACTCCACGGGCACCGTCTACACCTTCCCGATCGACGTCGACGGCTCCGCCCTGCTGCCCCAGCTGCTGCACGCCCCCGTCCGCACGGCGCTCGTCGCAGGCGTGAAGACGTCCTCCGGCGGCACGCTCTGCCTGGACGACGCGAGCGCCCACACCGCCGACCACACCAGGATTCAGGTCTACACCTGCAACAACTCGCCGTCCCAGCAGTGGATCCTGCACAACGACGGCTCTCTGCGCGTCCTCGGCAAGTGCCTCGACGTCACCGACGGCGACACGGACGACGGCACCCTTCTTCAGCTCTACAAGTGCAACGGCAGCGGCTCCCAGAAGTGGACCACCGGCGCCTCGGGCAGCCTGGTCAACCCGCAGTCCGGCAAATGTCTGGACGACCCCCAGCAGAGCACCGCAAACGGCACCCAGGTACAGATCCACACATGCAACGGCACGGCCGCGCAGAACTGGACCAGCGGCACAGCGGCGGGCTGGAACGCTCACCCCGCCACGGGCCTGGGCCCCGTCCTGCCCCTCAAGCAGTACCCCACCGTCGCCTCACCCGGCGACGTCAACAGCGCCACCGGCGGTCCCGACGGCAAACCCGACCTGTACGCCACCGACGCGGCGGGCCAGCTCACGGAGTACCCGGGCGCCGCACCCACCGGCACCACGGCCACCTTCTCGTCCCCCGTCTCCCTGGGCACGGTCACCGACACAGCCACCCACCGCTGGCCCCTCACGGACAGCAGCGGCACAAACGCCTCCGACTCCGTCGGCGGCCTCCCGGCGACACTGCACGGCGCGGCCTCCTGGACGACCGACGCGACGCGCGGCCCGGCCCTGAACCTCACCGGCACCACGGGCTACGCCGACACGACGGGCCCCGGCGTGGACACCTCCCACGGTTTCACCGTCTCGGCATGGGTGAAGCTCAACTCCCTCGACGGAGGCAACTCCACCTTCGTCTCCCAGTCCGACGACCCGACCGTGCACACGGCCACGGGTTTCCAGCTCTACTACTCCTCCGGCGGCGGCGTCTGGGCCTTCGGCCGACGTACCGCAGACACGGCCACCGGCACCTGGACCGCCGTTTACGGTACGAAAGCTGTCGCAGGCAAATGGACCCGCCTGGTCGGCGTCTACGACCCGGACAGCGACCGCCTGCTCCTTTACGTCAACGGCGCCCTCACCTCCACGAAGCCCTTCACCTCTGCCTGGAACGCCGTCGGCCCCGTCCAATTGGGCCGCCGCCTCTCTTCGGACACCTATGGCGAGTACGCCAACGCCGCGCTCAGCGATGTCCGTATCTACCCCACGGCCCTGCCCCCCGCGGACGCGGCGGCACCAGGAGGTAGCTCAAAGCTGACACAGCTCGGCTGACTCCAAGGTGGGCCAGGTCCCCGAGGCTGCGGAAACGCACGCGGACGCCGGAGCCGGGCCGGAATCCGGCCCGCCCTCCCGAACGGAGCCAGGGGGCGGAATGGAGCCGCTGTACCGGAGTGAGCGGTGGTGCTGCTCCGAGGGTGTGGGGCTGGCTGCAAGCACTCGCCGAAGTGGACGATGACCCGGTCGGCCGGGGCCGCTCCATCGTCTATGCCCTCTACGACAACCACGTCGCCGGGCTCTTGGAACAGGCCCTCTTCCGCGTCGAACACCTGCGACTGGGCCTGCGCGACAGCAACGGTCCGCGTTCGGCGTGCTGGGCGCGGGTGTGGTGCTGTTCGCCTAGGCCGGGCTGCTGATCGGTTTCTTCCTCCCTGGCGACTCGTTGCTGTTCACGGCCGGGCCGCTGTGCACCGGCGCCGCCGACCGCGGTCTGAAGCTGTCGCTCGTCCCGCTCCTGGTCGCCGCGGCGGTGGGGGCGCTGGCGGGCTCGCAGTGCGGATATCTCCTGGGCCGAAGAGCGGGCGGCGCCCTGCTCGCCCGCAGCCGATCGGCCCGAGGGCGGGAGGGCGGGAGGGCGCGAGGGCGATCGTGCTGGCCCACTTCGTTTCCGGTGGTGCGCACGGTCCTGGACCCGATGGCGGGCGCTCTGGGAGTGCCGGTGCGGACGTTCACCCTCTGGCAGGCGACCGGCGGACTGGTGTGGAGCCTTTCGTTTCCCGGGTGCATTCGGCAGGCCGCTCGCTCCCAAGTCACCGTCCGTCCCGGCGTTCGGCCGGTAAGGGCTCACAGATCACTGCTGGCGACGACACCCGACGTTGAACAGCATGAGACAGACCTTCAGCGACCCGTTCCCGCCAGGCCGCCGGTCGCTGGCGTGCCTCCCAGCACAGGTGACCGGTGTGGTGAGAGACCGAGTGCCATGTCCGAGCCGCAGCTGGCATCCGCGTTGGGTGACAAGGATCCAAGACGGAGTGAGACCTGTCAGGACCGGACAGTCCCGACGCCGCCCATCGCCCCGTCGGAGACCGGTCCACTTCATCCGTCGCCCCATGGACAGCGACAGACCCCTGATGGAGTGTCAAGCACGTCTGTCCACCGGTAGTCCACCGGGGCCCTTCGCACAAGCCCACCCCACTCGCCCCGAACAAGCAAAAGGGCAGGTCAGAAGCTTAGATCGCCTACGCCAACACAGAAACCACACCTCTGACCTACGCATTACGATGCGCAGACCACACAGCCCGATTGGCCCGGATTCCAAGGTCAACAGAAACAAGAAACCCCAGGTCACGGCGAGTGAGTCCTGGGGCTTCCACAGAGCCGCCTTCGGGATTCGAACCCGAGACCTACGCATTACGAGACCGTGAGGGATCGTGTTGTCTGGTGCCACGCCCTGCTGCTGAGTGACGTTCAGCCTGATCAGAGCATGTACAGCCAGTTGTCCCGTGCCGCCTGGTGTGGCGTCGTCCAAAGGCGTCCGGCCACCGAGCGGCCACCATGAGCGCCACGGCCGCGAGCGCTGCCGTCTCAGGTGGCCGCCACACTGATTGTGGCAACCCCACAAGCTCCAGAGGAATTGCGCTGCGGCGCTGGGTCTACGAAACCTGCCGGGAGCGGCATCGGCAGTGACAGCAGCAGTCCACTCTCGCTTCCTCCTGCCAGGGAGTACTCCCGTGACCCTGCGACGGCGTAGCGGGCGCGGGTGCATCAGGATCGGTGAGTGCGGCACGAGGCGAAGGATCTCCGGCTCGTCCGGGGCGCGCCGCATCAGCGCGTCGAGGACGACGGTCGCCCTCGTGCAGGTGCGCACGGCGTGCCACAGGTCCTGGTCGTCGGCCGTCTCGACGGTGCGCACCATGCCGGGGGGATGCCCTGAGCCCAGGGGGACTGCGCCAGCAGGTCGGCACCGGCGAGGTTCGGCCCGCCGGTGTGCCTCACGAATGTGTTCGATCGCCTCGGTGTGGTCCGGCATGGCCCGTTCCAAATGCGTCCCGGACAGCCGTCTGTCGCGCGTCACGCTGAAATGCGCCGTGCAAGGTCCACACGCGCGGCGCGCAGAGCGCGAAGCCGAAGGTGTAGGGGGTTCCCTCATGCTTCGGCCGGTCCGACACGGAACGCTGATCCGGGCAACCGGCTGCCGTGGCGGCGAACCGAACAGAAGGACACCCATGAGACGTCTCTCCATAATCCGCAACGCAGGGCGTGCAGTGCTCGCGTCAGTCATCGTCGCGGCGCCGTTGTCAGGCGGCGTCGCGCATGCCACGAATGCCGAACCGGGGCCGGCAGGCACGGCACCGATCAGCAACTCCGCCAGCGGGCCGTCGATCTCCACCGACGGCCGCTACGTGGCTTTCGCTTCGCCGGCAAGGGATCTGGTGGCAGGCGACACCAACGGAGCGGACGACGTCTTCGTGCGCGACCGGCAGACCGGCGTCATCACCAGGGTCAGCGTCGACTCCGCGGGCAACCAGGTCAACAACGTGAGCCGGAATCCGTCGATCTCCGCCGACGGCCGCTACGTCGCGTTCGAATCCACCGCGTCGAACCTGGTGGCCGGTGACACCAACCGCTACCGCGACGTGTTCGTGCACGACCTGCAGACCGGTGAGACGACCAGGGTCAGCGTCGGCAGAAGCGGCGAGCAGAGCGACAGTGAGAGTTTCCATCCGTCGGTCTCCGCCGACGGCCGATTCGTCGCGTTCGACTCTCCCGCGTCGAACCTGGTGTTCGGCGACACCAACAACATCCACGACGTCTTCGTACGGGACCGGCAGACCGGTGAGACCAGCAGGGTCAGCGTCGACTCCAACGGTCGCCAGGGCGACGGCATCAGCCAACTGCCGTCGATCTCGGCGGACGGGCGTCAGGTCGCCTTCTCCTCCGGGGCGAAGACACTGTCCTTGTTCCCCGACAACAACCGCGCGGACGACGTGTTCGTGCACGATCGACTGACCGGGTACACCGACCGGATCAGCGTCGGTCCCGGCGGCGACGAAGGCGACTCCGCCAGTCGCACGGCGAGCATCTCGGCCGACGGCCAGTACGTCGCGTTCGAATCCACCGCGTCGAATCTGGTGGCCGGCGACACTGGCGGTCCGACCGACACCGACATCTTCCTGTACGACCGGGTCACCCGGACGACGACGCAGGTGAACCTTGGCCCCGATGGCCTGGGCGACAGCAGGACCCCCGGCCAGGAGCGGACGACGCTCTCCGCCGACGGCCGCTACATCGCCTTCGTGTCCGGCGAGGACAAGCTGGTGACCGGCGACACCAACTCGCGCTGGGACGTGTTCGTGCGGGACCGGGTGACCGCCACCACGACCAGGGTCAGCGTCGCCGATGACGGCTCGCAGAGCGATGGCTACAGCTACAGCCCCTCGATCTCGGCCGACGGCCACCACGTGGCTTTCACGACCAGCGCGACGAACCTGGGCGGTGACGGCACCAGCCGGAGGTTCAACCTGTACGTACGCGACCTCGGCAACTGAGTCGTCGGCCGCCGTGGAGGCCTCAATCACGCGCCGCGGCGGCCCACACGCCGGCCAGAGCGGTACGACCGGAGACGCCGACCTTTGTGTAGACCCGGCCCAGATGGACTTCGACGGTCTTGGGACTCAGGTTCAGCCGGAGGCCGATGTCCCGGTTGGTCAGGCCGTCCGAGGCCAGGTTGGCCATCTCGACCTCACGGGCGGTCAGATCGAATCGCTCGACGCCGCTCTCGGGCCGGGGGCCGCGCGCATTCAGGCGCCGCTCCTCGCGCGCGACCTGCGGCAGGAACAGTCGCGCGTCACACCGGGTGAACAACGCGCGGGCGGACATGAGGTGTGCACGGGCCTGGTCGATCGCCCCGCTGCCGCCGAACGCCGTCGCGGCGAGCAAGTGCGCCCGCCCGGCCTCCACGGCCACCCCGATCCGACCGAACGTGCCCGCGGCGGCGACAGCGAGCGGTGCGGCCGCCGCCGGATCCGTCGGCAGCGTGGCGATCGCGCGGGCCTGCTGTGCCATGGCGGTACGCAGCGGAAGATCGAGCCGGCCGGCCGCGACCTCCGCCCGGTCCGCCCATGCCGTGGCCGCGGCGATCCGACCGGCCGCGACCTCCGCCTCCGTGAGCATCAGGTACACCAATGGCCTGGTACGGACACCCACCGCGGGCAGCTCGGCCCCACCGCCATGGGTGAGCAGCAGGTCTATGCAGGCGTGCGGATCACCCGAGTGCAGCATCGCCTGCGCCAGCATCGCCTCGGCCTGGCCACTGCGCCAGGAACTCATGGCCGTCGCCTGGTCGTCGGCGACGATAGCCTCCTTGCCCAGGCGGATCGCCTCGGCAAGGTCGCCGCGCCAGGTGGTGATCCAGCACCCGAAGGTCAACGCCATGACGCGCAGTTCCTCGCTGCCGGTGAGTTCCGCCGACTCCAGGCTGTCGTCGAAGCAGGTCGTCGCCGCCGCCAGCTCACCGAGGTAGGCATGCACCATGCCGCGGATCGCGGTCAGCAGTGCGATCTTGTGGGACTGTCTGCTCTCGCGGGCCAGTCGCAGGCCACGGCTCACGTGCCGGCTCGCCGCCGTGAGCCGGTCGGCGGAGATCTCCGACCAGCTGAGCCAGAACGCCGCGTCGATGTCACAGACCAGGTCGCTGTCGGGCAGCGCGTCCAGGAGTGCGGCCGCCTCGTCCAGCCGGTCCGCCTGCCGGTCGATGAGCGTCGCGGCCGACAACGCCGTCGCCAGCAGCATCGGATCCCCGACTTCCCGCGCGGCGGCGATCGCCTCGGCCACCCGGTCCTGTCCGTGCTCGCGCTCGACACTCTCACCGGCGACGAGCGCGACGAGCAGGACGGCCGCCGAGCGGGCGTCCACGCCTTCGACGCGTTTCCACTCGCTGTGCAGCATCGCCCTGGCCTCGGTGTAGTGCCCGAGAATCTGCTCCACCGTCGCACAGGCCCGCGCTGTCTGTGCCCGGATCTGGGTGAGTTCGGCGGGCAGGAGCCGCAGCACCTCGTACATGGTCTCCCTGGCCTGCCGCAGGTCGCCCGTGGCGCCGAGTGCCTGTGCCAGCCGGCCGAGCAGGATCAGGCGCTGTGGCGTGGCCGTCTCCGAGTCGGGAAGCAGCCGGATGGCCGCCCGCAGGAAGTGCCCGGCGGTCATCGGCGTGGTGTGCATCGTCGCCTCGGCCGCCTCGGTGAGCGCCGCGACCGCGTCGAGGTCACCGCGGACGGCGGATCGCTCCACGTGCCGGGCGAACTCGGCCGGCGGCGCGCCCCGGCTCCGGAGTGCCGACGCGGCCCGGCCGTGTGCCTGAAGCCGCCAGCCGGGACCGGCGTCCTGGTAGGCGATGCTGCGCACCAGCGGATGCCGGTACCGGAACCGGCCGGTCGCGCCGTCGAGCCGCACCAGGTCACGCTCGGCGAGCCGGTCGAGCACGGCGAGCACGGAACCTGGGTCCATTGCGGCCGTTTCAGCGAGCGAATCGGCCTCGAAGTCGTCGCCCACGACCGCGGCGGCGTGCGCGACGACTCGCTCCTGCGGGGTCAACGCGGCCAGCTCGGCGGCGAGCACCGCGCGGACCGCCACCGGGATCGCCCCGTCGGGGTGGAGCGCCGCGTCACCGACGGGTATCCCCCGCTCACCGGCCCGCACCAGGGCTTCCAGGTAGAACGGGTTTCCGCCACTGGCCTGGTAAAGCTCTTCCCGCCGGGAACGGCCCAGCCTTTCCGGCATGAGGCGGCCGGCATCGGCCTGGCTCAGCGGCGCGAGTTCCAGCAGCTCGGCCACCCCGTCGGTCGCGGCGCGGGACAACGCGTGCCACAGCCGCAGCGACGTCTGCCGGGGCCTGCTCGCCAGTGCCAGGACCAGCCGCGCCTGGGGCGGGTGGCGCAGAAGGTGGTCGAGCAACTCGACCGAACCCTCGTCCGCCCAGTGCAGATCGTCGAAGACGAGCACCAGCCCGGACGGCTCGGCGAGCAGCTCCAGCAACGCCCGCACCGCCCGGTGCAGCCGGTACCGCTCCGCGTCGACCAGGTCGGTGGGACCGGAGGCGGGAAGCGCCGGAAACATGGTCGCGAGAAGTGCGAGCTGCTGTTGCCCGAGGGCGGCCAGACGCTCCGGGCCCAGCTCGGCGAGCTGGTCGTCGAGCGCGTTGACGAACACACCGAACGGGATGCGGGACTCGAACTCCGCCGCGCGCCCGCTGCGGACCGTCCATCCTGCTGTGTCCGCGAGCTTCCCGAGCTCCGTCAGCAGCCGGCTCTTGCCGATCCCCGGTTCGCCGGTGACCGCGACGCACCAGGTGTCACTCTCGCCCGCCAGCACCGCGCGCAGGATCGCGACTTCTCGCGCCCGGCCGGGTAATCCGCCGACGGGCTTCCCTCTCGCTTCGTCAGTCATGCTGGCGTCGACTCTTTCCGTCCGCGACCAGTCGATCGTATCGACGCTCACGCGCCTTCGGCAGGCGGCCGAGCCGATCACCTCGGTCCACGCATAGCCTCAAGAAGCCCTCAGCACACACATTCCAAGGTCAAGAAAACAAAGAAACCCCAGGTCACGGCGAGTGAGTCCTGGGGTTTCTCAGAGCCGCCTTCGGGATTCGAACCCGAGACCTACGCATTACGAGCTCGCCAGACCGTGCCCCTGGGCTGCCCCGGCCATCCCTCATTTCACCGTTCTAGCAGGTCAAGCCGGGTGACGTTGGCTGGGGATCGCGGATCATTCACGGGGTTTACCGGTCCTTCCGTTCCCACCACGTTCCCAACGGCAGGCCACTGGCGGCATCCTGACGCGGAAGCAGAGGATGCTGCAGGCCACGCCGTCGCGCGATTGCCGCTCCGACGCATCACCCTTGCGACGCGAAGAGGCCCTACCCCGCTGCTGGGGGGTAGGGCCTCCGGCCGTCTGCGCGCCCCTGTCCAGGCCGCTGCCCACAGGTTAGCGGCTCGGGCTTATCTGCGGGGCCAGTCCGTACAGGATGCTCGGGCGGATCTCGGGCTGGCCGACATAGCCACCCTCGTACGGCCAGCGGGCGTGTTCACGAATGCTTCTGGCGTGCGGTGCCACGGCCTCCTGAAGATCACTTCCCGACTCGCTGGAGATCATTTCCCGGAATCGCTGGCGGTTGTACGGTCCGACAGCTCCGGCCCCGATGTTGTCGGACCGAACGCCTACGGAGACGTTCTATGCCGCAGGCGCCCATGGTTCTGGCCTACTGACCTCCCGGAAGGAGACCTGCGAGCGACGGTAGGGAGGTGTGCCGTCGTCCGGCCTGGCCGCCCAGTCGTAGTCGGCAACGTCAGGGCATGGGTAAGGGTGTCACTTGGCGTGGTGGCCTTTGTTCCAGCAGAAGAGGCTCGACTCCCTGGTCCGGCAGGTACACCGAGCGTTCCTGAGGGGTGAGATCGCGGTTGACGGCCCGCGGTATCCGGCGGATCGCCTCAGCGGGGGTGGGCAGGGTGGCGTTCCAGGTGCGTACGGTGCCGTTGCGGCTCGCGGTGGCGAGGGTGCGGCTGTCGGGGCTGAAGGCCAGCACGGTGATGGCGTCGGTGCCGCCGGTGTTCTCGCCGTCGACGGTGGCCTCGATGTCACCGGTCGACATGTTCCAGAGCTGTACGGAGCCGTCGTTGAGTCCTGCCGCGAGGGTGCGGCCGTCCGGGGCCATCGCCACGCCTTGGATGCCCCGCGCGGTTCCGGTGATGCGGATGGCTGCCATGACCCGACCCGAGGTGGTGTCCCGCACATTTATGCCGTCCAGGTGGTGCACGGCCAGGTATCGGCCGTCCGGACTGAATACGAGGGAGTTGGCGGAACGCTCGTCGAAGGTGGTGGTGATCTCGCCGGTGGACAGGTCCCAGAGCCGCACCTCGCTCGTGCTGCGCCAGTCGCCTCCGTGTGAGGTGACGGTGGCGAGAGAGGAGCCGTCCGGGCTGAACCGCACTCGTGTCACGGTTCCTTGGTGGGTGGTGAGAGCAGACCGGGTCCGACCGGTTGCCACGTCCTGGAGACGAACGGTACCGTCGCTGCCGCCGAGCGCGAGCATGCCTCCACGCCCGACTTCCAGGTCCGCTCCGCCCGCGCCATCCGCCGCCACCAGACTCTGGTCAACTGCGCCTTCTTCTTCTGCTGGGACCAGTGGTTCGCCCCGCCCGGACCGCTGGATGCCACAGCGCCGGGCCCCTGCCCCAACGAAGGGCCAGAGAGGGGGGCCGGCCCCGTCCCACCGGCCCCAACCGCCTTGCTGTCCCAGGGCCTTACGAGCCATCCGTTCCTGGCTCACCCCCGCCGTCACCCTCAACCGATGGTGGCGAGCCTGGACGGACACGGACCCACCCCCCGACCTGCAGGCCCTGATCGACGCGGTCACCACCGGACACGGCATTGACCTCTACCGCCGGATTTAACGAACTACCGGTAGACGGATCGTCACCCGAAGCTCCGGCGACCCGGTAGATCGGGCGCCCATCTCGGCGATACCCGACCGGTGTGAGCGGTGCGGAAATCGAATGGCGCGTCATGCGTGAACCACCCAGTGGTCTTCAACGCCCCCGCGCCGAATATCAGTCGGCCGAGACACACCAGCAACGTGCACAACAGCCCATCGGCGGTGCCGTCCAGCAGAGCCCTCGCCACGGCCAGTCCGTCAACCACCGTCCGTTCACGATCCGGAACGTTGCCGACGCCGTTGCACGAGACTTCGCTTTCATTCGGCTCGACGTCAGGAACGATGGCCCACCACCCGGGCCGATCGGGCTCCTCCACTCCTTGGTGACGTCAGGAGAGGGGCGCAGCAAGAATAGTTTCACGCCAACAGCCGTAAATTTCTTACCCTTTGAGGTGATTTTCCGTAAAGCATTAACCAAGATCGCACACGCAATGACGCTGAGAGCGGGCTCCGATCGCACGAAGGAGAGGGGATTTTTTACCCATTTGCAGCATTTACGAAAATGCCACTTGGGGATTGCCTCAAAGGTTCTTGCAGGCATCTTTGCTCTGCCTTGACAGGTGAACGGCCGCCCGAACTGCGGCTTGTGGGGGTGATGTAAAGATCCACTGGCGGTGTCGCCACATGCTTCACCATCAGGAAGATCACGGGGGAATGTTCGTGCGCAGTAGATCGCGGTTTGGCAGATCTGGTTCTCGTTGGCCAGCGGTGGGCCTCATAGCCGCCGCCGTCCTGGTCGCTGAGGCGGCACTTACCGTCGCCGGTACCGGGTCCGTCTTCGCCCTGTCGGACAGCGGGACAGGAGAGTCCTCTGCCACGTCGGTCTCCACGGCCGCGCAGTACGGGGCCGCCGAGGCCCAGAACGTGACGTCCGCGCTTCTCATGGCGCGGCTGCAGAACCGGAGGATCGAGGTCCTGTCAGAGCGGACGACGGACTCAACGACGTACGCGCTGGCGGACGGAAGCATGCAGACCGAGGCGTACGCCGGTCCCGTCCGGGTGCGGCAGGACGGGGCCTGGCACGACATCGACACCAGCCTCACCGACGCCGGTGAGAACTTGGAACCGAAGGCCGCCGCGGCGGACATCGCGGTGTCCGACGGCGGTGACACCGACCTCGCCTCGGTGACCAAGAGCGGCAAGTCCTTCGGCCTCGGCTGGGAGGACAGACTGCCCACACCGACCGTGCGCGACGCGACCGCCTCCTACGCCCTGGGCGACGGCCAGACCCTCACCGCGACCGCACTTGCGCAGGGCTTCTCCGAGAACATCACCCTCGCCGCGCAGCCGACCGACCAGTCCCTGACGTACCGGATCCCGCTGAACCTGAAAGGCCTGGCCCTCTCCCAGGCCGACTCCGGGCACCTACTGCTGAAGGACTCCGACGGCAAGCTGGTCGCCGAGGCGCCCGCGCCGATGATGTGGGACGCCAGCAAGGACCCCGCCTCCGGCGAGTCCGCGCACCAGGAGCAGGTCACCGCCAAGGTCGAGACCGCAGCCGACGGCGCGCAGACCCTCGTACTCACCCCCGACCAGGCCTTCCTGGCCACCGCTACCTATCCGGTGACGGTCGACCCGACCACCACCCTCGCGGTCCTGACCGACACCTGGATCCAGACCCCGGACTACACCGATTCCCAGGTCTCCTCGCAGGAGCTGAAGTCGGGCACCTACGACGCCGGCGCGGACCTGGCTCGTTCGTACCTGAAGTTCGACGTGTCGAAGTTCGCCGGCAAGCACATCACCGACACCAACTTCGCCCTGTACAACTACTACTCCTCGACCTGCGCCACCGACGGAGCGGGCACCACGGTCCGTCGGATCACCTCCGACTGGTCCTCGACCTCGCTGACCTGGGCCACCCGGCCCTCATCCTCCGGAACCGGAGCGGTGAACAACCTGGTGCCGCACGGCTACTCCTCGGCCTGCCCGGCCGCCTGGTCCAACTGGGACATCGACGCCATCGTGCAAGCCTGGGCCGACGGCAGCCCCAACTACGGCCTCATGGTCTACGGCACCAGCGAAACCGACTCCACCACCTGGCGCCGCTTCCGCTCCGCCAACTACACCACCACCGGCTACGCCCCGAAGCTGACGGTCACCTACAACTCCTACCCAGCCACGCCGACTTCGGCAGCGGTGTCACCGTCCGCGGTCAACACCTACAACGGCAAGCGGTACGTGACCACGTACACCCCGACGCTGTCCGCGAAGGTCTCCGACCCGGACGGCTCAACGGTCAAGGCCCAGTTCGAGATCACCAACGACCCGGCCTACACCGGCGAGACCTCGTACTCCTACACCGCCACCTCCTCCTCCGTCTCCTCGGGCTCCACCGCGACGTTGACCATCCCGGCTGCGAGCCAGCTCGCGGCCTCGCATCTGCGGCTGCGTGTTCGGGGCTACGACGGCACGGACTACGGCGCCTGGTCGTCCTACATCTACTTCGTGCCGAACGTCGCCAAGCCCTCCGCGCCCACCGTCTCCTGCGACGCGTATCCCTCCGGTGTCTGGACGGACAAGTCCAGCAGCGGTGCGACGTGCACGCTCGACACCTCCGCGAGTGACGGGCAGGGCTACGAATGGGGCCTGGACAACTCGGCCGTCCCCAACAAGGTGGTTGACACGGCTGACGGAAACGGCGGGGACCCGCTGACCGTCCACATCAACCCGGCCAATGGCTGGCACACCTTCTCCGCAAAGACCATCGACTCCGGCGGCAACCTCTCCACCGCCACCACCTCCTACTCCTTCGGCGTGGGCAAGGCGAGCCTGAACTCGCCGACGACCGGCGACACCACCGATGACGACGTGACGCTGTCGGCAACGCAGTCCGGAGCGTTCACGGGGGTGACATACCAGTTCGAGATCGGGTCCGCCGACCCCAACGGCTGGCAGCCGATCCCCCTGACCTACGTCACCAAGGCCTCCGACGGTACGGCGGTATCGTCCTGGCCCCTCGCCTTCTCCGCCTCCGCCCAGCCCGTCGACCTGGACTGGGCCGCCACCGGCCAGCTGAACGACGACGGCCCGGTACAGGTTCGGGCGCTGTTCACCGACGGCACGAACACCTACGCCACCAGCCCGGCCACCGTCACCATCAACCGCAAGGCCGACAACGCACCGACCAGCGACATCGGTCCAGGAGCGGTCAACCTGCTGACCGGTGACTACGACCTGGACGCTACGGACGCTTCCGCGTTCGGGGCGGCGGTGACCCGTACATTCTCCTCCCGCGACCCGCTGGGAGCGTCCGGGCAGGACGGCCAGGTCGCGATCTTCGGCCCGAACTGGATCTCCGGCATCACCGCCACCAAGGCCGACTGGGGATACATCAAACAGACATCGCCCAGCTCCGTCGCCGTGATGGACTCCACCGGCGCCTCGACCGGCTTCACCCTCCTAAACGCCACGGCGGGCACCTGGACCCCGCAGCCAGGCTCGGAGAGTCTGACCCTGACCGGCACTTTGTCCGGAGCCTCCTTCACGCTGAAGGACACCGACGGCACCACCGCCACCTTCACCAAGCCCAAGGACACCTCGACGACCTGGCAGCTCGACACGTCCTACACGATCACCAGCGACTCGGCGACCACCACCACGGTGCGCTCCCACGCGGTTCCGGTGTCCGGTGGCAGCGGGTACCTGGCCGAGCCCCAGTACGTCATCGCCCCCACCAGCGCCGTCTCCGCAGACATCTGCGCGGGCAACCCGTCCACGAAGGGCTGCCGGGTCCTCGAGTTCGTCTACGCGCCCTCCACCACCGCGACCTCCTCGGCCCCCGGCAACTACGCGGGCCAGGTACAGCAGATCAACCTGTGGGCCACCGCCCCAGGAGCCTCGGCCTCCACCTCCACCCCGATCTCCGCGTACGACTACACCAGCAGCGGCCGGCTCGCCGATACCTGGGACCCGCGGCTGTCCGCCCCGCTCAAGACCAGCTACACCTACGACAGCGCCGGCCGGGTCACCACCCTGACCCCGCCCGGCCAGCTGCCATGGACTTTCACCTACGACCACGTCGGCAGCAACGGCGACGCCGGGGACGGCATGCTGGTGTCCGCCTCGCGCCAAACCTTGCAGGCCGGCACCACAGCCACCACCGACGGCGGCACAGCCACCACCAGCGTCGTCTACGACGTCCCCGTCTCCGGTACAGCCGCCCCCTACGACCTGTCCTCCACCAAGACCGGGACGTGGGCCCAGACCGACAACCCCACCCTCGGCACCGCCGTCTTCCCGCCCACCTCCGTCCCGTCGAGCCACGACGGCACCGCCCTCGGCTCCGGTGCCTATGCCAAGGCCACCATCACCTACATGGACGAGCGCGGCCTGGACGTGAACACAGCCAGCCCGGGCGGCCACATCACCACCACCGAGTACGACACCCTGGGCAACACCACGCGCCAGCTGACCGCCGCCAACCGCGAACTGGCCCTCGGCACCACGACCAGCACCGACCCCCGGCTGGCCGGCGCGATCGCCAACGCCGGCTCCCCCGCAGAGGCCGCCGGCCTGCTGTCGACCACCACGAACTTCACGACAGCCTCCGACGGCTCCTCGCTGGTGTCGGATGTTTCCGGGCCACTGCACACCATCACCCTCCGGCACACCCTGGCCGGTGGGGCCAGCACGGCGGACCTCTTGGCCGGATCGGAAACACTCGCCCGCTCCCACACGTCCATTGCCTACGACGAAAACCGCCCCAGCAGCGCCCACGTCTCCGACCTGCTGACGTCTGTCACCAGCGGCGCCGCGGTCCCCCTCTATCCGTCCGACGGCGACAAGCAGACGACGGCCACCACCTACGACTGGACCACCGGCCTGCCCCTGACCACCGTCACTGACCCCTCGGGCCTGGCCATCACCACCACCTACAGCTACGACAGCGACGGCAACCAGACCAAGAAAGTCCAGCCGACCTCCTCCGGCACCGACGCCGAAACGACGCTGACCACCTACTACACCGCCACCGGCACCGGCACCTGCGCCGACCACGCCGACTGGGCCGACCTGGTATGCACCCAGGCCCCCGCAAGCACGATCACCGGAGGCGGCAGCAACCCGGACCAACTGCCTACCCGCACCTACACATACGACAACTACGGCCAGGTCAAGACCCTGACCGAGACCGCGAACGGCACCACCCGCACCACCACCACGACATACGACAACATCGAGAGGGCCCAGACCGTCACGACCACAGGTGGCACGGGCACGACCACGCCCTCCACTACCTACACCTACGACACCACCACCGGCGCCCCATCCACGGTGGCCTCCAACAGCCAGACCATCACCGCGACCTACGACAAACTCGGCCGCCAGGTGACCTACAACGACGGCACCGGCAACTCCACCGCTATGTCGTACGACAGCTCAGACCGCCCGGTCAGCCGCACCGACTCGGCACCCTCCACCACCACCTACACCTACGACACCACCACAGGCCTGCCCGCCACTCTCACCGATTCCACCGCCGGTACCTTCACCGCCACCAGCTACGACGCCGACGGCAACCTCACCGGCGAAACCCTCCCCGGCAGCTACACCCTTGCCCAGACCTACGACACCACCGGCGCGCAGACCGCCCGCGCATACGCCGACTCCAGCAAGACGCCCGTCCTGACCGACACCGCCGACTACACTGCCGCCGGCCAGCAGGCCGGCCACATCGAGAACAACGGCGTCACCACCACCAGCACCTACACCTACGACGCTGCCAACCGCCTCACCCGGTCCAGCGACGACACCGGCTCCGCCTGCACCACCCGCAGCTACGGCTTCGCCAGCAACACAAGCTACAACCGGACCTCACTGACCACCGCCGCGAGCACCACCGACTGCGCCGACACCACCACGGCCACGACCACCACCACGGCGGCCACCCACACGTACGACAGCGCCGACCGGATCACCGACACCGGCTACACCTACGACGCCTTCGGCCGCACCACCGCACTCCCCGACGGCACTACCCTCGCCTACTACACGGGTGACCTCGTCCGGCAGGAAGCCACCAGCACCACCAAGCAGACCTGGACCCTCGACGCCGACCACCGCCTCTCCGCCTGGACCACCCAGACCAGCACCGACGAAGGCAGCACCTGGGCCGCCACCGCAACCCGGGCCAGCCACTACGACGATGGCACCGACAGCCCGGCCTGGATCACCGAGGACACCTCCGGCGCCATCACCCGCAACGTCAGCGACCTCGCAAACGGCCTTGCGGCCACCACCTCGACGACCGGCGGCACCACGCTGCAGTTCGCCAACCTCCACGGAGACATAGCAGTCCAACTCGCCATGAGCACGACCGCCACCGCAGCACTCAGCTACGACGAATTCGGAAACACCACGAGCTCGACTCGCTATGGTTGGCTCGGCGAGGCACAACGCAATTCAGATGCCCAGTCCGGAATCATGCTCATGGGAGTTCGTCTCTACAACTCGGGCACTGGAAGATTCCTTTCTGTGGACCCTATTCTCGGAGGTAGCGCGAACGCGTACGACTACACCAACCAAGACCCCGTGAACCAGGTGGACCTCGCTGGTACCAAGGCAGCCCACCGGACCTGCGGAATTATCACGTGCACCATCTATATTTCGCGAAAAGCAACGGAACAGCTCTACACCTACTTCGTCCGGCACGGCTGGACCTTCGCGGCTGGAGCCGGAGTTCTCGGCGGTATTGTCGGGGGCTTGGCGTGCCACGGTAACTACTGGTGCATGGGCGCAATCGAGGCTTGGTTCCTCTTCTGGGGGGCAGACATCATCGATGTCACGGATGATGCTCACATAGATCACAAATGTGTCGCCATCAAGATGACATCACCAGCAGTCGGGTATTTTTCCGGCCATAGATTTCTAGGGTATCTACCACTTTATCCTGAAGAAGTAGGGGGAAAGAATTGCCGAAAGAAGTGAGTACACGTGACGCGCATCCGCTCGTGATCGCTGCGCGGATGCTGCTCGCCCAGGCAGTTGTATGTTACCTGGCATTCCTGCTACTGCTCTTCGCTGAAGGTATGCTCCATTTTGGGGTGCGCGTGGCGTTGCGGCATGCGCTCGAGCGAGCTTCGATAGCGGGCGTGGTGCTCGCCACGGTAGTCACCCTCTCGCAGCTCAAGAAAGCGAAAAGCGGGTCAGGTATCTCCGCGCGCTCAATGCTTGGCATCGAGCACTTCGATATCCCTCTCACGATGACCGGATCCGCTTCCCGCGGTATCCAGGAGACACTGCAGTCGGTACCAGGAGTCGGCAACGTCATAGTTCTGGGCGACCAGAGCTGGGACGTAGTCCTAAAAGGTCCCAATCGATGGTTCGCCAGAGTCCACGTGACCGTGAGTGACGATCGACTGGTCGTGGAAACGGCGCCACGTCACCCCTTCCTCTTCCCCGGCTGGAACGGAAGGCGAACCGCGAACGCCTTGGCCGAGAAGCTGCACCGACGGTGACGCATCGGGATTCACGAGAGGAGCAATGTCGTCATCGTGGCCAGGCACTTCCGAGCCGCCAGCCCGGAGCGTGCCGCGTCCGGACCAGCTAGCAGCGACAATCCGGCCTGACCGGCTGTCGGTATCACGTCACCGGGGCTCGCACGCAGGCTGGTGCGAGCCCCGGTGACGTGGGGCCTACGAGAGCACCCGCGCACCCGCAACGTAGGTGACGAACTCGGACCATCCGGAAGATACCGAAGCGAGAGGAGGCGAGGGCCAGGCCGCCCACCATCAGTAACGTATGGGAAGGTAGAGCAGGCCGCGAGACCTCATCGATGGCCGCCAGCGCAGTTCGCACAGTTGGGCATCAAGAGCCAGGCGGGGGAAGCGGCGGAGAAGTGTGGTCAGGGCGATCTCGGCCTCCAGGCGGGCCAGGCGTGCGCCGAGGCAGTAATGGATGCCGTGGCCGAGGGCGAGGTGACCGGTCGCGTCGCGGCCGATGTCGAGCCGGTCGGGGTCGGTGAAACGGTGCGGGTCGCGGTGGGCGGCGGCCAGGGACAGCAGAACGGTCTCGCCGGCCGGAATGGTGACCCCGCCGATGGTGACGTCCTCGGTGGGGAAGCGGCGGATGGCCAGGGGTACGGGGCCGTCGTAGCGGGCCAACTCCTCGACCGCGGCGCCCAGTCGACTGGGATCGGCGCGGCTTGGGTTCTAGGGATCGTCGCTACGACGTCGGCTTCTTGTGGCGGTCGAGCAGCTCGGCGAAGAAGTCGGCGAGGACCTGCGGGCTGTCTGACCGGGTGAGTTCCCAGCCGCCGAAGCGGTAGATCTCGTAGCCGGCCAGCCGCAGGCGGCGATCCTCGGCGACCATCTCCGAATACAGCCTGGGCGAGGCGGTGTAGGTGACGCGGCCGTTGTCGTCGGCCGGGTTCTTGGTGCCGTAGTGGTGGGCGCCGTCGACCTCGATGACGATGCGGGAGCGGTCGGGGGCCAGCAGGAGGAAGTCCATGCGCTGCCGGTACAGGGCACCGGTGTGCTCGCGGCTTTTGCGGGTGTAGGGGTCGTAGTGCAAGTAGACCTGAGGGATCAGGGCGGGCAGGTCGAACCCGCCGGGTTCGGCGTAGCGGGCGCAGTAGGTACGCAGAAGCGTCTGCTCGGGCAGCGAGTCCAGGGAGCGGTACAGCCGTCGGTACAGGGCATCAGCAGCGGCGGGTTCATCGGCGGACGGCAGGTGGTTCGCCACCCACCAGGTGACCATCTGCCGCCAGGTCAGGCCGTGCGCCGGCAACGGGTCGCTGCACACGAGGCAGTTCTCTGCGTTCTGGACGATCTCCACGTCGTTGTTCACGGCATCCCGGAGCACGATCTTCGGCTTCGGGCCGACCGCCGCGAAGATCAGGTTCTTGAAGGTTCCCCGGGGACCGTTCTTGAAGCGCCTCTCGTATTCGATCTCCTGCAGTTCCTCCAGGGCCTCGCGAGTCGGGCCGAGAAGGTCTTCGATGCACTCGCGGCGCGCCTGCCATCCACCCCCGCCGGACATGTCGTTCTTGCGCCAGTAGTCGTAGAACCCGCTGTGGTGCCGGAACGGCAACTGCGGAGGCTCCAGTCCCAGGCGGCTGAGGAGCGCCCGGTGCGCCTTGATGGCGAGGACGACTTCCTCGTCGTTCATGCGCTCGTCGTGGCTGGTGCCTCTGGCGACGAAGTCTTCGTGCAACAGCCGGGTCAGGGCCACGGCCACATCCAGGTCCGGCTCGGCGGGCAGCGGACCGAACCGCAGCAACTCCATCAGTTCGGCATCGAGCCCCCAGAGCTGACACATCCACTCGCCGGGCCGGTGCTCCGTCCAGTTCACCGTGTCGTCGGGCTTGGTGCGAAAGAAATCATCGGTGTGCACGCCTGCGCCTCCCCATACCGCCAGCGATGTGATTGTCTCCGCCCCCACTGACAATGCGAGGCCGTTCTCGCCGATGGGTCCGATGGGACGGCGGTTCGTTGCCGCTCCGCTGATCCTCGTGCGACCGGGTCCTACACGAGCAGGCCGGCGATCTCACGGGCGGCCTCACGGGCGGGACGCCCGACGCCGATGAGGGTGGCGGAGGCGGGGCCGGTCCAGTCGCCGTAGCCGAGCAGGTGCACGCGTGGCTCGTCCACTACCTGGGTTCCCTCGGTGGCGATATAGCCGCGCTGGCCTCGGAGTTGGAGCGGAGCGAGGTGGGACAGAGCGGGCCGGAAGCCTGTGCACCAAATGATCGCGTCGGCCTCGGAACGGTTCCGCCGGCCCACTCGACGCCGTTAGGCATGAGTCGCGTGAACATCGGACTTGCCTTGAGCAGACCGCGGTCTCGGGCCTTGCGAACAGGCGGGACAGCAACGATGTCCCCGAGGGAAGCGCGCAGGTTCTCAGATTCCCGGACCACCATGCACACGAACCCGTCCGTTGTTCGGTTCATTCTGCTCGGCCGGGCCACGAGTTCGCGCGGGCGTGGCCGTCAGGGGCGTGAGGAACGGCGGATGGTCGTCACGCCTCGGAGTCAACCCCGTTGCGTCCGTTCGGCGCCGCTCAGCGCGCGGACTGCGAGGAGGCCGCGGCACTGACCCCTCCGATCGAGCCGATGCTCGCCGAGGCATGGCGGGCTCTGCCTCCGGACGGGGCGCTGCCCGGCGGTTTGATCGCGGAGCAGAGGTTATGGACAGGGTTTGCGGCTGTCCATGTCCGATGTCGAACGCCCGTTGCGAGTCCTCGTCGTACATCCCCAACCGGCCGGGCTCAGGTCAGGGTCTGGGCTGCGTAGAGGGCGCCGAAGACTGTGGCGAGAACGCCGAGCGTGAGACGCAGGGTCCGTTCGGGCAGGCGTGGTTGGAGGCGTGCGCCGAGGTAGCCGCCGATCAGTCCGCCGGTGCCGCAGGCGAGTCCGAGCCACCAGTCGGGGGCGACCTCTCCGGAGCTCACCAGAGACAGCAGCGCGTAGGCGGCTGCGCCGACGAGAGAGGTGGCGAAGGTGGCGGCGAGCGCGGCCGGGGCGACGCGTGCGACGGGCAGCCCGCGTCCCGCGAGGATCGGGCCGAGGAGGGAGCCGCCACCGATGCCGTAAATGCCGCCGACCACTCCGACCGCCAGGGCGAGGCCGGTGAGCGTGCGTGGGGGCAACTCGCCTGCGGGCGGCTCTTGGTGGTGTGCCGTGGTGAGGGTGCGCAGGCACAGCCACAGGCCGAGCGGGAGCAGCAGGGCGGCGATCAGGAGCCGGAAGACACCTGGGCCGGGGAGGGCGAAGACGCGGATGGCGGCGCCGATGACGACGCCGGGCAGCGTGCCCAGCACCAGGCGCCGGGCGAGGTCACCGTGCAGGGCGCCGTCGCGACGGTAGCGCCACAGCGCGCCGGGTCCGGCGACGACGTTGAACAGCAGGTTGGTCGGGGTGACCGCCGGGCTGGGCACGCCGAAGACGCTCAGCTGGATAGGAAGGAGGAAGACGGCTCCGGACACGCCGACCGGGGCGGTCACGGTCGCGATCAGCAGGCCGGCGACCAGCCCTCCCGCCCATGTCCAGTCCACCCTCGCCCCCGCTTGTCGATCGCCCGGCCAGTATCAGCGCCCGGAGCGGTGGTGAGGGCGGCCTGCAACGAGATGTTCATGAGCAGCAGGCGCAGCCGGGCCAGCAGCCGCACGAGTCCGCGTCGTCCTTCAACGGGGTGGCCGTGGGGGCGGTTGTCGGGGCGCAGCAGCCCTTGCCCTGCCAGGCGTCGCGTCCTTCCTTGACGGCGATGGCGGCGATGACCAGGGCGGCGATGGGGTCGGCCCAGGACCAGCCGAGGGTGGCGTTGAGGATCAGGCCGGCCAGGAGTACGGCCGAGAGGTAGGTGCACAGCAGGGTCTGTTTGGAGTCGGCGACCGCGGATGCGGAGCCGAGTTCGCGTCCGGCGCGCCGCTGCGCGGCGGACAGGAAAGGCATCACCGCCAGGGAGAGGGCGGCGAGAACGATGCCCGGCAGGGAGCGGTCTGCCTCGCCGACGCTGGCCAGTGCGCGGACGGCGTCGATGGTCACGTATGCGGCGAGCGCGAAGAACGAGACCGAGATGATCCGCAGCGTCTTGTGCTCGCGTGCCTGGCGTGCGGTGTGGTCGCGGGCGGAGAACTGCCAGGCGACCGCAGTGGCGGAGGAGACCTCGATGACGGAGTCCAGACCGAAGCCGATCAGCGCGGTGGACGAGGCGATCGTGCCTGCGGTCAGGGCCGCGATGGCCTCGATGACGTTGTAAATGATCGTCGCGGAGACCAGCAGCCGTATCCGGCGAGCGAGGGCCTCATGGCGGGCCGGGGATGGGCCGAGTCATATCGCGGTCATCAGCAGCAGCCCTTCGACGCCGCGTCCGGGCAGGTCTTGTCCGCCTCCACCGCGACCACCGCGGCGCGCAGGTCGTCGAGGGCGTGGCCGAGGCGTTCGTCGGCGAGTTCGTAGCGGGTGCGGCGGCCGTCGGGCGCGGTGACGACCAGGCCGCAGTCGCGCAGGCAGGCCAGGTGGTTGGAGAGCCGGGTGCGGGAGATGCCGAGCTGGTCGGCGAGGTCGGCCGGGTAGGCGGGGGCCTGGCGCAGGGCGAGCAGGATCCGGCAGCGGATCGGGTCGGCGAGCGCGCGGCCGAAGCGGGCCAGCACGTCGATGTCGGAGGCAACGGTCAGCACACCACGACAGTACAGCGAATCCTGAATTCAGGAAACAGTGGACTATGCTGGCGTTCATGACGGACGACGGGCAGGACCTGGCCGACGCGCAGCAGACGCACTGGCAGGAGACGTACACCGCGCACCCCGGCATGTACGGGGAGGAGCCCTCCGCGGCAGCCGTTCACGCCGCCGGTGTCTTCCGTACGGCAGGGGCCCGTGACGTTGTCGAGCTCGGGGCCGGCCACGGCCGTGACGCTTTGCACTTCGCCCGCGAGGGCTTCAGCGTCCAGGCCACCGACTTTTCCGCCACCGGCCTCGACCAACTGCGCACTGCCGCCCGGCAGCAGGGGGTGGCCGACCGTGTGACCGCCGCCGTGCACGACGTCCGCGACCCGCTGCCGCTGCCGGACGCCTCGGTGGACGCGGTGTTCGCGCACATGCTGCTGTGCATGGCCCTGTCGACGAAGGAGATCCGCGCTCTTGTCGGCGAGGTCGGCCGGGTACTGCGGCCCGGCGGCGCCTTCGTCTACACCGTCCGTCACACCGGCGACGCCCACCACGGCACCGGTACCGCCCACGGTGACCACATCTACGAGCACGGCGGCTTCGCCGTGCACTTCTTCGACCGCGCCCTCGTCGACGCTCTCGCCGACGGCTGGACCCTCAACGAGGTCCACGCCTTCGAGGAAGGCGATCTTCCGCGCCGGCTGTGGCACATCACCCAGACCCTGCCCCGCTGAAAGGCCCGGGATCAGGCACCCATCACGCGGTACATGCCGATCGAGTGGTGCGTGGCGGTGTCGGCGAAGCCGAACTTCTCGTAGAGGACGCGTGCGGGGCCGTCGGCGATCAGTGAGACGTAGGCGGTGGCGGGGGGCCCGGCGTTCCAGTTCCTCGGTGAGCGCGGCCATGATGCGTTTGCCGAGGCCGCGGCCCTGGTGTGCGGGGTGTACGCAGATGTCGACGATCTGGAACGCGGTACCGCCGTCGCCGATGATGCGGCCCATGCCGATGGGCTCTCCCTCGTGGTGGAGGACCACGCCGTGCCAGGTGTTGGGCAGGGCGAGCGCCACCGCTTCTGGGGCCTTGTCCGAGAGGCCGGCATCGGTGCGCAGGCGGCGGAAGACTGCCACGGAAGGCACGCCCTCGCTCAACTCGTACGGGTCGTTCAAGCTGTCCACTTCCGATCGTGCGATGTGCGCGGTGATGGGCCCGGCTGGTTCTCGGCTCGTTGGTCAGTGGCCGGTCTCGGCGTGGTCGCCGTGGTCGCTGAGCTGTGCTTCGAACCAGTCGTGCAGGGCGTCCACCAGCGCGGGCTCTTCGGTGGTGTAGGTGAGGGAGGCCCCGTCGGACCGTTCCCGGTAGCGGACTTCGATGCGTTTGTAGCCCTCTTCCAGTTCTGCAAGGCCCGGCATGCTGTCGCCGTGGATCTGTGCGGGATCGCCGAAGTCGCCCTTGCCGAACGCCTTGGCCTCCTGCTGGAGGTGGGTGCGTATGAGGTCGATCTGTTTGGCGTCGTCGGGCTGGTCGGCGACGACGTCCTGGATGCCGCCCGCCTTGGTGGGGGTGAAGTGGTGGGTGGTCGCTTCGAGGTCGAAGGGCATCACGGTCCGGCCGCGTTCGGCGACCGCCTCCTGCCGGCCGGTCCGTCCCTCGTCACTGTCCTGCCAGGGGCCGCCGATCAGG
Organism: Streptomyces sp. SID12501; assembly: GCF_010550245.1. Classification (GTDB taxonomy): domain Bacteria; phylum Actinomycetota; class Actinomycetes; order Streptomycetales; family Streptomycetaceae; genus Streptomyces. Next base: position 157,225 of record NZ_JAAGLU010000015.1, read on the forward strand.
AGTGCTGTACCCAGTGCCGCGCCAACACCTGCCGCGGTGATGCCGGCTGTCAGCAGCCGACGCTTGCGGTGATTCATCCGGTGCCTCCGTGAGCCTGTCGAGGGCGTGCAGTACGCCGGCTCCGTTGTGGGTGGGATCGCTGTGATGCGGTGACCGACAGGGCGCATCGGGCTGGTCATCGGCTCGGGCTTACTGGTGCTTGGCGGGGATCAGCCACAGCGCGATGACGGCGGAGACCGCGGCCAGTCCCGTGGCGACGAGGAACGCGTCGTCGAAGCCGGAGCCGGTCCGGGCACCGGTGTGGGCGGCGATGCTCGTGGCGGCGGCGCTGGAAACGGCCGCGGCGCCGGCCGAGGCGCCGAACTCGTGGAACGTGCTGACGATGCCCGACGTCACACCGGCCTCGTGAGGGGCCACGGTGGCCAGCGCGGTGGCGGAGGCGACGACGAACAAGGCGCCCAGGCCCGCCGCGGCGACGCTCACGCCGGTGACCATCGCGGCGGTTCCGGACCAGAGCACCGGGACGAGGAACCCGGCGGCAGCGACAGACAGGGCGACCACAGCCAGCAGCCGTGCCCCCAGACGACCGATCACACGGCCGGCTGCTGCTGCGGCGGCCATGGTCAGGAGCGCCACCGGCAGGAACAGCACGCCGGTCATCAGGGCGCCGTGGCCCTGCTGGTTCTGGAGGTAGAAGGAGCCGAGGAAGAAGGCCCCCACCATCAGCGCCGTGGTGACGGCGATCACGAAGGTGCCCGCCACCACCGGGCGCCGGCCCAGCAGACGCAGGTCCATCAGCGGTGCCACGGCCCGACGTTGCCAGAGGGCGAAGGCCGCGTAGCCGGCTGCCGAAGCGGCGATCAGGGCGACGGTGACGATGTCGAGCCAGCCGTGGTCGCCGGCCCGGATCAGGGCGTAGATGAGGGCGCCGGTCGCGGCGGCGACCAGGGCGGCGCCGGGTATGTCGAGGGAGCCGGTGCCCGCGTGGGGCAGGCGGGGCAGGATCCGGGCGAGCGAGACGAGGACGACCAGGCCGACGGGGACGTTGACGAAGAAGACCCAGGCCCAGCCCGGACCTGCCGTGATCAGTCCGCCCAGCAGCACGCCGAGCGCGGCGCCTCCGCCGCCGAGCGCCGACCAGATGCCCAGCGCACGGTTGCGCTCGTCGCCGTCGAACAGCCGCACCACCACGGACAGAGCGGCGGGCGAGAGCATCGCGGCGCCTACCCCCTGGGCGATTCGGGCAGCGAGCAGCAGCGGGGCGCCGGTGGCGAGTCCGGCGGCCAGCGACGCGGCGGTGAACACCGCGAGCCCGGTCAGGACGACCCGCTTGGGACCGAACAGGTCCGCGGCCCGGCCACCGAGCAGCATCAGACTCCCGAACGTGAGGGCGTATCCGCTGACCACCCAGGTCAGTGCCGCGCGGCCCAGGTCCAGTTCCACGCCCATGTCGGGAAGTGCGATCGCGACCACGGTGATGTCGAGGATCAGCATCAGCTGGGCCAGCCCCAGCAGCCCCAGAACTGTCCAGCGCAGCGGATGCGGTGCATCCGGCGCGCGTGTGGTGGTGGTTTCCGTATCGCTCATGACGCTCACCCCTCGCCGTTAAGTCGTACAGGCGTGTTCACGTTATACGCCCGGGGGGTATAAGCCAAACAGTGCTGTACGACTTACTGGGGTACCGTGGGCGCATGGGCAGCAAGAACTCCACAGTCACCAAGCGCGCCGACGCCCTGCGCAGCATCGAGGCGATCGTGCGGGCCGCCGCCGAATGCCTCGGACGCAACCCCGAGGCGAGCATGAGCGAGATCGCCCGGGCCGCGGGCGTGGGCCGGGTGACGCTGTACGCGCACTTCACCTCCCGCGCGGAGGTCGTCGACGCGGCGATGAGCCGCGCCATCGACCGGGGCAACGAGGTACTGGACACGGTCGACCTGACCAGTGACCCGCTGGGCGCCCTCGCGCGTTACGTCGAGGCCGGCTGGCATCTGGTGGACCAGGCGCGGGCACTGCTCGTCGCCGCCCAGAAGGAACTCTCCGCCGGACGCATCCGCGAACTGCATGCCGGGCCCGCCGCCCGGGTCGAGACGCTGGTCGCCCGAGGCCGGGCCGAGGGCGTCTTCCGCACGGACCTGCCGATCGCCTGGATGGTCAATGTCCTGCACACGGTCATGCACAGCGCCGCGGAGGAGATCCGCGCCGGCCGCCTCACCTCCGACCGCGCCGCCCACCACATCACCGCCACGGTCCTCGCCGCCTTCACGCCCCCGGGCAAGCTGGTACCCGAAACCGGCGGCGGGGCGTAACACCGACAGCCCACGCCGAAGAGCTTGGCGCAGGAGCAACCGCAGGCGGTCGAGGCAGGGCGGCACGGGCAACCGGGCCTGTCAGCATGGGGATGCCTCGCGTGATGAGTCCGCGCCCGCCAGCAGGCCAGGCCCTCGCGCGCACCCCTCAACATCACGCCGTTGCAGCTGTATCCGTACGACGGCGGGCATGACCAGCAGCCCCCGATCGAGCCGCCCCGCCGGGCCGCTGTTCGCGCTGCTGGTGCTGACGGTGCTGGCCGGGATCCTGGGCATGCACTCACTGGCTCCGAGCGGAGCGCCGGCACCCGAACACTCCATGACCGTGGCCCCTGCTTCTGCCACGGAGCAGGCCAGCGCGGCATGGTTCCCGGCCGACTCTTGACGTCACCGTGCCCATCTTCTCGGGGCTGCGACCGCATTTCCTGTCACTTGATGTGGCCAGCAGAGCGTGTGGCGAGGTAGAGCAGGTACTCCAGCGGGCCGCGCCGGAAGTGCCGGGTCCAGACGGTGGCCAGGAGCATGGCGGCGGCGATGGCGCAGGTCAGGGCCAGCAGGGCCGGTCCCGTCGCCTCTTCCATGCCGACGACGGAGATGGCGAGGACGTGCAGGACGTAGGCCGTCAGTGCAATCATGCCGACCACGCTGACAGGGGCGGTCAGGCGGGTGAAGCGCGGGAGGCGTTCGGTGGCGGCGACGCAGGCGGCCACGACGGCGAGCGCGACGCCTAGGCAGCCGAGGACGGAGAACGTCGTCTGGCTGTGCGGGACGCCCACCAGGAGCCAGGTCGCCGGGGTCCCGTCGGTGGGATAGCCGACGGTGTCGGACCACCAGGCGGTTGCCCCGGAGTCCCCGTCGGTGGCGGCGGCGATGGTGGCGTACGCGTTGGGGACGAGGTGCAGCGCCAGCCAGGAGCCGCCGTAGCCGAGGACGGCCAAGGCGGCGCCGGTGAGGGCCAGCCGGGCGCGGATGCGTGTCTGGGTGAGGTCGAGGCGGGCCACCGCCATGCCGGCGATCAGGAACGGGGCCCAGGTGAGTACGGGGTACTCGCCCGTGAACAGCAGCTCGGTCAGTCCGTCCGTGCCGCTGAGCCGGGCGACCGGGTCGTAGGCGATGACGGTGTCCGCCCACGCGCCGTTGTCGATCGACCGGCGTATCACGTACAGGACTTGGGGCATGATCAGCGCGCCTGCGGCGGCGATGACGGCGAGGGTGCGGGCCCGGAGCCGGTACAGCGGGAGGACCGCGAGGAAGAGCAGGCCGTAGAAGGAGAGGATGACCTCGATGTCGGTGCCGAGCGCGGTCAGGGCGTAGCCCAGCGGGATCAGGACCAGGGAGCGGATGACGATCCGGCCCACCGCCTGCCGGCCCGCGCGCCCGGTGCGCGGCTGGGGGCGGCCGGTGATCAGTACGAGGCTGAAGCCGGCGAGGAGGGCGAAGAGCGTGGCGGAGCGGCCACGGGCCAGCTCCATGACGAAGCCCAGCGGTCCGCCGATGGTGGGGTCGGGGCCGAAGTGGGCGGCGTACATGCCGAGGACCGCCATCCCGCGGGCCAGGTCGATGCCGACCAGGCGCGCTGTCGACGGTGGACCGGGGGCGGTCGTCGGGGAGACGGCGTTGGAGTGGCTCAAATCCGGGGCGGGTAGCAAGGGTTTGGCCGAGGTGTTCGTCTCCTTGGCGGGTGCCGGGAGGTCGGTCGAGGTTGCTTCCTGTGTCATGGCTCCAGGCTCGGGGCCCTCGCCCCTGCGGGCCCATCCGGCGGGCGGCCGGAGTCACCCCCCGCCGACTGGCCGGAGCCCGGCCGCCGACCGGCTGGAACCTCGTTCGCTGGGTTGCGCGGCCCGGAGTGCGGAGGAACCTTGGGACCTCCCCCGACGTCGTAGCAGTCCAGTCGTAGCAGTCCAGCGGAGGCCCTGACGGCGATCGGAGCACAGGTGATCCGGGTAGTGGTGGTCGACGACGAGGCCCTGATCCGTACGGGCTTCACCTACATTCTCAACACCGCGGACGACATCGAGGTCGTGGCAGCGGTCACCGGAGGCCAAGCCGTCCACACTGTAAGGGAGTTACGCCCCGAGGTCGTGCTGCTCGACATCCGGATGCCGGACGTCGACGGGCTGACGGTCCTCGCTGAGCTGCGCCGGATTCCTGACCCGCCCGTGGTGGCCATGCTCACCACCTTCAACATGGACGAGTATGTGGCGACCGCCCTGCACTCGGGAGCCGCCGGCTTCCTCCTCAAGGACACCGACCCCGAGCAACTGCCCCATCTCGTACGGGCCTTGACCGACGGTGGCATCGTGCTGTCGTCGAAGGTCACCCGCACGGTCGTGGACGGCTACCTGGCGGGCGGGCGACGGGACGCGGCGGCCCGGATCGTGGAACAGCTGACCGAACGTGAACGCCGTGTCCTCGTCCTCATCGCCGAGGGCCTGTCCAACACCGACATCGGCAGCCGCATGCACCTGAGCACCGGCACCGTGAAGGACCACGTCAGCGCCCTCCTCGCCAAACTCGAAGTGAGCACTCGCGTCCAGGCAGCCCTGCTCGCCGAACGCGCGGGCCTGCTCTGCCCGCCGCAGGAGCAGGAACAGAGGGAGTACGGCGTATGAGGACACGGGCCCTGCTGCTGGACGCCTCGCTCGTCGTGGTCTCCCTGCTGGACATCTGGGTCCACGTCGACACCGACGAAGGGCTGCGCATGGCCTGCGCCCTGCTCGCCGCCGCCTCCCTCGCACTGCGCCGCCCGCTGCCGTGGCTCACCTTCCTGCTCACCCTGCCGACCACCCTGTTCACCGACGCATCCTTCGCCACCCTGGTCGCGCTGTACACGCTGGCATCGCTCACCCGCCGTCGCGGGGCGCTGGCGTGCTGCGCCCTGGCGGTCGCGGCGGCCGACCTCACCTGGTGGTCGTGGCCGGCACCGGAGTTCGCCGACGTCACGGATCAGTACGACCTGATCATCGTCACCTACAGCCTGGCAACAGCAGCCGCACCGGTCTTCCTGGGACAGCTCGTCCAGGCCCGGCGCGAACTGTCGCTGCGGCTCACCGAGATAACCAAGACCCGAGAGAACGAACGCGCGCTGCTGGCCCAGCAAGCGGTCGCGCGCGAACGTGCCGAGCTGGCCCGGGAGATGCACGACGTCGTCTCCCACCAGGTCAGCCTGATCGCCGTACGCGCGGGAATGCTTCAGGTCGGCAACCGGGATCCGGAGACGAAAGAGGCCGCCGCCACGATCCGGCGCCTGAGCGTGCAGACCCTGGACGAACTGCGGCACATGGTCGGCGTGCTGCGCGCCGGCGCCAGCCGTCCCACGGAACTCACCCCCCAGCCCTCACTCACCGACCTCCCGCGCCTGGTCAACGCCAGCGGCATCAAGGCCGAGCTGCACACCGACCTTCCCGAGGACCTGCCGCCGCCCGTGCAGCGGGCCGTCTACCGGACCGTCCAGGAAGCCCTGACCAACGTACGCAAGCACGCGCCCGGCACCACCGCCACCATCCGCCTCCGGCACGCGAACGGCACGGTCCGGGCGACCGTCACCAATACGCCGCCCGACCGCCCCGCCCTCCCCCTGCCCGGTGCACACCACGGCCTCATCGGCCTGGGCCAACGAGCGGAGCTCCTCGACGGCACCGTCACCGCCGGTCCCACGGCCGAGGGCGGCTACGAACTCCGGCTGGAACTCCCCGCCGCCGAGACAGCCCTCGATACGTGAACCAGCGAGACCGCCGGCCCGGCCTAGCTCCTCTCCCCACACTCCGGCCCACGCACCCCCTGTGTCCCGGGTAAAACCGTCCGCGCCGGGTACCCAGACACAGGGCCCAGCCCGGAGGTACCGGAGGTGAAGGTCCAATGCCCGCTACGACACGACGTGCGGCCCTTGCGGTGGTCGCCGCCGTCGTTCTGGTCCTCGCGAGTTCCTGCGACGGCGGCGACAAGAGCGCCCCGGAGACGAGCCGCCTGCCTGCCGCCTCCTCCTCCGGAACGGCTCCGGCCGACACGTCACCGTCCCCGACGGTCTCGGAGCCCTCGTCCCCCGTCCCGACCGGTACGGCACGGGAGGACCCGGCGCAGTCCGAGGAGGAGATCAGGGAAGCCTGGCAGACCCTCTTCGAGCCGGCATCCTCCTCCGGAGACAGGAGCGAGGTCGTCGAGAGCGGTGATCAGAACGAGCTGATGATCATCAACCTCTTCGACGACCCGCTCGGCGGCAAACTGCGCGCGGAGGTGACCTCGGTGTCGTACACCTCGGACCTGAACGCCGACGTCGCCTACACGCTCACACGTGAGGGCCGACAGCTCGACACCCGGGGCCCGGGGGCGTCCGTCCTCCAGGACGGCACCTGGAAAGTCGCGCTGCGTACGGTCTGCGACCTGACGCGGCACGCGAAGGACGCTCCCAAGGCCCCGGCCTGCGACGAGCCGGCCCTTCTGGCTCCCTAGTCCTTTGACGCGCAGTGTGCCGCCACTGCCGAGGCCAGCCGTGGCGAGGCGAACCGTGTCCCGCACACGAACCGCAGCACCGGCCCGAACGACCCGGCGGCCAGCAACCCGGTGAAGTACAGCCCCGGCACCGATGACCCCAACTGCGCGTACAGGCGCGGAAATCCGCCCGTGCGCATCAGGTCGGCACGTAGTTCGGGCGAGAGGAGGCCGAGGGCTTCCAGGTGTACGCGGTAGCCGGTGCCCGCCATGACGTGGTCGGCCTCGATGCGGTGCACGACGCCGTTGCCGGTGACCGTGGAGATCATCACCCCGCCGTCTCCGAGGGTGGTCCCGGTGATGCGCTGCCCCGCCAGTACTGGGAACCGGTGCTCGACGCGGGACCGCAGCCACCAGGCCCCGCACGGCCCGAGCACCTTCTTGACCAGCCGCAGCCGGGCGGCGGCGGGCAGGTGGCGGAAGGCGGCGGCGTGGTTGACGAAGCCGTACAGCGCCCAGGAGCGGCCGACCGGGGTGTCCGGCTGCCAGTGCGGGCCGGTTGTGGGCGCGGCCCCGAACTTCAGCCCGCCGCTCCCCCGGACCAGGATCCGTACCTGGGCGCCTGCCTCGTGCAGCAGTGCGGCGCTCTCCTGCGCCGACTGTCCGGCGCCGACGACGAGCACCCGCCGCCCCGCGAAGCCGGTGAGGTCGGTGAGGTGCGAGGTGTGGGAGACCGGGCCGAGGGCGGAGGGGCCGTCGGGCACGGCGTCCGCCAACGCCCGTGGCACATGGGCGAATCCGGTCAGGCCGCTGGCCATGACGACGGCTGACGCGGTCAGTTCCTCACCGGAGGAGAGCTTGAGCCGGAAGCTCCCGTCAGGCTGACGGTCCAGGGTCCGTACCCGGACGTCCTCGACGTCGGGCACCAACTGGCCCATGAACCACAGGCCGTAGCGGATGAAGAGCTCGACGGGTACCTGGTCGTGCTCGCCGAGCACGGACTCGCCCGCTGCCCGGCAGTAGGCGTCGAGCGTGAACCCCGGCTGCGGGGCGGACAGGGACGAGGCGCTCGGCGGGGACTTGAGCAGCATGCCCGCCGGCATGCTCTCGCTCCAGCTCGCCATGGGCGAGCCGAAGACCTTCACGGATAGACCGCGCGCCCGTAGATGTGCGGCGGTGGACAGGCCGTACGGGCCCGCCCCGATGACGACGACTGGTGCGGTGGTGGTTCGAGACACGTGAATTTCCCCCCTGACGCGGTGCTCGGCACTCTCGCGTGAGCCCGCGTCCCGGCATGACTGGGCGGTGCAGGGCAGTGAGGCAAGTGGTGCATACCGGAAGACCGCTCGGCGGCCGGTCGTTCAGACCGCGAGCAGGAGGGAGGAGAAGGGCGGGCCGCGCCTGACGACGGCGTCCGCCAGGAAGACCGCGGCCGGTGAGGGGCGGTCGTCACTGTGGCGCACGCTCGACGCGTTGTCGTCCACGGCCGGTTCGAGGGGCGCTCGGACCGGCGCGAACAGCCGGCGCAGCAGTTCCCGTCCGGCCGCCCAGAGCACCCGTCGACGGCAGGTGTCCATGCCGTGCAGCAGTACGGCGCACAGCACTGTCAGCAGCACATGGCCGACCACGACCGGCCATCCGGCGTGCACGCAGGACGGCCACATCGTGTGGCCCGGAGCCTGGCCCGGGACCTGGATCGCGTCGTCGGCCCGTACGAACCAGAAACCGACGACCACCTGCGAGACGGCCGCGAGCAGCAACTGCCGTACCAGCGGCTTGTCGTGCCCCGCACCCGGCACCGCGACCCAGAACAGCAGAACGGCGGCGAAGGCCCGCGCACCCCACGAGGGGCTGGAGTCGAAGGCCAGATGATGGACCGTGCCCGCAACCGCCGTACCCAGCACGGAGAACAGCCCGGCGCGGACAGCCACCACCGGCACCAGACGCGGCACCCAGCCGCGGTGGCGCACACGGGACACATGCACCGATCCCCCCATGACCCGCCCATCATGGAACGAAGGACGCGCCCCTGTCACCACCGCGTCCATCACCACCCGGTCACGACTTCTCCGTTCACGACTTCTGCGGCCGCACCCCCTGCACGTACCGCAGCCAGGGCCGTACGTCCCCGCGCCCCCGCACCTCGAAGCCCGCGTCCACGATGAGCCCGTCAAGCAGGTCCACCCGATAGTCAGCCATGACGTGCCCGGTCGTCGCGGCAATGAGATGCCGCACGGGCCGGGTGCGCGGCGCCCGGAAGTCGGCGACGAGCAGCCGTCCGCCGGGGCGCAGCACCCGGCACATCTCGCGCAGCGCGACGGGCCTCAGATCCTCGGGCAGATGGTGCACGGCCAGACTGGTGACCACGACATCGAAGGAGGCGTCGGGCGCGGTGAGCGCCTCGGCGACACCGGTCTCGTAGGAGCAGTACGTCTCGCGCGTCTTGCCCCGGGCGTACTCGACGACCTCGATGGCCGGGTCGATGCCGAGCACCGTCCCCGTGGGGCCGACGGTTTTGGCCATGCGCCGGGTCAGGTAGCCGGTACCGGAGCCGACGTCCAGGACCCGGTCGCCGGGACGGGCGCCGCTGAGCCGGGCCAGTCGGCCGTAGGCCCACGGGCGCAGGCCGCCGAAGCAGACGGCGCCACAGAGTTCGTAGCCACGGGCGTTGGCGATGGTGCTGCCCTCGGTGTCGGGATGGGGTTGTCCGTGCTGGAGCAGCTGTCCGAGATTCTTCACGACGGGACTCCTTACTTAGCCATGACTAAGTACAACGCTTCGAGCTTAGCCACGACTAAGTAAGGGCGGCAAGAGGCCGTACGATGCCGATGTGAGCGAGTCGACGAAGCGAGTGCGGATGACCCCGACCCAGCGACGGGAGTCGATCCTGACCGCCGCCACGGAGGCCTTCGCCGAGACCGGCTACCAGCGCACCAAGGTCTCCGTCATCGCGGCCCGCGTCGGCGTGAGCGAACCGGTGGTCTTCCAGAACTTCGGCACCAAGGCCGCCCTGTACCAGGCAGTCCTGGACGGAGCGGTCTCCCACGTCTGCGCGATGCTCACCGAGGCGGTGGAGGCCGGCCAGTCCGTCACCGGTCTACTGAGCGGCTTCCTGGAGCCGGACCACATGACCCGCTTCCACTCCCGCGGCTCACTGGGCTTCCTCTTCGCGGACGCCTTCGCCCTCACCGGCGAGCCGGGACTGCAGGAGGCTGTCCGGGCGGCGCACCAGCGGTTCGCCGACACCTTCGCCGAGTTGGTGCGTGCGGGGCAGCAGGAGGGCACCCTCCGCGCAGACCTCGATCCGCGTGCGACGGCCTGGTGGCTGCTGTCGCTGCTGCACGCGCGTACGTTCCGGGCGGCTTTCATGCCCGAACAGGCAGGGCTGGAGGGCCAGCTGGTGGCGATGACGCTGGACACGCTGACCGGTCGGTGACGCGTCCGGGGTTCGGCGATCAGGAATTCGGCAGATACGCCGTGTCGACGAACAGCACGGCTGGTGCCAGCGCCACCACCCAGAGCACCCGCATGACGTCGGCTTCCAGATCACCGAACGGCCGCATGGTCCTCACCCTCACCTTCCTCGTCGCCTGCCGGTTCCTGCGCCCGCGAAGGTGTAGGCGAGGGCCTTGAGTTCGGTCACGGTTCACCCGCAAGTTCACGGCGAGCACCGGGCCGTGTGTCCCTGATGTGGCCGGGTCTGCCATGCGATGGATCAGCCGACCTTCAACTGTTGCTGCACGGCCCGCCGACGTTGACCCGGCCGCCCCGGCGCAACGCCTTGTGCACGTACGCGGAGCCGCCGCAACACCATCGAGCGGGCCATCAACAAAGTGAAGGACTGGCGAGGAATCGCCCACCTGCTACGCCGAAACATCCGCGAGCTACCTCGCCGGACTCCGCCTCCCGCGAACGGCTCTCTGGGGCAGCAGCCTCCGGCAGGCCCGCTGATCACGACCGCGGGCAGGCCCCCGAAGAACCGTCCTTTTCGGTCCAGTACAGCTGCCGCGCCCCACAAGGCGTCCAAGCACACCCGTGTGCCCCCTCGGGCCGTTTCCTGTACGGGCCGTTTCTCCCATACCGCGGTCGGGCGGCAGCCCCGTGACCCAAGGGCCGCGCAGCACCCTGTTCACCTGCCGCCATCGCAGGGCACGCGTGCCCACTTTTCCTGAATTCCATGGTCACCCGAAAGAGGAAACCCCAGTCCGCAGGCCTGACCCGGGATTCACCTTGGAGACGCGTTCGGGTTTCGAACTAGAGACCTACGCATTACGAGACCGTGAGGGATCGTGTTGCGTGGTGTTCCGTCGTGCCGCCTGGTGACGTTTGTGCTGATCAGAGCACTTGCAGCAAGTTGACCGGTGCTCCTGTGTGATGCCCCGTCCAAAGGCGTCTGTCCACCGGCTGCCCACCGACGCACCTCAGCGCTCGCCAGGTAGTGACCACCTACCGGCTCGCTGGCACCACGGAAGGTCGTCCGGTCAACCAGACTCCCGCGCTTGTTGGGACTCGACAATCGCACAATCCGTAGGCGCTCCACCACAGGGGAGGCGACCACCCTGGCTGCATTGCCCAGTGCCCAAGGCGTAAACGGTGAGTGGGCGGGGCGAGGTCGCGAAGTAAGGGGCGGGCATTCCCGTACGCCTGCCCTGGAAGGGAGCAGGTCCCCCTCAGTCGGCGCGAAGATCGCATGGGGTGTGCGGGGCTCTTCGCCGACCATGGACGGCGAAGAGCCCGAGAGGCTGACGACCCGAGTACGGGTGCCGGATTCACGACGCCCCTGTCCGGGCAGACGCCGTTCGAGACGAAGCGGCGTCCCTGCCGACGGTCACGCCTGTGGGTCGGTATCCTCCGCCCCGTTGCCGCGGATCCGCGGCTCAGCGGGACGGCACAGAGGAGGAGCACCATGGCTGATCGCCGGCAGGCAACCGCGTCGGATGACGGATCCGCGGCGCGGGCACCGGAGGCCGGTCGGGCGAGCGCGCACGACACGGTGCGCCTCGCGGTGGTGATCGGTGCTCTCGGCGTGGTCTTCGGCGACATCGGAACCAGCCCGATCTACACCCTCCAGACGGTGTTCAACCCGAGCGACCCGCACCCCGTCCCGGTCACCACGGACAACGTGTACGGGGTGGTGTCGTTGGTGTTCTGGTCGGTGATGATCATCGTCACGGTCACCTACGTGCTGCTGGCGATGCGCGCCGACAACGACGGTGAGGGCGGCATCATGGCGCTGATCACCCTGCTACGGCGGTGGAGTTCACAGCGTGGACGTCGGGCCGCCGTCGTGCTGGCCGCGCTCGGCATCTTCGGGGCGTCGCTGTTCTTCGGTGACAGCATGATCACCCCGGCGATCTCGGTGCTGTCCGCGGTGGAAGGAGTCAAGGTCGTCGAGCCGTCGCTGGACAGCGCGGTCGTGCCGATCACCGCGGTGATCATCGTGGGGCTGTTCCTGGTGCAGCGCCGGGGAACCGCCGCGGTGGGCCGGGTGTTCGGACCGGTCATGATCGTCTGGTTCCTGACCATCGGCGCGTGCGGCGTCGCCGGCGTCGCCGACCACCCGGACATCCTCAGGGCACTGTCACCGACGTACGCGCTGGGCTTCCTGTCCGGCCATTGGGGCACGGCCTTCTTCGCCCTGGCCGCGATCGTGCTCGCGGTCACCGGCGCCGAGGCGCTCTACGCCGACATGGGGCACTTCGGCCGCCGGGCGATCACCCGGGGCTGGCTGTTCCTCGTACTGCCCGCCTGCGTCCTGAGCTACCTGGGCCAGGGCGCGCTGATCCTCGACGATCCGGCCAACATCAGCAGCCCGTTCTTCCTGCTCGTGCCCGACTGGGGACGCTGGCCGATGGTGCTGCTGGCGACGGCGGCGACCGTGATCGCCTCCCAGGCGGTGATCACCGGCGCGTACTCGGTCGCCTCCCAGGCCGCCCAGCTCGGCTACCTGCCGAGGCTGCGCATCGCGCACACCTCCGAATCCACCATCGGCCAGATCTACGTCCCCTGGATCAACTGGCTGCTGATGGTCTCGGTCCTCACCCTGGTCTTCGCCTTCCGCAGCTCCGCGGCGCTGGCCTACGCGTTCGGCATGGCGGTCACCGGCACCATCACCATCACCACCCTGCTCTTCTTCTACGTCGCCCGCGCGAAATGGGGCACGCCCCGGTGGCTGCTCGCCATCGGCGCGGGCCTGCTCCTCTTCGTGGACCTGCTGTTCGTGGCGGCCAACCTGACCAAACTCGCCCACGGTGCGTGGCTGCCGCTGCTGATCGGTCTCACCGCGTTCACCGTCATGACGACCTGGCAGCGCGGCCGCGAACTCGTCACCGCGCAGCGAGCACGCCAGGAAGGCCCGCTGCGCGAGTTCATCGACCACCTCCACACCGGGCAGGAGCCAACTCTCCGGGCGCCCGGTACGGCCGTCTTCCTCAACCGGGACAAGGAGACCGCGCCCCTGGCCATGCGGGCCAACGTCGAGCACAACCACGTCCGGCACGACCAGGTCGTGATCCTGACCATCAAGACCGAGCCCGTCCCCCGCGTACCGGCCGAGGAGCGGACCGTCGTCGACGACCTCGGGTACGGCGACGACGGGATCATCCACGTCACCGCCCGGTTCGGCTACATGGAGACCCCGGACGTGCCCGCCACACTGGCCATGCTCGACCCCGCCGAAACCGAAGGACCGCTCCAACTCGACCAGGCGTCCTACTTCCTGTCGAAGATCGAGCTGCGTCGCGGGAAGGCACGGACGATGGCCCCCTGGCGCAAACGGCTGTTCATCGCCACCTCCTACATCACCTCCGACGCCGCCGAGCACTTCAGCCTGCCCCGCGACCGCACGGTCATCATGGGCTCGCACATCGAGGTGTAGGCGCACCGGACACCGCGAGACAGGTACGGGTACGGGGTGGACGGCGACCGCACCCGTAAGCGCCTCGGTCGGCAGCGGGCCCGTCGGTGTGCGTGGACGGTCAGTCGCGGCAGGCTCGGCCGGGACCGCAGCCGCACGCGTCGCCGACCTCGGGGTTGGCGGTCGGCACCGCAGCGGTCACGGGCGCGCAGCAGCCCTTGCCCTGCCAGGCGTCGCGGCCTTCCCTGACGGCGACGGCGGCGATGACGAGGGCGGCGATCGGGTCGGCCCAGGACCAGCCGAGGATGGCGTTGAGGACCAGGCCGATCAGCAGCACGGCGGAGAGGTACGTGCACAGCAGGGTCTGCTTGGAGTCGGCTACCACGCTGGCGGAGCCGAGTTCGCGGCCCGCGCGGCGCTGGGCGGCGGACAGGAACGGCATGACGGCGAGGGAGAGGGCGGCGAGCACGATGCCGGGGAGGGAGCGTTCGGCCTCGCCGGTGCCGGTCAGGGCGCGTACGGCGTCAACGGTGACGTAGGCGGCGAGCACGAAGAACGACAGCGCGATGATCCGCAGGGTGGTCTTCTCCCGGGCTTCGCGTACGGCGTGCTCGCGGGCGGAGAACTGCCAGGCGACCGCTGCGGCCGAGGAGATCTCGATGATCGAGTCCAGGCCGAATCCGATCAGGGCGGTGGAGGAGGCGATCGTGCCGGCGGTGAGGGCGCCGATCGCCTCGATGACGTTGTAGGTGATGGTCGTGGCGACCAGCAGGCGTATCCGGCGGGCGATCGCGTCGCGGCGGGCCGGGGACGGGCCGAGGGATATCGCGGCCATCAGCAGCACCCCTGCTCGTCGGCGTCCGCGCAGGTGCGGTCGGTGGCGACAGCCACCACGGCGGCGCGCAGGTCGTCCAGGGCGTGGGCCAGGCGCGGGTCGGCGAGTTCGTAGCGGGTGCGGCGGCCGTCGGGCGCGGTGATGACCAAGCCGCAGTCGCGCAGGCAGGTCAGGTGGTTGGACAGCCGGGTGCGGGAGATGCCGAGCGCGTCGGCGAGGTCGGCCGGGTAGGCGGGGGCCTGGCGCAGGGCGAGCAGGATGCGGCAGCGGATCGGGTCGGCGAGCGCGCGACCGAACCGGGCCAGGACGTCGATGTCGGAGGCAGCAGTCAGCACACCCACGACAGTACATGGATTCCTGAATTCAGGAAATCATGGATTGTGGCGACGGTGAGGCGAGGAGTTACAGCCAGCCGTTGCGCTTGAAGTTGCGGTGGAGGACGAGGCAGACGGTCGCGATGACGGTGAGGACGAGGGGGTAGCCGAAGGTCCAGCGCAGTTCGGGCATGTGGTCGAAGTTCATGCCGTAGACCCCGCAGACCATGGTGGGTACGGCGATGATCGCGGCCCAGGCGGTGATCTTGCGCATGTCCTCGTTCTGGGCGACGGTCACCTGCGCGAGGTGGGCCTGGAGGATGGAGTCGAGCAGGGCGTCGAAGGCGTTGATCTGCTCGGTGACGCGGGTGAGGTGGTCGGCGACGTCCCGGAAGTACGCCTGTATCTCCTTGTCGACGCAGGCGCGGGGCTCGGTGGCGATCCGGTCGAGGGGGCGCGCGAGTGGGACCACGGCCCGCTTCAGCTCCAGGAGTTCGCGCTTGAGCTGGTAGGTGCGGCCGGCGTCCGCGCTCCGGGGGCTGTGCGGGGAGAAGACGTCGGTCTCGACCTGGTCGATGTCGTTCTGGACGGCGTCGGTGACGGTGACGTAGTCGTCGACGACGTGGTCGGCGATGGCGTGCAGGACGGCGGAAGGGCCCTTGGCCAGCAGGTCCGGGTGGGCTTCGAGGTTCTCGCGCAGGGGGCCGAGGGAGCCGTGGCGGCCGTGTCGGACGGTGACGACGAAGTCGGGGCCGGTGAAGACCATGATCTCGCCGGTGTCGACGACCTCGCTGGTCGCGGTCAGTTCGGTGTGTTCGACGTAGGTGACGGTCTTGAAGACGGCGAACAGGACCTCGCCGTACTGCTCGATCTTGGGGCGCTGGTGGGCGTGGACGGCGTCCTCGACGGCGAGCGGGTGCAGCCCGAACAGGTCGGCGACCCCGGCGAACTCCTCCTCGCCGGGTTCGTGCAGGCCCAGCCAGACGAAGCCGCCCCGGTGCTTGCGGGCGTGCCGGACGGCTTCCTGCACCGAGCCGCCCGTCGACGGTGTGCGGACTCCGTCGCGGTAGACGACGCAGTTGACCACGGACGCGCCGAGCGGGGAGCGGGCCGGGTGGCTGAGGTCCACACGGCGATGCCGGGTGCGCCGCGCCAGGTTCGCGACTTTGCGCAGGTTGCCGACCATGGACATACGGGATTCTCCTTCACCGGACCGTCGGATCCGGACAGTGTGCCAAATGACGACAAGACGGATGTCAGAGCCAGCGCTTCTTGCGGAAGACCAGGTAGACGACGGTGACAATGACGGCGGTGCCGCCGAGCATCAGCGGGTAGCCGAACAGCTGGCGCAGTTCGGGCATGTGGTCGAAGTTCATGCCGTAGACGCCGGCAATGGCGATGGGGATGGCGATCAGGGCGGCGGCGGCACTGATGCGGCGCATGTCGTGGTTCTGCTGGAGGCTGGTCTGGGCGAGGGCCATGGTCAGGGCGTTGTCGACGAGTTCGGTCAGGACGGTGACGCGCTCCGCGGCCTGGGTGAGGTGGTCGGCGACGTCGCGGAAGTAGGCGGCCAGTTCCCGGTCCACGCCGGGGACGCGGCGTTCGGCGAGGTCGCGCAGGGGCCGGGCCAGGGGCGCGACGGTTCGCTTGAGTTCGACGAGTTCGCGTTTGAGCTGGTAGATGCGGCCGATGTCGTGGCCGGTGTCCGGGGAGAAGGCGTCGTTCTCGATCTCGTCGGCGTCGGTCTCCAGAGCGGTGACGACGTCGAGGTACTGGTCCACGACCGAGTCGGCGATGGCGTGCAGGACGGCGGCGGGGCCGTGGGCGAGGCGCTCGGGGTCGGCCTCCAGGCGGCTGCGGACGCCGGTGAGCGGCTCCGAGGGGTCGTGGCGGACGACGATGATGAAGTCGCGGCCTGCGAAGGCCATGATCTCGCCGGTGCCGACGAGGTCGGTGGTGGGGGTCAGCTGGTGGTCGTGTTCGAGGTAGACGGTGGTGCGCAGGACGAGGAAGAGGGTGTCGTCGTACTGCTCCAGTTTGGGGCGCTGGTGGGCTTCCAGGGCGTCCTCGACGGCCAGGGGGTGGAGGGCGAACGTGCTGGCGACGGCCTGGAGTTGGTCGGCGGTGGGGGCGTGCAGTCCGATCCAGGCGAAGGCGCCGGGGGTGGTGCGGGCGGCGTGCATGGCCTCGGCCGACGACAGATGGCCTGGTCGGCGGCGCCCGTACTCGTACAGGGCGCAGTCGACGACGGGGACCTGCGGCCGGGGCGTGTTGTGGGCCGTCATGGCTCACCTCCTTGCGGGGCGCGGACGTGGGTCCGGACCACCGGTTAGCATATTTGCATGGAAGCGCAAGTAGCGTCATGGGACGAGGAGCGGGCCGAGCGGTCGGTGGCGGTGCTCAAGGCGGTCGCCGATCCGTCGCGCTACCGGCTGCTGTGGGCGCTGAGCGAGCGGGAGTTGCCGGTCAGCCGGCTGGCGGAGCTGATCGGCGCGCATGTCGCGGCCACCTCCCAGCACCTCGCGAAACTGCGCGCGGCCGGGCTGGTCACCTCCCGTCGTGAGGGCACGCGGATCTACTACCGGGCCGCCGGGCGTCAGGTGCGGGGACTGCTGGAGAGCGCGGTACTGGCCGGTGACGCCGCCGAGGCCCTGGACGCCGCGGCGGAGGCGGGCGAGGTGCCCGCGGCGGTCGCGCAGGAACGCCCGGCCGCGGCTCGGGCGCGGCACCGCCCGGTTGCGGAGACGTGAGTTTCCGCTCGTCATGCGGCCGTCCGCCGCCAGGCGGCGGAGACGACGGCCGGTTCCATGCTGATGCGGGCGACCGCGCTCTCCACCGGTGTGCTGTCGGCTCCGTCGGAGGTGATCTCCGCGCGTATCCGCACCTGACCGTCCTCGCCGTCGGCGGTGGCGGCGACCGCGTGCAGACGGCTGGCGGAGCCGGCCAGGGACTGCACGAGCAGGGTGCGGACGTGGGCTTCGTCGCGGGTGGCGACCACGGCCTCCACGCGGTACGGGGTCGGGACCTCGTCGCCCGAGCCGGGCTGACGGTCCAGGCGCTGGGCGAGTCCGCGTACGGCGGTGTTGACGGCGACGACCGCCGCCGCGCCGACGAGTGCGTACCCGGGCAGGCCGGCTCCGGCGAGGGAACCCACCGCGGCCGAACACCACAGGGTGGCCGCGGTGTTGATGCCGGAGACCACCTGGGCGGCGATCCGGCTGGGATCGCCCGTACCGAAGGAACTGGACAGCAGCACGAACAGGGCGGAACCTGTGGCCACCAGAGTGTTGGTGCGCAGCCCGGCCATCCGCTGGCGCCACTGCCGCTCGATGCCGATCAGCGCGCCCGCGGCCAGCCCCGCGCCGAGACCGGTGGCGAAGTGCAGCGCGTTCACCGGACCTGTCCCTCCCGTACGGCGTCGGTGTCGGCATCGGTGTCGGTGTCGGTGTCGCCTTCGTCGAGGCGGTACTCCTGAGGCTCGGCGTCGTAGGAGTACAGCTCGCCGTAGCGGCCCCAGTCGGTGGCCGTCTCCAGCTGGCGGGTGACCTGCTCGCTCGTGAAGTGGTGGGCCAGCACGTCGCGGAAGAACCCGGAGCGCAGGGTGCCGTCGGGGTTCTGGCGCAGGCTGCTGGTGATCAGCCTGACCAGCGGGGCGCCCGATGCCGCCTCGGCGAAGATGGTCTTGGACTTCTGTACGTCGGCGCCGGCGAAGGCGGCTCCGGTGTCGGTGAGCAGCAGGTCGTCGCCGTGCACAACGGCGAAGCCGAGCAGGTCGAGGGCGTCGACGAGGGGCAGCACGTCGTCGACCTCCAGGCCGAGATCGTCGACCAGGTCGGCGAGGTCGGCGCGTCCGTCGCGGTGGGCGATCATCTCGGCCAGGCCGGACAGGCCGTCCACGCTCGCGGTGGGCAGCGGGGTGTTGGCCGGGGTGCGCTTCTCCAGCTCGACGGCGTCCACCGGCTCGGCACGGCCGGGGGTGCGCCCCTCCTTCTGCCGACCGGTCATCGTCCGGTACACGCGGTCGATCAGGTCCTCGAAGGCGGCCGAATTCCGGTCCCGGGGGCGGTCCAGGCCGACCTCGAAGACCTCGCGGATGGTGCCGTAGGGGCGGGAGCCGAGGACGACGATCCGGTCGGCCATCAGCACGGCTTCCTCGATGTTGTGCGTGACCAGCACGATCGCCCGGGTCGGGAACTGCCCGGACTCCCACAGCTCCATCAGCTCGCCGCGCAGGTTCTCGGCCGTGAGCACGTCCAGCGCGGAGAACGGCTCGTCCATCATCAGGACGTCCGGCTCCACGACCAACGCCCGTGCGAAGCCGACGCGTTGGCGCATGCCGCCGGAGAGCTCCTTGGGGTAGGCGGACTCGAAGCCGTCCAGACCGATCAGGTCGATGGCCTGCCGGGCCGCGTCCGCCCGTTCGGCGGCGCCGACTCCCTTGGCCTCCAGGCCGAGTTCGACGTTCTGCTGCACGGTCAGCCACGGCAGCAGCGCGAAGGTCTGGAACACCATGGCCGTACCCGGGTTGGCGCCGGTCAGCGGGGCGCCCTTGTAGGCGACGGTGCCGGAACTGACCGGCACCAGACCGGCCAGGCAGCGCAGCAGCGTCGACTTGCCCGAGCCCGACTTGCCCAGCAGGGCGACGACTTCACCAGCGTGGACCTGGAGGTCGATGCCCGACAGGACGGGCAGCTCGCCGTCGGCGCCCGCGTAGGACTTGGTCAGGCCGACGGTCTCCAGCAGGACGTCGCCGTCCGCGGAACGGGTCCTGTCGAAGGCCGGGGTGTTGCGGTCGGCGCGCAGGCCACGGAGGCCGCGCAGGGAGTTCAGCACCATGACGTGCTCCAAGTCGCTTGGAAGACAGGAAAGTTCAGAGGGAGTAGCGGGCCTCGGCCAGCCGGTACAGGCGTCGCCACAGCAGGCGGTTGATGCCGACGACGTACAGGCTCATCACCGCCACTCCGGCGATCAGATGCGGATAGTCGCCGGCCTCCGTGGCCTTGGCGATGTACGCGCCCAGCCCCGTCGCGGTGAGGGTGGTGCCGCCGAAGGTGACGATCTCGGAGACGATCGAGGCGTTCCAGGCGCCGCCCGACGCGGTGATGCCGCCGGTGACGTACGAGGGGAAGATCCCGGGGATGATCAGCCGCTTCCAGCGCTGCCGGCCGTGCACGCCGAGGTCGTCCATCGCCTCGCGCAGGTCGGTCGGGATGGCCATGGCGCCGGCGATGGTGTTGAAGAGGATGTACCACTGGGCGCCGAGCGCCATCAGCAGCGTGCCGCCGATGTCGATGGACAGGCCGGTCTTCAGCAGGAACCAGGTGACCAGCGGGAAGAGGAAGTTGGCCGGGAAGGACGCCAGTACCTGGACGACCGGCTGGGCGATGCGGGTCAGTCGCGGCGAGAAGCCGATCTTCACGCCGATCGGCACCCAGACCAGGGTGGCGAGGGTGACCAGCACCATCACTCGGGTGAGGGTGGCGAGGCCCAGCAGCAGCGGTTCACCGAAGACCCCGAGGCTGGTCCGGTCGTAGAGGTAGCGCCCCAGGTCGAACAGGCCCCAGAGGATCAGGCCGCCCGCGACGACGGCGAAGGTGATGTCGCCGGCACGCTGCCGGGACGGGCCGACGGACAGCGGCCGGTCGTCGGTGCCGAGGACGCGCCCCGCCCGGCTCAGCACACGGCCCGCCGGGCGCAGCACACGGCCGAGCAGCCGCGGCCAGTGCGAGCGCCGCAGGAAGTCCAGGACGTACGAGCGCTGAACCTCGCTCGCCTCGGACTGCTCGTTCTTGAACTTCTCCGCCCACGCCGTCAGGGGCCGCCAGAACAGGAAGTTCACGCCGATCACCATGACCGCCATGGTGAGGATGGCCCAGCCGACCTTGCCGAGGTCTCCGTCGGTGATCGCGGCGCCGGCGTAGGAGCCGACGCCCGGCAGCGTGTAGTCCTGGTTGTTGACGCTGATCGCCTCGGAAGCGACGAGGAAGAACCAGCCGCCGCCGAAGCTCATCATGCCGTTCCAGACCAGGCCGATCATCCCGGCCGGCACTTCCACCTTCCAGAACCGCATCCACCGGGTGAAGCGGAACGACCGTGACAACTCGTCGAGTTCGCGCGGCAACGAGGTCAGCGAGTAGTAGAAGCCGAACGTCATGTTCCACGCCTGCGAGGTGAAGATCGCGAAGATCGACGCGCACTCCAGGCCCAGCATCGAGCCGGGGAACAGGGCGATGAATCCGGTCACCGCCACCGTCAGGAAGGCCAGGACGGGCACGGACTGGAGAATGTCCAGCGCCGGGATCAGGATCCGCTCCAGGCGGCGGCTCCTGGCGGCGGCGTAGGCGTAGACGAAGGTGAACAGGACCGACAGGGCCAGCGCGGCGAACATCCGCAGCAGCGAGCGTGCCGCGTCGTACGGCAGTCGCGAGGGATCGGTGTCGACCTTCACGTTCTCGTGGGTGTTGAAGGCGACGGTGGTCCCGTGGCCCACGCGCAGCACCACGTACAGCAGCACCAGCACGGCGGCGGCAACCGCCACGTCCACCCAGGAGAACTGGGACAGCCGTGCCACGAAAGGCGTGCGCAGCGCGGTGCCGACGGGCTTGGTGCCCGTCTCGTTGTCCGTACGGAACGACATCACGAAGACCTCCACCCACACTCTGGGCACGCTGCCACGACCCGGCCGTGGCGGCAGCGCCGACGGCAGGGCGGGGCTCACCCGACTGGCATGAGTAAGTCGAAGAAGGGGAAGCGCGCCGCTGCGGCCGTCGCCGCTCGATGCGGCGAGGACCCGCGTCGGCGCGAGAACTCAGAAGTCAGCGACTGCCCAGGAGGCAGCGCGGACTGGGAGGGTCGGCACCCATGGCTGCCTCCGATCCGTGATGTGACTCCGCCCCGCGGCATGCCCAGCACGCACACAGGTTCCGACCTCAGGAGTGTGCCCCTTGTTGCGTCATTACGCAAATACACCTCGGGGCCTCGGGCTTCCGCCCTGCCGGTCCCGGCGTAGGAGACGCGTCATGAACCGTCGCTCAGACGTCAGGCAAGCGCCAACACCGCGAGCCACCGCCCCCTCGGGGACTTCGATGGGGCCGGGCTTCCCGTCAAGCATCCGTCAGCGGGGTGGCCGGTCCCCCGCCACGCGGGCATTGCGTCACTGGAGCGCCCGGCCGATCCGACCGAGCGGCGCACGTCGTCTTCGACTTCGAGGAGCAGCATCGTGTCTGCAGTCGTCCTTCCCGAGGATCCCGAGCCTTCCGAACGCGTCCCGGCCGGACTTCTCTTCGTCCCCGTCCGGTCGGGGCCCCTGGGCTGTACGGCCCGGTTCTTCCGCACCCCCCTGGGCGGCCGTACGGCCGTCGGCTTCACCTCCGCGGCGAAGCTGACCGCCACGCTGGGCACGGACCAGCCGAGCATCAGGCTCTCCGAACCCGCACTGCGCGCGCTCGCCGCGCCCCTGGGCATCACCACGCTCACCGTCGACCCGCCCTTCTCCGCCCCCTCGACCGACCGCACCGCGGCAGCGGTCCGTGAGCGCGAGAACTCCTGGCGCCGCCGGCATCCCCAGCACATCGGCGCCCTGCGGGTGACCGGCGCCGCCGCCGTCGTCGCGTGTCTGAACCTGCTGATCGGCTGAGGAGGCGCCCGCCATGACCGTTTCCCTTCCCTCCCTCCCGTCATCCCTGCCCTCGGACCCCGAGGAACTGTCCCGGCTCCTGGGCGCCACCGACGGCCTGTCCGTCTGGCCCCGCTGCACTCGCCTCGAGGCCGACGGGGACGTCTCCGTCGGCGGTGTCTCCCTCGCCGAGGCGACAGACCGTTTCGGCACCCCCGTCTACGTCCTCGACGAACAGGAGGTCCGCGACCGCTGCCGCACCTACCGCACGGCGTTCCCCGAGGCAGACATCGTCTACTCGGCCAAGACGTTCCTGTGCCGGGCGATGGCCGAAATCTGCAGGGAGCGGCATCGGCAGTGACAGCAGCAGTCCGCTCTCGCTTCCTCTTGCGTGGGAATACTCCCGTGACCCTGCGACGGTGTATTGGGCGCGTGCTCTTCCGCCGCCTCGTCGAGGGTCAGCAGACGCTGAAGGCCGGCGGTCACCACCCGATAGGCGTTACCCAGCTTCAGCACCTTGCACGGATACTCGCCCCGTTTCGCCAGACCGTAGCCGGTGCTCCTCCCGAGCGAAAGAATCCTGTTGGCCGTCCGCAAGCTCACCGTGGGCGGCAAAGCCATCACGTACCTGCGAGTAAGGGCCGCACTCTCAATTGTTCCGGGTTCCTCAGCCACCGCACCCTCCCAAGGCCGCCGGGGTCACGTCGAAGCTACTTCCGCCTCCCGGGTTGATATCCAGAGCTACCAACACAAACGAAGAGAATCTCTCCGGCCGGCCGATCCACCCGTATGAGGGACCTCAGCAAATAGCGATCTGTCCGCCTTCAAGCGAACTCAGTGGCGACGGCGCGCTGTCCGAGCATTCCCGGCGAGACCCCTCCTGCACCCCGGATGCTGGTTCGGGCTGCGGAGCAGCCGGCACCGTACGCGCTTCACAGAGCCAGCACGATCCGAACAATGGCTATGTCGAACGGTTCAGCGTCCACGCGGCGGCCCGACAGCCTCGTGTGCTCGTCTCCCCTGAAATCCTGGCCGGTGTGTCGCTCTACTCCTGAGCGTCACAGGCCCGACGACGCACAGCACGACACGCCACCCGCCACGGCCGGCGCCGTCCGGCAATGCCCTGGGGCAACGCCGCTAGTCCTCGATCACGAGCCCTTTCGACGCGAGAAGCGGCTCGAGACCGCACATCTCGATGACCGTCCTGCCCGCCCGGTACGCGGAGATGTAGCCGGCCTCGGCGTCGATCCGCTCCTGTGAGGCGGTGGTCACCGCGGCGGCGTCCTCGCGGCGGACGACGACCACGCCGTCGGCGTCGGCCCGCATCACGTCACCGGGGCGGACGAGTACGCCGCCGATGGTGACCGGCTCGCACATGGGTCCGACTGTCTCCTTGACCGTGCCCTTGATGGACACACTGCGGGAGAAGACGGGGAATCCCAGGGCGCGCAGGTCCTCGGTGTCCCGGACGCCGGTGTCGGTGATCAGGCCACCGAGCCCCTTTGCCTGGCAGGCGTTGGCGAGGACGTCTCCGAAGGAGCCCGCCTCCTCGTAGGCGCCGGCGGACACGACGACGACATCCCCCGGGCGGGCGTAGGCGATGGCGGTCTGCAGCATCAGGTTGTCGCGCGGTGCGCACTGGACCGTGAAGGCGGGGCCGCACAGGGACATGCGGTGGTCGACCGGCTTGATGGCCGAGTCCAGCGCCCCGAGCCGGCCCTGCGCCTCGTGGATGGTGGCCGAGGAGAAGGCACCCAGCTGCTTCACCAGAGCGGCGTCCGGCCGCTCGAACTTCGTACTGACGCGGATCATGACGACCTTTCAGGCAGAGAGGGCGGAGGAAGCGGAGGGCGTGGAGGACAGGCCGGCGCAGGCCGTCGCGAAGCGCGCGCATGCCTCGGTGAGGACGTCCGTCGACGTGGCGAAGGAGATGCGGAAGTAGCCGGGTGCGCCGTACGCGGCTCCGTGGATCACCGCTACCTGTTGGCTGTCGAGCAGGTAGCGGGCGAAGTCCTCGTCGTTCTGTATCCGGCTTCCCGACGGTGTGAACTGCCCGATGGTGTCCTGGCAGTTCACCAGGAGGTAGAAGCCCCCGTCGGGGACGGTGCAGCTGAGCCGGGGAACGTCGTTGACGAGCTTCACCATGGCGTCGCGGCGTCCGCGGTAGACGGACACGGTTTCCCGGACGAAGTCCTGCGGTCCCGTGAGCGCGGCGGCAGCGGCGGCCTGACTCACGGACGAGGGGCAGGAGGACGTCTGGGACTGCAGCGTGTTGATCGCGGTCACCAGGTCCGTCGGGCCCACGCCGTAACCGATGCGCCAGCCGGTCATCGCGTACGTCTTGGAGACGCCGTTGGTGAGGAACACCCGTTCGGCCAAGCGTGGTTCGACGGCTGCCAGGGACGGCGCGGCCTCCTCGCGATACCAGATCTCGTCGTAGATCTCGTCGGTGAGGACGCGCACGTGTGGATGGTCCAGCAACACCTGGGCCAGTTCGTGCAGTTCACCGGTGGTGTAGGCGGATCCCGTCGGGTTGCCGGGGGTGTTGAGGACGACCCAGCGCGTTCGCTCGGTGATCGCCGCCGCGAGCCGCTCCGGCTTCAGCTTGAAGCCGTCCGCCTCGGGACAGTCGACGATCACCGGGGTGCCGTCGTTCGCGCGGACCATGTCCGGATAGGACACCCAGTACGGGGCGGGAACGATGACCTCGTCCCCTTCGTCCAGGGTGGCCATCAGGGCGAGGAAGATGACCTGCTTGGCTCCACCGCCGACCGTGATCTGCGCGTCGGTGCACTCCAGTCCGTGGCGCTCGCGGAGTTTGCCGGCGATCGCGGCGCGCAGCCGCGGGGTGCCGTTCACGGGGGTGTACTTGGTCTCGCCCGCCTCGATGGCTCGGATCGCCGCGGCCTTGACGTGGTCGGGGGTGTCGAAGTCGGGCTCGCCCACGGTCAGGTCGAGGATGGTGAGCCCCTGGCTCTTGAGTTCGCGCACCCGCTGAGCCGCCGCCGTGCTGGGCGAGGGGTTGATACGGCGCACGCGTGCCGCGGTGGCGTCGGTCAGGCCGCTCATCGTGTTCAGCCCTCCCGGCGCTCGAAGTTCAGGCCGCCGGGGACCTGGAAGGTGGGCAGGATCTCGATGTGGCCGATGTTGACGTGCCGGGGCGCGTCGACGGCGAACTCGATGGAGTCGGCGATGTCCTCGGGCTTGAGGGACTCGTAGCCGTCGTAGAACTGCCGCTGAGCCTCCTCCATGTCACCGAGCAGGCGACCGAAGATCTCCGTCTCCACGCGTCCGGGGCAGATCTCGGTGACGCGGACCCGGCGGCCGTAGCCGTCGACCCGCAGCTGGCGGGAGAGGGTGTGCACGGCTGCCTTGGTGGCGTGGTAGATGGTGTTGCCGCCGAAGTTGTAGACGCCGGCGATGGAACTGATGTTGACGATGTGGCCGAGGTCGCGCTCCACCATGCCGGGCATGAGCAGACGCACCAGGTGCAGAACGGCCTGGATGTTGACGGCGACCTGCTCGTCGACGGCGAACTCGTCGGCGGTCAGGATGTTGCCGGTGCGCGAGACTCCCGCGTTGTTGACGAGGACGTCGATCTCCAGGCCGTCCAGGGCGGCGGTGAGCGCCCCGGTGTCGGTGATGTCGACGGCGTGCGGGACGCAGCCGGTGGCGTCGGCGAGGGCGTCGAGCCTTTCGGCGTTGCGCGCCACCGCGTGAACCTCCAGGCCACGCTTGGCGAGTCGCTCGACGACGACGGCTCCGATGCCGGTGGACGCTCCGGTGACCAGAGCCGTCCTGTAGTCGGAGATGGGCATGCTGGTGTGCTCCTTGGTGTGGGGGGTGTGCGGGTGCGGGTGCCGAGGGGTCGGTCAGGCGTCGCGCAGGGGCAGGTGGGCCCGGTCCGTCACCCGGGAGACGGCGACGAGGGTGCCGACCGCGGTGAGGACGGCGTAGAAGGCCGGCATGTTGACGTTGCCCGTGCGGTCGATGAGGTAGGTCATCAGGAGGGGCGCCGTGCCGCCGAAGAGTGCGGCGGAGACGTTGTAGCCCAGGCCGTAGGCGGAGTAGCGCACCCGGGTGGGGAAGAGCTCGACCAGCAGGATGTGGATGACGCCGGTGTGCCCGGCGAACACGACGGCCATGAGGCAGGCGCCGAGGGCGGCGAGGGCGACGTTGCCGGTACCGATCAGGAGGTAACAGGGGATGCCTACGACGGCCATGGCGACCGCGGCTCCGGCGATGACCTTCTTGCGCCCGACCCGGTCCGAGAGGCGGCCCATGTACGGGATGGCGATACAGATCGCGACCAGGCTCGACGCGGTGACGAGGAGGCCCTGGACCTTGGTGAACTGCAGCTCGCTGCTCATGAAGGTGGGCATGTAGCCGAACAGGACGTAGTACCCGGAGCCGTTCATCAGGGGGATGAACAGGGCCAGCAGCATGGCCCGGCGGTGCTCGGCGGAGGCGAACGCCTCCTTGAGGGGGTTCTTGGACAGGCCGCCCTCTTCCTTCAGGCGGTTGAAGTTGGGCGTGTCGCTGATGCGCTTGCGGATGTAGATGCCGGTGATGCCGAGCGGGACCGCGAGCAGGAACGGTATGCGCCAGCCCCAGGACTCCATGCGCTCGGTGCCGAGTCCGCTGGTCATGGCGGCGGCGATCAGTGTGCCGGTGAGCAGGGAGAGGAACGACGCGATCTGGGCGTAGCTGGTGTAGAGGCCGCGCTTGCCCTCCGGGGCGTGCTCGGCGAGGAAGCTCATCGCGCCGGATGCCTCGCCACCGACGGAGAAGCCCTGGGCGACGCGCAGCAGGATCAGCAGAGCGGGCGCCGCGATGCCGATGCTCGCGTAGGTGGGCAGGACGCCGATGGCCGCGGTGGCGGCGCTGATGAGCAGGATGACGAAGACCAGCATCCGCTGGCGTCCGATGCGGTCACCGAGGTGGCCGCAGATGACGGCGCCAAGGGGGCGGAAGAAGAAGGAGACGGCGTAGCCGAGGAAGACGAGTTGGATGGCGTTGTCGGAGCCGGGGAAGAAGACGGCTGCGAGCGTTCCGGCCATGAAGCCGAAGATGCCGTTGTCGTAGAGCTCGGCGAAGATGCCGACGCATCCTGCGAGGGTGACCCTGCGGGCTGTTCTGGGGTCGACGGTGGTGTTGGGGGCTGGCTGAGCGGCCACGGCGGTCATGGCTCTCCTGTCTGGGAGCAGGCTGGGGACGAGGGACGTTTCGGCTCCGTGCGGGCGGGCGATAGGGGCTGCTGAGCGAGTGCGGGGAGGTCAGCTGCCGAGGGGAGCGCGAATGCGCAGGCTGTCGAAGGCGGTCCGGACGCGGGTTCTCAGGGCGTCGATGGCGCCCCGCTGTGCGCGGTGGGCGGTGACCGCCTGGTCGAGGGTGCGGTGGCGGAAGCGGATGGACTGCCCGGGGCGCACCTGCCCCAGGGCGGACAGACCGGTGGCGGTGACGACGGCCAGGACGGGGTAGCCGGCCGTGACGCCGCGGCCGCGGTGCAGCACGAGGAGTTCGTCCCCTGCCGGCACTTCGACTGCGCCGATGGGGACGCCTCGGGAGAGGACCTCGCCCTTGGCGATACGTCGGGGCACTTCGCCCTGCAGGCGCAGACCGATGTGGTTGCTGCGCGGACTGACGGTGAAGGGTGCGTCGAACAGGCGCCGTCCCGTGTCTCCGAACTCGGCCCGGTCGGGGCCGTCGGTGACGTCGATGGTCCAGGTGGTGGGGAACGGGGGGACGGGTGCGTTCAGGCGGAACAGCGGGATCCGCGAGAAGGGGTGGTCGATGGGTGGGCAGGCGGTGCGCAGAGCGAGTTCGTCGCCTTCGCGCAGGGCGGGCCCGAATCCCAGGACGGTGTCGGGGGCGCAGCTTCCCTGCAGGTGGTCGGCCTCGAACGAGCCGAGTACGGCCAGGTAGACGCGCAGTCCGCGCCGGATACCGGTGACCCGGACGGTCTCGCCGGCGCGCACGGAGACCGGTTCCCACTGCGGGCGGACCGTTCCTTCGACGGTCACGTCGGCGGGGGCGCCTGTCACGGCGATGAGGATGTCGCCGGAGGAGACGCACGCGAAGTCGAGAGCCGTGATCTCCAGCAGTGGGGCGCGCTCGTCGTTGCCGCACAGCACGTTGGCGACGCGCGCCGAGTGCTGGTCGGAGGCTCCGTTGGCGGGCAGACCGTAGCGGGAACGGCCGACACGGCCGAGATCCTGCACCGTGACGATGCCCGCGGTGCGGACGGTGAGGGTGTCAGCCATGGCAGTCCGCCAGGGACAGGCCGGCGTAGTCGTCCCACTGTCCGGGTGTGATGGGGAGGAATCGGAAGGTGTCCCCGGGCTGGTAGACGGTGATCGGGTCTCGGTGCAGATCGAGGACGCGCACGGGGGTGCGCCCGAGGAGCGGCCAGCCGCCGGGCGAGGGCATCGGGCAGATCACCGCTTGCCGCCCGGCGACGGCGACCGAGCCGGGCTCGACGCGGGTGCGGGGCGACGCCAGTCGCGGCACCGGCCTCGGGAAGGGCGGTCCGTCCGTCATCGGCGCCCCCGCGGGCGCGCCGAGGCAACGTACGGTGAGATCGGTCCCGGAGTGGAGGGCGATGACCTCGCTCTCGGTCAGGTCGAGTTGCGCAGCCACCTCCGGCAGGTCGGGCCCGTACTCGCCGCCGTAGACGACGGGGACGACGAAGTGTCGCGGTGGTGTCGTCCGCGCGGGGTTCGGCCCGAGGCGGGCGGCCTCGTGCGACAGGGCGCGCCTGACCGTGTCGTGGTCGGTGCGGGTGCAGTCGAACTCCACGAGCAGGGCGTCATAGGTGGGCACCACGTCGTGGACACCGGTGAGCCGGACGGCGTCCAGGGCGTCGGCCAGGGCGTGGACGAGCCGCCAGGCGTCTTCGGCGTCCAGGCCCACGGCCTTGGCGACCAGGGCGGAGTCACCGCAGTCCGTGATCGTGACGTTGGCGTTGGCGTTGGCGTTGGCGTTCATGTCATACGCCCTTACCGCTCAGCACCTTGTCGAGAGAGGTGATCCCGACGCCGGCGGCAAGGAGTTGCTCGCGGATGCGGCCGGCCAGCGCGATCGCTCCGGGGCTGTCTCCGTGCAGCAGGACGGTGTCGCAGGCGACCGGGACGTCCTTGCCGTCGGCACTGCGGATGACCCCCTCGGTGACCATGCGCAGCGTCCGCCGGGCCACCTCGTCCGCGTCGTGGATCACCGCTCCGGGCTCGGAGCGGGGTACGAGGGTCCCGTCGTCGCGGTACGCGCGGTCGGCGATGCCGACGATGCCCACGCGCAGTCCGCGGGCCCGGGCGGCGTCGGCGAGCTCACCGTCCTGCGCCAGGATGATCAGCGACTCGTCCAGGGCGGCGATGGCGTCCACGACGGCACGGGCGTAGTCGGCGCGTACGGCGACCAGGTTGCCCAGGCGTCCGTGCGGGGCGACGTGCCGCACCCGAGTACCGTGCGCGACGGCGAACGCCTGGAGGGCGCCGATCTGGTACAGCACGTCCGTACGGACCTCCTCCGGCGTGAGATCCATCGCGCGGCGGCCGAAACCGACCAGGTCGGGAAAGCTCGGGTGAGCCCCCACGGCCACCTGCTTCTCCACGCAGGTCCGGACGGTGGCGTCCATGATGCGCGGATCACCGGCGTGGAACCCGCAGGCCACATTGGCGGACGTCAGCATCTCCAGGAGAGCTTCGTCGTCGCCCATCGTGTAGGCGCCGAATCCCTCGCCGAGATCGGCGACGAGGTCAACCATGGGGGTCATGAAGTCCTCCGGGAGAGAATATGAGGAAGGAGATTCCATCACGTCTTCGTGATATCCCGAAAAAGATCCGCTCTCTCGCACACAAAGGCGAGGGCCGCGAGCAGACGGAATTCCTGGGAACCGATTCACTCCGACTTCGCCGGACGGTTCCGGGCTGGATGTTCCGCTCAACTTAATCCCGTGCTCGCATGACCACCAATATGCGTTCGGTCTGGCGTTATCGCGAACGGCTATGACCTGCCTCACAGCCGAGGCCCTCCGGGACTGTGTTTCGGGGCACCCCCTCCCTACGATGAGGCTCCACTCCCCGTGGAAGGCCCCGCATGGACACCAGGCGTCTCTACTCGTTCATCAAGATCGTCGATGCGGGGAGCATCACGCGCGCGGCCGACATCCTGCACATCGCCCAGCCCGCGCTCAGCCAGCAGCTGTCCGCGCTGGAGACGCAGTTCGGGCAGCAACTGCTGATCCGCAGCAAACGCGGGATCGCCCCGACGGAGGCGGGCCGCGCGCTGTACCGCCACGCTCAGCTGATCCTCCGGCAGGTGGACCTCGCACACGCCGCCGTCGACGTCTCCGGCCGGGCTCCCGCCGGCAGCGTGTCCGTGGGCCTCGCGCCGTACAGCCTGGGCGCGGCGCTCGCCCTGCCGCTGCTCAAGAGCGTGCGTGAGCTCTACCCGGACATCCTGTTGCACATCAACGAGAACTTCGGCGGCGTCATCAGCGAAGCCATCATGACGGGCCGGATGGACATGGCGTTCATCTACGGGGCCGGCCCGCTGCGGGGCGTGCAGTTCGAGCCCGTACGCACCGAGGACCTGTTCCTGATCGGCGCGCCCGGCGAAACGGCCCCGCCCGGACAGGGCGAGGTGAACCTGGAGGAACTCACGAGTGTGCCCCTGCTGCTACCCAGCCGCATCCACACGATCCGACAGGTCGTGGACGCCGCCTTCCAGCAGGCGTCGCTCCGGCTGAACGTGGTGGGCGAGGTCGAATCCGCGCTGACGCTCGTCAACGCGGTGGACGCGGGGCTCGGCGCCACGGTCCTGCCCTGGTCGGCGGCGCGCGCCATCCTCGACGTCCACTCCCTGTCCGTGCGCCGCATCGTGGATCCCGTCATCCAGGTCAAGCTGTCACTGGTCACGTCGGACAATCAGCCCCTGTCGGAACCCGCCCTGGCCGTGCATGATCTGTTCCTCGAAATGATCACCACCTTTGACGGGTCCCCTGACGGATTCTCCGGCGGGGATAAGGATCACCGATAGCGTCACACAAATCCGTTATTTGTTTCCGGCGACCGCCCCCACTAGCGTTTTCCAGCACCGGCTTCTTTCGAACCGGCCGCCGGTCGACAATTCACGGCTCGTCACTGGAGACATAGATGAAAAAGCGTGTCCTCACCACCCGTGAAAATCTGCCCGGCCGCGGTCTGGACCGCCTTTCCGGGGCGGCGGATGTGGTGGCCTGGCCGGGGACCGGGAAGCCCGGCCCCCCCGACCTCGCCGCGCTCGCCTCCGGGGTGAGTGGCGTTCTGGCGCTGGGCAACGATCCGGTGGACGGTGCGCTGATGGACGCGGCGGGACCCTCGCTGCGCGTCATCTCGCTGGCGAGCATGGGATTCGACAACGTCGACCGGGCCGCCGCCGCCGAGCGCGGCATCGTCGTCACCCACACCCCTCGTGTGCTCGCGGAGACCACCGCCGACCTCACCTTCGCCCTGATCCTGGCCGCCCGCCGTCGGATCGGCGCCGCCGAAGCGAGCCTGGCGGCAGGCTCCTGGGAACTGTTCCGGATGCACGACTACCTCGGCCTGGACATCCACGGCGCCACCCTGGGCCTGATCGGCTACGGCCAGATCGGCCGCGCGGTGGCCCGCCGGGCGCACGGGTTCGGCATGCGCGTACTCCACCACGACCCCTACGCGCCCGACGACGACCTGTCGGCCTCCGTGGGGCTGGCCACGCTGCTGGCCGAGTCCGACATCGTGTCGCTGCACGTGCCTCTCACCGAGGAGACACGGCACCTGATCTCGGCCCGCGAACTGGCCGCGATGAAGCCCACGGCCACACTCGTCAGCACCTCCCGTGGCGGGGTCGTCGACGAGGAGGCCCTGCTCCATGCCGTCCGGGAGGGACGGTTGCACTCCGCCGGTCTCGACGTCTTCGAACGCGAACCGATGGGAACGGCACTGTCGCCGCTGGTGGCCGAGCCGCACGTGGTCACGCTGCCCCACATCGGGTCGGCCACCGAGGCCACTCGGGCCGCCATGGTCGACCTGGCGGTCGACAACATCCTCGACGTCCTCGCCGAACGCCCCGCCCGGACCCCCCTCCCCGGCAGCCCGGCCGTGCCCGGCACCCCGGCCGGCGCCACCGGGGTACGCGCATGAGCCACCCACTGTTCGACATCACCGGAGAGACCGCCCTGGTCACCGGCTCCAGCCGAGGCATCGGCAAAGCGCTCGCCAAGGGCCTGCTGGAAGCCGGCTGCGTGGTAGTCCTCAACGGACGCGGCAACGGAAGGAACATCCCAATGCTGAAGTCAAGCTGCTGCCGTGACGGGAAGTGACCCGTGGTAGCACTGTCCGTCACGCAGCATTGCCCAGAGGACGTTCACCCGTCGGCGGGCGAGGGCGATCAGGGCCTGCTTGTGCCCCTTGCCTTCGGCTCTCTTGCGGTCGTAGAAGGTTTTCGAGGCCGGGCAGGATTTCAGGCTGGCCATCGCGGAGAGGTAGAAGACCCGCAGCAGGCCGCGGTGGTAGCGCCGGGGGCGGTGAAGGTTGCCGCTGACGCGTCCGGAGTCCCGTGGCGCGGGAGCAACACCGCCGTAGCCGGCGAGGCGGTCGGCGCTGTCGAAGGCGTCCATGTCACCGCCGGTGGCAGCCAGGAACTCGGCTCCGAGCAGATTCCCCATCCCCGGCAGGCTGCGGATCACCTCGGCCTGCGGGTGCTCGCGAAACCGGCCCTCGATGAGCGCGTCGAGCTCGCTGATCTCCTCATCCAGGGCCATCACCCCCTTGGCGAGGCGGGCCACCATGGCGGCGGCCAGCTTCTCGCCGGGCAGTGCGGTGTGCTGGGCCTGGGTTCTCGCGTCAAGAAGCGGAGTGAACCCCCGCCCGGTGATCCTGAGAGAGGCACTCGCACGGCGTGATCCCGCCGAGTACCAGGTCCTGACACGTATCGCCGCGCTGCCCGTCACCACGTACGACGACGCTCAACTCGACTTCAGCATCGATGTCTTCCTCGCCGGGGCGGAAGCGGTCCTACGGGGCAGGGGCGGCCCGCCTCCCGGCACCAGGTGATCACTCCTCCTCCGACACCACCGCACGGGCCAGGGCCGACCTGCCGTCATCGGGAGCGGAGACCGTCACCGGACGCACGCCTCGGGCATCCGCCCGCGCACACCCGCACGGTGACCGCTTGCACAACCACGCGGGACGCCGTCAAGGGGACGGCTCCTCAAGACCGGGACACCAGGTCGGAACGGCTCAGCGGTAGAAGTTCGTGTGCCGTCGGTCTGCCGGCGCCCTCTCCGCCGGTGTGCGGGCGGCGGTTGGGTGGTCGCCTGAGGGCGCGGGCATCCCGGTCAGGTCAGCTCGTCACCTGGAAGGTGGCGTCGCTGCGGCCCAGGGTGGTGGTGATCGGGTCGAGCTTCAGGAGGTAGGCGGAGTGGCGGATGTACCGGTCGGGGTGGTTGTACGACTGGAACGACGACCAGGTGGCGTCGGCGAGCCCGGCGACCTGCCGGAAGGTGGCGTCCTCGGCGAACGCGGCGGTGCCGTCGTTGTACGCGAGTTGGAAGTCGTATGCGGAGTGCCGCAGGAAGTAGCCCGGGTAGTTCACCGACTCGAAGGAGACGGTGCCGGAGCCTGCCAGGCCGGTCCTCAGGCGGAACTGGGCGTCCTCGGCGGGGCTGACGCTCGGGTCGATACGTACGTCGAAGCTGGCGTGCCGCACATAGCGGCTCTGGTAGTTGTACGACTGGAGCCGGTTGATCGCGGTGTCGGGCCAGCGGGCGAGCAGGCGGGTCTCCTCGGCTGCCGTGAGGGTGAGGATCGAGCCGTGGCGCTTCGTGGTCCCGTCCATGCTGTAGCTTCCCGACGCCGGGAGCTGGTAGGTACCCACGGCGGACGGGTCGGTGGTCGTGACCGGCATGTACCCGTTGCCCGAGGCGTACTGGTCGAGGTACAGGGCCCACTCGTCACGGTCGCGGAACTTCATCCACATCGGGCCCTCGACCTGGGAGCCCGTCAGGCCGATGCCCGAGAGGTTGCCGAGGCTGGTCCACGTGCCGAGGATCGAGTTGCTGCCTTCGAACGTGATCTGGCCGTCGCCGGAGGCCCGTACGTAACGGTAGTCACCGACGCCTGACGGCATCTCGACGATCTGGGTGTCGATGATTTCCTGGGTGCCGGGGCGTTCGATGTAGACCTGCGGAGTGGTGATGCTGCGGAAGTCCGTGGTGCGGGCGTAGTGGATGCGGTGCTTCGTCACGCCGTTGAGGGGCGTGTTCGTCGCCCAGTACAGGACGTAGTCGTTGGTCTCCGGGTTCCAGATCGCTTCCGGCGCCCAGGCGTTGCGTCCGTCGGGGATCTCGCCGGCGACGTCGAGCAGCCACGGCGCCGACCAGGTGACCAGGTCGCTCGACTCCCACACCACGAGGTTGCGGCTGCCGTTGGAGATGGCGTCACCCCACGTCTGCCCGCAGCCGATGCACAGATCGGTCGCGATGATCCAGTACTTGTCACCGTCCGGGGATCGGACCAGTGAGGGGTCACGCACCCCCTTCGTGCCGACCGTGGAGCGCAGGGTCATCCCGCCACCGTTGAGGTCGCTCCAGTTCAGGCCGTCGGCACTGTGCGAGAAGTAGATCTGCTGGCCGGTGGCTCCCTCCCCGATGAAGTGCGCCATCAGGTAGCCCGGGTCGGCGGCGGCCGCCCGCTGTGGTGTCACCAGGGTCTGGGATGTGAGGAGAAGGCCGACGGCGACCACTATCGCCGCCAGCCGGGAGAGAAGCACGGACATGTACGTCTGCCGCCTTTCTGCGGATACCACAGTCGGGAGAAGCGGGGGAAGAACTCGGCCGCTGCGCCGAGGAACCACGGGGCGCCGCGGGATCTCGCGTCCTGCCGGCCGACGCGCCGACTCGGTGTCGGCGGGCCGATGCCCGGGGGCCGGCCGGTGCGTGGTTCTCACGTACGTGTCCACTGGGAGGCGGCGGTCGCGGCGCAGGTTCGCTGTTCGAGAAGGGCCAGGTTCGCGGTCGAGGCGCCGACGACGTTGACGCACTTGCCGCTGTGGCGGGCCCTGAGCTGGTGGTAACCGTCGCTGGCGACCCACTCGAACTGCTGGTTGCCGGCGGAGCGGCAGGGGTACTGGATGATGCCCGCGCCGTCGGCGGTGGACGCGCCGCTCACGTCCAGGCACTTGCCGCTGTTGAGGCTCTCGATCTGGAAGTAGCCGTCGCCCACGTCGACGAAGCGCCACTGCTGCCAGGCATTGCCGTACCAGGTGTACTGGCCGACCTTCACTCCGTCGTCGGTGTTGGGCGCCTGGACGTCCATGACCTTGCCGCTGTTGCGGTTGGTCAACCGGTAGTACGTCACTACGGGTTCGCCGGACGGAACAGTCAGGGCGGTACTCGTGGCCTCCGGGACACCGAGGTTCGGAGATCCGTCCGCGTTCCAGGTGATCTTCTGGATCCGGGTGGTGCGGGTGGTACCGCAGCTCTGGGAGGACGAGGAGTTGGCGTGGTAGACGATCCAGTCCTCGGTGCCGTCCGGGGACTGGAAGAAACCGTTGTGGCCCGGGCCGTACACGCTGTTCGCGTCGTTGCGCTCGAAGACCGGCTCCGCGCTCTTCACCCAGGAACTCGCGTCCAGCGGGTCACCGCCGGAGAAGGTGAGCAGGCCCAGCTTGTAGTCCGGGCCCTGGCACGCACTCGCGGAATAGGTGAGGAACGTCTTCCCGTCGTGCTGCAACGCGACCGGAGCCTCGTTCATCGGGGTGCCCTGCGTCTCCCAGGAGTAGGTCGGGGCGGAGATCCGCGTACGGGACCCGGTCACGGTCCAGGGGTCGCTCAACTCGGCGATGTAGATGCTCGGGTCGGAGCCGGCCCACTGCGTCGTCGACACCCCCGACCAGGTGAAGTACAGCCGGCCGTCGATGGTGACCACGCTGCCGTCGATGCCCCACCAGTCGTCGGCGCCGAAGATCATGCCCTTGTACGTGTACGGGCCGAGCGGATCGGTGCCGGAACTCTCCAGCACGTGCACGCGCTGGGCCTCGATGTCACCCGTACCGGCGGAGTAGTAGATGTACCAGCGTCTGCCGTTGGGGCCGTCGAGCAGGTGCATCTCCGGCGCCCAGATGTAGGTGTCACGGCCGGTGGCGTGGGCGCTGAACACCGGCACCGGCGAGGCCGCCTTCAACGCCTCGACGGTAGGCGCCTTCCGCATCGTCAGCGGCCCGCTGTACGGCGTCGTCATCTCGTAGTAGTTACCGTCGTAGTACGTCATGTACGGGTCCGCGCCGGAACTGTTGAGCGGGTTGGTGAACGTCGCCGTGGCCGCCCGCGCACTGGGCGCGGCCGCCACAGTCCCGACCGTCAGGCCACCGATGACGACGGCGAACGCCGCCACCGTGGAGCACAGTCGGCGGACTAACACAGAGCTACTTCTTGTGATGCGCATGACAGACTGCGGCTCCTCGCTGCGGGAGGGTGGTCGTCACGGTGGAGCTTGTCCACGGAGCGACGGCGCCGGACGGGAAGGGATGCGGCAATTGCAAGGACCCGCGGCTCACATCGCGGGATATCCCTTGGAAAACTTGGGCGAGAATCAACGGCCCATTTTTGTTCGGAATTTAGAACGTCGTTCGATGATTCGGCCAGACGCTAGAGGGGGCACCGGGACATGTCAAGAGAGTGGGAGGAAGATGGCCGGAGCCTGTGTCTCCCTTGGCAAGGGTCCGCATCGCGGGCACCCGTTAAGCTGGTGAAACACCGCAGGCGGGATCGCAGTCGAGGAGCGCCGTTGCCACGCCGGGGAGCAGGACCGGATTTCATCGAGGCGCTCGCACGCGGCTTGGAGGTCATCGCCGCGTTCCGGCCCGGGCAGCCGCAGATGTCCCTGTCCCAGATCGCCGACGCGACCGGGCTCGCCAGGCCGACCGCGCGCCGGATTCTGCTCACCCTGGAGGAACTCGGCTACGTCCGCTCGTCCGAGACGAGGTTCGCGCTGACCCCCAGGGTCCTCGAACTCGGGGTCGCCTACGTGCGTTCCATGGGCTTGTGGGACATTGCCCGGCCGCACATGGAACGACTTGTGGAGCAGACCGGCGAATCGTGCTCCGTGGCCCAGCTGGACGGATCCGACATCATCTACGTCGCTCGGGTGGCCGTTGCCAAGCTGGTGACTCTCTCGGTACAGATCGGAACGCGTTTCCCGGCACTGCAGACCTCCCTGGGCAAGGTGCTGCTCGCAGCCCTGCCCGCCGAGGACCTGGAGCGGGTGCTCACCGAACCGTCCCGCTCGGGGCTGACGCCCTCCTGGCAGCCCAGACGGCAGGAACGTGACATAGAGCTGCGGGAGGTGCGCGCCCGCGGATGGGCGCTCACCGATGAACAGTTGGCGCCCGGCATCCGGTCTGTCGCGGCCCCGCTGCGCGACGGCTCGGGCCGGGTCATCGCGGCGGTCAATGTCAACTGCCACGCGGCCGAGACCTCGCTGGAGCGGCTCGTTGAGCATCATCTGCCGCTGCTGCTACAGACCGCGGAAGACATCAGCACGGATTTCGCCCGTCTCTCCGCGGTGCCGCACCGCTGACGCGACGGCGCCCGTGCGGACGTCTGCCCGAGGCGTGTCCCGCTTCCTCGACGGCTTCGGGATCGAGTGGTGCGGGTATGAACTCCTGGAGCCGGTCCGCGCAGGCGTCGGCGAAGAGTTTTCGCCGGCGGCGATGGACTGCCCGGTGATGTGGGCCGACTCCTTCGACACCACGTACACGATCACCGGTGCCGCGTCGCGAACAGCGCCATTTCGTCGGGATCCCCCGGGCGCTGTGCGACGTCCTCGACCGAAGCCGGGCCGCCGTGGCCCCGTGGTCTGCGGCGGGAGCGGACAGGCGGGGTGCCGCGCATCCGCCCCACCACAGGGGACACCGGCTCAAGGCCGAGGCGGAACGGGCCGGTTGTTGAGGTCGACCGACAGGAAGATGTCGTTCGCGACGGGGTTGCGGATCTCCTCGGCGAGCTGGCCGATGAGGCCTGCCGTGCGGGCCAGGAGGGCGAAGGCACGCAGCAGTTGCAGCGGGAGACCGAGGTCTGCCAGCGCGGCGCCGCAGACGCCGGCACCGTTGAGGGGCAGCGTCCTGCCCAGCACCTGCGGGTGGACCCGGCCGATGGCCGCGAACAGCGACAGATGCGGGCCGAACAGGCCCTCTTCGGTGGCGATGTGGAACAGTCGCGGGGTACGGGGATCGCCCTGCTTGTGGACGTGGTGTCCGAGGCCGGGTACCAGCTGCCCGGCCGCTCGGGCGGAGCGTACGGTGGCGAGGGCGAGTTCGTCCCAGCCGGCGTCGTCGGCCGGGTGGGTGTCCTTCACCGTCGACAGTGCGTCGTGCAGGAACCGGCCGCAGTCCTCGGTCACGCCGAGGAAACGTGAGCCGCCGCCGAGGAGCCCGGCGGCGAGGGCGCCCTGGATCGAGTCCGGGGCCGACAGGTAGGTCAGCCGGGTCGTGATCGCGGTGGGGGTGAAGCCGTGGTCGGCGAGTGCGGCGAGTACGGCCTCGAAGACCCGTGTCTCTCCGGGGCTGGGGCGCCGCTGTGTGGCCAGCCAGAACGCCAGTTCCCCGAAGCCGACCTCGCCCATCACGTCTTCCGCGAGGTTCTGCCCGAGCAGGGTGATGCTGTCGAGGGAGGACGCACCGAGTGCGGTCGGGTACTCAGGCCTCTCAGACATCGTCGTCCTCCAGCCACTTGCGCACTTCGGCTCCGTGTTCGTCGAGTTCGGGCGGGGGCAGCCGGTAGGCGGCGGGGGTCCGGGAGAAGCGGATCGGGTGCCGTGTGGTGGGTACGGCCCGCTCGCCCTGGCCGACCTCGACGACCGGGTCGAGTCCGAAGCGTTCGGCCATGGCGAAGCCGCCGTCGATGGTGTTGATCGGCCCGCAGGGGACCCCGGCCTCGATGAGCAGCTCGAACCACTCCAGGGCGGGCCTCGTTCGCAGCTGCTCGGCCAGGAGAGGCCGGAGCTCTTCCCGGCGTTCGGTGCGGTCGGCGTTGTGCCGGAAGCGGGGGTCGTCGGCGACCTCGGGGACGCCGAGGACCTCGCACAGTTTGCGGAACTGGCCGTCGTTGGCCGCGGTGACGATCAGGTCCTGGTCGGCCGTGGGCAGCGGCTCGTAGGGGAAGACGCTGGGGTGTGCGTTGCCCATGCGGTAGGGGACGGTGTCGCCGGCGACGTAGGAGGAGCTGTGGTTGACCAGCCCGGTCAGTGCCGAGGACAGCAGGTTCACCTCGACGTGCTGGCCCTGGCCGGTGGCGTCGCGGTGGCGCAGTGCGGCGAGGACGCCGATGACGGCGTGGTTGCCCGCCATCACGTCGAAGACCGAGATGCCTGCCCGGTAGGGCGGCCCGTCCGGGTCACCGGTGAGGCTCATCAGCCCCGAGATCGCCTGGACCATCAGGTCGTAGCCGGGCACGTTCCGGCCGGGCCCGGATCCGAAACCGCTGATCGACGCGTAGACCACGCCCGGGTTGCCGGTGCTCACCGAGGGATAGTCCAGTTCGTACCTGGCCAGTCCGCCCGGCTTGAAGTTCTCGATGACCACGTCCGCCCGCCGTGCCAGCTTCCTGGCCAGCCGTGCGTCGGCCTCGTCGCGGAAGTCGAGCGCGATCGACCGCTTCCCGCGGTTGATGCCCAGGTAGTAGGTCGACACCCCGTCGCGCACCGGTGGCATCCAGCTGCGGGTGTCGTCCCCTTTAGGGCCCTCGACCTTCACCACGTCGGCGCCGAGATCCGCCAGCAGCATGGTCGCGTAGGGACCGGCCAGGATCCGGGAGAAGTCCGCCACCAGCAGACCGTCGAGCGGTCCTCGGGAGCCGCCTGAGCCGCCGTTCATGGGCTATGCCTCCTCGTGCTGCACGGCGACACCTTCGCCGCGGTACTCGCTGTAGGTGTACGGGTTCGAGATCGGTTCGTCGGTCGGGATCTCCGGCTCGACGGCCTCCCGCCAGGCATCCTCACCCATGGTGGTGCGGGCGTACTCGACGGTCGCGGCGACCGCTGTGCGGGCCCGCTCCAGGTCGACGCCGACCAGCTCATGGGCGTACTTCACCACGGTTCCGTTGACGAGCACGGTGTGTACGTCGGCGCGGGTGGCCTGGTAGACCACGTGACCGTAGGGGTGCAGGATCGGGTACATCGCGGGGCTGCGGTCGTTCTTGAGCAGGACCAGGTCGGCCTTCTTGCCCGGGGTCAGCGAGCCGATGGTGTCGCTGAGGCCGAGCACTCCGGCGCCGCCGATCGTCGCCCATTCCACGACGTCCCGCGCGCGCAGCCGGTTGTGGACCACCGTCTCTCCGGCCGCGTGGGCCGCCATGTGCTCGCGCGTGCGGTCGGCCGACAGGGTCGCGCGCATGGCGGAGAACAGGTCGGCGCTGAACCACACGCTGGTGTCCGTCGACAGCGACACGGGGATGCCGTGGCGGCGCAGCAGCC
This sequence comes from Streptomyces sp. SID12501, assembly GCF_010550245.1. Taxonomy (GTDB): domain Bacteria; phylum Actinomycetota; class Actinomycetes; order Streptomycetales; family Streptomycetaceae; genus Streptomyces. The sequence goes on from NZ_JAAGLU010000015.1 coordinate 198,067, forward strand.
AGGTGGGAGGGTAGCCTTGGCCGGCGTTGTGCTCGCTCTCCGCCGACACCGAGACCGTGCCGCCGGAGGCGGCGATCCGCTGGTAGGAGTCCTCGCTGAGCGTGGCCGAGTGCACGTAGGTGACGTCGGGCGTCATGAACCCGTGGTCCCACATCAGCCGGATGCCGTTGTCGTCGGTCGCGCCCCACACGCCCGCGTGCGTGGTGACCGGCAGTCCCAGCTCGCGGGCCGCTTCGAACGCCGCCTTTTCCGGGAAGGCCTCGTCACCGGTGACGTCGAAGGCGAGCTGCAGGCCGAGCATGTCGTCCCGGCCGGAGAAGTGGCGGTCGACGAACGACCGGAACTCCTTCGAGCGGGTCCACTCCCAGGGGGCTCCGAGCAGGTTGCCGTAGGCGAGCACGAAGCGGCCCGGGACGGCGCGCAGTGATTCGACGGCCGCGTCACCGTGCTCGGGGGTCTGCAGGCCGTGAGACCAGTCCACCGTGGTGGTCACGCCCGCGTCGAGTGCCTCGATGCCGGACAGCAGGTTGCCGGCGTGGATGTCCTCGGGACGGAAGATCTTGCCCCAGTTGAGGTAGTAGAAGACGAAGTACTGGGAGAGGGTCCAGTCCGCCCCGAGGCCGCGCAGCGCGGTCTGCCACATGTGCCGGTGGGTGTCGACCATGCCGGGCATGAGGATGCCGCCGGCGCAGTCCACCACCACGGCGTCGTCCGGTGCCCGCAGTTCGCGCCCGACCTGCTCGATCCGTTCACCGCGGACCAGCACGTCGCCCCGGTCGAGCAAGCCGATCGCGGGGTCCATGGACAGCACCGTGGCGTCGCGGAACAGGACGGGGCGTCCCGGGGCGAAGTCTTCTGTGCGCGGTTGTTCGATCGGCATCTGGTCACCTCGTTGTGGAGTGTGTGGTCGTGGTCCGGGCACGCAGTACCCGGGAGCGGGCGGTCAGCGGCACGACCGCGATGGCCAGACCGAGAGCCGGCGCCGCGAACCCCCACCCGTAGCCGTCCAGTCGGTCCAGCCCGAGCGCGTGGTCGAGCGACCAGGCGCCCGGACCGGTGAAGGCGAGCACAACGGCCACGGCGCCGTACCAGAAGGGCACCTCGCAGCCGCCTTTCTGGGCCCAGAAACCGTTCGGTGCGGTCGCCGTCGCGGCGACGGTCATCGTGCCGACGACCACCGCGCAGCCGCCGGGCGTCAGCAGCCCGGCCGCGACCGAGGCCGCTCCGGCGAGTTCGGCCAGGGCGGCGACGAGCACCATCCGCCGGCCGGGCACGAAGCCCCACTGCTCGAAGACGGCGGCCGTTCCGGCGCGCCCTGCGCCGCCGAACCAGCCGAACAGCTTCTGGGTGCCGTGGCCGAACAGCAGCGCGGCGAGCAGCAGCCGTAGCAGGAGCAGCCCCAGGTTCACGACCGCGGCCCGCCCGCGTCGTCCCGGGACTGGAGCACGAAATCGAACTCGGCGTGCAGATAGGGCTCGTCGATCGTGCCGCCGTCGGGACAAGGGCCGGCCGGTTCCTCGGCGAAGCGCACGATCAGCTCGTCCTTGGTGCCGAACACGACGTCGGTGTCGAGGAATGCGGAGCCCTGCCGGAACAGATGGGTGATGAGCTTCTCGTAGCCGGGGTGGTCGATGAGGAAGTGGATGTGCGCGGGACGGAAGTAGCTGATGTCCGTCCTGCTGACGAGGTCACCTACCGGGCCGTCCATCGGGATCGCGTAGCCGCGTGGCGCGATCGTGCGCACGCAGTACGTGCCGTCCGCGCGCGTCCGGTACAGCGCGCGCAGCCGCGCCTCGTCGATCTCCGGGAGCTGGGCCTCGTACGTGCCGTCGGCGTCGGCCTGCCACACGTCCATGACGACGTCCGGCAGCGGGGTGCCGTCGAGGTCCAGCACGCGGCCGGTGACGAACAGCGGGGTTCCCGGGATGCCGTCGGACATGTCGGCGCCGAACGCCGCAGTGGGTGAACCGTCGATGTGGAACGGGCCGAGCACCGTCGCCGGAGTCGCGTCCGGCGAGAAGCGGTGGTTGAGCTGGACGACGAGCGTGCTCAGGCCGAGGACGTCGGAGGCGAGGATGAACTCCTGACGCTTGTCGTCGCTGACCCGGCCCGTCGCGGTGAGCCATTCGACGGCCGCCGCCCACTCCTGTTCGGTGAGCCCGACCTCGCGGGCGTACGCGTGCAGATGCCGCACCAGGGATGTCATCAGCTCGGCGAGCCGGGGGGAGTGAGCGGTGGCCCACCGTTTCACGGCGAGATCCGTGATGTTGTCCTCCGTCACGAAGGCCATGAATCCTCCTTGATTCGATCGACCTTGACCGCGATGCGGACGTTCGTCCGTACAGCGGACATGGTGGCGCATGGTTGACGGATAAATCAAGCCCTCGGGCGAGCAGGACTCACTGGCTGGGTTGAGGTCCGTTCTGCCGCAACCGTGGCCAGTCACCTGTAGGTCGGGCCACCCGTGGGTCGCACCTGACTCCGGGCAGGCGACCGGGCCAGAGGCCCGGGGAGGTCGGAACATGGCGTTGCCGTTGGCCGAGGTGGCCCGTACGTCCTGGACGGCGTCCCGGTGAGCCTTTTCAGCTGACAGAGAGGGCGACGATCACGCATCGTCAGCCCTCGGCGACATCACGCATCAAAGGTCAGTGGTGACCGAGGGCGGTATCGGCTTCGCCGACCACGAAAGTAACCTCTGAATTGCCATCGCGCGCGATGCGGTGAGCATGTTCCTGTATACCTGCCAGAGCCACTTCGACCCGTACACCGCTACCAGCACCCCGAAGCACGCCTCAGCGACCCTCGGGAATGGGGCCGAACTCGCCGTTCTGGTAGTCCTTGATGGCCTGGACGATGCCCTGCTGGTCGTTCATCACGAACGGACCGTGAGCGATGGCCGGCTCGCCGATGGGCAGGCCCGTGTACATGATGGCCTCGGCCTTTTCGGTGGCGCGGACCTCTACACCGGTGAGCCCGGGGTCGCCCGGCGGGAACCAGGCCGTATGGCCGGCCTCGACCGGCATGCGGTCCGGCCCGACGAGGAGTGCGCCGGTGATGACGTAGAGGAAGCCGTTGTGCTCGCCGGGGATCTCGTGGACGAAGTGACCCCCCTGCTCGTATCGGCCGTGGGCGACGGTCGCCGGGTGGACGGTCTCCGCCGGACCGTGGACGCCGTTGACGTCGCCCGCGAAGACCCGGACGCGTGCCCCCGGGCCCTTGACGAGAGGCATGCTGTCGGCCCGCAGATTCTGGTAACGCGGCGGGGTCATCTTCTGGGCGCGCGGCAGGTTGAGCCAGAGCTGGAGGGTCTGCACGGGCTTGCGTTCATAGGCCAGTTCCGCGTGGATGACGCCGCTGCCCGCGGTGACCCACTGGAGGTCACCGGGGCCGAGGACGCCGTGGCCACCGGCGTTGTCATGGTGTTCGAGGTGACCCTCGACAACGAACGTCACGGTTTCGAAGCCTCGGTGGGGGTGCCAGTCGAACCCGACCCGGGAGAACCATGCCTGGTCGAGGAGGACGAAGGGGTCGGATTCCGTCAGGTCGCCCGGGGCCAGCACGAAGGCCGAGTCGTCGACCTGAGGGCTCGGTCCTTTGTGGAGGACGCCGCCGACGCGCTGCGGGGCGCAGCGGCGGGTTGTGCCGCTGATGGTGTCGGGCTCTGCGCTGCGGTCGTTCATCTCGTCCTTCGTTCCACGGTCTTTCCGGCGTCTTGTTACTTGCTTCAACAATATCTGTTGCTGCAAATATTTCCTGTTGGTAGTTCGGCGGTTTCGGGGAGGGGCCGCCTGCCGCACCCGCTCAGATCGACGTGGTGGTTACATTTCGGGCTTATGGCGGTCGGAGCCGCCGTCCCATTCGGTGTATCCGTAGGGGTTGGCGATCTTCTCCGTGTGCGGGGTCTCGGGTTCCCGGGCCGCGCGCCATTCGCGCTCGCCCATCACGGACCTGAAATGTTCTATGGTCTCGGCCACCGCTGCTCGCGCGGTGCCGAGGCTGTCGCCCAGGAGTGCGTGGGCGTGTTTCACGACTCGGCCGTTCACCAGGACGGTGTGCACGTCGCCCCGGGCCGCCTGGAAGACGACGTGTCCGTAGGGGTGGAGGAGGGGGAACATGGCGGGTGACCGATCGTTCTTGATCAGGACGAGGTCCGCCTTTTTTCCGGGGGTGATGCTTCCGGTCAGCGAGCCCAGGCCGAGTGCGTGCGCACCGCCCAGGGTCGCCCAGCTCACGACGTCCTCGGCACGCAGGTGGTTGTGCAGGAGCGTCTCGTCACGGCCGTGGGCTGCCAGGTGCTCGCGGGCCCGGTCGGCGCTCAGGGTTGAACGCATGGCGGAGAACAGGTCGGCGCTCCACCACATGCTGGAATCCATCGAGAGTGACACCGCTATGCCGTGCTTGCGTAGTTGCCAGGTGGGCGGGTAGCCCTGGCCCGCGTTCAGTTCGCTTTCGGCGGAGACCGACACCGACCCTCCTGTGGCCGCGATCCGCTGGTAGGAGTCCTGAGACAGGGACGCGGCGTGGACGTAGGTGACGTCCGGAGTCATGAAGCCGTGCTCCCACATCAGCCGGATGCTGTCGTCGTTCGTCGCGCCCCAGACACCGGCGTGGGTGGTGACGCGGAGGTTCATCTCCCGGGCCGCCTCGAACACCTTCTTCTCGGGAAACGTGGGGTCGGCGGTGACGTCGAAGGCCAGTTGGAGTCCGAGCATGTCGTTGGACGGGGTGAACCGGTGCTCGGCAAAACGCCGGAAGTCGGGCCCGGTGCCCCACTCCCACGGTGCCCCCAGCAGATTGCCGTAGCCGAGGACGAATCGGCCGGGCGTGGCCTGGAGGGCGTCGACGGCGGCGTCGGCGTGTTCCACGGTCTGCAGTCCTTGACATCCTCCCCCTCTTAAAAGAGGGGGATTCCAACCCAGGTGGGTTGAGGTTCACGGACGCTCGAACGGCCGGTGGCCGCTGTCACCCCTCCGGCACCGACTGTTCGCCGGGGGCGGGGAATCCCGCTCTGTCCTGCCGCGACGTTGTTTGCTGCGTTGGTGTCCGCGTTGCAGGTGAAGCCGCAGGAGGAACAGACGAACTCGGCTTGGCTCTTGCGCGAGTTCTTGTCGATCCATCCGCAGGCGCTGCACCGCAGACTCGTGTACGGGGCGGGCACGTCTTCGACGCGTCCGGGGGCCTTGTGCTCGGTGCGCTGACGCAGGAGACCCCAGCCCTGGGCGAGGATGCTCCGGTTCAGTCCGGCCTTGACGGCGCGGCCGTTCTTCAGGAACATGCCGGGCGTCTCGGGGTCGGCCTTCGGCTTGGCCTTGGCGGTCATGTTGCGGATGTTCAGCTTCTCGAAGCGCACCAGGTCGTAGGTGCGGGCGAGCATCGTTGAGGTCTTCTCGCACCAGTCCTTACGCCGGTCGGCTTCGCGGGCCTTGAGTTTGGCGGCCTTCGCGTACTCGGCGGTCTTCTCCGGGCTGCCCTTCTTCGCCCTCGCCGCACGCCGCTGGTGCTTGCGGATCTGCGCCCGCTCTTTGGTCGTGAGCTGCGGACAGTCGAGCGTGCGGCCGTCTGACAGGGCGGCGGTGATCTTCACGCCCCGGTCGATGCCAATGATCTCACCGGTCCCTGGCGCGCCGATCGGCTCGGGGATGACCGCGAACGCGATGTGCCACTGCCCGTTCTTCAGCGTGACGCGGAACGTCTTCGCCGACGGGAGCCCGGTGCGAGTGAGGCGGAAGCGCACCCAGCCACAGCCGGGCACCTTGACCTGCGCCCACCGCTTGTTCAGCTTCTGCACCACCACGGACCGGCCCATGACGTGTTTCTTGGTCTTCGGGTTGATCTTCGCCGTGCCGTCGTCGTTGAACTCGGGTACCCGGTCGGTACCGATGACCCGGAAGCCCTCGTGCTTGAACCGCTTGCGCCAGGTCGGTTCCCCGAACCCGGACGTGAACTTGGCGTTCTTGGCCTTCGCGAAGTCTTTGAGGGCCTGCTGCATCACATCGGCGTTGCCCGCGCACAGCCACTCGTTCTCGCGCCGGGCTTCGGTGAGCTGCTTGCACTGCTCTGCGAAACCAGGCGCGGCCTTGCGGCCCTTGTACCAGTGCGAGTGCTGCTCAACAGCAAGGTTCCAGACGTACCGGGCATGCGCACAGTGTTCGAGCATGACGCTCGCCTGCTCGCTCGTCGGGTATGTCCGGAAACGTGACATGCCGTCACTTTAATGGCACCATGACGGCATGGTCAAATTCACGCTCCGCATCCCCGACGACTTCCACGCCCGGCTGACCACTCAGGCTTCCGACGACCGGCGGTCCCTCAACTCCGAGTTGCTATACCTGCTTGAGGTCGGCCTCACCGCCGTCGCTCCCGAGACGCCGGATCGCCCTGGCGGCGATTCGGCTATCTCTACCCCGCTACGCGGGAGCGGGCATTCACCCCGGCCCTGAAGGACCGGGCACCCTGCCCGGAAGCCAGGTGGACGAGCCCGGCCGGTCGGGATGGGCCTGGCGGTAGAGGTCGCTGAGGTAGGCGGTGGCGGTCGAGGCCATCAGCCCGACCGCCAGCCCGGTCAGGACCCGCCCCGCGAGCAGGCCCGCGGTCGAGGGCCACAGGACCAGGGTCAGTGAAGCCGCTACCGATGTCAGCAGCGCCGGAACGACGACGCGCCGCCGGCCCAGGCGGTCCGAGAGATGACCGAACAGGAGGAAGCCGGCGGCGGCTCCGGTCACCATCGTCGCGAAGGCGACGGTGACGACGGTCGTGGCGAAGCCGTCGCGCTCGGCGAACAGTGGCCACAGCGGGGTGGGAAGGGTACCGAAGGCCATCAGCACGGTGAACGCGGTCGCGACGACCCAGAACCCCCGGGCGTGAGTGGCGCGTACGGAGCCGGCCGAGGCTCGGGGGTGTGCTGGGGCGGCCGTGAGGGGCGGCGTGGACATGTGGATCTCCGCTCAGTGAAGAGGTGGGAAGCGGTCGCCTCACGAACGGCCGCACAGACGGTGCAACCAGGCGATCGATTCCGTTCATCTCCACTCCACGGAAGCTGGATCAGCTGACAGCCATCTCTGCCGGAGATACTTGTGGCATGGAACTTCGCCACCTGCGGCACTTCGTCGCTCTCGCCGAGGAGCTGAGCTTCACCCGGGCCGCCTCCCGGGAGCTGATCGTGCAGTCCGGCCTGTCGTCCTCCGTGCGCGCTCTGGAGCGGGAGGTCGGCGCGAAACTGTTCGTCCGCGGCAGCCGCCCCGTACGCCTGACAGCGGAAGGGCTCGCTCTTCTGCCGGCGGCACGGCGCACTCTGGACGCAGCGGCTGCCGCTCACCAGGCGGTCCAGGGTGTGCGCGGGCTGCTGACCGGATCGCTCCGCATCGGCGCCTACCCCGTCGACATGAGGCTGCTGCCGCTTCCCGCCTGGCTCGCAGACTTCTCGGACGCTCACCCGGGTCTGGAGATCACGGTGCGCCAGGCCGGCGGAGCGGACATGGCCCGCATGGTGGCCGAGGGGGAACTGGACTGCTCCCTGCTGGACCCGGTGCCCGGCATCGTGCCCGGTCTGCGGGTCCTCCCGCTGGCCAGGGAGACGCTGATGGTGGCCTGCCCCGCGAAGCACCCGCTCATCTCGGAGGGCGAGGTCACTCTGGAGCGCTTGAGCAGAGAGCCGTTCGTGGAGACCGATCCGTCCTGGACCACCCGTATGCGCACGGACTCGGCCTTCGCCGCAGCCGGACTCCACCGGCGCATCACCTGCGAGGTCGCCGACTGGACCCTTCTCATCAACCTGGTGGGCGCGGGCCTCGGCGTCGCTCTGGTCCCGCCCAGTTGTGCCCACGTGGCGCAAGCGGGGTCGCCGGACGATGGACCTGTGTCGCTCCTCCCCTTGGCCGCAGAACCGCTGATACGCGAGATCGCGCTCGTCCTGCCCGCCGCAGACGCGTCTTCTCCAGCCGCCCGCCGCTTCGCCACATACGCGCAGGCGAAAGCCCCCGAGCATCGCCTCTGACCTCCCTGATCAAGCCCGCCGGAGGAGGCCCTGATGGCGACCCGCCGGACGAGGCAGGGTTACGCCCGTCCCTTATCGTGGCCGGGTGAGCCCAGCGTCCCGCCCCCACCCGACTGCAGGCCCGCCCCCCGGCGGCGCGTCGCCCGACCCAAGCCGCCTCGCGGTCTGGACCGACTTCCTGCTCGCCCACTCACGGCTGATGAAACTGCTGGAGGAGGAACTGCGGCTGGCTCACGCCATGACCATGGCCGAGTACGACGTGCTGCACCACCTGGCCCAGGCCCCGGGCGGACAACTGCGCATGAGCGAACTGGCGGGCGCCCTGCTGTATACGACCAGCGGCATCACCCGGCTTCTCGACCGCATGACGTCCGCCGGCCTCGTTCGGCGCGAGACCTCTTCCACCGACCGTCGCGTCGTCCACGCCGACATCACCGCTGAGGGCCGTACCCGCTTCCGCGAAGCCGCGCATACTCATCTCGCCGGAATCCAGAAGCACTTCGGCTCCGCCCTGGGCGACGAGGAAGTCGCCCCGGTCGCAGGCGTCATGCACCGCCTCGCAGACCCCGCTCAGCACTGACCAGGCCCACCCGCCCTGTTGAACCACAGGCGTACCGGAGCGCCACGGTCCACAGCTGCTCAGCGGCGCCAGGGCAGAGAGTCATCGCCGCCCGGGTGCCGCAGACGCGCGGCGATGACGTCGGTCAGAGCTCCGAAAGACCGCTGCTGTTCCGCCGTCAGGCCGTCGAGAACGTAGGCGCGCAGGAGTGAGGCGTAGCCGGAGGCGGTGTCCGCGACCAAAGTCCGGCCGCTATCGGTGAGCGCCGCGAACAGCTGTCGGCCGGGAGACGGTCTATGGGCTGTTCCGACGCTGGCAGCGGGACGGCACCTGGCACCACATCTTCGAGCAACTGCAGGCCCGGCCGACGCCGAGGGGCTGATCACCTGGGACGTCTCGGTGGACTCGACCATCGCCCGCGCCCACCAGCATGCGGCGGGTGCCCGCAAAAAGGGGAGCTGCAGATCGAGCCGCCGGGTGGTGTCTTCACCGAGCTCGACGACCATGGGCTCGGACGCTCCCGGGGCGGGCTGACGACCAAGCTCCACCTGGCCGTTGAGCAGGCCCAGAAGCCGATGTCACTGGTGATCGCGCCCGGACAGTGCGGCGACTCCCCGCAGTTCCAGGTGGTCCTGGGGCGTATCCGGGTACCCCGGCTCGGGCCGGGCCGCCCGCGCACCCGGCCGCACAAGGTTCGCGCCGACAAGGCGTACGGCTCCCGCGCGAACCGCGCCTACCTGCGCAAGCGCGGCATCCGCTGCACGATCCCGGAGAAGCGCGACCAGATCGCCAACCGCAAGAAACGCGGTTCCCGCGGTGGCCGGCCGCCGAAGTTCGACAAGGCCGACTCCACCCATGTCCTGGCCGCGGTGCGCGACCTGACCCGGCTGGAACTGGTCACCGAGGCCGTCCGCGCCGTCCTGGAAGAAGTGGCTCGCACCGCGTCGCACTTGTTGACCGGTCTGGTCGATGAGGAGTGGGGGCGTCGCTACGGGCGTCCGGTCCGTCTGGGCAAGAATCCCACCCGGCCCAAGACCAGGATCCTGGCAGCCGGCGACGACGCCTGTCGGCTGCTGGAACACCTCGACCGGCAGGAACCGGGATACCGGTCTGGCCCGCAGGCCGAGGCGCTGCGGCGGATCGTCGTGCAGAACTACTACCGTGACGCGGCAGGCCTCTTACGCTGGCGGACCGCCGACGACGGTGTGACATCTATGCCGCCGCCCCGTGACGGCTGCGCACCTGCCCCGGCGAGAACCCGGAGGCATCACGGGTTCAAGAAGAGCTCTCCAGCAGGCGCTTGGGGTGCATGCCGTCGACCATGCCGAGGAAGGGCGGGTGAATGCTGTAGCCGAGCATCCGCCGGATGTCCTCGGACACCGTCCGCACGGTGTCCCGGGTGGTGGAGAGGGGGAAGGCCTCCTGTGGGCGCAGCCACGGCTCGCAGTACTGGGCCGTGACCGCCAAGCGGGCGTGGTCGGACTGGTTGGCGCCGCCGCCGTGCCACAGGGTGCCGATGAAGAAGACGCAGGAGCCGGGCGGCATGACGGCCTTGGCCCGCGCATCGCCGTCCTGCGGTGTGCGGTCCTGTCCCCAGTTATGGCTGCCGGGCAGGACCACGGTGGCGCCGTTGGCCTCGGTGAAGGCGTCGATGGACCACACGGTGGCCGCGCCCAGCGGCGGCCGGGGACGCGGGACGGGATAGATGGCGTCGTCGGGGTGGAGCAGCTGGCCGTCCTCGCCGGGATTGATGTTGATGACCTGGAGCTGGGAAAGCAGGTAGTTGGGCTGGAAGAGCCGGTCGAGCAGGGCCAGGACGCGCGGGTGGTCGACCAACTGGTCGCACACGCGGGTCTTGTTCAGCACGCTGTAGACGCGCTGGGTGCGCCGGCCCTCGAAGGTGTTGCGGCCGGCCTGGTCCAGCAGCGGCGTCACGCCCGCCCGGATCTCCTCGCACTGCGCCGGGCTGAGGAGGCCTTCCAGGATGACGTACCCGTCGCGTTCCACGGCTGCCAGATCGGCGTCGACCACGGCGGGATCGACCGATGCTCCGCCGCTCGAGGTGGCCTTGTGGCGGCGGGCCAGGTCTGCGTGGAGGCCGTCGAGGGACTCGATGGTCTCCACCCGGTTCTGCCCGGGGGATTGGGAAGAGTGAGGCATGTCGGTGCTCCATTCAGGAGGAGGAGGACGCCAGGCCCACGGCGCCGGCGACGAATGCCCACAGCTGGGCGACGATGTCCTGCGCAGCGGGGCGCGGGCTTCGGGTGAGGGCAACCGAGATCACCGCGTTGGTGCCGCCGAGGGTGGCTGCGGCCAGCAGTTCCGGGTCCCGGTCGGCCGGGATCTCGCCGGCGTGCTGGGCGCGGGCCAGATTGCGGGCTCCCAGGTCGATCAGGGCGTGGAGCTGGCGTGTGTGGGCACCGGCCACCTCCGCGTCACCGCCCAGCCCGCCCAGCACGACAGGGGCCAGGGGTTCGGCGTACAGGAAGGCAACCCAGTCGCGGATGCGCTGCTGTTCACGCTCGCTCCAGGTCGCGGCCTCGTACTCGCGGAGCGCGGCGGCCTCGCCGAGCCGCTCGTAGAAGGCGTCCAGGACGGCAATGAGCAGGCCGCTACGGGTGCCGAAATACCGGTAGGGCAAGCCCGTGCTCATACCGGCCCGCCGGGCCGCTGCCGCCACCTCCAGCTCACCCGTCTCGGCCAGTTCGTCGGCAGCGGCACGTAGCAGTTTCTCCCGTGAGGCCGCACTACGCGGCATCTCTTGTGCAGTCACATTCTCAAATGTAAGTTGAGCTCAGCTCAATTGTCCAGCGTCGGCCGGAGGAGATCACGATGGTTTTCGCGGCTCCGGGACCGGCAGCCTCCAAACCTGGCCCCCTTGTGCCCAGCCACCTCGCCGCTCAGCAGTCATCCCTCAAGCGGCCTGCGGCTTCCAACCCGGCACGAACACGACCCGCCAAAGCCGCCGCGTCCGCCGACCGGTATCCAGTGGCACGCCGCATGTTCCCTGACTGGACTTGCGCAGGGTAATCCGCATGGCGGCGCCCGCTTCCTGACAGCCCCCTCTCCGGCCCCCGCCGCCGCAGCCCGATGGACACCACCCACACCGCACCAGGGAGAGCCGCATGAACACGCCCGCACCCGCAGCCGCCCCGGCGATCGCCAGCACGATGCCGGACATCCCGCTCACCATCACGGCACTCCTGCGCCACGGCGCACGGATCTACGGTGACGCCGAATGCGTGACCTGGACAGGCAACGGAACGCGCCGCACCACCTACGCCGAGATCGCCCAGAACGCCGAACGGCTCGCCGCGGCCCTGGCCGAGCTCGGCATACGCCCGGGAGACCGGGTCGCCACCTTTATGTGGAACAACCAGGAACACCTCGAGGCGTACTTCGCGATCCCCTGCATGGGAGCTGTCCTGCACACCCTCAACATCAGGCTCTTCCCGGAGCAGCTCAGCTACATCGCCGACCACGCCGGCGACAAGGTCATCCTGGTGGACGACAGCCTGATCCCGCTGCTGGCCCGGTGCGTCGACGAGCTGCACAGCGTGGAGGCGCTCATCGTGGTCGGCGACGCAGACGCCTCCGCACTGGGTGACCGGATCCCCGTGCTGCGCTACGCCGACCTGCTGGCCGAACAGGAGCCGGGCTATATCTGGCCGGAGGTGGACGAGCGGGCGGCCGCCGCCATGTGCTACACCAGCGGCACCACCGGCGACCCCAAGGGCGTCGTCTACTCCCACCGCTCGACGTTCCTGCACGCCCTGGCCTCGTCGTCGGCGAACCTGGTCGGGGTCACCGAATCCGACCGGGTCATCGTCATCGTGCCCATGTTCCACGTCAACGGATGGGGACTTCCCTACGTCGCCTTCCTCACCGGCGCGGCCCTGCACATGCCCGGCCCCTTCCTGCAGCCCGGACACCTGACCGCTTTCATGGAGGCCGAGCAGACCACCATCGCCGCAGGCGTGCCGACCATCTGGAGCGCCATCCTCGACCACGGCGTCCGCCACGAGATCGACCTGTCGTCGCTGCGCAAGGCCTTCTCGGGCGGCGCGGCCGTCTCCCCGACGCTGCTGGAGCACTTCGAGCTGCGCCACGGCCTGCACATCGTGCAGGGCTGGGGGATGACAGAGACCACCGCCCTGGGCGGCCTGGCCCTCCCGCCCGCCCGTCCGGCGGACAATCCCCGCTGGCGGCACAGATCGGGCCGCGTCGCCGCAGGAGTCGAGATGCGCATCATCGACACCACCGGCGAGGAACTGCCCTGGGACGGCACCTCAACCGGCGAGATCGAGGTACGCGGCCTGTGGATCACCGGCGCCTACCACCACCACTCCGCACCAGACACCTTCCACGACGGCTGGCTGCGCACCGGCGACATCGGCACCATCGACCACCACGGCTACTTCCAGATCACTGACCGGGCCAAGGACATCATCAAATCCGGCGGCGAATGGATCTCCTCGGTCGAACTGGAGAACCTGCTGGCCGCCCACCCGGCGGTCCTGGAAACCGCAGTCATCGGCATCCCCGACCCACGCTGGGACGAACGCCCCCTCGCCTGCGTCGTGCTCCGCGAAGGAGAAACCGCATCCGCCCGCCAACTCGCCGCCTTCCTGGAAGGCAAAGTCGCCAAGTGGCAGATCCCGGAGCACTGGACCTTCCTCAGCGACCTCCCCAAGACGGCAGTCGGCAAGATCGACAAGAAGCTGCTGCGTTCCCGGTTCCACGCAGAAGATCCACCATCTTGAAGCTGCTGGTCACGGGGCCGGTGTGCGCCGTTGGTCGTGCGTGGGAGACGGGAGACCGCCGCCTTCGGCATCCTGAGCCCGCGGGCAGCACGGCGAGCTATGTCATGAGAGGAAGGGAGGCCAGACGGCGTACCAGGCGTGTGTGGCTGTCCACCGACAGGGTTGTCACCGGCCCACCAGCGAGACCGGAGCTGGGCTCCCGACGACGCTGCCGACCGATCGGAGAATCGAACGGAAGCCGCTGTAGGACCTCCACAAGCACCCCTTCTCCGGGGTTCCAGCCCCCTGTCCTCCCCTGTGCACATGGTCGACGCCGTAGCCGCGAAGGAGCCGCGCCAGTTGGCGCTCAGGTCAACACGGCCGACCGGGTCATTTCTCGTCGAGCCGTTCATCGAGGATCTCGGCAGCCCAGGCGCGCAACCGTCGGCGCATGTCCTCCACCTGGCCGCCATTGATGCCGTATACCTCGTACTCCCGGTCCGGCCAACGGTCGACCGCCCGCAGCGCATGGGCGACGTAACGCGGATCGAACCCGGCGTCGTGCTCCAACGCCAACTCCAGCAGTTGCCCACCCGAGTACCGTCCGGAGGCGAGCGCGGCATTCACGTCGAGGTAATCCCGTGGCGCGGCCCGTCCGAAGAGGATGGTCACCTTGTTGGCCACGGCGTCATCGGCATGCAGGACCGGACCGATCTCCAACACGGCAGGCGGACGAGCCCTCCAGTCACACCCGGGCTCCACCTTCGCCGTGCGCCCCTGTCCATCAGCAACCGCGAACCGGGCGAACACCCCACCGGACTTCTCCACCTCAACAGTGAGGCCCGCCGCCCGGTAGGTCGCAGCCACCACACCGACAGCCTCGGAAAAGGCCACCGGGTCAGCGATGTCCGTGAACAGGTCGACGTCATCCGACAGCCGTTCCAGGAACCCATGCGCCTGAACCGCGTCCCCGCCGGCCAGGACGAAGCCGTATCCCGCGGCGGCTCCAAGACCGATACTGGCGAGCCGGGCGTGAAAGGGATCCATGCAGGCGGATACTACGCAGCCCTGCGGGCCAGCTGCGGGAATCGCCCTTCCCACATCAACCGCGCGCGCGGCGGAAGCCACAGCCTCTGCCACACGGCCGAGAGCAGCACCGGGTCCAGGAACTTCCGCAGCTCCCCCGCATGCATGGCCTCCCGGATGACCGTCTCATAGAACATCCGCAGGTCCACATCGTCCGACAGGTCGTAGACACGCTTCGGCGTCCAGTCCAGCACAGTCGGCAGAGCCACCACCCCGGCTGCCGGACCGGCCAGCTCCTCCAGCGTCTCCGGAACCGCGTAGGGCCGGATCTCCGCGTACCGCACCCGAGACTCCATACGCCCAGCATGCCCCTGCACGAGAGCTGTCCACCGGTCGCTGTGGTGTCCGTCAACGATGTCGTCCACACCCGTGTGGAGAGCACCCACGAGGAGCTCGCCCGCCACAGGCTCACCCCCTACCGGTTGCACCTGCTGAGAGTCCCGGTGCTGCGCCTGTCCCTGGACGTACGGCGCGGAAAGCGGCGCTACCCGCTGGACCTGGACCGGCTGCTGCCCGCCGAGAGGTTCGCCTCGCTGCGCCGCCCAGCGTGCGCCCAGCCAGAGCCCTCATCGGTCGATGCCTCCGGCGCCCACACGGACCAGAAGACCGAGGGACACGAGAACGGAAATGTCCTGATCGGCTGCGGTCCGGTCAGGATTTTTGGATCATTGACCCGTGGATGGCTGGTCCGGGTGGGACGACCCCGCCGAGTTGCGGATCCGGCTCGACGTCGTACTCGAGCAGATCGCCGAGCTCACGGAGGAGAACCGGCGGCTCCGGGAACGCCTCGGAATGCCGGCACCCGACACCGTGCCCGAGCGGCCCGAGGCGGTGGAAAGGCAAGCACCGCCCACGTTGCCCGAGATGCCGTCCGGCAGTGGCCTGCCCTATGCGGACGCGGCCTCCGACCCGCAGGCCAAGGTCGCCCTGTTCCGAGCACTGTTCGTCGGCCGCGTGGATGTTTACGCGAACCGGTGGGTGAGCGCGAAGAACGGCCGGACCGGATGGAGCCCGGCCGAGGAGAACCCCTGGGACAGGGCCAAGTCGGAAGCTGAGCGGGTGTTCTTCCCGCTCACCGACCAGGTGATCTTCCGGCACCTGAGTCGGCCCGAGCCGGGACAGCGCGAACTGCATGTGGGCTTGTACCCGATGTTCCCCGACGACACGACCCAGTTGCTGGCCTGCGACTTCGACGACAAGGACTGGCAAAGCGACGCCGCCGCCTACGTGGCGGCCTGCACAGAAGCCGGGGTCCCCGCCTTGGCGGAGGTCTCCCGCTCCGGGGCTGGCGCACACGTGTGGACCTTCTTCACCGCGGCGGTGCCGGCCGGCCTGGCCCGTGCGCTGGGCATGGCCTTGCTGCGGCGCGCGATCGACGCCCGCGACGGGATGTCCCTGGCCAGTTACGACCGGCTCTTCCCCGCCCAGGACTTCCTTCCCACAAGCTCCAAGGGCGGGGCACGGTTCGGGAATCTGATCGCGCTACCACTGCACGGGGTCTCCCGTACCTCGGGCACCACACTCTTCTGCGACCCTGCCACCTGGACACCGTACGAGGACCAGTTCGCTTACCTGTCGCACACCGCACGCCTGGCGCCCGGGCAGGTGCAGGAGTTGGTGGAAGCGTTGGGCCCGCTGCAGGCCGGCCCCAGCCCGACCACGCCGGTGCTGCCGGCCCGGCCGCGCCGCAGCGCGCTGGGCAAGGCACCCAAGACGGTCAGGGCCAAGGCAGGAGCGATGCTCCGCATCTCCACCACCGGGCTGCCACCGCAACTGATCGCGGCGCTCAAGCACGCCGCGTCCTTCCACAACCCCGAGTTCTACCGACGCCAGAACCAGCGGTTCTCCACCTTCAACACCCCGCGCCTGATCTGCTGCTTCGACGCCACCGACCCGAAGTGGATCGCCCTGCCCCGGGGGCTGCGCGACGAAGCCGCCAGCCTGGTCACCGCCGCCGGCGGCACCTTGAAAGTCACCGGCACCTTCCCCGACCGGGCCCCGATCGGTGCCCGGTTCACCGGCGAACTCACCGCCGTACAGGCCAGGGCCGTCGAAGCGATGACCGCCCACCCCACCGGAGTCCTGGTCGCCCAACCCGGTGCGGGTAAAACAGTGATGGCCTGTGCGCTGATCGCGGTTCACGCCCGGCCCACAGCGATCATCGTCAACCGGGCCGAGCTGCTGGCCCAGTGGCGCGAGCGTCTGGCGACGTTCCTCGACCTCGGTGAGCACGCCGTCGGGTCGCTCGGCGCGGGCAAGGACCGCCGCGGCGGCGTGGTCGACCTGATCATGCTGCAGTCGCTGGCCCATCGTGAGGCCGCCACAGGGCTGCTGGACGGCTACGGCCTGATTGTCGTCGACGAGTGCCACGCCATCGGGGCTCCGGCCGCCGAGGCCGCGATCCGCAAGGTCAAGGCCGAGCGGTGGATCGGCCTGTCCGCCACCCCGTACCGGGCCGATCAGATGGACGCTCTGATCACCATGCAGTGCGGGCCGATCCGCCACGAGATCGAAGACCAGAGCCGCTTCGCCAAACACCTCATCGTGCACCGCTGCCACTTCACCACCGACGAGCCCGGCACCGACGGCGCTTCCATCCAGGCCATCTACGGCGAACTCGCCGCCGACCAGCAGCGCAACCAGCAGATCGCAGCCGACATCGCCGACGCCTACCGGCGCGGCCGGTGCAGCCTGACCCTCACCAATCGCATCGAGCACGTCAACCAACTCTCGTCTGCGCTCAAAGGGCACGGTATCGAAGCACTGCTCCTGCACGGCGGCCTGCCCACGGCCGATCGGGACCGCGTCCGTGCCGCGCTGTCCGGCGCCCGTACCGGTCCCTTGGCGCTGCTGGCGATCGACAAGGTCGCCGGGGAAGGGCTGGACGCACCCGTGTTGGACACGTTGTTCCTGGCCAGCCCCATCTCGTTCAAGGGCAGGGTGATTCAGCAGGTCGGCCGGATCATGCGCAACACCGAAGCCAAGAAGAGCCACGTCGAGGTCCACGACTACCTCGACTGGGAGGTACCGCTGCTGGAGCGAATGCACCACAAACGCCGCAGGATCCTCGACCGCCGAGGATTCACCACCGCGGCCCCGCCACGATCGGACCCGCCGTCGGATCGGACACCGCGTCCCGGCAGCGAACGCGGCACACCCCGCGAGGCCCCCGTGGCCGAGGCCGGAGCGCAGGAGCCAACCACCGCCCAGGTCCGCTCATGGGCCCGAGGCCAGGGCATCGACGTCCCGCCCCGGGGAAAACTGAGGGCGGCGATCTGGGACGCCTACCACGCCGCCCACCCCACGCGTCCGTGAGGATGAACCGTTCCGGGCCTTCTTCGCCCCGCCGAGCAGCCCAGCCAGCCGTTCCCTCGGTGTCCCCACCACGTGCCTGCCCTTCAACCCCGGCGGGTCCGTCATTGTCGGCCCGATCCTACGAACCCGACGGCACCGCCAGGACCGTAGCCGTGGATGGGTCCCGAACGAGGCATCACAACCAGGTCCCGTGAGATGAGCCGCAGCGCCTGCCAGTAGGCTGCACGGCCGTGAGCGAGTACCAGTACTACGAGTTCCAGGCCATCGACCGACCCTTGACCAAGGACGAGCTCGAAGAGGTACGGGCGCTGTCGAGCCGGGCCAGGATCAGCGCGACACACTTCGTCAACGAATACCACTACGGCGACTTCCGCGGCGATGAGCGCAAACTGATGGAGCAGGTGTACGACGCCCACCTGTACTTCGCCAACTGGGGCTCGCGTCGCCTGATGCTGCGCCTGCCCACCACCCTGCTGCCCGCCCGCAGCGCCGAACCGTACTGTGTGGAAGACGCCTTGACCTGCTGGACCAGGAAAGGGCATCTGCTGCTCGACTTCGCCTACTCGTCCGAAGACGGCGGCGAGTGGGACTTCGAGACCTCCTTCACTCTCGCCTCGTTCACCACCCTGCGTGCCGAACTCGCCGCGGGCGACCTGCGTCCCCTCTATCTGGCCTGGCTTTCCGCGCTCACCCGCTGGGAGTTGGAGGAGGATGTCGACGAGGGCGAGTACACCTCCACCGTCGAGCCGCCCGTACCCGCAGGTCTTGCCCGACTTACCGGCCCGCAGCAGGGCTTGGCGGACTTCCTGCACGTCGACCCGCACCTGCTCACCGCTGCTGCCCGCGCCAGTGTTGCCACCCCTTCCCAGGCAATCGACAAAGACGCACTCACCGCCTGGATCCGAGCCCTGCCATCACGCGAGAAGGACACCCTGCTGCTGGACGCAGCCCTCGACACCGCCCCGCAACCAGGCCCCGCTCTGCTGGCCCGCCACCGCGCCGCGATCCGTGGTACGGCCGAAGTGTCCACCGCTGCCCGGCGCCGCTCAGCCGCGGAACTCCTCGACGCCGCCCACGAGGTGCGCAGCGAGCACACACGGCAGCAGGAACAGGCCCGCGCCCAGGCCCGCCGAGCCGAACAGCGGGCTCGCGAGAGCCACCTGGACCGCCTGGCCGAGAACGCCGAGCAAGCCTGGCAGGACATCGCCCACCTGATCGGGCAGAAACAGCCCGGCCCGTACGACACCGCCGTCACCCTCCTGAAGGATCTCCGCGAGGTCCACGACCGGGCGGGCACCCCCGAGGAGTTCGCCCGGCGCCTCCACGACCTGCGCGATCAGCACCGCGGCAAGCCCTCGCTGATGCGGCGCTTCACCGACGCCGGCCTGACGGCCCGCTGAGGCGCGCTCAGATCTGGTCGCGTGAACCTCACCTCGGCCAGGAGGCGGAGGGCGGACAGTGGGGCAGCGGTGCATGAGGGTCAGCACCTGGACGTCGCGGCGCGGGTCGAGACCGGATTTCCGCGGGATCCGCCTGGCCACCTCTGCGACGTTAGGACCAGCCGCATCCTGGCCCCAGGTCCCCTCCGGGCGTAGCAAGCTGCCGTCGCAAGGAGGGGCGCCCGTGTGGACCTGGTCGGAACGAACGGCCGGCATCCACGAAACGCTCTGCGAGCCGAACCACTGCCTCATCGCCCACTGCCCATCACCTACAGGCTCGGCAGACCATTGGCACTCTCCCCGGCCGCCCCTACGGTCCCGTGAGCGACGATGAGCGCGGGGCCTTCGAGCGTCATCGTCCCGTCCTGGTGCACGGTCACTCCGAGGCGGCCTCCTGGTACGTCGACGATGTAGGTCCTGGCATCCGTGTGCCGGTCGAGGTGGCGCAGGGCCGCGACCGCGGCGCAGGCTCCGGTACCGCATGCGTACGTCTCGCCGACGCCCCGTTCGTGTATCCGCAGAGAGAGGTGCTGGTGGCTGACGCGGAGGGCGAACTCCACCGTGACGCCTTCCGGGTAGGCGCTGTGCGGGATGGCCTTCGGGGGGACTCGTAGGGGCCCGGCGAGGGAAAGGTCGTCGAGGAAGGCCACGGCGTGGGGGTTGCCCATGTCGACGTGGACGGCTTGCCAGTGACGTCCGGCTGCGAGGACGGTGACGCCGGGAGTGCCTGGCAGGTAGGGGCTGCCCATGTCCACGGCGATCGTGTCGTTGTGGCTCTTTCCCGGAGGTACATGGACTGCACGGGTCCCTGCGCGGGTGGCGATCTTCGTGGTTCCGGTCGGGCAGAGTCCACGATCTGTCAGGTAACGGGCAAGGACCCTTATCCCGTTGCCGCACATGGTCCCCTGGGAGCCGTCGGCGTTGTAGTAGTCCATGAACCAGTCGGCTTCGTTCGCCATGGAAGCGGCCTCCGGGACAGCGGTGCAGCGGACTGCTCGCAGGAGTCCGTCGGCTCCGATGCCCCGGCGGCGGTCGCACAGGTGGGCAATGTCGGCGGGTGTGAGGTCGAGCCGTCCGGCGGGATCGGGCAGGACGATGAAGTCGTTGTGGGCGCCGTGCCCCTTGGCGAAGGGGATGGACTGGGGAGAAAGCGTGCGGTGGCGGTTGTTCATCGGGCAGCGGGGTCGTCGTCGTTGGCCTCTGGCGGCATCCGCACCCAGGCGACCTGCGCTTCTTCGGTGTCGGTCATTCCGAAGGCCGTGCCTTGTTCCAAGAGGGCAAGGACCTGCTGCCACTGCCTCGTCGCGTCTGGTGTCACGTCGAACTCGATACGGATGCCGGAGGAGTCCCGGGAGACGCGCGGCTGACTTCTCGTCAGGCCGACGATTCGCTCAACGAGTACGTCAACAGCGGAGTTCTGGCGGCCTTTGCCCACTTCCCCACCGTCCACTCGCTTCAATATCACCCTCCGCATTTCTAGTCCACTAGCTTTCAGCTAGTGGACTAACTTTGTCAATCCGTACAGGGCGGCGCGCGAGCGCGAGGAGGAGCATGGCCGACGGAACCTCGGCTTCCCCGGCTCCCTACCTGGTGGTGGCGGACACGATGAGGGCCCGGATCGCTGACGGCACCTGGCCGCCGGGGCACCGGCTTCCGTCACGTTCGGCCCTGGGGCGCGACTTCGGCGGGGCCGGAGAGAACGTGGTGCGCCGTGCGCAGGAACTCCTGATCGACGAAGGTCTCCTGGAAGGGCGTGCCGGGTCCGGCACGTACGTACGCGCGACACGCCAGCGGCACACTCTGTGGCGTACCCAAGAGGCGGGTTCCGTTAACAACACAGCCGCCCCGGCCGGTTTCGCCGGCACCTGGGAGGCGGACAGCGAGGCCAAGGTGCCCGCTCCCCCCGTTGTCGCAGGCCGACTCGGGATCGAGGAGGGCGCGCACTGTGTCCGCACCGTCTACGAGTTCCTCCTCCAGCACCGGCCGGTACTGCTGCTGACCAGCTGGGAGCCGATGGCCATCACCGGGGGAAGTGTGATCGTCCTGCCCGAGGGCGGCCCGCTGGCCGGCCGCGGCGTGCCTGCGCGGATGGGCCACATCGGAGTCGAGGTCACCCGCGTGCGGGAAGTTCCCCGTCCCGTCCAGGTCGACCGGGAACAGGCCCACCTCCTCGGAGCGCCGGTCGGCTCGCGCGCCACGCTGATCGAACGGACCCATTACGACGCCTCGGGGCGGGCCGTGGAGACCGCGGATCTCCTGGCCCCGGCGAACCAGTGGGAGATCGCCTACGACATCCCCGTCGCCCCGTCCCGGCCGTAACGGCGACACGGATCATCACCACCACAACCACCATGACCGACTGGAACAATCAGGGGGCGGTATACGTCATGAGCACCTCACGCAACGACGGGGTGACCCGGGCCAAGGACTGGCTGATCTCGCCCGTCCTCAACGCGCTCATCGGGCTGGCGGGCATCGTCGTCCCCGTGATCGCCTGGGTGAACGAGCAGACCGGCGTCAAGAACGCCCTGCTCCTCACGGAGACCGTCCTGGTCGTCTGGCTTACAGCCAACCACCTCTGGCTCAGAAGCCGTTACATCACGCTGCGCCGTGCGAACAACCTCAAGGCGATGGACGACGTCCGCTACTACGACGTCATCCGCGGCCGGTTGGAACAGGACCTGATCTCCGACTACGGCGAGATCGCCGACGGACACCTTCGGGTGTACGCCACCGAGGTCCCGCGCCTGTCCGTCATGCTGGTCAAAACCCTGGTCGACGCCCGCACCGACCCCCTGCGCATCCTGGCCGCCGACCTGACCACCAACCCGTCCGTACTCACCCAGCGCCGCGAGTACCTCGCCGCCAACCGCCGCCTGCTGGAGGCCGGCGGCACCATCCAGCGTCTGTTCATCTGCTACCGCGCCGACCTCGTCCGCGAGGACTACGCCCGCGACCTCCTGCAACTCATCGACATGCACCGCCAGATGGGCGTCACCTGCGGCCTCGCCGTTCGCGACCGGCTCCGCGCCGACCAGGCCGTGGATGTCGTCATTCTCGCCTCTGCCGCTGTCCTGGTCGAAGAGGAACAGGGCGACGCCGACTACTCCCGGGGCCGCTCCTCCGTCTACTTCAAAGGCGTCGAGCGGTGGACCGGCCGCTTCGAGTCCGTCTGGGGCCACGGACCCGACTCCGCCGTCACCACACTCCAGTCCTACGAGAACGGCATCCGCGCCATGCTCAGCGGCGCCACCTGGGCAGGCGACCGCGCCGAGGGGACAGTCGACCAGCTGTAGCCCCCCGGCACCGCGGGAGATCGCTTTCAGCCAGAGGCCATTAGCACACCTGACAAAGCTAGTTACACAGATTACGGTTCGTGACAGTCACGCGCGGGCAGCCAACCGCGCGCTTCCCTCCTGCCCCGGGACTGTCCGTGCTGCTGTGCATAGCCATGCTCGTCACCGGCATCGCCCTGCGCCAAGCCGACCGGGCCCACTTCGCCCGCACCCGGCCGCGTACCGCAGACTCCACCAGCCTCCGCGAACTCCAGCGAGCCCGGGCCAACGACCTGACCCCGGCCCTGCTTCTCATCGGCCAGTGGGTGCAGATCACCGGCTGGTGGCTGCTTGCCGCGCAGGGCCCGCTGGCTGCCGTAGTCACGGCGACAGCGGTAGGGATCCACTTCCGCCATCTCCAGGAGATCAGCCACTTCGCCGTCCACGGGGTCCTCGCCCGCACCCGGCGGGCCAATCTCCTCCTCGCCGAGATCTTCGCCCACCACCCTCTCGGCCTGCCCCCGGTCACTGTCCGCCACCGCACACACGTCCGTGACCACCATCCCCACGCGACTCTTGACAACGACCCCAACCTCGCCGAACTTCACACGGCCGGCCTGCGCCCAGGCGTCCCACGGACCCATTTCCTCCGGGCGCTCGTCTTTCCCCTCACCCCCGGTGGAGTGAGAACGACGACCGCCGACCTCCTGCGCAATACCAACAGCTGGCACCGGAGGGCAGCCCTCTTCCTCCTGGCCGTACTCGCCTACACCCTCGGCGGCTGGAGCGGACTGGTCGCCGGCCTCCTCGTCCCACGCCTCCTGCTCTACCCCCAACTCTCCTGGCTCAGCCTCCTCAACGAACACACCTGGTTCGACCCCGACCCCCGCACCGGCACCCCCACCTGGATCGAAGCAGGCCGCTGCCTGCGCCTCTACCCCACCAACCGCACCCTCGCCCACCTCGCCGCCACCACCTGGCTCCCCTACGGCGACCTCCACCACTACGCCCACTCCGCCCACCCAGCCATCCGCTGGAACTACCTCCCCTCCCTCGAACGCCACCTCACCAACCCGCACTTCACCCCCAACGCTCTCCTCATCGGCAGCGGGTCGGTCATCCGCAGACACCAGAGCGCACTCACCACACCTGGCACCACAACAGCACGCAAAACCCAAAGGCTCCCCCT
Organism: Streptomyces sp. SID12501; assembly: GCF_010550245.1. GTDB lineage: Bacteria > Actinomycetota > Actinomycetes > Streptomycetales > Streptomycetaceae > Streptomyces. The sequence goes on from NZ_JAAGLU010000015.1 coordinate 221,665, forward strand.
CTGATCCCCTGCACCACGACGCGGGGCACGACCGGTGTCGGGGGTGCTCAGGGTGGAGGGGCGGGGAGCGGGGGCGACGATGAGGGCGGCGCGCAGGGCGAGGGCGCAACGCCCACACGCATCCTGCGAGGGTGTTGAAGACGATGATCGCGGATCGCGAACTTCATCCACGGCAGCCGCCGTACGGCGAAGATCACAAACAGGGTCGCCGCGCCCGTGGGGCAGCCGAGGCCCCGGCCCTGCGGTCCCAAGCCCATTGAAGTCACGCCGCCTCCTGAACGCCTCGCGAGCCGTTCAGGCCGTCTGCCGATCAACGCGCCCGGGGTCCACGACGTCCTTGCGGGTCACCGCCAGGTAGACGACCAGGCCGAGGATGACCGCCAGGAACAGCCCGCTGGTGACAACGGTGCCGAAGCCGAGGCCGCCGTCGCCGGTCGGCTGGGAGAGGTAGTCGCCGATCGAGGCCCCGAGCGGGCGGGTGAGGATGTAGGCGATCCAGAAGCTCCACACCGCGTCCAGGCCCAGCGTGAAGTGCGCGAGCGCGACGGCGCCGATGGCCAGGGCGAACAGGACGGCCGCGAGCCAGTAGCCGAGATCCATGCGCTCGGAGACCAGGTCGCCGGCCGCGGTGCCGAGGGCGAACGTGAACAGCACGGCCAGCCAGTAGAACGCCTCACGGCTGGTGGTGTCGATGCTGTGGATGGACAGGGTCCGCTCACGCCGGTACCAGACGACGAAGACGACCGCGAGGAGGAGCGCGAAGACCGTGGTGGTCGTCTCCAGCGGTACGCCCATGTTGTCGGTGAGGTTGTCGCTGATCAGTGTGCCGACGACGCTGATGAGGGCGACGGCGAGCCAGTAGACGCCCGCGCGGTAGGCGGTCGTACGGAACTGCACGACAAGGACGACCGCGAGCAGCGCGCTCATCAGGAGCGACACACCGGTCAGGCCCAGACCGGCCTTCTCGTTGAGCAGGTCCGCCGCGGTCTCGCCGACGGTCGTGCACAGCACCTTGATGATCCAGAAGTAGGCGGTGACTTCGGGGACCTTGTTCCAGCGCAGGCGGTGGGAGGGGCGGGCGGAGGCACTCGTGCCCGGTTCGGCCTCAGGAGTCTCGGAGAGTTCATAGGTCATGGGGCGGGACACTGCCAGCGGTTACCTGAACGCATCCTGACTGCCGCGCGGCTTTCCCGGGCCGCCGCGTCCGGCCTGATCACGATGAACGCATGTACACCCGCGCCGCGTCCTGGCTGCGGCACCGGCTCGGCCGCGCCGTCGTCCTGTCCTACGTCCTCGCCCTGCTCCTGCCCGGACCTGGCCTGTGGCTGCGCCGCCCCCATCCCTTACCGCTGACACACCTGCCGTTGAACACCGCACCGCTTCTGTTGTCCCTGGTGCTGTTCTCGGCCGGACTCCAGGTCCCCGTCCGCGCGCTGGGCCACCTGCTGCGGCAACCGAAGGCCCTGCTCGCCGGGCTCGTGCTGCACCTCGCCATCCCACTGGCGGTCGTGCCGCTCGCCGCCTTCCTGTTGCGGCGCACCCCCGACGCCGACGGAGGGAGCGGACTGCTCACCGCCATGATCCTCGTCGTGGCGATGCCCGTCGCCGCAGGGGCCACCGTATGGACAGACAAGGGCGATGGCGACCAGCCCACGATGGTGGGCCTCGTCCTGGCCTCCACCCTCATCAGCCCGCTCACCATCCCCCTGCTACTGGGGGCCCTGGCGCCGCTGCTCAGCGGCGGCTACGCCAGCACCCTCGCCGACACCGGTCGGCTGGCCCAGGGCGGATTCGGCCTGACCACCGTGGTCCTGCCCTGCGCGGCCGGCCTCCTGGGCGCACTCGCCCTCCCCGCGAGCCGGCTGCGCCGCCTCCATCTCGCGGTGACACCTCTGGCGCTGGCCGGCTCGCTGCTGCTGACCTATGTCAATGCCAGCGGCGCCCTCGGCTCCGCCCTGACCCGGCCACGCCCTCTGCTGTTCGCCGCCGCCCTGGCTGTGGCGGCCCTGATCTGTCTGCTCTCCTTCGCCGTCGGCCGGGCCGCCGCGCACATCCTGCAGCTGGAGGCGGGTACCGCCTCGTCACTGACACTCGCCTGCGGCATGAACAACAGCAGCGCGAGCGCGGTCCTGATCACCACGTGCCTGCCCGACAAACCGCACCTGCTGCTGCCGGTCCTCGCCTACGGGCTGCTGCAGAAGAGCGCCGCGAGCCGCATCGTCAGTCGCCTCCGGCGCGTTCCCGTTCCCGCGGCAACCCCCTGAACGATCCTCAGCCACCGCCCTTCACGTCCTCCCCCTCCTGCCGTACGGGGACGAGCAGGGTGAACGTGGCAGGACGGCGGCCCGCCAGGGAGAGCCTCCCTCCCAGGGACACGGCCAGGTCGCGGGCGAGGGCGAGGCCGATCCCCTCTCCCGGGCCGCCACCGCTGTGCCCGCGGTCGAAGAGCCGTGCTGTCCCGCCTTCACCGCCGCCCTCGACCTCAACCTCGCCCTCGTCGCCGACGTCGAAGGCGAGGGCGTCCTCGAGGTCCCGCACCGTGAGGCGGACCGTGCCGCGTCCATGCACGCGCGCGTTGTCCAGCAGGATCCCGAGGATCTCGCTGACCGGGGCGCCCGGGACGAGGACATCGTCCGGTACGTCACGGGTCTCGCACTCCAGGCGTCTGCCGTCACCGGCGAACAGGCCGTGCCAGCGCCCCTCGGTGTCCCGCACGAGCCGGGACACCATGGTGTCCGGGGTGACGGATCCCGAACGGCCGCGGGAGCGGGACAGGCGCAGCACCTCCTCCACCGTGTCGTGCAGGCGCCGGGTGGTGGCCAGCGTCTCCTCGATGACGGGCCGCAGCCGGGCGTCGTCGTCCTCGGCCAGTCCGGCTTCCAGAGTGAGCTGGAGTCCGGTCAGCGGGGTGCGCAGCTGGTGTGAGGCGTTGGCGGTGAAGTCCCTTTCGTGGCGCAGGAGTTCGGTCAGGCTGTGCAGCATCTCGTTGTGGGTGCGGGCGACCTGGTCGATCTCGGCGACATTGCTGGACGCGGCCCGGGCGCTCAGGTCGCCGGCGGTGACCGCCCGGCTGTGCCGGGAGAGGTCCTCCAGCGGCGCGGCCAGCACCCGCGCCTGGCGGCGGGCGACGAGGACGGCCACCGTCAGCGCGAGGGCACAGACCCCGGCGAGGACCGCCCAGGCGAGCAGGACACGGTCGCGCACGGCGGATGCCGGGGAGGAGGCCCGTACGACGCCGATCACCTGCTCGTCGTGCGACACGGGCACCGCGACGACCAGGTCACCGCCCGCCCGGCCGCGCACCACCTCCGCGGCCAGCGCCCGTCGCACGACCGTGTCACCGGTGCGGGGGCCGGTGCCTGCCCGCAGCCGCAGCGCGGGGTCGTACAGGCCGAGGCGTCCGCCGGCCGGTGGCGCGGGCAGTTCCACGGGGTCGCCGGTCACGTAGTCCGGGCTGACGCGTACGGCGCCGGACAGCGCCGCCCGTTCCAGGGTGTCGCGCTGGTCGGCGTACAGGGTCGACCTGATGGCCAGGGCCAGGGGGACGGCGAGGAGGACGACGGCGACCAGGGCGGCGGTGAGGGCGACTCGCACCACGCGCTGTCTCATGACCCCATCCTGCGGGCTCCCGACCGGCCCGGGGACGGTCCGCCACGCGCTTTTGCCGTCGTCTAACCGTCGGCGGTCGGGGCGTTAACCGACGGCTCTCTAGCGTCGGTGGCATGACCAGGAAGCAGTTCCCGGCAGTTCCTCGGGAGGGCAGTGGCATGTCATACGCACGTACTTCCGCCGGCGTCGTCGCAGTGACGGTGGTCGCGGCGGTGATCGCGGGGTGTTCCGGATCGTCGTCCGGGGCCCACTCCGGCTCGGGCTCGACGGCCCCGGTGCGGGCGAACCCGGCCCCCACCGAGTCGAACCCGCCCGGGGACATCCCCGACAACCAGGTGTTCGTGGCCTACCGGCCCACCGGCGGCTTCACCGGGTTCACGGTGAAGGTGCCGGAGGGCTGGGCCCGCACCGACAAGGGCGGTGCGACCGTGTTCACGGACAAGCTGAACAGCGTCACCATCACGACGGCCACCGCCTCCACCGCCCCGACCGTCGCCTCGGTCAACAGCACCGTCGTCCCGCAACTGAGCGGCCGTGTAACGAAGTTCGCGTCCCCGAAGGTGTCGCAGGTGACCCGGAAGGCGGGCCCCGTCGTCCTTCTCACCTACCAGGGCGACTCGGCCAGGGACCCGGTCACCGGCAAGGTGGTGCGGGACGCGTTCGAGCGGTACGCCTTCTCCCGGCAGGGCCATGAGGTGGACCTGACCCTGTCCGGCCCCGTCAACGCCGACAACGTCGACCCGTGGCGAACCGTCAGCGACTCGTTCGCGTGGCGGTGAGCACGATGATGAGTGCGATGGTGAGTGCGGAGCCCGCCGGGCCCTCGGACGACGACGTGGTGCTGGCCGCCCGGGAGCTGTACCGCTTCTACCGGGCCGGCGAGGAGGAGACGCTCGCGTTGCGCGGGGTGTCACTGCGGGTGCGGCGGGGGGAGACGGTCGCCGTCGTCGGCCCCTCGGGGGCGGGCAAGTCGACCCTTCTGGCGTGCCTGGCAGGTCTCGACGAGCCGTCGGGCGGCGAGGTCCGGGTGGCGGGCGTGCGCATCAGCCATCGGCCCGAGACCGAACGCGCCCGGCTGCGCGCCCGGCACGTGGGGGTGCTCCTTCAGTCACGCAACCTGCTTCCGCATCTGACCGTGCGCGACAACATCCGGATCGCCCAGCATGCGGTGCGCGGCCGGCCCGCCGTACGGGCCGAGGCGCTGCTGGAACAGGTGGGGCTGGGGCGCAGGGCCGGCGTGCTGCCCCGGCAACTGTCCGGCGGGGAGCTGGCCCGCGCGGGGCTGGCCGTGGCACTGGCCAACACCCCGGCCGTGCTGCTGGCCGACGAGCCGACCGGTGAACTCGACGGCGGCACCGAGCAGTTGGTGCTGCGGATGCTGCGGGACCGGGCGGCGGACGGCTGCGCGGTGCTGATCGTGACGCACAGCGCGGAGGCGGTGCGCGGCTCCGACCGAGTGATCACACTGGACGACGGACGGGCCCACGAGGGACACCGGGGCACGGCTCATGCGAAGGAGCACGGCCATGGCCTCCGCTGACCTGCTCCTCTCCTGCCGGGGTGTCGCGCTCACCTTCGGCCGGGGCCCCACCGCCGTGGTGGCGGTGCACGGCGCCGACCTGGACGTCCGCTCCGGCGACCGGCTGGCGGTCGTGGGCCCGTCCGGTTCGGGGAAGTCGTCCCTGCTGCATCTGCTGGCGGGGCTGGAACGCCCCACCGGCGGCACGATCGCCCGGCCCGGACTCCACGAGGCGCGGGACATCGGCCTGGCCTTCCAGGCCGACAGCCTCATCCCCGCCCTCGACGTCACGGAGAACACCGCGCTGCCGCTCGTCCTCGCGGGACGTCCGCGGGAGGAGACCCGCCGGTCGGTCGCCGAGGCGCTCGACGTGGTCGGCGCGGCCGGGCTGGCCGACCGGCTGCCCGACGAGATCTCCGGCGGACAGGCCCAGCGGGTGGCCGTGGCCCGCGTCCTGGCGCAGGCGCCGCGCCTGATCCTCGCCGACGAGCCCACCGGCCGCCTCGACCACGCCACCGGCGCCCGCGTCCTGGACGCCCTGCTGGCGGCGGCCGACCGGACGGGCGCGGCCCTCGTCGTCACCACCCACGACCCGGCCGTCGCCGCCCGGCTCACCGTACGGCGGACCATGCGCGACGGCCGACTGCTCGCACCCGAAACGGCGGAAGCGCCGGACCCATCAGGGAGCCTGTCATGATCACCGCCTGGGCGGGCGGACTGACCCGCCACCGTATCGGGCGGCTCCTCGCCGCCGTCGCCGGAATCGCCCTCGCCGTCGCACTCGTCGCCGCGCTCGGCTCCTTCCTCACCGCGTCCAAGGCGACCATGACCCAGCGCGCGGTCCGCTCGGTCGCCGTGGACTGGCAGGTCGAAATACAGCCGGGCGCCGACCCGAACGCCGTCCGGTCCCTGGTGCGGGCCACTCCCGGCACCCGGGCCGCGCTGCCCGTCGGCTTCGCCCGCACCACCGGCTTCACCGCCACCGTGGGAGGCAGCACCCAGACCACCGGACCGGGGGTCGCGCTCGGCCTGCCGGCCGACTACCGCAGCCGCTTCCCCGACGAACTGCGCACACTCTCGGGCTCCGGCACCGGCGTCCTGCTCGCCCAGCAGACCGCCTCCAACCTGCACGCGGCCCCCGGCGACACCATCGGCGTACGGCTGCCCGGCGCCGGACTGCGGCAGGTGCGGGTGGACGGTGTGGTCGACCTGCCCCAGGCCGACTCACTGTTCCAGAAGGTCGGCGCGCCCGCGCAGTCCCAGCCGACCGCTCCCCCGGACAACGTCGTCCTGTTGCCCGCCGCCCGGTTCGCCTCCCTCACCCGGGGAGCCACCGACGTCACCACCCAGCTCCACGTGGCCCGCGACGCGAAACTGCCGGCCGACCCGGCCGCCGCCTTCACCTCGGTCACCGGCGCCGCCCACAACCTGGAGGCCAGGTCGGCCGGCACGGTGCTCGTCGGGAACAACCTCGGCGCGGCCCTCGACTCCGCCCGCCAGGACGCCCTCTACGCCCAGATCCTCTTCCTCTTCCTCGGCTTCCCCGGTGCCGTCCTGGCCGCCGCGCTGACCGTGGCGGTCGCCTCGGCGGGCGGCGAACGGCGCCGCCGGGAGCAGGGCCTGCTGCGGCTGCGCGGGCTGCGGCCCCGTCAGATCACCGCGCTGGCGGGATTGGAGGCCGCGCTGGTCGGCGTCGGCGGCAGCCTCGCGGGTCTCGGGCTGGCCGCGCTGACCGGCCGCCTGGCCTTCGGCGCCACCTCCTTCAGGGCGAGCGCGGGCACCTGGGCACTCTGGTACGTCATCGCCTTCGTCCTCGGCGTGGTCGTGGCCGCCGGCGCCGTGCTCGTGCCCGCCCTGCGGGATCTGCGCACGGTGACCGTCGCCGACACCCGGCGGGAGCGGCGTGTGTCGCGTTCGCCCTGGTGGCTGCGGTGCGGCCTGGACTTCGCGCTGCTGATCGGCTCGTGGCTGGTCTTCCGCGCCTCCTCCGGCAACCAGTACGCCCTGGTCCTCGCCCCCGAGGGCGTGCCCAGTGTCTCCGTCTCGTACTGGGCGTTCCTCGGCCCGGCCCTGCTGTGGCTCGGCGCGGCCCTGCTGCTGTGGCGGCTGACCCTGCTGGCTCTCGCCCACGGCCGACCGGCGCTGGCCCGCCTCGCCCTGCCGCTGACCGCGACCCTCGCCACGACCACGGCGGCCGTACTGTCCCGCCGTCGGCGTCCGCTGGCCCGCTCGGTGGTGCTGCTCGCCCTCGCGGTGTCGTTCGCGATCTCCACGGCCGTCTTCAACTCCACCTACCGGCAGCAGTCCGAGGTCGACGCCCGCCTCACCAACGGCGCGGACGTCACCGTCACCCAACCGCCCGGCGCCCAGGTCCCGCCGAGCGCGGCCGGCAAGCTGAAGGTCCCCGGCGTCCGGCACGTCGAGCCCCTCCAGCACCGCTACGCCTACGTCGGCTCCGACCTCCAGGACCTCTACGGCGTCCGGCCCGCCACCGTCGCGAAGGCGACCTCGCTCCAGGACGCCTACTTCTCGGGCGGCACAGCCGCTCAGCTGATGCGCCGGCTCACCCAGCGCCCCGACAACCTGCTGGTCAGCGCGGAGACCGTGCACGACTTCCAGCTCTCCCCCGGCGACACGGTCAACCTGCGTGTCCAGGACGCCCGTACGAGGGCGCTGCGCACGGTGCCCTTCCACTACGCCGGGATCGTCAAGGAGTTCCCTACCGCGCCGAAGGACAGCTTCTTCGTCGCCAACGCCGCCTACGTGGCGAAGGCGACCGGCAGCAACGCGGTCGGCGCCTTCCTGCTCGACACCGGCGGCACCCACCAGAAGCAGATCGCCGACCAGCTGCGCCACCGGCTGGGCACCGGCGCCACCGTCACCGACCTCACCCAGACCCGCGGCATCGTCGGCACCAGCCTCACCTCCGTGGACCTGGCCGGACTCACCCGCATCGAACTCGCCTTCGCCGTCCTGCTGGCAGCCGGGGCCGGCGGCCTGGTCCTCGCCCTCGGACTCGCCGAACGCCGCCGGACCTTCGCCATCGCCACCGTCCTGGGCGCCCGCAGCGGCCAACTGCGCGGCATGGTCCTCACCGAGGCCCTGCTACTGGCCGTCGGCGGTCTGGCAGGCGGCGCCCTCATCGGCTGGGCCCTGTCCGAGATGCTCGTGAAGGTCCTGACGGGCGTCTTCGATCCACCGCCCGCGAGCCTGTCGGTGCCGGGCGGCTACCTCGCCCTGACCGCGGGCGCGGCTGTCATCGCCGTACTGGCCGCCGCGCTGAACGGCATCCGCAGCGCCGGCCGGCCCGCCGTGGAGGAACTGCGTGACCTGTGAGCGGCGGGAGCGGGAGGGCCGAGCACCTCGCCCGCTCCTACGCTGTCCAGCATGCGTACGCACGTGACCGCCGACCACAGTCGCCACCGTGTCCTCGTCGTCGAGGACGACGACACCATCGGCCGTCATCTGGAATCCGGCCTGCGCGGCAACGGCTACGCACCGACCTGGAACCGGACGGGTTCCGCCGCTCTGGCCGAGGCCGCGCGCACCCCGTACGACGTGCTGCTGCTCGACCTGGGGCTGCCCGACATGGACGGTCTGGACATCGCCCGCACACTGCGTGCCCGCCATCCCGACCTGCTGATCATCATCCTGACGGCGCGCACGGACGACATCGACGTCATCGCCGGACTGGACGCGGGGGCCGACGACTACCTCGTCAAGCCGTTCAGCCTGACCGTGCTGCTCGCCCGGCTCCGCGCCCATCTGCGCCGCCGGGTCGTCGCCACGCCGTCGCAGGAACCCGTACGGCTGGCCGACCTGGTCCTCGATGTCGCAGCCCGCCGCTGCACGCTCCACGACGCGGACATCGAGCTGCGTCCAAAGGAGTTCGACCTGCTCGCCGTCCTGGCCCGGCACGCAGGAGAGGCCGTCTCCCGGGAGACCCTGATGGCCGAGGTCTGGGACGAGAACTGGTTCGGCTCCACCAAGACCCTCGACGTCACCATGGCCGGCCTGCGCCGGCGCCTCACCGAGGCCGCCGACATCTCGGCCCGCCCCGGCAGCCTGCCCCGCATCACCACCCTGCGGGGGCACGGCTACCGCCTGGAGATCTGACGGACGCCGTCGGCGCGGCAGTAGCGAGCGGGCTGCCCGGCCTTTCCCGACCAGTGCTCGTCTGTTCAGTCCACGCTGGGCCGGGCGAGGCCGTGGTCGTAGGCGAAGATCACGGCCTGGATGCGGTCGCGGGCGCCGATCTTGGTCAGGACGCGGCCGACGTGGGTCTTGACGGTGGACTCGGACAGCACGAACCGGGTGGCGATCTCACCGTTGGTCCAGCCCTTGCCGACGGCGACGAGGATCTCGCGTTCGCGTTCGGTGAGGGAGCACAGCCCCGGGTCCTCGACGGAGTCCGCTCGGTGGGCGGGGACGTAGCGGGCGTATTCGTCCAGGAGACGGCGGGTGAGAGCGGGCGCGATGACGGCGTCGCCCACCGCGACGGCCCGGATGCCGGCGAGGAGTTCCTCGGGGCGCGCGTCCTTGAGGAGGAAGCCGCTGGCGCCGGCGCGGAGGGCGGCGTGGA
>NZ_JAAGLU010000160.1 GCF_010550245.1 Streptomyces sp. SID12501
GATGCGACGCAGCGTGCCGGGGGCGAGGCGCTGCCGGGCGACGCCGCGGTCGCGGCTGAAGCCGCGCAGTCCGGGCGGGCCGGGGACGGGTCCGGGGTGGGTCACGGGACCTCCTGGGGGTGGAGGGGAGCGGGGGCGAGCCCGCAAGATGCTGAGGTTACCTCACCATCAAGCGCGGAGACCTCCCGACTATTCCGACGGCCCGCCGACGTCACCCGCGAAACCGGCGCGGCCGCGGCCCGTGGCGCGCTACGTTCACGCGCGTGATCCTCAGCCCCCGCGGTGACGCGGCCACCACGCCCACGCCCGCGCTCCACCTGCCGGGGAGCGGCCCGCGCGCCGGTGCCGCGCTCAACCTCGTCGTCGCGGTGCTCGCGCTGGTCGGCGGTGTCGTGGGGCTCGTCGTCGAGGCGTTCTCCGGGTTCACGGGCGTCGGCGAACGCCGCGGGACGACGTTCCCGATGTGGGTCGTCTACGCGGCCATGGTCGCCCTCGGTGCCGCCGCTCTGGTGGTCCGCGCGCGACGTGCCCCCTGGTACCGGGGCTGGTCGATGCTCGAGGTGCTCGACCGGCCCGACGGGATCGTCCTGTTCGCGGGCCGGCTCGGCGCGCGGCACGAGGGCCTGGCCGTCCGGCGCGGCGAGACCGTCGAGATCGCCGCGGAGCACCAGCTCCGCACGAGCTACCGCTACACGGTCACGGCGCCGTCGGGCTCGATGACGTTCACGGCCGACGGCTTCGTGCACAAGCTCACGATGCAGCCGCTCGAGGAGCTCGCCGGGCGCCACGGCATCACGGTCCG
>NZ_JAAGLU010000161.1 GCF_010550245.1 Streptomyces sp. SID12501
CACGTCGCCCGTCGTGCGGCGCGCGTCGATGGACAGGACGAGCACCTGCGACCCGAAGCGGTCGGCGATCTCGGTGATGAGCTCGGGCCGGGCGATCGCGGCCGTGTTCACCCCGACCTTGTCGGCGCCGGACCGCAGGAGCCGGTCGACGTCCTCGGGCGAGCGGACGCCGCCCCCGACGGTCAGGGGCACGAACACCTCCTCGGCCGTGCGGCGCACGACGTCGTAGGTCGTGGCCCGGTCGGACGACGACGCCGACACGTCGAGGAACGTCACCTCGTCGGCGCCCTCGGCGTCGTAGCGGCGCGCGAGCTCGACCGGGTCGCCCGCGTCGCGCAGGTTCGCGAAGTTCACGCCCTTGACGACCCGGCCCGCGTCGACGTCGAGGCACGGGATGACCCGCAGCGCGAGGCTCACGGCGTGGCCTGCGCGGGGGCGCCGGTCGCGAGGATGTCGATGACGAACACGACGGTCTTGCCCGCCTGCCGGAGCAGCGGCACGACGTGGGCGACCTCGTCGTAGTTCCCGTGCTCGTCGTCGCAGCCGATGAGGATCTGGTCGTAGACCTCACAGGTCACGTCGAAGAGGCGGTGGTTGCGGGCGAGGGTAATGGCATTGGTGCCGAGCACCATCACCGTGTCCGGCAGGCGGGTGTGGGCCAGCCGGGAGAGGGCGGGGAAGTCGCGGTGGACGGTCGGCTCGCCGCCATTGATGTGGAGTTGCCGGAACGGCACGGTCCCGAGCCGGTCCAGGATCCTCGCGAACAGCTCCAGGCTCATGTTCTCGCCGTGGGCGCCGTCG
>NZ_JAAGLU010000162.1 GCF_010550245.1 Streptomyces sp. SID12501
GTCTCCAGCACGGCGCACGAGGTGCCGACCGGGAACGGACCGAACGTCCGCAGCGCGCCCGCGAGCAGGTCGAACGACTCGTCGAGCACCGTGCGGCCGTCGTACGTGCAGACCGCGGAGAACCCGAAGGACGCACCCGCGCCCCACGTGGCCGCACCGGCGCCGTCGACGACCTTGCGGACCTCGAGCACGCCCGCGTCGAACCCGTTGACGACCTCGACCTGCGCACCGTCGGCGCCCACGGTCACGTCGGCCGCACCCGGTCCGGTCGGCACGACGCCGTCCCCGACGAGCAGCACGCGGTCGGCGCCGCGGCTGTCGGTCTCGGTCAGCGCGCACGTCGCGCCGGCGGGGATGACCTCGTCAGGGGCCGTGAACGTCTCGCCGTCGGCGAGCGTGAACGTCAGCGCGGCGGCGCCGTCGAACGTCACGGGCGCACCCGTGCCGGCCGCGGTGCAGGTCAGCGCGAACGTGAACGACCCCTCGAGGCCCGCGGTCGCGGTCGAGTCGACGCGCTTGGTGACGCTCAGCCCGCCGAACGCGTACGTGTTGGTGAGCGTCGCGACCTGCGCGGCCGGCACGGCGCCGTCCGCACCCGCGGGCGCGTCGACCTCGAGCCGGATCGTGCCGGACCGCGTGGTCTCGCCGGGGCTGCCGGGCTCGCCGGTCTCGGTGACGTCGCACCGCGCACCCACGGGCACGCCGTCGACGTACATCGTCATGCCGGAGGCGCCCTGCGTGGCGACGACGTGGTGCCACTCGCCGTCGTTGTACGAGCGCGGGCTCGTGACGGTCTGCGTC
>NZ_JAAGLU010000163.1 GCF_010550245.1 Streptomyces sp. SID12501
GGGGTGATCGGCGTGCCCGTGGGCGGCGGCGCGGTCGCCGGCGTCGGCGGTCTGGTCGGCGACGCCGCTCCCGGGTCGTCGCAGCGCTCGGCGTCGCTCGCCGACGTCGGCCGCTCGACCGCCGAGAACGTGCCGGTCTCCGGCTCGTCGAACGAGAACCCGGACTGGCAGGCCGTCGCGGCCGCCGTGCAGGCGTCCGTCGTGGCCATCGACGTCAAGACGTCCTCGGGCGAGGCGCAGGGCTCGGGCGTCATCATCGACGACGCGGGCCACGTGCTCACGAACAACCACGTGGTCGCCGGCGCCGAGGGCAACGTGCAGGTCACGCTGACCGACGGGCGCATGTTCGAGGCCCAGGTGGTCGGCACCGACGCGAGCACCGACCTGGCGGTCGTCAAGCTCGTCGACGCGCCCTCCGACCTCAAGGCCGCGGCGCTCGGCGACTCCGACGAGGTCGCGGTCGGCGACCCGGTGATGGCGGTCGGCAACCCGCTCGGCCTGGCCAACACGGTGACCACCGGCATCGTGTCCGCGGTCGACCGTCCGGTCTCCACGCAGGAGAACGGCGGCGAGGCGGCCGTGACCAACGCGATCCAGATCGACGCGGCCATCAACCCCGGCAACTCGGGCGGGCCGCTGTTCGACGCGACGGGCCGGGTCATCGGCATCACGTCGTCGATCGCGACGCTCAGCCAGCAGTCGGGCTCGATCGGCCTCGGCTTCGCGATCCCGGTGAACGTCACCAAGAACATCGCGGGTCAGCTGATCCAGGACGGCCAGGCCGAGCACGCCT
>NZ_JAAGLU010000164.1 GCF_010550245.1 Streptomyces sp. SID12501
AGATCTGGTAGATCGCCGAGATGAGGATGTCGGTCGAGCCCATCGGGACGCTCGCGCCACGGAACGCCGGGCCCCCGCCCGTGAGCATGAAGATGATCGTGAAGTTGTTGAAGTTGAACGCGAACGACGCGATCGCCAGCGGTGCGGTCGACACCAGCAGCAGGGGCAGCGTGATGGAGCGGAACTGCCGCGATCGGCCGGCGCCGTCGACGCGGGCGGCCTCGAGCGTCTCCGACGGCACGGCCTGCAGCGCACCCGTGGTGACGAGGAACCAGTACGGGTAGCTGAGCCACAGGTTGACCCAGAAGATCGCGAGCTTCGCGAGCCAGGGGTCGCCCAGCCAGTTGACGTCCGCCCCGAGCAGGAACCACTCGTTGACGACCCCGAACTCGGCGTTGAGCATGCCGCGCCACAGCAGCGCGGACATGAACGCCGGGAACGCGTACGGGAGGATGAAGACCGTCCGCAGGACCTTGCGTCCGCGGACGCGGGGGTCGTTGTAGATCATCGCGAACAGCAGCCCGAGCCCGAAGCTCGTGAGCACGGTGAGGATCGCGAACGCGAAGGTCCACGCGCCGACCTGGAGCAGCGGACCGGCGTACGCGCGGTCGGTGAACGCCCGCACGAAGTTGTCGAACCCGACGTTGACGTACCACCCCGCGGCGAGGCGGTCGCCGTCCGCGCTGACGAAGTTCCCGCGGTCGTCGGGTGCGTAGACCGCGCCCGTCGCGGTGTCGGTGAGCGTGCGCGCGGCCGCGTCCCACACGAGGTCCGAGGTGTAGACGG
>NZ_JAAGLU010000165.1 GCF_010550245.1 Streptomyces sp. SID12501
CGGATGTCCGTGGTGCTGAACCGCAACGGCATCGTGGGCGGCGCCCGTGCCGAGCACGTCCTGGTCACCAAGGGCGCGGTCGAGGAAGTCCTGTCCCTGTGCACCCACATGACGGACCGCGGCGAGCGGGTCGAGCTGACCGAGGCGCTGCGTGGCCGCGTCACCCGGATCGCCGAGGACAACAACCGTCGGGGCCTGGGCGTCCTGGCCGTCGCCACCCGTACGTTCGTCGGCCCGCGCGACACCTACACGGTCGCCGACGAGCACGGGCTGACCCTGGTCGGCTTCCTCGCCTTCCTCGACCCGCCGAAGGCCTCCGCCGCCGCGGCCCTGCAGGGCATGGCCGACAAGGGCATCGCGGTCAAGGTCGTCACCGGGGACAACGAACCGGTCGCCGCCCGGGTCTGCGCCGAGGTCGGCATCGAGGTGGGACACGTCGTCTCCGGCGCCGAGGTCGACGCCCTCGACGACGCGGCGCAGCTCGCCCCAGCGCAGCGTGCGCTCCGACAGCGCGACGAGCACGAGCACGCCCCACTTCGACGTCACGTGGTCGAGCACGACGCAGCTCGGGCACGCGGCGGGCAGCTGGCCCGCGGCGAGCATCTGCTGCAACGTGGAGGCCGTCGCGGGTGTGGTGGCCGTCACGTCGTCGACCACCGACATCGCTGCTGCCTGCATGCTCACCTCCGGGTAGGTACCCGACGAGAAGGTGGGTACCGGATCGTGGGAAAGTCTAGGTGCACACCGCCGTTGACCCGGACGAGCAACGCAGCACGCGGTCGTCCG
>NZ_JAAGLU010000166.1 GCF_010550245.1 Streptomyces sp. SID12501
CGCCCTCGTCCAGGCCGTGCACGGACTGGCCGCGCTGGACGACCTCTCGGGCGTCGAGGTCCTGGTGACCGCCGACGAGGAGGTCGGCTCCCACTCCTCCCGCGCGCTCATCGAGGAACGGGCCCTGGCCTGCGGAGCCGTGCTCGTCTTCGAGGGCGCCGCCGACGGCGGGGGCCTCAAGACCGGACGCAAGGGCTGCGGCACCTTCCGGGTCTCCATCACGGGCCGCGCCTCGCACGCCGGCCTGGAGCCCGCCGCCGGGATCAACGCCCTCGTCGAAGCGGCCCACCAGGTACTGGAGATCGCGGCGCTCGGCCGACCCGAGGTCGGTACGACCGTCACCCCGACCGTCGCCGCCGCCGGGACCCTGGACAACGTCGTACCCGCAGGAGCGACCGTCGTCGTCGACGTACGGGTCGAGTCACAGGGCGAGAAGGAGCGGATCGAATCCGCCTTCGCCGCGCTGGCGCCCCACCTCGACGGGGCCCTGATCGCCGTCGAGGGCGGTATCGGCCGCCCCCCGATGCCCGAGTCCGCCTCGGCCGAACTCTTCGCGGTGGCGCGGGAGTTGCTGCCGGGCATCGAGGGCATGTCCGTCGGCGGCGGCAGCGACGGCAACTTCACGGCGGCGCTCGGAGTGCCGACGCTCGACGGCCTCGGCGCGGTCGGGGGCGGCGCGCACGCCGACCACGAGTACCTCGTCGTCGACGCCATGCCCGAACGGGCCCGGCTCGTCACCGGACTGGTGAACGCGATCCGGGACGCGCGGGCGGGGCGGCAGGCT
>NZ_JAAGLU010000167.1 GCF_010550245.1 Streptomyces sp. SID12501
GGTGACGTTCTGGAAGTGGAGGCCGCGGACCTTGGTGTAGCCGAAGGAGGCGCCCTGGTTGGCCGGGCCGTAGACCTGCTTGACGGAGTCGATGTCTACGAACACCACTTCGTCACCCTTCGGGACGAAGCCCGAGTGGGCGGCAAGATTGCAGGTGAAGGCCCGTGCCGCAGACTCCAGTTGACGCACATGACCCCAGGTGAAGGCGCGCAGGAAGGTACCCAGGGTGGATGGGGCGCGAACGCCGCCGAAGAGTTTCGGCAGTCCTCCGTGGCGCAGCACGTCCAGGTCGTCGATGGAGTCGGCACCAGCGACCATGCCGCCCACGATCCTCATCGCCTTCGCGTCGGCGGCCGTGCCGGCACCATTCTTCGCACCGGCCAGGCGGACCTTCTCGGCGACCAGGGCCGGCAGACCGCACCGCTCGGCCAGCCGGATCACCGGGACCAGCCCGGCATGCGCGATGAGATTCGGCTCGTCGAACGCGGCGAACACCCTCGCCGGGCTATGGAAGAATTTCACTTGAGAGGTGCCTTGCCGGTTGGTGCTGGTGGAAGCGTGAGAACTCCCATCATCCCAGGTCAGCGGGCACCTCTTCTGATTTCTCCATCCACAGCCCGACCACTACGCGGTGGATCCAGGCTCATAGAGCTTGGTGTCGATTTTATTGCCGGGGCGGGCCTCGAGTTCTTCGATGAGTTTCTTAGTACCCCGAATTTCGGGGATACCCGGGACAATAGGCGGCTCGTACTGGACGCGTTTGTCCGCGAGAGCTTGCGCGAT
>NZ_JAAGLU010000168.1 GCF_010550245.1 Streptomyces sp. SID12501
GGTGCTCTGCGCCTGGGCCCGGCCGCCGTGCGCCCAGGCGCCTGCGTCGCGGTCCAGGCGGACGCGCACGCGATTGGGGAGCTCCACCTCGACCGCGCCGTCCTCGACGAGGGTGTAGGCCCACCGGGTGGTGCCCGGCCGCGACGCGTCGTCCGCGTGGCGGCTCAGGTACCGCTCGGCGTCGACGACCCCCGTCAGGGGCTCCAGGCGCAGGTCGGGGCGGGTCCGGAGCAGGACGAGGCTCGCCGCGCAGTTGGCAGCCACGCGCACCGGCGTCTTGAGCGCGGTCCGGCCCTCACGCCCGGGGACCGGCGTGCGGCCGGCGTCGGACAGCGCCTCCTCGACGACGGCAGCGACGGACGGGGCGGGCACGCCCTCGACGGCCGCGAGCCAGCAGATCTCCGGCACCACCGACCAGTCCGGCACCCACGTGGCCCACTCGTCGTCGCGGTCACCGCGTTCCAGGGAGCCCGCGGCGCGACGTGCGGCGCGAGCCAGTGCGGCACGCCACTCGACCTCGTCGGGCACCCCGCCCGCCCACCAGCTCCCGAGCCCGACGACGGTCGCCTGGTAGGCGACGCTGAAGCCACCGACGACGGCGGCCTTCCCGTCGACGCTGTACACCCACTCGTCCTCGCCGTGCGCCCCCAGGTGCGTCGCCAGGTGGTCCGCGACCTCGGCCACCTCGGCGAGCAGCGCGGGCTCGCGCGTGATCTCGTAGAGCGCCGCGAAGCAGGCGGCGGCGTAGGCGTCACCGTTCAGGACGTCGACGCCCGCGCT
>NZ_JAAGLU010000169.1 GCF_010550245.1 Streptomyces sp. SID12501
GCCGCGACGTCGGCGGGGGTCGGCACGAGCGCGGGGTCGGCCAGCAGCGGCTGCTGGAACGGCCACTTCGCCTCGTTGTCCGCCGCCGGCGGCAGCCCGCGCCCGAACCCGTTGGTGCGGCCCGACCAGTCCAGCACGTTGAACCAGTCCCCCGAGTCGTACGAGTTCCTGTCGAGCGACTTGCTGCGCAGCAGGTCCGCGCCGGCGTGCCAGAACGACGGGGTCTGCGCGAGCGTGGTGGTGGCGAGCGAGACCGTGTTCATGCGGACGCGGTCGGCCATCGGGGTGTCCTGCGGGAGCTTGAGGTAGAGGTTGTCGAACAGGGTCTCGTTGTCGTGCGCGTCGACGTACGTGACGACCTCCTCCGGGGAGTCGGCGTACCCGGCCGGCTGCCCGTTGTAGTCGACCTGGTCGCCGCGCCTGACGGTGCCGTCGCTCGTCAGCAGCTCGAACGACCGCAGGTTGCCGGCCATGCCCAGGCGCACGAGGTCCGCCTGGTGCCGCACGCGCGCGAGCTGCTCGGCCTCGGTGCCGTTCACGGGCGCCCCGTTGGGGTCGGTGAACGCGCCGGAGCCGAAGCCCTGCACGCGCGGGTCCTCGTCGAACGGCCCGCCGCCGCGCACGGCGTCGCGCAGCCGGTCCGAGAACGTACCGATGCCCGTGCCGCCCAGCTGACCCTGCGTGGCCTGCTCGAAGAGCCGGTCGTCGGCCACCTCGCCGAAGTTCCAGCCCTCGCCATACAGGTAGACCTCGCGCCCGTCGACGCCGTCGGTGCGCGGG
>NZ_JAAGLU010000016.1 GCF_010550245.1 Streptomyces sp. SID12501
AACGGGGAGATGAACTCCCACTCGGCATCCGAAAGTTGAGGTCGAGACACCCCACCGTTTTACTCCAGGACCCCCGGCTTTCCCACACCGGGGGCTCACCAGATCACGACTCCACACAGGCCCTAGGACCGCCCCTATGGTGGTCGCCCACACGACGTTCGAGATGGCCCGGGCCCGCCGGTCCGCCTCGGCGAGATCGGCGGCCGCGAACCGCGCCCCCAGATTCGCCGACGAGGCCGCACCGAACCCGGCCATGCCGCACAGCAGCAGCGGAAAACTGTCGATGACCGCCGCGAACACGACGACGCCCGCCCCCAGGGCCCCGACGAGATACCCCAGGATCAGCCCGGGGCGCCGCCCGCGCGCGGTCATCAGCGCCGCCATCGGCAGCGACGCCACCGCCGTGCCCGTGACCATCGCGGTGGGCGCGAGCCCGGACAGCGACTCGGTACCGCTGATCCGCTGGGCCAGTACGGAAGCGAGTGCGACGCCGGTGGCAACCCCGAGCCCGCCGAGGATCTGGCTCGCGACCAGCACACCGGAGACCCGGCGCCGCAACGCGGCCAGCTGCTCGCCCGCCACGGGCACGCCGACGCTCCGGTCGACGGCGGTCATCGTGGCCCGCACGCGTGGGCGAAAGACATGATCACTGGCACGGCCCCCCTGCTTCCGCACAGCATTCCCCCTACGGAACCTCTTCCCGTACGGGACTGTCCCCTCGTACCGATGCCTCCCTACCGATGAAACCCGTGGGTCCCGCGGCGGAAACCCTCAGAACAGGGGCTCGGGCAGCACTCCTTCGAGTGCGAGCAGCTTCCGCTTGGTCTCCAGGCCGCCCCCGAACCCGCCGAGGCCGCCATGGCTCTCCACAACCCGATGGCACGGCACCACGACCGGCAGCGGATTGGCGCCCATGGCCGCGCCGACCGCCTGCGCCGCGCCGGGCCGGCCGACCCGGTCGGCCAGGTCGCCGTACCCGACGACAGCGCCGTACGGCACACCTGACGCGAGTTCTCGCAGCACCTGCCGGTTGAATCCGGAGATCAGAGACCAGTCGAGCAGCAGTTCGAAATCGTGCAGCTCGCCCGCGAAATACGCCGCGAACTGACGTATCGCCTCGGCCAGGAGCGGTGACCCGGGCGCCTCGACGGGCTCCGCGCCCAGCCGGGAGGCGAGCCGCTCGACAGTCTTGTCGCGCACCGGATCCGTGGCATGGAACACCACGTTCACCAGGCCCTCGTGCGTCGCGGCCAGCAGCAGTGGGCCGATGTCGGTGCCGACAACCGCCCACACGACCCGCTGCCGGTTCTCCGGGTCCTGCCGCTCGTCCCGCCCGTGGCTGTCCATGCGCCCACCGTACGACCCGCCACTGACAACACCCGGCGCGCGGTTCGAGCGGGCGTGGACGGTCGACGAGTGACAGTGGAGTGACAACGGAAAAAGAGGTGCCGCACAGACGCGGATTGAACGGAGTTGCCCGAGTCCACACACTCCTGCCGCACAAGTGGGTCAAGGTCGTGTTTCTTTGCCGGAAAATCGTTCGACCCTTCCGGAGCCAGTCATACTCTCTGCCACAACCCTGACCGCTGGCCGGTCCTGGGGCAGGGGAGCGTTTCGGAGAATTCCGGGATGCAACAGGGCGGAAGGGCAGCCGCACATGCAGGGCACGGTCGACGGATTCAGCTACGGACTCGTCACCCCGCTGGTGGCCTACCTCATGGCCTGCCTGGGCGGTGCGCTGGGCCTGCGCTGCACCACCAGATCGATGCTGGTCGCCCAGTCGTGGCGACCGGGCTGGCTGGCGCTCGGCTCGGCCGCGATCGGCTCCGGCATATGGACCATGCACTTCGTCGCGATGATGGGGTTCACCGTCGAGGAGACCCCGATCAACTACGACAGAGGGCTGACCTTCGCCAGCCTGGGCGTCGCCATCCTCATGGTCGGTGTCGGGATCTTCATCGTCGGCTACCGGGGCGCGAGCGGAACGGCACTGTTCACCGGGGGCACCATCACGGGCCTCGGCATCGCCTCGATGCACTACCTGGGCATGGCCGGAATGCGCCTCAACGGGAAGCTGGAGTACAACACCTTCACCGTCTCCGCCTCGGTCGTGATAGCCGTCGTGGCCGCCACCGCCGCACTGTGGGCGGCCGGGCAGATCCGCGGCTTCCTGTGGAGCGTGGGCGCCAGCCTCGTCATGGGACTCGCCGTCAGCGGCATGCACTACACGGGCATGGCCGCCCTGCGGGTCCACCTCCACACCGCGCCCGGGAGTCCGGACGGAGACTCGCCCGCCACCCTGCTCGCCCCTTTGACGATCGGCCCGCTGGCCTTCCTCCTGCTGGCCGGCGTCGTCGTGCTGTTCGACCCGCTGATGGTCATGGGCAAGCCCGGGCGTCGCCCCGCCGACAACAAGCCCGGCATCCCGGCCCACCCGGCCGTCCCGCACCCCGGTCGACGCCTCCCGCCGCGCCCCGGCCGGCGGCACGAGCACCGCAGCTCCCGCACCCCGCAGAACCGGTGATCGGGGCCCGTTGATGCTCCTATTGGCTGTCAAGCGGCTTGGAGCCAGTCGCGGTAGGCGCGGGTGAGGTCGTCGTCTCGGCGGATTCCGCGTTCGAGGGTGGAGATGGTGGCGGGCCAGACTCCGAGGTGTTGTGCCGCAGCGGTGAGGGTGAGGTTCTTGGACTGCCGCAGGGGCCGTAGGTCGGCGATACCGGGGACGGTGACCGTGGTGGTCAGGCAGCGGAACACCTCCCGGGCGATGGCCCGTTTCAGGAGCCGGATGATTTCCTTCTTGGTCCGTCCGGCGGCGCTCTGGCGCGTGACGTAGTCGCGGGTGCGGATATCGCTGGACATGCGGACCAGGGCGATGCGGTAGAGGGCGGCGTTGGCCTGCCGGTCGCCGCCGCGTGAGAGGCGGTGGCGGTTTGTCCGGCCGCTGGAGGCGGGCACCGGTGCGGTTCCGCAGAGGGCTGCGAAGGAGGCTTCGCTACGCATGCGTTCGGGGTTGCCGCCTGCGGTGACGAGCAGCTGGGCCGCGGTGTCGGGGCCGACTCCGTAGACGGCCCGCAGGCCGGGGTTGTGGACGGTGACCTGGCCGGCGGAAGCCATGAGAACAGGTCCCGGCGGCCGGACAGAACAACGGGAAGACAGCCCAGCAGGACGTCAGTCAGTGGGAGAGCCACGACCACCGGAACCTGAGTACCAGCATCAATGTCAGTGGGGGGTCGTACGGTGGATGCATGCGGCCTGTTTCCAAGATCGAACGCACGGTGGCGCCCTTCGAGGTCATCAGCCCCTACCAGCCGAGCGGTGACCAGCCGGCTGCCATCGCCGAGCTGGCTCGGCGTATCGAAGCAGGTGAGAAGGACGTCGTGCTCCTCGGCGCGACCGGCACCGGCAAGTCCGCCACCACCGCGTGGATGATCGAGAAGCTTCAGCGCCCCACGCTCGTCATGGCGCCGAACAAGACCCTGGCCGCCCAACTGGCGAACGAGTTCAGGGAACTCCTCCCGAACAACGCCGTCGAGTACTTCGTCTCGTACTACGACTACTACCAGCCCGAGGCGTACGTCCCCCAGTCGGACACCTACATCGAGAAGGACTCCTCGATCAACGAGGAGGTCGAACGCCTGCGCCACTCCGCGACCAACTCGCTGCTCACCCGGCGGGACGTGATCGTGGTCGCCTCCGTGTCCTGCATCTACGGCCTCGGTACTCCGCAGGAGTACGTGGACCGGATGGTCCCCCTCAAGGTCGGCGAGGAGATCGACCGGGACCAGCTGCTGCGCCGCTTCGTCGACATCCAGTACACGCGCAACGACCTGGCCTTCACCCGCGGCACGTTCCGCGTGCGCGGCGACACCATCGAGATCTTCCCGGTCTACGAGGAGCTGGCCGTCCGCATCGAGATGTTCGGCGACGAGATCGAGGCCCTCTCCACCCTCCACCCGCTCACCGGCGAGATCATCAGCGAAGACGAGCACATGTACGTCTTCCCTGCCACGCACTACGTGGCAGGGCCGGAGCGCACCGCGCGGGCCGTCAACGACATCGAGAAGGAACTCGCCGAGCGTCTCGCCGAACTGGAGAAGCAGAACAAGCTCCTGGAGGCCCAGCGCCTGCGGATGCGGACGACGTACGACCTCGAGATGCTCCGCCAGATCGGCTCATGCTCCGGAGTCGAGAACTACTCGATGCACTTCGACGGCCGCCTCCCCGGCTCCCCGCCGAACACCCTGATCGACTACTTCCCGGACGACTTCCTGCTCGTCATCGACGAGTCACACAACACGGTCCCGCAGATCGGCGCCATGTACGAGGGCGACGCGTCCCGCAAGCGCACACTCGTCGACCACGGCTTCCGGCTGCCCTCAGCGCTGGACAACCGCCCCCTGAAGTGGGAGGAGTTCCAAAAGCGCATCGGACAGACCGTCTACCTGTCGGCGACCCCCGGCAAGTACGAGCTGTCCCGTGGCGACGGCTTTGTCGAGCAGATCATCCGCCCCACCGGCCTCATCGACCCCGAGGTCGTCGTCAAGCCCACCGAGGGCCAGATCGACGACCTGGTGCACGAGATCCGCACGCGCGCCGAGAAGGACGAGCGTGTCCTGGTCACCACGCTCACCAAGAAGATGGCCGAGGACCTCACCGACTACTTCCTGGAACTCGGCATCCAGGTCCGCTATCTGCACAGCGACGTCGACACCCTGCGCCGGATCGAGCTGCTGCGCGAACTGCGCGCCGGCGAGTTCGACGTCCTGGTCGGCATCAACCTCCTCCGGGAGGGTCTCGACCTTCCGGAGGTGTCCCTGGTGTCGATCCTCGACGCCGACAAGCAGGGCTTCCTGCGCTCCGCCACCTCCCTGATCCAGACCATCGGCCGCGCGGCGCGCAATGTGTCCGGCCAGGTCCACATGTACGCGGACAAGATCACCCCGGCGATGGAGCAGGCCATCGACGAGACCAACCGCCGCCGTGAGAAGCAGGTCGCGTACAACAAGGAGCGGGGCATCGACCCGCAGCCGCTCCGCAAGAAGATCAACGACATCGTCGCGCAGATCGCCCGCGAGGACGTCGACACGGAACAGCTCCTCGGCTCGGGTTACCGCAAGTCGAAGGACGGCAAGGCCCCGGTGCCCGCGCTCGGCAAGGCGGCCAGGGGAGCCCGGGCAGGCAAGGGCAAGGCCGGGGAGACGGTGCCGACGGACCGCCCCGCGGCCGAACTCGCCGACCAGATCGAGGAGATGACGGCACGGATGCGCGCCGCCGCGGCCGACCTGCAGTTCGAGGTCGCCGCCCGGCTGCGCGACGAGGTGTCGGAGATGAAGAAGGAACTGCGGCAGATGAAGGAGGCGGGCATCGCCTGACTGCCGCACGGGACACCCGTGGTGCCGGCCGTCGCACCGGAAGGGCACCCCGACCGGTGTCCGTGAGCTGCGTCGTACTCGCAGTGTTGCAAGACCGACACAAAGTGCGCCCGAGGCTTCGGCACTGTCAGTGCCCCTGCGTAGGGTTCAGGTCATCCGCGGACCCCGCGGAAACAGGGGACGGCTCGAGAGGGGAACAGCGCGTGGTGGACGTATCCAAGGGTGGAACGCCCAGTGGCAGCGTCAATCTGACCAAGGGTCAGGCCATCAACCTGCAGAAGAACGACGGGGGCACCCTGACCGCGGTGCGGATGGGCCTCGGTTGGCAGGCGGCTCCCCGGCGTGGCCTGTTCGGCTCCCGTACGCGGGAGATCGACCTCGACGCCTCTGCCGTGTTGTTCGCCGACAAGCAGCCCGTCGACGTCGTGTTCTTCCGTCATCTGGTGAGCGACGACGGTTCCGTGCGGCACACCGGTGACAACCTCGTCGGCGGTGTCGGCCAGGGTGGTGACGACGAGGCGATCCTCGTCGACCTGCCGCGGGTGCCGGTTCACATCGACCAGATCGTCTTCACCGTGAACTCGTTCACGGGCCAGACCTTCCAGGAGGTGCAGAACGCGTTCTGCCGTTTGGTCGACGAGACCAACGGTGACGAACTCGCCCGCTACACACTGGACGGCGGCGGCCAGTACACGGCCCAGATCATGGCGAAGGTGCACCGCGCGGGCACCGGCTGGCAGATGACCGCCCTTGGCACGCCTGCCAACGGCCGCACCTTCCAGGACCTGATGCCCGCGATCCTGCCGCACCTGTAGCCGGGCCCGGGCAGCGCACGGAACAACAGAACGACACGGGGGGACGAAGGCGATGACGGCCGAGTTGGTCCGGGGGCAGAACCATCCGCTCTCCCAGGTCCGTCTCGAAGTGCGGATCTCGGCCGGCGCGCCGATCGTGGCCGGGGCCACGATCGGCGACGAGCAGGGCAAGGTCCACGGCGTCGAGTGGGTGGCTCATCCCGGTGCGCCCACGCTTCCGGGCCTGGAGGTCTCCAAGCAGGCGGCGGCCGACCACCGGCTCGCCGTGGACCTGGGTGCCATGCCGGAGTCAGTGCACCGGATCAGCGTGCTGCTCGCTCTGCCGTCCGGTGTGGGCGGGCCCGTCCGCTTCGGCGCCGTCGCCGCACCCGTCGTCGCCGTCACCGGCCTCGACGGCACCGAGGTCGCCAGTTACACGATCACGGGCCTGGAGTCCGAGTCGGCTGTGGTCGCCCTGGAGCTCTACCGCAGACAGGACGCCTGGAAGGTACGCGCCATCGGCCAGGGGTACTCCGGCGGCCTCACCGAACTCCTCACCGACCAGGGCCTCCCCGAGGCCCGTCGGCTCGCGGACGTCATCGACGCGGCGGTGGCCCAGGCCCACTCCCGCTCGGTCGCGCCCCCGCCGTCCCGCACGCAGGACGGCGACCGCACCCGCCGTACCGCGTCGTCCCCCGCACCCGCGCAGTCCGCGTCTCCGTACGCGGCTCAGGGATCGCAGGACACCCCGGTTCCCGGCGCACCGGAGCCGGTGAGCCCGGTGGTCCAGGGTGGCCAGGGCACTGGTTCCGCCCAACCCGCGTCACCGTACGAAGCCCAGGACCCGCCGCACACCCCGGCACAGGCCGACCCTTCTGGCCCCCCGCAGTCGTCCGCTCCCGCCGGAGCGCCGATCAACTACAGCCATCCCAGCCGTCGTACGGCCCCTCCGCCACCGGCCCCGCCGACCGCACCCCCGGCCCAGTCGGGACAGGCGGCGCGGCCGGTCGCGGGGGACGCCACCGGGTGGTCGATGGACGAGCGGCTCTACAACCAGGTCTGGGGCATGTTCGAGGACCTGGCGCGTACCGTCGCCGCATACCGCAGCGCCGTGGACTTCGCCGACTCGCGCCTTGAAAAGGAGATCGACAAGGCGCTGGCCGATCCCCGAAGCCGGGTCGGCGGCCGGGGCGACGCCGCCCGGGAAGCGGCCCGTGCCAAGCAGGTCCAGCTCGTCGACCAGGCCCGCGCCGCCCTCGACCGCGACCTCTCCCAGCTCACCGCCGAGGCCGAGGTCGTCGAGCCCGCGCTGCCCCTGTCCTACGCGAGCTGGGACAACCCTGTCTGGCACGGCTACCGCGTACCGATGGAGATGCCGATGGCGCTGCGGCTGGGCGACCTGAGGCTGCCCGAGAGCGACGAGCTGAGCATCCCGATGCTCGTCCGGCTGCCGTTGGAGCGCGGCCTGTGGATCGACAGCGGCGGTGAGTCCCTCGACGGTTCGTTCCTCGACTCCGACGAGCTGCGGCGGCTCGCCATGGAGATGGCGGTCACGCACGCCGCCCGGCTGCTCGCCGTCCATCCGGCGGGCGAATTCGCCGTGCACGTCATCGATCCGGCGGGTTCGGGCGCCCCGGCCCTCGGGCCGCTGGTGCGGACCGGTGTGCTCGCGGGTCCGCCCGCTGCCGGAGCGGCCGGTGTCGCGGACGTCCTGGGCCGGCTGACCCAGCGCGTCGACCTCGTGCAGATGGCGGTGCGTGGCGGCGCGGCCGACTCGCTGCCGCCCGACCTCGACACCGCTCAGCAGCTGTTGATCGTCAATGACTTCCCGCACGGTTTCGACGACCGGGCGGTGACCCAGCTGCGCTATCTCGCGGACGAGGGCCCAGCCGTCGGCGTCCATCTGATGATGGTCGCGGACCGCGAGGACGCAGCGGCCTACGGACCGTTGCTCGACCCCCTCTGGCGTTCGCTCATGCGACTCACTCCGGTACCCGACGACCACCTTGCCGACCCGTGGGTCGGTCATGCGTGGACGTACGAGCCGTCGGTCGTCCCGCGTGGCAGCCAGGTGCTCCAGCAGGTGCTCAGCCAGGTCGCGGCGGCCCGCCGCTCATGGAACCGCTGACGCCTGCGGGCACTTCACCAAGCATCCGTAAAGTCTCCTGACCTGCGGACTTTGATTTTATTTTACCAATCTCTTTACCTTTCCTTGGTGATTGGGGTACTGTTTTTCCAACGGAGGGGAGTACTCCCTACCTGCTGCGGCGTACCCGTCAATACGGATCGATCCAGATCCCGGGGCGTCGGCCCGCAGGCATCCGGGCGCGAGAAGGAGCCCGACTGTCGCGGGTGGAAGAGACCTCCGGTAGCGACGACGCTGAAATTTGCCGTTACTACTGCCGGAGGCGCAGTGAATGTTTCCGTGGCCCTATGGGTCCTGACCATCGTGGGTCTCGCCGCTCTGATCGCGGTGGACTTCTTCATCGGGCGCAAGCCCCACGACGTATCCATCAAGGAAGCCGGAATCTGGACGGTTGTCTGGATAGCCCTGGCCGGGCTCTTCGGCCTGGGGCTGCTCGTCTTCAGTGGCGGTGAGCCCGCCGGTGAGTTCTTCGCGGGCTTCATCACCGAGAAGTCGTTGAGCGTCGACAACCTCTTCGTCTTCGTCCTGATCATGGCGAAGTTCGCGGTGCCCTCGCAGTACCAGCAGCGGGTGCTTCTCGTCGGTGTCCTCATAGCGCTCGTCCTGCGGGCGATATTCATCGCCGCCGGCGCCGCGATCCTCGCGAGCTTCGCGTGGGTGTTCTACATCTTCGGTGCCTTCCTCATCTGGACCGCCTGGAAGCTGATCCAGGAGGCCCGCACCGACGACGAGGACGAGGGGTTCGAGGAGAACAAGCTGCTCAAGGCTGTCGAGAAGCGATTCGGTGTGGCCGATCGCTACCACGGCACCAAGCTGTGGATCGAGGAGAACGGCAAGCGGATCATGACGCCGATGCTGGTCGTGATGCTCGCGATCGGTACCACGGACGTCCTGTTCGCCCTCGACTCGATCCCGGCGATCTTCGGCCTGACCCAGGACCCGTACATCGTCTTCACCGCCAACGCCTTCGCCCTGATGGGCCTGCGTCAGCTGTACTTCCTCATCGGCGGTCTGCTGAGGAAGCTGGTCCACCTCTCGTACGGCCTGTCGGTCATCCTCGGCTTCATCGGCGTCAAGCTGGTGCTGCACGCGCTGCACGAGTCCGGCGTCCACGTACCGGAGATCTCCATACCGGTCTCCCTCGGCGTGATCTGCGGAGTCCTGGTGGTCACCACCATCACCAGCCTGATCGCCTCCAGGAAGCAGGAGGCGGCCGAGGCGGCGCAGAAGGAGAGCGAAGGCGCTCCGAAGGACAGCATCGGCGCCTGACCACGTCGGACGTAGGAACAACCACCATCGGGAGCGGGGCGCGGCGAATTGCCGAGCACCGTTCCCGGTGCTTCGTTGGGTGGTGAGCGTCCCTTGCCGGGGACGCCACGGCCGGGTGGAGAAATCGTGGACACAGCGACGAAGTTCGTTCAGATCATCGACATCGAGACCGACCGGATGGAGGAGATGCGGGCGCTGGTGCAAGAGACCGACAAGCGCCTCGCCGGCCGTGCCGGCGGACCCACGCACCGCCTCGTTCTGCAGGACAGGAACCAGCCCAACAGGTTCCTGGTGATGATCGAGTTCGAGTCGTACGACGAGGCCATGCGCAACAGCGCCGACCCCGAGACGAGCAGGATGGCGTCGCAACTTGCCTCACTGTGTACGAGGCCGCCGACGTTCACCGACTGCGACGTACGGGAGACGACCGAGCTGAAGTAGCGGCAGCGGGACACCGAGCGTGCCCCGCGGCGGCAGGCGGTCGACCCGTGCCGCCGTGGGGCTCCGGCCCGTCGAACCGGTGCGAGGGGCGGGTGAGAGGGCTCGGGGCAGGGGGAACATGCGCCCGGGTTTTCGGGGCAGCAGGTCGAAGCCGGGAAGATCGTGAGGGGCAGTGCAGTGTGGAGGACCGTCTGTGGGGTCGGCGTGAGGGAGCGTGCGCAGATCGGCGTGGGCATGCGTGGCCCGAACCCGTCTGCGAGGATCGCTGAATGATCGTCACGTTGCGGTCGCTCGTGACGCGGTGGACGGCCGTCGTGCCGGTGGCCGCGGTCGTCCTGCTGGTGTTCACGTGGGGACGAGATCTTCCCGGCGTGGTCGTCGCGCTGGTGACACTGGTCCTCGCGGGAGCAGTACTGGCCGCCGTGCACCACGCAGAGGTGATCGCTCACCGGGTCGGTGAACCCTTCGGCTCGCTCGTGCTGGCCGTCGCCGTCACGATCATCGAGGTCGCCCTGATCGTCACGCTGATGGCGGACGGCGGGGACAAGAGCTCCACCCTGGCCAGGGACACCGTCTTCGCGGCCGTGATGATCACCTGCAACGGCATCGTCGGACTCAGTCTGCTCACCGCCTCGATCCGTCATGGGACCGCCGTCTTCAACCCGGAGGGCACCGGCGCCGCCCTCGCGACGGTCGCGACGCTGGCCACGCTCAGCCTGGTGCTGCCGACGTTCACCACGAGCAAGCCGGGCCCGGAGTTCTCCACCGCCCAGCTCACCTTCGCCGCGCTCGCCTCACTGGTCCTGTACGGCCTGTTCGTGGCGACCCAGACCGTGCGGCACCGCGACTACTTCCTGCCGGTGACCCGGCAGGGCGATGTCATCACCGCGGACGCTCACGCGGAGCTGCCGACCGGCCGTGACGTCCGGATCAGCCTGGGGCTGCTGGGCCTGGCGCTGATCGGCGTGGTCGGCCTCGCGAAGGGAGTGTCGCCCACCATCGAGTCCGGGGTGGAGGCGGCCGACCTGCCGCATGCCGTCGTCGGCGTGATCATCGCCCTGCTCGTCCTGCTTCCCGAGACCATCGCCGCGCTGCGCTCCGCGCGCCGCGACCGGGTGCAGACCAGCCTGAACCTCGCCCTCGGATCCGCGATGGCCAGCATCGGCCTGACCATCCCCGCCGTGGCCCTGGCGTCCA
This sequence comes from Streptomyces sp. SID12501, assembly GCF_010550245.1. Classification (GTDB taxonomy): domain Bacteria; phylum Actinomycetota; class Actinomycetes; order Streptomycetales; family Streptomycetaceae; genus Streptomyces. Next base: position 11,220 of record NZ_JAAGLU010000016.1, read on the forward strand.
TCTGGCTGTCCGGGCCACTGGTCCTCGGCCTCGGCTCCACCCACATGGTGTTGCTCGCCCTGACCGTGGTGGTCGGTTCGCTGACGGTGGTGCCCGGGCGGGCCACGCCGCTCCAGGGAGGCGTACATCTGGTGCTGTTCGCCGCCTACCTGGAGCTGGCGATCAATCCGTGACCACCGCGCCGCAGGTCACTCCGTGGCCGGTACGGCGGCGAGGCGGGGCACCGGCCGGGTCTCCGGCAGCAACGCGAAGCACCCCAGGCTGAACAGCGCGATCCCCGACAGATAGGCGCCCACGCCCCACGGGACCCGGCCCCCGTGCTCGGCGAGGGCGGTCGCCACGATCGGCGTGAGCGCGCCGCCGAGAACCCCGCCGAGGTTGTAGCCGACCGCGGCGCCCGTGCACCGTATGCGGGGCTCGTACAGCTCCGGCAGATACGCGGCGATCACCGCGAACATCGTGACGAACGCGATCATCGCCACCAGGAAGCCGAGGAACATCAGCAGCGGTTCGCCGGTCGACAGCAGCGCGACCATCGGGCACATCCACAGGGCGGCGGCCCCGCAGCCGGTCAGACACAGCGGGCGGCGACCGTAGCGGTCCCCCAGGAGCGCCATCACGGGCGTCAGGGCGCCCTTGACCACCACCGCGGCCATGATGCAGGCCAGCATGACGGTACGGCTGACACCGAGCCGTTCGGTCCCGTAGGCGAGGGACCAGGTGGTCACCGCGTAGAACACCGCGTAGCCGACCGAGAGCGCGCCCGCCGTCAGCAGGACCAGCCGCCAGTGGTCGCGCACCACCTCGGCGAGCGGCACGCGCGCGTGGTCGTCGATCTCCAGGAAGCCCGGGCTCTCGGTGAGCGACGAACGCAGCCACAGCCCTGCCAGAGCGAGTACCCCGGCCGCCCAGAACGGCACTCGCCACCCCCACGAGGCGAACTGCGCCTCCGTGAGGGACACCGACAGCGCCAGCATCACACCGTTGGCGAGCAGGAAGCCCACCGCGGGGCCGATCTGCGGGAAGCTCGACCACAGGGCGCGCCGTTCGGCGGGCGCGTGCTCCGCGGTCAGCAGGACCGCCCCGCCCCACTCCCCGCCGAGCCCGAGCCCCTGGAGGAAACGCAGCACCAGGAGGAGGACGGGAGCGGCGGTGCCGATCGACTCGTACGTCGGTACGCAGCCGACCGCGACCGTCGACGCACCGGTCAGCAGCAGTGAGGCGACGAGGACCGGTCGCCGCCCGCGCCGGTCCCCGATGTGCCCGAACAGCACCGCCCCCAGCGGCCGGGCGACGAACCCCACACCGAACGTCCCGAAGGCGGCCAGCGTCCCGGCCACCGGCGAGAACGTCGGGAAGAACAGTGGCCCCAGAACCAGTGCGGCGGCGGTCCCGTAGACGAAGAAGTCGTAGAACTCGATGGCCGTCCCCGCGAGCGAGGCGGCGGCCAGCCGCACCATGGAAGGCGCCCTTGCCGTGCGTACGTCGTGCATACCGCGTCAACCACCCACGGAGATCGCACGTTACGGGGACGCGTGGGGCCGATCTGGATCAGTACGTCACGCTGATGCGCCGGTCGGGACCGTCCACCCGTACCGACCCTCCATAGGGGATGACGAGTTGCGGATCCGTGTGCCCGAAGTCCACGTCGAAGACGGTCATCAGGCCGGGAGCGTAGGCGCGCAGCGCGTGCTGGACCGCCTCCCGCTGCTCGGCGGCGTAACGGGCGCCCTCCTCGGGGCTGTTGGGGCGCTCGAAGGACCAGGTCTTCGCGCGCCCCATCAGCAGCGCGGAGAAGCGCTGGAGCAGTCCGCGTTCGCCTATGTTGCGCACCGTGCGGAAGACCTCCTCGCCGCTCGGCAGCTCCTCCGAGGTCTCCAGGAACAGCACTCCGCCGTCGTACGTCTTCGGATCGTGGGAGATCTCGCGGTCGGTCATCAGCAGCCAGCCGAGGATCTCCAGGCAGCCGCCCCAACCGGGGCCCTCCACCACGCGGTCGGCGTTCAGCCACGTCCAGCCGGTGCCCGGACGGGTCTCCGGTTCGCTGTCGAAGGTCGCGGGGTCGGCCCAGTCGCGGTCGACGTCGTTCCAGCGCTCGGCGGGCCGCAGTTCGTACTCGCCGGAGGTGAACAGGGCGGCCCGCAGGGACTCGGCGGTCAGCGGGTCCATGGCCCCGGGACGCCCGAACGCCGTCATCACGGTCGCGCCGTGGAAGCCGACGATCCCGGTGTTGTAGAGGTACGCCAGCAGGTTCGTGTTGTCGCTCATCCCGAAGAACGGCTTCGGGTTCGCCCGGATCAACTCCCGGTCCAGAAAAGTCAGTACGGTGATCTGGTCGTCGCCGCCGATCGTCGCGATGACCGCCTTGACATCCGGGTCGGAGAACGCGGCGTGGATGTCGTCGGCCCGCTCCTGGGGCGTCGAGCCCATCTTCCGGGTCGCCGGATACTCGACCGGTTCGAGCCCGAACTCCTTGCGCAGCCGCTCCAGACCCAGTTCGTGAGGGCGCGGGAAGAGCCCGGGCAGTCCGGCGCCCGGCGAGATGACGGCGATGCGGTCGCCGGGCGAGGGCTTTGGGGGATACGCAGGGGGCGTCATGCCGGGAGCGTACGAGCCGCCCCGTTGTGGGCGCACCGTGATAAACCGGGGCTGAGCAGCGGTCCCCGACGGGCCGTCACCCCTGAACGGACCGGAGGAACCGTGCCCCGCACCCTCGCCAACGCCCCGATCATGATCCTGAACGGCCCCAACCTGAACCTCCTGGGCCAGCGCCAGCCGGAGATCTACGGCTCCGACACACTCGCCGACGTCGAGGCCCTGTGCGCCAAGGCGGCGGCCGGGCACGGCGGCACAGTGGACCTCCGCCAGTCCAACCACGAGGGCGAGCTGGTCGACTGGATCCAGGAGGCACGCCTCAGCCACGCCGGCATCGTCATCAACCCCGGCGCCTACTCGCACACGTCCGTCGCGATCCTGGACGCGCTCAACACCTGCGACGGCATGCCGGTGCTGGAGGTCCACATCTCCAACATCCACCAGCGTGAGGCGTTCCGGCACCACTCGTACGTCTCACTGCGTGCCGACGGTGTCATCGCGGGGTGCGGTGTGCAGGGGTACGTGTTCGGGGTGGAGCGGGTCGCCGCGCTGGTGAAGGCGGCGACCGCGGGGGTGTGACCTACAGCCGTCCCGCCTCCACGATCCGCCGCAGGAACTGCCGGGTGCGCTCCTGCTGCGGATCGCCGAACACCTGCTCGGCCGTGCCGCGTTCCAGGACCACGCCGCCGTCGAGGAAGCAGATCTGGTCCGCGACATCGCGGGCGAAGCCCATCTCGTGGGTGGCCAGGACCATGGTCATGCCGTCGCCCTTCAGGTCCCGGACGACGGCGAGGACCTCGCCCACGAGTTCCGGGTCGAGGGCCGCGGTGATCTCGTCGAGGAGCAGCAGCCGGGGGCGTACGGCCAGGGCGCGGACGATCGCCGCCCGCTGCTGCTGGCCGCCGCTCAGCCGGTCCGGGTACTCGTCCGCCTTCGCGCCGAGCCCGAGCCGCTCAAGCAGCTCACGGGCGTACCGCTCCGCCTCAGCGCGCTCCACGCCGTGCACCCGGCGCGGAGCGAGGGTGATGTTCTCCAGGACCGTCATGTGCGGGAAGAGGTTGTAGGCCTGGAAGACCACGCCGATCCGGCGGCGCACGGCGTCCTGGTCGGTGCGCGGGTCGGTGATCTCCTCGCCGTCCAGCCAGATCGCGCCGTCGTCGATGTCCTCCAGCAGGTTCGCGCACCGCAGCAGCGTGGACTTGCCGGAGCCGGACGCGCCGATCAGAGCGGTCACCGTGTGCGGGGCGACCTCCAGATCGACGTCCCGCAGGACGACCGTGTCGCCGAACGTCTTGCGCACGGACTCCATACGTAGCACGGGGGAGGAGCCCCCGGGGATGTCGCTGGGGATGTTGCTCACAGTGATCCTCCCTGCGCCCGCTGCCGGTCCATCCGGGCCGTCACCCAGTCCGTGAAGCGGGTCATCGGGATGGTCAGCGCGACGAAGACCAGTCCCGCGACGATGTACGGCGTGTAGTTGAGACTGCGGCCCACGATGATGTCGGCAGCGCGTACGGCGTCGACCGCGCCGCCGATCGAGACGAGCCCGGTGTCCTTCTGCAGCGACACCAGGTCGTTCAGCAGCGGCGGCACCTGACGCCGTACGGCCTGGGGCAGCACGACGTACCGCAGCGACTGCCGGTTGGTCAGCCCGAGCGAGCGCGCCGCCGCCCGCTGCGACGGGTGTACGGACTCGATGCCGGCGCGGAACACCTCGGCGACGTACGCCGAGTACGTCAGCGTCAGCGCCGTACCGCCGAGGAGCACCGGGTCCACGGTGATGCCCTGGAGCCGCAGCGCCGGGACACCCAGGACGACGATCATCAGGTTGATGATCAGCGGGAGACCGCGGAAGAAGTCCGTGTACGCGGCTGCCAGTGCGCGCAGCGGGAAGAACACCGGGCCGCGCAGCGTGCGCGCGATGGCGATCAGCATGCCCAGGACGAGCACCGCGACACCGCAGATCAGCAGCAGCCGTACGTTGAGCCACAGCCCTTCGAGGACCTTGGGGAACGCCTCGCGCGCGTACTGCCCGTTGAAGAACGTCTCCTTGGTGCGTGGCCAGCCCGGCGCGCTCACGACGACCAGATAGAGGACGACGCCGGTGACGAGGGTGGACAGCGCGGCGATCGACGTGGCGCGGCGCGCACGGGTGCGCTTGTACCGCTCACGGTCGATCCGCCGCCGCGAAGGGACGTAACCGTCGCCCCGGTCCGGCAGGTCGCCCGGGCCCTCCTGCCCGGACTCCTCCTTCACTGCGGTCACTTGAGCACCGGTGCGTCGACGGCGTCCGACAGCCACTGCTTCTCGATCGAGGCGAGGGTGCCGTCCTTGCGCAGGGCGTCCACCGCGGTCGTCACGCACGAGGTGAGCGCGCTGCCCTTGTCGAGCACGAGCCCGAACTGCTCCGGAGCGGCGCCCTCGTTCTCGAACTGCCCGACGATCTTCGCGTCGGTCACCTCGGCGGCGGTGATGTAGAAGGCGGTCGGCAGGTCGACGACGATGGCGTCCACCTGGCCGTTCTGCAGCGCGGACTTGGCCTGGTCGTTCTTCGCGTACGCGGCCGGCTCCTGGGTCGGCTTCACCACGTCGTCGATGTAGTTGAGGCTGGTGGTGCCGACCTGGGCGCCCAGCTTGAGGCCCTTGAGATCCGCGATGCTCGTCGCCTTCGCGGCCTTGGAGGACTTCAGCGCGATGACGGCCTGGCGCACGTCGTAGTAGCCGGACGAGAAGTCCACGGCCTTCTTGCGCTCGGCGCTGATCGACACCTGGTTGATGTCGAAGTCGAAGGTCTTCGCCCCGGGCGCGAACGCCTTGTTGAAGGGCACGCTCTGCCACACGACGTTCGCCTTGTCGTAGCCGAGCTGCTGCGCCACGGCGTACGCGACCGCCGACTCGAAGCCCTCACCGTTGGCAGGCTTGTCGTCCTTGAACCAGGGCTCGTACGCGGGCTCGTCGGTGGCGATCGTCAGCTTGCCCGAGGTCTGGGTGGCCAACTTGCCCTTGGCACAGGTGGTTCCGGCCGTCCCGGTCGGTTTGGCGGCGCTCTCCTCCGGCTGTGGGGCACAGCCGACAGCGGTGGCGAGCAGGGCGACAGTGGCGGCGGAGAGCGCGCGGCGCAACATGTAAGGGGCAAGGTGCATGGCGGGAGAGTGGCAGCGGACCGTGCCATTTGTCCAGGTCACACGCGGAATTGTCCGCATAATGGGAACGTGTGTTGCGTTCGTGTGAACGCCGGGGCCGCCGACCGAGGGCGGGGATCGACAGGTCGGCGGCCCGTGCCGCTCAGGAGCCGTCATCCTGTGCGGGGCTGCTTTCAGTGGACTACGCCAGCGCGCACGCCGGGAGCGCGTGCGTACTCCCGGCGCGTGTGTTCGTTTCACACGGGGCGCGCGGTCATTAACTGCGCGCCCCAGGGCTGGAGTTCACCACCCCGTGTGCGCGGTCTCCGCCGGCCGGTTCACCAGCCCCGCGCGTGCCACTCCTGCAGGTGGGGCCGCTCCGCACCCAGGGTGGTGTCGTTGCCGTGTCCGGGGTAGACCCAGCTCTCGTCCGGGAGCGGATCGAAGATCTTCGTCTCCACGTCGTGGATCAGGCTGGCGAAGGCCTCAGGGTCCTTGCGCGTGTTACCCACGCCGCCGGGGAAGAGGCAGTCCCCGGTGAATACGTGCGGATGCCCGTGCGGGTCGTCGTAGACGAGCGCGATCGAGCCCGGCGTGTGCCCGACCAGATGGCGCGCGGTGAGTTCCACGCGCCCGACGCGGATCGTGTCCCCGTCACCGACCGGCACATCGGTCGGTACGGGGATGCCCTCGGCGTCGTCCCGGCCCGCGTACGTACGGGCACCGGTGGCCGCCACGACGTCCGCGAGCGCCTGCCAGTGGTCCCCGTGCTGGTGCGTGGTGACGACCGACGCGATGCCGTCGTCACCGATCAGTGTGATCAGCGTATGGGCGTCGTTCGCCGCGTCGATCAGCAACTGCTCGTCCGTGGCCCGGCAGCGCAGCAGATAGGCGTTGTTGTTCATCGGGCCCACCGCGACCTTGGTGATCATCAGGTCGGGCAACTCGTGCACATCGGCAGGGCCGCCGACCTTCACCGCTCCGCTGTACGTCATGACGTTCAGCCTATAGCGGCGGCGGTGACCCTAGAGCGGGGGCAGCGCGGGCAGGACGCCTCCCGGGACGTCGAGTTCCGCTCCGGTGCGGCGGCCGGAGAGCCACCCCAGCAGCTCGGGCGCCGGTCCGGTGACCGTGACCTCGGGCTCGGTCGCCCCGCTTCCCGTGCTCCACGCGCGTGTGCCGTCCGTGATCACCGTGGGCGGCACCTCGGGGTGGCCGCTGAACCGGTCGGCCAGGAACGTGATCTCCCGCTCCGTGAACTCCGCCGGGAGGTCTTCGAGCTCGTACCCGATCCCCAGGTCCACGTGGTGCAGCTCGACCTCGGCCCAGCGACGGAACGGCAACGTGGAAGCAATGTCGGTGACCCCGTTGCGCAGCTCCAGCGTGCGCGACCAGTCCGCCGGCGCTGCCCCCGCCTGCTGGAAGCGGGCCGCGCTGTCGCGCACGTCCGAGAGCTGTACGTCGAGAGGGCGTGGGGCGTCCCGCTCGATGCCGGCGTCCCGGGCCTCTCCGGAGACGTACATGGGACGTCCTTCGAGGGCGTTCACGAGGGCGTCCGCGTTGCGGGCGATGTGGGCGAGGACGTGGCCGCGGGTCCAGCCCGGCAACCGTGACGGTTCGGCCACCGAATCGTTGTTCAATTTCGCTGCTGCGGTGAGCAGCCGTTCCGTCGCGTCGCGTACAGATGCCAGGTCGCGCTCATGATCGAACATGGAGTCGACGATAGCCCCGCCACACGTTCGGGTGAAGGTGGTGGACCATGCCCGCAAATCGAATGTGCGTGCTATATGGTCGAGTGCGGCGTCGGGCATGCTGGATGGCCGGGGATTGTTACCGCCCCAGGAATCCGACCGGCGTTGTCAGTGGCTCCCCCTAGTCTGAGAAAGCACGGGGGCCCCGCCCCTGTCACTTCTCCCAAGAAAGGTGCGGACCGGCGTGGCCGACCGTCTCATCGTCCGTGGCGCGCGCGAGCACAATCTCAAAAATGTCTCGCTCGACCTCCCGCGCGACTCGCTCATCGTCTTCACGGGCCTGTCCGGGTCGGGCAAGTCCTCCCTGGCCTTCGACACGATCTTCGCCGAGGGCCAGCGCCGCTACGTCGAGTCGCTCTCGTCGTACGCCCGCCAGTTCCTCGGCCAGATGGACAAGCCGGACGTCGACTTCATCGAGGGCCTCTCACCGGCCGTCTCGATCGACCAGAAGTCGACCTCGCGCAACCCGCGCTCGACGGTGGGCACCATCACCGAGGTCTACGACTATCTGCGTCTCCTCTTCGCGCGCATCGGCAAGCCGCACTGCCCCGAGTGCCGTCGCCCCATCTCGCGTCAGTCGCCGCAGGCCATCGTCGACAGGGTCCTGGAGCTGCCGGAGGGCAGCCGTTTCCAGGTGCTGTCGCCGCTGGTGCGGGAGCGCAAGGGCGAGTTCGTCGACCTGTTCGCGGACCTCCAGACCAAGGGCTACTCCCGCGCGCGGGTGGACGGCGAGACGATCCAGCTGTCCGAGCCGCCCACGCTGAAGAAGCAGGAGAAGCACACCATCGAGGTGGTCGTCGACCGCCTCACGGTCAAGGACACCGCCAAGCGGCGCCTCACCGACTCCGTGGAGACCGCCCTCGGCCTCTCCGGTGGCATGGTCGTGCTCGACTTCATCGACCTCCCCGAGGACGACCCCGAGCGCGAGCGCATGTTCTCGGAGCACCTGTACTGCCCGTACGACGACCTGTCCTTCGAGGAGCTGGAGCCCCGCTCCTTCTCCTTCAACTCGCCCTTCGGTGCCTGCCCCGAGTGCTCGGGCATCGGCACGCGTATGGAGGTCGACGCCGAGCTGATCGTCCCGGACGAGGACAAGTCCCTCGACGAGGGAGCCATCCACCCCTGGTCGCACGGTCACACCAAGGACTACTTCAGCCGCCTGATCACCGCCCTCGCGGACGCGCTGGGATTCCGCACGGACATTCCCTTCGCGGGCCTCCCGCAGCGCGCCAGGAAGGCGCTCCTGCACGGCCACAAGACCCAGATCGAGGTGCGCTACCGCAACAGGTACGGCCGGGAGCGCGTCTACACCACGCCCTTCGAGGGCGCCGTCCCGTTCGTGAAGCGGCGGCACAGCGAGTCGGAGAGCGACGCCAGCCGGGAGCGATTCGAGGGCTACATGCGCGAGGTGCCCTGCCCCACCTGCCAGGGCACCCGCCTCAAGCCGATCGTCCTCGCGGTCACGGTCATGGAGAGGTCCATCGCCGAGGTCGCCGCGATGTCGATCAGCGACTGCGCGGACTTCCTGGGCCAGCTGAAGCTCGACGCCCGCGACAAGAAGATCGCCGAGCGGGTGCTCAAGGAGGTCAACGAACGGCTGAAGTTCCTGGTCGACGTCGGCCTCGACTACCTCTCGCTGAACCGCGCGGCCGGCACCCTGTCCGGCGGCGAGGCCCAGCGCATCCGTCTCGCCACCCAGATCGGCTCCGGACTCGTCGGCGTCCTCTACGTCCTCGACGAACCCTCCATCGGCCTGCACCAGCGCGACAACCACCGGCTGATCGAGACCCTGGTCCGGCTGCGGGACATGGGCAACACGCTCATCGTCGTCGAGCACGACGAGGACACCATCAAGGTCGCCGACTGGATCGTCGACATCGGCCCCGGCGCGGGCGAGCACGGCGGCAAGGTCGTGCACAGCGGCTCCCTGAAGGAACTGCTCGCCAACGAGGAGTCGATGACCGGGCAGTACCTGTCCGGCAAGAAGGCCATCCCGCTGCCCGACATCCGGCGCCCGCTGGACACCTCCCGCCGGCTCACCGTGCACGGAGCCCGCGAGAACAACCTGCAGGACATCGACGTGTCGTTCCCGCTGGGTGTGCTCACGGCCGTCACCGGTGTCTCCGGCTCCGGCAAGTCGACGCTGGTCAACGACATCCTGTACACGCACCTCGCCCGCGAGTTGAACGGCGCCCGCGGCGTGCCCGGCCGCCACACGCGCGTGGACGGCGACGACCTCGTCGACAAGGTCGTGCACGTCGACCAGTCGCCCATCGGCCGCACCCCGCGGTCGAACCCGGCGACGTACACCGGTGTCTTCGACCACGTCCGCAGGCTGTTCGCGGAGACGACCGAGGCGAAGGTGCGGGGCTATCTGCCCGGCCGCTTCTCCTTCAACGTCAAGGGCGGACGCTGCGAGAACTGCGCGGGCGACGGCACCATCAAGATCGAGATGAACTTCCTCCCGGACGTGTACGTCCCGTGCGAGGTCTGCCACGGAGCCCGCTACAACCGGGAGACCCTGGAGGTCCACTACAAGGGCAAGTCCATCGCCGACATCCTGAACATGCCGATCGAGGAAGCCTGCCACTTCTTCGAGGCCGTCCCGGCGATCGCCCGCCACCTCAACACGCTGCACGACGTCGGCCTCGGCTACGTCAGGCTCGGCCAGTCCGCGACGACCCTGTCCGGCGGCGAGGCCCAGCGTGTGAAGCTCGCAAGCGAACTCCAGAAGCGCTCCACCGGCCGTACGGTCTACGTCCTGGACGAGCCGACCACCGGTCTGCACTTCGAGGACATCAGCAAGCTCCTCAAGGTCCTCTCCGGCCTGGTCGACAAGGGCAACACGGTCATCGTCATCGAGCACAACCTCGATGTCATCAAGACCGCCGACTGGGTCGTCGACATGGGCCCCGAGGGAGGCGCCGGCGGTGGTCTCGTCGTCGCCGAGGGCACGCCCGAGGAGGTCGCCGGGGTCGCCACCAGCCACACCGGCAAGTTCCTGCGTGAGGTCCTCGGTGCCGAGCGGGTCAGTGACGCCACCTCGGTGAAGGCTCCGCGCAAGACGGCAGCCAAGAAGGCGGTGGCGGCCGGGTCGACGGCGACGAAGACGGCCGGGGCCACGAAGAAGACCGCTCCGGCGAAGAAGACGACGACTCGGGCCCGCAAGGCCTGAACTGTCGACGCGCTCGGAGACCACGGCGCACACAGCGGACACGGCGGCCCGCGGGAACTCTGGACTCCCCGCGGGCCGCCACACGTTCACTGTCCCCAGGTCGGCGAACGGCCCCTACAGCGCGCCCAGTTCGGCCGCGTACGGCGGCTCCGCTCCCGCTCGTGAGCAGGTGATCGCCGCCGCGCGGGCCGCTAGGCGGAGCAGGCCGGTCCAGCCGTCGGGGCCCAGGCCGGCCAGGGCCGCCGGGGACAGCGCGTCCCGGGCCGACAGGCCGTGCAGCAGCGCCGCGTTCACGGTGTCGCCCGCGCCGATCGTGTCCACGACGTCGACCTGCTCGCCGGGTACGGAGTGTTCCGCGCCGTCACGGGTGAAGACGGTCAGCCCGTCGCCGCCCCGGGTGACCACGACGGCAGAAGGGCCGGCGGCCAGCCACTCGCGCGGAGTCCCGCCGAGCCACTTCGCGTCCTCCTCCGAGAGCTTGAGCAGCGACACCGAAGGCAGCCAACTCGTGAAACGGGCCCGGTAGGCGTCCGCGTCGGGAATCAACACCGCCCTGATGTTCGGATCGAGCGCGGTGAACACGCCCTGTGCGGCGGCGCTCCGCAGCAGTTCCTCGTACGCGCTCGCGCCCGGCTCCAGGACCAGCGAGCAGGTGCCGAAGGACACCGCCCGGGCTGTGCCGGGGAGTCGAGCGGGTGCCGTGAACAGCCGGTCGGCGGTGCCCTCGACGTAGAAGGAGTAGGCGGCCGAGCCGTCCGCACCGATCGAGGCGACCGCGAGAGTCGTCGGCTCGCTGCCGCGCTGTACGGACGACACGTCGACGCCTGCCTCACGCAGCCCGGCGAGCAGCGCCTCGCCGAAGGCGTCGGACGAGACGCGGGAACAGAACGCGGTGGGGGAGCCGAGCCGGCCGAGAGCGACCGCCGTGTTGTAGGGCCCGCCACCGAGCGCCGGTCGCAGATCCGCGAGGGCACCCGCCGCACGCGGCACCAGGTCGATGAGTGCCTCACCGGCGACGACGATCATGAGACGGGTCCTTTCTCGGCCTGGCAGGGGTTCTCGGGGTGCTCCCGGTCGGCACATCCGCACGACTCGCGATGGACGAACGTGCACGGGAGCCGCACGGTCCGGGTCGGGCGGTCCGGATCGGCCAGGCGGTCCAGGAGCAGACGTACGGCCTGGGCGCCGATGTCCTTGCCGGGCTGCGCGATCGCGGTGAGCCCCGGGGTGAAGAGGTCGGCCCAGGCGAAGTCGTCGAAGCAGCACAGCGCCAGGTCGTCCGGCACGCTGAGGCCCCGCTCGCGCAGGGCGCGCAGGGTGCCGATGGTCATCGCGTTGTTGGCGGTGACGAGGGCGGTCGGCGGTGCCGCGAGGGAGAGCAGGGCGGCGGTGGCCCGCTCGGCACCCTCCGACTCGGAGTCGCCATGGGCCACCAGGCGTTCGTCGTGGGGCAGCCCCGCGGACGCGAGGCCGATGCGGTAGCCGGCGATCCGTTCCGCTGTCGTGCTGAGGCCGGGGCGGCCCGCGACCAGGCCGATGCGCTTGTGGCCGAGTGCGGTGAGGTGAGCCGTCAGCCGGGCCATGGGTTCGGAGTTCTCGGCACACACCTGGTCGAAGCGGGAGGTGTTGTCCGAGGGAGTGTCGAGCAGCCGGTCAAGGAGCACCGTCGGTACCTCGTGCCGTGTCAGGTAGGCCACCAGGGCGCCCGGATCCGCCGAGGGGGCGACGATCATGCCGTCCACGCGTCGTTCGTGCAGCAGCTGGACGACCTTGCGCTCGTGCTCGGGGTCGTCGTGCGGGTCTGCGACAAGGAGGCTGTAGCCGTGTTCCAGAGCGCCGGCCTCGACGCCCTGGAGGATCTCCGTGAAGTACGGGTTGCTGATCGCCGACACCGCGAGTCCGATGGACCGCGTCCGAGCGGTGACCAGGGAACGGGCCAGCGTGTTCGGGGTGTAGCCCAGCACCTCGATGGCGTCGAGTACGGCCTGACGGGTCGCGGGGCGCACGGCACGGGTGTCGTTCAGTACGTGGGAGACGGTCGCCACGGACACGCCCGCGTGCTGTGCCACGTCGGCCATCGTCGCCATGGAGTCCCGTCTTCCCGCCCCGGTCGGGCTTCGACGGCGGCAACGTATCGCATACGCAGACATACGTAAACGCTTGCGTAAGCGTTTACGTATGCGCTTACGTCACTCCCAGTCCCAGCCGATCCCCAGGATTCCCGGTCGTAGCCTCGGTTCGACGAGGTGGACCGAGCGGTGGTGGGCGCTCACCGCCAGGTCCTGGCGACCACTTCGGGGCGCCGCGGCCGAGTGCTGGACGAACCGGTGGCAGCGCACCGGCAGGGACCCGTCGTCGAAGCGGACCTGGAGCGCGTACTGGCCGCCCGCCACGCCGAATCCGCGCACGTACTCACGGGACACGCCCGCGGTGCCGTCCTCCACGGCGTACCGGAAGAGGAACGTATCGCCTGCGCGCAGCCGTGTGTCGAAGAGGAGTTCGGCGACGAGTACCCCGGTGTCGTGGTGCCGGCGTATCCGCCCTGTGCGGCAGTTCTCCAGGGCGTGGACCGACATGCGGTCCGGCGCGCAGCCGGGGTCGCCGTGGTGCACGGCGACGAAACGGTCCATGCCGTCCCTGTGGGCGCGCACGATGTGATGGGCCTCGCGGGCGAGAAGTTCACGGTGCGTGCCGATCCGTACCCGTTCGTGCAGGCCGAGGGTGTGCAGACCGCCGTCGAGCGGCGCCTCCAGCTCGGTCAGCAGCTCTTCCAGGGCTCCGGAGGCCTCCACCAGGGAGCGGTACGAACGCCCGGCTGGATGCTGTGCGCGTTCGTCGTCCTGAGTGAGCAGCCGGATCAACGACTCGTCCGGTAGCTGGAGGATCTCCTCCAGGGCCCGCACGGCTCGCAGCGACTCGGGGCGCTGCGGGCGGCGGGCGCCCTGCTGCCAGTAACTCAGGCTGGTGACGCCGACCTTGACCCCGTACCGCCACAGATGGTGCTGGACGCGTTGCAACGGCAGCCCGCGCGCGGTGATCGCGGCCCGCAGTGCCACATGGAAGGGGCCGTTTCGCAGAGCCGTCTCCAGTTCCGCGGTGGAGTCCTCCGCGATGACGTCGTCCGCGTGCGGTGTGCCTCGGCGCATGCAGGGGCCCTTCTGTGAATGATCGCGGCGGCTGGTCGGACCGCGCGCGTGGGTCGAACCGTGGCGGCCCGGCGGGCGTACACGGCGTTGTCGTCCTCGTCCCCGTGTCCTTGTGTCCGCACGTGCGTACGCGGCCGTTCACCGCCCCGAGTTCTCCCGCATTGAAGCGTGTTGACCAAGGCGCGACAACACCTGAGGCGCAACATGCGCGACTGCCGAGGCTCTCACCTCCCTGCCCGCCCCTCCCCGGGGACCGGGGGCGTCGGTCCACAGGATCACCGCGCTGTCACACCCCGCCAGTAGGGTGTGAGACATGGCCGACCCCTCCAGCTACCGCCCCAAGCCGGGACAGATCCCGGACTCTCCCGGGGTGTACAAATTCCGCGACGAGCACCGCCGGGTGATCTACGTCGGGAAGGCGAAAAGCCTGCGCCAGCGCCTGGCCAGTTACTTCCAGGATCTGGCCGGCCTCCACCCGCGCACCCGCACGATGGTCACCACGGCCGCCTCCGTGGAGTGGACGGTGGTGTCCACGGAGGTCGAGGCGCTTCAGCTGGAGTACTCCTGGATCAAGGAGTTCGACCCCCGTTTCAACGTCAAGTACCGCGACGACAAGAGCTACCCGTATCTCGCGGTGACCATGAACGAGGAGTACCCGCGCGTGCAGGTGCTGCGCGGTCAGAAACGCAAGGGCGTCCGCTACTTCGGGCCGTACGGCCACGCGTGGGCGATCCGCGACACCGTGGACCTGCTCCTGCGCGTCTTCCCGGTACGCACCTGCTCGGCCGGCGTCTTCAAGAACGCCGCCCGCACCGGCCGCCCCTGCCTCCTCGGCTACATCGGCAAGTGCTCGGCGCCCTGCGTAGGGCGGGTGTCGGCCGAGGAACACCGCGACCTGGCCGACGAGTTCAGCGACTTCATGGCCGGCCGCACGGGGACGTACATCCGCCGGCTCGAACAGCGGATGACGCAAGCGGCCGAGGAGATGGAGTACGAACGGGCGGCCCGGCTGCGCGACGACGTCGAGGCCCTGCGGAAGGCCATGGAGAAGAGCGCGGTCGTGCTCGCCGACGCGACCGACGCCGACCTGATCGCGGTCGCCGAGGACGAACTGGAAGCGGCCGTGCAGATCTTCCACGTACGCGGTGGGCGGGTGCGCGGCCAGCGGGGCTGGGTGACCGACAAGGTCGAGGAGATCACCACCGGGGCTCTGGTCGAGCACGCCCTCCAGCAGCTCTACGGGGAGGAGAAGGGCGACTCCGTGCCCAAGGAGGTCCTCGTCCCCGCGCTGCCCGACCCCGTGGAGCCCGTCCAGGAGTGGCTGGCCGAGCGGCGCGGATCCGGTGTGTCGCTGCGTATCCCGCAGCGCGGCGACAAGAAGGCCCTCATGGAGACGGTGCAGCGCAACGCGCAGCATTCGCTCGTGCTGCACAAGACCAAGCGCGCCTCCGACCTGACGACCCGCTCGCGCGCCCTGGAGGAGATCGCCGAGGCCCTCGACCTGGACAGCGCCCCGCTGCGGATCGAGTGCTACGACATCTCCCACCTCCAGGGCGACGACGTGGTGGCCTCGATGGTCGTCTTCGAGGACGGCCTGCAGCGCAAGAGCGAGTACCGCCGCTTCCAGATCAAGGGCTTCGAGGGGCAGGACGACGTCCGGTCCATGCACGAGGTCATCGGCCGTCGCTTCAAGCGCTACATCGCCGAGAAGGAGAAGACCGGGGAATGGGCGGACGGCCAGGAATCCGGCCAGGAACACGGCCCGGGCAACCCTCGGGAACCCGGTCGGGAACCCGGTGAGGAGCTGAAGGACGAAGAGGGGCGGCCCAAGCGGTTCGCCTATCCGCCGCAGCTCGTCGTCGTCGACGGCGGGCAGCCGCAGGTCGCCGCCGCCCAGCGGGCGCTGGACGAGCTGGGGATCGACGACATCGCCGTCTGCGGCCTCGCCAAGCGGCTGGAGGAGGTCTGGGTCCCCGGCGAGGACGACCCGGTGATCCTGCCCCGCACCAGTGAGGGCCTGTATCTGCTCCAGCGTGTGCGTGACGAGGCCCACCGCTTCGCGATCACCTACCAGCGCGTGAAACGGGCCAAACGCTTCCGGGCGAGTCCGCTGGACGACGTGCCCGGACTCGGCGAAACCCGGAAACAGGCGCTGATCAAGCATTTCGGCTCGGTGAAAAAGCTGCGGTCCGCCACAATCGACCAGATCCGCGAGGTTCCCGGCATAGGCCTCAAGACGGCCGAGACGATCGCCGTAACCCTCGCACAGGCGGCCCCGGCCGCACCCGCCGTGAACACGGCGACCGGAGAGATCATGGACTACACAGCGGACACAGCAGACACGCAGGACGGGGCACCCGTTACGAGGGCGGATGCCCCGGGGCAGCCCGTAGCCGCGGGTGCCCCGGACGAGCGACGGGCGCAGGAGACATGAGCGAGCACGCCGAGACACCGAAGGCCGAGCGCACAGCGGAAGCCCAGACAGGTCACAAGGAAGCGGGCGATGATCGCTCGCGACACGCCGAGGGCCCGGCACCGGGCGACACGGCGGGTCAGGAACCACCGGGCCAGGAAGACGGAGAGCAAGTGGGTACGGGCATCGAGACAGCAGGGGTCGCCGAACCGGCCATCCCCGAGCTGGTGATCATCTCCGGCATGTCCGGAGCCGGCCGTTCGACGGCAGCCAAGTGTCTGGAGGACCTCGGCTGGTTCGTCGTCGACAACCTGCCGCCCGCGCTGATCCCCACCATGGTGGAGCTCGGCGCCCGCTCCCAGGGCAACGTCGCCAGGATCGCGGTCGTCGTCGACGTACGCGGCAGGCGTTTCTTCGACAACCTGCGTGAGTCGCTCGCCGATCTGGCGGTGAAGGGCGTCACCCGGCGGATCGTCTTCCTGGAGTCCTCGGACGACGCCCTGGTGCGCCGTTTCGAGTCGGTGCGTCGGCCGCACCCCCTCCAGGGGGACGGCCGCATCGTCGACGGCATCGACGCCGAGCGCGAACTGCTGCGCGAACTGCGCGGCGACGCCGACCTGGTGATCGACACCTCCAGCCTCAACGTGCACGAACTGCGCGCCAAGATGGACGCCCAGTTCGCCGGCGACGAGGAGCCCGAGCTGCGGGCCACGGTGATGTCCTTCGGCTTCAAGTACGGCCTGCCGGTCGACGCCGACCTCGTCGTGGACATGCGGTTCCTGCCCAACCCGCACTGGGTCCCGGAGCTGCGCCCCTACACCGGCCTCAACGAGGAGGTGTCGGCGTACGTCTTCAACCAGCCCGGCGCCAAGGAGTTCATCGACCGGTACACGGAGCTCCTCCAGCTCATCGCCGCCGGATACCGCCGCGAGGGCAAGCGCTATGTGACCATCGCGGTCGGCTGCACCGGCGGCAAGCACCGCTCGGTCGCCACCTCCGAGAAGCTCGCCGCCCGCCTCGTCTCGCAGGGCGTGGAGACCGTGATCGTGCACCGGGACATGGGACGGGAATGACGGGACGTACACCGCGGCTCAGCAGGCTGCGTCGGGTGACCCCCGAGGGCCGCGCGGGCCGGTCCGTCGAGGCCCGGGGCGCAAAGCCGCGCCGCCGGGGCGCCCAGCCCAAGGTCGTCGCCCTGGGCGGCGGCATGGGCCTGTCCGCCTCGCTCGCCGCACTGCGCCGGATCACCGGCGACCTGACCGCCGTCGTCACCGTGGCCGACGACGGCGGCTCCAGCGGGCGCCTGCGCGACGAGCTGGGCGTCCTGCCCCCCGGTGACCTGCGCAAGGCCCTGGCCGCCCTGTGCGGCGACGACGAGTGGGGCCAGACCTGGGCCCGCGTCATCCAGCACCGCTTCCAGTCCAAGGGTGACCTGCACGAACACGCGGTCGGCAACCTGCTGATCGTCGCCCTGTGGGAGCAGCTCGGCGACCACGTCCAGGCACTCGACCTGGTCGGCAGGCTCCTGGGCGCGCACGGCCGCGTCCTGCCGATGTCCGCCGTACCCCTGGAGCTGCAGGCTCTGGTCAAGGGGCACGACCCGGAGCGGCCCGACGACGTCGACACCGTACGGGGGCAGGCGACCGTCGCGTTGACGCCCGGCGAGGTGCAGAGCGTGCATCTCGTGCCGAACGACCCGCCCGCCGTCCCGGAAGCCGTCGCGGCGGTCCTGGACGCCGACTGGGTGGTCCTCGGGCCGGGCTCCTGGTTCTCCTCCGTGATCCCGCACCTGCTGGTGCCCGAACTGCTCGACGCGCTCACCGAGACGAAGGCCCGACGGGTACTCTCGCTGAACCTCGCGCCGCAACCCGGAGAAACCGATGGCTTCTCCCCGCAGCGTCATTTGGAGGTTTTGGGACGACACGCCCCTAAACTCGCCCTGGACGTGGTGCTGGCCGACGAGGCAGCCGTGCCCGATCGCGACTTGCTGACCGATGCCGCCAAACGGTTCGGTGCCGCGGTCGAGCTGGCGCCGGTGGCCCGGACCGACGGATCTCCTCGGCACGATACGGAGCTGTTGGCCGCCGCGTACGACCGTATTTTTCGGATGCATGGAAGGATCGGCCCATGGCGATGACGGCAGCGGTGAAGGACGAGATTTCCCGGCTCCCCGTCACCCGTACCTGCTGCAGGAAGGCGGAGGTCTCTGCCATTCTGCGGTTCGCCGGCGGCCTCCACCTGGTGAGCGGGCGCATCGTGATCGAGGCGGAGCTGGACACCGCGATGGCGGCCCGTCGGCTCAAGCGGGACATTCTTGAGATTTTCGGCCACAGTTCCGAACTGATCGTGATGGCACCCGGCGGACTCCGCCGCGGCTCCCGTTACGTGGTCCGGGTGGTCGCGGGCGGCGACCAGCTGGCCCGCCAGACGGGGCTCGTGGACGGCCGTGGGCGCCCGATCAGAGGTCTGCCCCCGCAGGTGGTCTCCGGGGCGACCTGTGACGCGGAGGCGGCCTGGAGAGGTGCCTTCCTGGCCCACGGCTCGCTCACCGAGCCGGGACGTTCCTCGTCCCTCGAGGTGACCTGCCCGGGCCCCGAGGCCGCGCTCGCCCTCGTCGGCGCCGCCCGGCGCCTCTCGATCGCGGCCAAGGCCCGCGAGGTGCGGGGCGTCGACCGGGTCGTCGTCCGGGACGGGGACGCGATCGGCGCCCTCCTCACCCGGCTCGGCGCACACGAGTCCGTGCTGGCCTGGGAGGAGCGGCGGATGCGCCGTGAGGTCCGCGCCACCGCGAACCGCCTCGCCAACTTCGACGACGCCAACCTGCGCCGTTCCGCGCGTGCGGCGGTCGCCGCCGGCGCCCGGGTCCAGCGCGCGCTGGAGATCCTGGCGGACGAGGTCCCCGAGCACCTCGCGGCGGCAGGCCGGCTGCGCATGGACCACAAGCAGGCCTCCCTGGAGGAACTGGGCGCCCTGGCCGACCCGCCGCTGACCAAGGACGCCGTCGCGGGCCGGATCCGCCGGCTGCTCGCCATGGCCGACAAGCGGGCCCAGGACCTCGGCATCCCGGGGACGGAGTCCAACCTCACCGAGGAGATGGCCGACGCGGGCTGACCGCCCCTCAGAACGCCGGTGCCGGTGCCCACTTCGGGTGCCGGTATCGGCGTTTGTCAGTTGTTGGCGCCCCCTTGACTGGATCATGAACTGTCATGAGCCTGGCATCTGTCCGTCGTTGCGGCGGACCATCGCTAGGGGGGTACATGAGACGCAGAGCGAGAACGATCCTCGCCGCCGGCGCACTCCTGCTGGGCGGCGCGGGACTCGCGCCCGTCGCCGTGGCCGCGGAGGACGCCGGTACGCCCGGCGCCGACGAGGTCAAGGTCTTCCGCGCCGAGGTCACGAAGGCGCAGATACCCCTGCTCCTCGCGACCGGCCAGGACGGCCACGAACTCGGGGAACAGGCACCGGAGAAGGGCACGGCCACGGTCGAGGTCTACCTCACCGACAAGCAGGCCGACCAACTGGAGGACAAGGGCGTCCGCCTCAAGGAGCACACCCTCACCGCGAAGGCACGCGCACGCGTGGCCGCCGCCGGCGACGGTGTCTACCGGCCGTACAGCGGAGCCGGCAACCTTCAGGAGGAGATCCTCCGGACCGCGCAGGAGAACCCGGCCCTGACCAAGGTCGTCTCCATCGGCAAGACCCTGCAGGGGCAGGACATCCTCGCGCTCAAACTGACCAAGGGCGCGAAGAAGAGCAAGGACGGCGCCAAGCCGTCCGTCCTGTACCTGTCCAACCAGCACGCGCGTGAATGGATCACGCCGGAGATGACCCGGCGTCTGATGCACCACTACTTGGACAGCTACTCCACGGACAAGCGCATCAAGAAGATCGTCGACTCGACCGAACTGTGGTTCGTCCTCTCCGCGAACCCCGACGGCTACGACTTCACCCACCAGGCCGACGGCGACCGCCAGTGGCGCAAGAACATGCGGGACGTCAACGGCGACGGTGTCACCACCATCGGCGACGGCGTCGACCTCAACCGCAACTTCGCCTACAAGTGGGGCTACGACGACGAGGGCTCGTCCCCGTTCCCCACCAGCCAGACCTACCGCGGCGCCGGCCCGGGCTCGGAGCCCGAGACCAAGGCCCTGGACGCCTTCGAGAAGCGCATCGGCTTCGAGTACGGCATCAACTACCACTCCGCCGCCGAACTCCTCCTCTACGGGGTCGGCTGGCAGGTGGCGTCACCGAGCCCCGACGATGTCGTCTACAAGTCGCTCGCCGGTACACCGGAGAACTCCGCGATCCCCGGCTACCGCCCCCAGCTCTCCTCCGAGCTGTACAGCACCAACGGTGAGGCGAACGGCCACGCGTCCAACGTCAACGGTGCGGCCATGTTCACCCCGGAGATGTCGACCTGCCAGACCGTGTCGAACCTCTATCCGGACGACGCCTGGAACGCGGCCGACTGCGCCTCGGTCTTCACCTTCCCGGACGACGAGAAGCTGATCCAGCAGGAGTTCGCCAAGAACATCCCGTTCGCCCTGTCCCTCGCCGAGTCCGCGGCCAAGCCCGACCAGCCGAAGTCATCGGTCGGCATCGACGCGCCCGACTTCACCCCGGCACCCTTCACCACCTCGTACTCGCGCGGCGCCGACCAGGAGGTCTCGGTCGTCGTACGCAGGTCCGTGCGCGACAAGGAGCTCAAGTACCGCGTCAACGGCGGCCGTACGGAGGACATGGCGCTCAAGGCGTGGAAGGGCGGGGAGACCTTCGGCGGTGACGACAACCTGTACTTCGACGAGTACCGCGCCAAGGTCGCAGACGGCGACCCGGGCGACAAGGTCGAGGTCTGGTTCACCGGCGAGACGAAGGCCGGAAAGCCGACCAAGAGCACACGGTTCACGTACACGGTCGCCGAACGGCCGCGCGCCGACACGCTGGTCGTCGCCGAGGAGGGCGCGACCGCCGCACAGACGCAGGTCTACGTCGACGCGCTGAAGGCCAATGGCCGGAAGCCGCTCGTCTGGGACGTCGCCGCCCTGGGCGCACCCGACGCACTGGGGGTGCTCGGCCACTTCAAGACGGTCGTCCACTACACCGGCGCCGTACGGCCCGGCAACGCCACCCAGCTCCAACTGCGCGCCTACCTCAACGAGGGCGGCAAGCTGGTCGAGGCCGGTGAGAGCGCGGGAGGCTCCGTCGACCTCGGCGGGGGCACCCTGTCGAACGACTTCAGCCAGTACTACCTGGGCGCCTACTCCCGTACCACCCTGCCGTCGGTCACCGCCTTCAACGGAGCCGGGAAGCTCGCCGGCGTCACGGGCGCCCTCGGTGGCGCGCCGGGCAACCCGCTGAACGCCGCCGGGTCCTTCAGCGTCACCTCGGACAACCTGCCCGTGGCGACGTACCCCCAGTTCGCCAGCGCGGGCGCGGGCGGATATCCCGGAACCGCCAACCCGTTCGGCCCGTACGCGGGCTCCTTCATGGCGGCCGTCACGCACACCGACTACGCCTGGAACCGTCTCACCCGCACCATCGACCTCACCGGGGTGAGCGCGGCAGCCGCGCCCACCTTCCGTACCCAGCTCCTGTGGGACACGGAGGAGGGCTACGACCACGCCGTGCTCGAAGCCCACACGGCCGGGGCCGACGACTGGACCACGCTCCCGGAGAAGGGCGGCGCCACCAGTACCACCGTGCCCGCCGAGTGCGAGGCCGGGTTCTTCATCCAGGGCCACCCCGCCCTCACCCGCTATCTGACCCTCGGCGCGGGCGGCTGCACACCCACCGGGACCAGTGGCTCCTGGAACAGCTTCACCGGGGCCTCCGCGGGCTGGCAGGAAGTCAACTTCGACCTCTCGGCCTACGCGGGCAAAACGGTGGAGATCTCGCTCAGCTACATCACCGACCCCGGCTCCGGCGGTCGCGGCGTCCTCGCCGACAACGCCACCGTCGTGACCGGCGGCACGGCGGGCGCGGTCGAGGGCTTCGAGACGTCCCTGGGCGCCTGGAGCACCCCCGGACCGCCCGCGGGCAGCCCCGCGGTCATCAGTGACTGGGGACGCTCGGGCGAGCTGTTCAAGACGTACGGAGCGGTCACCACGGATGACACCGTGCTGCTGGGCTTCGGCCTGGAGCACGTCACCACGGCGGCCGACCGGAAGGCACTCCTCGGCAAGGCGCTGGCCGCGCTGAAGAACTGATCAGCCCCCGTTCATCGGGTGATCGCGCCGATTTCGATCGGGTAATCGCGGCGCAAAACCTGGGCGGTCCGTACCCCTACTGGCGGGTACGGACCGCCCTGCCGTGTATGGGGCATCTCGATGTCACCACCCGGGCCTCAGAGAGGTAGGGTCGTAGGCGGTCGGGGACATCCCATACAACTCGCCGGCACGAAAGCCGGCGTACCTAACGAGGAGATCGGTTCGTGACGATCCGCGTAGGCATCAACGGCTTTGGCCGCATCGGTCGTAACTACTTCCGCGCGCTGCTGGAGCAGGGTGCTGACATCGAGATCGTGGCTGTCAACGACCTGGGTGACACCGCGACCACCGCTCATCTGCTCAAGTACGACACGATCCTGGGTCGTCTCAAGGCTGAGGTGACGCACACCGCCGACACGATCACGGTCGACGGTCACACCATCAAGGTGCTCTCCGAGCGCGACCCGGCCGACATCCCCTGGGGTGAGCTGGGCGTCGACATCGTCATCGAGTCGACCGGCATCTTCACCAAGAAGGCCGACGCCGCGAAGCACATCGCGGGCGGCGCCAAGAAGGTCCTCATCTCGGCTCCGGCCTCGGACGAGGACATCACGATCGTCCTCGGCGTCAACGAGGACAAGTACGACGCGGCGAACCACCACATCATCTCCAACGCCTCGTGCACCACCAACTGTGTGGCGCCGATGGCCAAGGTTCTCCTGGAGAACTTCGGCGTCGTCTCGGGTCTGATGACCACGGTCCACGCCTACACCAGTGACCAGCGTCTCCAGGACTTCCCGCACAAGGACCTGCGCCGCGCCCGCGCCGCCGCCGAGAACATCATCCCGGCGAGCACCGGTGCGGCCAAGGCCCTCGGCGTGGTCATCCCGGAGCTGGCGGGCAAGCTCAACGGCATGGCGATGCGTGTGCCGGTCCCGACGGGATCCGTCACCGACCTGGTCGTCGAGACGGAGCGCGTGGTGACCAAGGAAGAGGTCAACGCCGCGTTCCAGAAGGCCGCCCAGGGCGAGCTGAAGGGCTACCTGACGTACACCGAGGACCAGATCGTCTCCTCGGACATCGTCAGCGACCCGTCGTCCTGCACCTTCGACTCCTCCCTGACCATGGTGCAGGGCAACAGCGTGAAGATCATCGGCTGGTACGACAACGAGTGGGGCTACTCCAACCGCCTCGTCGACCTCACGGTCTTCGTCGGCAACCAGCTCTGAGTACCGGAGCAGGCACTTCGATGTGAGCACAGGGCTCGGGCAACGCAACGCGGCGTTGCCCGGGCCCTGTGGCACGTACTGATCGATCCGGCCCTCTCGGACCAAAGAGCCCTCCCTAGGAGTCCCCTTCATGAAGACGATCGACGAACTCCTCGCTGAAGGAGTCGACGGCAAGCGGGTCTTCGTCCGCGCCGACCTGAACGTGCCGCTGGCCGACGGTGTCATCACGGACGACGGCCGCATCCGGGCCGTCCTGCCCACCGTCAAGGCCCTCGCGGACGCCGGCGCCAAGGTCGTCGTCGCCTCCCACCTGGGCCGCCCCAAGGGCGCCCCGGACCCCGTCTTCTCCCTGCTGCCCGCCGCCGAGCGTCTCGGTGAACTCCTGGACGCCCCGGTGGCCTTCGCCCAGGACACCGTCGGCCCCGCCGCCCACGCCGCCGTGAACGGCCTTCAGCCCGGCCAGGTCGCGGTGCTCGAGAACCTGCGCTTCAACGCCGGTGAGACGTCGAAGGACGACACCGAGCGCGGCGAGTTCGCCGATCAGCTCGCCGCCCTCGCCGATGTCTACGTGGGCGACGGCTTCGGCGCCGTGCACCGCGGGCACGCCTCGGTCCTCGACCTGCCGGCCCGGCTGCCGCACTACGCCGGCTACCTCATCGCCACCGAGGTCGGCGTCCTCAAGAAGCTCACCGAGGACGTCAAGCGGCCGTACGTCGTCGTGCTGGGCGGGGCCAAGGTCTCCGACAAGCTCGCCGTCATCGACCAGCTGCTCGCCAAGGCCGACCGCATCCTCATCGGCGGCGGCATGGTGTTCACCTTCCTCAAGGCCAAGGGGTACGAGATCGGTGCCTCCCTCGTCCAGGAGGACCAGCTCCCGGTCGTCAACGAGTACATCGAGCGCGCGGAGAAGAACGGCGTCGAGCTGATCCTCCCGGTCGACGTGCTGGTCGGCTCCGCGTTCCCGGACCTGAAGACCAAGGCTCCCGCGAACCCCACCACCGTCGCCGCGGACGCGATGCCCGCCGACCGGATGGGCCTGGACATCGGTCCGGAGTCCAGCACGCTGTACGCCTCGAAGCTCGCCGACGCCGCCACCGTCTTCTGGAACGGTCCCATGGGCGTCTTCGAACACCCCGACTACGCCGAGGGCACCAAGGCGGTCGCCCAGGCTCTCCTCGACTCCCCGGCGTTCACGGTCGTCGGCGGCGGAGACTCCGCCGCCGCCGTGCGCATCCTCGGCTTCGACGAGAACGCATTCGGCCACATCTCGACCGGTGGCGGCGCCTCCCTCGAATACCTCGAGGGCAAGACGCTCCCCGGTCTCGCCGCACTGGAAGGCTGACCCCGCACATGACCACTCGTACGCCGCTGATGGCGGGCAACTGGAAGATGAACCTCAATCACCTCGAGGCCATCGCCCACGTCCAGAAGCTCGCCTTCGCCCTCGCGGACAAGGACTACGACGCCTGTGAGGTCGCGGTTCTGCCGCCCTTCACCGACCTGCGTTCGGTACAGACCCTGGTCGACGGCGACAGGCTCAAGATCAAGTACGGCGCCCAGGACATCTCCGCGCACGACACGGGCGCCTACACGGGCGAGATCTCCGGCCCGATGCTGGCCAAGCTCAAGTGCACCTACGTGGCGATCGGTCACTCGGAGCGCCGCCAGTACCACAACGAGACCGACGAACTCGTCAACGCCAAGGTGAAGGCCGCCTACAAGCACGGACTCACCCCGATCCTGTGCGTCGGCGAGGAACTGGAGGTCCGCGAGGCGGGCAACCACGTCGCCCACACGCTCGCGCAGGTCGAGGGCGGCCTCAAGGACCTCCCGGCCGAGCAGGCCGAGACCATCGTGATCGCGTACGAGCCCGTCTGGGCCATCGGCACCGGCAAGGTCTGCGGCTCCGACGACGCGCAGGAGGTCTGCGGGGCGATCCGCGCGAAGCTCGCCGAGCTCTACTCCCAGGACGTGGCCGACGCCGTACGCATTCAGTACGGCGGTTCGGTGAAGTCCGGGAACGTCGCCGAGATCATGGCGAAGCCCGACATCGACGGCGCGTTGGTCGGCGGGGCCGCACTGGACGCCGAAGAGTTCGTCAAGATCGTTCGGTTCCGCGACCAGTGAGTATGCGCTAGCGGAGATCCGTCGTACCCTGGCGGGGCCGAAACCAGTATTTGGTGCGCCTCGCGTTCCGAATGAAGTTCCGGCCCCGTCGTCCATCAGAATTCCGAGGAAGTTGGTCCAGCCGTGGTTTTGGGGTTCTCGATCGCCCTGATCGTCTTCAGCCTGCTGCTGATGCTGCTCGTGCTGATGCACAAGGGGAAGGGCGGCGGCCTCTCCGACATGTTCGGTGGCGGCATGCAGTCGTCCGTCGGCGGCTCCTCGGTCGCCGAGCGCAACCTCGACCGCATCACCGTGGTACTCGGTGTGCTGTGGTTCGCGTGCATTGTGGTGCTTGGCATCCTCATGAAGGTGAACAACTGATCAGCGGCTGACACCGGTCGTCAAAAACCGGTACGACAGCACATTACGCACGCACATTCCGCACGTAAGGCCCCATGTTCGGTACGCCCCGCCAAGGGCGGCCTATCATGGGGCTTGCGTCTTGGTGCAGGGCCTGTAACTCCGAGCACTGGACGCGCGTTGGGCCTTACGTAGACTGAGGCGCTCGCAACGAAGCGAAAACGTCGACTCGCTTCGCGGCACCATTACGCAGGGAGTTACGACCGTGGCAAGTGGCAACGCGATCCGAGGAAGCCGGGTCGGGGCGGGGCCGATGGGCGAGGCCGAGCGTGGCGAGTCCGCGCCACGGCTGCGCATCTCCTTCTGGTGTTCCAACGGACACGAGACGGTGCCCAGCTTCGCCAGCGACGCGCAGGTGCCCGATACCTGGGACTGCCCGCGCTGCGGCTTTCCGGCCGGACAGGACCGGGACAACCCGCCGGCCCCGCCGCGCACCGAGCCGTACAAGACGCACCTGGCGTATGTACGGGAGCGGCGCAGCGACGCGGACGGCGAGGCGATCCTCGCCGAGGCGCTCGCCAAACTCCGTGGCGAGATCTAGAAGTTGACGGCCGGTCAGACACCGCGAGGTGCCTGACCGGAGCCGTTTGACGGGGCGTCACCCATCGGCTCCCCGACCGATTGTCAGTGGTGCCCTCTACGGTTTGTGAATCGGCGAACCGCGAGGGGGAATGGTGACGACGGTCGAGTTGGCGGGAGCGCGTGTGCCCGCGTGGCGCGGGGGTTTCGGGCGGTTGTGGAGTGCCGCCGTACTCTCCAGCTTCGGCGACGCGCTGCGCACGGCCGCGCTGCCCCTGCTCGCCACGACTCTCACCGACAAGCCCCTGCTCATCGCTTCCGTGACGGCCTGTGGCTATCTGCCCTGGCTCGTCTTCGGCCTGCTCGGCGGGGCCGTCGCGGACCGCGTCGACCAGCGGCGCGCCATGTGGACGGTGGATGCGGTACGAGGGCTGCTGGTCGCCTGCTTCGCCGTGGCCGTCGGCCTCGGGCACGCCTCGATCGGCCTGCTCATCGCGCTCGCCTTCGCGCTGACGACCCTTCAGACCCTCTTCGACAACGCCTCGACGGCCCTGCTGCCGACCCTGGTCGACAAGGAGGCGCTCGGTGGCGCGAACGCCCGTCTGATGACCGGTCAGCGCATCGCGGGCGGTCTGCTGGCCGGGCCGGTGGTGCCGGTACTGATCGCGCTGGGCACGGCCGTTCCCTTCGCGGCCGATGCCGTCACCTTCCTGGTCGGGGCGGCCCTCGTCGCCTCGCTGCGGCCCGACGTGTCCGCGCGGACACCGAGACCGGCGGGCAGCACCCTGCGCGCGGAGATCACGGCCGGCCTGCGTGCCCTGTGGCACGACGGGCCCCTGCGTGGCCTGTGCGCGGCCACGGCACTGTGCAACGTGGGCATGGGTGCCCTCATCGCCACCCTCGTCCTCCTGGTCACCGACTGGCTGGACGCGGGCAACGGGGGGTATGCGGCGGCGATGACGGCGTACGCGGTCGGCAGCCTCGCCGGCGGTGCGCTGAACGGCCCGCTCGTCGGCCGGCTCGGGCGGATACGGGCCGTGCTGCTCGCCGGTACGGTGCAGATCGGCGCACTGGTCGTCATGGGCTCGGTACGCAGCCTGGCCGCGCTGGTGGCCGCCATGGCGGTGTTCGGGCTCATGGGGATGGTGTGGAACGTCAACGCGACGACCCTGATGCAGAGCCGCAGCCCGGCCGAAATGCTGGGCCGGGTCAGCTCGGCCTTCCGCACACTGGCGGTCGCCGGAGCGCCTCTGGGCGCGCTGCTGGGCGGAGCCGTCGCGACGGCGTGGGGCCTCAACACACCGGCGCTGCTGGCCGCCGCCTTCTTCGTTCTGTCGGTCACCGCACTGATACCGGCGCTTCGGTCGGACGTGTCTGTTGTTGGACCGGACGACGGTACGACGACAGCTCGATGAACGTGTTGATCAATTAGGTTGGGACCGGCAGCGGGGGCCCAGGCAGGAAAGAGGCGGAAGTCCGAGATGAACGCAGACAGCCGTAGCAGGCTCAACCAGACGCCCGAGTGGACGGCCCTGGCCAAGCACCGTGAGGAGCTGGCGGACACCCATCTGCGGGACCTGTTCGCGACCGACCCCGGACGCGGTGCCGGGTACACGCTCCAGGTCGGTGATCTGCACATCGACTACTCCAAGCACCTCGTCACCGATGAGACGCTGCGGCTGCTGCGCGAGCTGGCCGCCACGACGGACGTCTTCGGGCTGCGTGATGCCATGTTCCGAGGCGAGAAGATCAACACGACCGAGGACCGGGCGGTGCTGCACACCGCGCTGCGGGCGCCGCGCGGCGCGGTGATCGAGGTCGACGGCGAGAACGTCGTCCCGGCGGTGCACGCGGTGCTGGACCGGATGGCCGGCTTCGCGGACCGGGTGCGCTCGGGTGCGTGGACGGGTCACACGGGCAGGCGTATCAAGAACGTCGTCAACATCGGCATCGGTGGCTCGGATCTCGGTCCGGCGATGGCGTACGACGCCCTGCGGGCTTTCACGGCGCGGGAGTTGACGTTCCGGTTCGTGTCGAACGTCGACGGCGCCGACCTGCACGAGGCGGTCCGCGACCTGGACCCGGCGGAGACGCTGTTCATCGTCGCGTCGAAGACGTTCACGACGATCGAGACGATCACGAACGCCACCTCGGCCCGCTCGTGGCTCCTCGCGGGTCTGGGCGGCGACGACAAGGCGGTCGCCAAGCACTTCGTGGCCCTGTCGACGAACGGCGGGAAGGTGTCGGACTTCGGCATCGACACGGACAACATGTTCGAGTTCTGGGACTGGGTCGGCGGGCGGTATTCGTTCGACTCGGCGATCGGCCTGTCGCTGATGATCGCGATCGGCCCGGACCGGTTCCGGGAGATGCTGGACGGGTTCGCGCTGGTCGACGAGCACTTCCGGACGGCTCCGGCGGAGTCCAACGCACCGCTGCTGCTGGGCCTGTTGGGCATCTGGTACGGCAACTTCTTCGGTGCGCAGTCGCATGCCGTGCTGCCCTACAGCCACTACCTGTCCAAGTTCACGGCGTACCTGCAGCAGTTGGACATGGAGTCCAACGGCAAGTCGGTCGACCGTGACGGCAACCCGGTCGAGTGGCAGACCGGGCCGGTGGTGTGGGGTACGCCCGGGACGAACGGGCAGCACGCCTACTACCAGCTGATCCACCAGGGGACGAAGGTCATCCCGGCGGACTTCATCGGCTTCGCCGAGCCGGTGGGGGAGTTGAGCGACGGGCTGAAGGGCCAGCACGACCTGTTGATGGCCAACTTCTTCGCGCAGACGCAGGCGCTGGCGTTCGGGAAGACGCCGGAGGAGGTGCGGGCGGAGGGGGTGCCGGAGGAGTTGGTGGCGCACAAGACGTTCCTTGGCAACCATCCGACGACGACTGTGCTGGCGCGGGAGTTGACTCCGTCGGTGCTGGGGCAGTTGATCGCCTTGTACGAGCACAAGGTGTTCGTACAAGGGGCTGTGTGGAACATCGACTCGTTCGACCAGTGGGGGGTTGAGCTGGGGAAGGTGCTGGCGAAGCGGGTTGAGCCGGCGTTGACGGAGGGGGTGGAGGTGGCGGGGCTGGATGCGTCCACGGTGGCGCTGGTTGGTCGGTATCGGGAGCTGCGGGGGAGGTAGGGGGCTCTTTCTCGCCCCCGCCGCCCCTACCCGTCCCATCCTGTTGCTGGGGGCTGCGCCCCCAGACCCCCCTTCGGCCCTGAAGGGGCCTCGTCCTCAAACGCCGGACGGGCTGGATGTACCAGCCCGTCCGGCGTCTGTCAGGGGGATGACGGTGGGTACAGCGTCCTCGGGAGTTGGGATGCTGCCGGGGCGTCCAGTAGCCACAGGGTGCGTTGTCTGCCGTAGGCGCCTGCTGCGGGGGCCTGGATCTCGCCCGCGCCCGACAGGGCTATGGCCGCCGCTCCCGCCTTGTCCTCGCCTGCCGCCAGCAGCCATACCTCGCGGGCCGCGCGGATCGCCGGGAGGGTGAGGGTGACCCGGGTCGGTGGGGGCTTCGGGGCGCCGTGGACGCCCACCACCGTGCGGTCGGTCTCCCGTACCGCCGGGAGTTCCGGGAACAGTGACGCCACGTGCGTGTCCGGGCCCACGCCCAGCATCAGGACGTCGAAGGTGGGGACCGGGCCATGGGATTCGGGGCCCGCCGCTTTGGCCAGTTCCGCCGCGTACGCCTCCGCCGCCGCATCCACGTCGGAGCCGTACGGGCCGTCCGACGCGGGCATGGCGTGGACGCGGGTCGGATCCAGGGGCACCGCGTCCAGCAGGGCCGCCTTCGCCTGAGTGACGTTGCGGTCAGGGTCGCCCTCGGGCAGGAAGCGTTCGTCGCCCCACCACAGGTCGAGCCGGGCCCAGTCGATCGCGTCCCGGGCTGGCGCGGAGGCCAGGGCGGCCAACAGGCCGTTGCCGTTGCGGCCGCCCGTGAGCACCACAGACGCCGAGCCCCGTGAGGCCTGCGCGTCCACGATCTTCGTGATCAGGCGGGCCGCCGCGGCCTGGGCCATCAGCTCCTTGTCGCGGTGGACGACGAGCTGCGGTGCCGTACTCACTTCGTGGACACCTTCTTCACCGGTGGCATCAGAGCCGGAGTCGCCCTTTCCGCGTCCTCCGCCACGGGCGCCTTCCTCGCCGGCTCCAGTGCCTGTGCCGACGCCGGTGCCGGTGTGGGTGCCTGCGGTTCGGGGGCCGTCGAAGGGGCCAGCCGCTCCACGCCGTACCGCAGCGCGGACGCGTACGTGTCGTCCGGGTCCAGGCGCCGCAGCTCCTCCGCCATCAGCTCGGCGGTCTCACGGCGCTTGAGCGCCACCGCGCGGTCGGGCTGGCCCTGGATGGAGAGGGTCGCCAGGGAGCCGTCGGCGCGGTCGAGGGTGATGGGGCCGGTGCTCGTCCGCATCCGGACCGCCGTCAGGCCGGGGCCCGAGGACAGGGAGCGCTTCACCGGGACGTCCAGCCGGTCCGCCAGCCACATCGCCAGCAGCTCACAGCTCGGGTTGAACTCCTCGCCCTCCACCTCGACCGCGTTCACCTCGCAGGTGACCTGGTCCAGGGCGGCGGCCAGCATCGAGCGCCACGGGGTGATACGGGTCCAGGAGAGGTCCGTGTCGCCCGGCGTGTACGCGTCCGCGCGCGCCGCCAGTTCCCGTACCGGCTGCTCGGCCGCGTACGTGTCCGTCACCCTGCGCTGCGCCAGAGCGCCCAGCGGGTCCTTCGCCGGGTCCAGCGGGGCGTTCACCGGCCACCAGACGACCACCGGGGCGTCCGGCAGCAGCAGGGGAAGCACCACCGAGTCGGCGTGCTCGACGACCTCGCCGTACAGCCGCAGGACGACCGTCTCGCCGCTGCCCGCGTCCGCGCCGACCCTGACCTCGGCGTCCAGACGGGACGTCGTACGGTCGCGGGGGGAGCGGGAGACCCGCTTGACGACGACCAGGGTGCGTGAGGGGTGTTCGAGCGAGGCGTCGTTCGCCGCCTTCAGGGCGTCGTACGCGTTCTCCTCGTCGGTGACGATGACGAGGGTGAGGACCATGCCGACGGCCGGTGTGCCTATGGCCCGGCGGCCCTGTACCAGCGCCTTGTTGACCTTGCTGGCCGTGGTGTCCGTGAGGTCTATTTTCATGGGCGCCGCCAGCTCCGTCCGTCTCGTTCGAGCATTTCGTCCGCCTCGACGGGGCCCCATGTGCCCGACGGGTACTGCGCGGGCTTGCCGTGCTTGTCCCAGTGCTGCTCGATCGGGTCGAGGATGCGCCAGGACAGCTCGACCTCCTCGGTACGCGGGAAGAGGTTGGAGTCGCCGAGGAGGACGTCCAGGATCAGGCGCTCGTACGCCTCCGGGCTCGACTCCGTGAACGACTCGCCGTACGCGAAGTCCATGGACACGTCCCGGATCTCCATCGAGGTGCCGGGCACCTTGGAGCCGAAGCGGACCGTGATGCCCTCGTCGGGCTGGACGCGGATGACGATCGCGTTCTGGCCCAGTTCCTCCGTCGCCGTGTGGTCGAAGGGGGAGTGGGGCGCCCGCTGGAAGACCACCGCGATCTCGGTGACGCGACGGCCGAGGCGCTTGCCGGTGCGCAGGTAGAACGGGACGCCCGCCCAGCGGCGGTTGTCGACCTCGACCTTGATCGCCGCGTAGGTGTCGGTCTTCGACCTGGGGTCGATACCGTCTTCCTGGAGGTAGCCGATGGCCTTCTCGCCACCCTGCCAGCCCGCCGCGTACTGCCCGCGGACCGTGTCCTCGCCCAGGTTCTGCGGCAGCTTGACCGCGCCGAGCACCTTGGTCTTCTCGGCGGCCAGCGCGTCCGCGTCGAAGGAGGCGGGCTCCTCCATGGCCGTCAGGGCCAACAGCTGCAGGAGGTGGTTCTGGATGACGTCACGGGCCGCGCCGATGCCGTCGTAGTAGCCGGCCCGGCCGCCGATGCCGATGTCCTCGGCCATCGTGATCTGGATGTGGTCGACGTACGACCGGTTCCAGATCGGTTCGAACATCTGGTTGGCGAAGCGGAGCGCCAGGATGTTCTGGACGGTCTCCTTGCCGAGGTAGTGGTCGATCCGGAAGACCTGGTCCGGGGCGAAGACCTCCTCGACGGTCGAGTTGAGCTCCTCGGCCGACCTGAGGTCATGGCCGAAGGGCTTCTCGATGACCGCGCGCCGCCAGGAACCGTTGTCCTGGTCCGCCAGACCGTGCTTCTTCAGCTGCTTGATGACCACCGGGAAGGACGACGGCGGCACGGAGAGGTAGAAGGCGAAGTTGCCGCCCGTCCCCTGCGCCTTGTCCAGCTCGTCGATCGTCGAGCGCAGCCGTTCGAAGGACTCGTCGTCGTCGAAGGTGCCCTGGACGAAGCGCATCCCCTGGATGAGCTGCTGCCAGACCTCCTCACGGAACGGCGTACGGGCGTGCTCCTTGACGGCGTCGTGGACCTCCGCCGCGAAGTCCTCGTTCGCCCACTCGCGCCGGGCGAAGCCGACGAGGGAGAAGCCTGGTGGCAGCAACCCGCGGTTGGCGAGGTCGTACACGGCAGGCATCAGCTTCTTGCGTGACAGGTCGCCGGTGACCCCGAAGATGACCAGGCCCGACGGCCCCGCGATACGCGGGAGCCGTCGGTCTGCGGGGTCACGCAGCGGGTTGCTGCTTGACAAGGTTTCAGCCCTCCGAGGGGGCGAGGCGCGTCAGTTCCGCCTCGGTCGACTTGAGCAGGTCGGTCCAGGACGCCTCGAACTTCTCGACGCCCTCGTCCTCCAGGAGCTGGACCACTTCGTCGTACGAGATCCCGAGCTTCTCGACCGCGTCGATCTCGGCGCGGGCCTGCTCGTACGTACCGGCGATGGTGTTGCCGGTGATCTGTCCGTGGTCCTCGGTGGCGAACAGGGTCGCCTCCGGCATGGTGTTCACCGTGTTCGGCGCGACCAGGTCGTCGACGTACAGGGTGTCCTTGTACGCGGGGTCCTTGACGCCGGTCGAGGCCCACAGCGGACGCTGCTTGTTGGCCTGCGCCTTGTCGAGGGCCACCCAGCGGTCGGACGAGAAGACCTCCTCGTACGCCTGGTAGGCGAGCCGCGCGTTGGCAAGACCGGCCTTGCCGCGGGCGGCCTTGGCCTCGTCGGTGCCCAGCGCGTCGAGCCGCTTGTCGATCTCGGTGTCCACGCGGGACACGAAGAAGGACGCCACGGAGTGGATCTTCGACAGGTCCAGGCCGCGCTCCTTGGCCTTCTCCAGACCGGCCAGGTAGGCGTCCATGACCTCGCGGTAGCGCGCCAGCGAGAAGATCAGCGTGACGTTGACGCTGATCCCGAGGCCGATGACCTCGGTGATCGCCGGGAGACCCGCCCGGGTGGCCGGGATCTTGATCAGGGTGTTCGGACGGTCCACCAGCCAGGCGAGCTGCTTGGCCTCGGCGACGGTCGCGGTGGTGTTGTGGGCGAGACGGGGGTCGACCTCGATCGACACCCGGCCGTCCTGGCCCTGCGTCGCGTCGAAGACCGGGCGCAGGATGTCGGCGGCGTCACGGACGTCCGCCGTCGTGATCATGCGGATCGCCTCTTCGACGGTGACCCTGCGGGCGGCGAGCTCGGTGACCTGCGGCTCGTAGCCGTCACCGCTGCTGATCGCCTTCTGGAAGATCGACGGGTTGGTCGTGACGCCCACGACGTGCTGCTGGTCGATCAGTTCGGCGAGGTTGCCGGACGTGATCCGCTGGCGCGACAGGTCGTCCAGCCAGATCGCGACGCCTTCCTCGGAAAGGCGCTTGAGTGCGTCTGTCATGGAAAATGCATCTCCTACGTGTCGGTATGTCAGCGTCAGCGCTGGGCTGCGGCGATCGATTCCTTGGCTACTGCGGCAACGTTCTCGGCAGTGAAGCCGAACTCCTGGAAGAGGACCTTGCCGTCGGCCGACGCCCCGAAGTGCTCCAGGGAAACGATGCGACCCGCGTCCCCGACGTACTTGTGCCACGTGAGACCGATACCGGCCTCCACCGCGACCCGCGCCTTGACGGACGGGAGCAGAACGCTCTCCCGGTACCCCTGGTCCTGCTCCTCGAACCACTCCACGGACGGCATCGACACGACCCGCGTCGGCACACCCTCCGCCTGGAGCTGCTCCCGGGCACCGACGGCCACGTGGACCTCGGAACCGGTCGCGATGAGGATGACCTCGGGCGCTGTGCTCTGCCCTTCGGGCCCTTCGGCTTCGAAGAGCACGTAGCCGCCCTTGGCCGTGTCCTCGTTGGCCTCGTACGTCGGCACGCCCTGGCGGGTCAGCGCGAGGCCGTGCGGGGCGCCCTTGCCGAAGACCTTCGTCCAGCGCCGGAGGATCTCGCGCCAGGCGATGGCCGTCTCGTTGGCGTCCGCCGGGCGTACGACGTTCAGACCCGGGATGGCGCGCAGCGACGCGATGTGCTCGACCGGCTGGTGCGTCGGGCCGTCCTCGCCGAGGCCGATGGAGTCGTGCGTCCACACGTACGTCACCGGCACGTGCATCAGCGCGGACAGGCGTACCGCGTTGCGCATGTAGTCGGAGAAGACGAGGAAGGTGCCGCCGTAGATGCGGGTGTTGCCGTGCAGCGCGATGCCGTTCATCTCGGCGGCCATCGAGTGCTCGCGGATGCCGAAGTGGATCGTGCGGCCGTACGGGTCCGCCTCCGGCAGCGGGTTGTCCGCCGGGAGGAAGGAGGACGTCTTGTCGATGGTCGTGTTGTTCGAGCCGGCCAGGTCGGCCGAGCCGCCCCACAGCTCCGGGATGACGGCACCCAGCGCCTGCAGGACCTTGCCGGACGCGGCACGCGTGGCGACACTCGTGCCCGCCTCGAAGACCGGGAGCTTCTCCTCCCAGCCCTTGGGCAGTTCACCCGCGGCGATCCGGTCGAACTCGGCGGCGCGCTCGGCGTTGTTGTTGCGCCATTCCTGGAACGACTTCTCCCACTCGGCCTTGGCCTGACGGCCGCGCTCCACCGCCTCGCGGGTGTGGTTCAGGACGGCGTCCGAGACCTCGAACGACTGCTCGGGGTCGAAGCCGAGGATGCGCTTGGTGGCCGCCACCTCGTCGTCACCGAGCGCCGAGCCGTGTGCGGCCTCGGTGTTCTGGGCGTTCGGGGCGGGCCAGGCGATGATCGAGCGCATCGCGATGAACGACGGCTTGTCCGTCACCCTCTTGGCGGCCTGGACGGCGTTGTAGATGGCGTGCGGGTCGAGGTCGCCGTCCGGCTTCGGGGCGATCCGCTGCACATGCCAGCCGTACGCCTCGTACCGCTTGGCGACGTCCTCGGAGACGGCCGTCTCGGTGTCGCCCTCGATCGAGATGTGGTTGTCGTCCCACAGCAGGACCAGGTTGCCGAGCTTCTGGTGGCCGGCCAGCGAGGACGCCTCCGCGGAGATGCCCTCCTGGAGGCAGCCGTCACCGGCGATCGCGAAGATGAAGTGGTCGAACGGAGACTCCCCTTCGGGTGCCTCCGGGTCGAACAGGCCGCGCTCGTAGCGGGCGGCCATGGCCATGCCCACGGCGTTGGCGACACCCTGGCCGAGCGGACCGGTCGTCGTCTCGACGCCTGTCGTGTGCCCGTACTCGGGGTGACCGGGGGTCTTGGAACCCCACGTCCTGAACGCCTTCAGGTCGTCCAGCTCCAGGCCGAAACCGGCCAGGTACAGCTGGGTGTAGAGGGTCAGGGACGAGTGGCCGGCGGACAGTACGAAACGGTCGCGCCCGACCCAGTCGGCGTCCGCCGGGTCGTGCCGCATCACCTTCTGGAAGAGGGTGTACGCGGCGGGGGCCAGGCTCATCGCCGTACCGGGATGGCCGTTGCCGACCTTCTGTACGGCATCGGCGGCCAGGACGCGGGCGGTGTCAACGGCCCGCTGGTCCAACTCGGTCCACTCGAGGTCTGTGGTGGTCGGCTTGGTGCTCACCCTGGGTCAGGGCTCCTCTCCACATGTCTAATGCCGGCGTCCTCGGTGTCCACCGGCTGCCGGGGGCTGACACCCTCGGCCTTTGTCGAGCCTACCCTCGTAAGAACGTGCAGTATTTCGAGTCATTCCAGACTGCCGGGACTGCTTCACATCCGCCTCCCGGCCACTACCGGACTGCAATACGAAGCGCGCCGTCCGAGTGCTCAATCGAGCCACGTCATGCCCGTCACAAAGCACCCCTCAACACGACCCCACCCCCGCGAAGAACGGGGTCTGGGCAACGTCTAGAGTGGCGTGGTAAGCGCGAGCCTTTACCGGGACTTCACAGCCGGGGGCTTGTTGGAATGTCTCTGTCAGGGGTGTGCGTGACGGCCGTTGAATCCCGTCCAGCGGGGATGAGCGGGACGAGCCAGAACCCGAGCCGGCAGCCGTTCGGCGCCCGGGTCATGGCGTTCGTCGCTCTCACAAAGCCGCGGATCATCGAGCTGTTGCTCATCACGACCGTGCCCGTGATGTTCCTGGCCGAGCAGGGTGTACCGGACCTGGGACTGGTCCTCCTCACCTGCCTCGGCGGCTACCTCTCCGCGGGCGGCGCCAACGCGCTCAACATGTACATCGACCGTGACATCGACGCGCTCATGGACCGCACCTCGCAGCGCCCGCTGGTCACCGGCATGGTCAGCCCGCGCGAGTGTCTGGCCTTCGGTATCACCCTCGCCGTCGCCGCCACCCTCCTCTTCGGCCTCAC
The DNA here is from genome assembly GCF_010550245.1 of Streptomyces sp. SID12501. Classification (GTDB taxonomy): domain Bacteria; phylum Actinomycetota; class Actinomycetes; order Streptomycetales; family Streptomycetaceae; genus Streptomyces. The sequence continues at coordinate 48,561 of NZ_JAAGLU010000016.1, forward strand.
GGTCAACTGGCTGTCGGCCTGGCTGTCGCTGGGCGCGCTCCTCTTCTACGTGGTCGTTTACACGATGATCCTCAAGCGGCGTACGTCGCAGAACATCGTGTGGGGCGGCATCGCGGGCTGCATGCCGGTCCTCATCGGCTGGTCCGCCGTCACGGACTCGCTCTCCTGGGCGCCGCTCATCCTCTTCCTGGTCATCTTCTTCTGGACCCCGCCGCACTACTGGCCGCTGTCCATGAAGGTGAGGGACGACTACGCGCGCGTGGGCGTGCCGATGCTTCCGGTCATCGCCTCCAACAAGACGGTCGCCCGGCAGATCGTGGCGTACAGCTGGGCGATGGTCTTCGTGTCGCTGCTGCTCACCCCGCTCGGCTACACCGGCTGGTTCTACACGACGGTCGCGCTGGCGGCGGGCGGTTGGTGGCTGTGGGAGGCGCACGCCCTGCAGGGGCGTGCGCGGGATGAGGCGTCGGGCGGCAAGCTCAAGGAGATGCGGCTGTTCCACTGGTCGATCACCTATGTGTCGCTGCTGTTCGTGGCCGTGGCTGTGGATCCCTTCCTGCGGTAGTTCGGCCGCGGGTGCGTTGTGGCTGGTCGCGCCCCGTGGCGGAGCCACTGATGTCACAGCCCCGCGCCCCTTACGGGGCGCCCAGTCGCCGGCGATACGTGGTCAAGGCCACTTGCCCCGCCGTCGCCGTTCGATCTACCCGTCGGTAGCATCCTGGGCATGGCAGACACGCAGCAGGTTGACGAGACCGCCGACGCCAAGCAGGCCGCCAAGGCGGAGCGCGCGGCGGCCAAGCTCGCCAAGCAGATCGACGGCTTCGCCAAGCAGCACGGCGGTGCCGAGGGGCAGGTGGCGTACATCGGGGAGCGCGGCGCCAGGATCGTGCTCGTCGGCGAGGACGGCGGCTGGGGTGACCTGGTGGCCCCCACGTACGCGATCGCCCAGCAGGCCGTCGAGAAGGCCGGCATCACCGTCCACGAGGCCTTCGACGGCGAGTTCGCGGCCAAGGTGACCACCGGGCCCTACGAGTGGACGCGCATGGCGGGCATCCAGGTGGGTGGGCCGGGCAACCCGTGAGGCGCCGGGAGTGGCCGATCGGTGTCGGTCGTTCCCACGGGGTGTGCGCGAGCAACACCTGATTGTCGGTTCACCCGTTAGGACCTTAGGAACACACGGTCCAGTCACGGGGAGCCCGGATGATCGAAACGCCGTCCCTCGTGGACCAGTACTGCCACGGCGTACTGAGAACAGAGCTGGGCCTCGCCACGTTCGAGGCCCAACTCGCGCGTACCGAGGGGCCGCCCGCCGCCGGTACGACCCTCTTCGACACCCAGACCGGGTTCGCCGTACGCCGCTGGTGCCCCCCGCTGCTCGGCCTGGAACCGCACGCTTCCCCCGCCCGTTATCTCGCCCGGCGCCGTGAACTCGGCGTACTGGAATCGGGCCGACGGCTGCTGCGAGGGAGCGGAATCGCGACATATCTGGTGGACGCCGGGCTGCCCGGCGACCTCACCGGGCCCGGCGAGATGGCCGCCGCGGGCGCTGCCGAGGCCCATGAGATCGTCCGGCTCGAACTCCTCGCCGAACAGGTGGCCGACACCTCCGGCACCGTCGAGTCCTTCCTCGCCAACCTCGCCGAGTCGGTGCACGGCGCGGCGACCAGCGCCGTCGCCTTCACCTCCGTGGCGGGCGTAAGGCATGGACTGGCGCTCGCGCCCGATCCGCCGGGGCCGGGGGAGGTCCGGGGCGCGGCGGGTCGCTGGCTGGCCGGGCGCCGGGTCGGCGGCGCGCTCAGCGACCCGGTGCTGCTGCGCCACCTGCTGTGGATCGCGGTCGCCTCGGGCCTGCCGCTCCAGCTGCACGCCGGACTGGGTGAACCGGGCTTACACATCGACCGCACCGACCCGGTCCTGCTCACGGACTTCGTCCGCGCGACGGCCGGGCTCGGCACCGACCTGGTGCTGCTGCACGGATACCCGTACCACCGCCACGCGGCCCATCTCGCCGGCGTCTTCCCGCATGTGTACGCAGACCTCGGCGCCGCGCTGGTCCGCACCGGCGCCAGGGCCGCCGCCATCCTCGCCGAGATCCTCGAACTCGCCCCCTTCGGGAAGATCATCTTCTCCAGTGGCGCCCACGGCCTGCCCGAACTCCATGTGGTGGGCGCCCGCCTCTTCCGTGAGGCCATCGGCCGGGTGCTCGGCGGCTGGGTCACCGAGGGGGCGTGGTCGCTGGGGGACGCGCAGCGGGTGGCGGGGCTGATCGCGGCGGGCAACGCGCGGCGCGTGTACGGGCTGGGTGAGGTGTGAAGGCTGGGTGCATGACGACACACGGGACTCGCGCGGATGCCCTGACCGACGCCTTACTGGACCGCTTCCTGGGTGAGCTGCGCGCACTCGACCCGGTCGCCGTCTGGGCCCACGGGTCGCTCGGCGGCGGCGACTACCAGGAGGGCCGCAGCGACCTCGACCTCATCGCCGTCCTGCCCGGGCCGATCGGTCCGGGCACCGTCTGGAACGTGGCCAAGCTGCACGCCCGCCTGCACACCGACCCGCTCGCCCCGCTGCTGCACTGCACGTACCTGACCGACGCGACGACGGCCGATCCCGGGCGACGGCACCTCACCTGGGCGCAGAGGCATCTGTTCCGGCGGACGGTCACCCCGGTGACCCGGCGCGAACTGCACACCTTCGGGCGCGTGCTGTACGGGCAGACGCCCGGGGAACTGCTTCCGGCGGTGTCGGACCGGCAGCTGGCCGACTTCGTCGTACGCGACCAACGCGACTTCCTGCGGCCCGCCGTGGACAAGGCCCGGCTCTGGACGCAGGACGTCTGGGTCGACTACGGGCTGGTCACCTTCGCCCGGGCGACCGTGACCCTGAGGGACGGCACCCTGATCTCGAAACGGGAGGCACTGGATCTGCTGCCCGGGCTGGGGGCGCCTGTGGAGGTCGTCGAGGACGTCGTGCGGCGGCGGTACGGGCAGAAGGGCGGGCCGGTCGACTCCGGGTGGCGTGAGCGGCGTGGTGAGCTGACGCGGGGCTACCTGGGCGGCGCGATCGACCGCCTGGTGACCTCGTACACGTGACTGCGTGAAAACGGGATGCACACACGCGTGCGTCCCGTTTTCGGCCTACGCGCGTGTGCCGACCGTCGCCCCGGTCGCGGGGCCGGGTATGTCAGCCAGGGAGACCGTCCCGGGGCGCTCGCGCAGGGCGAACAGGACGCGCAAGACCGCGATCCACACCAGTGCCGAGCCGAGCATGTGCAGGCCGACCAGGACCTCGGGGAGGTTCGTGAAGTACTGGACGTACCCGATGACGCCCTGGGAGAGCAGGATCAGGAACAGGTCCCGCGTGCGGTCCAGCGGGCCCTTGGCGGCGTCGACCGCCTTCAGGACGAACCACAGGGCGAACGTCAGTGTCACCACGATCCAGGCGAGCACCGCGTGCAGCTTGCTGACGTTCTCCCAGTTCAGCGGCATGCGCTCGATCTCGCTGGAGTCACCCGCGTGCGGGCCCGACCCGGTCACCACCGTGCCGACCGCGATCAGCAGCACCGAGGCGACCACCAGGAACCACACCAACTGCTGTACGGCCTTGCCGACCAGCGGGTGAGGCGCCCCGTCGCCCTCCCGCGTGCGCTGCCACATCACCGCGGCGACCGCGATCAGGGCCGAGGACAGCAGGAAGTGGGCCGCGACCGTGTACGGGTTGAGGCCGACCAGGACGACGACGCCGCCCAGGACCGCGTTGCTCATGACGACCCAGAACTGCGCCCAGCCCAGCCGGGTCAGGCTGCGGCGGTACGGCTTCTCCGAGCGCGCGGCGATGATCGCCCAGCCGACCGCCGCGCACAGCACGTACGTCAGCATGCGGTTGGTGAACTCGATGACGCCGTGCACGCCCATCGCGCTGGTCGTCGTCAGCGAGTCGTCCGTGCACTTGGGCCAGGTCGGGCAGCCGAGGCCCGACCCGGTCAGCCGTACGGCACCGCCGGTGACCACGATGACCACCGACATGACGAGCGCGGCGAGCGCCGCACGCCGCACGGTCCGGGGGGTCGGCGTCCAGCGGGCGGCGATGAAGGCGAGCGGGTTCCGCAGGGCGGACAGGGCCTCGGCGGGGGTCATCTTTGGCACGCGTCCCATCGTAGGCGGCTGCTTGTGCACGCTTTCACGAGGGGTCCCCCGGGCTCCTCGGCCATTCCCCGCTCGCTCTCGGCTCACTCCCAGCGGAAGAACCGGCCGGCCGCCGCCAGTCCCGCGACCGCCCACACCGCGAGGATCCCAAGGTCGCCCCAGGGCATCCCGGCGCCGTGCTGCAGCACGTCCCGCAGGCCGTCCGACAGGGCCGAGATCGGGAGCAGGGCCAGTACGTCCTGGACGCCGGACGGGAACTTGTCCAGGGGGACGATCACCCCGCCGCCCACCAGGAGCAGCAGGAAGACGAGGTTCGCGGCGGCCAGCGTGGCCTCCGCCTTCAGGGTGCCCGCCATCAGCAGGCCGAGGCCGGAGAATGCGGCTGTGCCGAGGAGGAGCAGGAGGAGCACGGCGAAGGGATTGCCGTGCGGGGACCAGCCGAGCGCGAAGGCGATCCCTGTCAGCAGGGCGACCTGGAGGGCCTCGGTGACCAGCACGGATGCCGTCTTCGCCGTCATCAGGCCCCAGCGGGGGAGCGCCGAGGAGGCGAGCCGCTTCAGGACGCCGTAGCGGCGCTCGAAGCCCGTCGCGATGGCCTGGCCCGTGAACGCCGTGGACATGACCGCGAGCGCGAGGATGCCCGGGGCGAGGAAGTCGACCGCCTTGCCGGAGCCCGTGTCGACGATGTCCACCGAGCCGAACAGTAGGAGGAGCAGGGCGGGAATCACCACCGTCAGCAGCAGCTGCTCGCCGTTGCGCAGCAGCATCTTGGTTTCCAGGGCCGCCTGCGCCCCGATCATGCGGCGGAGTGGGGCGGCGCCGGGCTGCGGGGTGTAGGTCCCCGAGGCGGTCGGGGTGGCGGTCATGAACGCAACTCCTTGCCAGTCAGCTCCAGGAAGACGTCTTCCAGGGTGTGCCGTTCCACCGAGATCCGGTCCGGCATCACCCCGTGCTGGGCGCACCAGGAGGTCACCGTCGCGAGGAGCTGCGGGTTGACCTTGCCGCCGACGCGGTAGGCGCCCGGGGTCAGTTCGACGGCCGTGCAGTCCACCGGGAGGGCCTTCAGCAGGGAGTGCACGTCCAGACCGGGCCGGCCCATGAAGCGCAGCGTGTTCTCGGCGCCGCCGCGGCACAGCTGCTCCGGGCTGCCGTGGGCGATGACCTTGCCGGCGTCGATGATCGCGACGTCGTCGGCGAGCTGTTCGGCCTCGTCCATGTGATGGGTGGTGAGGATGACGGAGACGCCGTCGGCGCGCAGATCGCGGACCAGGTCCCAGGTGGCGCGGCGGGCCTGGGGGTCGAGGCCGGCGGTCGGCTCGTCGAGGAAGACCAGCTCCGGTCGGCCGACGACGGCCATCGCGAGCGCCAGGCGCTGCTGCTGGCCCCCGGAGAGGCGGCGGTAGGTCGTCCGGCCGCAGCTGCCGAGGCCGAGGCGTTCGACGAGCGCGTCCACGTCCAGTGGGTGCGCGTGCAGCCTGGCCATGTGGCGGAGCATCTCGTCGGCGCGGGCGCCCGAGTAGACGCCGCCGGACTGGAGCATCACGCCGACCCGTGGACGCAGAGCGGCTGCTTCTCGTACGGGGTCGAGGCCCAGGACTCGTACCGTCCCGGAGTCCGGTCGGCGGTATCCCTCGCAGGTCTCGACGGTGGTCGTCTTGCCCGCGCCGTTCGGGCCGAGTACGGCGGTGATGCCCGCCTGGGCCACCAGGTCGAGGCCGTCCACGGCGGTCTTCGTGCCGTACCGCTTCACCAGGGCCTGGACCTGGACCACGGGCTCGCTTCGCATGGGTCCAGAGTCTAGGTACGGGAGGGCCGGTCCAGGTGCGCGGGGGCCGGATCCGGACCCGGTGGGGGCATGGTGCGGCCCGGCTCCGGGCGTGCTCCTGTGCTGCTCGGGGGCGGTCTCTGATCGATCAAAGATCGTTTTCGCAGGTCAGGTTAGGTGAGCCTAAGTGATGCAGGGCACCGTCGAGTGGGGCGGACGCGGCTTGCCGTGCTCTGAGGAATTACGCAACAATGGTGTTGTGAAATACGACGGCGAGGATCGGGAGGCCCCCACGGGCGCCCCCCAGGAGGAGATCGCGACCGGTGAGCGCTCGACGCGCAACCGGGTCGCGCGATCCATCCTGGACCACGGTCCGTCGACCGCCGCCGAGCTCGCCGGGCGCCTGGGCCTGACCCATGCGGCCGTACGGCGTCACCTTGACGCGCTGGTCGCCGACGACGTCGTACAACCGCGTGAGCAGCGGGTCTACGGGGCGCGTACCCGTGGCCGGCCCGCCAAGGCCTTCGCGCTCACCGACTGCGGACGCGACGCCTTCGACCAGTCCTACGACAAGCTCGCCATGGACGCGCTGAGCTGGATCGCCGCGCGTGAGGGCGGCGACGAGGCGGTGCTCACCTTCGCCCGTGCCCGGTTCGCGGAGCAGGCCGCGAACTACCGAGAGGCCGTCGAGGCCGTCGGCCCCGAAAAGCGCGCCGAAGCCCTGGCCAAGGCCCTGAGCGCGGACGGGTACGCTGCTACGGCGCGCAGCGCACCGGTCGGAGAGCAGCTCTGCCAGCACCACTGCCCGGTGGTCCACGTCGCGGAAAAGTTCCCGCAGCTCTGCGAGGCGGAGACCGAGATCTTCTCCCAGCTGCTCGGAACGCATGTCCAGCGGCTCGCGACCATCGCCCACGGCGACGGTGTGTGCACGACATTCATCCCCAAGGCCTCGCACGCCTCGGCCCCACCCGCTCCACAGCTGTCGACCACCACTCATAAAGCATCCGCACGTACCGCCGGGAGGAACCCAGCATGACGCTCCCCATCGAGGAGACCGCCCACCCCGAGCTCGAGGGTCTGGGCACGTACGAATACGGCTGGGCCGACTCCGACGTGGCCGGTGCCTCTGCCAAGCGCGGCATCAACGAGGACGTCGTCCGCGACATCTCCTCGAAGAAGTCCGAGCCCGAGTGGATGACCAAGCTCCGTCTCAAGGGTCTGCGCCTCTTCGGCAAGAAGCCCATGCCGAACTGGGGCTCGGACCTGTCGGGCATCGACTTCGACAACATCAAGTACTTCGTGCGCTCCACGGAGAAGCAGGCTCAGTCCTGGGAGGACCTGCCCGAGGACATCAAGAGCACGTACGACAAGCTCGGCATCCCCGAGGCGGAGAAGCAGCGCCTCGTCGCCGGTGTCGCGGCCCAGTACGAGTCCGAGGTCGTCTACCACCAGATCAACGAGGAGCTGGAGGCGCAGGGTGTCATCTTCATGGACACCGACACCGCGCTGAAGGAGCACCCGGAGCTCTTCAGGGAGTACTTCGGGACGGTCATCCCGGTCGGCGACAACAAGTTCGCGTCGCTGAACAGTGCCGTGTGGTCCGGTGGGTCGTTCATCTACGTCCCCAAGGGCGTGCAGGTCGAGATCCCGCTCCAGGCCTACTTCCGTATCAACACGGAGAACATGGGCCAGTTCGAGCGGACCCTGATCATCGTCGACGAGGGTGCCTACGTGCACTACGTCGAGGGCTGTACGGCGCCGATCTACAAGTCGGACTCCCTGCACAGCGCGGTCGTCGAGATCATCGTCAAGAAGAACGCCCGCTGTCGCTACACGACCATCCAGAACTGGTCGAACAACGTCTACAACCTGGTCACCAAGCGCGCCGTGGCGTACGAGGGCGCGACCATGGAGTGGATCGACGGCAACATCGGTTCCAAGGTGACGATGAAGTACCCGGCCGTCTACCTGATGGGCGAGCACGCCAAGGGCGAGACCCTCTCCATCGCCTTCGCGGGCGAGGGCCAGCACCAGGACGCCGGCTCCAAGATGGTCCACATGGCGCCGAACACCTCCTCGAACATCGTGTCGAAGTCCGTCGCGCGCGGTGGCGGCCGGACGTCCTACCGCGGTCTCGTCGAGATCGCCGAGGGCGCCCACGGCTCCAAGTCCAACGTGCTGTGCGACGCGCTGCTGGTGGACACCATCTCCCGCTCCGACACGTACCCGTACGTCGACGTCCGCGAGGACGACGTGTCCATGGGCCACGAGGCGACCGTCTCCAAGGTCTCCGACGACCAGCTCTTCTACCTGATGAGCCGCGGTCTGTCCGAGTTCGAGGCGATGGCGATGATCGTGCGCGGCTTCGTCGAGCCGATCGCCAAGGAACTGCCCATGGAGTACGCGCTGGAACTCAACCGGCTGATCGAGCTCCAGATGGAAGGCTCGGTCGGCTGAGTGCCGGTCGTCGTCCCCATCAAGTCACCTACGCAGGGAAGAGAGCAGACCGACAGCCATGGCTGAGGCTCAGAACATTCCGGTGGGCAGCACCACCGCCGGCTCGATCGCGGTGGCCGCTGCCGCCGAGTCGACCGTAGCGACGCGCATGAGCGCGCCGCCGTCCTTCGACGTGGCGGACTTCCCCGTCCCCCACGGACGCGAGGAGGAGTGGCGGTTCACCCCGCTGGAGCGCCTGCGCGGGCTGCACGACGGCACCGCCGTCGCCACCGGCGCCGGTGTGAAGGTGGACGTCCAGGCACCCGAGGGCGTCAGCGTCGAGGCCGTCGGCCGTGACGACGCGCGCCTCGGGCGGGCAGGCACACCCGTGGACCGCGTCGCCGCCCAGGCGTACACCTCCTTCGAGGCGGCCGGTGTGATCACCGTCCCCAGGGAGACGGTCCTCACCGAGCCGATCCGCGTCGCCGTGCACGGCGAGGGCGGTGTGGCCTACGGCCACCAGGTCATCGAGCTGGGCGCCTTCGCCGAAGCCGTCGTGATCATCGACCACACCGGTGACGCCGTGCTCGCCGCCAACGTCGAGTACGTCCTCGGCGACGGTGCCAAGCTCACCGTCGTCTCCGTCCAGGACTGGGACGACCAGGCCGTGCACGTCGCCCAGCACAACGCGCTGATCGGCCGCGACGCCACCTTCAAGTCCTTCGTGGTCACCTTCGGCGGCGACCTCGTACGGCTGCACCCGCGCATCTCCTACGCCGGCCCCGGTGGCGAGGCCGAGCTGTTCGGCCTGTACTTCACGGACGCCGGCCAGCACCAGGAGCACCGCCTCCTGGTCGACCACAACACCCCGCACTGCAAGTCGAACGTCGTCTACAAGGGCGCGCTCCAGGGCGAGGGCGCCCACGCGGTGTGGATCGGTGACGTGCTCATCGAGGCCAAGGCCGAGGGCACCGACACGTACGAGATGAACCGCAACCTGGTTCTCACGGACGGCGCCCGGGTGGACTCCGTACCGAACCTCGAGATCGAGACCGGTGAGATCGTCGGCGCCGGGCACGCGAGTGCCACCGGGCGGTTCGACGACGAGCAGCTGTTCTATCTGATGGCCCGCGGCATCCCGGCCGACGACGCCCGCCGGCTGGTCGTCCGCGGCTTCTTCGCCGAGCTGGTCCAGCAGATCGGCGTCGACGACATCGAACAGCGCCTTCTCACGAAGATCGACGAGGAGCTGGAGGCGTCAGTCTGATGACTGCCTCTCCGACGTTCGTACGCGCCTGCGGGCTGAGCGAGCTGGACGAGGACACCCCCAAGCGGGTGGAACTCGACGGCACGCCGGTCTCGGTCGTCCGTACCGAGGGCGAGGTGTTCGCGATCCACGACATCTGCTCGCACGCGAACGTCTCGCTCTCCGAGGGCGAGGTGGAGGACTGTCAGATCGAATGCTGGCTGCACGGCTCCAGCTTCGACCTCCGCACCGGCAAGCCGTCCGGCCTTCCCGCGACGCGCCCCGTCCCCGTATACCCCGTAAAGATCGAAGGGGGCAGCGTCTTCGTTGACGTACGCGCCTCCCTCAACCAGGAGTCCTGAGGAACCCATGGCAACGCTTGAAATCCACGACCTGCACGTCACCGTCGAGGCCGACAACGCCACGAAGGAGATCCTCAAGGGCGTCGACCTCACCGTGAAGCAGGGCGAGACCCACGCCATCATGGGCCCCAACGGCTCCGGCAAGTCGACCCTCGCCTACTCGCTCGCGGGTCACCCGAAGTACACGATCACCGGCGGCACCGTGCTGCTCGACGGCGAGGACGTCCTGGAGATGTCCGTCGACGAGCGTGCCCGCGCGGGCCTGTTCCTGGCGATGCAGTACCCGGTCGAGATCCCCGGCGTCTCCGTCTCCAACTTCCTTCGTACGTCCGCCACCGCCATCCGCGGTGAGGCGCCGAAGCTGCGCCTGTGGGTGAAGGAGGTCAAGGAGGCCATGCAGCGCCTCAACATGGACCCCACCTTCGCCGAGCGCAACGTCAACGAGGGCTTCTCCGGCGGTGAGAAGAAGCGCCACGAGATCCTTCAGCTGGAGCTGCTCAAGCCGAAGATCGCGATCCTCGACGAGACCGACTCCGGTCTGGACGTCGACGCCCTGCGGATCGTCTCCGAGGGCGTCAACCGCGTCCGCGAGAGCGGCGAGGTCGGCACCCTGCTGATCACGCACTACACGCGCATCCTGCGCTACATCAAGCCCGACTTCGTCCACGTGTTCTCCGACGGCCGGATCGCCGAGTCCGGCGGCGCCGAACTCGCCGACAAGCTGGAGAACGAGGGCTACGAGGCTTACACCACGAAGGGTGGCGTATCCGCGTGACACAGCTGCCGGGCCTCCTCGACACCGAGGCGATCCGTAAGGACTTCCCGATCCTCGACCGGGTGATCCACGACGGCAAGAAGCTCGTTTACCTGGACAACGCGGCGACCTCGCAGACGCCCCGCCAGGTGATCGACACTCTCTCCGAGTACTACGAGCAGCACAACGCCAACGTGCACCGTGGCATCCATGTGCTCGCGGAGGAGGCCACGGCGCTGTACGAGGGCGCGCGCGACAAGGTCGCCGCGTTCATCAACGCGCCCAGCCGCGACGAGGTGATCTTCACCAAGAACGCCTCCGAGTCGCTCAACCTCGTGGCCAACATGCTGGGCTGGGCCGACGAGCCCTACCGGGTCGACCACGAGACCGAGATCGTCATCACGGAGATGGAGCACCACTCCAACATCGTGCCGTGGCAGCTGCTCGCGCAGCGCACGGGCGCGAAGCTGAAGTGGTTCGGCCTGACCGACGACGGCCGCCTCGACCTGTCGAACATGGACGAGGTCATCACCGAGAAGACGAAGATCGTCTCCTTCGTGCTGGTCTCCAACATCCTGGGCACGGTCAACCCCGTCGAGCAGATCGTGCGCCGGGCGCAGGAGGTCGGGGCCCTGGTCCTGATCGACGCCTCGCAGGCCGCCCCGCACATGCCGATGGACGTCCAGGCCCTCCAGGCCGACTTCGTGGCCTTCACCGGCCACAAGATGTGCGGCCCGACGGGCATCGGGGTGCTGTGGGGCCGCCAGGAGCTGCTGGAGGACCTCCCGCCGTTCCTGGGCGGCGGCGAGATGATCGAGACCGTGTCGATGCACTCGTCGACCTATGCTCCCGCCCCGCACAAGTTCGAGGCGGGCACTCCGCCGATCGCGCAGGCGGTCGGCCTCGGCGCGGCGATCGACTACCTCTCCGCGATCGGCATGGACAAGATCCTCGCCCATGAGCACGCGCTCACCGAGTACGCGGTGAAGCGGCTCGGCGAGGTCCTCGACCTGCGGATCATCGGCCCGTCAACGGCCGAGGACCGGGGGGCGGCGATCTCCTTCACCCTGGGCGACATCCATCCGCACGACGTGGGCCAGGTGCTCGACGAGCAGGGCATAGCGGTCAGGGTCGGCCACCACTGCGCCCGGCCGGTCTGCCTGCGCTACGGAATTCCCGCGACCACGCGAGCGTCGTTCTATCTGTACTCCACGCAGGCCGAGATCGATGCTTTGATCGACGGCTTGGAGCACGTACGGAACTTCTTCGGCTGAGGAGCTGGCTGAGTCGTGAAGCTTGATTCGATGTACCAGGAAGTCATCCTGGACCACTACAAGCACCCGCACGGGCGCGGTCTCCGGGACGGCGACGCCGAGGTGCACCACGTCAACCCGACATGCGGCGACGAGATCACCCTGCGCGTGAAGTACGACGGTACGACGATCAGCGATGTGTCGTACGAGGGCCAGGGCTGCTCGATCAGCCAGGCATCGGCCTCCGTGCTGAACGAGCTCCTGGTCGGCAAGGAACTGTCCGAGGCGCGGAAGATCCAGGAGACCTTCCTGGAGCTGATGCAGTCCAAGGGCCGGCTCGAACCGGACGACGCGATGGAGGAGGTGCTGGAGGACGCTGTCGCGTTCGCCGGCGTCTCCAAGTACCCGGCCCGGGTGAAGTGCGCGCTGCTGAGTTGGATGGCGTGGAAGGACGCGACGGCCCAGGCCCTGGGCTCGGACGCCGCCGAAAGGAAGACGGCATGAGCGAGACCATTGAGATGAAGCCGGCCTCGGAGGACGAGGTCCGCGAGGCGCTGTACGACGTCGTCGACCCCGAACTGGGCATCGACGTCGTCAATCTGGGCCTGATCTACGGCATCCACGTCGACGACGCGAACATCGCGACGATCGACATGACCCTGACGTCGGCGGCCTGCCCGCTCACGGACGTCATCGAGGACCAGGCCAAGTCCGCCACGGACGGCATCGTCAACGAACTGCGCATCAACTGGGTGTGGATGCCGCCGTGGGGCCCGGACAAGATCACGGACGATGGGCGGGACCAGCTTCGGGCACTCGGGTTCAACGTCTGAGGCTGTGACGATTCGTCCGCACGCTGTACGCGAAAGCGGCGGCACCCTGATCGGGTGCCGCCGCTTCCGCGTGTGGCTCAGGCCAGCGGGGCCACCACGCGGAAGGAGAAGTCCTGCCGGTTGGTCGTGTTGTAGCCGTACGGGTCCAGGCGCATCTGGAAGTCCTTCTGGCGCAGCGCGTAGTTGGGGTAGTTCACCGACTGGAGCAGCGCCGCGCCCGACCCCCCTGAGTACCCGGCGCAGAAGGTGGCGTCCTGCTTGAACAGCGAGGAGCCGTCGTTGCGGTCGGCGCGCAGGACGAAGTTGCGGTGGCGCAGGTACTTGCCGTCGTGTGTCTTGAACGAGTAGCAGGAGCCGTTGGACAGCCCCGGGACCAGGGTGAAGGTGGAGTCCTCGCGGGATTCCGAGCCGGCGACCGGATCGAGCTTCACCAGGCCGCCTGACACGTGCCAGTAGCGGCCGGGGTAGTTGACCGCCTCGATGGACCTCAGGTTGGAGCGGTCCGGCGTGGTGGGAGCGGCCGAGGACTTGCTGGGGGACGGGGAGGCGGCTGGCTTCCCGGGGGTCTCCTTGGCGGGCGCGGAGGCGGAGCCCTTGTCGTCCGGGGCGGTGGTGGGAGTTGTGGCGGCCGAGGCCGACGTGGCCGGCTGCGCCGACGACAGGCCGCTCTTTCCGTCCGGGGGCGTGGCTCCGGACGCCGACGGCGAGGCGAAGGTGAGGAGACCGGGGTACGTCGAACCGGGCGACGGCACGGGTACCTTCGCCACGGGTACCGGGTCCGCGGTCTGCCGGTCCGTGACGATGATCGCGGTCACACAGGCGGCCACGACCGACAGGGCCAGGGTGCCCGCCATCCAGAGCCGCCGCGTCCCGGGCACACGCGAGGTGTCCGGGGCCCAGCCGTTCTCCCACGGTTGATTTGGGATGAGCCGGGGCTTTTCTTCTGTCATGCGCTGTTCCTCCGGCGTCGCCTGTGGCGAACGTGTGAACGTGTGGTTGAAACAGTAATGGACGCGAGGCTAGGTGACGTCCAGTGCCGTGAGAAGGGTTGTTTCCTCAATGAGACCGGGGGGTGAGGGAGTTGGTGGCGGGGTGCGGAGTGAGGGTGGATTTGGGCGGTTGCTGTGTACGGCCGTACGTATCGATGCGTACACTCGTACACATGGGATATGTGTTGCTGGTCGGAGCCATCGCCGCCGAAGTCGGCGCCACGACCGCCATGAAGTACAGCGACGGTTTCAGCAGGTTGTGGCCCTCTGTGCTGACCGGACTGGGGTATGCCGTCGCGTTCGTGCTGCTCGCACAGACACTGAAGACCGTGTCCGTCGGTACGGCTTATGCGATCTGGTCGGGGATCGGGACGGCGGCCGTCGCGACGATCGGGGCGGTGTTCCTCGGGGAGGGCATGAGTGTGACCAAGGTCGCGGGAATCGTCCTCATCATCGGCGGGGTCGTCGTGCTGAACATGGGCGGTGCGCACTGATGGTGCGGCGGTACGACCCCGAGCGGCGCCAGCGGATCATCGACGCGGCGATCCGGGTGGTGGGGGACAAGGGGATCGCCGGGCTGAGCCATCGGTCGGTGGCCGCGGAGGCGGATGTGCCGCTGGGTTCCACGACGTATCACTTCAGCACCCTCGACGAGCTTCTCGTCGCCGCGCTCCGGCAGGCGAACGAGGGGTTCGCGAAGGTGGTGGCCGCGCGGGGTGGGCTGCGGGACGACCGGGTCGATCTGGCGGGGGAGCTTGCCGGGTTGTTGGGGGAGTGGCTTTCGGGGGATCGGGCGGGGGTCGAGCTGGAGTGCGAGTTGTATCTGGCGGCGCTTCGGCGGCCGGCGTTGCGGCCTGTTGCCGCCGAGTGGGCGGAGGGGGTTGTGGAGTTGCTGGGTGGGCGGACGGACGCGGTTACCGCGCGGGCGCTGGTGGCGGTGATGGACGGGATCTGTCTGCAGGTGCTGCTTACCGGCGGTGCTTATGACGAGGGGTTCGCTCGGGAGGTGTTCGGGCGGGTACTGCGGGGGTGAGGGGGAGTTTTCTCGCCCCCGCCGCCCCTACCCGTCCCATCCCTCCCCCAGAGGGGGGACCCCCAGACGGGCTGGATGCGTCTGGGGCGGGCTTGTCCTCGAACTCGGGTCAGCCCTGTGACCGGCCCTTGAGATCCGCTCCGTGCCGGTTCGCCCGGGTGGGGTGGCTCAAGTTAGGTTTTCTCTATGACCGACACGACTGCTCCCCGCACCACCGGCGCCGTGGCCGCCGGGCTTGCCACCGTCGCCGCTGACGGCACCGTTCTCGACACCTGGTTCCCCGCCCCCGAACTGTCCGCCGAGCCCGGCCCCGCCGGTACCGAGCGGCTGTCCGTCGAGCGGGCCGTCGAGGCGCTCGGCGAGGGTGCGGCGAAAGCGATCGGTCCGGACGCGCGCCGGGGCGTCGAGGTGGTCGCGGTCCGTACGGTCATCGCCTCCCTCGACGACAAGCCGCTCGACGCGCACGACGTCTACCTCCGCCTCCACCTGCTCTCGCACCGGCTTGTGCAGCCCCACGGGCAGTCCCTGGACGGCATGTTCGCCCACCTCGCCAATGTCGCCTGGACCTCGCTCGGCCCGGTCGCCGTGGACGACGTCGAGAAGGTGCGGCTCAACGCCCGCGCCGAGGGCCTGCACCTCCAGGTCACGTCCATCGACAAGTTCCCCCGTATGACCGACTACGTGGTCCCCAAGGGCGTCCGCGTCGCCGACGCCGACCGGGTGCGTCTCGGCGCGCACCTCGCCGAGGGCACGACCGTCATGCACGAGGGCTTCGTCAACTTCAACGCGGGCACGCTCGGTACGTCGATGGTCGAGGGCCGTATCTCCGCGGGTGTCGTGGTCGGCGACGGTTCCGACATCGGTGGCGGTGCCTCGACGATGGGCACCCTGTCCGGTGGCGGCCAGGTCCGTATCACCATCGGCGAGCGCTGCCTGGTCGGCGCCGAGGCCGGCGTGGGGATCGCCCTCGGCGACGAGTGCGTGGTCGAGGCCGGGCTGTATGTCACCGCCGGCACCCTCGTCACCATGCCCGACGGACAGATCGTCAAGGCCCGCGAACTCTCCGGCGCCTCCAATATCCTCTTCCGCCGCAACTCCGTCACGGGCAGGGTCGAGGCCCGCCCGAACAACGCGGTCTGGGGTGGCCTGAACGAGGTCCTGCACAGCCACAACTGACGTACGCCGTGGTCTCCGTGTACCAGCGGTGGTCGCTGGTACCGGCAGGTCTCGGCGGGAGCGGTTCGGGGAGGGTCGTGGGTCGTATCGCATGCTGACGCGTCGGTACGGGTCCCGGCCCTCCTTCGGTTCCAGGTCCCAGTTCCCAGTTCCCCGGTCTTCGGCCGGGTGGTTACGCGCTCAACTCCTCGTAGGCCGCCAGTAGTTCGTCCGTTGTCTGCCGGTCGGCCGATCGCAGCGGTGCCCGCACGGGGCCCGAGGGCAGGCCCAGCCCGCCGAGCAGGGCCTTGGCCGTGACCGCGCCCGGCAGTCCGGATGCCATCATCAACTCGGTGAGCGGAAAGGCCCGTTGCTGGAGGCGGGCGGCCTCGGTGGTGTCGCCCGCGTCGAACGTGTCGATGACGGAACGGACATGACGGGGGATCACATTGGCCACGGTGCTGATGTATCCGGCGCCGCCCAGCGCGTACAGCGCCAGCACGTATTCGTCGCAGCCCGTGTAGAACGCCAGGTCGGTCCGGAGCAGGACCTTCTGAGTGGCCATCAGGTCGTACGCACAGTCCTTCACGGCGACGATGCCCGGGTGGGCGGCGAGGCGGATCATGGTTTCCGGCTCGATGCGGACACCGGTGCGGCCCGGGATGTCGTACAGCGCGAGGGGCAGGGCGGAGGCATCCGCCAGCTCGCGGAAGTGGGCCTCGATCGCGTCCTGCGGGGGGCGGCTGTAGTAGGGGGCGACCGCCAACAGGGCGTCGGCGCCCGCCTTTTCGGCCGCCCGCACCAGTGCGACGGAGTGTGAGGTGTCCGCGGTGCCGACGCCCGCCACGATCGACGCCCGTGCACCGACCGCCTCCCGCACCGCCCGTACCAGTGCCGACTTCTCCGCGTCCGTCGTGGTCGGGGACTCGCCCGTCGTACCGGACAGGACGAGGCCGTCGCAGCCCCCGGCCACCAGCCGGTCGGCGAGCCGCTGGGCACCGTCGAGGTCCAGGGCTCCCTCGGCGGTGAAGGGGGTGACCATCGCGCAGAGGGCGCGGCCGAAGGGGGGAGGAGGTGGCGCCGTCGGTGTTGTCATGCGACCAGTCTCGGCAGGACATTCGTGAAGCTCCACTTAATTCTTGTACCTGATATCGGTAAGTGATGCTTCATGCACGAGGGTTGGGAAGCGGGAGGTACCGGTGCCGACTCGGTTGCCCTGTGCGTCACCGTGGCCGGGACGAAAGAGGTTCCGGTCGTCCGATGAAGGTGCGGTTCCCTGAGGAACGTCCGGCTGAGCCGCTGATCGGACACGAGATCGCTCAGCAGGTGCTGTCCCGGGACGGCGTCCGGGCCGGGTTCACCGGGGTGTCGGTGGGCGGTGCGCTGCCGTACGGAGTTTTCGACGACGCTTCTTGTGTCCACGGCCTGCGGCACCGTGTACCGCACCGTCGCTGCGACTGCGGTTTCCACCGCGCGTACGACCGGGCGACAGTCGGAGGGCTGCTGCGCACCGCCGAGCACCGGGCCGCCGTCCTGTCCCACGTCACAGTCCTCGGTGCCTGCATCCGCTTCGAACCCGGCTTCCGGTACGCCCGTCAGTGGGTGCGCGTCGCGACAGCAGGGCCCTGCGCCTGCGGCGCTGTGCGCGTGGGCGTACGGTCATGTCGCTCGCGGGGTTCGCGCGGCCGGCCGGGGGCGGGCTGCGGGTCGTGGCGGGGAATGACGGCGCCGTTGCGGTTTCTGACCCACCGGGCGCGGTCGAGGGATCGCGGGCGCCCGAACTCGTCGCCGAGGCCGCGCTGTTGCAGGCCCGGCTCGACTGGTTCCAGGGGCAGTTGGCGCGACTGGATGATCGGGGACCGGACAACGGGCCCGAGTGGTAGGCGAGTTGGTCTCCAGCAGGGCTTGACCTCAACCCCGGTCGAGGTCGGAGGGTGGTCGGCGTACCCATCGATGCCGATCAACGGAGGCCGCCATGGCCCGTCGTACCGACACGCACCCCGAGCTCACCCGCCCGGACGTCGAAGCACCCTTCTTCAGCACCTGGCGGGTCGGCACACCCGAGCGGCAGCGGGAGGCGGTCGACGCCATCGCCGCGACCTGGGAGCGCCAGGCCTGGCCGGTGGGAGGAGGGCTCGGCTACTTCGTCTACGCCGGGCATGACGGGACCACTCTGCTCCATTACTCCCAGTGGGTCCGCGAGCAGGACTACGAGGCGTTTCTCAAGACGCAGCGGCAGGCGCGCGTCGACGAGATCGACACCGCCGTAGCGGGAATCGAGCGGGTCGCCCTCGACCGGTACCGGCGGTACCGCAGCCATGAGCGGGCCGCCGGGGACGTGCGCGTTCCCGGGCTCGTCGTGACCGTCCGCATCGACTTCGAGGAGGGTGCCGCGGAGCGGCGGCGCGAGTGGGTCGACCTGGTCCTCGGCGCCCTCGCCGAGTCGGCGGAGAGCGACCGTGGGCTCATCTCCGCCCACTTCCATCTCAGCCAGGACGGCACCCACGTCCTGAACTACGCCGAGTGGGAGAGCCCGGAGTCCTACGAGGCGGCCATCGCCGACCCGGGGGAGGACGCCGGGGCGGCGGTCGGGGCGGAGTGGGAGCGCGTGCGGACCTATCCCGCGGTGAAGTCGGTGACCGGCAGCCGGTACTCGTACGTCCTCGGGCTCGTCCCTGAGTGATCCGGCCCGAGTGATCCGGCCCGGATGATCTGGTCGGCCTCTCCGGAGTTTCACCGAAGACTTTTCTGCCCTGGACAAAAAAAGTGTTCGGTGAGACGGTGGGGCCATGCTGGACGTCACCGTGATCGAGGACCCGGCGGCCGCCGCCGTCTCGCTGGACCCCATAAGGGGCCGGCTGCTCGCCGAGCTGGCCGCCGGGCCCGCGTCGGCCGCCATGCTGGCCGGCAAGGTCGGACTGCCCCGGCAGAAGGTGAACTACCACCTCAAGGCGCTGGAGCGGCACGGCCTGGTCGAGCTGGCCGGGGAGCGCCGCAAGGGGAATGTCACCGAGCGGCTGATGCGGGCGACCGCGGCGTCGTACGTCATCTCGCCGCTCGCCCTGGCCGCCGTACAGCCTGATCCTGACCGTTTTCGGGACCAGCTCTCCGCGCACTGGCTGCTGGCGGTCGGGGCGCGGCTGGTGCGGGACGTCGGCACGCTGATCACCGGCGCCGCCCGGGCCCGTAAGCGGCTCGCGACCTATGCGCTCGACGGCGAGGTGCGGTTCGCCTCCGCCGGCGACCGGGCCGCGTTCATCGAGGAGTTGACGGCGGGTGTCAGCGCGTTGCTGCGCAAGTACGACTCGCCCGGTGTCGAGGGCGGGCGCGATCACCGCATCGTCGTGGCCGTGCACCCGACGGTCAAATCCCAGCCCGGCGAACCGACTTCGAGCGCGGCGAGTACTGAAGGCATCACAAGCACCCCAGACATCACCGGCACCCCAGACGCCACCGGCACCACGGGCACTACGGAAATCCAGGAGTGAGCGCCATGTCCAAGGAAGTTTCCAGGGAATTCGAGATCGCGCGTGAGTTCGAGGTCGACGCCAGCCCGGAGGAGGTGTGGGAGGCGATCACCACCGGGACCGGAGGGTATCTGTGGCCGATGGAGCCGCCGGAGCCGCGGGTCGGCGGCAAGGGGCCCTTCGGATCCAAGGTCATCGCCTGGGATCCGCCGCACCGGTACACCAACCGCGTCGAGGACGTCGAGGGCATCTCCGAGCAGACCCTCAACCAGCTCGACTACACCGTCGAACCGCGCGACGAGGGTCGCCGGGCCTGGGTGCGTTACGTGCACAGCGGCATCTTCGTCGACGACTGGGACAACCAGTACGACGGCGCCGCCCGGCACACCGACTTCTATCTGCACACCCTGCGCGAGTACCTGACCCATTTCGCGCCCCGGCCGGTCGCGTTCGCCACCTTCGACGGACCCGAGGCGTCCAAGGCCGCAGACGCCCTCGCCGCCGTCGGGCGGGCGCTCGGGGTCGGGGAGGACGTGGCCGTAGGGACGCGCGTGACGGTCCGTGGGCCCGACGAGTTCGAGGCCGTGGTCGACTTCAGCGACCCGTACTTCATCGGGCTGCGCACGGACCGGGGCCTCACCCGCTTCTTCGGGCGGAACCACTGGGGCTACCCGGTGGGGGTCTCCCTGCACGACTTCACGCCGGATGCCGACATCAAGGAGTGCGAGACCGCCTGGCAGGACTGGCTGAACGGTGTGTTCAGCCAGTCCTGAGCGGCCGTGTACGACTACCGGGACTACCGGGACCAGTCGGTGGTCACGGCTGGAACCGCAGCACCTGCGGGTCGTGGTCGCTGATCTGGTCGTTGAACTCCGAGTTGATGTGCACGGAGTCGTAGTCGAAGTCGCAGCCGCGGCTGATCGACGGGCTGACCAGGATCTGGTCCAGGACCTGGGTGTTGCCCTGGTAGTCGTAGGTGTAACGCTCGCTCTTCGGCAGCGACTTGATCGCCGACCACAGTTCGCCGTCGCCTTCGAGCAGCTCGGTGGTGTCGGAGAACTCGAAGTCGTTGATGTCGCCGAGCGTGATCACGTCCGCGTTCTTCTGGACCTTCAGGATGTCCTTGACGAACGTGTTCACCGCGGTCGCCTGGAGGTGACGCTTGGTCTCCGAGCTGCGGGCCGGCGGCTGGAACTGCGAGGTGAGGCCCTGGTCGCCGCCCTTCGAAGCGAAGTGGTTGGCGATCAGGATGACGGTCTTGCCGCGGAAGACGAACTCGCCCGCGAGCGGCTTGCGACTGTCCGTCCAGGCCGCGTTGGCCGGGTCTATCCGGCCCGGCGAGAGGGTCAGGGCCGCCTTGCCGTGGTCCTTGGTGACACCGACGGCGGTCGTGGCGTCGCCGCCCGGCCGGTCGGTGAAGGAGACCCGCGCCGGGTTGAACAGGAATACCTGACGGATGTTGCCGCCGGGCTCGCCGCCGTCCGCGAGGTCGACCGGGTCGATGGAGCGCCAGTCGTACGCCGGGCCGCCCGCCGCCACGATCGCGTCGGTCAGCTTCTTGACCGTCTGGTCAGCGGCGACCGTACCGTCCTTCGTCGCGCCGTTGTTGTCCTGGATCTCCTCCAGGGACAGGATGTCGGGCGACTGCAGGTTGTTCACGATCGCGGCGGCGTGCGCGGCGAAGGTGCCGTCCGACGGGTCGAGGTTCTCGACGTTGTACGTCGCCACCGCGAGCTCGTTCCGCGACTGCTTGCGGGTCGTCTCGCGCTTCAGGCCGCCCTGCTTCAGGGTGCCGAGCTCGTTGGCGACGAGCGTGTAGCCACCGAACTGGTTGTAGTCCAGCGGGCCGGTCGTGGCGCCCTTGAGGCTGTCGCCGACGTTCGCTGTCGGGAAGTCGGCGACCGCGCCCAGGGACTGGATCTGGAGCCGGCCGGTGTTCTGCGAGGTGTACGAGCCGTACACCGTGCCGCCCCGCCGGTTGGGGTTCTCCCACGGCTTCACCGTGACCCACAGCTCGGTGTACGGGTCGGTCGCGGTGACCACGCGGGCGTCCTTGACCTGGACGTTCATGCCCTCAAGGGACTCGTAGTAGTCCAGGGCGTACTTCTTGGGCAGCAGTGTCAGGGCGTTCACCGAGCCGCTCGCGGCGGTGTCGCCGGCCGACGTGTAGGCGGCCGGTACGGACCGGGCGTCGACGACGATCGGGGCCGGGACCGCGTTTCCGCTGGAGACGACGGTGACCGTCGGCTTGACGATCTCCGTCACCGTCTGGTTGCCGGACGAGGCGCCGCCGGGCACGTACTCCGAGACGGTGCCGGTGACGGTGACCGAGTCGCCGACCGCGACGGTCGGCTTGGAGCTGGTGAAGACGAAGACGCCCTCGCTGGTGGCCGGGTCGGCGTCCGGGGCCGTGTCCTGGAGCCAGAAACCACGCGACGAACCGTAGGTACGGACACCGGTGACGATTCCCGCCACGTCCGTGACCTTCTGGCCGGCTAGCGGGGACAGGCGCGTGGTGCCCTGGATGTCATGAATGCGCACAGTGTCGGCGTGCGCGGCCGACGGGAGCACGACCATCGTGGCGACCGTGGAACAGACGGCGGCGACGGTGAGCGCGGCGAGACGCGCGGAAGACTTGCTCGGCAACGGAATCCCTCCGGGGACAAACATGGGTGCCGGGACGAAAGTGACAAGGGTGGTGCCGTGGGGGAAACGCGACCCGCTGGGCGACTGGCGACGCGCGTAGACATCCGGTGAACACCCGGTGCGGAAAGTTCCGCACCGAAGGCTCGGCACCAGGCGATCGGCAGTGAAAGCCCGGCTTGGGAGAACAGTGAACACGATGGAGCACGGTGGAGCACGTGGAAGGCAAGGGGATGCGGTGAATCGGCGTCCCCTCCACTTCTACGCGCGTCAATCTCCTGCCTGGTCAGGCCACTTGTCAAGGTTTCAGCCATCTACCACCTCTGACAGGTACATGAACCGGGCGGCATGGTGCCAAATCCGTCTAGGCTGAGCGGCTGAGTCGTACGGCCTTCAACGCAACGTCGTACGGTCGTCAGACGCCGTCGTCGGACTCCGGGCGTGATCCGGGTGCCGCCGTACGGCCATTCGGGCGCCTGAGGAGAAAACAGCCGATGTCAGACAGCTCCCCCCTGCCGCCGGTGCGACTGCACTCCGAAGCGGAACTGGCGCGGGACGCGCTCGCCGCCCCGTTGCTCTCCCGCGCCGCCCGCCTCGCCCGCTGGGCCGGGCCGGACACCCGGGTCGAGACCGGTGGCGTACTCGTCCAGGAGCAACTGCCGGCGGCGGCTCGGGCGCTGGGGCTGATCGACGGCGAGGGCGAGGGCGAGGGTGACGTGAGTGCGGGTGATGTGAGTGTCGAGGACGCGCTCGCCCACGCCAGTGAGGCCTGGCGGGTCGCCGTGGACGCCGGGCTCGTCGAGGTCGTCGACGAGGACGAGGGCACCGTCACGGTGGGCGAGGACCTGGCGCTGCTCACCTCCGGGTCGCCGCACGAGGTGCTCGGGGTGTGGCTCGGGGCGCTGGAGACCGTCCTCGCCGACGCGGGCGTGCCCGACCTCGACGATCTCGTCGACTCCATGGGCGAGAGCGGAGAGGTCGACTTCTCCCAACTGGACTGGGACCCCGACGCGGAGGCCGACTTCCTCGACGGTGTGCTCGCCAACCTGTACCTGCTGAGCGTCAGCGAGGACGGCCCCGCCGACATCCCGGTACCGCTGCCGGCGCTGGCCGCGTCCATGGTCGTACCGAGCGACATGGGCGAGCCCACCAACGACGTCCTGGAGCAGGTCTCGGACATGATGATGCGCCTCGACGACCAGTTCAGGCTGCTCGAACCCGTCGGGCTCGTCGCCTACCGGCCCGTCGACGAGGCGCTCATGGCGGACATCGACGACCCCGCCGAGGGTGCGTCGGCGGGCGACGAGACCGACGTCTCCCGCTACGGCATGGTGCGGCTCACCCCGCTCGGCCTGTACGGCGTACGGGCGCGGCTGCTGGAGTCCGGCTTCGAGGCGCCGGCCGTCGGAGACCTCGCCGACAAGGGCGCGGACGCGCTGCTCGACGGCATGGCGGGCTTCCCCGCGACGGCCGCGCGGGCCGAGACCGAACAGTGGCTGACGCGCCGCGAACCCCGCGCGGCGGCAAGGGAGTTGCTGGCGGCGGCCCGGGGCGGCGACGCCGGAGCGCCACTGCGGCGGCTGCACTGCCAGCAGGCCCTGTCCCTCGTCGGCGGCGAGTCCGAGCCCGCGCTGCGCGAGGTCCTCGACGACGCCGAACTGGGCGGCCTCGCCCGTGTCTGGCTCAGCGAGTACGGCGCGCCGGACGTGCCGGCCCCGTCCGAGGCGATGGTGTTCTGGCTGACCATCGACACGGTGGCCGCGCAACTGGCGGCCGAGGGCAACTCGGCGGAGCTGCGCGGACTGGTGGAGGGACTGGCACAGCAGCACGGCGGCTTCTTCGAGGCGGCCTGGCGCGTGGACCATCCGGCGACACCGGACGTGCTGGAGGCGATGGGACGGCTGCACCCGGACAAGCGGGTGGCCAAGGAGGCGCGGAAGGCGGCGTTCAAGGCGCGGTCGCAGCAAGGGGGTTGAGGGGCGCGTCAGGTGGGGGAGCTGCGGGCCGGCTCCCGGCTGCGGGTGCGTTGTGGCTGGTCGCGCAGTTCCCCGCGCCCCTCGGTAGCTGCCCCTTCGGGGCGGCTACCTCTGCGGCGCATCCGGAAGCGTGTCTCGTGAAGTCGCCCTCCGTTCAACTCGTGTTCAGGCGTGGGCGGGACGGTGGCGTCGAACCGAGTGCGCCGCCCTCCACTGCCATGGCACGCCCCCCGTCACAGGAGACATCATGTCGCTCACCCGCAGGGACTTCGGCAGACAGTCTGCGATCACCTCGGCCGGGGTCGCGCTGGCCGGCACCGTCGGTGCCCTCGCCACCGCGCCGGGCGCCCTCGCGTCCACGGAGGCCGACACGGACGCGGACACCCTCGGTGCGGCCGGGGAATCCGCGGACCGGTACCACGGAGTCGGCTACGGCCCGCTGCTGCCCGACCCCAAGGGCCTGTTGGCGCTCCCCGCCGGATTCTCGTACCGAGTGATCACCCACAGCGGCAAGACCAAGTTGGACTCCGGCGAGATCACCCCGTCCAACCATGACGGCACCGCCGCCTTCGAGGGCCCGCGCGGCACCACCCTCCTCGTCAACAACCACGAGCTGAAGGGCCCGCGCGCCGACTGGAAGTACCCGGTGCCGCTCACCGAGGGCCTCGTCTACGACCCCGCCGCGTCCGGCGGCTGCACGGTCGTCGAGGTGCGTCCCGGCGGCCAGGTCGCCGAGTGGGTGGGCATCGCGGGCACCTCCACCAACTGCGCGGGCGGCAGCACCCCTTGGGGCACCTGGCTCACCTGCGAGGAGAACTCCGACCGCGCCGGCGTCAACGGCATGACCAAGGACCACGGTTACGTCTTCGAGGTCGACCCCAGTGACAAGCGTGCCAACCGGAACCCCAAGCCCCTGAAGTTCTTCGGGCGTTACAACCACGAGGCCGTCGTCATCGACCCCAAGCGCGGCGACGCCTACCTCACCGAGGACGCCGCGTCCCCCAACGGCCTCCTCTACCGCTGGACCCCGCCGCAGCACTGCCACCACGGCCACGGCAACCTCCGCACCCTCTCCGACACCGCGGGCATCCTCCAGGCGCCCAAGTGCTTCGACTCCGCGGGCCAGTTCGTCGACGACCTCTCCCGCGCCACGAAGATCGGCACGGTGTACGGCGTCGACTGGGTCGACGTGCCCGACCGTGACGCCAAGGCCGTCGACGTGCGCAAGCAGTTCGGCGCCGGGGAGATCACCCGGGCCCGCAAGCTCGAGGGCATGTGGTGGGGCGACGGCGGCACCTACATCGTCTCCTCGTACGCCCGTTCCGAGAGCCCCGTCCAGCACGACGGTCAGGTCTGGTTCTACGACCCCAAGCGCCGCACCCTCACCCTGAAGGTCCTCCTGGGCGTGAACCCCGACCCGTCGGCCGACGGCGCCTTCGACGGCCCCGACAACATCACCGTCTCCCCGTACGGCGGCCTGGTCATCGCCGAGGACGGCGAAGGCGTCCAGCACCTGTTCGGCGCGACGGACAGCGGGCGCACCTACCCGATCGCCCGCAACGAACTCAACGCCGGCACCGAAGAGGCGCCCGAATACAGCGAGTTCACCGGCGTGACCTTCTCACCCGACGGGAAGACGCTGTACGCCAACATTCAGACGCCGGGGATCATGCTGGCCATTACCGGGCCGTGGAAGCGGCAGCGGCGCTGACCATCGCTCGCCAAGTCACAGCCGCTCGTCGGCGGGGAACAACAGATGTTCCGCGGCGATTCTGACGAGCGGCACCTCACGTCCCAGTGGCAGTTCGTCGGTGTACGGGCTGTAGCGGTCGCCGGACTCCTTGCTATGCGTGATCGCGCACCGGACCTTGTAGATGCGCTCCGCGGCACGTTCCCTGAGAGTCGCCTGCCCGGCTGGGTCACCGGCACGGCCGAAGTCCAGATGCGGCACCTGGACGAAGGGAACCGTGGCGGTGGCGAAGTGGTCGGCCGCGCCCCGCAGATACCGGTCCAGGTCGGTAGCGAGCGCACCGACGTCGAGATGCTTGTCCAGCACCGCCTTCAGTCCTCTGATCTCACTGAAGCTGAGATCATTCTTGCGCTCGCTGAGGACGTCGGCCGCCAGCTTGGCGGCCTTGCGAATACTGTCCGCGGGCCGCTCCAGCGCGCCGCCCGCGGCTTCGACCCGTCGCCGCAGTGCCTGGAACCACTCCTCCTCCATGCTGTACTCCAGCACCTGGTAGTAGCCCATGAACGCCGCGAAGGGATCGGTCGCCGCGATGGCCCGGAGATAGCGCTGAGACAGCTCTTCCTGGACCTCGTGCCCTTCTTGGACCTCCGGCACCGGGCCCAGCAGTCGATCGCCCATGAATCCTGTTGCCGTACCCTGACCAATCGCCTCCACAAACTCCTCTGCCCTCAGGGGTAGTTGGCGGATCAACCGAGGCTGGGACGACCCGTCGAGACGATTGACGTCGAGAACCGGCACGAGCACGACATCGCTCTCGTAGGCCAGCCGTACCCGGAACGCCGTCGCCACCTGCTCCAGCTCGGCGAGGTCGAGGCCAGGCGGGCCGTCGAGCCGCAACGAGCGCAGCCGGGGCTCGGCCGTCACGTCGAGCAGTTGCTGCGCCGAGATCCGGGCGACAGCGCCTTCGGCCAGTCCCTCGCGCCGTTCCTGCTCCATGAGGTGAGCGAGCGTCCGCTGACGGTCGAACACTGCCAGGCGCTCCATCCCGGTCCGCCTCAGTTCGAGCCGAAGCAACAACGGGACCGAGGGCGGGCCGACCGTGACTGTGCAGGTTCCCCTCGGCGTGGGCATCTCGTACACCGTGGCCGCGCCCTCTGGGGCGAGCAGCGTCGCATGCTGTGTCTCGTCACGGACGAGTAGCTCTAGGCCGACCGGTTGGACGATCTGTGTGTCGGGGCGTTCCCGTGAGTCCACCAGTATTCGGGCCAGCGCGGCGATCGCGTCGAAGTCCACCTCCACGTGCCACTCCGCGCGCGGCCGGTCGTCGAAGGACAGGTACTTCTCTCGGAGCGTCTCGTCGATCTCGGCGATGCCCGTACCACTGCGCAGGACGCTCGCGCCGAACTCGAAGACGACCCGCCGCCCGTCCTCGTCCCTCGGTTCGTAGTCGTTGAACAGGCTGCTCATGATGCCGACGATCGCCGCCTCGCGGTCGGCCCGCGCTGCAGCCAACCGGTCCTCCAGCGTATGTAGCCTCCGTGACTTGGCGTGCCACTCCCGCCGAGACCGGTAGCCTCCGGGCACCCCCTTGGATCCCTTCTGGCCGAGAGGCTGGGACAAGCGGTGCGTCAGGGTGCGGATACCCGCTTCCAGGCACTGGATGTGCGCGAGCTGTCCACGGCGGGCCAGTGCCCACTGATCATGAGTAGCCTTGGTGATACTGCCCGCCCATCGCGACGACGAGACCGGTGTCAGCTCCCGCTTGCGCGCCGCCCACGCGTCGCCGGATGGTTCCCGACTGTCACGGCCGCGGGCGGCAAGATCCTTCGAGGCCAGCGACCCCAGATGCGCACTCACCACGCGCAGCACCTTCTCATCGTCCGGTGCCAGGTCCTTGAGACGGGTACGGACCGCCACGCCACGCGGGCCGGGCGCGACGAACGACGGCATCAAGGCTCTCAGCCCGCTCACCTCGCCACCCCCCCATTCCCGCCCGAAGTTCCCTGCCACCACACCCAACGAGCTTCATCCATGCAAGGTCACGCATTCGACGCAAGAACGTCAGTTCTTTCCCGAGAGTCGACACCACGGCCGCAACACGCGACACGACGCAGACCACTGACACTCACTCCCGGCCGCCAGAACACTCATGAACACACTCCACCGGCAGGAGCTTCAAACCCCCTTCTCTTTGGGCACTCTCCCGTGCACCCCCTGGAGCGGCTCACCGCGCATCTCGGCGGCGCCTCGCTCTGGGCCAAGCGGGAGGACTGCAACTCCGGTGTCGCGTACGGCGGCAACAAGACCCGCAAGCTGGAGTACCTCGTCGCCGACGCGCTCGCCCAGGGCTGCGACACGCTCGTGTCGATCGGCGGTGTGCAGTCCAACCACACCCGTCAGGTCGCCGCCTGTGCCGCCCGAGCCGGGCTCAAGTGCGTTCTCGTGCAGGAGAGTTGGGTGGAGTGGCCCGACTCCGTCTACGACAAGGTCGGCAACATCCTGATCAGCCGGCTCGCCGGGGCCGATGTGCGGTTGGTGCGGGCCGGGTTCGGCATCGGGTTCAAGGAGAGCTGGGAGCTGGCGCTGCGGGAGGTGGAGGAGGGGGGCGGCAAGCCGTACGCGATTCCGGCGGGAGCCTCCGACCATCCGCTCGGCGGCCTGGGGTTCGCCGGTTGGGCGTACGAAGTCGCCAAGCAGGAAAGGGAGTTGGGGATCTTCTTCGACACCGTGGTGGTGTGCTCGGTGACCGGGTCGACCCAGGCCGGCATGGTCGCCGGGTTCGCGGCGCTGGAGGAGGCGGGCGGCCGTACGCGGCGCGTGCTCGGTATCGACGCGTCGGCGGCGCCGGCCCGGACGAAGGCGCAGATCGCGCGGATCGCCCACAACGCCGGCCAACTCATTGGTGTAAAGCGGGAGTTGACACAGGCGGACGTCGAGCTGGACGAGCGCTACCACGCGGGCACGTACGGGATTCCCGACGACGCCACCCTGGACGCGATGCGGCTCGCCGCCCGCACGGAGGGGATGGTCACCGACCCTGTGTACGAGGGGAAGTCGATGGCCGGGATGGTCGATCTGGTGGCGCGGGGAGAGATCGGGCGCGACTCCACCGTGCTGTACGCGCACCTGGGCGGGCAGCCCGCGCTGAACGCGTACAGCGCGCTGTTCTAAGTCTCCTCCGGTCCTCTCGGGTCCTCTCCGGTCCTTTCTGGTTCTTTCTGGTTCTCTCTAGTTCTTCCGGAGGGTCGGCTCCGGGTTCGGGAAGAGCGGTTCGGGTGCGGTGAAGGCGAGCTCGGCGAAGCGTTCACCTATGCGGCGGTGGGTGGCCGCGTCCGGGTGGAGCTGGTCGGGCAGGGGGAGTTCGGCGAAGTCGGACTCCCCGTACAGGGCGCGGCCGTCGAGGTGGTGGAGGTTCGGGTCGTCCGCCGAACGCTGCTGCACGATGCGGGACAGCTCCTCCCGGATGACGTTGAGCGTCAGTTTGCCCGCGGCGCGCTCGGCGGGGTCGCCCATGGGCTGGAAGCGCAGTTCACCGGCGCTCATCGTGGAGAGGTCCAGGGCGGTGGGGCCCGGGGTGTCCTCGTGCATGGGGCAGTAGAGGGGCGAGACGAGCAGCAGCGCTGTGGTCGGATGGCCCTCGCGGATGGTGTCGAGGAAGCCGTGGACCGCCGGGCCGAAGGCACGCAGACGCATCAGATCGGTGTTGACCAGGTTGATGCCGATCTTGACGCTGATCAGGTCGGCGGGGGTGTCGCGCATCGCGCGGGCGGTGAACGGGTCGAGCAGGGCGCTGCCGGCCAGGCCCAGGTTGATCAGTTCCACGCCGCCGAGGGACGCGGCGAGCGCGGGCCAGATGGCGGTGGGGCTCGCGGCGTCGGAGCCGTGGCTGATCGAACTGCCGTGGTGCAGCCAGACCCTGCGGCCCTGGTCGCGGAGCGGTACGGGTTCGACGGGGGCGTCGGTGCGCAGGGCGACGAGCTCGGTGGTCTCGTTGTGGGGCAGCCAGATCTCGACGCGCTTCATGTGGTCCGGCAGGCCGGTGAAGCGGAGGGTGCCGGGCGGGCCGGGTTCATGCGTCGCGGTGCCGGCGGTCATGTCGACGGTCAGCGTGTTACCGCCCCCGGCCACGGTGGACTGGGCGGTCAGCCGGCCGTCGACGAGCAGGTCGTACATACCGGCGGGGCGAGGTGGGGCGCCCACATAGATCCGCCTGGTGGGCAGTGCGTCCAGCTCGACGGAGGTCGCCCGGGTGCGGAAGACCAGCCGTACGCCGGAGGGCTGGGATTCCGCCGAGGCGAGCTGGGGGTCCGTGCACTGGGCGCGGGCCCGGGCGGGCAGGCGGTGGGGGAGAACGCCGTGGGGGGTGTGCTCCAGGTCGAGGGCCCCGCGTACGAGGTCGGCGGTGATGTGCGTGGTCGTCCACTCGTGCTCGGATGACATGTCTGTCCTCTGTGTCCTCTGCGTCCTCGGCCTGTCGTCAACGGGTGGGAGGGGTCGGCCAGTTGCGCAGCAGGGCGTCGAGGGCGTCCAGGATCCGGGTCCAGCTCTCCTCCGAGTCGGGGGCGCTGTGGCTGAAGCCGCCTGCCGTTTCCAGGCTGGTGTATCCGTGGAAGACGCTGCCCAGAAGGCGGACCGCGTGCGTCTGGTCGGGCTCCGTCAGCTCGTAGCCCCGCAGGATGGCCCGCGTCATCTGGGCGTGCCGGACGCCCGCACTGGCGGCGGCCGTCTCGGGGTCGAGTCTCATCCGGGTGGCGGCGGCGCGGCCGGGGTGTTCCCGGCCGTAGTCGCGGTAGACGTTCGCGAACGCGGTCAGGGCGTCCTTGCCGGCCCGTCCGGCCACGGCGTCGGCGGCCCGGTCGGCGAGTTCCTCGAGGGAGAGCAGGGCGATCCTGGTCCTGAGGTCATGGGTGTTCTTGACGTGCGAGTACAGACTCGCGACCTTGACGTCGAACCGCCGGGCGAGCTCCGAGGCGGTCACCTGGTCGAAGCCGACCTCGTCGGCGAGTTCCGCCCCGGCTCTGGTCAGGCGTTCCGCGGTGAGTCCTACGCGTGCCATGACCCTCCTCCTGTTTGGCTAAGGTGAATATAGATTTACCTAAAGGATTTAGGCAAATTAGCCTGCCGTTATGGAGCCGCTGACCGAGCAAGAGATCCGTGCCGCTTTCGTGAACTGCACCAAGGGTGAGGCGCGGCGTCTGTCCGTGCCGCGTGACCTGGCCGACCGGCCCTGGGAGGACCTGGACTTCCTCGGCTGGCGGGACCCGCAGGCCCCCGACCGCGCCTACCTCGTCGCCCGGCTGGACGGCGGAGCGACCGGCCTCGCCCTGCGCAGTTCCGCGCCCGCCTTCGGGCAGACGCGGCGCAGCATGTGCTCGATGTGCCTGACGTCCCACACCGGAGGCGTGTCCCTGATGGTCGCGCCGAAGGCGGGGAAGTCCGGGAAACAGGGCAACTCGGTGGGTGCGTACATATGCGGCGACCTCTGCTGCTCGCTGTATGTGCGGGGCAGGAAGGACGCGGGCCCCGGGGCGCGGCTCCACGAGACGATCACTCTGGAGGAGAAGATCCGGCGGACCGTGGGGAACGTCGCCGCGTTCGTCGCCAAGGTGACGGCTTGACGGGATGACGGGGTGGCGGTGTTACTCCACGGTCCGCTTCGGTGGGTGGTTCTGTGGGGCGCTGTGGGGTGCTGCGGGTGGTTCGGCCGTGCGTGGTTACAGCGACTGGGCGGCCGGCTTCACCATTCCCCTGACGGTGCGGGACTTGACGAAGTCGCCGATCGCCGTCATCTCCCACTCGCCCGTGAACTGCTTGATCATCTTCGCCATCATCACGCCCGTCTGCGGTTCGGCGCTGGTCAGGTCGAAGCGGACCAGTTCCTCACCGGTCGCCGCGTCCAGGAGGCGGCAGTACGCCTTCGCCACCTCGGTGAACTTCTGACCTGAGAAGGAGTTGACCGTGAACACCAGACCGGTGACCTCCTGCGGGAGACGGCCCAGGTCGACCACGATGACCTCGTCGTCGCCCCCGCCCTCGCCCGTGAGGTTGTCGCCGGAGTGCTTGATCGCGCCGTTCACGATGGAGAGCTTGCCGAAGTAGCAGCTGTCGATGTGGTTGCGCTGCGGGCCGTACGCGATGACCGACGCGTCCAGGTCGATGTCCTTGCCCCGGTACGCGGGCTCCCAGCCGAGGCCCATCTTGACCTGGGAGAGGAGAGGCCGGCCGCCCTTGACCAGGGAGACGGTCTGGTTCTTCTGGAGGCTTACGCGGCCCTTGTCGAGGTTGATCTTTCCGGCGCCGAGGGGCGGGGCGGAGGGAGCCGGGGGCGCGGCGGGCGCGGGGGGAGAGGAGAACGACCCGACCGGGGCGGGCGGTGCCGCCGGGGACGCGGGGGGCTGCACCGGGGTCGGCTGCGCGGCCGGTGTCGCGGCCGGTGCCGGTTCCTCCACGCTCACGCCGAAGTCCGTGGCGATGCCGGCCAGGCCGTTCGCGTAGCCCTGGCCCACCGCGCGGGCCTTCCAGGCGCCGTTGCGGAGGTAGACCTCGACGATCACCAGTGCTGTTTCCGCGCCGAGCTGGGGCGGGGTGAACGTCGCCAGTACGGAGTTGTCGTCCGCGTTGCGGATCGTGGCCGTCGGCTCGATGCCCTGGAAGGACTGGCCGGCGGCGTCCGGACTCGCCGTGACGACGATCTTCTCGATGCCCGGGGGGACGGCGGCGGTGTCGACCGTGATCGAGTCGGGGCTGGTGCCGCCGCCGGAGCGGTACGTCACGCCCGGGCCGGTCGGCTGGTTGTAGAAGATGAAGTCGTCGTCGGAGCGCACCTTGCCGTCGGCGGTGAGCAGCAGGCTCGATACGTCGAGCCGCACCGGGGCAGCGACGTCCACCGTCACTCGGGCGACGGGAAGAGGGATGTTCGAGCCGGGGGTCATAGCTGTCATGACCGGTGAACGAGCGGACCGGCTTTGCCGTTCCCTTACCTTGCGGTCATTTGGTTCAGTGCCGGTTGCGTGGGTGGTTGCGGGCCGTTCGCTCGTTGCCGCGCTTGTAGTTGCCGGTCCAGCGGGCCATGACCAGCTGGGGGTCGCCGGATTCCACTTCCGCCAGGAACTCGGTGGCCCTCGGACCGCGGAGGGTGGTTGCGGGGTGGGCGCCGTGTGTGATCTTGACCGTGCCGTCGGGGTGGTGGGTGTAGGCGAAGCCGTTGGGGCGGGGCATGGGGGGATGCTAGGCGGGTGGGGTGCGTGCCGCCCAAGGGTTTTCGCCCCCGCCGCCCCTACCCGTCCCATCCTGTCCCTGGAGGCTGCGCCCCCAGATCCCCGCGTCGCCCCCTCGCCCACGGCGCCCGTCTCAGGAGTGCGTTCAGTACGGCCAGATCGGCGGGTCGTTCACGAAGTGGCCGCCCAGGTGGGTGTGGGCCACGTTCTCGGGATCGAGGTCGCCCTGCTCGGCGATCAGTTTCTCGGCGTACGGTTCGGAGTCGTCCTGCGGTGCGTAGCCGAGCCCGCGCGCGGTGCTGAGGTCCCACCACAGGCGCGTGTTGGCGGAGGAGCCGTAGACGACGGTGTGGCCGACCTCCTCGGCGGTCATGGCCGCGTGGAAGAGGCGGGCGCCGTCGGCGGGGCTCATCCACAGCGACAGCATGCGCACGCTGGTCGGCTCGGGGAAGCAGGAGCCGATGCGGACGGAGACGGTCTCCAGGCCGTGCCTGTCCCAGTAGAGCTGGGCCAGGTCCTCGCCGAAGGACTTGGAGAGGCCGTAGAAGGTGTCCGGGCGGTGCGGGGTGCTGACCGGGATCAGGGGATCGGCGCCCTGGGGGCGGGGGGTGAAGCCCACCGCGTGGTTCGAGGAGGCGAAGACGACGCGTCCCACACCCTCCTCGCGCGCGGCCTCGTACAGGTTGTACGTGCCCTCGATGTTCGCCCTGAGGATCTTCTCGAAAGAGGACTCCAGCGAGATGCCGGCGAGGTGGACGATCGCGTCGACGCCCCGCACGGCCTCGCGCAGCGCCGCCCTGTCTGTGAGGTCCGCGGTGATCGCGCCGGGTTCGCCCTCGATGGGGAGCAGGTCGAACAGACGCAGTTCGTAGCCGTACGACGGGAGCAGGTCCCGCATCAGGGTGCCGAGTCCGCCGGCGGCGCCGGTGAGCAGAACGGTGCGGGGAGCGGGCATCCTCGGGTCTCCTTGGGGCTCCTGGGCGGGTCTCCTTGAGGCGAAGGTCGCATGTATGTACGACATTCACATCCATGGACACGCTATGGAGAGGTGGCCGGTGTCGTCAAGTGTGACGCAGGGCCGCGGATTCTGTCCGTAGTTGGCCGCCGGTCGGCTTGACCCGCCCCGCGGAGGGCCCTTAGCGTGAAAGTGTTCAGAAATGTAGACGTTAATCAGAAGCGTGCACGAATGCATGCCAGGGAGAGCCCGTGACGCCAGCCCCTCTCACCGCCGCCCTCGCCGCCCGACTCACCGTCCCGAGCGGTCCGCTGTTCTTCCCCGTCACCGCGTACGGCCCCGACGGCTCGCTCGACCTCGACGTCTTCCGGGCGCATGTGCGCCAGGGCGTGGAGGCGGGGGCCGCGGCCGTCTTCGCGTGCTGCGGCACCGGGGAGTTCCACGCGCTGACGCCCGAGGAGTTCCAGGACTGCGTACGGGCGGCGGTGGAGGAGACGGCCGGGCGCGTGCCCGTGGTCGCGGGCGCCGGATACGGCACCGCGCTCGCCGTGCGCTACGCGCGTCTCGCCGAGGAGGCCGGGGCCGACGGGCTGCTCGCCATGCCGCCGTATCTGGTCGTGGCCGGGCAGGAGGGGCTGCTGCGCCACTACCGGGAGCTGGCCGCGGCCACCGCCCTGCCGGTCATCGTCTACCAGCGCGACAACGCGGTGTTCACGCCCGAGACCGTCGTCGGGCTGGCCCGCACCGAGGGGATCATCGGGCTGAAGGACGGGCTCGGTGACCTGGACCTGATGCAGCGGATCGTGAGCGCCGTACGCTCCGGGCATTCCGGCGACTTCCTGTACTTCAACGGGCTGCCGACCGCCGAACTGACCCAGCTCGCCTACCGGGGGATCGGCGTCACCCTCTACTCGTCGGCCGTCTTCTGCTTCGCGCCCGAGATCGCGCTCGCCTTCCACAAGGCGCTGGGCACCGGTGACGACGTGACCGCGAACCGGCTCCTGGACGGCTTCTACCGGCCGTTCGTCGAGCTGCGGGCGCAAGGGCGCGGGTACGCCGTCTCGCTCGTCAAGGCCGGAGTACGGCACGGAGGGCTCGACGTCGGGGAGGTCCGGCCGCCGTTGCACGAGCCGACCGAGGAACATGTGAAGCAGCTCGTGCGGCTCGTCGAGCGCGGTCACGCGCTGCTGGAGGCCGCGTCCGAGTCTGTGGCCGCGATCGTTGTCGGTTCCGAGTCCGAGTCCGAGTTCGAGGAGAGCGTGTGAAGGCGTCCGCGTTCGTCTATCCCTGGGACGTCAACGGCGACCCCGACGCCGCCCGGCGGATCGCCGCGCTCGGCGTGGAACAGGTGACCCTCGCCTCCGCGTACCACTCCACGCGCGCGTTGACCCCCCGTCACCCGCGCCACCGCATCGTCACCGCCGAGCACGCGGCCGTGCTGTACCCCACCGACCCTGCGGACGAGCGCTGGGCGGGCCGCGAACTGCGCCCCTACGCCGCCGGGGCCTGGGCCCCGGGGGACGCGTACGGCGAGGCTGCCGACGCCCTCGCGGACGCGGGCCTCGACGTGCACACCTGGGTCGTCCTCGCGCACAACTCCCGCCTGGGCGCCGACCGTCCGGACACCTCCGTGGTCAACGCCTACGGGGACCGCTACCCGTGGGCGCCCTGCATCGCGCAGCCCGCCACGCGCGCGTACCTCGTCGATCTCGCGGCCGAGGCCGCCGTACGGCCCGGGGCACGCGGTACGGAACTGGAGTCCCTCGGCTGGTACGGGCTGGCGCATCTGCACGCCCACGACAAGACCGGCGCCATCGGCCTCGGCGACGCCGGCCAGTATCTGATGGCCCTGTGCTTCTGCCAGTCCTGCCGGGCCGGGTACGGCGGCCAGGGCCTCGATCCCGACGAGCTGGCGGCGGCCGTACGCGCCGCACTGGAGCCGCTCTGGCGGGGCGAGCCGGATCACGGGGGATGGGCCGGGGTCGAGAAGTCCCTCGGTGACGAGAAAGCGGCCCTCACGCGCGCGTGGCGTGAGGAAACGGCACGCACGCTGCAGGAGGCGGCCGTCGAGGCGGTCCGGGCGGCGGCCCCGGCCGGCTTCCAGGTACTGCTGCACGCCGACCCCGTCTCGTACCACGTCGGCGCCAACCCGGGCGTGGACCCCGCGCGCATCCTGTCCGTCGCGGACGGTGTGGTGGTGCCGTGCACGGGCGGAGCGGGCCTGCTGACGCCGTTCGCGGAGGTGGGGCGGAAGGAGGGTGTCCTGGCCGCCAACCTCGTCGTGGTCTCCGGGATGGGCGGCAGCCCGGCCACCCTCGCGGCGGACGCGGAGCGCGCGGCCGGGCTCGGGGCCACCGAACTGCGGCTCTATCACGCCGGGTTGGCGTCGGACGGCGACCTGGACTCCGTACGGGACGCGCTGGCCCGGCGCTGAAGGAGCGGGACCGCGGTCAGCAGCAGAGCGAGGGCACAGCCGACGAGAAGCGTCTGGTGGTCGACGAGTTCGACCAGTGCCGCGCCCACGGCCGGACCGATCGCCGTGGGCGCGAACATCAGGGTGTTGGCGGTCGCGGCGGGACGGCCGAGCAGGTCCTGCGGGGTCTCCCGCTGTACGGCGGTGAGGCCCGCGATCAGGAGACACGGCAGGCTCGTCCCGGCGGCCATGCCGGAGCGAGCCGCGGACCGCGGTGGTGCGTCTGCCGGCCGCCGCTCATCGGGGTGATCCGGGACCTGTCCTCGATGAGCGGCGGCCCGGCCTCACTTCAGGTGCCGGCCGAAGAACCGGCTCCCGTCCTCCGCCTCGAACCACGGGGTGCCGGTGTGTCCGCCCAGATTGGCGTGCAGCGTCTTCTCCTTGCTGCCGAAGGCGTCGAACAGGTCCAGGGCCCGCTGCCGGGGGTTCCCTTCGTCGTCCCACTGCAGCAGGAACAGCAGCGGGATGGTGACCTGCCGGGCCTCCTCGCGCTGGGCGCGGGGCACGTAACCCCCGGCGAAGAAACCGGCGGCCGTGATGCGGGGCTCGACCACCGCCAGCCGGATGCCGAGGGCGGTCCAGCTCGAGTAGCCGACCGGGCCGCCGATCTCGGGCAGCGCGAGGACGGCGTCCAGGGTGGTCCGCCAGTCCGGGACCGCCTTCTCGACCAGCGGGCCGACGAAGGACTCGAAGATGTCGTCGACCGGCTCGCCGGCCTGCATCGCCCGGCGGAGATCGGCGCGAGCCTGCTCGGCGGCGGCGGAACGGGGCCGGTCACCGCACCCGGCGGCGTCGATGGAGGCCAC
Organism: Streptomyces sp. SID12501; assembly: GCF_010550245.1. Lineage (GTDB taxonomy): Bacteria > Actinomycetota > Actinomycetes > Streptomycetales > Streptomycetaceae > Streptomyces. The sequence goes on from NZ_JAAGLU010000016.1 coordinate 85,759, forward strand.
CGCGTAGCCGTGCGCCGCGGAGTGCCGGGCCCGGGCCACCAGCCGGGCTTCCCCCTTGGACAGGCCGTTGTTGTGGGCCATCAGGATCAGCGGGGCGGGTGCGGCGGATCGAGGCGTCCACAGGGTGCCGGGGATCTCGCCGAGGGTGAATTCGCGCTCGAGGACGCCGTCGTCGAGGCGTTGTTCAGAAATGAACTGCATGGTCGTGCCTTTCGGGAGAGCACGTGAACGGCGCTCCCGGACGACCTATCGCCCGACCGTGACCCCGGAGGAGAGCACCCATGTCGATACTGCTTTCACGGGTACCACCTCCTCGTTCTCTCGCACGGCCTCCGGCAAAGTAGCAGTGGTCGCCGTGGCCCGCCAACGGGTTTTCGCGAAGACTCCGCGGCCGGACGCGGCGAACGGGCGGGCAGGCGGCAAAGAAGGGCGAGCAGCCCCGCGAGGAGCGCACCGCCCCGTACGCTCCCCGCATGCCCCTGAGCCTCACCGTCCTCGGCACCGCCTCTCCGCATCCGGAGCCGGGACGCCCCTGCTCCGGCTATCTGGTGCGCGGCGGCGGCGCGGAGGTGTGGGTGGACGCCGGGCCCGGCACGTTCGCTGAGTTGCAGAGGCACACCGATCCCGCACGGCTCACCGCGATCTGGATCTCCCATCTGCACGCCGATCACCTCGCCGATCTGATCGCCGCCGTGTACGGGTTCGCGTACGGCGGGCTGACCCCGCCCGCGCCGATTCCCGTCTACGCGCCGCGTGAGTGCGCCCGCCGGATCGCGGGGTTCTTCGGGCAGCCCAACCTCGGCTTCCTGAGCGGAATCCTCGACTTCAGGCCGCTGTACGACGGCCACACCGTCCGGCACTGGAACCTGCGCCTGACGACCCGCGCCGTCTCCCACGGCATGGAGGCGTACGGGCTGCGTGCCGAGTCGCAGGGGAAGGTTCTCGCGTACTCCGGGGACACCGGACCGTGCGACGCGCTCGCCGAACTCGCCCGGGGCGCCGACCTGTTCCTGTGCGAGGCCGACATCGACCGGCATGGTGATGGCGATGGCGAACAGGTGCATCTGACGCCGGAGGACGCCGGCGCGTACGCGAAGGGGGCCGCTTCGCTGCTCGTCACCCACGTCGGGCCCACGCTCACTCCCGACGCGGCCACCGACCGCGCCGCCGCCGTCTTCGGCGGGCTGACCGACACCGCGTACGAAGGCACCACGAAGCTCATCTGACCCGCGCGACGGCCTCCGCATCATGCGGCTTCTTTACTTTCTTTGTCGGAAGCGTTGACGAAACACGGCACCCCTCCTACCTTCAAGCCGTCGTACTTCGTACGTCATATATGAGACGCGATATGTGAGATCCGATACGCGAGATCTGATCCGGTGGATCCGATCCGTCAAGCTTCCGAGAGGCACGCATGACCTCTGTGCCCACGCCGATCCCGTCCCGCACGCAGTTCGTGCAGGAAGGGATCAAACACCGCATCCTCACCGGACAGTTGACGCCGGGTCAGGCCCTGGTCGAGACCGAGCTCGCCGCACAGTTCGGGGTGTCGAAGACCCCGGTGCGCGAGGCGCTCAAGACGCTGGCCGGCACCGGGCTCGTCGTGATGAACCAGTACAAGGGCGTCACGGTGCGCATGGTGGACGCGGACATGGCGCGCGAGGTCTACGACGTACGGCTGCTGCTGGAGCCGGAGGCCCTCAGGCGGTCGGTGCGCAGAGGCGCCTCGCTCGATGCCGCCCGGGATGCGCTCACCCGCGCCGACCAGGCCACCGACACCGCCGAACGCTCCCTGGCCAACCGGGAGTTCCACCGCTCCCTGTACGTCCGGTGCGGCAATCCGCTGCTCGGCCGGATGCTCGACGAGGTGCGCGACCAGGCCGCCCTGGTCTCCGCCGTCGCCTGGGCCGCCAACCCCTCCTGGGAGCGGGAGGCGGACGAGCACCGGGAGATCCTGCGGCTCGCCCTCGCCGGTGACTCGGACGGTGCGGCGCGCGCCCTGCACGCGCACATCGAGTCGTTCGTGCAACGGGCTTACCCCTCAGGGGAGTCCGAGGTCCAGGGAGAGGGCGGTCAGGAATGAGCGGCGTGGCGTTCGAGGCCCAACGGGCGGCCCTGGCCGACGTGGTGGCGATCCCGGTGACCCCGTTCGCCGAGGACGGCACCGTCGACCAGCCCGCCCACCGGGCCCTGCTGCGCCGGCTGCTCGACGGCGGCATCACCACCCTCACGCCGAACGGCAACACGGGCGAGTTCTACACCCTGACCCCCGAAGAGCGGCGCCTGGTCACCGAGTTGACCGTCGACGAGGTCGGCGACCGGGCCGTGATCCTCGTCGGCGTCGGGCACGACGTACCGACCGCCGTGGCCGCCGCCCGGCACGCCCAGGACAGCGGGGCCGCGATGGTGATGGTCCATCAGCCCATCCACCCGTACGTCTCGGAGGGCGGCTGGGTCGACTATCACCGGGCCATCGCCGAGGCCGTGCCCGGCCTCGGGGTCGTCCCGTACATCCGCAACGCCTCGCTGAGCGGCCTGCGGCTCGCCGAACTCGCCGATGTCTGCCCGAACATCATCGGCGTGAAGTACGCCGTCCCGGACGCCGCCCGGTTCGCCGCCTTCGCACGGGACGCCGGGCTGGAGCGCTTCGTGTGGGTGGCCGGGCTCGCCGAGCCCTACGCCCCCTCCTACTTCTCGGCCGGTGCCACCGGCTTCACCTCGGGCCTGGTGAACGTCGCCCCTGCCGTTTCGCTGAACATGATCGAAGCGCTTCGATCGGGGGACTACCCGGGCGCCATGAAGGTCTGGGCGCAGATCCGCCGCTTCGAGGAGCTGCGCGGCGCCAACGCCTCCGCGAACAACGTGACCGTTGTCAAGGAGGCCCTCGCCTCCCTGGGCCTCTGCCGCCGCGACGTCCGCCCGCCGAGCCGCGCGCTGCCCGAGAACGAACGCGCCGAGGTCGCCGAGATAGCTGCCGGGTGGTCGATATGAAGCCGGCCCAGGCACGCAAAGCGCCGGAGGAACTCCGAAGCCATCAGTGGTACGGGACGGACGGGCTGCGCTCCTTCAGCCACCGGGCACGTACCCGCCAGCTCGGCTACCTCCCCGAGGAGCACCTCGGCAAGCCCGTCATCGCGATCCTCAACACCTGGTCGGACATCAACCCCTGTCATGTGCACCTTCGTGACCGGGCGCAGGCCGTCAAGCGCGGCGTGTGGCAGGCGGGCGGATTCCCCCTGGAGTTCCCGGTCTCCACGCTCAGCGAGACCTTCCAGAAGCCGACCCCCATGCTCTACCGCAACCTCCTCGCCATGGAGACGGAGGAGCTGCTGCGCTCGTACCCGGTAGACGGGGCCGTCCTGATGGGCGGCTGCGACAAGTCCACGCCCGCCCTGCTCATGGGCGCCGCGTCCGCCGATCTGCCCGCCGTCTTCGTGCCCGCCGGGCCCATGCTGCCCGGGCACTGGCGCAACGAGATCCTCGGCTCAGGCACCGACATGTGGAAGTACTGGGACGACAAGCGCGCCGGGCTCATCGGTGACTGCGAGATGACGGAGCTGGAGAGCGGGCTCGCCCGTTCCCCCGGGCACTGCATGACCATGGGTACGGCGTCCACGCTCACCGCCGCCGCCGAGGCGCTCGGGGTGACCGTGCCGGGGGCGTCCAGCATCCCCGCCGTCGACTCCGGGCACGACCGGATGGCCGCCGCGTCGGGTCTCAGGATCGTCGAACTGGTCCACCAGGACCGTAAGTTGAGCGACATCCTCACTGCCGACGCCTTCACCGACGCGGTCACGACCGTCCTCGGCCTCGGCGGCTCCACCAACGCCGTGATCCATCTGATCGCCATGGCGGGCCGGGCCGGTGTCCGGCTCACCCTCGACGACTTCGACCGCATCGCGCGGACCGTACCGGTGCTCGCCAACGTACGGCCCGGTGGACAGACGTACCTCATGGAGGACTTCCACTTCGCCGGCGGTCTGCCCGGATTCCTCTCCCGGATCACGGACCTGCTGCATCTGGACCGGCCGACGGTGTCGTTCGACAGTATGCGTGAGCAGCTCGACGGCGCGCAGGTGCACAACGACGACGTCATCCGCCCGCGCGACAAGCCGGTCGCGAACGAGGGCGGGGTCGCCGTCCTGCGCGGCAACCTCTGTCCGGACGGTGCGGTCATCAAGCACATCTCCGCCGAGCCGCACCTGCTCCAGCACACCGGACGCGCGGTCGTCTTCGACGACTACCGGACCATGCAACGCACCATCAACGACCCGGAGTTGGACATCACCGCCGACACGGTCCTGGTGCTGCGCGGCTCCGGACCCAAGGGCGGTCCGGGCATGCCCGAGTACGGGATGCTGCCCATCCCCGACCACCTGCTCAAGCAGGGGATACGGGACATGGTGCGGATCTCCGACGCCCGGATGAGCGGGACGAGTTACGGCACGTGCGTGCTGCACGTGGCCCCCGAGTCACATGTCGGCGGGCCGCTCGCGCTCGTCCGCACCGGGGACTCCATCACCCTCGACGTCGAGGGAAGGTCGCTTCAACTCAACGTGGAAGACGACGAGTTGGCGCGCAGGCGGGCGGAGTGGACGCCGCCGGCCGAACGGTACGAGCGCGGTTACGGCGCGCTCTACAACGAGCAGATCACGCAGGCCGACACCGGCTGCGACTTCGAGTTCCTGGCGAGGCCGGGCAAGGTGCGCGACCCGTACGCGGGCTGACCGGACAGGCCTGACAGGCCTGACAGCGCACACCCCTGCATAGCGAGAAAGCGCTTCCCGAACGACGCAGGCACGACGTACGCACGCACGACGTACGCACGCACGACGCAGGCACGATCCACGCCACACGCACGACGTACCGAGAACGGAGAACAGTCATGGCCCAAGCCGCAGTCGTGGCGAAACCGCCCGCGCCTCCCCGGCGGCGGCGTGCCTCCGCGACGCCGCGAAGGCTCCCCTATCTGCTGATCGCACCGGCCGCCCTGCTCATGGTGGGCTTCATCGCCTACCCGGTCATCAGCGTCTTCTACTACAGCCTGCAGCACTTCAACCCCACCAAGCCGTGGCGCAACGGCTTCGCGGGCTTCGACAACTTCACGCACGCCTTCACCGACGACCCCCAGTTCTGGGACACGCTGGTCTTCAGCGGCAAGTGGGTCGTCGTCGAGGTCGGCCTGCAGCTGATGTTCGGTCTGGCGCTCGCGCTGATCGTCAACCAGACCTTCGTGGGTCGGTCGATCGGCCGCGCGCTGGTCTTCTCGCCCTGGGCCGTCTCGGGCGTACTCACCTCCGCGATCTGGGTGCTGCTCTACAACTCCCAGACGGGCATCACCCGTTACCTCGCCGACGCGGGCATCGGCACGTACGGGACGAGCTGGCTGTCGGACACCTCCACCGTGTTCCCGGCGGCGATCGTCGCCGACCTGTGGCGAGGCGTGCCCTTCTTCGCGATCCTCATCCTGGCCGACCTCCAGTCCGTCTCGAAGGACCTGTACGAGGCCGCCGAGGTCGACGGCGCCAGCCGGTTCAAGCAGTTCTGGCACATCACGCTGCCGCACCTCAAGGACGCCATCGTCCTGTCCACGCTGCTGCGCGCGGTCTGGGAGTTCAACAACGTCGACCTCCTCTACACCCTCACGGGCGGCGGGCCGGCCGGCGAGACCACGACCCTCCCGCTCTACATCGCCAACACCAGCGTCGACGCCCACAACTTCGGCTACGCGTCGGCCCTCACCACGGTCGCGTTCGTGATCCTGCTCTTCTTCTCGATCGTCTACCTGCGGCTCAGCAAGTTCGGAGGGGAGAGTAAGTGATCACCAAGGAAGCCACCGTGATCGTGCCCACGCCAGTGGACGACGTTCCCGAGCCGCCGCGCCCGGCCAGGAAGCAGCGACGCGCCTGGGACGAGGCCCCGCGCTGGCAGATCTACCTCCCCCTGGGGATCTACCTCGTCTTCACCCTCATCCCCTTCTACTGGATCCTCCTCTTCGCGCTGCGCCCGGCCGGTTCGACCTCACTGCTCCCCTGGCCGATGACCCTCGACCACTTCGACAAGGTGTGGACCGAGCGGGCCTTCGGCACGTACTTCGAGAACAGCATCCTCGTCGGCCTCGCCACGCTGGTGATGACGACGCTCGTCGCCCTGGCCGGCGGTTACGCCCTGGCCCGCTTCGACTTCAAGGTCAAGCGTGCCTTCATGCTGGCCCTGCTCTGCTCCCAGTTCGTGCCGGGCGCCCTGCTGCTGGTGCCGCTGTTCCAGATCTTCGCCGAGCTTCAGATGATCAACTCGCTGGGCGCGGTCATCATCGCCGAGACGGTCTTCCAGCTTCCGCTGTCGATGATCCTCATCAGCGGGTTCATCAAGAACGTGCCGTACACCCTGGAAGAGGCCGCTTGGGTCGACGGCTGCAACCGCTTCACCGCGTTCCGCATCGTCGTACTGCCTCTGCTGCGGCCCGGGTTGATCGCCGTCGGCTCCTTCGCCTTCGTGCACTCGTGGAACCACTTCCTGTTCGCCCTGATGTTCCTCAGCGACCAGGGCAAGCAGACCATCCCGGTCGGCCTCAACACCCTGATGAGCGCGGACAGCGTCGACCTCGGCGCCCTCGCGGCGGGCGGCATCATCGCCGCCGTACCCGTGGTGATCGTCTTCGCGTTCATCCAGAAGTGGCTGATCACCGGCTTCAGCGCGGGGGCGGTGAAGGGATGAGACGCCTGCTTCAAGTCGCCGCCGCGATCGGCCTGTTGGGTGCCGTACTGAGCACCCCGGCCGGAGCCGACGCCCGTGACGTCAGCCGCGACACCCTGCCCGCGAACGACGGCTGGGCCGCTGCCGAAGGTGGCACCACCGGCGGCGCGGCGGCGGACGACGCCCACGTGTTCACCGTACGCAGCCGCGGCGAACTCGTCCGCGCCCTCGACGGCGGCAGCGCCACCCCGAAGATCATCCGGGTCGCGGGGACGATCGACGCCAACACGGCTGATGACGGCGGGCACTTGGGCTGCCGTGACTATGCGGATGGCACCGGCTACAGCGTCGCGAAGTACCTCGCCGCGTACGACCCCCGTACCTGGGGTTCCGCCAGGCCGAGCGGGACGCCGGAGGAGGCCCGGCAGGTCGCGGCGGCCCGGCAGGCCGAGCGGGTCGTACTGTCCGTCGGCTCCAACACGACCATCCTCGGGCTCGGTTCGGGCGCCGTCCTCAAGGGCGCGAGCCTCCAGGTCAAGAACGCGGACAACGTGATCGTCCGCAACCTCGAACTCCGCGACGCCTACGACTGCTTCCCCGTCTGGCAGCCCAACTCCGGTGGTCTGGGCGACTGGAAGACGGCGTACGACACCATCTGGCTGAACGGCGCCACCCATGTGTGGGTCGACCACGTCACCGCCTCCGACAAGGGCCACCCGGACGCCGACGAACCCACCTACTTCGCCCGCAACTACCTGCGCCACGACGGCCTGTTGGACATCACCAACGGCTCCGACCTGGTCACCGTCTCCTGGAGCCGGTTCGCCGACCACGACAAGGCGATGCTCATCGGCAGCGGTGACACGGCCTCCGGCGACCGCGGGAAACTCCGGGTCACCCTGCACCACAACGAGTTCCGCTCGGTGACACAGCGTGCCCCGCGCGTCCGCTTCGGACAGGTGCACGTCTACAACAACCGCTACCTGGTCGACCACGGCGACGACTACCGCTACTCGCTCGGTGTCTCCACCGAGTCCGCCGTGTACGCCGAGAACAACGCCTTCACCACTCCCGGGCACGTCGAGGCCGCCGACCTGGTCAAGAGCTGGAACGGCACCGCCCTGCACCAGACCGGCACCCTCTTCAACGGCTTCCCGGTCGATCTTCTGACCATCTACAACGCCTACAACTCGGGCAGCGAGCGTGACCTCACGGCCGACGTCGGCTGGACGCCTACCCTGCACACAAAGATCGACAGCGCCGACACGGCCGACCGAGAGGTGGCACGCGGCGCGGGCGCAGGGAGGCTCACATGAACACGACACCGACGACCGCATTGACGGCCGTATCGACGGCCACTTCATCACTGGTCACGCCGGTTCCGGTGGTTCTCGCGGGAGCGCGCGGGCACGGGCACTGGCATCTCGCGAACATCCGCCGGCTCCAGGACAAGGGGCTCGTACGGCTGGCGGGCGTCTGCGAGCTGACCCCGCTGACCGACAAGGAGCTGGACGGCCTCGGCACGCCCGAACAGTCCGCCGACTTCGGCGCGCTCCTCGACTCCACCGGCGCCGCCGTCGCCGTGATCTGCACGCCGATCCCCACCCACACCGACCTCGCGCTCATCGCCGCCGCCAAGGGCGTGCACCTGCTGCTGGAGAAGCCGCCGGCGCCGTCGTACGCCGAGTTCCGCCGCATGGCCGACGGGGTCGCCGCGGCCGGGGTCGCCTGCCAGATCGGGTTCCAGTCGCTGGGCTCGCACGCCCTGCCCGCGATCCGGGAACTGATCTCCGAGGGCGCCATCGGCACGGTGACCGGCGTCGGCGGGGCGGGCGCGTGGGCGCGTGACGAGGCGTACTACCGGCGCGCGCCCTGGGCGGGCAAGCGCAGGCTGAACGGTGTGGACGTCATCGACGGCGCCCTCACCAACCCGCTCGCGCACGCCGTCGCCACCGGACTCGCCCTGGGCGGCAGCACCCGCGCCGAGGACGTCACCGGTATCGAGACCGAGCTGCTGCGCGCCAACGACATCGAGTCCGACGACACCTCGTGCGTCCGCGTCAGCACCGCGAACGGCGTTTCCGTCACCGTCGCCGCCACCCTGTGCGCCGAACACCCGGGCGACCCGTACGTCCTCGTGCACGGCACAAGCGGCCGGATCACCTTCTGGTACAAGCAGGACCGCGTACTCCTCCAGCGCTCCGGACACGGCCCGGAGGAGTACGAGTACGACCGCACCGACCTGCTGGAGAACCTCGTCGACCACCTCACCGAGGGCGCCGAACTGCTGGTCGTGCCCGATGTGACCGGCGCGTTCATGCGGGTCGTCGAGGCGATCCGGCAGGCCCCCGACCCGGCCGAACTCCCCGCGAAAGCATGGGAGTTCGCGCCCGGGGAGACCCCCCGCCGAGTGGTCCCCGGTATCGACGGCCTCGTCGCTGCCGCCGCCGACACCCTCTCCCTCTACTCCGAGCTGGGCGCCTCCTGGGCGCTCCCGAAAGAGGTGAGCACCTGATGAACCAGAACCAGATGCCCAACGAGTCGCTGGTCCTGCGGGTCGCGGGCCGCCCGGTCGGCCGCTACACCGGCCGGCCGGAGCTGCCGCTCCGCCACGCGCCCCGCCCGTATCTGCACCCCGTCACCACCCTGGCCGGCACCGCTGTCACCGAGCTCAGCCCCGCCGACCACACCCACCACCTCGGCGTCGGTGTCGCCATACCCGACGTCGAGGGGAACAACTTCTGGGGCGGGCGCACCTATGTGCGGGACCAGGGGCCGACCGAGCTGGACAACCACGGCGCCCAGCGGCACACCGCCTACCAGCTCCGCGACCCCGACGGCTTCGTCGAGGAACTGCGCTGGATGGTCGGCCCGGCCGAGCTGCTGCGCGAGCGCCGAACGGTCGCCGCCACCGAACTCACCGGCTCCGCCTGGGCGTTGGACTTCACCTTCTCCCTCACCAACATCACCACCGCCCCCCTCTCCATCGGCAGCCCAGCCACCAACGGCCGCCCCGGCGCGGCCTACGGCGGCTTCTTCTGGCGGGCCCGCAAGGAGGCCGGCACCCCCGACGTCTTCACGGCCGCCACCGAGGGCGAGTCGGCGGTCCACGGCACCCGCGCCGACTGGCTCGCCCTGGCCGGCGCCAACTGGACGCTCGTCTTCGCCGGGGCCACCGAACAGACGCGCCGCGACCCGTGGTTCGTCCGGGCCGAGGAGTACCCAGGGGTCGGCTCGTCGCTCGCGTACGACGAACGGCTGCCGATCGACGCCGGTGAGACCGTCGTCCGCCGGATCGTCACCGTCGTCGCCGACGGGCGCCTCGACCGGGGCGAGGCCGCGGCTCTCGTACGGAAGGCGGTGAGCGCGTGATCACCGGTGCCGATCTCGGCGACGGGACCTACCGCAACCCGGTCCTGAACGCAGACTGGTCCGACCCGGACGTCGTCCGCGTCGGCGACGACTTCTACCTCACCGCGTCCAGCTTCGGCCGGGCGCCCGGCCTGCCCCTCCTGCACTCCCGGGACCTCGTCAACTGGACCCTCGTCGGCCATGCCCTCGAACGCCTGTGGCCGGCCGCCGAGTTCAGGGTCCCGCGCCACGACTGCGGTGTCTGGGCACCCTCGCTCCGGCATCACGACGACCGGTTCTGGATCTTCTGGGGCGACCCCGACCACGGCATCTTCCAGGTCAACTCACCGGCGATACGCGGCCCTTGGACCAACCCGCACCTGGTCAAGGAGGGCAAGGGACTCATCGACGCCTGCCCGCTGTGGGACGAGGAGACCGGCGAGGCGTATCTCGTGCACGCCTGGGCCAAGTCCCGGTCGGGAATCAAGAACCGGCTCACCGGTCACCGAATGCACCCCGAGGGCACGGGACTTCTGGACGAGGGCAAGGTGATCGTCGACGGCGACCGCATCCCCGGCTGGTTCACCCTTGAGGGCCCGAAGCTCTACAAGAACGACGGCTGGTTCTGGATCCTGGCGCCCGCCGGGGGAGTGGAGACCGGCTGGCAGGGCGCCTTCCGCTCCCGTGACTTCTTCGGGCCGTACGAGGAGCGGATCGTCCTGGAGCAGGGGGACACCGACGTCAACGGACCCCACCAGGGCGGCTGGGTGCGCACGTCGGCAGGCGAGGACTGGTTCCTCCACTTCCAGCAGCGCGGCCCGTACGGCCGTGTCGTGCACCTCCAGCCGATGAGCTGGGGTGGAGCGGAGGGGGAGGAGAGGACGCAAGGGGCGGCGGGTGCGGACGGCTGGCCCGTCGTGGGCGACGCCGGCGCCCCCGTCGCCGTACACCGCAAGCCCGATCTGCCGGTGCAGCCGCCCGCAGCGCCCGCCACCGACGACGACTTCCCCGGCGGACGGTACGGCCGTCAGTGGCAGTGGACGGCCAACCCCCAGGACGGCTGGGCCACCCAGCACTCGGGGGACGGGCTACGGCTGACCTGCGTACGCAGTGCCGACGCCCATGACCTGCGGAAACTCCCGAACATCCTCACCCAGCGGCTGCCCGGCGTCGAATGCGTGGTCGAGGTGGACCTGCGCCTCGACAGCGAGGAGCCGGGGGCCCGGGCCGGGCTCGCCGTGCTGGGCGACTCCTTCGGCTGGATCGGCCTGGAGCGGGCGGACGACGGGACGGTCCGGCTCGTCCACCGGTTCGCGGAGTCCGTCGGCGAGCGGGAGCGGGACGCCGGTCGTCCGAGGGCGGCTCCCGAAGGGCGGGTCCGGCTGCGGATCGGGATCGGCGCGGGGGCGCGCTGCCGGTTCGCGTACGACCTCGGTGCCGGGGACGGCTGGGAGTCGTCCGGGCCGGTGTTCGCCGCCACCCCCTGGCGCTGGGTCGGCGCCCTGCTCGGCCTCTTCGCGCTCGCACCCGTCGGCGGGGGACACGCCGGCGCGGCCACGTTCACGCAGTTCAGAGTCACCTCTCCGTAACTCACCTTATTCGTATGCCTGTTGGGAGCCGCAATGACGCACTTCCCTAGCAAGCGCTTACCGGGCGCCGATGGCCCCGGCGCCGTCGGCAGAACCCTGGCGACCGTCGTGGCTCTGGTGGCCGCCCTGGCCCTCGGCGCGGCCGGTGAGGCGACGGCGGTCAACTCCGTGACGGCCGCCGCTCCCTCCACGGCCAAGGGCCCCGTGACGGCGGCCCTCCGCTGGACCGACCGGGCCCATGGCTTCGCCTCCCTCGACGGCGGCACCTCCGGCGGAGCGGGCGGCAAGGTCGTCACGGTCACCGACCAGGCCTCGCTGGTGAAGTACGCGGCGGCCGAGGCGCCGTACGTCATCCGGGTCGCGGGCTCGATCGCCGTGGCGCCCTTCGGGGCGGATGTCGTCGTCGCCTCGAACAAGACGATCATCGGCGTCGACGACACCGGCGAGATCGTCCACGGCGAGCTGCACCTGAACCCCGGCACCAGCAACGTCATCATCCGCAATCTGACGATCCGTGACTCGTACGTCGAGGGCGACTGGGACGGCAAGACGACCGACTTCGACGCCATCCAGATGGACACCGTCGACCACGTCTGGATCGACCACAACCGCTTCACGCACATGGGCGACGGACTGCTCGACATCCGCAAGGACAGCCAGTACATCACCGTCTCCAGCAATCAGTTCACGAACCACAACAAGGCGTTCGGGATCGGCTGGACGGCCAACGTGCTCACCCAGATCACCATCGACCACAACTGGTTCACGGGCACGAAGCAGCGCAACCCGTCCGCCGACAACTGCGCCTACGCGCACCTCTACAACAACTACATGTCCGCGCAGGTCGCCGACGGCGATCCCGTCTGGACGTACGGGAACTGGTCGCGCGGCGAGACGAAGATGGTCATCGAGAACAGCTACTACGACGGTGTCCAACACCCGTACCAGGCGGACGCCACCGCCGAGTTGGTGCAGCGCGGGTCGATCCTGAGGAACGTCGGCGGACGGCGGGACGAGTGGGGCACCGCCTTCGAACCGCGTGACTTCTACGCCTACCGGCTGGACCCGGCCGCCGCCGTACCCGCGCTGGTCAAGCGCTTCTCCGGGCCGCAGCAGCGGATCGGCGCCGCGGTGACACTCCACGTCCCCGCCGACCACCCGACCGTCCAGGCGGCCGTCGACGCCGTGCCCGCGGGGAACGTCAGCCCGGTGACCATCGCCGTCGCGCCGGGAACGTACCGCGAGAAGGTCTTCATCCCGGCCGGCAAGGCGCACATCCTGCTCCAGGGGACAGGCCGGAACCGCTCCGACACCGTCATCGTCTACAACACCCCGGCCGAGTACGGCGGTTCGACGGGAAGTGCCACGGTCCGCATCGCCGCGAGCGACGTCACCGCCCGCAACCTCACCTTCAGCAACGACTTCGACGAGGCCGCGGTCGTGCTGAACGGCGAGCAGGCGCTCGCGATGAAGACGACCGGAGACCGGATCGTCTTCGAGAACACCGCCTTCCTGGGCAACCAGGACACGCTGATGACCGACAGCCCCAAGCTGGACGTGATCACCCGCGTCTACGTCCGCGACTCGTACATCGAGGGCGACGTCGACTTCATCTACGGGCGGGCGACGACCGTCATCGAGCGGTCGGTGATCCGCGCGCTGAGCCGCGGTTCCACCACCAACAACGGCTACATCACCGCCGCTTCGACCTGGACGGGCAATCCCTACGGCTTCCTGATCACCCGCTCCAAGGTCGTGAGCGACGCGCCCGCCGGCTCCTTCCACCTCGGCCGGCCCTGGCACCCGGGCGGTGAGCCGAACGCTGTCGCCCAAGTCCTTTTCCGGGAGACCGAGTTGCCCGCCGCGATCAAGGCGTCGCCATGGACCGACATGAGCGGCTTCTCGTGGAGGGACGCGCGCTTCACCGAGTACCGGACCTACGGGCCGGGTGCCGAAGTGACCGCCGACCGGCCTCAGTTGAGCGACACCGACGCGGCCGTACACACCGTGGCCGACTACCTGAACGGTACGGATGGCTGGGCCCCGTACGCCCGCCGCTGACCCCCCACAACTTCATAGTTCCCGATTGATCCAGAAGAGAGAGTGCCGACCAATGAAGATCAGCATCCGCAGAAGCAGGCGCGCGGCCATCGCCGTGGCCCTGGGTTCCGTGCTCGCCCTGACCGCCACCGCCTGCGGCGACGACGGCAGCGGAGCGGGCGGGGACAAGGGCAACGAGGGCTCGGGCAAGGGCCAGATCACCTTCTGGGACAACAACGGCGGTGTGCGTACCGACGTCTGGAAGGAGATCATCGCCGACTTCGAGAAGGCCAACCCCAACATCAAGGTCAAGTACGTCGGGATACCGTCCGACAGCATCCAGTCCAAGTACGACACCGCGATCCAGGGCGGCGGACTGCCCGACGTCGGCGGAGTCGGTGCGGCCATGCTCGCCGGCATCGCCGCCCAGAACGCCCTGGAGCCGCTGGACGACCGGCTCTCCGACAGTTCGCTGAACGGCAAGTTGACGCCGGGCATGATCGACAGCGTGCGCAGCGCGGGCGGCGGCGACGACCTGTTCACCATCCCGACCTCCGCGAACAACGGCACACTCTGGTACCGCACCGACCTGTTCGAGGCGGCGAAGCTGGACCCGCCGACGACCTGGTCGAAGTTCTACGCCGCCGCGGACAAGCTCACCGACGCGAGCAAGAACAAGTTCGGTTACACCATTCGCGGTGGCGAGGGGTCGATCGCGCAGGCCCTGGACGCGATGTACGGGCAGTCCGGCATCACGTCGTTCTGGAAGGACGCGAAGACCACCGTCAACGACCCGAAGAACGTGGCGGCGCTGGAGAAGTACACCGCGCTCTTCAAGAAGGACACTCCGTCCGCCGACGTCAACAACGACTTCAAGAAGATGGTCGCCCAGTGGGACAGCGGCGACATCGGAATGCTGAGCCACAACCTCGGTTCCTACCAGGACCACCTGAAGGCGCTGGACGGCAAGTTCCGGGGCATTCCGAACCCCACACAGGACGACGGGACCCGGGTTCAGGTCTCCAACCCCGTTGACGGGCTTGGTCTGTTCAAGTCCAGCAAGAACAAGACGGCCTCGTGGAAGTTCATCGAGTTCGCCGTCTCGCACGCGTCCAACAGCAAGTGGAACGAGTCCGCCGGCGCCATTCCGTCCAACACGGAGGCGGCGAAGGACGCGTGGATCCAGTCCGCGGAGGCGACGAAGCTGGCGGCCGAGTCGCTGAACAGCGGCACGATCAAGATCGTGCAGTTGCCGTACTACCTGCCCGACTGGAACACGATCTCGAAGGCGGACAACGAGCCGAACTTCCAGAAGGTGTTGCTGAAGAAGATGAGTGCGAAGGAATTTCTGGACACGTTGGCCGAGCAGCTGAATGCT
The DNA here is from genome assembly GCF_010550245.1 of Streptomyces sp. SID12501. Lineage (GTDB taxonomy): Bacteria > Actinomycetota > Actinomycetes > Streptomycetales > Streptomycetaceae > Streptomyces. The sequence continues at coordinate 100,813 of NZ_JAAGLU010000016.1, forward strand.
GCGCAGGCTGAGTGGAATGAGCAGGTGAGCTAGGGGTCGTTCTTGTTCGTCGCTGGCTGCGGGTTCGTTGTGGCTGGTCGCGCAGTTCCCCGCGCCCCTGAAGGCCAAAAACAGGGGCGCGGGGCCCCAACCTCTCTCGAAAGGCACAACGTCGTGTCTCTTAGCCGTCGACAGGTGACCGCGGCTGCTCTGGCCGCCGTTCCTCTCGCTGTCGGTACCTCGGAGAGCGCCTCAGCGCATTCCGGTCGCCGTTCTCGCACCCTCTACATCGCCGGTGATTCCACCGCCGCCCAGAAATACGCTGACGCCGCTCCGGAGACGGGGTGGGGAATGGCGCTTCCCTTCTTTCTTCGGAAAGATCTCGTTGTCGCCAATCACGCGGTGAACGGGCGCAGTTCCAAGAGTTTCTTCGACGAAGGGCGTCTTGACGCCATTCTCGGTGTGATCGCCCCCGGTGACTTCCTGCTCATCCAGTTCGGCCACAACGACGAGAAGAGCGCCGACCCCGTCCGTTACACCGAGCCCTGGACGACGTACCAGGACTATCTGCGGCTGTACATCGACGGTGCGCGGGCCCGGGGTGCCCGGCCGGTGCTCGCCACCTCCGTCGAGCGGAGAAAGTTCGACGCGAGCGGCAACGCGCTGCCGACCCACGGCGACTACCCGGCGGCGATGCGTGCGCTCGCCGAGGAGGAGCGCGTGGCGCTGCTCGACATCCAGGCCCTGTCGATCGCGCTCTGGCAGGAGTTGGGGATCGAGGAGACGAAGAAGTACTTCAACTGGACAGCGACCGAGCAGGACAACACGCACTTCAATCCGCCGGGTGCCATCGCCGTGGCCCGGCTCGTCGCCGCCGGACTCGTGCGGCGCCGGGTGCTGGCGCGCCGGGACGTGCGCCGCCTCGACGACGAGATCCCGGAGTCCTGGATCACCTGGCCGCAGGCCGCCGCGTAGCCGCTTTCCCCAAGTCCTCCCAGCCTGTTCCTCCAGAAGGAGAGCCGCACCATGAACGCTCACGCATGTCATGATCATGCCACCATGAAGGCCGCCGTCCTGCTCGGCTGCACCGCTCTCGTCCTGACCGTCACCGGTCCCGCCGCCCAGGCCGCCGCTCCGGCCCGTGACCTCGGCCGTCAGACCCTCGCCGCCGGTGACGGCTGGGCGTCCGACGCGGGCGGCACGACCGGCGGTTCGGCCGCGACCGCCGAACACGTCTACACCGTCACCACCTGGGCGCAGTTCAAGGCCGCGCTGCAGGACGGCGGCAGCGCACCCAAGATCATCAAGGTCAAGGGCATGATCGAGGCCGTGTCCGAGGGCTGCGAGGCCTTCGTCGCCGGGGGGTACGACCTCCAGCAGTACCTCAAGGACTACGACCCCGCCGTCTGGGGCAACGACAAGCTCGCCAGCGGTCCGCAGGAGGACGCGAGAGTCGCGTCCGCCGCCAACCAGGACGGCGTCATCAAGGCCGCCGTACCCAGCAACACCACCATCGTCGGCGTCGGCAGGAACTCCGGCATCCTCGGCGGCAGCCTCCAGATCAAGGCCGTCTCGAACGTCATCCTGCGCAACCTCACCATCGAGGCCCCCCTCGACTGCTTCCCGATGTGGGACCCGACCGACGACACCGGCACCGGGGCCTGGAACTCCGAGTACGACGCCGTGGTCGTCTACGGCACCGACCACGTGTGGATCGACCACAACACGCTCACCGACGGCCGCTACCCCGACAGCGAGCGGCCGAGCTACTTCGGCAAGATCTTCCAGCAGCACGACGGGCTGACGGACATCGTGCGCGGCTCCAACTACGTCACCATGTCCTGGAACTCCTTCAAGGACCACGACAAGAACATGCTGATCGGGAACAGCGACAGCACCGCCTCGACGGACGCGGGCAAGCTCAAGGTCACCATGCACCACAACAAGTTCGACGGGATCCTGCAGCGCTCTCCGCGCGTGCGCTTCGGGCAGGTCGACGTCTACAACAACAGCTACGTGGTGACCGAGGAACAGAAGTCCGACTACTACGTCTTCGGCGTCGGCATCTCCTCGCAGCTGTACGCCAGCGACAACGCCATCTCGCTGCCGGCCGGCGCCAGTGTCGGCAAGGTGCTGAAGAAGTGGAAGGAGTCGCCGCTCACCGCCGTGAACAACTACGTCAACGGCCAACTGACCGACCTGATCGCCGTCCACAACGCCGAGATCCCTGCCGAGACCCTCCAGTCGGGCGCCGGCTGGACGCCCACCCTCCGCACGAAGGTCGACTCGCCGCGTGCGGTGCCGTACATCGTCAACCGCGGTGCGGGCGCGGGCAAGGTCTGCTGATCATGGACAGCCCCGAACTCCCTTTCAGCAGAAGGTCGTTCGTCGTCGCGAGCACCGGGGCCGCACTGGCCCTGGGGCTCGCGGCCCCCGCCCGCGCGGCCGGCCGGACCCGGTTCGGCCGCTACGGCTCCCCGTCCCGCCGCCTGACCGAACAGACCCTGTACGTCGACGCGGCCGGCACCGGCGACTTCACGAGCGTCCAGGCCGCCGTGACCGCCGTCGGCGGCACCGGATACACGCTGGTCATCGCGCCGGGTGTCTACCGCGAGACCGTCGCCGTCACGGCCACCCGTACGGAACTGACCCTGATCGGCGCCTCCGAGAACCCGCGCGATGTGGTCATCGTCCACGACAACGCCGCCGGCACCCCGAAACCGGGCGGCGGCACCTACGGCACCACCGGCTCCGCCACCACCCTCGTCCAGGCCGCCGATTTCACAGCCCGCTGGATCACCTTCGCCAACGACTGGCTGCGCGCCGCCCACCCCGAGATCGCGGGGACCCAGGCCGTCGCCATCAAGGTGCAGGGCGACCGTGCGGCGTTCCACCACTGCCGGTTCCTCGGCCACCAGGACACCCTGTACGCCGACTCGATGAGCCGTGAGGTGTACGCCCGGCAGTACTTCGCACACTGCTACGCCGAAGGGGACGTCGACTTCGTCTTCGGCAGGGCCACCGCCGTGTACGAGCGCTGCCACTTCCACACCCTGAACCGCACCGACCTCGCGGGCACCCCCTACGGCTTCGTCCTCGCACCCTCCACCGTGGGCACCAACCCCCGCGGCTACCTGGTGACCGACAGCCGCGTCACCAGTGAAGCCCCGGACGCCGCCTACAAGTTGGCCCGCCCCTGGGTGCCCAGCTCCGACACCACCGCCCGCCCGATGCTCACCGTCCGGGACACCCACCTCGGCCCCGGCATCGACGCGGTCGCGCCCTACACCAACATGTCGGACACCTACCCGTGGCAGAGCCAGCGGTTCGCCGAGTACCGGAACACGGGCCCGGGAGCCCGGATCGTCATCGCCGAGAACCGCCCCCAACTCACGGCCACCGAAGCCGAGTCGGCGACCCGCGAGGCCTACCTCGGCGACTGGACGCCGTGGCGCGGACGGTGGTGCTGAGATGCGCCGACGCACACTGCTCACCGGGTTCGCCGGCGGCCTGATCGCCACCGGCACGGCTCCCGCCTTTGCGTCCGCCGCCCACCGCGTCCTGCATGTCCGTCCCGGCGGCTCCGTCCAGGCCGCCGTGGACACTGTGGTCGCGACGGGCGGCACCGGCCGGACGATCGTCGTGCACCCGGGGACGTACCGTGAGGTCGTCAACGTCCCTGCCCAGGCGGCCGAGTTGACGATCCGCGGCGCCACCCGCGACCCGCGCGACACCGTCATCGTCTACGACAACGCCAACGGCACCCGGAAACCCGACGGTTCGGGCACCTACGGCACCGCCGGCTCCGCCACCCTCACCTCGGCGGCGCCCGGCCTGACCGTACGCGACCTGACCCTCGCCAACGACTGGCTGCGCGCCGACCACCCGGAGATCACGGGGACGCAGGCTGTCGCCGCCTGTGTCACGGGGGACCGGTCGCAGTTCACCCGGGTCCGGTTCCTCGCCCACCAGGACACCCTGTTCGCGGACACGACGGCACTGACCGCCTTCGACCGGCACCACTACCGAGACTGCTACATCGAGGGTGACGTCGACTTCGTCTTCGGGCGGGCGCGGGCCGTCTTCGAGCGCTGCCACTTCCACACCCTCGACCGGGACGTCGCCTTCAAGCCCGAGGGCATGGTCTTCGCGCCCGCCACGGCCCGCGCCAACCCCTACGGCTTCCTGGCCGTGCGCGGACTGGTGACCTCGGCTGCGGAGGACGGCGCGTACAGGATCGCCCGGCCCTGGGTGCCGTCCTACGAGACAACCGCCTGGCCCTCGCTGGTGGTTCGGGACACCTGGCTCGGCCCGGGCATCGACGCCGTGACGCCGTACATCAACATGCGCGAGGCCTACCCCTGGCAGACCATGCGCTTTCGCGAGTACGGCAACTCCGGTCCCGGCCCGGTGATCTCGGTTCCGGAGAACCGGCCGCAGCTCACGGCGGCGGAGGCCGGCGAACATACGCGGCGGACGTATCTCGGCGACTGGTGCCCCGATGAACGGCCGTGACCAGGCGGTGGGGCGGCGGGCGTTCGTCGTGGGGGCGGGGGCGGCGCTGGTCAACGGGGCCGCTGTCGCCCAACCCGCCCAAGCGGACGTGTACCTGGAGTCGGCGGTCGTCGACGGTCCGCTGCCCGGCTTCTACCCGGCGCTCAAGGACGAGCTGGACTTCCCGCTCGCCTGGTGCAGATCCGGTGTCCGGGACTTCCGGTCCTGGCAGCGGATCGCCCGCGCCAAGGTGGAGGAATCGCTCCTCGTCGAGCCGGACGGCGACGGGACCCCGTACCGCCCGGAGTTCGGCGAACGTGCCGAAACCCCCACCTTCACGCGGGAGTTGGTGACCCTCGCGCTCACCCGGTACGAACCCGTGCGCGGTGCCCTGCTCACCCCGCACGGCCCCGGACCCTTCCCCGCCGTACTGCTGCTCCACGACCACGGGGCGAAGTTCGACATCGGCAAGGAGAAGCTCGTCCGGCCCTGGTACGACGACACCCGGCTCGCCTCCGCGCAGGCCTGGGCGGACCGGTACTTCAGCGGACGGTTCGTCGGTGACGAGCTGGCCCGACGCGGCTACGTCGTGCTGGCGCTGGACGCGCTCGGCTGGGCCGACCGGGGCCCACTCGCCTACGACCAGCAGCAGGCCCTGGCAAGCAACCTGTACAACCTCGGCTCGTCCCTCGCCGGACTCATGGCCCGCGAGGACGTACGCGCCGCCCGCTTCCTCGCCGGGCTCGACCGCGTGGACCGGCGGCGGGTCGCGGCCGTCGGGTTCTCGATGGGCGCCTACCGCGCCTGGCAGACCGCCGCCCTCAGCGACGACATCGCCGCCGCGGCCGGCGTCTGCTGGATGACCGGCCTGAAGGAAATGATGGTCCCCGGCAACAACACCCTGCGCGGCCAGTCCAGTTACTACATGCTTCACCCCGGGCTGGCCCGGCACCTCGACTTCCCCGACGTGGCGAGCATCGCCGCACCCAGGCCGATGCTGTTCTTCCACGGCGCCCAGGATCCGCTGTTCCCGGCGGAGGGCGTACGCGTGGCCCACGAGAAGCTGCGCGCCGTCTGGCGCTCGCGCCGCGCCGGGGAGCGGCTGCACACCAGGATCTGGCCCGACCTCGGCCATGTGTTCACCGCACCCATGCAGGACGACGTCTTCTCATGGCTGGACGCCGTCATGTAGCCCCGCTCCCTTCCCCGTTACGACGAAAGGACCCGCACGTCATGCGTCGTATCACTCGCACCACTCGTCTGAAGAGCTCGCTCGCCGCTCTCGCCGTCACCACCGCCGGTGTCGGCCTCGCGGTACTCCCCACCCCCGCCCAGGCCGCGACCGTGGTCGTCTCCACCTCCGCCCAGCTGAGCAGCGCGCTGTCCAGCGCCACCGCCGGCACCGTCATCCAGGTGCGCGCCGGGACGTACTACCCGACGGCCACCCTCCAGTCGACGGCCAACGGCACGTCCGCCAGCCGCATCTACCTCCAGCCGTACGGCTCGGAGACGGTCAAGATCGACGGGTCGAACCTGCCCGACGGTGACTGGATCTTCAAGCTGACCGCCGACTACTGGACCGTCTCCAACATCACGTTCCAGAACTCGCCGGACAGCGCGGTCGTCTGCCAGTCCTGCGCCTCCACGGTCTGGAGCAACATCAAGACCATCAACGGCGGCGACTCGGGGTTCACGCTCACCGGCGACAACACCACCAACAACACGGTCAGGAACATCGACTCGTACGGCAACTACGACCCCGCCAACCACGGTGAGAACGCCGACGGCGTCGCCGTGAAGTTCGGCTCCGGCACCGGCAACCTCATCACCGGCGCCCGCCTCTACAACAACTCGGACGACGGGCTGGACTTCTGGTCCTTCTCGTCGCCGGTCACCGTCGAGCACACCTGGGCGATGGGCAACGGCAGGAACCGCTGGTCCGACTCGGCGTTCGCGGGTGACGGCAACGGCTACAAGCTGGGCGGCGACGGCGAGACCGTGGCCCACGTCATCAACAACTCGGCCGCCTGGGACAACGCGGGCAACGGCTTCACCGAGAACAGCAACAAGGGTGCCATCGTCATCAACCGCACCACCGCCTACGCCAACGCCAAGTGGGGCTACTACTTCGCCACCGGCGCGGCCAAGCTCGGCAAGAACCTGGCCGTCAGCAACAGTTCCGGGTCGGTGAGCAAGGGCTCGTCGGTCACCTCGTCCGGCAACAACTGGGACTCCGGGATCTCGACCCCGTCCTTCGTGTCCACGAGCGCGTCCACCACGTTCAACTCCCGTGCAGCGGACGGGACGTTGCCCGCGACCACGTTCCTGACCACGGGCAGCAGCACGATCGGGTCGACGATGAACTGACCGCCCGCCAAGGCGAGCTGCGAGCTGAACCGAGGGGTGCGGCGCCGCGCCGCACCCCTCACTCCTCAATGGCCGGTTTCGAACCCCTATGGACTTGATATAGATCAGGCAAAAGGTCTGGCAACCGCGAGGGTGACGCGCGTAGAAACCTGTCATGCATAAGCCATTCCGTTTCGCGACAATCACCGTCGCCTGTGCCGTAGCGGGCGCCGCGCTGTACGGCACCGGCGCGGCCACCGCCGGCCAGTCCACGGCGAACTCCACCCACGAGCCCTACAACATCGGGCTCCTGGTCAAGGACATCGACACCTACTACGGCACCACGCTCGACGCCAACGGTGTGTACCAGGCCTCGACGAGCAGTCAGTACGCCAAGGACCTGGCTCAGATCGAGTCGGCGGCGAAGAAGTACATCGACAAGTCGGCGCGCAAGGCGCTGCACAAGGGTGAGAAGCCCGCAGTCGTCTTCGATGTCGACGACACGCTGCTGCTCTCCCTCGACTACGAGAAGAAGACCAACTACACGTACAACTCGGCTACTTGGGCCGAGTACGTGGCCAAGGCCGATCGCCCCGCCGTCTTCGGCACGCCCGAGCTGGTCGCGTACGCCAAGGCCAAGGGCGTCGAGGTGTTCTACAACTCCGGTCTGAAGGAGTCGCAGCGCGCCGCGGCCGTCGCGAACCTGAAGAAGGTCGGCGCCGACATCAACCTCGACGCCGCCCACATGTTCCTCAAGGACGCGGCCAACCCGCCCGCCTACCTGAGCGCCTGTGCCACGGCCGCCGCCTGGACCTGCACGACCGTGCAGTACAAGTCCGGCACCCGCAAGCACATCGAGGACCTCGGGTACGACGTCATCGCCAACTTCGGTGACCAGTACTCGGACCTGGAGGGCGGCTACGCCGACAAGACGTACAAGCTCCCGAACCCGACGTACTTCGTGAGCTGAGCTTCGGTTCCTCACAAGTTCGATCGCAGTCGTACGCACCACGGCAACCCTTTTCGGCCGGGCGGCAACAAGACAGCGGAGCCGGGCTGCGACCTCACCTCATCGGGGCCGCAGCCCGGCTTGTCTCTCAGGGAACGAACACGGTCCCAGCCCCGAGGAAAGGAACGCCCCGTGCGCATCGGCACCGGCCGTCACCGCAGAAACCACACCCTCTCCATCGCCGCCGCGGTGGCCCTCTCCTCGGGTGCGGGTGGCGTCTATCTCGGCCTCTCGCCCGACGGAGCGAGCGCTGCCGGCACCACGGTCACCGTCTCCAGCACCGCTGAGCTGGAGTCCGCGGTGAAGAACGCGATGGCCGGCAGTGTCATCCAGGTGCGCGCCGGTACCTACTACCCGACGGCCACCCTCAAGTCGACGGCGAACGGCACGAGTTCGGCCCGGATCACGCTCCAGGCGTACGGCGCCGAGAAGGTGCGGATCGACGGCTCCAAGCTGCCCGCCGGGTCCTGGCTGGCCGGGATCTACGGCGACCACTGGACGGTCCAGAACCTCACCTTCCAGAACTCCCCGGCCCAGGGCTTCGTGGTCACCTCGTCCGTGGGCGGGATCTTCAGGAACCTCGTCACCGCCCGCAACGGCGACTCCGGCTTCACCCTGCGCGGCGACGGCACCAGCGACAACCTCGTGCAGAACCTGGACAGTTACCTCAACTACGACCCCGCGGGCCACGGCCAGAACGCCGACGGCCTCGCCATCAAGTTCGGCTCCGGCACCGGCAACAGGATCACCGGAGCGCGCCTCTACGACAACGCGGACGACGGGCTCGACCTCTGGCAGTTCTCCACCCCCGTCACCATCGAGCACACCTGGGCCTTCGGCAACGGCAAGAACCGCTGGAGCGACTCGGCGTTCGAGGGCAACGGCAACGGCTTCAAGCTGGGCGGCGGGGGCGCCTCGGTCGCGCATGTCGTCAACAACAACGCGGCCTGGGACAACAACCTGCACGGGTTCACGGAGAACTCCAACACCGGCGCGATCCTGCTCAACCGCAACACCGCCTACGCCAACGCCCAGAGCGGCTTCTACTTCGCCACCGGCAAGGCGCGCCTCGCGAGAAACCTCGCGGTGAGCAACAAGGGCGGCCTGTCCAAGCTGGGCTCGTCCACCGTCTCCGCCGCCAACAACTGGGACAGCGGCGTCTCGACGCCGACGCTGAAGTCGAAGGACGCCACGACCGTGTACGGTGCCCGTCAGTCGAACGGCTCGCTGCCGGCGACCACGTTCCTGGTGGTGGCCTCGACGGTCATCGGGTCGACCATGAACTGACGTACCCCGCAAGGAGAACGAGCCCCCTGTCGGTCGTCACCGGCAGGGGGCTCTCTGACTGGCCGAGGGGGGCTCAGGCCAGCAGATCCAGGCAGTCGAACGAGGTGCCCGGGCTGAGGAACGCCGTGCCGCTCGAACCACTCACGATGTTGATCTTCAATACGTTGTACTGACTCGTGTCCGTCTTCCACGCACTACCAGGGACGCTGTAACTGATCGTACGGTTGTTCCCTCGATATGACCCCGTGGTGAGGGAGCGCGTCGCAGGCTGGGCGGATGCCGCAGGGACGGCCGACACCCAGTCGTTGACCGTGACGCGAGGGCGCCCGCCCGCGAAGGCGTCCGTCACCCCGATGCGCAGGGTGTGCGCGGCGGCGGCCTGGGCGGCGGTCAGCTTGAAGTACACGAGGATGCCGTCGTTGACGCCGCTCCACATGTACGCCGGGAAGTCCGCCGACGCTGTCTGTGAGCCGCTGCCGATGGTGACGTTCCCCGTCCACTTAGCCGCGCGGCCGTCCGACGGATGCGCGTACGTCATCAGCTTGGCGTTCTTGAACTCGCCGGGTGTGCCGTCCCAGTCCCCGAGCCGCCAGATCGTCTTCGCGGCGGACGGGTCCCCGGCCACGGTGATGCTGTTCAGCGCGGTCGCGCCGCCCGCCTTCACCGTCACCGAAGCGGTGTGCACGGCCAGCTCGCCCTTGTACACGGTCAGCGTGTACGTCCCCGGCAGCATCCCCTTGCAGGAGAAGGCCCCGGTGCCGGAAGCGGCCTTCGCCCAGTACTGGGCGCCCGCGTTCGCGAAGCCCACGGTGTACGGGTGCTTCGCGTCCATCCCCTTGATGCCGACGCCGGCTACCTTGCCGCGCCCGGCCGCGCCGACCCAGCCCGTGATGCCGAGCCCGTCCACCCAGGAGGTGTCGAGGCGGGCGGCGGCGAGGGAGGCCGCGGGGGCGCCGCCGTCCGTGAAGGCGAGGACGTACGGACCCTGCAGGCCGAAACGTTCCTTCTCGGTCTGGGCCTCGTTGTAGTGCAGGATCTCGTACAGTCCCGCGCCCTTGTCGTTCGAGTGGCGCAGCAGGGAGCGGTAGAAGGGGCCGCCGGACGCCTTCTCGTGGTTGGAGCGCACGATCCAAAGGCCGACCGAACCGGTGGTGAAGCCGATGTGGTCGTAGTCGATGACCCGCTTGCCGGAGTAGTGCTTGGAGTGCGTGGTGCCGTCCGCCCGCTTCCAGACGTCCCCGGCCTCGATGATCTTGTCGGAGGCCTCGATCCAGGAGTCCGATCCCTCGTTCGGGAACATCCCCGGCTTGAGGCGGACGAGGAAGCGGGTCGCCGTGAAGGACGCGTCCGCCTTGTTCGTCCACAGGTAGACGTTGTTCTGGCCGCTGCGCGCCGCGTACCACTGGGTGATCGCCCCGTGCACGACCTTCACCAGGATCGTCGAGCCGGACTGCCTGACGGTCACCGTGGACGCGCCGAGCCCCGACTCGACGTGCGAGTGCCTGCCGCCGTAGCCCTCGTACTCCTTGCCCCGGTAGACCAGGGAGGTGAGGTCGCCGGTCTTCTTGGAGACCTTGAAGACGAGTGAGGCCCCCGTGTTGATCACGAAGTTGGAGCCATCGTCGGTGTGGCCGAAAGTGGCCGCTGATGCGGACGAAAGCAGACTGCTGCCGGCCACCACCGCAGCGCCCGTACCTGCCACTCCTACGGCGGAAGCGGCCAGCAACCTGCGGCGACTTAGGTTTCTCTTGTGCGTGCTCAAGGCTGCCGGCTCCGTCGTGCTGGAAGGATCACTTACTTGTACACGATGTCAGATGGCGGGAACTCGTCGTTGGTTCCGTCCGTACCGGCGGAGAACGGTAAGCGTCGGCCCGGCGGCGGTGGCGGACGCGCTGCTCGACTCGTGGGGTCATCAACCGTGTTCCCTGGTGGCGAGGAGATGTGTTCGTCTCCTGGTCGCCGCCCGTGCGGAAAGGGTTGCCGAGTCTGCGGAAAATCTTTGCGAGTCGTCGCTACGCCGTCACGAATCGCCCTCATCGGACTTTTCGGTGCTGCCCTGGGCCGCGAAGTCGCCCTTCACGGCGAGTTGCTCGCCCCCCGCGACGGCCGTCACCTTGTACGTGTCGTCCTTCGCGTCCCGGCCGCCGCGCGTGTGGTCGTACTGGCCCGCGAAGACCCACTCGCCCGGCCAGACCGTGTGGCCCTCCTTGAGCACCCACGTGTAGACCAGGAAGCCGTCGCGCTCGGCGACCGTCAGGTCGAAGTCGTCCTCCGGAGCCGATCGCCAGGCGCCCGCGGAGGTGACCCCGCCGGTCTCGGCGATCTTCAACTCGACCGTGAACTCGGTGAGCTGCTCGGACGTCTTGATGGTGACGTTGCTCTGCGCCCAGAAGTCGTTGCTGTGCGGATCGATCGAGCCGTCCGACCACAGAGGCCCGTCCTCGGTGCCCTTCGCGACCGGCGCCGCCACCGTGTTCGAGGCCTTCGGCGTCGGGGTGGGCGTCGGCGTCGAACTCGGCTCGTCGTCCTGGGCGTTGCCGCCGCCCGACGGGTCCGGGGCCGGCTGGACCGGTGCACGGCTGGTCGCGTCCGGCGACGGGGTCGGCAACGGCGAGACCGAAACGGTCGGATCGGCCGGGGTCTCGTCGCTCTTCACCACGGAGGCCAGCGCGTACCCGCCCATCGCGAGAATCCCGGAGACGGCGGCGGTGGCACCCGCGACCCGCGCCCAGGCCAGCAGCGGCGGACGCGACGCCCGGCGCCGGGAGCGCTTCTCCTCGGGATCGGCGGCCATGCCGCGCTCGACCCGCGCGAGGATGCGCGCGCGGTCGGGCTCGTACGCCTCGGCCGCCTCGTGCAGCCCGGCGCGCAGCTCGTCGTGCGGCGTCCTCATCGGTTCGTCCCTCCCGCTCCGCCGGTGGTGCGCACGGGGGTACGCACTCGAAGCGGGGCCTCGTCGGTGCCAAGGAGCCGCTGCAGTTCGGCCATTCCCTTGGACGTCTGGCTTTTGACCGTACCGACAGTAACGCCCAGTGCGAGCGCCGTGTCCTTCTCCGACAGGTCGAAGGCGTGCCGGAGCACCACACACGCCCGCTTGCGGAACGGCAGTCTGCGCAGGGCTTCCTGGACATCTATGACGCCAGGTATGTCGGGATTCTCCGTCTTCTCGTCCCGCTGCGACCAGAACAGGGTGATCCTCCGGCGCTCCCTGACCGCGCTGCGGATACGGGTCTTGGCCAGATTGGCGACCACGCCACGTGCGTACGCCACGGGATGATCGGCGGCCTGCACCCGGTCCCAGCGGTGCCACAGCGCGAGCAGCGCGTCAGCCGCCAGGTCGTCGGCGGCGTCGGCCTCGCCCGTCAGCAGGTGGGCCAGGCGGGCGAGTTCGGCGTAGTGCCGCTCGAAGAAGGCATGGAACTCCACGGAGGCTGCGTCGTCGACGACAGTGCCCACGGGCGACCTCTCCCCCTTAGTTTCACTGAGTTTTCCCAGGCCGGCGGCGGTTGCCGGCCGAAGCCTGGCGTCTGCGTACACGGCCGCCGTGGTGCGCCGGTGAAGGGATGGTGATCGTTTGGCGCGAGAGCCGAGAGAGTATCAGGCATGTGTACGGCCCTTCGAGGGTCGTACGACCGGTCGATCCTGATTCCGTAACACGGTGAAAACCTGAGAACGGTTCAACACAGGAACAATCCAGCCAGCATCCGCACACCGATCAATCAGGCAACGAGGAGTAACCGCCATGTCCGAACCACAGAAGGTGGCCGAACGGCCGAACGCCGCGCCTCCCGCGGCGAACAGCGTCGACGGCTTCTTCAAGATCTCCGAGCGGGGATCCACCTTCGCCCGTGAAGTACGCGGCGGCTTCGCCACGTTCTTCACCATGGCCTACATCCTTGTCCTGAATCCCATCATCCTGGGCAGTGCCAAGGACAAGTTCGGTCACCAGCTCGACAACGTCCAGCTCGTCACCGCCACCGCCCTGGTGGCCGCGGTGATGACGATCATCATGGGCGTCGGCGGCAACCTCCCGCTCGCTCTCGCCGCGGGCCTCGGCCTCAACGCGGTGGTCGCCTTCCAGATCGCCCCGCTGATGAGCTGGGACGACGCGATGGGCCTGGTCGTCCTGGAGGGCCTGCTGATCTGCGTCCTTGTGGTGACCGGACTCAGAGAAGCGATCATGCACGCCATCCCGGGGCCGCTCAAGGCGGCGATCGGCGTGGGCATCGGCCTGTTCATCGCCTTCATCGGCTTCGTCGACGCCGGTTTCGTCAGCCGTATCCCGGACGCCGCGAACACCACGGTCCCGGTACAGCTCGGCGGCACGGGCACGCTCAGCGGCTGGCCCGTCCTGGTCTTCTGTCTCGGCGTCCTGCTGACCATCGGGCTGATCGCGCGCAAGGTGAAGGGCGCGATCCTGATCAGCATCGTCACGATGACGCTCCTCGCGCTCATCATCAACTCGGTCGCCGACATCAAGAGCTGGGGCCTGACCACGCCGGCCTGGCCCGACAAGATCGCGGACACCCCCGACTTCGGGCTGATCGGCCACTTCAGCCTGTTCGGCGCGTTCGGCGAGACCACGGTGATCACCGTCGTCCTGCTGGTCTTCACCCTGGTCCTGTCGGACTTCTTCGACACCATGGGTACGGTCGTCGGCATCAGTGCCGAGGCCGGCCTGCTCGACGAGGAGGGCAGGGTCCCCAACCTCGGCCGTGTGCTGCTCATCGACGGCGCGGCGGCGGTGGCGGGCGGCGCGAGCTCCTCGTCCTCGGCGACCTCGTTCATCGAGTCGGCGGCGGGCGTCGGCGAGGGCGCGCGCACCGGCTTCGCCAACCTGGTCACCGGCGGCCTGTTCGCCTGCGCGCTCTTCTTCACGCCGATCCTGACGATCGTCCCGATGCAGGCCGCCGCACCCGCCCTGGTCGCGGTGGGCTTCCTGATGATGACCCAGGTCAAGCACATCGACTGGGACAAGTACGAGATCGCCATCCCCGCGTTCCTGACGATCGCCGTGATGCCGTTCACGTACTCCATCACCAACGGCATCGGCGCCGGCTTCCTGGCCTACGTCCTCATCAAGACGGTCGTCGGCAAGGCGAAGGAGGTCCACTGGCTCCTGTGGGGCACGAGCGCCCTGTTCCTGATCTACTTCGCGATCGACCCGCTTCAGCAGCTCTTCGGCACGAAGTAGTCACCGGGGCAGGTGACCCCCGCGCCCTTGTCTTTAGGCCTTTAGGGGCGCGGGGCTCTGTCTGTTTGCGGCTCCGCCGCGTGGGCGCGACAAGCCACGACGGCGCCGCAGCCGAACAACTCACCCAGCCAGCGCAGCAACCATCATCGCCTTCGCGACGGGCGCAGCCAGCCCATTCCCACTCACCTCGGACCGGGCCGCCCCTGACTGTTCGACCAGAACAGTCACCGCGACTTCCTTCCCGTTGGAGTCGGACTTCGCATAGGACGTGAACCAGGCATACGGCGTCTGGCTGTTGTTCTCTCCATGCTGAGCCGTACCTGTCTTCCCGCCCACCGTAGCCCCGGAAATCTGCGCATTCGTCCCGGTACCGTCCGAGATGACCGTCTGCATAGCCGACTGCAACTGCTCAGCCGTCCCCGAGCTGACGATCTCCTTGGTCGACGCCTCGTCGTCGTAGTCCTCCAGCACGTCCCCGTCGGAGTTCGTGACCTGGGACACCATGTGCGGCGAGACCAGCCTGCCGCCGTTGGCTATCGCCGCGGACACCATGGCCATCTGCAACGGCGTCGCCGTGACGTCGAACTGCCCGATCCCCGTCAGCGCGGTCTGCGACTTCTCCATGTCCGCCGGGTACACGCTCGGGTACGCCCGTACCGGCACGTCCTGCTTCTCGTCGTTGAAGCCGAACTTCTCCGCCATCGCCCTGACCTTGTCCTGTCCGAGGTCGACGGCCATCTTCGCGAAGACGTTGTTGCAGGAGTACTGCAGCGCGACCCGGACCGTGGCGTTCTCACAGGGCGCGTTCGGGTTCTCGTTCGTCAGCTCACGGGTCGTACCCGGCAGCGTGTAGGGGTCCGGGCTGTCCGTACGGTCGTCCACCGAGCCGTACAGGCCGTCCTCCAGGGCCGCCGCCGCGACCACCAGCTTGAACGTGGACCCCGGCGGCAGCGGCTGCCGTAGTGCCCGGTTGACCAGCGGTTTGTCGGGGTCCTCGTTGAGCTTGGTCCAGGTGCCGCCGTCGCTCGCGCCCGTGATCGTCGACGGGTCGTACGACGGAGTCGACACCATGGCGAGGATTCTGCCGGTCTTCGGGTCGATGGCGACGGCCGCGCCCTTCTTGTCGCCGAGCGCAGCGTAGGCCGCCTTCTGCACGTCGGGGTCGATCGTCGTGATCACGTTCCCCGGGGCGGCGTGCTCCTTGGTGACCGTGTCCATGACGGTCGTGAGTCTGCTGTCCGAGCCGTCGAGCACGTCCTTGTAGATGCCCTCCAGCTGCGTCGGCGTGAACAACGGCGTGCTGTATCCGGTCACGGCGGCGTAGAGCTTTCCGTCCGTGTACGTCCGCTGGTACTTGAGATCGCCGCTGCTCGTCTCCTTCGAGCCGGTGACCGACTCTCCGGCCACGATGATGTTCCCGAGCGGGTTCGCGTACAACGCGATCGCGTTCCGCCGGTTCTTGCTGTCGTCCGCGAGCGCCTGTCCGTCGTAGAACTGCACCCATGTCGCCCTGACCAGCAGAGAGAGCACGAGCAGCAGCGAGAAGACGGAGGCGCGCCTGATCGTTTTGTTCATCCCGCTCCGAAGACGAGCGGCGCCGAACGGAACGTTCCCCCTCGCCTGATTTCTCATGGCACATTCAGGAAACACGGGAAGCTGTAAGGGACACGTGTGCCGCAACTGCCGTATGTGCGGTCGTACGACGGGCCGGTCAGGCCTCCAGCGTCAGCACGACCTCGTCGATCTCCGCGTCGCGCGCCTGCGCGAAACCCCGGTCGTGCCCGGACACGCGGAAACCGCACTTCTCCAGGACCCGCAGCGAGCCCGCGTTGTCGGCGGCGGCACGCGCGTGCAACGGGCGCTCGGAGACCTCGGCGACCAGCGCGCGCAGCGCGGCCGTCGCGATACCGCGCCCCCAGTAGGAGCGGTCGATCCAGTACGTCACCTCGCGGTCGCCCGGCTCGCCGTACACCGCCGCGCTGCCCACCACGTCACCGTCGACGAGGACCGTGCGGTTCAGAACGCCCGGCGCGGCACGGATCCGCTCCCAGTGGGCGTCGAAGGCGCCCCGGTCGGTCGGGTCCGCCGCCGTGAACGCGGCCATCCACAGCGACTCCGGGTCGTTCGTCTGCCGGAAGAAGACCGGCAGGTCACTGTCGTGCACCTCGCGCAGCACGACGTCCGTCGAAGCCGAGTACCTCATCGCTCAGAGCCTCCGGGTGGCCAGGGTCAGCCGGTCGCGCGCGTCGAACAGGGCGTCCTTGACCATCTGTTCATGGGCCGGGGTGAGCCGCGCGACGGGCACCGAGCAGCTGATCGCGTCCCGCGCGGGGGTGCGGTACGGGACCGCCACGCCGAAACAGCGCAGCCCCAGCGTGTTCTCCTCGCGGTCCACCGCGAAGCCCTGTTCGCGCACCAGGCGCAGCTCCTCGATGAGCTTCTCCCGGTCGGTGATCGTGTGCTCGGTCAGCGCGGGCAGCGTCTCCGGGAGCAGCTTGCGGACCTGCTCGTCGGTGTGGGTGGCCAGCAGCGCCTTGCCGAGGGAGGTCGAGTGGGCGGGCAGCCGGCGGCCGACCCGGGTGAAGGGGCGCAGGTAGTGCTGCGACTGGCGGGTGGCGAGGTAGACGACGTTCGTGCCGTCGAGCCGGGCCAGGTGGATGGTCTCCGTCGTGTCGTCGGAGAGCCGGTCGAGGGTCGGGCGGGCCACCGCGACCACCTCGTCGCCGTCGATGTACGAGGTGCCGACCAGCAGCGCCCGTACGCCGATGCCGTACCGCGTGCCCGTCGCGTCCGTCTCGACCCAGCCGAGGTCGACAAGCGTGCGCAGGAGCATGTAGAGACTGGACTTGGGGTAACCGACAGCCTCCTGGACCACTGCCAGGGAGTGCATGCCGGGACGTCCGGCGAAGTATTCCAGCAGTTCAACGGTCCGTACCGCGGACTTGACCTGCGCCCCGCCGCCTGTCTCGGCTGCCGACATCGCCCTTGACCCCTTCGTTCGACGGGAAATAGTCTCCAACAGCATATTCATCATCAGAGACGGTGTTCAGCATATCGAACGCACCTGGTGGATGACGCAGAAAATTCGCATCACAATTCGCCTCACAAATGGCAACACAATCTGGAGGGACCCCCGGTGGCAGCAGCACCAGTCTGGAGTGTCGACCCCCGTACCGGGAAGCAGCGGGAGCAGGTTGCGGTCGAGGCCACGGCCCAGGAGGTGGACTCCACCGTCCGCGCCGCGCACGCCGCCCGCCCGGCCCTCGTGGACCGCACGGTCCGCGCGGCCTTCCTGCGCAGCGCGGCCGAGCAGCTCGAAGCGGCCAAGGAACAGCTCGTCGAGGCGGCCGACGCGGAGACCGCGCTCGGCCCGGTCCGGCTGACCGGCGAACTCGCCCGCACCTGCTACCAGCTGCGGGCCTTCGCGGACATCGTCGACGAGGGCGCCTACCTCGACGTCGTCATCAACCACCCCGACGACACCGCGACCCCGCCGATCCCGGACCTGCGGCGCTACAAGGTGCCGCTGGGCGTCGTGGCCGTCTACTCGGCCTCCAACTTCCCCTTCGCCTTCTCGGTGGCCGGCGGCGACACCGCGAGCGCGCTCGCGGCAGGCTGCCCGGTGGTCGTCAAGGCCCACCCGGACCACCCGGGCCTGTCCGAGCTGGTCGCGGCCGTCCTTCGCCGGGCCGCGGCCCCGCACGGCATCCCCGAGGGTGTCGTGGGCCTGGTCCACGGCTTCGAGGCGGGCGTCGAGCTGGTCAAGCACCCGCTGGTCGCGGCGGCCGGTTTCACCGGTTCCGTACGAGGCGGCCGTGCCCTCTTCGACGCGGCGGCGGCCCGTCCGGTCCCGATCCCGTTCCACGGCGAACTGGGCTCGCTGAACCCCGTGGTGATCACGGAGGCGGCGGCCAACGAGCGCGCCGAGGCGATCGGTACGGGGCTCGCGGGCTCCATGACACTGGGCGTCGGCCAGTTCTGCGTGAAGCCCGGCCTGGTGCTGGCGCCGGCCGGCGCGGCGGGCGACCGTCTGCTGAAGTCCCTGACGGACGCGGTCAGCGACACTGCGTCCGGTGTCCTCCTGGACCACCGGATGCGCGACAACTTCGTCGCCGGGGTCGCCGAGCGCGCCGAACTGCCCGACGTCGAGTCCCCGGTGACACCGGGCGCGGGCGGCGAGCACACGGTCAGCGCAGGGTTCCTCACGGTGGCGGCGGAGAAGCTGGTGGTGGAGGGGGCGTACGACCTGCTGCTGGAGGAGTGCTTCGGGCCGGTCGCCGTGGTGGCCCGCTACGCGGACGACGCCGAGGCGAACGCCGTTCTCTCGCGGCTGCCGGGCAACCTGACGGCGACGGTCCACCTCTCGGCGGAGGAAGCCGCGGGGGAGGGGCGCGGGGCCGAGATCCTGGCCGAGCTGACGCCGCTGGCCGGGCGTGTGCTGGTGAACGCGTGGCCGACCGGGGTCGCCGTGGCCGCGGCCCAGCATCACGGGGGGCCGTACCCCGCCACGACGTCCACGTCGACTTCCGTCGGCGGTACGGCTGTTGAGCGGTGGCTGCGGCCGGTGGCTTATCAGAACGCTCCGGCTGCGCTGCTGCCGGTCGAGCTGCGGGACGAGAACGCGCTGGGGCTGCCTCGGCGATTTAATGGTCGCCTGGAGCGCTAGCGCTGTTGGGGTGCGGTGGATTTCGCGGCTGCGGGCTCGTTGTGGCTTGTCGCGCAGTTCCCCGCGCCCCTATCGGGGCCCGCCTGTCTGGGCCTGCGATAATCAGGCAATGGACTTGGAGCTTTCCCCACTGCCCTTTCCCCTCCGTACGTATGGGCCCGATGGGCACTGGTCCTTCGAGGACGGGGTGCTCACCGGGTGGGCCGGGCCCCGGCAGGACCGGTTCGTGCCGCCCACCGGGGAGGCATTGGACCCCGCCGCCGACGCGCCGCGGCTGCTGGGCGCCCCGGAGGGGGAGTTCCAGCTGATCGCCCGTGTCACCGTCGGGTTCGGGGCGGCCTTCGATGCCGGGGTGCTCTACGTCCATGTCGGCGAGCACGCCTGGGCCAAGCTCTGTCTGGAGTACTCCCCGGATGTGCCCACCGTCTGCACGGTGGTCACCCGGGGACACTCCGACGACGCCAACTCCTTCGCCGTGGACGGCAGTTCGGTCTGGCTCCGGATCAGCCGCACCGGCCGTGCCTTCGCCTTCCACGCCTCACGCGACGGCGAGAAGTGGACCTTCGTCCGCCTGTTCACCCTGGGCGACGAGAAGGAGGCCGACGCGGCCCTGGTCGGCTTCATGACCCAGTCGCCGATGGGGGAGGGGTGTGTGGTGACGTACGACCACATCGAGTTCAGGCCGGAGTGGCCGAAGGATCTGCGGGACGGCAGCTGAGCCGGAACCGTCACGGCAACCCGCCACGTCTTCCGGTGCATGATCAATGACCATGTGACCGGAAGCCGGGTGATCCGTCCCGCGCTGCCCGCCGAGGCCGCCGCCGTCGCGGAACTGCATCTGCGCGCACGGGCCACGTACTACCCGGACGGTCTGCCGGACGCCGACCACGACTGGGTCGCCTCCTGGCGGAGCGGCATCGAGCGCCCCGACGCGCATGTCCTGTGCGTCGTCGAACAGGACCGCGTCATCGGCGTCGCCTCCTTCCGCAGGGCCGAGGGCGCCCCCGCGGACACGGTCAAGCTCTTCCAGTTCCACGTCGACCCCGACCTCTGGCGGGCCGGCATCGGCACCGACCTGCACGCCGCCTGCGCCGCGCGGTGGCGGGCCGACGGACTGCTGGCCGCCACTCTCGACGTACACATCGACAACCGGCGCGCCCAGGCCTTCTACCGCCGTCTGGGCTGGGTCCCGGACCCGGAGAACCCGCCCGCCGAGGGCGATCACCACCTCTTCCTGCGGTACGGAATGAAACCAGCCGTTTGAACGTTCATGTAATTCCGTACGACCCCGTACCATCCCGTACCCGTTCGATCTGGAAAGAGCCGAAGACATGCGCGTCGAGATCTGGAGCGACATCGCCTGCCCCTGGTGCTACGTCGGCAAGGCCCGCTTCGAGAAGGCGCTGGACGCCTTCCCGCACCGGGACGGCGTCGAGGTGGTGCACCGGTCGTTCGAGCTGGACCCGGGGCGCGCCAAGGGCGACATCCAGCCCGTCCTCAAGATGCTCACCAAGAAGTACGGCATGAGCGAGGCACAGGCACAGGCCGGGGAGGAGAACCTGGGGGCGCAGGCCGCCGCCGAAGGGCTCGCCTACCGCACCCGGGACCGTGACCACGGCAACACCTTCGACATGCACCGGCTGCTCCACCTCGCGAAGGACAAGGGCCGCCAGGACGAGCTGATCCAGCTCTTCTACCGGGCGAACTTCGCCGAGGAGCAGTCCGTCTTCGGCGACGACGAGCGGCTCGTGGAGCTGGCCGTCGCCGCCGGCCTCGACGCCGAGGACGTCCGGGGCGTACTCGCCGACCCGGACGCGTACGCCGACGCCGTGCGCGCCGACGAGCGCGAGGCCGGCGAACTGGGAGCCAACGGCGTGCCGTTCTTCGTCCTCGACCGGAAGTACGGCGTCTCCGGCGCCCAGCCCGTCGAGGCCTTCACCCAGGCGCTCACCCAGGCATGGGGCGAGCGGCCCGCTCCCCTCAAGGTCGTCCAGGCCCAGGGCGACAGCGCCGAGGTCTGCGGGCCCGACGGGTGTGCCGTACCCCAGAAGTAGCTCAGCGAAGGAAAACCGCAGCTCAGGGCCTATCCATAAGCAGTCCTTCGTGATGCGGTGCAGAAATCGGCAATGGACGAGGGGATCTTCGGGCCGCAGAGTGGTCCCATGGAGACCTCCGCGAAAACCTCGACATCCGAGAACCTCCGAGACCTCGTCCGTGCCGAGTTCGCCCCGAAGACCACCTATCTGAACACCGCGAGCACCGGGCTTCTCCCCGCCCGCGCCGTGGCCGCCATGCGCGACGCCGTGCAGTCCGTGGCCGACGGCCGGCCACAGGACATGTTCGCCGACGTGGAGGCCGCTCGCTCCGCCTTCGCACGGCTCGTCGGGGTCTCCGACCGCAGGGTCGCCGCAGGAGGCTCCGTCGCCGTCTACAGCGGGCTGATCGCCGCCTCGCTGCCCGCCGGCGCCGAAGTCCTCACCGCCGAGGACGACTTCACCTCCGTCCTCAACCCGTTCCACGTACGAGGGGACCTGAAGGTACGGACCGTGCCGCTGGAGCGGATACCCGAGTCCGTCCGACCCGGTACCGCCCTCGTCGCCGTCAGCGCGGCCCAGTCCGCCGACGGACGCATCGTCGACCTGTCCGCGCTGCGCGAGGCCGCCCGCGAGCACGGAGCCCGTACGTACATCGACGCCTCCCAGGCCACCGGCTGGCTGCCCATCGACGCGGACGCCTACGACTACGTCGCCTCCGTCGCCTTCAAGTGGCTCGTGTGCCCGCGAGGCGTGGCCTTCCTCGTCGTACCCGAGGACCTGGGCGGGCTGACCCCGGTGTTCGCGGGCTGGGTCGCGGGGGAGGTGCCCTGGGACAGCTGCTACGGCCCGGTACGCGAACTCGCCCACTCCGCACGGCGGTTCGACGAGAGCCCGAGCCTGTTCTCCTACGCCGGCGCCCGCCACTCCCTCGCCCTGATCGAGGAGTTGGGCGTGGACACCGTACGCGCCCATGACCTCGCGCTCGCCGACCGGTTCCGCGCCGGGCTCGACCGGCTGGGACACCAGCCCGTACCGGCGCCCGGCTCGGCCATCGTGTCCGTCCCGCAACTCGGCCACAGGCAAGCCGAGTTG
This sequence comes from Streptomyces sp. SID12501, assembly GCF_010550245.1. GTDB lineage: Bacteria > Actinomycetota > Actinomycetes > Streptomycetales > Streptomycetaceae > Streptomyces. The sequence goes on from NZ_JAAGLU010000016.1 coordinate 122,916, forward strand.
AGCCGGGCCGGGGTCGAGGTCTCCGACCGCGCCGGAAATCTGCGCGCGGCCTTCCACCTCTACAACACGCCTCCGGACGTCGACCGACTCCTGGACGTCCTGTCCGGCTGAACCGGCGGTACGAGATCCCCGGGAGCGCCCGGCCCCACTGTCGTGGCTCCGAGGCCGGGCGCTCACCTCACCGGCGTGAAGTCCCTGGCCCCGACGAACTCCGGCCTGCGCACCGGTGCCGCGAACGGTTCCACCGCCTGGTTCTGAACGCTGTTGAACACGATGAAGACGTTGCTGCGCGGGTACGGCGTGATGTTGTCACCGGAGCCGTGCATGCAGTTGCAGTCGAACCAGGTCGCCGAACCCGCCCCGCCCGTGAACAACCTGATGCCGTGCTCGTCGGCGAGCGAGGTCAGCGCCCCGTCGGACGGGGTGCCCGCGTCCTGCATCTGCAGCGACTTCCTGTAGTTGTCCTCGGGTGTCGCCCCCGCACAGCCGAGGAACGTGCGGTGCGAGCCCGGCATGATCATGAGGCCGCCGTTGGTGTCGAGGTTCTCGGTCAGCGCGATCGAGACGGACACCGTCCGCATGTTCGGCAGACCGTCCTCCGCGTGCCAGGTCTCGAAGTCGGAGTGCCAGTAGAAGCCGCCCGCCCCGAACCCCGGCTTGACGTTGATCCGCGACTGGTGGACGTACACGTCGGAGCCGAGGAGCTGCCGGGCCCGCCCGACGATCCGCTCGTCCCGCACGAGCCGGCCGAACACCTCGCTGATCCGGTGCACCTCGAAGACCGACCGGATCTCCTTCGACTTCGGCTCGACGATCGACCGCTCGTCGGCCCGGACGGACGGATCGGCGACCAGCCGCTCCAACTCGGCCCGGTAGAGCGTGACTTCGTCGTCATCGAGGAGCCGGTCGAGTGCCCGGAAGCCGTCACGCTGGTACGCCATCAGGTCGTCCGCGGTGAACGGCCCGGGCGTGTCCGGCGCGCCCCAGAGGACCGGGTCCTGACGGGGGGCGGACACCTCGGCGGCGCCACGGGTGGGGTACAGGTCGGTGAGAGTGGACGTAGCTGACGTGGGTGACATGGGTGTCAGGCCTCCTCGGAGTCGAAGTCGGGGTCGGGGTCGGGGTCAGGGTCGGGTTCCGTCAGCAGGGGATAGACGCCGTTCTCGTCGTGGTCCTCGCGGCCGGTCACGGGCGGGTTGAAGACGCACAGACAGCGGAAGTCCTCCTTGATCCGCATCGTGTGCCGCTCGTGTCCGTCGAGGAGGTACATGGTGCCGGGGGTGATCGTGTAGGTGCGCCCGGTCTCGTCGTCGGTCAGCAGGGCCTCGCCCTTGACGCAAACGACGGCCTCGACGTGGTTCGCGTACCACATCGACGTCTTCGTGCCCGCGTACAGGACGGTCTCGTGGAGCGAGAAGCCGACCCGTTCCTTGGCGAGGACGATGCGTTTGCTCTCCCAGGTGCCGGACGCGGACCTCACATGCCGGTCGGTGCCTTCGATGTCCTTGAACGAACGGACGATCACGTGTTCAACAACCCCTCTCTCGGACGATCTCGACGGTCTCGCGTACGGCACGGGCGACGATCCGCAAACCCTCGTCCAGTTCCTCGGGCGTGATGGTGAGCGCCGGCAGCAGCTTCACGACCTCGCTCTCCGGGCCGGACGTCTCGATGAGCAGCCCGAGTTCGAAGGCCCGCCCCGCGACCCGCCCCGCGCGCGCCTTCTCGTGGAACTCCAGGCCCCACACCAGTCCCCGGCCCCGGTACTCCTTGACGTCGGCGAGGTTCTCCTCGGTGATCGAGATCAGCGCTTCCTCGACCTGCTCACCACGGGCACGCGTCTGCTTCTCCATGGCGGAGCCGTCGGACCAGTACGTCTCCAGCGTGGCGGTGGCCGTCACGAACGCCGGATTGTTGCCGCGGAACGTGCCGTTGTGCTCGCCCGGCTCCCAGATGTCCAGCTCGGGCCTGAACAGGCAGAGGGACATGGGGAGTCCGTACCCGCTGATGGACTTCGACACGGTGACGATGTCGGGCACGACGCCCGCCTCCTCGAAGGAGAAGAAGGCGCCGGTGCGTCCGCAGCCCATCTGAATGTCGTCGACGATCAGCAGCATGTCCTGCCGTACGCACAGGTCGGCCAGCGCCCGCAGCCACTCCGGGCGCGCCACGTTGATGCCGCCCTCGCCCTGCACGGTCTCCACGATCACGGCGGCCGGCTTGTTGAGGCCGGACCCCTGGTCCTCCAACAGCCGCTCGAACCACAGGAAGTCGGGGACGGTCCCCTCGAAGTAGTTGTCGAACGGCATCGGCGTGCCGTGCACCAGCGGAACGCCCGCACCGGCCCGCTTGAAGGCGTTGCCGGTCACGGCGAGCGACCCGAGGGACATCCCGTGGAAGGCGTTGGTGAAGGACACGATGGCCTCCCGCCCCTTCACCTTCCGCGCCAGCTTCAGCGCCGCCTCGACGGCGTTGGTGCCCGTCGGGCCCGGGAACATGACCTTGTACGGCAGGTCGCGGGGCCGCAGCACCAGCTCCTGGAAGGACTCCAGGAACGCGCGTTTCGCGGAGGTCGACATGTCGAGCCCGTGCGTGACGCCGTCCCGCTCCAGATAGTCGATCAACGCCCGTTTGAGTACGGGGTTGTTGTGGCCGTAGTTGAGTGATCCGGCGCCCGCGAAGAAGTCGAGGTAGGCGTGGCCGTCCTCGTCGTACATACGGCTGCCCTGCGCACGGTCGAACACGGCGGGCCAGCTGCGGCAGTAGCTGCGCACCTCCGACTCGACGGTCTCGAAGACGCTCAGGTCGGGCTGGGTGATGGTCACGGCGGTGAACTCCTTGAGGTGGGGGGCGAGATCAGCCGGAAAGCCCGGTAAGCCGAGAAGGCCGGGAAAGGCCGGCAAGTTCGGACAGAGGGCCGATGCGGTACAGGACCTCGGGGTCGTGCGAGCCGTGGGAGTCGTGCGGGTTGTTCGGGCTGTTCGGGTTGTTCGGGAACTGACCCGTGTCGAACAGCACCTCGCGCTCGACGGTGGCGCCGTGGCGCTCCGCGAACGAGGTGAACAGCCGCTCCGAGGCGGTGTTGCCGGGGGCGATGGTGGTCTCGACGGTGGTGAGCCCCTGCTCGGCGCCGACCCGTCGGGTCAGCCCGTCGAGCAGCGCGGCGGCGAGTCCGCGCCCCTGGTGGTCGGCGTCGACGGCCACCTGCCAGATGAGCAGGGTGTCCGGCCGGTCCGGCCGGACATACCCGGTGACGAAGCCGACCGGGCATCCGTCGGGGTCCCGGGCGACGGCCGAGGTGGCGGCGAAGTCCCGGCACCACAGCAGATAGCTGTACGACGAGTTGAGGTCGAGAACCTTCGAGTCCCGGGCGATCCGCCACAGCGCGGCCCCGTCGGCAATCGCCGGGCGGTCAATTTGCAGGTCTGTCCGTGCTGCGCTCATGCAAATTGAACTTACCGAGAGAAAATCAAAAATGCATCGCGGATCGGGGTTCCGCGCAGGTGTGGAATATGTTATTCCGGGAGCGCGAGAATGCCCGCTATGTCCAGTAAATAATCAGACAAAGCGGGCGCATTGTTGAGTGAGTCACAATCACGCAATTCACTCAAGTCGTTCGCATAACCTTTGCGTTTAGGTCGATAAAAAGCGGGCAGGGGAATGCGGGAAGCTACCCGCAACTTCCCGCAATTTAATTAGCCAGTTTCAGCGCGTATTCACGAGAAATTCGCGACCGCGTGCCGCCGGGCCGCTTCGGCGTCCACCATCAGCCCCCGGTCCGCCAGCGCCGCGCCCAGTGCCGCCAGACTCCCGAGTACCGCCTCCGGGGTCGCGTCCGCCCCGTAGTGGTTGACCCGGATCATCTCCTTGGCCAGCGCGCCCCCGCCCGCCGCCAGCGGCAGCGCCGGATCGGCGGCCAGCGCGCTCGCCACCAGCTCCGACGCGACAACCCCGGAGGGCGCCCGCAGGGTCGTGGCGACCGGCGCCGCGTCCTCGGCCTCGTACACATACGGCTCAAGGCCGCCGCCCAGCGCGAGCGCTCCCGCCCGGGTGGCCGCCGCCGCTGCGGTGTGCCGGGCGATCACCGTGTCGAGCCCCGCCGTCTCGATCCGCTCGACGCACGCCTCCAGCGCGAGCATCTCCAGCTGGGCGGGAGCGTGCGGGAGCATGCGCCGGCCGCCGTCGATCCACCGCTCCTTCCAGTCCAGCAGCGAGAGGTACGACCGCCGGGGCGCCCCCGGATTCGCCGCCATCCGCGCCCACGCCCGCTCGCTCACCGACACCACAGACACCCCGGCAGGCCCGCCCATCGCCTTCTGTGCCCCGATCACGCACAGGTCGACACCCCACGCGTCCGGCAGCACCGGCTCGGCGCCGACCGACGCGACGGCGTCGAGATAGAAGAGGGCGCCGTGTTCTCGTACCACCTCGCCGATCTCCGCGACCGGGTTGGTGTTGCCGGTCGCCGCCTCCGCGTGCACCAGCGAGACGAAGTCGATCTCCGGGTGCTCGGCGAACGCCGCCCGGATCTGCGCGGCCGTGACCGCCGCGTGGAAGGGCACCGCGAGATCGACGACCGTGGCGCCGCAGTCCCGCAGCCAGTCGCCGAACGTCTGCCCGTAGGGGCCCGTGACGACGTTGAGGGCGGTCGTGCCAGGGCCCGCGGTTCCCCTGATGGCGCCCTCCAGGGGCAACAGCGCCTCACCCTGCATGATCACGACGTCCTGCTCGGTGGAGAGCAGCCGAGCCACGCGGTCCTCGATCGACGCGAAGCGAGCGGCGGTCAGTGGCGCCAGGTCCAGGAAGGGGTGCGTGGTCACGGTGGTGCTCTCTTCGGATCGCGGGGTAGGGAAGTCGAGTCGAGACTAACCGCGAGGCCGCGCAGCCTCGAAAGCGCAGGTCACATGGCGTCACAACCATAGTAATGATTTGAGATAGTCAAACCTTTCCTTATAATCAGAACCCACAGTCCCCCCACAGGAGGTCCCCTTGAACACGGTCCTCGGACGACGGTCCCGCATGCTGGCCGCCACCACCGCGACGGCCGGGCTCCTGCTCGTGGCCGGCTGCTCCTCGGACGACGGCGACAGCGCCTCGAAGACCGCCGCCGGCGGGGTCGAACTCGTCAAGGGCGGTCAGCTCACCGTCTGTACGCACCTCCCCTACCCGCCCTTCCAGTCGGAGATCGACGGCAAGGTGCAGGGCTTCGACGTGTCGCTCGTCGACCTCGCCGCCAAGAACCTCGGCGTGAAGCAGGAGATCCTCGACACGCCTTTCGAGAACTTCAAGACGGGCGCCTTCCTCAACGCGGACCAGTGCGACCTCGGCGCGGCCGGCATGACCATCACCGAGGAGCGCAAGAAGAACGTCGACTTCTCCGACCCGTACTTCGCCGCGACGCAGGCCGTCCTCGTCGACAAGAAGAGCGGCATCACTTCCGTCGCGGACCTCAAGGACAAGAAGGTCGGCGCCCAGGCACAGACGACCGGCGAGGACTACGCCAAGGGCAAGGATCTCGACCCGGTCTCCTTCGAGTCCTCCGACGCCGTCCTCAACGGCCTGCGCACCGGCCAGGTCGAGGCCGTGATCATCGACTACCCGGTCGTCCAGGGCTGGCTCAAGACCCCGGCCAACGCGGACGCCTTCAAGGTGGTGGACAACCTCAACACCGGTGAGCAGTACGGCTTCACGGTGAAGAAGGGCAACACCAAGCTGCTCGCCGCCCTCAACAAGGTGATCACCGACGCGAAGGCCGACGGCACGTACAAGAAGCTGTACGAGCAGTGGATCGGCCCGTACGACGAGTCCGCCGCCGCTCCGTCCGCGTCATGACCGACGCCTCCGCGAAGCAGGTACAGCCCCGTAAGCAGGGGTTGAGTCGCACTCAGAAACGCGCGCTGTCCCGTGGCGCCCAGTACGCGCTGTTCGTCGCGGCCGTCGTCGCCCTCGCGGTCTCGGCCGACTGGGCCCGTCTGAAGAACCAGTTCGCGCAGGTGGACCTGGCCAAGCAGATGTTCCCGGAGATCATCACGCTGGCCCTCAAGAACACCGTCCTCTACACCCTGTCGGGCTTCGTCTTCGGCCTGGTGCTGGGGATGGTGATCGCCCTGATGCGGCTGTCGCCGGTGGGCCCCTACCGCTGGGTCGCGGGCATCTACATCGAGATCTTCCGTGGCCTGCCGGCTCTGCTGATCTTCATCTTCGTGGGCGTGGCGGTGCCACTCGCCTTCCCCGGCACGGAGATTCCGGGCGGGACGTACGGCAAGGTGGCGCTGGCACTCGGCCTGGTGTCGGCGGCGTACATGGCGGAGACGATCCGCGCGGGCATCCAGGCGGTGCCCAAGGGGCAGATGGAGGCGGCCCGTTCACTGGGCTTCTCGCACGCGCGGGCCATGGTCTCGATCATCATCCCGCAGGCGTTCCGTATCGTGATCCCGCCGCTCACCAACGAGTTGGTGCTCCTGTTCAAGGACTCCTCGCTGGTGCTGTTCCTCGGCGTCACCCTGGAGGAACGTGAACTGGCCAAGTACGGCCGTGACTTGGCAAGCCAGACCGCCAACTCCACGCCGATCCTGGTGGCTGGCCTGTGCTATCTGCTGGTGACGGTGCCGCTGGGCTTCGTCGTACGACGGCTGGAGACGAAGGCGGGGGAGGAGACCAGATGAGTGACGGTACCGAGGACATGAGTGTGCCCGAGATCGAAGTCCGGGACCTGTACAAGTCGTTCGGCGACAACGAGGTGCTGCGCGGCATCGACCTGGAGATCGGGCAGGGCGAGGTCGTGTGCGTGATCGGCCCGTCCGGGTCGGGCAAGTCGACCCTCCTGCGCTGTGTGAACCTGCTGGAGGAGCCGACGAAGGGCCAGGTCTTCGTCGGCGGTACGGAGGTCACGCACCCGGACGTCGACATCGACGAGGTCCGCCGCCGTATCGGCATGGTCTTCCAGCAGTTCAACCTCTTCCCGCATCTGACGGTGACGCAGAACCTGACGCTGCCGCAACGCCGGGTACTGAAGCGGGACAAGGCCCAGGCCGCGCGGGTGGCCGCGGAGAACCTGGAGCGGGTGGGCCTCTCGGAGAAGGCGGACGCGTACCCGTCGTCCCTCTCCGGCGGCCAGCAGCAACGGGTCGCCATCGCGCGGGCGTTGGCGATGGGCCCGGAGGTCATGCTCTTCGACGAGCCGACGTCGGCACTCGACCCCGAGCTGGTGGGGGACGTACTGGCGGTGATGCGCAGGCTGGCGAACGAGGGCATGACGATGATGGTCGTCACGCACGAGATGACGTTCGCCCGCGAGGTCGCCGACCGGGTCGTCTTCATGGACGGCGGAGTGATCGTCGAGGAGGGCACCCCGGACCGGGTCATCACCAACCCGGCCCACGAACGCACCCGCCACTTCCTCTCCCGCCTGCTGGACCCGGCGATGGCGGACGTGGAGGAGGAATCGGCACAGGAGGAATCGGCACAGGCGGAGGATGAGAAGCCGCGGCGGCCGAACTAAGGTGCCGTCCATGAGCGATCAGGCGGTGTTGCGGGTCAAAGGGCGGGTGCTGGTCGGCCCGGAGGAAATCCGTGACGAGGTGTGGGTGGTCGGCGGCAGGATCACGTACGACCGACCGCCCGGCGCCCGTGACATCCGCACGGTGGAGGGCTGGGCGCTGCCCGGTCTGGTCGACGCGCACTGCCATGTGGGCCTGGGACCGGACGGCACGGTGCCGCAGGACACAGCCGAGAAGCAGGCGCTGACCGACCGGGACGCGGGCACCCTCCTCATCCGGGATGCCGGCTCACCGTCCGACACCCGCTGGACCGACGCCCGCGAGGACCTCCCGAAGATCATCAGGGCGGGTCGGCACATCGCCCGCACCCGTCGCTACATTCGGGGCTTCGCGCACGAGATCGAGCCGGACGACCTGGTGGCGTACGTCGCACGGGAGGCCCGGCGCGGCGACGGCTGGGTGAAGCTGGTGGGCGACTGGCTGGACCGAGGCACCGGCGATCTCTCCGCCTGCTGGCCGCGCGAGGAGGTGGAGGCGGCGATCGCGGAGGCCCACCGTCTGGGCGCGCGGGTCACGGCCCACTGCTTCGCGGAGGACTCCCTGCGGGACCTGGTCGAGGCGGGCATCGACTGCGTCGAGCATGCGACGGGCCTGACCGAGGACACGATCCCGCTGTTCGCCGCACGCGGCGTGGCGATCGTCCCGACCCTGGTGAACATCGCGACGTTCCCGAACCTCGCGGCAGCCGGCGACGCCAAGTTCCCGGCATGGTCGGCCCATATGCGCCGCCTGCACGAGCGTCGCTACGACACGGTGCGTTCCGCGTACGACGCGGGGATCCCGGTGTACGTCGGCACGGACGCGGGGGGCACGCTGCCGCACGGGCTGGTCGCGGCGGAGGTGGCCGAGCTGACCAAGGCCGGTATCCCGCCGGTCGAGGCGCTGTCGGCGACGACATGGGGCGCGCGGGAGTGGCTGGGGCGGCCCGGTCTCACGGAGGGGGCGGCGGCGGACCTGGTGGTGTACGAGAGCGATCCGCGGGCGGACGTACGGGTGTTGGGGGCGCCGTTGCGGGTGGTGCTGAACGGGCGCGTCGTGGGGTGACCCGGGTGAATGCGGTGAACATCCGTGGCGTGGGATTCGAAGATCTGCGCGGAAACCCCTCGTAGGAGTGAAGTCCCGTCAGATTGCTGACCGTTGACGTCCTGTACGTAATTCTTACCGGGTCCCAAGCGTGTCTCTTCCGAGGGGTCCCCAACCGTGAACGCCAACAACTTCCGCATGCCCGCACGCAGTCTGGTCACCGTCGCGGCAGCCACGGCCCTGGTGGCCGCCGGTCCCGCGGCCCTGGCCCACGCGACGGAGGACCAGGGCCGCGCGAGCGCGGTCGTCCTCCGCACCGGGCTGAACGTGTCCCTCCTCAACAAGAGCGTGAACGTCCCGCTCGCGGTCGCACTGAACGAGGTGGAGGCGCCGCAGAGCGCCCAACAGACGGCGCTGACCGCCACGTTGGACGGCGTGGACGGCGGAAAACCGTTCACCGTGCTCGGCGCGGAGGTCGCGGAGGCGAAGGCTGCGGTGTCGGACGGCAAGGCGGAGGCGTCGACGAAACTCGCGCACGCCAAGCTCCACGTGCCCGGCCTGCCGTTGTTGTCCCTGATCGAGGTGGAGCAGGTCACGTCGAAGGCGACCTGCGTGGCGGGAGAGAAGCCGGTCGCCTCCTCGAACCTCCTGGGTTCGGTGACGGCTCTCGGGAAGAAGGTGACGCTGACTCCGAGCGGCCCCGTCGAGGTGAAGGTGCCAGGAGTCGGCGAGGTGCGCCTCGACCTGTCACAGACGGAGACGACGACCCGTACAGCGGCGGCGACCGCGCTCGAACTCAAGGTGTCCGTCAACCCGTTGGACCTCAACGTGGCGGAGGTCGAGGGCACGGTGACGCTGGCGAAGGCGACGTGTGAGGCACCGGCGGTGCAGGCGGAGCCGACGACGCCGACGAAACCGGCACCGGAGGTGAAGCCGCAGGGGGCTCCGGCCGAGGCGGGGCTCGCGCAGACGGGCGGCAGCTCGATGACGCCGTACCTCGTGGGCGGGGCGGCCGTGTTGCTGCTGGCGGGCGGAGGAGCGGTCGCACTGGCCCGCCGAGGCAAGAGCTGACGCAGGGGGTGTTTCCTCGCCCCCGCCGCCCCTACCCGTCCCATCCTGTTCCTGGGGGCTGCGCCCCCAGACCCCCGCTTCGGCCCTGAAGGGCCTCGTCCTCAAACGCCGGACGGGCTGGGTATTTCAGCCCCTCCGGCGTTTGAGGAGCGGGGTCTGGGGCGGAGCCCCAGAAGGATGGGACGGGTAAGGGCGGCGGGGGCGAAGAAACTCACCGCCCCGCCAGCGTCACCGCCCGATCGAACGCCTGCAGAAACCCGTTCACCGTCACCCGATTTCGCACAGCCACCCGCAGCCACTCCTCCCCCAGCCCAGGAAACGTGTCCCCCCGCCGCACCGCGTACCCCAGCCCCCGCAGATGCCCCCGCACCGCAACAGCCTGAGGCACCCGCACCAGCACGAACGGCCCCTCCGCCGGAGTCACCACCCGCACCCCGTCGGACCCGAACTCGGCGAGCCCGGCGACAAGATGAGCCCGGTCCGCGGCGATACGCCGCGCCCCCTCCTCCGCCTCCGCCAGCGCCGGCCCGGACACGCACACCTGCGCCGCGGCCAGCGCCGGCGTGGACACCGGCCACAACGGCTGTGCCCGCTCCAGCTCCGAGACCGTCTCCGGCGCCGCCAGCACGTACCCGATCCGCAGCCCCGCCAGCCCCCACGTCTTCGTCAGGCTCCGCAGCACCACGAGCCCGGGCACGTCCGTACGCCCGGCCAGCGCCTCCCGCTCACCCGGCACCGCGTCCATGAACGCCTCGTCGACCACCAACGTCCGCCCAGGACGGGCAAGCTGGATGAGCGAGGCCGTCGGATGCAGGATCGACGTCGGGTTCGTCGGGTTGCCGACCACCACCAGGTCGGCGTCGTCGGGCACGAGCGCCGGGTCCAGCCGGAACCCGTCCGCCGCCCGAAGCAGCACCCGGTCCACGCTGTGCCCGGCATCGCGCAGCGCCGCCTCCGGCTCCGTGAACTGCGGGTGCACGACCACCGGCCGGCGTACCTTCAGGGCGCGCGCCAGCAGCACGAAGGCCTCCGCGGCCCCGGCGGTGAGCAGCACCCGTTCCACCGGCACCCCGTGCCGGGCCGCCACCGCCGCCCGCGCGGCGCGCCCGTCGGGATACGCGGCGAGCCCGCCGAGCGACCCGGCGATGTGCTCGCGCAGCCAGGCCGGGGGAGCGTCGGCCCGGACGTTCACGGCGAGGTCGATCAACTTGGCGCCGTCGTCGCGCACTTCGGCGTCCCCGTGGTGCCGAAGGTCATGCCCGTCGGTGTTTCCGTCAGTGCGCATGGGAGTGCGAGTGCCCGTGTGAGTGATGTCCATGATGGTGACCATCGTGGCCACCTTCGTCGTCCGGATGGAAGTGCGGTTGCTGAGGCATTCCGACCTTGTCCTCGAAGCCGGGCAGCGCGATCCGGTACACGCACGAGTCGCAGTTCATCCGCAGATCCCCCTGCACGGCCTCCCGGTACCGCTCCATCACCAGGTCGAGCAGCTCCGGCTCCGGACCGATGACGTCGGCGGACCGCACCTCGATCTCCGGGTGGGCGTCGGCCCAGCCCTCCGTCTGCTGCCGCACCCGGTCCGGCAGAATCCCGGTGAACAGGAAGTAGGGCAGGACGACGATCCGCCGCGCACCCAGCTTCACGCACCGGTCGAGCCCCGACGGCACGTCCGGCGCCGCCAGGGACACGAACGCCGTCTCCACACCGGCGTAGCCGCGCCCCTCCCACAGCAGCCGCGCCGCCTTGAGCACCTCGGCGTTGGCGTCCGGGTCGGTGGAACCGCGCCCGACCAGCAGCACGGTGACGTCGGCCCGGTCGGCGGGCGTACGAGCCCCACCGCCCAGCGCCTCCTCCAGCCGCCGCTCCAGCACCGCGAGCAGCGCCGGGTGCGGACCCAGCGGACGCCCGTACGTGTAGGAGATCCCCGGGTGCCGCTCCTTCTCCCGGGACAGCGCCGCCGGGATGTCCCCCTTGGCGTGTCCGGCGGACACCAGCATCAGCGGAACGGCGGCGAACCTCCGTACCCCCCGCTCCACCAGCTCGGTCACGGCGTCACCCAGCGGCGGCGGCGACAGCTCGATGAAGCCGCCCGCGACGGGCAGTTCGGGGTTACGGCGCCCCAACTCCCGTACGAAGTCACGGAACGCCTCGGCCCCGGCCTCGTCCCGGGTGCCGTGGCCGGCGATGAGCAGGGCGGGCGGCGGGGTGGTCACGATGTCTCCTCGGACGGTGAAGTGGGATGAAGCGAAAGGGTGTTGAGAAGGGAGCCGGGCAGCGACGCCGGACAGGTGGTGTTCATCGCCCCGTCTCCTGCCAGCGATACCCGCGAGGCGTGACCATCCGGCCCGCGATGTTGCGGGTCGCGGTGTTGCCGACGGTCACGACCGTCATCATGTCGACCGTCGCCGGGTCGAGACCGGTCAGCGTCGTGACGCGGCTGGACTCGTCGGGCCGTGACGCGTTCCGTACGACACCCACGGGCGTCGTCGGCTCCCGGTGCGCGCCGAGGATGGCGAGCGCCTTGGGCAACTGCCAGTCACGGCCCCGGCTGCGCGGGTTGTAGAACGTCACGACGATGTCCGCCTCGGCCGCCGCCAGCACCCGCCGCTCGATGACGTGCCACGGAGTGTGCAGGTCGGAGAGGCTGATGGACACGTGGTCGTGGCCGAGCGGAGCCCCGAGAATCGCGCCGGCGGCGAGGGCGGCCGTGACGCCGGGCACCCCGACCACGTCGATGTCGTCGGACGCCTCGGCGAGCGCGGGCGACGCCATCGCGTACACGCCGGCGTCCCCGCTGCCGATCAGCGCGACCGCCTGCCCCTTCCGGGCCTCGGCGACCGCCGTCCGCGCCCGCTCCTCCTCGGCCCCGAGCCCCGACTCCAGGATCCGGGTGCCGGGCCGCAGCAGATCGCGGATCTGGTCGACGTACTGATCGAGCCCGACGAGCACGGACGCCCGCCGCAACTCCGCCTCGGCGCGCGGCGTCAGCAGATCCCGCGCCCCCGGTCCGAGCCCCACGACCGCGAGCCGTCCACGCCCCGGCCGCCGTACGACAGCACAGGTCGCCATGGCCGGCGCCCCGTCCGCGCGCTCCGACTTCCTCTTGGGTACGAGGAGTTCGCCCCCGCCGAGCAGCGCGGCAGCCTCCGCCACGGAGGGTGTGCCGACGGCGGCGAGCGGCGCGTCGGAGGGATTCGGCACGTCGACGCCGGCCAACTCGTCGGCGGAGTACGTCACCACGGGCACCCCGAGCCGCTCGGCGGCCCCGACGATCCCCGGCTCGTCCGCCTTCGCGTCGACGGTGGCCAGCGCGGCGACGGACGCCACCGAGAGCCCCGCGTCCGCCAACGCCCCCTCGACCAGCCCGAGTACCTCGTCGACCGGAGCGCCCTTGGAGGCGCCCACACCGACGACGAGGGACGGCGGCCGCAACACGACCACACCCGCACCGTCACCGTCGATCAGCCGGTCGGTGACCCGGATCGTCGGCCCGGCGCCCGGTACCGCACTCCCGGCACCGGACGGCAGCACATTGGGCGGCAGCGCGGGCAGCGGCCAGACCGACTCCAGCTCCAGCGCGACGGGTTCACCGTCGAGCATTGCCCGCGAGACTCCGGCTACATCGCCCTCGACGGGCATCCCGAGGGTGTCGAGCCCCGGCACCCCCACAGCGTCCGTCGCGGTGGTCACCACCGGCTCCGCACCCAGCAACCGGCCGACCGCACGGGCGAGTTCATTGGCCCCGCCACCGTGCCCGCCGACCAGCGACACGGCGAACCGTCCGCCCTCGTCGACGCACACCACTCCGGGATCGGACGCCTTGTCGGCCAGCAGCGGGGCGACCAGTCGTACGACCGCCCCCGTGGCCAGGAAGCACACGAGCTGTGAGCACTCTCCGAACGCGCGCCGGACGGCGTCGGCGACCGGCCCCTCGTACACACGCGTACGGTCGGGCCAGGCGGCGGCAAGCCGATCACGCGCCGCCGCGCCCGCCGCCGTCGCGGAAATCAGGCCGATCACAGAGCATCTCCTTCGCTACCTGTATGGCTGTCCACAGATCTGTCCACAGACCTGTCTGTACGTCTGTCTGTACGTCTGTCTGTATGCGCCGTGGGACGGGTGCCCCACAGCAGGAAAACGGGGTTGGTCGCCGCGAGGCGGGTCACCTCACCCGGCAGCGGTGCGAGCCGGGACGACTGCAGCAGGACGCCGTCGCAGTCGAGTCCGGCGCCGATGAGCGCCGCACGCACGGCCGGGACCCGGTCGAGGGCGGCCATCGCGACCACCACCGTCCGCCGGGCCCGCCCCGCACACGCGGCGACGATCGCGGGCAGCTCGCGCCCGCCCCCACCGATGAACACGGCGTCGGGCTCGTCGAGTCCGAGCCCGAGTCCGAGCCCGAGTTCGGACGGCGAGGGCAGGTCATCAGGCGCGCTCCCCTCCACCACCCGCACGTCGACACCGTGCGCGGCGGCGTTCGCCCGCACCCGCTCCGCCCCGTCCGGCGTCTTCTCGACGGCGACCACGGCCGCCCCGAGCCGCGCGCACTCCACGGCCACGGAACCGGAGCCCGCGCCGATGTCCCAGACCAGGTCGCCGAGGCGCGGCCCCAGCCGGGCCAGCGCCAGGGCCCGTACCTCGAACTTGGTGATCATCGAGTCGCGATGGGCGAACTCCCGCTCATCCAGAGCCCATTGGGCCGGTCCGACGGACTCCCCGGCGACCGTGACACGGACGGGTGCGAGGGCCCGCGCCTCGTCGAGACACAGCACCACACTCACCGCGTCGCCCCAGTCCCGTGCGGCCGCCTCGGCAGGCGTGACCCGCTCGACGCGTTCGAGTTCCGGATCGCCCAACGCCGACGCGACAACCAGGACGCGTGCCGGACCGCCGACCAGGGCCGAGCCCAGTTCAGCGGGTCCGGCACCCGGCCCGGTCAGCACCGCCACCTTGGGCCGCGCCCGGCACACGTTGACCGCCGTACGCGGTTCCCGCCCGTGCGCGCTGACCACCACCGCGTCGTCCCAGGTCAGCCCGGCCCGGGCGAACGCGGCGGCCACGGAGGACACCCCCGGCCGGACATCGAGCCGCCCGGCCCCGAACCGCTCGGCCAGCGCCCGCACGATCCCGAAGAACCCGGGATCACCCGAGGCGAGCACGACAACAGGCCGTTCCTTCCCTACGTACTCCTCGATGGTGTCGAGCGCCGGTGCCAGCGCCCCCAGGACAACCTGCTCGGCCCCCTCCGCCACCGTCACCGATGCCGACACCGTGGCCAGATGCCGCCGGGCGCCCACGACCAGCGCGGCCCCGGCGACGGCGGCCGTGGCGTCCGGCGGAAGCGGCGCCCCCGTCCCCGTACCGATGACGGTGATCACGTACTCGCCCCTCGTTCGCGCAGCGCCCGGCGAGCCGCCGGGTCGGCCTTGCGGAAGCCGTGGAAGTGGCCGGGGTGGTAGAGGTGCGAGCGGGTGCCGCTGGCGTCGAGGGCCGGGCCGATCAGGAACAAGGTGTGCTTCCACAGCTTGTGCTCCTTGACCGTCTCCTCCAGCGTCTCGATCGTGCACCGCACGATCAGTTCCTCGGGCCAGGTCGCCTGGTAGGCGATGACGACCGCCGTGGACGTCGGATAGCCGCCCTCCAGCAGCTCCCGCACGAGCTGTCCGCTGCGGGCGGCGGACAGGAAGATCGCCATGGTGGTCCCGTGCCGGGCGAACTCCCGCACCTCCTCACCCGGCGGCATCGGTGTCTTGCCGCCGCCCAGCCGGGTGAGGATCACGGACTGCGCGACCTCGGGGATGGTCAGCTCGCGCTGGGCGATGGCGGCGACCGCGGAGAAGGAGGAGACACCGGGCACGATCTCGGTCTCGATCCCGATCTCGGCACACCGGTCGACCTGCTCCTGGGTGCCGCCCCAGAGCGCGGGATCGCCGGAGTGGATACGGGCCACGCGCAGGCCCTCGCGCACGGCACGCTCGTACACGGCGACGACATCCTCCAGCGACATGGTCGCCGAGTCGAGGATCTCCGCCCCCTCGCGCGCATGTTCGAGAACCGCCTCCTGTACGAGGCTGGCCGCCCAGATCACGATGTCCGCGTCGGCGATGGCGCGGGCCGCGCGGAACGTCAGCAGATCGGCGGCGCCGGGGCCGGCACCGACGAACGTCACCTTGCCGGTGGGAGCGCCGGTCGAAACGTCGGCCGTGGGAGCCATGGGGCGAGATCCTCTCGTACGGAATGTCGAAAACATCAGTAAGTGTGCGGATGGGTGTGGAGGTGCGCGAAGGCGGGTTGATCGGATAGCAAGGGCACATGGCGGTCTTCGTCGCGCTCGGCGCGTTCCTGATGACGCTGGCCGGCGGCTGGACGGCACTGCGTGTGACCGACCGCCGCCATCTCGTCCTGGGCCTGGCCGGCGGCCTGATGCTGGGCGTGGTCGGCCTCGACCTGCTGCCCGAGGCGCTGCACGCGGCGGGCCGGGAGGTGTTCGGCGTACCGGCCGCGCTGCTGCTCTTCGTCGCCGGTTTCCTGCTGGCCCATCTGGTGGAACGTCTGCTCGCCGTACGGCAGGCCTCGCACGGCGCCGCCGAGGGGACCGGAGAGCACGGCGGCCGGACGCCCCAGGTGGGCCTGACGGCCGCCGCGGCGATGGTCGGCCACAGTGCGATGGACGGCGTCGCGATCGGCGCGGCCTTCCAGGTGGGCGGCGGTATGGGTCTCGCCGTCGCGCTCGCCGTGATCGCCCACGACTTCGCCGACGGCTTCAACACGTACACGATCACGAGCCTGTACGGAAACGCCCGCCGCAAAGCCCTGGCCATGCTGTTCGCCGACGCGGCGGCACCGGTCGTGGGCGCGGCCTCGACCCTGTTCTTCACGATCCCCGAACAGGCGCTCGGCGGCTATCTCGGCCTCTTCGCCGGCGTGCTGCTCTACCTCGCCGCCGCCGAGATCCTCCCCGAGGCCCACCACGAACACCCCACCCACTCGACGGTGCTGTGCACGATCGCGGGCGCGGCGTTCATCTGGCTGGTGGTGGGCCTGTCGGGCTGAGCGGTGGTTCACAACTTGCCGCCCCTGCCGCCGTGGCGTGGCGCGGGCGCGATGAGCGTGGAGAGGTACGGGAGCGGCTCACCGTCGAGTTCGCCGGCGGGCCGGATGGACTCGTCCTCCAGCCCCAGCGCCGACCCCCACACCGCGTCGCCGATCCGCCCGCTCTCCCGCAACGCCTGGACGACCTCCTGTGCCTGCCGCCCGAACTTGTACGCGACGACAGTCCCCGGCCCGCCTAGAGCCTCCTTGAGCACAGCGGCCCCCGCGGTCACGGGCACGAGGGTGAGCGGCTCGGTCCCCTCGGTGAGTACGGCCCCCGACCGTGCCGCCAGATCCTGCATCGCGGTGATACCGGGCACGGTCTCGATGACGGCGGAGGGCACCAGTTCCCCGATCGTGTGGGCGAGATAGGTGAACGTCGAGTACACGTTGGGGTCGCCGATGGTCGCGAAGGCGACGACGGGATGCGCGCCGAGCAACTCGGCGACCCGGGCACCGGCGGCATCCCAGGCAGCCTCGCGCCGGGCATGGTCGGACCGCTCGTTGAGCGCGAAGACGACCCGAACGATCTTCTCGGCGCCCACGTAGTGCAGCACGGTGGCCTCGGCACGCCCCCGCTCAAGGGTGTCCATCACGGGTACGACGACCACATCGGCGGCGCGCAACGCGTTGACGCCCTTGACGGTCACGAGTTCGGGATCACCGGGCCCGACCCCCACACCGACAAGCCTGCTGATGCTCACACCGCTCTCGCTGCTCATGACGTCAGGCACCTCTCCACGAACCGACGGGCGACACCGGGCGCCGACGCCCAGTGCGTGTGCAAATAGCTCGCGTGCACACCGCGCTGTACAAACCCCTCGACCCGCCGGACCGGGGTACGCACGCCCCAAGCCGGTTCCGCCCCCGCCCCGGGCTCGACGACGGTCCGATGAAACTCGTGCCCCCGCATCCGGGTACCGGCCGCCGCGAGCGAACTGTCACTCACGGCCACGGCGTCCCGATAGCCGAGGGTGAGCCGGTCACTCATCCGGGCGGTGGCATCGAGCACCCCGCACATGGGCCGCCCGTCCAACTCCCGGCCCAGATACAGCAACCCGGCACACTCGGCGGCAACGGGCGCACCACTCCCGGCAAGAGCGGCGACGGACTTGCGCAGGGGCTCATTGGCGGACAACTCGGCCCCGAACACCTCGGGAAACCCACCCCCGATGACCAACCCGCGTGTGCCGTCGGGCAGTTGCTCATCCCGAAGCGGATCGAACACGACGACCTCGGCCCCGGCGGCCCGCAACAACTCGACATGCTCGGCATAGGAAAAGGTGAAGGCGGCTCCGCCGGCGAGGGCGATCACAGGTGCACTGGTGTCTCCGCCCGGCACCACCAGCCCGTCCGGCGTTTGAGGACGAGGCCGTTCAGGCCGACAGCGGGGGTCTGGGGGCGCAGCCCCCAGTGGGGGTCCCCCCTCTGGGGGAGGGACGGGTAGGGGCGGCGGGGGCGAGGCTGCATCCTTCAGCGGCTCCGCCGCGGGCAGAACCTCACCCGCATCCCACCCCGCACACGCCAACACCCCCGCACTACGCGCCAACCCGAACAACGCCTCGAGATCGCACCCTTCCGAAACCTGCGCGGCCATGGCCGCAACAGCCGCCACCGCCTCCCCCTGCCGCTCGGCGACCGGCACCAACCCCAGATGCCGAGAAGGCACATCCACCTGCGGAACCCGCCGAAGCACCCCCACCACAGGCACCCCCACCGACTCCAACGCCTCCCGCAGCATCTCCTCATGCCGATCCGACGCGACCTTGTTGAGGATCACGCCCCCGACCCGCACCTCCGGATCCCACGACACGAACCCGTGCACGAGCGCCGCCACGGAGCGGGACTGCGAAGACGCGTCGACGACAAGCACCACCGGCGCCCGCAGCAACTTGGCCACCTGAGCCGTGGACGCGAGCTCACCCTCGCCCGCAGCCCCGTCGTACAGCCCCATCACGCCCTCGACCACGGCGATGTCACACCCGCGCGCCCCGTGCACGAACAGCGGCCCGACCAACTCGGGCCCGCACATGTACGCGTCGAGATTCCGCCCCACCCGCCCGGTGGCGAGCGCGTGATACCCGGGATCGATGTAGTCCGGCCCCACCTTGTGCGGAGACACGGCAAGTCCCCGCGCGGCGAACGCGGCCATCAACCCCGTGGCGACGGTGGTCTTGCCGCTGCCCGAGGAGGGCGCGGCAATGACCAGCCGGGGCACGGACCCGGACGACAGGGATCCGGACGACAGGGATCCGGACGAGACGGAGGCGGACGTCACCACTCGATACCCCGCTGCCCCTTCTGCCCGGTGTCCATCGGATGCTTGACCTTGGACATGTCCGTCACCAGATCCGCGAACTCCACCAGCTTCTCCGGGGCGTTGCGCCCCGTGATCACCACATGCTGATTCCCGGGCCGGTCCCGCAACACAGCGACGACCTCGTCGACATCGACCCACCCCCAGTGCATGGGATAGGCGAACTCGTCCAACACGTACAGCTTGTACGTCTCGGCGGCGAGGTCCCGTTTGACCTGCTCCCAGCCCTCCCGGGCCTTGTCCTCGTTGTCGAGCTGCTCGTCGCGCTGAACCCAGGACCAGCCCTCGCCCATCTTGTGCCAGTCGACGGTCCCGCCCTCCCCGCTGGCCCCCAGCACCCGGAGCGCGTTCTCTTCCCCCACCTTCCACTTCGCCGACTTGACGAACTGGAACACCCCGATGGGCCACCCCTGATTCCAGGCGCGCAGAGCGAGCCCGAAAGCGGCGGTCGACTTGCCCTTCCCGATCCCCGTGTGCACGACGACAAGCGGCCGGTTACGCCGCTGCCTGGTCGTCAGACCGTCGTCCGGCACGACACTCGGCTGTCCCTGCGGCATTACGCGGCCCTCCTCGAAGTCCCCTGCACATCCCTCACCAGACCGGCGATGGAGTCCGCCCGCAACTCGTCGAGCGTCACCGCCGTACCCCCGAGCTCACCCGCGAGCTGACCGGCGAGTCCCAGCCGTACCGGCCCGGACTCGCAGTCGACGACCACGGAGGCGATCCCCTCGGCAGCGAACAGGCGAGCCGCCCGCCCGGCCAGCGCGACCGGCTCCGGGCCACCCGTGGCCCGCCCGTCGGTCACGACCACCACCAGCGCACGCCGGGCCGGATCCCGCATCCGCTCCACCCGGAGCACGTCGTGCGCCTTCAGCAGTCCCGCCGCGATCGGCGTACGCCCACCGGTCGGCAGCGACTCCAGCCGAACGGCCGCCGCGTCCACGGACGAGGTCGGCGGCAGAGCGACATCGCCCGCCGTCCCGCGAAACGTCACGAGCCCCACCTTGTCCCGCCGCTGATAGGCGTCGAGCAGCAACGACAGCACAGCGCCTTTGACGGCACTCATCCGCTGCCGGGCGGCCATCGACCCCGAGGCATCGACGACGAACAGCACGAGATTCCCCTCGCGCCCCTCCCTCGTCGCCTGCCGCAGATCGTCCCGCCGCACCACCAGCCCACGCCCGACCCGCCCCCGCGCCAGCTGATGCGGCGCGGCGGCCTGCACGGTGGCCGCCAGGTGCAGCTTGGTGAGCGCCCCTTGAGGCCGCCGGGACCCTGTCGTCCGCCCCCGCTCGGTACGTGCCCGAGACCGCCGACCGGCAGCACCCTCACCCACACCGGGAACGCTCAGCACCTTGGTACGAAAGGGCTCACCCGCCCGTACGGGCTGCTGCTCGCCGGCACCGGCCCCCGAGGGCTGCGGCTCCCCGCCCTCCCCGCCCTCCCCGGCCTCGGGCTGCGCGCCGGCGTCGTCCCCCTGCGGCCCGTCGTCGGACTCCGGGGCCTGACCACCGCCACCCCCGGGCCCGTCCGACCCAGGATCGGGATCGGGATCAGGGTCCTCGTCCTCACCGTCCGCCCCCGACCCCTGCCCGCCGAACTCCTCCAACGTCTCGTCGAGCTTGTTCTCGTCAAGTCCGGGCGCGTCAAAGGGATTCCGCCGCCGCCGATGAGGAAGGGCAAGCAACGCGGCCTGCCGCACATCCTCCGCGAGCACGTCGGTACGCCCGTCCCAGGCGGCCAGTGCGACGGCGGTGCGTGCCATCACGATGTCGGCGCGCATCCCGTCCACCTCGAAGGCGGCACAGGTGGCGGCGATCTGCCGCAACGCCCCGTCGCCCAGCCGCACGGACGGCAACAGCTCCCGCGCGGCGACGATCCGGGCCCGCACGGCGGACTCCTCATCGGCCCACCGCGCGGAGAACCCGGCGGGATCGTCGTCGTACGCCAGCCGCCGCCGCACGACCTCCACCCGCTGATCGGGCTCCCGCGAGGCCGCGACCTCGACGGTCAGCCCGAACCGGTCGAGCAGCTGCGGCCGAAGCTCGCCCTCCTCGGGGTTCATGGTCCCGACGAGCAGGAACTTCGCCGCATGCCGTACGGAGACACCCTCACGTTCGACGTAGGAGGCGCCCATCGCGGCGGCGTCCAACAGCAGGTCAACCAGGTGATCATGAAGGAGATTGACCTCGTCGACGTACAGAATCCCGCGATGCGCATCGGCGAGCAGCCCCGGCTCGAACGCCTTCACGCCCTCCGCGAGCGCCCGCTCGATGTCGAGGGCACCGACAAGCCGGTCCTCGGAGGCACCGACGGGCAGCTCGACCATCCGGGCGGCCCGGGACTCGTGGGCCCCGGCCTCGTGCGGCCCATCAGGACAGGCCGGGTCGGGCCCGCCGGGATCACACGAGAACCGGCATCCGGCGACGACATCCACCGCGGGCAGCAGCACCGAAAGGGCGCGCACGGCAGTGGACTTGGCGGTGCCCTTCTCGCCGCGCACCAGCACACCACCCACCGCCGGCGAGACGGCGTTCAGCAGCAGCGCGAGCCGCAGGTCCTCTTGGCCGACGACGGCCGTGAACGGAAACGGGGTACTCACTTGTCGTCGCCCTCCAGATCGCCTTCGAGCTCCAGGTAGGTCGCGCGCAACCGCTCGATCGTGTCGGCGTCCGGCTCGGCCCACAACCCACGGTCGGCGGCTTCCAGCAACCGTTCCGTGATCCCGCGCAACGCCCACGGGTTGGACTTCTTCATGAAGTCCCGGTTCTCGGGATCGAAGACGTACTCGGCGCTGAGCTTCTCGTACATCCAGTCGTCCACGACCCCGGCCGTGGCGTCGTACCCGAAGAGGTAGTCCACGGTCGCGGCCATCTCGAACGCGCCCTTGTACCCGTGCCGCCGCATCGCCGCCATCCAACGCGGGTTGACCACGCGCGCCCGGAACACCCGGTGAGTCTCCTCGCCCAGTGTCCGGGTCTTCACCTGGTCGGGAGTCGCGGAGTCCCCGACGTACGCTTCGGGGCTCGCCCCCGTCAGGTGCCGCACCATCGCGACCATGCCGCCGTGGTACTGGAAGTAGTCGTCGGCGTCGACCAGGTCATGCTCTCGCGTGTCGACGTTCTTCGCCGCCACCGCGATCCGCCGGAACGCCGTCTCCATGTCCCCCCGGGCTGCCCGCCCGTCCAGGCCGCGCCCGTACGCGTAACCGCCCCACACCGCGTACACCTCGGCGAGGTCCGCGTCGCTGCGCCAGTTGCGCGCGTCGATCAGCGGCAGCAGCCCGGCCCCGTACGCCCCCGGCTTCGACCCGAAGATACGGGCCGTGGCCCGCCGCCGGTCCCCGTGCTCGGCGGCATCCGCGTCCACGTGGGCCCGTACGAAGTTGGACTCGGCCGGCTCGTCCAGGTCCGCGACCGCACGCACCGCGTCGTCGATCAGCCCGACCACGTGCGGGAACGCGTCCCGGAAGAACCCGGAGATACGGACCGTGACGTCGATCCGGGGCCGCCCCAGCTCGGCCACCGGCACCACCTCGAACCCGGTCACCCGCCTCGACGCGTCGTCCCACACCGGACGGCAGCCCAGCAGCGCCAGGATCTCGGCGATGTCGTCGCCCTGCGTCCGCATGGCCGACGTACCCCAGACCGTCAGGCCGACGGACGTCGGATACTCGCCGTTGTCGGTTACGTACCGCTGTACGAGCGAGTCGGCGAGCGCCTGTCCGACCTCCCAACTCAGCCTGGACGGAATGGCCTTGGGGTCGACGGAGTAGAAGTTGCGGCCGGTCGGAAGGACGTTGACGAGTCCGCGCGTGGGTGAGCCCGAGGGCCCCGCCGGGACGAAACCGCCGTCAAGTGCCTTGAGGATGTGGGTGATCTCGTCCGTCGTACGGGCCAACCGGGGCACCACCTCACGGCAGGCGAACTCCAACACAGCGACGGCTGCCGGTAGTTCGAGCCCCAGCACGTCCCGCACGAGAGCGGGAACCGTCGCGACCTCCCACGCCCGCTCCTCCATGCCCTCCGCGAGCCGCCGGCACAACTGCTCCAGCAGGTCGATCGCGTCGGCGGCCGAACGCGCCGGCCCGTCGACGAGATCCGTCAGCTCGACCGCCAGCTTCACCGGAGCTCCCGGCTCGGCCAGCAACTCCTTCTCGACCAGCCCGAAGTACTCGGCCAGGCAGGCCCGCAGACCAGGCAACGCGTTCGCCTGACCGCCCCACACCTGCGAGGCACGCAGCACCGCCAGTACGAGGTTCACGCGAGGCTCGGCCTCCGGGCCGCCGCCGAGAATGTGCAGCCCGTCCCGGATCTGCACGTCCTTGATCTCGCACAGATAGCCGTCGATGTGCATGACGAACGAGTCGAACGCGTCGTCGTCCGGCTGGTCGTCCACATGCAGGTCGTGATGCAGTTCGGCCGCCTTGACCAGCGTCCAGATCTGCGCGCGCACAGCAGGCGCCTTCGTCGGGTCCAGGTCGGAGACGAGCGCGTACTCGTCGAGGAGCTGCTCCAGCTTCGCCAGGTCGCCGTACGTGTCCGCGCGCGCCATCGGCGGTACGAGGTGGTCCACGACCGTGGCGTGCCCGCGCCGCTTGGCCTGGGTGCCCTCGCCGGGGTCGTTGACGATGAAGGGGTAGACGAGGGGGAGTTCACCGAGCACGGCGTCCGGCCCGCACCCCTTGCTCAGCCCGAGTCCCTTGCCGGGCAGCCACTCCATGGTGCCGTGCTTGCCCATGTGGACGATCGCGTCGGCGCCGAACGAGGACTCCAACCACCTGTAGGCCGCCATGTAGTGGTGGGACGGCGGCATGTCCGGGTCGTGGTAGATCGCGATCGGGTTCTCGCCGAAGCCGCGCGGCGGCTGGATCATCACGACGACGTTCCCGAACTGGAGGGAGGCCAGGACGATGTCGTCCCCGTCGACGTACAGGTTGCCCGGAGGCTCGCCCCACGT
This sequence comes from Streptomyces sp. SID12501, assembly GCF_010550245.1. Classification (GTDB taxonomy): domain Bacteria; phylum Actinomycetota; class Actinomycetes; order Streptomycetales; family Streptomycetaceae; genus Streptomyces. The sequence goes on from NZ_JAAGLU010000016.1 coordinate 146,937, forward strand.
CTCCAGCATCCCGTCGCGCATCCCGCTGTCCAGCTTGTCGAACCACGCCCGATAGTCGGCCAGCGGCACACGCGCGGGCGCAGCGGCCAGCTGGTCCTCCGTCAGCCACTCGACGTCGTGACCGCCGGCCGCGATGAGCCGGTGGATCAACTCGTCCCCGTTGTCGGGGTATTCGGTGAGGGAGTACCCGGCGGCGCGCAGCGCGTCCAGCACCCGTACCGCCGACGCGGGAGTGTCGAGGCCCACCGCGTTGCCGACGCGCGAGTGCTTGGTCGGGTAGGCGGTGAAGACGAGCGCGAGCTTCTTGTCCGCGTTCGGCTTGTACTTCAACCGGGCGTGCCGTACGGCGATTCCGGCGACCCGGGCGGCCCGCTCGGGGTCGGCGAGGTACACGGGCACGCCACCGGGGCCGTCCTCCTTGAAGGAGAACGGCACGGTGATCAGCCGGCCGTCGAACTCGGGGATCGCGACCTGCATCGCCGCGTCCATGGGGGAGAGGGCCGCGTCGGACGCGTCCCAGGTGGCCCTCGACGACGTGAGGCAAAGCCCTTGCAGCACAGGCACGTCGAGGTCGGCGAGCGCCCCGATGTCCCAGGCCTCCTCGTCACCGCCGGCCGAGGCCTCCGAGGCGTGCGTACCGCCGGCGGCGAGAACGGTGGCGATCAGGGCATCGGCGCCGGCGAGCAGCTCGTACAGACCCGCGTCCGCCCCGCGCAGTGAACCGCAGTACACGGGAAGGGCGTTGGCGCCCCGCGCCTCGATCGCGTCGCACAGCGTGTCGACGAACCCGGTGTTGCCGCTGAGCTCGTGGGCCCGGTAGAAGAGCACTCCGATGGTCGGACGGCCGCTCTCCCGCGCGTACGAGCCGTGCACCCCGTACTCGGGCATCTTCTGCGGCTCGTCGAACCCCTCACCGGTCAGCAGCACGGTGTCGGACAGGAACCGCGCCATCTCCACGAGGTTGGCGGGCCCGCCCTCGACGAGATAGCGCAGCGCCTCCGCGACCACCCCGGCGGGCACCGACGACTCGGCCATCAACTCGGCGTCGGGAACCGTCTCCCCGCCGAGCAGCACGGTCGGCACACCGGACGTCCTCAGATATGCGAGTCCGTCCTCCCAGGCCCGCTTGCCACCCAGCAGCCGTACGACGGCGATGTCCGCGCCCTCGACGAGCGCGGGCAGCTCCTCCGCGACATCCACCCGGGTCGGATTGCCGATCCGGTACGAGGCACCGGCAGCGGCCCGGGCCGCCAGCAGGTCCGTGTCGGCGGTCGACAACAACAACACTGTGCTCATGCGGGCGCTCCCGGTGGAATGAAAGGCAGTCCTTGCGGCGCGCCCGACTCGATGAGCCGCCAGAGCGCGTCGGTGTCCGCGTGCTGTTCGATGAGATCGCCGAGCAGGTCGAGCTGTTCCTCGCGCAGCCCGGCGAAGGAGGTGTCGGGGGCCGGTACGAAGCGGCGGCCCGCGGCGGCGGCCACCTCGCGCAGGAACGCCCGCCGGAATCCGTCGGATTCGAGCGAGCCGTGCCAGTGCGTACCCCAGACGCTCCCGACCCGGCACCCGTCCAAGAAGGTTTCCCCACCCAGGACTTCCGCGACCCCGTGATGGATCTCGTACCCCTCGACCTCTTCGCCGAGGGCGCTGCCGACGGGCCGGGTGAGGGTCTTCTCGCGGGCGAACCGCACCCTTACGGGCAGGACCCCGAGCCCCTCGACATGGCCCTGTCGGCTCTCGACGTCGTCCTCGATGTGCTCGCCGAGAACCTGGAAGCCACCGCAGATGCCGAGCACAGGTCGCCCCTCGGCTGCCCGGCGCATGATGGCGTCCGCGAGCCCGCGCTCACGCAGCCACGCCAGCGCCTTCACGGTTCCCCGCGTTCCGGGGATGACGACGAGGTCGGCGTCGGCCAGTTCCTCCGGCCGGTCCACGAACCGCACCACGACGCCCGGTTCGGCGGCCAGCGCGTCGACGTCGGTGAAGTTGGACATCAGCGGGACGGCACAGACGGCGACCCGCAGCACGTCCTCCCCGACCGGCGGGGCGACGTTCGACTCCCGGACAGTCCCCCGCAGGGACACCCGCAGCCCGTCCTCCTCGTCGATGCCGAGCCCGTGCCGGAACGGCAGCACGCCGTAGGTCGGCCGTCCGGTGAGCCCGAGCAGCATGTCGAGCCCGGGTTCCAGCAGGCTGACATCCCCGCGGAACTTGTTGACGAGGAACCCGGCGACGAGGGCCTGGTCCTCGGGGGACAGCAGGGCGACCGTCCCGAAGAAGGAGGCGAAGACCCCGCCACGGTCGATGTCGCCGACGACGAGCACCGGGAGCCGGGCGTTGCGCGCGATTCCCATGTTGACGATGTCGGTCCGCCTGAGGTTGATCTCAGCCGGGCTCCCGGCCCCCTCACAGATCACCGCGTCATACGTGCCCCGCAGTTCGGCGAGGCACTCCAGCACGGTCCCGAGAAGTCGCTGCTGCCGCCCCCCGTGCAGCCTTGTCCCGGGGGACACTGCGCCTGACAGCGGCTCCGCCGCGGGCCCAGACCCCCCGAAGAAACCACGCGCACTCATCTCGCCCACGGGCTTCCCCATGAGCACGACCTGACTGCTCTGGTCGCTCCCCGGCTTCAGCAGTACGGGGTTCATGAGCGCCGTCGGCTCGATCCGGCACGCCTGCGCCTGCATGGCCTGCGCCCGCCCGATCTCGGCGCCCTCTCGCGTGACGAAGGAGTTGAGGGACATGTTCTGCGCCTTGAACGGCGCGACCTTGACCCCCTGCCGCACCAGCCACCGGCAGATCCCGGCGGTGACGACACTCTTGCCGGCGTCGGAGGTGGTCCCGGCGACAAGCAGCCCACCACCGAGGCTCCCGCCACTCATGAGGTACGCCCCTTCGTGTTCATTCGCCCGTTCACGCGCCTGCTCATGCCCCTGTTCATGCTCGCGTTCGCGAGGAGCCGCCCGGCGACACTGACACCGAGGGCGAGCCAGGTGACGCGCCGCGACAGCCGTACGGCCCGTTCGACGTCGGGGACGCCGACAGCCCGCCCGGACTCCCCGTTGAGCACGGGCCGATGCTCGACCCGCCCTCCGTAGGACAGCGTCCCGCCGAGCCGAACTCCCAGCGCCCCCGCGAACGAGGCCTCCACGGGCCCGGCGTTGGGGCTGGGATGGCGTCCCGCGTCGGCACGCCAGGCCCGGACGGCCCCACGCGGATCACTGCCGGCGACGGCGGCGAGTACGGCGGTCAGCCGTGCCCCCGGCCACCCGGCGAGGTCGTCGAGCCGCGCGGAGGCCCACCCGTACCGCCGGTACCGCTCAGACCTGTGCCCGACCATCGCGTCAAGGGTGTTGACGGCCCGGAACCCGACCAGCCCGGGCACCCCGCCCAGGGCGCCCCAGACCAGCGCGCCCACCACGGCGTCGGAGGTGTTCTCGGCGACGGACTCGACGACGGCCCGGGCGATCCCGTCGGAGTCGAGGGCCTTCGGATCGCGTCCGCAGAGGTGGGGCAGTCGCTTCCGCGCCCCCTCGATGTCCCCGGTCTCCAAGTACCAGCCGACGGCCCGCGCCTCCCGGCCGAGGGAGGTACCGCCGACCACGGCCCAGGTCGCGGCGGCGGTGAGTACGACGGAAGCGGTACGGGACGGACGTACGACGCGACCGGCCGCCGCGGCAAGGGAGACGGCGCCTCCCACACACACGGCGGTGTGCAGCGCGCCCCAACCCCGGTGGTCCCGCCACAGCACCCGCTCGACGGCGCCGGCGGCCCGCCCGAACACGGCGACCGGATGCCCGCGGCGAGGATCGCCCAGGATCAGATCACCGAGGAGTCCGGCGGTGGCGCCGTACGCGAAGACGCGATCGGCACGCACCGGCTCAGCCGGCCGTGGGGTCGGGCAGCGACCTGGTGCTGTACCTCGGACGGCAGCCGAGCATGGCGATATGTCCTCACTCAGGGTGTCCACGCCCTGGTTCGACGAGACCGGCGGCGAGAGTTCCTGGCTCCCGGGGATACCTACCCCGGTGACAGTGGCGGGACCGCGCCGGATTCGCACCGGCTTCCTCTTCTGCTGCCGTACATGGCTCCGGCAGTCCACCACGGGCCCGGAACACCCGTCAACTTGCCGTTGACCTGGAAAGGAGGACTGTGCTGAGCCCCACACCGCGACCGGATCGGGGCGACGAAAAACGCCCGCCCCGACCGTGACCACCGGTAGGGCGGCCGCGGTCGGAGCGGGCGACGAGGAGGTGTCCGGGTGTCCGGCCGGGTCAGGCCACGATCAGATAGATCCCGTACGCCACCACGGCCGTACAGGCGGCGAAGCACGCGTACGCGCCGGTGACGGCCAGCCCCGCCGACTCGCCCTGCGCTACCGCCCGTTCGCGGCGCGAGAGTCCGACGATGCCCAGGGTGAACACGCCCACCATGGCCACGGTGATGACGAGGCTGACGCCGAAGACGGAGCCGAGGGCTGCCCAGTCGATCTTCATGTTGCTTCCTTCTGCTTCTCGCTACGACAGGCCCTGGGACCGGAAGCCGGACTCAGAGGGCCGTGGCCGACGGCTTCGCCGTGACCTCGGCCGGGGACGGGATGGTCGCCGTCAGGTCCTCGGTGACGGAGACGGTGCCCACCGGCGGCGGGGTCACAGCGGCGATGGCCGTCGTGACGACGCCCGCGGGCTCGGCGTTCTCACCGGACTCGGCGGTCTCGCCCTCGACGTGGTTGACGTTCGTGTGGTCGATCACCTCGCGGCGCGACACGACCCAGATCGCCGCGCTCGACGCGATGAGGAAGACGGCCACCAGAGCCGTGCCCCAGTCGCCGAAGCCGGTGACGTACTCCGCCAGCGCGCCGACGAGAGCCGCCGCGGGCAGCGTCAGCCCCCAGGCCACGAACATCCGGGTCGCCGTCGACCAGCGGACCACGCCGCCCTTGCGGCCGAGGCCCGCGCCCATCACCGAGCCCGACACCGAGTGCGTGGTGGAGAGGGAGAAGCCGAGGTGTGAGGAGGCCAGGATGACCGTCGCCGCGCTGGTCTGGGCGGCGAAGCCCTGCTGCGGCTGAAGGTCGGTCAGGCCCTTGCCCATCGTACGGATGATGCGCCAGCCGCCCAGGTAGGTGCCGAGCGCGATGGCCATGCCCGCGGAGAGGATGACCCACACCGGGGGGTCGGAGTCGGGGGAGACGGCGCCGCCGGCGACCAGGGCGAGGGTGATGATGCCCATCGTCTTCTGCGCGTCGTTCGTGCCGTGGGCCAGCGACACCAGGCCCGCGGAGGCGATCTGGCCGACCCGGAAGCCCTTCTCCGCCGCCTTGCCCTCGGCCCGCTCGGCGCTGAGCGTGTACGACAGCCGGGTGGCCAGCATGGCCGCCATGCCCGCCACCAGCGGGGCGGCGATCGCGGGGATCAGTACCTTCGTCACCAGCACGTCGCCATGGACGGCGCCCGTGCCCGCCGAGGCGATGGTCGCGCCGATCAGGCCGCCCATCAGGGCGTGCGAGGAACTGGACGGCAGCCCGACCAGCCAGGTCAGCAGGTTCCAGAGGATCGCCCCGACCAGCGCGGCGAAGATCACCTCGGGACGGATACCGCTCTCGTCCACGAGGCCCTTGGAGATCGTGTTGGCGACCTCGACGGAAAGGAAGGCGCCCACGAGGTTGAGCACGGCCGACATGGCGACCGCGACCTTGGGTTTGAGCGCACCGGTCGAGATGGTGGTGGCCATCGCGTTGGCGGTGTCGTGGAAACCGTTCGTGAAATCGAACGCAAGCGCGGTGACGACCACGATCGCGAGGATCAGCGAGAAGCTTTCCATTTACCCAGATTTCTTCCGTACGGTATTGGCTCTTGGACCGTAGGTAACCTGGATGAACGGAAGGTGAACTGGTGGGGGATGCCGGGTGGCCGGAAACGGGGCGCCGTTCCTCCGGGGCTGCGGGACGAGCGGCGCCCGCCCTCGTCACCCCTTCGCGAACCGTTTGAGCTGGGCCGACGACCCGTTGAAGAGGTTCTGGTCACCCGGCAGGGAGCCGCTGTTGTCGTACTGCCAGAACGTCCAGGACTTCCAGCCACCGGACGGCAGCGCCCCCGCGTCGGACGCGTCGTAGCGGGCCAGCCACAGCGCGTGCTTCGAGGTGAAGGAACTGCTGCTGTTCGTGCAGGTGTTCCACCAGTGGGCGGTCGTGTAGATGACCGGACGGCGGCCGGTGAGCCGGTCGACCTCGTTGCTGAAGGCCGTGATCCAACCGGCCATCTCCGCCTTGCCGAGGCCATAGCACTTGTTCTTGCCGTACGGGTTGTACTCGACGTCGAGCGCGGGTGGCAGCGTCCAGCCGTCCGCTCGCCAGGCCCCGCCGTTGCGCACGAAGTACCGGGCCTGGGTGATGCCGGACGACTTGTCAGGCAGAGCGAAGTGGTAGGCGCCGCGGATCAGGCCGGCGGCGCGTGAACCGTCGTACTGCCGGCCGAAGTACGGACTGCGGTAGGTGTGGGACTCGGTCGCCTTGATGTATACGAACGTGGCGCCCTTCGCCTTCGCGGACTGCCAGTCGACGTCCTTCTGGTGCGACGAGACGTCGTGCCCCTTCGGCTCACCCGCCGCCGAGACCGGAACCTCCGTCACGACGGTCCCGCCGATGGTGATCGCCGCCGCGGTGGCCGCGAGGGCGAGGGAGCGGCGGCGGAAGTGCTGGCGCAAGGGTCGGTGATCACGGGCCATGTGTCCCCCCGGAATGGCTGTGTGCGTGACAAATCTCCAGGAGGCTACTTGAAGATCAACCGATTTCCTGTGTTACTCGGCCAAAACGCGCACACGCGCCGATGTACGCGCTTACGCGCCCTTATGGTCCCCGGAGTTCCCCCCTACAGTGCCCTCGCCCGGCGTCGGCCCGGGACCGTGCCTGGCAGGATCGGGGCATGGCCGAGCAGCGACGGGACGGAAGTGACGTGGGGAACGACGTGCGGGGGGCGGGTACGGCGGAGGGACGCGTCGTGTCCGACGAGACGGCGCGAGCCTGGGCCGGGCTCGTCGCGACGGCCCGCCGCACGGTGGCCGACGGCCTGGTGGTCGGGACCTCCGGCAACGTCTCCGTGCGTGTCGGGGACACCGTCCTGGTCACCCCGTCCGGCGTTCCGTACAAGCGGCTCACCCCCGGCGACATCGTCGGCGTCGACCTGACCGGCCGCCAGATCCTCGGCACCCTGACCCCGACGAGCGAACTGCCCATGCACCTCGCCGTCTACCGCGCCACGGACGCCCGCGCGATCGTGCACACCCACGCCGTCCACGCGACCGCCGTCTCGACGCTCGTGCGGGAGCTGCCGCTGATCCACTACATGGCGGGCGACCTCGGCGGCCCCGTCCGAGTCGCCCCGTATGCGACATACGGCACGGAGGAGTTGGCCGAGAACGTGCTCCGGGCCCTGGCCGACCGCGCCGCCTGCCTCCTCCAGAACCACGGCACGCTCGCCCACGGTGCCACCCTCGACCAGGCGTACGACCGCACCGCCCAGCTGGAGTGGATGTGCCGCGTCTGGCTGACGGCGTCCTCCCTGCCCGGACTGTCCCCGACACTCCTGTCGGAGGAACAGGTGGGAGAGGCGGCGGAACGGCTCAAGGGGTACGGGCAGCGGGGGTAGTGGGCGTAGTGGGAGGGGAGAGGCCTCACTCCCACTCCCTTCTTCTGGCTTCTCCCACTGGCCGTCGGAGCGCTCCGCACCGAGACTGGGTGCGTGCGCCCAGTCACCGCGACGGCCGCTGCCGTCACCGCAGCCCTGGCAGCAGGCGCCGCCAGTGTCGCCGCCGGCCGCTACGCCAGCGACGCCGCCCTCAAGGTGCCCCCGGGCAGGCCCCTGCCCGCCGAACCCCGGCTCACCGTGCACTCCACCGCCGCCGGCCGGGTCGTGCTCACCCGCGCCCTGGCCTCCCGGCGCCCCGGCACCTACGGCCTCGCCGGTGACAGGACCCATGCCGTCGTCGGTCCCGTCCTGGACCACGCGGCCCACTCCGCCGACACCGTCGTACGCCGCCTCGAACGGGTCACCCACGGCACCCTCGAACCCCGCGACAAGGTCTGGCTCACCCCGAACGTGCACGTCGGCGATCCCGGCACCGCTCTCGGGCTCGACCACCTCGACATCGAGATCCCCGGCGAACTCGGCGCCCTGCCCGCCTGGTTCGTGCCCGGGGCCCGCAGCACCTGGGTGATCACCGTGCACGGACTCGGCGCCACCCGCGAGCACCCCCTGAACGTCCTGCCGTTCCTGCACCGCCAGCGGTTCCCGGTCCTCGATCTCGCCTACCGGGGCGATCCCGGCGCGCCCCGGCCCCAGGACGGCCTCGGTCACCTCGGCGAGACAGAGTGGCGCGACCTCGACGCGGCGATCAGGTACGCCCTGAGCCACGGCGCCGAGCATGTCGTCCTGTACGGCTGGTCCACCGGCGCCACCATGGCACTGCGGGCCGCCGCCCGCTCCGCGCTGCGCGACCGGGTCTCCGGGCTGGTCCTGGACTCGCCGGTGCTCAGCTGGGAGACCACCCTGCGCGCCCTCGCCACGGCCCGCCGCACCCCGGGCGCGCTGCTCCCGCTGGCCGTGCGTGCCGCCCAGGGCCGCACCGGTCTGCACGGTGGCCCCGAGGGACCCGCCGCCCATGCCGCCGACCCCGCCCGCCTCACCGTCCCGGCCCTGATCCTCCACGGCCCCGCCGACACGATCGCACCGTGGGGCCCCTCCCGCCGTCTCGCGGCCCGCCGGCCCGACCTGATCACCCTGCACCAGGTCCAGGACGCCCCGCACGGCGCGATGTGGAACGCCGACCCGGCGGCGTACGAGGAAACCCTGCGCCGCTTCCTGACCCCGCTGATGTAGGCACCCCGGCCGCCCCGCCGTCGGCGGTCCCAACCGTCTCCCGCGCCGCGAAACGCCAGGTCCGCAGCCCTCTGCCCACGCGCCGCCGCACTACACGCTCCCTTCCGTTCAAGCCTGGACCACTGGCTTGAACACCCCCTTGGACCCCCGCCCGAACCCCCTCCTCCGGCCGGCCCTGTGGCCCGCCGTGCCATTCCGTTTGGGTTTTCGGACCGTCAACCGGAAGACTGCACCCGTGACGTCCCGTATCCCGCGCGACTCCAGGCTTCGACTTGTCCGCCCGCGACCCCTGGCCGCCGCCCCACGAGCGATGAACCAGCGGCGCTCGCGCCGCCCCGCCCCGCGTCCGCCCGAGGGCACACCGGCCCCGGCGGAACTGGCCAGAATGGCCCGCTCCGGTCTGGCCGGCGCGGCCCGCGTGGCCCGCTGGGCCGACCCCTCCCTGCGGCCCGGCCACGACGGCGGGTCCTCCGACGGCAGGGGCACCCTGTCCCACGCCACCGCCGAACGGGCCGCCTCCGAACTGGGGCTGACCTCGGATCAGGTCCGCCACGACTGGGACACCGCCCGACTCGCCGGACTCGTCGAGGTGCACGGTGACATCGCGCGCCCCGGCTGGCGCCTGCGCGCCTGGAACCGCGACGACAGCGCCGTACTGCGCGGCTGGGTCGCGCTCTTCGACGCCTGGTCGATCGCCCACCCCGAGGAGGCGGACCACGAGCCCGCCGCCGTCGCCGAGGTCGTCTCCGCGATGCCCCAGGTGCTCTCCTTCCTCCAGCTGTCCGCGGGACCCGTCCCCATGGAACAGCTCCTGGACCTCCTGGAGCAGCGGGTCACGGAACTGCGCACCGAACGCTGCGAGATCCCCTACGGCCCCCAGCCCGAGCCGGTGGCGCAGCAGCCGGAGGCGCCCCCCGTCGAGGACACCCCGCTCGCCCCCCTCCTCGACTGGGCCCTGCACGCCCTGGCCTCCGTCGGCGCCCTCACCTACGGCGACGGCCAGGCCACGCTCACCCCGCTCGGCAGCTGGGCGGTGTGGGTCAAGCTGGAGCAGATCTGCGTCGCCGCGCAGAGCCCGGCCGGCAACATCGAGCAGAACGCCGAGGACATGCTGCGCGGCTGCTCCCAGCTGCGCCCCAACGCGGCCCGCGCCGAGTACCGGGCCTGGCTCGCCGCCCGCCCCGTCGGCAGCGCCGTCGCCGAGCTCCTCGACGCCGCCCGCGGTGAGGACGCCCTGCTGCGCGGTCTCGCCTTCGAGGCGCTGCGCGTGGTCGGCGGCCCCGCCGAGCCCGACGTGCGCGCCGTGACGGAGAAGACCCCGCTGCGGCCGTACGCCCTGCTGTGGCTGGCCGAGCACGACGGGATCGACCCTGAGGACGCCTACGAGGTGCTCACCCGCGAGGAGGCCACCTGGATGTGGGTCGACACCGCCGCGGCCGTCGCCGACCACGGCGAGGCGCCGCTGCTCGTGCGGCATCTGGAGTCCGCGGTGCAGCCGACCATCCCCGCGCTCCTCGACGAGGTGCGCGCGGTCGGCCACCCCCGCACCGTCCAGGTCCTGGTCGCCCTCGCCGCCGGCCACCCCGACCCGGCCCTCGCCAAGGCCGTACGCCGCGCCGCCTTCCAGGTGCACACCGGAGGCAGCTGAAGGCTCCGCCGGCCGTGCGGTTGGACTGTCGCGGGCCGGTGTGGCCCGGCCGCGCCCACGCGGCGGAGCCGCACCGCCGCAGTCGCCCGCCCTCGCGGGCCGCGGTGGCGCGCCCGGCTTCCACCGAGGCCGCGCAGTCGTACCGCACGGCGGCCTCGGGCTGCCCTGGGGGAGGACGGGGTCAGGCCTGTATCTCCGGCGCGTACGTACCGAAGCTCCAGATGTTGCCCTCGATGTCGCGTGCCATGTAGTCGCGCGAGCCGTATTCCTGGTCCGTCGGGGGCATCAGGATGTCCGCGCCGTGCTCCACGGCCTGCAGGTGGTGTGCGTCGACGTCGTCCACGACGACGTACACCCCGCACGGGCCCGCGTCCTTCATCGCCGTGTCGAAGACGCCGCCGCGGCCCTTCGAGCCGAGCATCACCGCGCCGTTGCCCTGCACCAGCTCGGCGTGCAGCACCGAGCCGTCCTCCCCCTCGTACACCGACGCCTCGGTGAAGCCGAAAGCCTCCGTGAGCTGCCGGATCGCCGCCTTCGCGTCCGCGTACACCAGTGTCGGGTAGACGCTGGGACGCCCGCCGCCCGTGCCTGCCATGCCCATCACACTCCCTGGGTCCCGCTGTCGGACAACCGGAGACCGGACAACCGGAAACCGGAAAAAATGGCCTGCGCCCAGTCTTGCACCGGCCACTGACAACGCCCTGGAAAGCAGCCCCGCGCCCGCCCCGTTCCGTCGCCCCGCTCAGCGGAACGTGTCGCAGCGGGCCGTGTCCCCGGTGCGGTACCCCTCGTGGAACCACTGCCGGCGCTGCTTCGCCGAGCCGTGCGTCCATGTCTCCGGTGTCACCCGGCCCTGGAAGCGCTCCTGGATGCGGTCGTCGCCCACGGCCGCCGCCGCGTCCAGACCGTCCCGGATGTCGGCGTCCGTGAGGCTGGTGATCAGCGGGCGGCCCGTCGACCCGTCGTTCGTCGTGGTCGCGTGGTTGGCCCACACGCCCGCGTAGCAGTCGGCCTGGAGCTCCACCCGTACCGCGTTGCTGTTCGCGCCCGTACGGCCGTCCTGGGACCTGCCCAGGGTGCCCATGAGGTCCTGGACGTGGTGCCCGTACTCATGCGCCACCACGTACGCCTGTGCGAACGGGCCGCCGTCGGCGCCGAACGTCGTCCGCAGCTCGTCGAAGAAGCCCAGATCGAGATAGACCTTGCGGTCGCCGGGACAGTAGAACGGGCCCACCGCAGAGGTCGCCGTGCCGCACGCGGTGGCCACCCGCTCGCTGAAGACCACGGTAGGAGACCGCGTGTACGCGCCCCGGCCACCACGGGTGAATTCCGCGTTCCAGAAGTCCTGGACGCTGTTGACCACCGCCACGATGCGGCAGTCGTCCTTGGTGTTCGCGTCCCGGCCGGTCCGGCAGGTCTGCTGCACCTGCGCGAGGGAGGATGCGGTCGCCGTGGGCCCGTCGCCGCCGGAGGACAGGCCCAGCTGGTCCGGGCCGACACCGAAGAACAGCCCCAGAAGGAGCGCGAGCAGGGCGCCGATGCCACCCCCGACGGTCGCCCTGCCACCCGGGACCCGGCTGCCGCGTACGTCCTGCACCTCGGAGGTGTCGAGATCGGCGTCGTCGTCGAACTGCATGGCGTCATCCTGATACGCGGCCTGAGCTGCGGTGTCGGACGGAGGTCCGAACGGGGGACCCGTCCCGAACACCTGCACGCAGAGAAAGTGCTTGCACGACCCCGTTAGACTTGCCCCATGGCCTGTCTCCTCGCGCATTAGACGGCGGGAAAGTCCTCAGCCGCCCACCCCGCCAACAACCCCGCCCTGGAGTCTGTCCGTGATCTCCGCTTCCGGTATCGAGCTGCGCGCCGGCGCACGTGTCCTCATCGAGTCCGCCACCTTCCGCATCACCAAGGGCGACCGCATCGGCCTGGTCGGCCGCAACGGCGCCGGCAAGACGACTCTCACCAAGGTCCTCGCGGGCGAGGCCATCCCCGCGGCGGGCCAGATCGCCCGCTCCGGCGAGGTCGGCTACCTCCCCCAGGACCCCCGCACCGGCGACCTGGACGTGCTGGCGAGCGACCGTATCCTCTCCGCGCGCGGCCTGGACACCCTGATCCGCAAGATGCGCGAGAACGAGCAGCGCATCGCCAACGGCTCGGGCGCCACGCGCGAGAAGGCCATGCGGCAGTACGAGCGCCAGGAGACGGAGTTCCTCACCAAGGGCGGCTACTCCGCGGAGGCCGAGGCGGCCACCATCGCCGCCGCGCTCAACCTGCCCGACCGGGTGCTCGGCCAGCCCCTGCACACGCTCTCCGGTGGTCAGCGCCGCCGTATCGAGCTGGCCCGCATCCTGTTCTCGGACGCGGACACCCTGCTGCTCGACGAGCCGACCAACCACCTCGACGCGGACTCCATCGTCTGGCTGCGCGACTACCTGAAGACCTACCGCGGTGGCTTCATCGTGATCTCCCACGACGTCGACCTGGTCGAGACGGTCGTCAACAAGGTGTTCTACCTGGACGCCAACCGGGCCCAGATCGACGTCTACAACATGGGCTGGAAGCTCTACCAGCAGCAGCGCGAGGCCGACGAGAAGCGCCGCAAGCGCGAGCGCCAGAACGCCGAGAAGAAGGCCGCCGCGCTGAACGCGCAGGCCGACAAGATGCGCGCCAAGGCCACCAAGACGGTCGCCGCGCAGAACATGGCCAAGCGTGCCGACCGGCTGCTCGCCGGGCTCGACGCGGTACGGGTCTCCGACAAGGTCGCCAAGCTGCGCTTCCCGGAGCCCGCGCCCTGCGGCAAGACCCCGCTCATGGCGGAGGGTCTGTCGAAGTCGTACGGCTCCCTGGAGATCTTCACCGACGTCGACCTGGCCATCGACAAGGGCTCCCGCGTCGTCATCCTCGGCCTGAACGGCGCCGGCAAGACGACCCTCCTGCGCCTGCTCGGCGGCGCCGAGAAGCCCGACACCGGAGAGGTCATCGAGGGCCACGGCCTCAAGCTCGGCTACTACGCGCAGGAGCACGAGACCCTCGACCCCGAGCGCTCGGTCCTGGAGAACATGCGCTCCGCCAACCCCGACCTCGACCTGGTCGAGGTCCGCAAGACGCTCGGCTCGTTCCTGTTCTCCGGCGACGACGTCGACAAGCCCGCCGGCGTCCTCTCCGGCGGCGAGAAGACCCGCCTCGCACTCGCGACCCTCGTGGTCTCCTCCGCGAACGTGCTCCTCCTCGACGAGCCGACGAACAACCTCGACCCGGCCAGCCGCGAGGAGATCCTCGGCGCGCTGCGCACGTACAAGGGCGCCGTCGTCCTCGTCACCCACGACGAGGGCGCCGTACACGCGCTCCAGCCGGAGCGGATCATCCTGCTGCCGGACGGCGTCGAGGACCTGTGGGGAGCCGACTACGCGGACCTGGTGGCCCTCGCCTGACCGATCGTCCGGCCTCGGCCGACGGTCACGGTCGCTTGATCGAATCGCTGATCCACTTCCTCTGGATCATTCGGCCGATCCGTGATCCATCATCTGAGTGAGATCTCCTCATACCGAGGTGTGTCCTACATCCATTTCGCGGCCGGGCCCTTCATCGACAAGGGCCCGGCCGTCGCGCGTTCCTGACCAGGCACTTCGCGGAACAACTCGTTCGGCCGTACGGACAAGTCTGTGCGGAATCAGTGATTCCGCTTGTGGGGACGTGCTCCTGTCGTCAAAACCTTGTCTCACGGACCTTGCCGAATGGGTGGCCATGAGGCGCTTGAGGGGTGATCATGAGAGGACCAGAGCGCACTTCCGCACGAGGAGGCACGGGTGGCCGAGACTCTGAAGAAGGGCAGCCGGGTTACCGGCGCCGCGCGCGACAAGCTCGCGGCAGACCTGAAGAAGAAGTACGACTCCGGTGCGAGCATTCGAGCGCTGGCCGAAGAAACCGGTCGCTCGTATGGCTTCGTACACCGGATGCTCAGCGAGTCGGGCGTCACGCTCCGTGGCCGGGGCGGGGCGACACGGGGCAAGAAGGCCACTTCGGCCTGATCCCCGACGACTCGTCGGTTTCGATGGTGACCACCCGGTCGGTCTGCTGACCGGCCGGGTGGTTACTGTGCAGTCACTTAGGTGCGTCCCGCAAGGGGCACGCACCTGATCCGACCGCACTCATCGGAGGCGCCCCATGGCTTCGTTCGACCAGGACGTTGTTGGTCAAGGTCCCGAAGTTTCCGTACTCGACAAGGACGGCGTACGGCTCACCGTCGACGACGCGGTCGCCACGGTGACGCTGTCCAACCCGGCCAAGCGCAACGCGCAGAGCCCCGCTCTGTGGCGGGCGCTGGCCGAGGCGGGCCGACTGCTGCCGGGCACCGTGCGTGTCGTCGTGCTGCGCGCCGAGGGCAAGTCTTTCTCGGCCGGACTCGACCGACAGGCGTTCACGCCCGAGGGCTTCGACGGCGAGCCGTCGTTCATCGACCTCGCGCGCAGCGACGACGCCACCCTGGACGGCACCATCGCCGAGTACCAGGAGGGCTTCACCTGGTGGCGGCGCAGCGACCTCGTGTCCATCGCCGTCGTCCAGGGGCACGCCGTCGGCGCGGGCTTCCAGCTCGCGCTCGCCTGTGACCTGCGCGTCGTCGCCGACGACGTGCAGTTCGCCATGCGCGAGACAAGCCTGGGCCTCGTCCCCGACCTGACGGGCACCCATCCGCTCGTCGGCCTGGTCGGCTACGCCCGCGCGCTGGAGATCTGCGCGACCGGCCGCTTCGTCCAGGCCGAGGAGGCCGTGAACACGGGCCTCGCCAACATCGCCGTGCCCGCCGAGCAGCTCGACGGCGCCGTACGCGAACTGCTCGCCGCGCTGCTCGCCGCGCCCCGCGACGCCCTCGTCGAGACGAAGGCGCTGCTGCGCGGCGTCCAGGGCCGGACGTACGACGAACAGCGCACCGCCGAACGTGCCGCCCAGGCCCGTCGGCTGCGGGATCTGGCGGGCGTCGGCGACTGACCCCCGCCCGCACACGCCCATGAGGGGCCGCTGCCGTGGGCGGTGGCCCCTGGTTTTCGTCTGTGGCGCACCTGTCCGCTGCTCGAACCGAGCGGCGCGGCGGTTCTTGGCGCGGTCGCAGACGCCTGTATCGCCTGCCTGCCGCATCCCCGGCGCGGGTTCGCCCGACCCCGCCTACTGTGGGCCGTGGAGGACGACCGAAAGGGATGTACGGCGATGACCGACATGACCCGGCGGAACCGGCCCGAGCAGCCCGAGAACGAGGGCGACGACCCGCCGGCCGACCCGCTCCGGAAGACGAACGTCACCAGACGCGGTGGCGGCGACCCCGCCGGCCGGGGGCGCACCACGATCGCCGACGGAGTCGTCGAGAAGATCGCCGGGCTCGCCGCCCGTGACGTCCTCGGCGTGCACGCCATGGGCAGCGGCCTGTCCCGGACCTTCGGCGTGGTCCGCGACCGGGTGCCGGGCGGCGCCTCGAAGTCCGTCAGTCGCGGTGTGAAGGCCGAGGTCGGTGAGGTGCAGACGGCCCTCGACCTGGAGATCGTCGTCGAGTACGGCGTCTCCATCGGCGACGTGGCCCGGGCCGTGCGCGAGAACGTCATCGCCGCCGTCGAGCGCATGACCGGCCTGGAGGTCGTCGAGGTCAACATCGCGGTGACGGACGTCAAGCTGCCCGAGGAAGAGGAAGAAGAACCCGAACCGCGGCTGCAGTGACGGATTCGGGGCATCGGAAAGGGACCGGAAGAGGACCGGGAAGGCAGGGCAGCATGAGCATCGCCGTGATCGGCATGATCGCCGGAATGGCGCTGGGATTCGCCGGGTACTTCGGCGGCTTCGGCGCGTTTTTGCTGGTGGCCGCCCTGGGCGCCCTCGGCTTCGTCGTCGGCCGGTTCCTGGAGGGCGACCTGGACCTGGGCGACTTCTTCCGCACCCGCGACGACAGACGGCGCTGACGCCCCGTGGCCGAGGAGCAGTCCGGTGAGGAGCGGTCCGGACCGACCCGTACGCCCGGCAGGGCACCGACGGCCGTGCCGCCGGGCGATCGCGGCGCCACTCGGATCGCCGACCGGGTCGTCGCGAAGATCGCCGCGCAGGCGGCCCGCGAGGTGCTGGCCGAGCTGCCCCCGGACGCGGTCCCTCCGCACGCCACGGTCGTCGTCCACCGTGGCAGGGCCCGTATCCGCGTGAGCCTCGAACTCCCTTATCCCTCCGATATCGGTGGCCAGTGCGCGACAGTGCGTGATCGGGTCACTTCGCGGGTACACGGGCTGGCGGGAATGGATGTGCCGGAGGTCGCCGTGGAGATCGAGCGGCTGCACCTGGCATCGCCGCACGGTGCGGCACCAGGGAAGGCACAGGGGAGGACGCGATGAGCGAGCCCCAGGGCTTCGACGGCTCAGGGAACACCCGACGACTGCCAGTACTGGAGAAATCGAACGACGCGGAGACCGACACCACAGGACCGGGGCGGTCCTCGGACGCCTCCGTCCACGAGCCCCTGCCCACCCTCGGCGGCACGGGCGACGCCCCTGGCCGCCGCTTCTGGTCGGCCCGCCGAGTCCCCGCGGCCGTCCTGGCGCTGCTGCTCCTGCTCGGCGCGGGCGCCTTCCTCTACGACATCACCGCCGTACGTGCCAACCGCCCCGCCATGAGCTGGCGCAGGTCACTGGCAAGGCAGCTCGCGCAGCGCCCCCTCGACGACACCTGGGTCCTGGTCGGCGCCGGCATCGCCGTGTTCCTCGGCGGCTGGCTGCTCGTCCTCGCCGTCACACCCGGTCTGCGCGGCGTTCTGCCGATGCGGCGCACCCACGCCGACGTCCGGGCCGGCCTGCACCGGGCCGCCGCCGCGATGGTGCTGCGCGACCGGGCCGTGGAGGTGTCCGGCGTCCAGTCGGTCCGGGTCCGGATGACCCGTACCAGGGCCGACATCCGCGCGGTCTCCCACTTCCGCGAAATCGACGACGTACGGGCCGACCTGGACGACGTGCTCGCCGACGCGATCAGGAGCCTCGGCCTGTCCCGGCCGCCGGCCCTGTCGGTGCACGTCGCCCGCCCCGGCCGGAAGGGGTGAGGACGGATGCAGCGCATCGTCAACCGCGTACTGCTGGGGCTCACGGGCCTGGGCCTGATCGTCATCGGCGGCTCGGTACTGGCCGTGGGCCTGGGCAGCCGATGGCCGACGTGGTGGATCCACGACGACCGTCACGACGTACTGCTGAGCAACGCAGAACGGACCCACTACCGGGACGCCGGCTGGTGGTGGCCGGCGGTACTCGTCGTCCTGGCTGCACTGGTTCTGCTGTCCCTGTGGTGGCTGGCCGCGGTACTGCGCCGACGCCGCCTCACCGAGGTCCTGGTCGACACGGGCGACGGCGAGGGCGCCCTGCTGCGAGGCCGGGCCATGGAGAACGCGATCGCCGGAGAGGCAGCCCGCCTGGAGGGCGTGCAACGGGCCCATGTCACCCTGACAGGCCGCCGCACAGCCCCCGAGGCCCGAATCCAACTCCTCCTGCAGCCACACGCGGCCCCGGGCGAGGCGGTAATCCGCCTCACGACGGAGGCGTTGGGTAACGCCCGCGACTCGGCGGGCCTCAAGGCGCTGCCGACAGAGGTGAGTCTGCGGGGCGCGAAGCACTCGGCCGAAAGGGTGAGCTGAGCCACTGCTCCCGGAGGTCCACTGTCAGTGGGGCGTGTCAGAGTCTGGGCATGCTCGAGATCGTGGTGAAGACGGAGACCGGGGAGCGGCACGTTCGTGTGTCCGCGGAGGAGCTGGCCGGGCTGGTGCGGCGAATCGGCGGTGCCGGCGACCGGTTCCTGGTGGTCCAGCGGATACCCGACCTGCCCGACGTCTTCGCCCAGGTCTGGCACGAGGCCGGCGGGGACTACACGCTGGAGCACCGCGACGGTACCGCCGACCGGCACTTCCAGGTGCTGGTCGACGGTACCGAAGCCGTGATCGAGGCGATGACAGGCTGGGCCCGGCAAGGGGCTGGGTGGATCACGGATGCGGCCTGGTCGCTGGTGGACATGGGCCTCACTCCCGAGGTGCCGCCGCTCGACCTGGACGAGGGTGAGCGCGAGGAGTTGGCGAAGCGCGTTCGCGAGGTGCTGGTCGGCGGCTACGCCGGCCGTGCCGAACTGGCGGAGCTGGCCGAGGAGCACCTGGTCACCGCGGACCGTCGGCCCGTGTCGCGCGCGCAGGCGGCGGCACTGGCCGACCGGATGTGGCTGGAGCGCGTCGCGGAGCAGGCCGAATGGAAGGGCGAGACCGATCCGGAACGGCTCACCCGCGCGTTCACCGCCCTCCAGGAGACCGGAATCACCGCCCGCGAGAACTTCACCTGCTGTCGCAGCTGCGGCCGGTCCGAGATCGGCGCCGAAGGCGGGACCGACGCCCGTGGCTTCGTCTACTTCCACTCCCAGTGCACGGACTCAGCCGCGGCCGGCCACGGACTGACGCTCCTCTACGGAGGCTTCGACGGCTCGTCCGAGACCACCGCCGCCGTCGGACACGAGGTCGTGGCCGCCCTGGCAGCGGCCGGTCTCCAGGCCGACTGGGACCGCGACCCCGACCGGGCCATCACCGTCACCCCTCTGGAGTGGCGCCGCCGCCTGGTCGGCCAGAGATCGCCTCCAGAGCTGATCAGGCCTGTTCCCCGCTCCGGTGACCTGCGCCGACGCCGGCGGTCCTGGGGCCACCTGCTCCGCTGCCGGTGGTGGCCGACGAGGAGGCGGGCCCCGGGCCCAGGGCGTCGCGAACGGAGGTCAGGATGTCCTCGGTGCCGGCGCCGAGCGCTCGCGCCGCGGAGGTGAAATCACGGGTCAGAGTGGCGAGTCGGCTGGCATCGAGCGCGTGCGGCTCGGACGGGAGCGCCGCGACCCGGGTGCCCGCGCCACGGCGGGTACGGATCAGTCCGGCGGCCTCCAGCTCGTGGTAGGCGCGGGCCACGGTGCCCGGCGCCAGATCGAGGTCGACGGCGAGCTGGCGCACGGTCGGCAGGCGCTCACCCTCGGCCAGCCGGCCGGTACGGATCAGCGCGGCCAGCTGGGCGCGGATCTGCTCGTACGGCGGTACCTGGCTGGTGGTGTCGACGCGGACGGCGGGGTCACTCATCGTCGAAGACCCCGTCTTCCGCCGCCTCGTCGTCGACGGCCCGCGGCGCCACCACCGTGACCAGCGACCATCCGAAGGTGAAGAGGCCGAGAAGGCCCAGGGGGCAGAGCGCCACTATGGTGGCGGCGCCCAGCGGACCGGCGCATGTCTTCTCCGTGAGCGCGACGAAGATCATCACTACGACGAGCAGCACCTGGGTCGACACCAGCAGCCCCCAGGCTCCGGTGATCGCCCACGCGCGGTCGCGGCGCTGCTGCTCGTCGCCCGGTCCGTGGGCGATACGGCGCAGGGCCCAGACGCAGACGGGGGTTCCGACGGCGAGGGCGGCGAACATCGGGCCGCTGTAGTACAGGCCGGGCCAGGGGCCGAGTGATGTGCGCAGCCCTTCGCAGGTGACGGTGAGGACATGCCCCGCTCTGCCTGTCCGGTCGGCGTCGGAAGAGGCCGTGACCGCACCGATCACCAGCAGGGTGACGAGGGACGCCGCCTGCAGAAGAAGCAGAGGCGCCATACGGGGCGGCACTTGGTCCCGGACCAGACGCGGGGCGAGACTCGCGGTGCGTACCGCTTCCTGGGGACGCAGGGTCAGGGCGTCGCCGAGCAGGACACCGCCCACCGCGCACAGGCCGAACGCCGTGATGGCGAACACGAGGGGCATCGCGATGTCGCCGCTGTGCATCGCGATCAACTGCTGTGCGACCACGATGCCGATGGCCAGACCGGACCAGCGGGCGTAGTACTCGGCGTGGTCGAGGAACCGGGACTGGAGCGGGACGGTGTCGAGCATGTGGAGATCCCCCCAGATCATCTTGTATCAAGCAGTGGGTACAAGATGCCCTGGCCGGGATCTTGTGTCAAATACTCGATACAAGATGAACAAGGGGAAGAGGTACTCAAGGAGAGACATCGGCCTGAGGCACGCTCGGCGGTGAGTCCCCTTCCCCGTGTTCAGCTCGCATTCCGGGCAGCGCGTACCGGCTGAGGCCGGGGGTGTCGGGCCTGCCCCGACCCGCTGTCAGCACCAGGACCTCGTCCTCGGCGCTCCAGACGCGCCGCGGGGACTTGGCGGGGCACAACTGGACGCTGTCGTGGGGGAGGAGCGCGCGCGGGTCGTGGGCGCGGTAGCCGATCGCGCACTCGCCGCGTCCCAGCGCTGCCGCGACCACGGTCGCGAAGGAGGCTTCCAGGCCGGGCAGCACGTAGTGGTCGGCTGTGCGCAGGGCGAGTGCTCCGCCGCGCACGGCGAAGATCTCCTCGAACACGGCGGCCAGTTCGGGGCTGTGCACGATCTGTGCCATCAGCAGGGCGGTGAGTTCTCCTCGCAGGACGACGTCGGACGCGCGGCCGAGCGGGGCGACCCTCCGGCTGCGGTGGTCGCGCATCTCGGCCACCACGGGCAGTACCCGGTGTGTTCTCTCCTCCCAGGACCGCAGGGTCAGCATGCTCAACAGGGTCCGGTCGTCGGACCGTTCGGGACATGTCTCCTGGTCCGCTCCGAGGGCGATGACACTGTCGTAGACGCGGAGGTCGAGACCGCCGAGGGTCTCGGGGGCGGCCGGGTCACCGGTTCGGTGTGCGAGGCGCAGCGGCGAGGGGTCTTCGAGGCCGGGGGGCCAGTCCGTCGGGGGGCCGGTGTCCGCGGCGGTGACCACGTCGAGGACGGAGCCCGGCCGGGCGGTCCGGCGCAGGATGTCCACGATCAGCGGGGCGCGCCGGTTCCATCCCAGGAGCAGCAGCCGTGCGGGAGGGCCGGGCCGTGGGCGGGGTGGTGCCATGGCGGTGGTGTCGACCCGCGCGCGCGAGTCGGCGAGCGGGACGGGGCTGTCGTCGTGGGCGACGGTCACCAGCCGGTCCCCCGGTTCCAGCACGGTCCCGGGCGCCGGAGTGAGCAGCGCAGAGCCGTCCGCCCGCAGGAGTCCCACGGCGCAGGACGTTTCGAGGCGCAGTGCCACGTCCTCGAAGGACAGTCCCGGTGCCTGCGGGATGTCGCTCACGTGGAACTCGGCTCCGGAGAAGTCCAGGAGGTCGCGCAGCACCGACGACATCCCGGGGTGCCCGGCGGACTGGAGGAGCAGCCGCGCGGTGGTCCGGTCGGTCTCCAGGACGGTGCCACGCGGTCCGGCGGCGAGCCGCGCGGCCGGCAGATAGCGTCCGTCGCGTACGGCGGCCACCACGCGCGGGCCGTTCTCGGCGTGGACCAGGGTGCGCAGTGCCAGGAGGGTCCGTACGACCGTCAGGTCGCCGTCGGTGTCCTCGGCGGGCAGCACTGTCACCGTCCGTGCCGTGCCCGGGGTGACCAGGGCCAGGGCGTCGGGGTCGGTCGGTGATCCGGTGCGGCACTCCAGGCGGACGCCGACCCTGGCTCCCAGGGTGGTGGTGAGGGCCGTTTCCATGGTGGCCGGGTCCCGGTCCGCGAGAATGGTGATCACATGCCGGACGCCGACCGGGCGTGCGGCGATCAGTTCGGCGACCAGGGGGAAGATCTGGTCGGACCAGCCCAGGACCACGGTGTGGTCGTGTTCCAGGATCCGGGAGCGGCCCCGTCTCAGTTCCGTGAGCCGGTCTCCCAGGCCGGTGGTGACGACACCGACGACTGTCGACACGCACAGCAGGGCGATCAGGCCGAGCAGTACGGACAGCAGCATGCGCAGGGGTGCGCCGGTCGCGGCGCCGAGACGCAGGGTCTCCGCGCTGGTGCGCCATACCTGGGTGAGCCGGCCGGACAGGGAGTGCGGGGCGGCGGGGTCCGTCCACACCAGCAGTGCGCTGACGGGGACGACGATCGCCAGGCAGCACAGGGCGAGCCAACCGAGCAGGGTTCCGGTGCTGCGGGCCAGTGTCCTGTCGAACAGGTAACGCGTCCGGTGGTGTAACGGGGGTCGTTCCTGTCGCCGTTCCACATCAGCCCCCTGATCGCCGCGCCCGCCTCCGGAAGTCGAAGCGTGCCGGTCCCACCGTCCGCGACACGCCGCTCCACCGGGATCTTCATCCTTTCGGGCAGCGACACGGGCCGAAACCTGGGCGAGGCCGGACCGGGGAGAAGGAGCTCAGAACCCGTGGCGCATCCCCCCGTCGACAGGCACCATGACCCCCGTCAGATAGCTCGCCGCAGGCGACAGCAGGAACGCCGCCGTACGTCCGAACTCCTCCGGCCTGCCATATCGCCGCAACGGAATCCGCGACTCGTTGGCGACCCGGGTCGCCCCGGGGTCCGCGGACAACCCGTCCAGCTCGCGCACGCGGTCCGTGTCGATGCGCGCCGGCAGCAACCCCACCACCCGGATCCCTCGCGGCCCCACCTCGTCCGCGAGGGACTTGGCGAACCCGGCGAGCCCCGGCCGCAGGCCGTTGGAGATGGTCAGCCCCGGAATCGGTTCGTGCACCGAACCGGACAGCACGAACCCGACGACCCCGCCCGCCTCCAGCTCCGTCACCGCGGTACGGGCCAGCCGTACCGCGCCCAGGAACACCGAGTCGAACGCGGCCCGCCACTGCTCGTCCGTGTTGTCGGCGACGAACCCGGGCGCCGGCCCGCCCACGCTGATGAGGATGCCGTTGAAGCGCCCGAAGTGCTCGCGGGCCGCCGCGACGAGCCGCTGCGCGACCTCCGGGTCGGAGTTGTCCGCGGCCACGCCCACCGCCCCCGGGCCCAGTTCGGCCGCGGCCTCCGCGACCGTCTTCTCGTCCCGCCCCGTGATGACCACCTTCGCGCCGTCGGCGACGAGCTCGCGCGCGGCGGCGTTGCCCAGCCCACGGGTGGCTCCGGTGACGACGTACACCCGGTCCTTCAGTCCAAGATCCATGGTCCCTATCCTGCCCGCTCGTCGCCGTACAGGGCGAGGGCTGTGTTGACGAGGCCGATGTGGCTGAACGCCTGGGGGAAGTTGCCGAGCTGGCGGTCGGCGACCGGGTCGTACTCCTCCGCCAGCAGCCCCACGTCGTTGGTGAGACCGACCAGGCGTTCGAAGAGTGCGCGTGCCTCCTTGGTACGGCCGATCATGTGCAGGGCGTCCGCCAGCCAGAACGAGCAGGCCAGGAACACGCCCTCGTCACCGGGCAGTCCGTCGACCACGGGACCGTCCGTGCTGTAGCGGCGTACGAATCCGTTGTTCCCGAGTTCGTCCCTGACGGCGTCGATGGTGCCGACGATCCTCGGGTCGTCCGGGGGCAGGAAGCCGACGCGGGGCAGGAGCAGCACGGCGGCGTCGAGTTCGCGGGAGCCGTAGAACTGCGTGAACGTGTTCCGCTCCGGGTCGTAGCCGCGTTCGCACACCTCCCGGTGCACCTCGTCGCGCATGGCCCGCCAGCCGTCGAGGTCGCCGCCGCTGAGCTTCGGGTTGAGTTCGAGCTGACGCACCGCGCGGTCGGCGGCCACCCAGGCCATCACCTTCGAGTGCACGAAGTGGCGGCGCGGGCCGCGCACCTCCCACAGCCCCTCGTCGGGCTGCCGCCACGCCGTCCGCAGGAACTCCATCAGCGCGACCTGCACCCGCCACATGTGCGGCTTGGACGGCAGCCCCGAACGCCGGGCCAGCGCCAGCGAGTCGATCACCTCGCCGTACACGTCGAGCTGGAGCTGCCGTACGGCCGCGTTGCCGATCCGCACCGGAGCCGAGCCCGCGAAGCCGGGCAGCCAGTCCAGCTCGAACTCCGGCAGCCGGCGTTCACCGGCGAGCCCGTACATGATCTGGAGGTCCGCCGGATCGCCCGCGACCGCCCGCAGCAGCCAGTCGCGCCAGCTCTCGGCCTCCTCGTGGTAGCCCGCCGACAGCAGTGCGTTCAGGGTGAGAGTGGAGTCGCGCAGCCAGCAGTAGCGGTAGTCCCAGTTGCGTACGCCGCCCAGTTCCTCCGGGAGCGAGGTGGTGGGGGCGGCCACGATCCCGCCGGTCGGCGCGTACGTCAGCGCCTTCAGGGTGATCAGCGAGCGCACGACGGTGTCCCGGTGCGGCCCGTCGTACGTACAGCGCGCCGACCAGTCCTGCCAGTCCGAGACGGTCGTGTCCAGCGCCTCGTACGGGTCGACGAACGGCGGATGCGGCTCGTGCGAGGGATGCCAGGTCAGCACGAACGCGACCCGCTCGCCCTCGGCGACGGTGAACTCCGAGTACGTGGTGAAGTCCCGGCCCCAGGTGCGCACCCCCTCGTCGGTGCGCAGCCACACCGCGTCCGGCCCCGCGACGGCCACCCGGTGCCCGTTCACCCGGCGCATCCACGGCACGACCGACCCGTAGTCGAACCGCAGCCGCAGCGTGCTGCGGACGGTCACCTCGCCGCGTACGCCCTCGACGATCCGTACGAGATCGGGGGAGCGGTCGCGCTGGGGCATCAGGTCGGTGACGCGTACCGCGCCCTCGTCGGTCTCCCACTCGGTGTCGAGGACGAGGGTGCCGGGCCGGTAAGTGCGCCGGGTACACCGGTCGGCGCCCTCGGGGGCGATCCGCCAGTGCCCGTTGCGCTCGTCGCCGAGCAGCGCGGCGAAACAGGCGGCCGAGTCGAAGCGGGGCAGACAGAGCCAGTCGACGGAACCGTTCATGCCGACGAGCGCGGCGGTCTGGTGGTCACCGACGAGGGCGTAGTCCTCGATACGAGGGATACGAGGGATACGCGCGATATCGGGGATACGGTCATTCTTATGGGGGTGCACGACGTGCAGGTTCCCGCTGTGGGGCCCCGGCATTCGGACGAGATCGTCCTGTCACACGCCGAGAATCCCCGGTTACGTCACACGGCCGGTCGCGTCACACGACGGCGGGCTCGGCATCCTGGGACTCCTGAGCCTCCCGCGCCGCCGCCTCGGCCTCCGCCCGGTCCCGGCGTTCCCGGCGCACGAGGATCACCCAGCCCAGGGGGACACCCGCGGAGAACAGCCACCACTGGATGGCGTAGGCGTAGTTCAGCGCGGCGTTCTCGTCGCCGGGCTTCCCGAGCAGCTCGGGGGCGCTGCCCTTCGGTTCGGGCGTCGTCAGCACGATGTAGCCGCCGAGCACCTCGGCGCCCAGCCGCCGGGCCTCCTGCTCGCTGTTGATCAGCATGACCTGCCGGTCCGGCAGCCCTTTGAGGTCCTTGATGCCGCTCGCCGCGGTCGTCTCGGCGGGCATCAGCCGCCCGGTGACGGTGATCTCGCCTCTGGGTGGTGCCGGGATCGTGGGGAACGCGGTCTGGCTCGGCCCGTCCGAGGGGATCCAGCCCCGGTTGACCAGCAGGACCTTGCCGTCGTCGAGGACGAAGGGGGTCAGGACGTGGTAGCCGACCTCGTCGTCGGAGTTGGTACGGCGGCGGACGACGACCTCGTCGTCGGTGTCGAAGCGGCCCTTCGCGCTCACGGTGTGGTAGCGCTCGTCGGTGGTGACGGTGTGTCCGGGGGAGGTCAGCCTCTCCACGGGCACCGGCTCGGCGGACAGCGCGTCCGCGACGAGCTGGTTGCGGGCGGAGCGCCCTTCGTAGCGGTGCATCTGCCAGATGCCCAGCCTGATCATCGTGGGGATGAGGAGGAGGGCGACCAGCGTGAGGATCACCCACTGCCGGGACAAGAGGAAGCGGTACACCCCACTGACGGTACAACTCGCCCGTGGGGTGCGTTCAGGGGGGTACGGACTCGGACGCGGGCCCGCGCGGGCCCTCTCAGACCCTGTCGACGATCCCCACCCTCCCCTCCGCGCGTGCGCAGTGCGCCCCGCAGTACCAGTGCCCCTCGGCCTCGACGCCCTGCCCGATGATCTGGACCCGGCAGTGCTCGCAGATGGGCGCCATACGGTGGATCGCGCAGGCGAAGCAGTCGAAGACGTGCACTCTCCTCTTTGACGTAACTGGTATCTCAGGAGGGGTGGTTACCTGTGATTATGACGAAGAGTGAGTGGCTTGAGTACTGGTTGTCACGGGCGCCGATGTTGTCGGAGGACGTTTTGGACGACATCGAGTACATCCTTGCGACTGCGGGAGGCGATGAAGACTGACCTGATACGGCAAACCGCCGTGCTTGGTGAGGCTGGCGGGGCACAGTCGCCGAGAGCCCGAGCGGAGGGTGCGGGACGCCGTTGGTCCATTCCGCCTGCTGGATCTGATCCTGCGGGGTTGAGCGCTGCGAAAGGTGAGACACGGGTGCGGGCGAATGGTCTGCCAGCAGTGACGTCGCTGGGCCGACCAGGGGTAACCCCTGGTCGGCCCAGCGACGTCAGCTTGCGAGTGTCCGCTTCGTCCCTGACGATGCGGCTTATGACACGTTGCGAAGTGTGTGGGAACGACTACGAGTTGGCGTTCACTGTTGAGACCAGGGACGGGGCGCGCCACGTTTTCGATTCGTTCGCCTGCGCGATCCACCGGATGGCGCCCATCTGCGAGCACTGCCGGGTCCAGATCATCGGGCAGGGCGTCGAGGCCGAGGGGCACTGGTACTGCGGGGCGCATTGTGCCCGCGCGGAGGGCAAGGTAGGCATCGTGGACAAGGTGGGCTCTGCCGTGTAGTCGGCGAACCCCCTGGGGCTTGAGGCAGGGTGCGAAAAGGACTGGCTTGGCGTGGGCCCAGTCGAACCAGCCGCCGCGACTCTTGGCGGAGTGGATGAACCGCCCCGGGTTCGGGGCACGTGCCGCGTAACGCTGTCGTCAGGCGTTGTACTACAGCCGCAGATCTCGACTGGGCTCCGGGAGGTGCTGCCACTCGTGACCAGGACCGATGCTGAAATGCGAGAAGCAGTTCACCGAGGCATCGTCCCAGCCAAGATCGACGAGGTCCGGGGAGGGGGGCCGGCCCCGGCGCTGCTGGTCGAGCACCTGTGCACCGCGGTGTTGGCCGTCTCGGACAACCTGCTCGGCATCCGTGACCGGTCCATCGCAGGGTGGAACTCGCAACTGTCGATTCCGATTCCGCGCAGCCTGAGCAGGTCATATGAAGGAAACAACGGCAAGGAAGATTGAGATTGCGGCAGCACCAAGAGGCCCGTACAGCCAGCGGTGGCGCCGAGCGGTGATCGCGGCCGCCATCAGAAATTCGGCCACGATGCCGATTGCAGTGGCGGCCGAGAGCAGTAGCGCACGATTCCCCGCCTGCTCGGCAAGGCTGACCTGATGGTTCTGTTCGATTCGCATGGCAGGCCATTTCGCCGACTGCGCGCCCAGCGCGGCTACCGTAGCCGAGTCAACACCATCCGCATGGCTCGGAACCCTACCCATGTACTCGGCCGTACGGCGCAGTTGGCTGGCGACGGCCGTTTCGACCGCAGCCACGTCCAGTTCAGGCCGAGTGTCACGCGCGTCTCGGGTGTCCAGCGCGATCTCCATACGCACGGCTGCCTGGGCATCGGCAACGTGGGCGGCTTGGACACTCTGCGTGAGAAATGCCGACCGTTCGCCGCTCGCTGCAATGCTGGTGGTGAGCTGGACCGCGCGGCGCGCAGCCTCGGCTTGGGCCCGCTGCTCACTACCAGTGGCCGCGATCTGCCCGAGCGGTAGAAGGAAGAGCAAGGCGACGACAACCAGGTGGAACCATGCGGCGCGACGCCTAGCAGGTGGAGTCGTCACCGGTTGCGGAATGATCTCCGGATCTCGCAAGATGCGAGTACCGGACGGCGTAGGACGGCGCCACGCCACCGGCCTGAGCACGCTCGCGGCGATAGCCGCGGCGATGACGGCCAAACCTGCGATCCCCGCTGAGATCAGTCCCCAGAAGGCCCAGTCGTCCCCGTCGCGCAGCGTCGCTTCGGGGCTGAGCGCGTACAACTCCGGAGAGAGTTTCTGTACGTCCGCGAGCCGACGGGGCACGTTGTAACCGAGGTCTTCGGTCAGGTAGGTGTCGTTGCCGATGAGGAGCTCTGGTGGTGCCGCGTGACGCAGCCTGAACGCGGTACGAGAAGCCAGCGTGTGTTCAGACGAGGCCAGCCGGTTGCCTTTTTTGATCGTTTCCAGGGCGTCTGCGCGGGCTTCAGCCACAGCTACGAGGAAGGCCAGCGGGGCTTCATCGGCATAGATACGACGCGCGTCATCCTGCAAGGCAGCTTGTCGCTTGACGTCCTCGCGGACCGCATCCTGATACGCGCCACCTGCCTGGCTGAACTGCCATGTGGATACCAATGTTGCCAGCGTCACGACAGTAATCAGTACGATTTGGACATGGATGCGAACGCTGAACCGCATTCGGGGCTGTGGTGCAGGTGCAGGTGCAGGCGGGGCTGGTGGCGTCGGATTGGTCACGACTCGACCCGCTGGAACACGAACTGCAGGTCGTCTGCGTCGGTCAGGGTGAGGACCCCGTCGGCCACCGCCCAGGTGAAGCGCTTCGGTGTCAGCGGCTCTTGCCGGTCGGTGTAGTCGTCCCCGGGGTAGCGGGGATCTTTCCTTGTTGTGGTAGCAGACGATGGATACAGGGTCAGTTGCTGGCCGTCAATTTGGACTTTTCCTGCGGCGATGCTTTTCATGAGGAAGAAGTCGTCCGATGCCGCAGAGAGGGGATAGGTCAGCACTCCCGCGTGCTTGTATCTGCCTTCGGCCGTAAATCGATACGCGAGCGTGGTGTTCGAACTCGGCTGTGAGCTCTCCCAGGCGCCGACGAGGACCTCGGGATCGCCCCCGAACTGAGTGGGCGTTACGGATATGCTGGAGGTCGTCGTGCTCGGTGAAGGGCGCGTCCCGTCGGAGCCAGGAGCCGCTGGAGAGCAGGCCGCTATGACTCCCACTACCCCCAGTATGAACAAGACTATTGACACTCGGACATCACTTTGTGAACGTGCATGGAGAATCATCGGCTCCCCTGAACATCGGCGCTTCGGTAGCCAGTTGGTCATCCCCCGCTAATTTGCCGAACGTAACTGACCCCGTCTAATAGCAGGTTCTCGAACGTGTATCCGTAGCCACCGTCGAACGGCGTGATCGACCACTCGCTGACATACATCGGACCGCCGGGAATGTGGAGAGTCATGGTCGAGCCTTCCACAAACGCAGGCCCACGCAACACTTGCCCGTTGTTGTAGTGCACCGCCACATATCCGTAGGCAAGGAACTCAATCTTCGTCGCCCGCGCACTGCCCTCACCGTCGCCGTCCCATTCCCCCACGAGTTCTTCCGGGACCTTCCCCGCAACGGGCGTGGACGGATCCGGGGCGGGCGGAGGGGGCTCCGGCGATGTGGTCTTCGGCGACGGCGACGGCCGGGGCGGGGGCTCGGGTGGAGGGCTGAGCAGTGTGGTCGATGTGTCCGTATCTGGCGGACGAGGTGACGTGTCGTCTCTTCCTCCACAGCCCACGACCGTACACAGTGCAACCACTGCGATTCCGCGCGTAAGTGGTGCCCTCACGACAGCCCCCCCTGAAACCCCACGGCACTGCATCCCTGCGGTCGGAGCAGTGGCTCGCGACTGAGAGTAGCCCCGCCTGATCCTCAAGGGAGCACCCCGTCGAAGTCGGTCTATGTCAAGCAATTCATTACATGAGCCATCTCGCCGTCTTTCAGCTTCTTGCACGTATGGCCAGTCATTGGTTGATGGATGAGGCTCATGAGATGAGTTCCCGCTGAACAAGTTTCAGTTCCGCTGAACCCACGGGCCTCGGATGGTGGCGTACGAATCACCCTTGCGTAGCGCAAAATCGTCCACGTCCAGTCTGCTCGGCGAATGTCACCGCCGGTACGGCAGCCGCACTTCGTTACTTGACCTGCGGGTACGGGTTCTCCAAGGGCCGTCCGAGGCGGGCTCTTTGATGGTGCCAGCGTGCTCTGGCCCGGTGTCGGTCCCGCCAGTTCTGCCAGTGGACCCGGTGTTCGAGGGTGGCCTGGCGGGGGTTCAGGGCGCCGAGGAGGTTCTTGATCGCGGCGACGGTCAGTGGGACGTGTCCGGGTTCGGGCGGCGGGATGTCCTCGGGGCCGGTCGGCGGCCTGGCCTGGGTGTCCGTCCTCGGCCGGGCTTGGGCGGCGGCTACCGAGCACACCGCTGAAGCAATCATGACCAGGACGGTGTGGCGGCGGATCGCCTCGTACAGTCTGACCTGGGACTGGTCCAGGCCGAACAGATCCTTGCCGAACTCAAAATCCTCCTCGACCGGCCGGCGAAGCCCGGCCGCGGTGATCAACCGACGCAGTGTCACGCGCTGTCCTTCGGGGGCGAAGCACAGGTGGTAGGCCAGTTCGCCGGTCTTGAGGTGCTTGCGGATCAGCAGCAAGTGCCGGGGTTCGCCGGTGGCGACCCACGCCCACCCGTAGAGCCGCTCCCCCTTGTCGCCGGCCCCGGCCGAGACGATCTGCCACCGCTTCTTCGGCTTCAGGCACTTCTTCACGATCTTCTTACAGGTCGTGGTGGTGCCGTCGCCCAGCATGAAGGTGAAGTTCGACGGGATCCGGAGCACATACCCCTGCTGCACCTTCACGCAGTAGGACCGCAGGTCGGGGCTGTTGCCGTAGACCTCGTCCGCCCCGGCTCCGTCCTGGGCGAACGCCGATCCGTGTCCGTTCGGCCCAGCAACACGCGCCGGGCCGGCGTCATCTCCATAGGGTCGCTGTGACGGTCGTGCAGGCCACCGGACCGAAAGGAATGACCTATGCGGATACGCACCGCGTTCGCCGCCGCAGTGACGGTTGCCCTCGCCGCCGGCCCCTCGGCGGGCCTGGCCCATGCCCAACCCGATCTTAACTGCCGCGACTTCGCCTTCCAGGAAGACGCCCAGGCAGAGCTGAACCGCGACCCCAGCGACCCCCACCGGCTGGACGAGGACCAAGGGCCGGACGACGGCATCGCCTGCGAGGTCCTGCCCCGCAGAAGCACCACCAGCACCACCAGCACGACGGCGCCGACGCCTTTGCCCACCCGCGGCGTCCAGGGCGGCATCGGCGGCAGCACCGGCCCCGCCGACTTCGAGCGGACCCTGGGCACGGCCCTGGCCTGCACCTCCCTCACTGCGGCAGCTGCTTACGCGGCCCGGCGACGCCGCGACGCCAACCCGCGAAAGCACTGACCGGCCACCGCAGAGCGCTTCACCTACGCGAGCCGCCCTCCCCCCTTCGTGCGGATGCGGGAGGCGGTCACGATTCACCCGTCGCCGACACGGAGACCCTCACAACAGACAGACACCCCATGTAATTACATCCTGCCTCAACGGCGCCCTCTCGGTGAGCGGACTGACACCCTGGCAAGGATGGAGGACCATCGATCTCCGGCTGCTTCGCACCTGGTTGGCCATGAGGTGGGCTCAGGTGCGAGGAGGCATCGTCTCGATGACCGTGGCAGTGCCGCCGGAAGGTCTGCCTTCGTGCATCGTGATCACGTCACCAACCTTCAGGTGTCGCCATTGCTCGGGGCTCAGAGGAGCCAGCCGAACGTCGGCGGTCTCGCCGGGACCGAGTTCTTCCGCGAACTCGACCCACAACGTCGCGATGTTCAGGTCTCGCTCTCCGCCGGCAGTGCGGTTGCCGATGTCCCACAGTGGTCTGAGCCGACCGTCCCCGTGGAAGGCACTCTGGCGTCCGCCCCCTTCTGCCTCCGACAGGCTCAGCGTCGCCCGGACAGTGCCGTGTTGGACTTCCCAGGCCCGCCACTCGCACCACCGGCGGCTGCGGTCGAGCATCATCTGCCGAGCGGCTTCGGCGAGCAGTTCCCAGAAGTGCACGGTCACGGGATGGATGTCCGCGATCTCGATGAGAAGGCCGAGCACCATCTCCCACTCCTGGCGCTCGATGTCCTCAAGCACATCCCCGACCGTCACGCCGTTCTCTGCCACGGCATCCTCGGGCAGCAACTCGACGGCTTGCCGAAGGAGTGTGAACGCGTCATCCATGCGGTGGATTGTCTCCTCCCAGCAGACGCCTTGTCACAGGCGACCACGCACGACTCCACGACGCTCAGCCG
The DNA here is from genome assembly GCF_010550245.1 of Streptomyces sp. SID12501. GTDB lineage: Bacteria > Actinomycetota > Actinomycetes > Streptomycetales > Streptomycetaceae > Streptomyces. Next base: position 179,384 of record NZ_JAAGLU010000016.1, read on the forward strand.
ATGCAAGCGGGTAGAAGGAGGCGATGCTCAGAACCGACCCCTGCGCGTGCACCTCGAAGGTCATCCCGTAATTGTTCCCGCAGACTTCACAACTGGCCATGCGCCACAGGGTGGGCCGTCGATGCCGTGCGAGCGAGACGGCGCCGGGCGAGTCGTACGGCAATCACCCGTCCGTACGGTCGTCACCGTCACACCCCTGCCGCGGGTTCCACGTCCCGCAGCAGTTGCCCGAAGGCGGCCTCGTCGAGGACCGGCGTGCCGAACTGCCGGGCCTTGACCACCTTCGAGGTCATGGAGTCGGGGTCGTTGGTGATGAGCAGGCTGGTCAGCCGGGACAGGCTCGTCGCGACATGGAGCCCCGCCTCGACGGCCCGGTCCTCCAGCAGGTCGCGCTCGACCGAGGTGTCCCCGGAGAACGCCACCCGCATGCCCTGCCGGAGCGGCTTGCCGTCCTCGTACCGCCCCGGGTTGGGGTACGGACACGCGGGCCGCTTGCGGGACGGCCGCCAGCTGGTCGGCTGGTAGCCCCCGGAGCTCCCGTAACCACCGGAGGCCTGCCGCCCGATCTGGGGGCGGGCGGAGCCGCTTGTCACCGCTGACCCCGACCACTCCGTCAGCGCCCGGCACTCCAGCAGCGGCAGCCGTACGCCGCCCCGGGCCGCCGCGTGCAGACTGGGCCGGAACGCCTCGGCGAGCACCCGCGCGTCGTCCAGCGCGTGGTGGGCCCGCTGCTGGACGACCCCGAAGTGCGCGGCGAGTGTCTCCAGCTTGTGGTTGGGCAGCGGCAGCCCCAGCTCCTTGGACAGCGCGATGGTGCACAGCCGCTGACGCACCGGCGCCTCGCGCTCCGCGCGCGCGTACTCCCGGGCGATCATCGACCAGTCGAAGACGGCGTTGTGCGCGACGAGCACGCGGTCGGCGAGCCGGGACGCGAACTCCTCGGCGATGTCCACGAAGAGCGGGGCGCCCTCAAGGGCGTCGCTCGTCAGCCCGTGGATCCACACCGGCCCCGGATCCCGCTCCGGGTTGACCGTCGTGTACCAGTGGTCCTCGACCTCACCGCGCGCGTCCAGCCGGTAGACGGCGGCGGAGATTATCCGGTCGTCCCGGGACAGACCGGTCGTCTCGACGTCAACGACCGCGTACCCCTGGGGATATGCGGTCGGCCACGGGGCGGGGGACGGCGTGGGCGTCAGGTCTTCGAGCATGGTCCCAGAGAATACGGGCCGCGACTGACAGTCCGTCGCGCACCCGTTGGTGGAGACCACCAACAAGCAAGCGCGTACCGCCTTGAATACTTGTCAGTAACAACGTCTATGCGCCACCTGTGAGCCGCCCTAACGTGCAGTCATGCCCAACCTTCCCGACGTCGTGGCCTGGTCGATACCCGCCTTCGTGCTGCTCACCGTCATCGAGATCATCAGTGTCCGGATCCACCCGGAGGAGAACGCCGCCGGGTACGAGGCCAAGGACGCCGCGACCAGTGTCGGCATGGGACTCGGAAGCCTGGCCTTCGACTTCCTCTGGAAGATCCCGATCCTCGCCGTCTACACGGCGGCCCACGAACTCACCCCGCTCCGCGTCCCCGTCCTGTGGTGGACCGTCCCGCTCATGCTGCTCGCGCAGGACTTCTTCTACTACTGGTCCCACCGCGGCCACCACGTCGTCCGCATCCTCTGGGCCTGCCATGTGGTCCACCACTCCAGCCGCAGCTTCAACCTGACGACGGCGTTGCGCCAGCCCTGGACCACGCTCACCGTCTGGCCGTTCTACGTGCCTCTCGTCGCCCTCGGTGTGCACCCGGCCGCGCTCGCCTTCTGTTCCTCCGCGAACCTCGTGTACCAGTTCTGGATCCACACCGAGCGGATCGACCGCATGCCCCGGTGGTTCGAGTACGTCTTCAACACGCCCTCCCACCACCGCGTCCACCACGCCTCCCAAGGCGGCTACCTGGACCGCAACTTCGGCGGGATCCTCATCGTCTGGGACCGGCTGTTCGGCTCGTTCGTCGCCGAGACCGAACGGCCTGTCTACGGGTTGACGAAGAACATCAACACGTTCAACCCGGTCAAGGTGGCCACCCATGAGTACGTCGCGATCGTCAAGGACATCAAGGCGGCCGGAAGTTGGCGTGAGCGCGCCGGGCGGGTGTTCCGGGGGCCGGGCTGGCAGCCCGCGCACCTGCGGCAGGAGCCGGCCGAAGAGACCGGCGTCGCGTGAGGCCGGCCCGGGTTCTTCTCGCCGCCTTCGCCCTCACGGCGGCCGTCGACCTGACCGCCCTCGCGGTCGGCTCCGACACCGGGCACGCCCTCGCCAAGCCCCTCCTGATGCCCCTCCTCGCCGCCCACGCCCACCTGCGCGGCGCTCCCCGCCTCCTCCCCGTCGCCCTCCTCCTCGGCTGGGCCGGCGACGTCCTGCTCCTCTCCGACGCCGACCCGGCGTTCCTGGCAGGCATGGCCTCCTTCGCGGCCGGTCACGTCTGTTACCTCGCCCTCTTCAGGAGGTACGGCAAAGAGGACCGCACGGCGAACGGCACGCCACGCGCGCGCGGCGCACGCATCCGGCTCGCGGGGGTCTACGCCCTGGCCCTGGCCGGCACTCTCGCCGCCCTCTGGTCCGGCCTCCCCACCCAACTCCGCGTCCCCGTCGCCGGCTACAGCCTCCTGCTGACCGCGATGGCATACCGGGCCACCGCACTCGGGCTTCTCGCCGGCGCGGGCGGCGCGTTCTTCCTGCTCTCCGACACGCTCATCGCGACCGGCGTCGCGGACCTGCCCCAGCTCCCCCGCCCCGACCTCTGGATCATGCTCACGTATCTCGCGGCCCAGTGGCTCCTGACCGGCGGCGTGCTCGCGGCGGCGAGAACCGGCACGCCCCCACCCGTCACGTCCAGCGGATCGGTACCGGCAACGCGGTGAGCAGCCCCGACACGGCGACCACCAGCCCCAGCGCGACGACCTCCGCGCGCGCGGGGGAGCAGGCCGTCAGCGGGTCGGCCGCCCGGCTCAGCCGCAGCCGCGCCCACAGGGCGAGCACGGCGACGGCGGCCACGACGAGCACCTTGGCGAGCAGGGTGCGGCCGTACGCCGTCGACGTCAGCTGGTCCAGGACCGTGTCCGGCGGCATCCGGCGCAGCGTGCTCCAGATGCCCGTGGCGGTGATCAGGGCGAGCAGGACGGCCGCCACGCGCGCGTAGAGGCCCAGCAGCGCCACGCGCGCCTCCCGGGCAGCCCTCCAGAGGGGCAACGTCCGCAGTACGTACAGCAGTCCGCCCACCCACAGCGCCGCGCACGTGAGGTGGACGAACGTCAGCGCCGAGCCGGTCAGCGGACCGGTCTCCGGCGCCGGATGGGCCCGCAGCGCCTCCGCGACGGCCACCGCCGCCAACGGCCAGACCTGCGTGGCCGGGCGGGCCGAGAGAGCGCACAGGCCCGCCGCGGCGAACCCGTTGACCTCCAGCAGCGCGAGCTTGCCGTCCCGGGACTCGTACAGGCCGCCCACATCGATCGCGGCCAGGCTGTGCGGTACGAGGTTGCCGGTCGACACCACCGAGGCCAGCCCCAGCGCGGCGACGAAACCGACACCGGCCGCGTACGGCGCCCAGGCGCGCGCCCGCTCCGGCGGCGCCCCGGGCAACCTCCCGGCCAGCCTCCGCGCGAACTGCTCGCCCACCGGAACGCACAGCGCGGCGAACAGCACCGTCCGCAGCAGCCCGATCCCGCCCACGCCGGGCGCGGCGGCCTCCCCGGTGCCGTCCAGCGCGACGGACGGGCCGAGCAGCGGTATCAGCGCGGCCAGCAGCACCAGGACCAGTACGGCGACGGCCCGGCCGGCCCCGGGGCGCCGCACGGGCTCGCTCGCGCCGGGCGCCCCGGGCGTGGGTCCTGTCAAGGTCACCTCGTGATCTTCACCAGTCGTCATGGAGCAGGGCAAGTCAAGGAAAACGGCTGGGAGGTACGGCATTCCGCCGATCGGTACGTTCGCGGCCCGACCGTGACTCAGCTCCAGCGCGGCGCGTCCGCTCTCCAGAGCCCGCCCGGCCGTGCCCACTCAGCCCGGCCGCTCTCAGAAAGGCCGGCGACAGGGCATACCGCAACTGCCCCAGGACGAGACCCTGCCGGCGGACACGATGACGGCCTTCGAGGTGGACGGCGTCCCAACCGAGGTGGCCATCGCGGTCGGCGACACGCCTGGGGATGCGCGACTCGTCGCCGTCTACTCGAACAAGGAACTGCCGCCCGAGGTGCAGAAACCGATCGACGGATCCTGACACCGGTGCGGGGCGTCACCGCCCCGCACCGGCCTGACCCTGGTGGTCCTGATCACTGCGGCTACCGCACACACTCCGTCCTTCGAACACTGCCGTGAACAGTGGTTACGGGAGCCGCGCGGCGACACCCGCGGCGCGCGGCCAAAGGTGCACCGATCAGAACGAAGGCCGTGAGGGTGTGCGGGAAGTGCGGACGGCGCGGCCCGTCGAGGCCGCGCCGCCCGGTTCGGGCTATCGCACCGCGCGCAGCGCGTCGACGATCCCGAACCCGAAGAATCCGTTGACCCGTGTGCCGCCCTCGCACACCGCGTCCTGCGTGCCGTCACCGTCCTGGTCGTACGACGTGGGGCAGCCCGGGTTGTTCGCCTGGACCTTGAGCAGCGCCTGGAGCTGGGCCGGGGTCGCCTTCGGGTGCTTCGACTTCAGCAGCGCGGCGACGCCCGCGGCGTGCGGCGAGGCCATCGAGGTGCCCTGGAGGAAGGCGTACTCGCCGTTCGGCATGGTGGACAGGATGCGGCCGTTCTTCGACGGCGTGTCCGGTATCTGGTACTTGCGGTCGCCGCCCGGGGCCGCGATGTCGATGACACCGTTGCCGTACGTGGAGTAGTACGACTTGACGTTGTCGACGCCCGTGGCGCTCACCGTGACGACACCCGGGAGCTGGGTCGGTACGTCGAAGCACTCGTGCGGGTCGATCGTGCGGGTGACCGGCGTCGAGTCGTCGGGGCTGCTCTCGTCGACGATGGCGTCGGAGGCCAGGTCGTGGCTTGAGTTGCCCGCCGACGCCAGGTTGAGGGTGCCCTTCTTCGTCGCGTACAGCTGTGCCCTGTTGACCGCGTCAACAATTGCCCGCTGATCGGGGTCGTCCACGCAGTTGTACAGCCATGGATCAACGTAGTAGCTGTTGTTCGTGATCTCGACGCCGTGGTCGGCGGCGAACACGAAGGCGCACACGACGCTCTCCGGGTAGAAGAGCCCGTCGTTGGGGTCGCTCACCTTGATGCCGGCGACCTTCACGCCGGGCGCGACACCGGCCACGCCGATGCCGTTGCGGGCGGCGGCGATCTCACCGGCGACATGGGTGCCGTGGTAGTCCTCGGCGGTGTACGGGCGCCAGGCACCCGCGCTGGTGTCTGCGACGCCGCCGACGCAGTTCGCCGACTGGGACGCGGAGAAGTTCGGGGCGAGGTCGGGGTGGGTGTCGTCGACGCCGGTGTCGATCACGGCGACGGTGACCTTGCGGCTTCCCGGATTGATCTTCGCGGCCTTGTCGGCGCCGATCGACCGCAGGTCCCACTGGTCGGCTTCGAGGGGCTCGCTCTCGGGGGTCCTGGCCGACACGGCCTCGACCTTGGCTGCCTCCGCGGCTGTCAGATAGTCCGCCGCACCCTCGTCGGTCGTCCCGGCGGCGACCAGCGGCGTGGTCCGCGTGGCACCCGCGGACCGCACACCGCGCACCGCGCGGATCTCCGCCCCGAAGGAGGGGTTCGCGGAGTGGACGACGAGCACACCGATCTTGCCGTACGTGATCACGACGGTGCCGCCGGCCTTGGAGATCGCCTTCGTCACCGCCCCGATCGTGTGACGGTCGGTGCTCTTGGTGTTGACGACATACGCGAGGTTCGGACCGTCCGTCGCCCGGGCCGCGGAAGCGGCCGGTTCGGCGGCCGACGCGGCCACGGGCAGGAAGCCGAGGGAGGCGGTCAGGGACAGTACGACCGGCACCGCGAGAGCGAGCCGACGTCTGGAGCGCAGATGAGCCATGGGTTCTCCATATCATCCGGAAACGGGGCTCGCCCGGACAAGGATGGTTGCCGGGCAAGCGCGTAGCAGGGACGGGCAACAAGTGGGTACGCGCGAAAAGGCGGGCACGGGCGCGTGGCCCGCGCCTCCGATTTTGCAGGTACATGACGGGTGGTACAGGGCGAAGCTATCCCGCATCGTCGCTGGCCAGCAATGACTTCCGGAGATCAGTTCGGAAAGAAGCGCGGCGAGTTGAACCGGTCCTCGCGTGGCGCCGTGACCTTGGGCAGGGAGCACGAGGACCATCGGGCCCTCTGTCGGATCACGCGTGGGGGCCCTACCATCGCGAGCCGGCCACCTGTGATCCAGATCACCGCGAGGTCAGAGAAGAGACATGTCCGTACCCAGCCCGACCCCGTCCCCGAACGACCACGCACCCCCGTCCACCGACGTGACCGCACCCGCAACGCGAGGAGACTCCGTGGCTACCGACGCACCGCCCCCCTCGAAGACAGAACGCCGCCTCCCCTCCACGGAGGAGTACGTCGAGGTCCAGCAGAGCGCTGAGTTCGGTGAACTGCGCCGCGCCCACCGCTCCTTCGCCTTCCCGCTGACCGTCGGCTTCATCGCCTGGTACCTGCTGTACGTCCTGCTGTCGAACTACGCGGGCGGCTTCATGGGCACCAAGCTCGTCGGCCACATCAACGTCGCCTTCGTCCTGGGCATCGCCCAGTTCGTCACCACGTTCCTCATCGCCTGGTGGTACGCGCGGCACGCCGCCGCCAACCTCGACCCGAAGGGTGAGGCGATCAAGTCCCGGATGGAGGGCGAGGCATGAGCCCCGTACAGCAGAGTGTTCTCGCCGCGGGCGAGGCCAGTGAGCACCGGCCACTGATCATCTCCCTGTTCGCGGTGTTCGTCGTCGCGACCCTCGTCATCACCGTCTGGGCGGGCCGCCAGACCAAGAGCGCCGCCGACTTCTACGCCGGCGGACGCCAGTTCAGCGCCTTCCAGAACGGCCTCGCGGTCTCCGGCGACTACATGTCCGCCGCGTCCTTCCTCGGCATCGCGGGCGCGATCGCCCTCTTCGGGTACGACGGCTTCCTGTACTCCATCGGCTTCCTCGTCGCCTGGCTGGTCGCCCTGCTCCTGGTGGCCGAACCGCTGCGCAACTCGGGCCGCTACACCATGGGTGACGTCCTCGCGTACCGCATGCGCCAGCGTCCGGTCCGCACGGCCGCCGGTACGTCGACGATCGTCGTCTCGATCTTCTACCTGCTCGCCCAGATGGCCGGCGCGGGCGTCCTCGTCTCGCTCCTCCTCGGCATCACGTCCGACGCGGGCAAGGTCGCCATCGTCGCCCTCGTCGGCGTCCTGATGATCGTGTACGTCTCCATCGGCGGCATGAAGGGCACCACCTGGGTCCAGATGGTCAAGGCCGTGCTGCTCATCAGCGGCACGATCCTCATTACGTTCCTGGTGCTGCTGAAGTTCAACTTCAACATCTCCGATCTGCTCGGCACCGCCGCCGAACGCAGCGGCAAGGGCGACGCCTTCCTGGAGCCCGGCCTCCAGTACGGCGCCACCGGCACCACCAAGCTGGACTTCATCTCCCTGGGCATCGCCCTGGTCCTCGGCACCGCCGGTCTGCCGCACATCCTGATCCGCTTCTACACGGTGCCCACGGCCAAGGCCGCCCGGAAGTCCGTGAACTGGGCGATCGGCATCATCGGCGGCTTCTACCTGATGACGATCGCGCTCGGCTTCGGCGCCGCGGCACTGATCGATCCGAAAGAGATCACCGACTCCAACCCATCGGGCAACACGGCGGCGCCACTGCTCGCCCTGCACATCGGCGGCGTCGACTCGACCTGGGGCGCCGTGCTGCTCGCGACGATCTCGGCGGTCGCCTTCGCGACGATCCTCGCCGTCGTCGCCGGCCTCACGCTGGCCTCGTCGTCGTCCTTCGCGCACGACATCTACGCCAACGTCATCCGCAAGGGGCAGGCAACCGAGAAGGAGGAGATGAAGGCGGTCCGTTGGGCCACCGTCTTCATCGGCATCATCTCCATCGCCCTGGGCGCCCTCGCCCGTGACCTCAACGTCGCGGGCCTGGTCGCACTGGCGTTCGCGGTAGCCGCCTCCGCCAATCTCCCGACGATCCTCTACAGCCTGTTCTGGAAGAAGTTCACCACCCAGGGCGCCCTGTGGTCGATCTACGGTGGCCTGATCGTGGCGGTCGGCCTGGTGCTGTTCTCGCCGGTCGTCTCCGGCGACCCGAAGGCGATGTTCCCGGGCGTCGACTTCCACTGGTTCCCGCTGAAGAACCCCGGGATCATCTCCATCCCGTTCGGCTTCGTCATGGGCTGGCTCGGCACCGTCCTCTCCAAGGAGGAGCCCGACACCGGCAAGTACGCGGAGCTGGAGGTGCGGTCCCTCACGGGCACCGGAGCGCACTAGGCGTTCGCTCGCCGGTTCGCCGGCAAGGCATCGCGCGGGGCCGTCGTAGGGATCTACGGCGGCCCCACGCCGCATCCCGCGGCATCGGGCCGCCCTCGTTGTCGGTGGGGTCACGTAGGCTCGCAGGTGCGGGAGAAACTTTTACCCACGCGATCCGCTACAAGGGAGGGGGCCCACGTGCTCATCGACACCTACGGCCGAGTCGCCACCGACCTGCGCGTCTCCCTGACCGACCGCTGCAACCTGCGGTGCACGTACTGCATGCCCGAGGAGGGCCTGCAGTGGCTGGCCAAGCCGGACCTGCTCACTGACGACGAGATCGTCCGCCTCATAGACATAGCCGTCCGCCTGCTCGGCATCGAAGAGGTCCGCTTCACCGGCGGCGAGCCGCTGCTGCGCCCGGGCCTGGTCGGCATCGTGGAGCGGGTCGCCGCCCTGGCCCCCCGCCCCCAGATGTCCCTGACGACGAACGGCATCGGCCTGGGCCGTACGGCGACCGCCCTGAAGGCGGCGGGCCTGGACCGCGTCAACGTCTCCCTGGACACCCTTCGCCCGGACGTCTTCAAGACCCTCACCCGCCGCGACCGCCACAAGGACGTCATCGCGGGCCTGGAAGCCGCCCGCGAGGCCGGCCTGACCCCGGTGAAGGTCAACGCGGTGCTGATGCCGGGGCTCAACGAGGACGAGGCCCCGGACCTCCTCGCCTGGGCGGTCGAGCACGACTACGAACTGCGCTTCATCGAACAGATGCCCCTGGACGCCCAGCACGGCTGGACGCGCGAGGGCATGGTCACCGCCGGTGACATCCTGGCCTCCCTCCGCACCCGCTTCGACCTGACGGAGGAGGGCACCGACGAACGCGGCTCGGCCCCCGCCGAGCGCTGGCTGGTCGACGGCGGCCCGCACCGCGTGGGCGTCATCGCCTCCGTCACCCGCCCGTTCTGCGCCGCCTGCGACCGCACCCGTCTGACGGCCGACGGCCAGATCCGCACCTGCCTCTTCGCCCGCGAGGAGACGGACCTGCGAGCGGCTCTCCGCTCCGACGCCTCCGACGACGAGATAGCCCGCATCTGGCGCGAGGCCATGTGGGGCAAGAAGGCGGGCGCGGGCCTGGACGACCCGTCCTTCGTCCAGCCGGACAGGCCGATGTCGGCGATCGGGGGCTGAAGCGGGCTCAGTTGTCCGGAGACTCCCAGGCCTCCAGCCGCACCACGTCCTTCAGGAAGCCCCGCACTCCCAGAAACTGCGACAAGTGCTCGCGATGCTCCTCGCACGCCAGCCACGTCTTCCGCCGCTCGGGCGTGTGCAGTTTCGGGTTGTTCCAGGCGAGCACCCACTCCGCGTCCGCCCGGCATGCCTTGGCGGAACAGATGGTGGAATCAGGGTTGGAGCCGATCATCTGCTGACCCTAACCCGGCGGAAACAGGGCTCAAAAAGGCGACGCCGAGCAGCCACGGGGGGAGCTGCCCGGCGTCGGTCTGTCGCTCCGACGGGGGATGCGGAGCGCGTACGAAGTATGGCATGGGTAACCGTCCGACCGGCACCGGAACTTCATGATTGATCTGAGCTTTTCTTGAGCTTCGCGACGCTGTGCGCACTGACTTCCGGTCAGGATCGTTCGCGCGGATTGCCCCGTACGCCGGCCCCCTGATCGCCCCCGGCGTCTTCCGCCGGGGATTCCGCGAAGCCCTCTTCCGACCGGGGCGGCGTGATCATCGGCCGCACCGGAGCCGTCACGAATGTCGACGGCAGCCCCGGCGCGTTCTCGCGACCCGCGTTGGCGATCACCACGGAGATGTACGGCAGGACCATGCCGAGGACCAATGCCACGAACGCGACGTGCCGTTCGACGTTCCAGAGCACCGCCGCGAGGACCACCGCCACCGTGCGCACGGACATGGTGATGATGTACCGGCGCTGTCTGGCACGGACATCGTCCGCGAGCCCCTGCCTGGCCCCGGTGATCCGGAAGACCTCGGCGCCGCCGCTGTTGCTCCGCTTCCGCATCACGTTCCACCATCCACCCGAATCGGACACTCCCCGGCCCGTACCCCGCGCCGAACCCGGTCGGGGAACCGGGCCCGGACCGCCTCCACGTTACGCCGCGCCTGCGCCGCCTACGAGACCGGGGCATCTTCCGTCGGGGTGACCCGGCTGCGTCGTACCGCGTACCGAGGTCCCCGACATGCGCCGTAGCGCGAACGGGCCGACACTGGGCGTAATGCTCACGTAGAGCCGTACGAGGAGGCATTCATGGGCTGGTTGTGGGCGATCATCGTGGGATTCGTGCTGGGTCTGCTGGCCAAGGCGATCATTCCGGGCAAGCAGCACAGCCCGCTCTGGCTGACGACCATCTTCGGCATCATCGGTGCCGTCATCGGCAACGCGATCGCACGAGGACTCGGTATCGACGAGACAAGCGGCATCGACTGGGGCCGTCACGCGCTCCAGCTCGCGGCGGCCGTCGTGATCGTGTTCCTGGGCGACATGGCGTACTCGATGATGCGCGGGAAGAGACAGCAGGCATAGCGGTACGTGTGAAGGGGGCGGCCCGATCGACAGGGCCGCCCCCTTCACACGTGTGCGCAACACGACACCGACGGTCCGGTCAGCCGGTGACCTCCACCGCCGCGAGGTTCTTCTTGCCCCGGCGCAGGACCAGCCACCGCCCGTGCAGCAGGTCGTCCTTCGTGGGAACCGCGTCCTCGGCGGTGACCTTCGCGTTGTTCACGTAGGCACCGCCCTCCTTCACCGTGCGCCGCGCGGCCGACTTGCTGGCCACCAGCCCGACCTCTGCGAACAGGTCGACGACCGGCCCTGCCTCGGCGACCCGGATGTGCGGCACCTCGGAGAGGGCCGCGCTCAGCGTCCGCTCGTCCAGCTCACCGAGCTCGCCCTGGCCGAAGAGGGCCTTCGACGCGGCGATCACGGCGGCCGTCTGCTCGGCGCCGTGCACCAGCGTCGTCAGCTCCTCGGCGAGCGCACGCTGCGCGGCCCGTGCCTGCGGACGCTCCGCGGTCTGCGCCTCCATCGCCTCCAGCTCCTGACGGGACTGGAAGGACAGGATGCGCATGTACGCCGAGATGTCCCGGTCGTCCACGTTCAGCCAGAACTGGTAGAACGCGTACGGCGTCGTCATCTCCGGGTCGAGCCAGATGGCGCCGCTCTCGGTCTTGCCGAACTTGGTGCCGTCCGCCTTCGTCATCAGCGGCGTCGCCAGCGCGTGCGCGGAGGCTTCCGGCTCCAGGCGGTGGATCAGGTCGAGACCGGCGGTGAGGTTGCCCCACTGGTCGCTGCCGCCCTGCTGGAGCGTGCAGCCGTACCTCCGGTACAGCTCCAGGAAGTCCATGCCCTGGAGCAGCTGGTAACTGAACTCCGTGTAACTGATGCCTTGGTCGGACTCCAGACGCCGGGCGACCGAGTCCTTCGTCAGCATCTTGTTGACGCGGAAGTGCTTGCCGATGTCCCGGAGGAACTCGATGGCGGACAGGCCGGCCGTCCAGTCCAGGTTGTTCACCATCACCGCGGCGTTCTCGCCCTCGAAGGACAGGAACGGCTCGATCTGCGCGCGGAGCCGGTTCACCCAGTTCGCGACCGTCTCCGGGTCGTTCAGCGTGCGCTCCGCGGTGGGACGCGGATCGCCGATCTGACCGGTCGCCCCGCCGACCAGGGCCAGCGGACGCAGGCCCGCCTTCTGGAGGCGGCGCATGGTGAGCACCTGCACCAGATGACCGACGTGCAGACTGGCCGCGGTCGGGTCGAAGCCGCAATAGAACGTGACGGGACCGTCCGCGAGAGCCTTGCGCAAAGCGTCCTCATCGGTGGACTGGGCGAACAGCCCACGCCACTTCAGCTCGTCGACGATGTCCGTCACGGTTCTCGTATCTCCTTGAATGGTCTTCGTTCAGTTCTACGGCAGCCGAGTGACTACCGGCAACGAGGTTATACGCCCTGACTGACAGAGCTCATATTGAAGTCCGGCACCCGCAGCGCCGGCATCGCGGCCCTGGTGAACCAGTCGCTCCACTCCCGGGGCAGCGTCTTCTCCGTACGCCCCGCCTCGACGGCCCGCCCGAGCAGGTCCACCGGCGACTCGTTGAACCGGAAGTTGTTGACCTCCCCGCTGACCTCGCCGTTCTCGACGAGGTACACCCCGTCGCGGGTCAGGCCGGTCAGCAGCAGGGTCGCCGGGTCGACCTCGCGGATGTACCAGAGACAGGTCAGCAGCAGCCCGCGCTCGGTGTTCGCGACCATCTCCTCCAGGGACTTGTCCTCGCCCCCGTCCAGGACGATGTTCCCGATCGCCGGGGACACGGGCAGGCCGGTCAGCCCGGCGGTGTGCCGGGAGGTGATCAGCCGGTTCAGTTCGCCCTCGCGGATCCACTCCGTGGCGCTCAGCGGCAGCCCGTTGTCGAACACCGACTGGTCGTCGCCCGAGGAGTGGGCGAGCAGGAAGGGGGAGGCCTCCAGACCGGGCTCGTTCGGGTCGCTGCGCAGCGTCAGCGGCAGCTCGGTGAGCCGCTCGCCGATACGCGTCCCGCCGCCCGGCTTGGAGAACACCGTGCGCCCCTCGGCGGCGTCCCGCGCGGACGCCGACCACAACTGGTAGATCAGCAGGTCGGCGACCGCGGTCGGCGGCAGCAGCGTCTCGTACCGCCCGGCGGGCAGCTCGATCCGCCGCTCCGCCCAGCCGAGCCGTACGGCGAGTTCGGCGTCGAGGGAGGCCGGGTCGACGTCCTTGAAGTCCCGCGTCGACCGCCCGGCCCACGCCGAGCGCGTACGGTCCGGGGACTTGGCGTTCAGCTCCAGCGTCCCGTTGGGCTGGTCATGGCGCAGGCGCAGCCCCGTCGACGTACCCACATAGCTCGACACCAGCTCGTGGTTGGCGAAGCCGTACAGTTCCCGGCCGCCCGCACGCGCGCGTGCGAACGCCTCACCGAGCGCCGGCGCGAAGTCGCCGAACACCGCGGACGAGGTCTCGGCGGGCGCGTCCGTGAAGTCAGGGGACTCCGGTACACCCCCGACCAGCGGCTGGGCGTCCTCCGCGGGCCCGGCGCCGCGCGCGGCGGCCTCGGCGGCCCGTACGAGCGGCTCCAGCTCGTCGGCGGTGACGGCGGCGCGGGAGACCACCCCGGTGGCCGTGCCCTGCTTGCCGCCGACCGTGGCGACGACCGTGAGCGTGCGCCCGCGGGTGACCCCGTTGGTGGTGAGGGTGTTGCCCGCCCAGCGCAGGTTGGCGGTCGACTCCTCGTCGGCGATGACGACACACCCGTCGGCCCGGGACAGCGCGAGGGCCCGCTCGACGATTTCGTGCGGCTTGATCAAACGGGCGCTCATCGACCGGCCTCCTGCGTGGTGTTGAGAATGTTGACGCCCTTGAAGAGCACCGACGGGCACCCGTGGGACACGGCCGCGACCTGCCCCGGCTGGGCCTTGCCGCAGTTGAAGGCACCGCCCAGGACGTACGTCTGCGGACCGCCGACGGCCGCCATGGAGCCCCAGAAGTCGGTGGTCGTCGCCTGGTAGGCCACATCCCGCAGCTGCCCGGCGATCCGGCCGTTCTCGATCCTGAAGAACCGCTGCCCGGTGAACTGGAAGTTGTAGCGCTGCATGTCGATGGACCAGGACCGGTCCCCGACGACGTAGATCCCGCGGTCGACGCCGCCGATGAGGTCCTCGGTCGCCAGCCCGCCCGGGTCCGGCCGCAACGAGACGTTGGCCATGCGCTGCACGGGCACATGCCCGGGCGAGTCGGCGTACGCGCACCCGTTGGACCGCTCGAACCCGGTCAGCTTCGCGATCCGCCGGTCCAGCTGGTACCCCACGAGGGTGCCGTCCTTCACCAGGTCCCACGACTGTCCCGCGACGCCCTCGTCGTCGTAGCCGATGGTCGCCAGGCCGTGTTCGGCGGTGCGGTCGCCGGTGACGTTCATCAGCTCGGAGCCGTACCTGAGCTTGCCGAGCTGGTCGAAGGTCGCGAAGGACGTGCCCGCGTACGCCGCCTCGTAGCCGAGGGCCCGGTCCAGCTCGGTGGCGTGGCCGATGGACTCGTGGATGGTCAGCCACAGGTTGGACGGGTCGACGACCAGGTCGTACAGCCCCGCTTCGACGCTCGGCGCCCGCATCTTCTCGGCGAGCAGCTCGGGGATCTGTTCGAGCTCGGACTCCCAGTCCCAGCCCCGGCCCGTGAGGTACTCCCAGCCACGCCCGACGGGCGGCGCGATGGTCCGCATCGAGTCGAACTCGCCGCTCGACTCGTCCACGGAGACGGCGGTGAACTGCGGGTGCAGCCGCACCCGCTGCTGGGTGGTGACGGTCCCCGCGGTGTCGGCGTAGAACTTGTTCTCGTGCACCGTGAGCAGCGAGGCGTCGACATGGTTGACCCCGTTCGCCGCGAGCAGCCTCGCACTCCACTCGGCCAGCAGGCCCGCCTTCTCCTCGTCGCCCACGGTGAACGGATCGATCTCGTACGACGAGACCCATGTCTTGTCGGCGTGCACCGGCTCGCCGGCCAGCTCCACGCGCTCGTCGGACCCCGCCGCCTTGATCACCTGGGCGGACAGCTTCGCCATGGCCACGGCCTGCGAGGCGACCTTCGCGGCGGCGTCCATGCTCAGATCCACGCCCGACGCGAAGCCCCAGGTACCACCGTGCACCACCCGCACCGCGTACCCCAGGTCCGTGGTGTCCGACGTGCCGGACGGCTTGGCGTCCCGCAGCCGCCAGGACGCGCTGCGCACCCGCTCGAACCGGAAATCCGCGTGCTCGGCACCGAGCGCACGCGCGCGTGCGAGGGCGGCGTCGGCCAGGGCCCGCAAGGGCAACGCGAGGAACGACGGATCGATTTCATGGGCCACGAGCGGCCTCCCCTTGTCACCGTTGGCGAGATGAGTATGTCCCGCAGTGAATCATGCAGAACCGACACCCTGGCTTCCACCGGATTCAGGCCGAGAACCATGTCCGTCCGACGCTGTCGGCGCCGCCCGGCGAACCCTTCTCCAGGCACACCGACTGTAGGGACCCGACAGGACCAGGGGTGAGCCACTGTCGGTGCCCGATTGTCCGCGAGCGTGGACGGCCCGATAGGTTTTCGGAGAAGCGGCCTGTCGACCCGGCTGTTCGGACAGGTCCTGAACCGCTAACGAAAGGGTGATCCGTTGAGCCGCTCGGTTCTCGTCACCGGAGGCAACCGGGGCATCGGCCTCGCCATCGCCCGCGCGTTCGCCGATGCCGGCGACAAGGTCGCCATCACATACCGTTCCGGTGAGCCGCCGACAGGCTTCCTGGCCGTCAAGTGCGACATCACCGACACCGAGCAGGTGGAGCAGGCCTACAAGGAGATCGAGGCCGAGCACGGCCCGGTCGAGGTCCTCGTCGCCAACGCCGGTGTCACCAAGGACCAGCTCCTGATGCGTATGTCCGAGGAGGACTTCACGTCCGTCCTCGACACCAACCTCACCGGCACCTTCCGCGTCGTCAAGCGTGCCAACCGCGGCATGCTGCGCGCCAAGAAGGGCCGCGTCGTCCTGATCTCGTCGGTCGTCGGGCTGTACGGCTCGCCGGGGCAGGCCAACTACGCCGCCTCCAAGGCCGGCCTCGTCGGGTTCGCCCGCTCCCTCGCCCGTGAGCTGGGCTCGCGCAACATCACCTTCAACGTGGTCGCGCCCGGCTTCGTCGACACCGACATGACCAAGGTCCTCACCGAAGAGCAGCGCGTGGGCATCGTCGCCCAGGTGCCGCTCGGCCGGTACGCGCAGCCGGAGGAGATCGCCGCGACGGTGCGGTTCCTCGCCTCGGACGACGCCTCGTACATCACTGGAGCCGTCATCCCCGTTGACGGCGGACTGGGAATGGGTCACTGATCACCATGAGCGGAATTCTCGAGGGCAAGCGCGTCCTGATCTCCGGTGTGCTGATGGAGTCCTCCATCGCCTTCCACGCCGCCAAGCTGGCCCAGGAGCAGGGCGCCGAGATCATCCTGACCGCGTTCCCGCGGCCCACGCTGACCGAGCGCATCGCCAGGAAGCTTCCCAAGCCCACCAAGGTCATCGAACTCGACGTGACCAACGACGAGCACCTCGGCCGCCTGGCCGACCTCGTCGGCGAGGAGCTCGGTGGCCTCGACGGCGTCGTCCACTCCATCGGCTTCGCCCCGCAGGACGCCCTGGGCGGCAACTTCCTCAACACCCCGTTCGAGTCCGTGGCCACCGCCATGCACGTCTCGGCGTACTCCCTGAAGTCGCTCACCATGGCCTGCCTGCCGCTGATGCAGAACGGCGGCTCCGTCGTCGGCCTCACCTTCGACGCCCAGTACGCCTGGCCGCAGTACGACTGGATGGGCCCGGCCAAGGCCGCTCTGGAGGCCACCAGCCGCTATGTGGCGCGCGACCTGGGCAAACAGAACATCCGCTGCAACCTCATCTCCGCGGGCCCGCTCGCCTCGATGGCCGCCAAGTCCATCCCGGGCTTCAGCGACCTGGCCGCCGTGTGGGACAACCGCTCCCCGCTGGAGTGGGACCTCAAGGACCCGGAGCCGGCCGGCCGTGGCATCGTCGCCCTGCTGAGCGACTGGTTCCCGAAGACCACCGGCGAGATCATCCACGTGGACGGCGGGCTGCACGCGATCGGCGCGTGACCGCTGCCGCTGCCGCCACAGGCTCGGCCGACATTCCGAGGGCCCGCGTTCCGTTCCGGCGCGGGCCTTCGGTGTGCCGGTGCGCCGTCACCCGTTCGGCTCATCCGGCCGGGCGGGGGAGAGAGGTAACTGGGCACTCTGGATTACGCGTTCACCTCGCGTTCCCTCCCCAGCACGGCCGAGGAGGTTCCCCCTTGTGCGCCTGTCCCGCAGCTTCGCCCCGCTGCTCGTCGCCGCCGCTCTCATAGCCGGCCTTCCGTACGAAGCCGTTCCGCACGCACGCGTGGAGGGACGACAACAGGAGCGGCCCGAGCCCTTCGGCTCCACCTGCCACACCCGGGTCACCGGCTCCAAGGTGACCGCGTACTGCCACAACCCCTACGTGGACTCCGACCGCGTACGTCTGCACATCGAGTGCGACCGCTGGTGGGACCTCGACAGCGACGGCTCGTCGGTCGAGGCCGGGCCCGCGCAGACGGTACGGCTCACAGGCCGCTGCTGGAAGGAGGTCCGCTCCGTGTGGGTCAGCCACCAGAAGCGGACGCCCTGAGCCGGCACACGAACGGATAACCCGCCGCCTCCCTGGCGGCAGCCGCCGCGTCGCCCGCGCGGATCGCTTCGACGAGCGGGGCGTGGTCCACGTACGACCGGGGAGTCAGCTTCCCGCCCACGTCGTCGCGCAGCCAGTCCCGCAGCACCTCACCCAGATCCGCGTACATCGCCGTCATCACGTCGTTGTGGGACGCGGCCACCACCGCCATGTGCAGGCTCGCGTCGGCCGTCACGAACGCCTCCGCGTCGCCGGACACCCAGGCCTCCTCCCGGCGCCCCAGAAGCGCGTCCAGCTGCCTGAGGTCGCGTTCGGTGCGCCGCAGGGCCGCCAGCTCGGCCGCGCCCGACTCCAGCGTGGACCGCAGCTCGGCGATGTGCCGGGGGTCCGCGTCGGCGAACCGGCGGTGCATCACACCGGCCAGCTCACTGGTCGCCGCGACGTATGTTCCCGAGCCCTGACGGATGTCCAGCAGCCCGTTGTGCGCGAGGGCCCGGACCGCCTCGCGGACCGTGTTCCGGGCCACTCCGAGCTGCGCGACCAGCTCGGGCTCGGTCGGGATGCGCGAGCCGACGGGCCACTCGCCCGAGGTGATCTGGTTCCGCAGTGCGGCGATGACCTGCTCGGACAGGGCCGATCGACGGGGGTGACTCAGCGGCGGCATGGCACATCTTCGCACGGGGGAGTACAACCAATCATCCTATGATTCTATGCTGGCTGTCATGGTGAGCAAGGAAACCCGGACGACGACGTCCACGGCCATGTCCATACGCGGCTCGACCGAGCCGGAGAACGAGAACGCGAACGGGAGGCCGGCCACGCGCGCGTGGGTCACGCGGCTGGTCGTCGTCGGCATCGTGCTGTCCGCCCTCAACCTCCGGCCCGCCATCACCAGCCTCGGCGCCCTCCTCGAGGAGGTGCGCGACGGACTCGGCATGAGCGGCACCGCGGCCGGGGTGCTCACCTCCGTACCCCCGTTCTGCTTCGCCCTCTTCGGTGTCATGGCACCGGGCCTCGCCCGCCGCTTCGGCGTCGGCGCGGTCGTCTGCGCGGGCATGGCCGCCATCGCCGCCGGCTTGGCGATCCGCCCCTGGACGGGCACCGCGGCCGGTTTCCTGGCCGCCAGCGCGCTCGCGCTCATGGGCATCGCGGTCAGCAACGTCCTGATGCCGGTCGTCGTCAAGCGCTGGTTCCCCGACCGGGTCGGTTCCATGACGGGCCTGTACTCGATGGCCCTGGCCCTCGGCACCGCCGCCGCGGCGGCGATCACCGTGCCCATGACCGAAGCGCTGGGCGGGAGTTGGCGGTCGGGACTGACCGTCTGGGGGATTCTCGCGGCGGCGGCCGTGGTGCCCTGGATCCCGCTGGCACGGGAACGGGGCGCGGGCGGGTCGAAGGGGGAGGCGTCCTCCGCGCGCGGGACGTCCGCCACGGGGGAGGGGGAGGGAGAGAGGGCCGGGGCACTGCGCATCACTCGGAGCCGTACCGCCTGGGCGCTCGCCGTGTTCTTCGGGCTCCAGGCCACCGCCGCCTACGTCACCATGGGCTGGATGGCGCAGATCTTCCGGGACGCGGGCGTCCCGGCCGCCACCGCCGGGCTGCTGCTGGCCGTGACCATGGCGATGGGGGTGCCGCTCGCCTTCGTCATCCCGCGCGTCGCCACCCGCCTGCCCCGCCAGGGGCCCATCGTGGTCGTACTCGGCTGCTGCGGACTTCTCGGATACGCGGGCCTGTACATCGCGCCGGCCGGCGGCGCCTGGGCCTGGGCCGTACTGCTCGGCATCGCCAACTGCGCCTTTCCGCTGGCCCTCACGATGGTCGGGATGCGGGCCAGGACGGGCGCGGGCGTCGCCCAGCTGTCGGCCTTCGCCCAGAGCGCCGGCTACCTGATCTCCATCCCCGGGCCGCTCGTCGTCGGCGTTCTCTACCAGCACAGCGGCGGCTGGGGACTGCCGCTCGCGCTGATGGCCGGCCTACTGCTGCCGCAGATGGCCGTGGGCGTACTGGCGGGACGTGATCGCACCGTGGAGGACGAGGCGGCGGCCCGCTGACCCGCCCCGTCAGGCGCGGACACCCCGGGAGTACGGGCGGGCGGGACTGGTGCGAGACTGGCGGCATGCCAGTGCTCGACCCGAACCCCCAGAACGGCCAGAAGAAGATGCTGCTCGTCTTCGGCTCGTTCTTCGCCATCTTCGTGATCATCGCCGTCATCGCGACGATCGCCTCACCGTGAGAACCGGTGGTGGGGATATCCCCACCATCCCCTAGGGGGCGAGTCTCAGGGTCAAGTGGGTGGATCTCCGGATGGGTTGAGGGCCGAGGGTTCCGTAACTTCGAGGTGTGGCCGCGAGATGCCGGCCACCGACGGCTCGAAGACCCACGGAGGCATCATGTCGGCCCGCACGCACTCCCGGCCCCTTGCGGCGACCACGCGTGGAGTCGACATACGGCTGCCGTGGTGGGCCCTGGCACTGCCGACGCTGGCGTTCGTCGCGCTGCTCGTACTGATGCTGAACCCGACCGACGCACAGGCTGCGACGGGCGACCCGGCCATCGCTCACTTCCTTGAGCGGGCACGGGACCTGGTGACGCGCTGAGCGCCGTAAATACCTCATTCCCACCTGCGGAGCCGCCCGTCAACTCCCTGCGCCCCATGGCGTATTTCATGCGAAGCTGGGTGCCATGAGCGTCGCAGAACCCCGCAGAATCGTCCTCTTCCGGCACGCGAAAGCAGACTGGCCCCAGGTCGCCGACCACGAGCGGCCACTCGCCGACCGGGGCCGCAAGGACGCCGCTGTCGCCGGGCGCAGGCTGGCAGACACCGGCATCCCGTTCGACCTGGCTCTCTGCTCCACCGCCGCCCGGACCCGCGAGACCTGGAAACTCGCCGTCCAGGAGTTCCCGCAACGGCCGAAGACCGTCTACGAGGAGCGGATCTACGACGCCTCACCCGGCGAGCTCATCGCCCTGCTCAACGAAACCCCGGACGACACCCAGAACGTGGTCCTGATCGGCCACAACCCAGGAGTACAGGCACTCACCGACATCCTCGCCGGCGAGTCCGAGAGCGACCCCCGCACCAGGCTGACCAACCGAGGCTTCCCGGCGGCGGCCTTCGCGACCCTGTCCTTCACGGGCTCCTGGAAGGGCCTGGAGCCAGGGACGGCGACGCTGCTCGACTTCTGGGCACCGACGGAGTAGGTCCCGTCGGCGGCAGGCGGCACAGCCTGTGCCGCCTGCCGCCGACGATGAATCACAAGCCCTACCGAGGAGTTGCCGCCCCCCGAAACTCCCAGCGGCTACTCCTGCGTATCCGCCGCCTCGACCTCTTCCCGAGTGACCCCCAGCAGATACAGCACGGTGTCCAGGAAGGGGAAGTTCACCGCCGTGTGCGCGGCCTCCCGCACGACCGGCTTGGCGTTGAAGGCGACGCCGAGTCCCGCCGCGTTCAGCATGTCCAGGTCGTTCGCCCCGTCACCGATCGCCACGGTCTGATCCAGCGGCACCCCGGCCTCCGCCGCGAACCGCCGCAGGAGCCGGGCCTTGCCCGCCCGGTCCACGATCTCGCCGACGACCCTGCCCGTCAGCTTCCCGTCGACGATCTCCAAGGTGTTGGCCTGGGCGAAGTCCAGCCCGAGCCGTTCCTTCAGATCATCGGTGACCTGGGTGAACCCACCCGAGACGACACCGACTTCGAAGCCGAGCCGCTTCAGCGTACGGATCAGGGTGCGCGCCCCCGGCGTGAGCCGGACCTCGCTGCGTACCTTGTCCACCACCGACGCGTCGAGCCCCTTGAGCAGCGCCACCCGCGCGTGCAGCGACTGCTCGAAGTCCAGTTCCCCGCGCATCGCGGCGGCGGTCACCTTGGCGACCTCGTCCTCGCATCCAGCGTGCGCGGCGAAGAGCTCGATCACCTCGTCCTGGATGAGCGTCGAGTCCACATCCATGACGACCAGACGCTGAGCCCGCCGGTGCAGCCCCGCCGCGACGACCGCGACATCGACACCGAGTGCCGCCGCGTCGGTGACCAGGGCGGTGCGCAGCAGCTCGGTCGCGACTCCGGAGACGGCGAACTCGACCGCCGTCACGGGGTACTTGGCGAGCCGGAAGATACGGTCGATGTTGCCGCCGGTCCTGGTGATCCGCGCGGCGATCGCGGCGGTCGACTTAGCGGTCAGCGGATGCCCGAGCACGGTGACGACGGAACGCCCGAGCCCGCGCGGCCGGTTGTCACCCAGCCCGGAGATGATCTCCGCCTGCATCTTCATGGACTCCGCCCAGCTGTGGACGGTGGACCGCAGATCGCCTTCGATGCCGGCAGGCGGCTGTGTCACGAGCGCGCACAGCACCATGCGGCCACGCGTGACGACCTGCTCGATGTCGACGACGTCCACGGAGTAGGCGGCAAGCGTGTCGAACAGACCGGCGGTGATGCCCGGCCTGTCCTTGCCGAAGATTTTGACGAGAAGAGTGGGTACGTCAGCGGTCTGCGTAGCGTTCATGGTGTTTCCACCGTATCCGGCACCCAGTGCCTACCGCGCACGCGGTCCGCCTGACGGACGGGGAACAGTACGTTTCGCGGGGGTGGCGAAGATCTTACGGGCAGGTCAGCGCCGTCCCTTGGGGGCGCGTGGCGGTGGGGGCGGCGGTGGCGGTGGTGGGGGAGGCGGGGGAGGGGTCCGTTTCTCCGGCATGGACTCCGACGAGCCGCCCCTGGGCCATCCGGACCGTCCGGGCCGTCGCGGCGGTGGGGAGAGCGGCCTGGCCATGGTGGGAAGGCCGTACAAGTTCTCGGGCGGCTGCTCTCCCTCACCCGGGCCACCCACCTCACCCGAGCCCTGCTGCTCGCCCGCACTGCGGCCCGTGCCCGGTCCGCTCCTCTCGCCGGAGCCGGTCCGCCCGGGCGCACCGCTCCTGTCGGGCGACCGCGCCTCCGTACGCGGGGCGCCCGGTGCCCGGCCGCCCCCGTAGGGCTGCCCCGTCCCGGCCGGCCGCGCGTCCTCGGGTTCCACAAGCTCCTCGGGCAGCCGTAGATACGGATTGGTGTCGCGGTTGGGCGGCCGGTACGACGAACTGGGCGCGTAGGGGCCGGAATTCGGACCGGGGCCGTCGGCCTGCTCAGGGTGAACGCCGTACCGCGCCTCTTCGGCCGCCGCACCCGTCACCCCGGTCGTGTGCGCAGCCGCCGGTGTCCCACCCGTCCCCGCCCACGCGTCACCCAGTGCCAATGGCACCGCCCGCCACCCGGCCGCCCCGCTCACGTACGCCAGCAGCGCGCCGGCGGCTCCCGCAGCCGCGCCCCACACCGCGCCCAGCAGCAGGGCCGCGATCAGTTGCCCGTGCAGTTCGATTCCGGCGCCGAACGCGTCGAAGCCCAGGACCGAGATCGAGGCGTCCACGGACACCTCCGCCAGCCAGGCGAACAGCGGCAGTGCCACCGCGGTGACCACCCCCAGCCGCAACGCGCAGCGGCCGGCGAAACGCAGGGCACCCGGATCCCGTACGGCGAGAGGCACCCGCCCGTCGACGTCGTCCGGGCCGACACCCCGCGCCAACGGTGTCCGTGCCGCCGCGAGGATGCCCGCGAGCAGCATCATCAGGGCCGCCGCGACCCCCAGCAGCCACACCCGGCTGTCCAGCTCGGCCAGTTTGCCGAGGCTGACCGACTGGTCGTCCGCCGAGCTGAGGAGCCGGTCAAGGGGGTCCGGGAGGACGTTCACCAGAACCCCGGACGCACTGCCGTCGAACGGGACGAACAGGCCGATCGTGATCCCCAGCCAGACCCCGTTGGGGGCGCCGAGCAGCGCCGCGCCCG
This sequence comes from Streptomyces sp. SID12501, assembly GCF_010550245.1. Classification (GTDB taxonomy): domain Bacteria; phylum Actinomycetota; class Actinomycetes; order Streptomycetales; family Streptomycetaceae; genus Streptomyces. Next base: position 202,857 of record NZ_JAAGLU010000016.1, read on the forward strand.
CGATGCGCTTGGGATGGGCGTCGCCGATCGCCGCGTAGGCGGCTGCCGCAAACCCCGCCGCCACCGCCACCAGAGCCACCGTGACCAGGGCGGACACCGCCGGCCGTACGACGCGGTGGACCGCTTCCCAGCCGCGCGGCAGGGGAGTGCGGCGGGATGCCAGGAGGGCGATCGCCAGGACTCCGGTCGCCCAGACCAGGCCCCCGAGCAGAGTGGGGAGCGTGTCGACGGTGAAGCCGACCGCCGCCTTCGCGTCGATCAGGTCGCCGACCTGGTCGGGCAGCAGACCGCTGATGTCACCGAGCCCGGGGACGTCGATCCCCCCGCCCCCTCCGCCGTCCGTGCCCGGCAGGCTGTCGAGGCCCAGACCGGCCCCGTCGATGGTGATGAGGTCGTGCCCCGCCCAGGCCAGCCCGCCCAGGGTGGCCACGAAGAGGGCGATCACCGCCCCCGCGCGCGTGAGAAGTTCGGAGGGCGAGATCACCGCTCCCGCCCCGCGCAGGGACCGTAGGAAGAACCACGACAGGAGCACCGCGCCCACCAGGCCGACGCCCAGTGGCGCGATCTCGACGGCGGTCGCCGCCTGGGCCCCTTTCAGGCCGAAGGCCGACACGTCACCGGACGGCGTGACCGAACCACCCGCCCCAAGTGCCACAACAGCCGCGGTCATCGGCCCGAGCGAGGCCGTGGCATCCGCCTCCAGCAGATGCAGACCGAGCGCCGCGGTGCCCGCCATTCCGATCAACGCCCAGCTCACAGAGGCGATCGCGGAGAGCAGTACGTCTCCCCACGGCAGCCTCCCGCCCTGCCCGGCGGTTTCGATGCCCATCGTCAGCCCCCGATCCGCGCGGCGGCGGTCCACCCCGCGTGTCCCCCTCGCGTGGGATTACCACTCTCCGGGCCGGTTTCCACCCCGTCAACGGCGCGTGGCCGTCCGCTTCCACGCCCCGTCCGCAAGGCCCGACTTTCGGTCAGGGGGCTGAGCCTGAAATAGTTCCCCCCGATGTTCGACATCCCTAGACTCCCCGTGTTGGGGCAAATATCGGGGGACAACTCAGTGGGGCGCGGAGTGCCGGAACTCGTACTGGAATTGAACGAACGGACCTGGACGCTCGATTCGTCCAGGCCATACACCCTCGGGCGTGATCCGCAGGGGGACGTCGTGCTCGATGACGCCAGGGTCTCCTGGCGGCACGCCACGATCAGCTGGGGCGGCCGGAGCTGGGTCATCGAGGACCACGGCAGCACCAACGGCACTTTTGTGCAGGGGCAGCGCATCCACCAGATGGAGATCGGGCCGGGCTCGGCCGTCCATCTCGGCAACGCGACCGACGGCCCGCGTCTGAACCTCTCCAGCAGCGCCGCCTCGGTCGCGACGCCGCAGGTGGCGCAGCCTCAGCAGCAGCCGTTCGCGGCCCAGGGCGCGAGCCCCGGCTGGGCGCAGCCGCCCCAGCATGAGGCGCCGGAACAGAGCTGGCCGCAGCAGCAGTCCGCCGCGGTCCCGCAGCAGCAGGGCCCCGGCCCGGGGGTGCCGCCGGTGTACGGCGACCGCAGCCCGACCACCTTCCACCAGCTGCACCTCGGCCGGGTGATGCGCATCGGCCGCGCCCTGGAGAACGAGCTGGTCGTCTCCGACCTCCAGGTCTCCCGCAACCACGCGGAGTTCCACGCGACGCCCGACGGCCGCTTCGAGATCCGCGACCTGGGCTCGCACAACGGTACGTACGTCAACGGCATGCCGATCGCCAAGGGCGGCACCGCGCTGCTCGGCCCGAACGACATCGTCGGCGTCGGCCACTCCACGTTCCGCCTGGTCGGCGATCACCTTGAGGAGTTCGTCGACACCGGCGAGATCTCCTTCTCGGCCCGCCATCTGACGGTCACCGTGGACGGCGGCAAGCAGATCCTCAAGGACGTCTCCTTCGGCGTCCCCGAGAAGTCGCTGGTCGCGGTCATCGGCCCGTCCGGTTCCGGCAAGTCGACGCTCCTGAAGGCGCTCACGGGCTACCGGCCGGCCAACCAGGGCGACGTCCTCTACGACAACCGCAACCTGTACAAGCAGTTCGCCGAGCTGCGCCAGCGCATCGGGCTGGTCCCGCAGGACGACATCCTGCACAAGGAACTGACCGTCAAGAAGGCCCTCAAGTACGCGGCCAAGCTGCGATTTCCCGCCGACACCACGACGGAGGAGCGCGAGCACCGCATAGGCGAGGTGCTGCGCGAGCTGAAGCTCGACATCCACAAGGAGAAGAAGGTCACCTCCCTCTCCGGCGGCCAGCGCAAGCGCGTCTCGGTGGCCCTGGAACTGCTCACCAAGCCGTCGCTGATCTTCCTGGACGAGCCGACCTCCGGCCTCGACCCGGGCATGGACCGTGACGTCATGCAGCTGCTGCGCGGCCTCGCCGACGACGGCCGTACGGTCCTCGTCGTCACGCACTCCGTGGCGGAACTGGCGATCTGCGACAAACTCCTGGTGATGGCGCCGGGCGGCTCGGTCGCGTACTTCGGCCCGCCCGAGGAGGCCCTGAACTTCTTCGGCTACGACACCTGGGCCGACGTCTTCTCCTCCTTCGAGAACTACCGCGACTACGACTGGGCGGGACGCTGGAAGGGCTCGCAGCACTACCAGATGTACGCCGCGGACATCGACGCCGTCGCTCCGCAGTCCGTGGACATGCCCGCCGCACAGGCCATGCGCCCGCCCAAGCCGCAGGGCTGGGGCTCCCAGCTGATGACCCTGATCCGGCGTTACGTGACGGTCATCGTCTCCGACAAGGGATTCCTGGCGCTGACGGTGATCCTGCCCGCGGTGCTCGGCGCGGTGAGCCTGCTCATCGACCCGGACAAGACCCTGCTGCCCGGCAAGGTGGGCAGGAACGGCCTCAACATCCCGAACGGCACGGCCACCACCGTTCTCCTCATCCTCGCGGTCGGCGCCTGCTTCGCCGGCGCCGCGAACTCCGTCCGCGAGCTGATCAAGGAACGGGTCATCTACGAACGGGAGCGCGCGACCGGCCTGTCGCGCTCCGCGTATCTGATGTCCAAGGTGATCGTCCTTGGCTTCATCACGGTCCTGCAGGGCCTGATGGTCGGCGCCATCGGCTTCGCCAGCCGCACGATCCCGGACGAGGGCCTGGTCTTCGGCAAGTTCGTGCTGCTCGAACTCTCCGTTCCGATCATGGCGCTCGGCTTCTCGTCGATGATGTTCGGGCTGGTCATCTCCTCCCTGGTGAAGACCTCGGAGAAGACCATGCCGCTGCTCGTCATGTTCGCGATCATCCAGGTCGTGTTCACGGGCTGTCTGTTCATCCTGCACGGCAACATCGGCGTCAACGAGTTCTCGTACCTGATGCCGTCCCGCTGGGCGGTCGCCGCCGCGGGTGCCACGCTCGACTTCAACAAGATCAGCCCGAACGTCGACGACCCCGGCAGCACGGACCCCCTCTGGGACCACACGGCCATGGCCTGGGGCATCGACATGGCCGCCCTGATCGCCATCGGCGTGGTCTGCGGCTTCTTCGTGGCCCGCTTCCTGCGGCGCCACGAGCCCGAGGTCATGCGCAAGTGACCACGGCCGTACGACGGTGAAGGGCGGCACCCCGGTGGGGTGCCGCCCTTTCGCCTGTACGTACGAGTCAGAGGTCCGCGCAGGCCTCAGTACGCGCCGTTGACGTTGTCGATCGAGCCGTACTTGTCGGCCGCGTAGTTGGCGGCGGCAGTGATGTTGGCGACCGGGTCGTAGATGCTCGTCGACGTACCGGAGACGTGGTACGCGTTGAAGGTCGGCTGGATGACCTGGAGCAGACCGATCGACGGGGTGCCGTTCTGGGCGTTGACGTCCCAGCCGTTGATGGCGTTCGGGTTGCCCGTCGACTCCCGCATGATGTTGCGGTACAGGCCGTCGTAGGAGCCCGGGATGCCCTTGTTCCCCATGATGTCGAGGGCCTCGCGGATCCAGCCGTCGAGGTTGTTGCCGTACGTCTTCGTCGTGGCCTTCTTGAGTGCGGCGCGCTTGGCGGACCGGCTCGCGGCCTCCTTCGCCTTGCGCTCCTTCGCGGCCTTCTTCTTTGCCGCCGCCTTCTTCGCGGCAGCCACGTCGGCGGCCTTCTTCTTCGCCGCGTCGGCCTCGGCCTTCACGGTCGCACCGGCCAGCTGGCCGGTGACGCTCGCCTTCACGTCCTTGACCTGCTCCTGGCCGAACACCACAGGAGCGGCGGAGACGGCCTCCGAGGTGGTCTGCGAGCTGCCCGGCACAAGGGTGAACGCGAGGGCGGCGGAGGCGAGCGTGGCGGCACCGGCGACCGCGAGCCTGCGGGTCCTGGCCGACATACGACTATGACCAGGAGTGGCGGTGTTCTTGGACATGGCGGATGGACCTCTTCGAATAGCGCGGACGTCGCTCGGTGCCCGGGGGACAGGCGTGCTTCCGGCACAAACGCCGCGGGCGGAACCCGCGGCGCTGAGCGACGGCTGCCATTCTTAGCGGCCGCAAAATCCTGTGGCAAAGGTGTGACGTACTACGGGGGGTAGTGGACCCGGGAAGGGCAAAACAGGACAGACCGGAGCGTCTTTCCCGCTCACTGGGTGGACGTTTGTCTCCTATAGTCCCTAGTAAGTGATGTGGGTCCTATGCGCGGGGTCACATCGGCCGAGTGCTCGTCTCACCATTAGTTGCGAGAGCAAGGCTCAGCGTGAGGAGCCTGTTTCATGCCTCCGCCGGAAGGAGGAGATGCACGTCCCCGAACTCGTGCCACAGGTACCGCTCGCGCAGCGCCTCCTCGTACCCCCGGTCGACTGCCGCACGCCCCGCGACCGCCTCCAGCATCAGCAGATGCGACGCCTCGGGCTCGTGCAGCCCCGTCAGCAGCCCGTCCACGACCCGCACCCCGCGCTCGGGCGTCACCACCAGGTCGGTCCACCCCTCGGCCGCCCGGACCGCGCCGTCCGGCCCCGCCGCGGACTCCACGGCCCGCACGGCCGTCGTACCGACCGCCACGACCCGTCCGTCCCCGGCCCGCGCGGCGTTGATCAGCCGCGCCGAGGTCTCCGGCACCGCGAACCGCTCCGGGTACGGCGGCTCGTGCGCCTCCGCCGACGCGACCCCCGTGTGCAGAATGACGGGCGCGAACCGCACCCCCCGGCTCACCAGCTCCGCCACCAGCCGCGCGGTGAAGGGCCGCGCGGCACTCGGCATCTCCGCGCTGCCCGCCCCGTCGCGGGACGGCAGCGCGAACACCGTCTGATAGACGGACAACGGCTGATCGCGTGCCGTATAGGAGTAACGAATGGGCCGCCCGTACTCCCGCAGAAGGGACAGCAGCTCCCCGGTCGCCCGCGCCCACCACAGCCGGGAAGCGCGCACCGTCAGCGGCTCCTCCAGGACCAGCCGCGCACCCCCGGGCAGCCGCACGACCGTCCCCGGGGTGCCCGCACGCGCGCGTGTGGTGCCCGTTCCGTCGGGATCCCGCAGCTCGACGGCCCACCGCCCGTCGTCCCCGCGCGTCGAGAAATGCACCACCACGCGCGCGTGGCCGATCCACCCGTCCAAGGCGGCGGCCAGCGTCGGCGACGTGTTGACGACGAGCAGATCCCCGGCGCGCAGCTGCCGGGGCAGCTCGGCGAACCCGTGATGCGACACCGCGGTCCCCCGCGACACGAGCAGCCGTACATCGCCCCGGTCCATCCCCGGCCCACGCTGCTCGGCCGGCACCCGCGCCGACAACTCCTCCGGCACCTGTACGGCCAGTGTCATCGCCCCTCCAACAGGGACGGCGCCGCGTAACGCCCACTCGCCGGCCGCTCGTCCAGCAGCCGCAGAAAGGCGGGCACGACACTTCCGGGCTCCGGACGTGGATCGGCGTCGTCAGGTACGGCCGCCGTGTACAGGTCCGTCCCCATGTCACCGGGGTCGACCGCCCAGACCCGCACCCCGGGCTCCTCCGCCCCGAGCACCGCCGCCAGCTGATCGAGGGCCGCCTTGGACGCCCCGTAACCGCCCCACGTCTCGTACGCCTCGGCCGCCGCGTCCGAACTGACGGCGATCACCGTCCCGGCCGCCGACTCCCGCAGCCACGGCAGCGCCACCTGGACCAGGCCCAGCGCGGCCACCACGTTCACCTCCAACGCCCGCCGCAGCCCCTCCAGGGACAGCCCCTCCAGCCGTACGAGGGGTTCGGCGCCCAACGCGCTCGCGTTGCTCACCAGGAGATCGACGCCGCCCAGCTTCCGCGCCGCCGACACCAGTCCGGCACGGTGACCGGCGTCCGTGACATCACCGGGGAGGGCCTCCACCCGTACTCCGTGGGCGGTGAGCGCCTCGGCGGTGGCGTGCAGGACCTCCGGCGTCCTGGCGTCCAGTACGAGATCCCATCCGCGTTGCGCGAGCGCCGTGGCCAGCGCCCGCCCCAGACCCTTGGAAGCCCCCGTGATGATCGCTACAGGCATGACATGCGTCCCCTCGTCCTCGGCTGCCGGTGATCGGCTGTGCGTCCAACGTAGGAACCGGAGCGTCCCGGCCGCCTCGTCCGGGGGCCGCATCACGGTGGGGCCCTTCGCCCTAGTCCCTTCGGCCCAGGCAGCACCGCCACAGGACGGATACGCACTGTCACACCTCGCCGGTACCGTGAGGGCATGAGTCAAGGACCACGGTCCGGCCTGGCCGCGGTGAGCGCCGCGCTGCTGGCCATGAGCAGGCACCTGGAGGTGCGCGACGTCCTCAAGACGATCGTCGCCTCCGCCAGAGAGCTGCTCGACGCGCAGTACGCGGCGCTGGGGGTCCCGGACGACCACGGCGGCTTCGCCCAGTTCGTGGTCGACGGCGTCAGCGACGCCCAGTGGAAGGCCATCGGCCCGCTCCCGCGCCAGCACGGCATCCTCGCCGCGATGCTGCGCGAGGCCCGCCCCGAGCGCCTGGCCGACGTCCGCGACGACCCGCGCTTCGAGGGCTGGCCGTCCGCCCACCCCGACATGTCCGATTTCCTCGGCCTGCCCATCCGGGACGGCGACGAGGTGCTGGGCGCCCTGTTCCTCGCCAACAAGAACTGTCCGAAACCGTCCGGCGGCTGCGGTTTCACCGAGGACGACGAGGACCTCCTCGCCATCCTGGCCCAGCACGCGGCGATCGCCCTGACCAACGCCCGCCTCTACGAGCGCAGCCGCGAACTGACCATCGCCGAGGAACGCTCCCGCCTCGCCCACGAACTGCACGACGCGGTCAGCCAGAAGCTGTTCTCCCTGCGCCTGACGGCCCAGGCCGCCGCCACCCTCGTGGACCGTGACCCCGCCCGCGCCAAGGGCGAGCTGCAGCAGGTGGCCGCGCTCGCCGCGGAGGCGGCCGACGAACTGCGCGCGGCGGTCGTGGAGCTGCGCCCCACAGCCCTGGACGAGGACGGTTTGATCGCCACGCTCCGCACCCACATTCAGGTCCTCGACCGCGCGCACTCCGCGCGCGTGACGTTCGACAGCCGTGGGGTCCGCGCCCTGCCTGCCGCTCAGGAGGGGGCCCTGCTGCGGGTTGCCCAGGAGGCCCTGCACAACGCGCTGCGGCACTCCGGGGCGGCCCGCGTGGAGGTGACCCTCGCGAAGCGCGGCCCGGGCGCCGCCCTGCGCGTCACGGACGACGGCAGCGGCTTCGACCCCACGGCGGTACGCAGCGCCGGACGCCACCTCGGCCTGGTCTCGATGCGGGACCGGGCGAGTGGGGTCGGCGGCCGGCTGGACGTGGAATCGGCGCCCGGAAAGGGCACCACGATCGAGATGGAGGTCCCCGGTGGCTGACGCAATCAGGGTGCTGCTCGTCGACGACCACCAAGTGGTCCGCCGGGGCCTGCGCACGTTCCTCGAAGTGCAGGACGACATCGAGGTCGTGGGCGAGGCGTCGGACGGCGCCGAGGGAGTCGACCGCGCGGAGGAACTGAAACCCGACGTCGTCCTCATGGACGTCAAGATGCCGGGCATGGACGGCGTCGAAGCGCTGCGCAGACTCCGCGAACTCGACAACCCCGCGCGCGTGCTGATCGTCACGAGCTTCACCGAGCAGCGCACGGTGGTCCCCGCACTGCGCGCGGGCGCCGCCGGGTACGTCTACAAGGACATCGACCCGGACGCACTCGCAGGCGCCATCCGCTCCGTGCACGCCGGACACGTCCTGCTCCAGCCCGAGGTCGCGAGCGCGCTGCTGGCCCAGGAGGAGACGCACTCGGGCCAGGGGAGAAGCGGTTCGCTCACCGAGCGGGAGCGGGAGGTGCTGACCCTGATCGCGGACGGCCGCTCGAACCGGGAGATAGCCCGCGCCCTGGTGCTGTCCGAGAAGACGGTCAAGACGCATGTCTCGAACATCCTGATGAAACTCGACGTGGCGGACCGTACGCAGGCGGCGTTGTGGGCGGTACGTCACGGTGTGACCGGATGACCGGCAACTCGGAACGTTCCCTTCCGGGCTGAGATTCATACCGTCGTGGGAATGTCCCCCGGATGGCGCATCCTTCGTGGATCTCCGGCGTTCTCCAGTGCGTACCGCGGTGACCTGCCGCGGTGAACGCAAAGGGAGGGCTCAGACATGAAGAACCTGAAGAAGGCCGCTGCTGTGACGATGGTGGCGGGCAGCCTGGTCGCCGCCGGTGCCGGTTTCGCTTCCGCCACGGAGGGCTCGCACGCAGGCGGCCAGGCCGTCGGCTCGCCGGGCGTAGCCTCGGGCAACCTCATCCAGGCCCCGGTGCACATCCCGGTGAACGTGGTGGGCAACAGCGTCAACGTCATCGGCGTGCTGAACCCCGCCTTCGGCAACCTCGGCCTCAACCACTGAGGAACCGAGCCGCCGAAGTACTGAGGTGCTGAGGTCCTGACCTCCGGCCTCCTGGGCACGCCCGGGAGGCCGGTCGGACGCGGCGGATTGCCCCAAACGGGCACTCTGCCTTCGGGATCCGTATCGCCAGGTACCCCTCCCGCGTTGCGCAGCGTACGACCCGCGGTCGGGTCGTCACGCAACCGCAGGAGGACGTTTCCCATGAACATCGTCAAGAAGGCCGCCGTGGCCGTAGCCATCGCCGGTGTCGCTGCGGGCGCGGGTGCCGGCGCCGCTGTCGCCGACGCGGGCGCCCAGGGTGTCACCGCGAAGTCGCCCGGCGTGGGGTCGGGCAACCTCGGACAGGTCCCCGTGCACGTCCCGGTCAACGTGGTCGGCGACAGCGTCAACGTCATCGGCCTCCTGAACCCGGCCTTCGGCAACAACGGCGTGAACGACTGACATCACGACGTCAGAAGCCCCGCGAACGAGCATCTGGTTCGCGGGGCTTCTGGCTTGCGCGGGGCGGTATCTCTTCAGCGCCGACCGGCATTCCAGCCCGTCCGGCGATTGAGGACGAGGCCGTTCAGGCCGAAGCGGGGGTCTGGGGGCGCAGCCCCCAGCAGACGCCCACACCAACTCCCCGCACCGCACAACAAACCTCACCGCACCCCCCGCTCCTCCACAACGGAGTTGTACGCCGCGACCTGCGCCCGCCGAGCCGCCCGCTCCACCGGCCGCAACGCCTCCGCCCGCGCCGCGATCTCCGACGCGCTCACCGCCCCTCCGGGCCCGTTCTCGGACGCCACCGAGATCAGCAGCCCCACCCGCTGCGCCAGCTCCAGCACCCGTACCGCCCGCGGTGGATACCCCGGCGCCAACACCTCGCGCCCCCGCTCCGCCCGCGCCCGGTACGCGTCGACCGCCGCCTCCGCGACCCGCCCCGAACCGGCGACGTCCAGCTGCGACAACATCGCCGTCGCGTCCCGCAGCGCCTCCGCCAACTCCCGCTCGGCCTCGCCCAGGGACGGCACGTCGGCGGGCGGTGCCTCACGTACCGGCAGGCAGTGCCAGACGACCTCGATGTGCACGTCCCCGGCCGGCCCGGCCTCGTACACCTCCGGTACCAGCCCCAGCGCGGTGCCCTCGCAGATCACCGCCTCCTCCGCCTCCAGCGCCCGCGCGTTGAACTCGGGGGGCCCGCTCAGCCCGAGCGGATGCCCCGGCGCGGGCAGCGCGATCCGCAGCCCGGACGCACCGAGCGTCCGCAGCCGTCCCAGCGCGAGCGTGAGACCGACGGGCGCCGACTCACCGGGCAGCCCCTCGACCCGGTGCACCGCGTCCTCCCCGACGATGGTCAGTACCGCGTCGTCCGGCGAAACAAGTCCGGCCAACAGGGCATTTCCCCATGCGGCCAGTCGTCCTGAGCGTGGTTCCGAAAGCATGCCCCCACCCTAAGGACCGACCGAGGGGCGGGACGGGCCGACCGGTGGCGTAGATTTCGTGGGGGGCTGCGCCCACAGGCGCACGCGAGACTGGCCGACACTGCAAGGGGAGACAATCCGCTCATGAGCGATGTTCTGGAGCTGGAGGACGTATCCGTGGTCCGCGAGGGCCGGGCTCTGGTGGACCAGGTCTCCTGGTCGGTCAAAGAGGGCGAGCGCTGGGTCATCCTCGGCCCGAACGGCGCCGGGAAGACAACCCTCCTGAACCTCGCGTCCAGCTACCTCTTCCCCAGCCAGGGCACCGCCACCATCCTCGGCGAGACCCTCGGCAAGGTCGACGTCTTCGATCTGCGCCCGCGCATCGGCATGGCCGGCATCGCGATGGCCGACAAGCTGCCCAAGCGCCAGACCGTGCTCCAGACGGTGCTGACCGCCGCGTACGGCATGACGGCCGGCTGGCAGGAGGAGTACGAGGACATCGACGAACGGCGCGCCCGCGCCTTCCTCGACCGCCTCGGCATGAGCGACTACCTCGAACGTCGCTTCGGCACGCTCTCCGAGGGCGAGCGCAAGCGCACCCTCATCGCCCGCGCCCTGATGACCGACCCCGAGCTGCTGCTCCTCGACGAGCCCGCCGCCGGCCTCGACCTCGGTGGTCGCGAGGACCTCGTACGCCGTCTCGGCCGGCTCGCCCGCGACCCGATCGCACCCTCCATGATCATGGTCACGCACCATGTCGAGGAGATCGCCCCGGGCTTCACCCATGTCCTGATGATCCGTCAGGGCAAGGTGCTCGCCGCCGGTCCCCTGGAGCTCGAACTCACCTCCCGCAACCTGTCGATGTGCTTCGGCCTCCCCCTCGTCGTCGGGCAGGTCGGCGAACGCTGGACCGCGCAGGGCCTGTCGATGTCCTGACGGCACACCCCGTTTCGCAGGAACCACCTTGTAGAACAACTGGAAGAAGCCTGTGCCAAGTTGATCGGCGCCCTGTCGGTGACCAGGTCCGCGGACCTACCATGACGATGTGAACGACATCGACGCATGGGTGTGGTGGCTCGTCGGCGCGGTGGCGCTGGGTATCCCGCTCGTGGTGACCGCGATGCCGGAACTGGGCATGCTCGCCGTGGGCGCGCTGGCGGCTGCCGGCGCGGCCGGGCTGGGCGGCGGAATCGTCGTCCAGGTACTCGTGTTCGCCGTCGTGTCGACCGCGCTCATCGCCGTCGTACGGCCCATCGCGACCCGGCACCGCGCCGACCGGCCCCAACTCCTCACCGGAATCGACGCGTTGAAGGGCAAACAGGCCATCGTCCTGGAACGCGTCGACGGCTCCGACGGCCGGATCAAGCTCGCCGGAGAGGTCTGGTCGGCCCGCGCCCTCGACCCCCAACTCGCTTACGAAGTAGGCCAGGAGGTGGACGTCGTCGAGATCGAGGGAGCCACGGCGATCGTCATGTGACCTCGCCCGACGCGTAAGTGGACGGAACGTCCCCGGGGCAGCCGACGGTCTGTCACACTCCACGATGAAGATCTTCAACAAGCAAGATCTTCAACAGGCATACGATCTTTCCGTAAGCGCCAAGGCGGAGAAGGGATACGGGGATCCACGATGGAACCCATCATCATCGTCCTGATCATTCTGGTGGTGTTGGTCTTCATCGCCCTGATCAAGACCATCCAGGTCATTCCACAGGCCAGCGCCGCCATTGTGGAACGGTTCGGCCGCTACACGCGGACACTCAACGCGGGCCTGAACATCGTCGTTCCGTTCATCGACACCATCCGCAACCGCATCGACCTCCGCGAGCAGGTCGTGCCGTTCCCGCCGCAGCCGGTGATCACCCAGGACAACCTGGTCGTCAACATCGACACCGTCATCTACTACCAGGTGACGGACGCGCGGGCGGCGACGTACGAGGTCGCGAGCTATATCCAGGCCATCGAGCAGCTCACCGTCACCACGCTCCGCAACATCATCGGTGGCATGGACCTGGAGCGGACCCTGACCTCCCGCGAGGAGATCAACGCGGCCCTGCGCGGAGTCCTCGACGAGGCCACCGGCAAGTGGGGCATCCGCGTCAACCGCGTCGAGCTGAAGGCGATCGAGCCGCCGACCTCCATCCAGGACTCGATGGAGAAGCAGATGCGCGCCGACCGTGACAAGCGCGCCGCGATCCTCACCGCCGAAGGTATCCGCCAGTCCCAGATCCTCACGGCGGAAGGTGAGAAGCAGTCCTCGATCCTGCGCGCCGAGGGTGAGGCCAAGGCCGCCGCCCTGCGCGCCGAGGGCGAGGCACAGGCCGTCCGTACGGTCTTCGAGGCCATCCACGCCGGTGACCCGGACCAGAAGCTCCTCGCCTACCAGTACCTCCAGATGCTCCCGAAGATCGCCCAGGGTGACGCCAACAAGCTCTGGATCGTCCCCAGCGAAATCGGGGACGCCCTCAAGGGCCTGTCCGGCGCCATGGGCAACCTCAACTTCGGCGCCGGTTCGGGCGGCGGAGACAACCAGGGCGGGGGCACCGAACGCCGAGAAAAGCCGTCAATCACAGACTGACGGCTTTGAGGAACCCCGCGCCCCCCAAAGGGGCGCGGGGCTGTGTCGATTTGCGGCTCCGCCGCGTGGGCGCGACAAGCCACAACGAGCCCGCAGCAGGCGAAGTACCAGTGGACCCCAGAAAAGTCCCACCCGCACCGACTACGCCGCGGGCTGCACCAACCACTCCGGCAGCGCGTCGAACTCCCCCTGCCCCAAGGACAGCAGCATCGCATCCGCAGGCGAAGGCTCGAACGGCAGCCGCAACAGCGGCATCCCTGCCTGCTCCGGAGTCCGGGCCGCCTTACGGTGGTTGTCCTCCGCACACGACGCGACGGTGTTCAGCCAGGAGTCCTGCCCGCCCTGCGCCCGCGGCACCACGTGGTCCACGGTCGTCGCCCGACGACCGCAGTACGCGCACCGGTGCCGGTCCCGGATCAGCACGCCCCGCCTCGACCACGGAGCTTGTCTTCGGAACGGCACCCGGACATAGCGGCAGAGCCTGATCACACGCGGCGCGGGTATGTCGACCGCCGCTCCGCGCATACGGATCTCGGGGTGGGCCTGCTCGACAACAGCCTTGTCCTGCAGCACCAGAACGACGGCCCGGTTCAACGTCACCGTCGACAGTGGCTCGAAGCTCGCGTTCAGTACCAGCGTGTCCCGCATCCAGCCCACCTCCTCTGCTCACAGGCCCACCACATGGCGGGCTTGGATCAACTCTGGCCGGGCACGCCGAGATGGACAACGCAATAAAAATGCCCGCCTCTGATCACTTCCAAGACCAGAGGCGGGCAAACGTGCAATGAACGTCAGTCTTCGGCGGGAACCTCGTACTCACCGACGAGTTGGGCACGCGCGATCGCGTGGAACCGCAGATTGAAACCGACGACCGCGGGCGACACGTCCGCGTCCGGACCCAGTTTCTCCTGATCCACGGCGTACACCGTGAACACATAGCGGTGCGGACCGTCCCCGGCCGGCGGCGCCGCACCGCCGAAGTCCTTGGTGCCGTAGTCGTTGCGCACCTGGACCACGCCTGCGGGCAGCCCCTCGAACTTGCCGCTGCCCGCACCCGCCGGCAACTCCGTCACCGAGGCCGGGATGTCGAACGCGACCCAGTGCCAGAACCCGCTGCCCGTAGGCGCGTCGGGGTCGTAGCAGGTCACGGCGAAGCTCCTGGTCTCCGGCGGGAACCCCTCCCACCGCAGCTGCGGCGAGGTGTTTCCGGATGCATGGACCTGAGCGTCCTTGAGCGTCGCACCCGCCTCGACATCCTCACTCGTGACCGTGAACGACGGCACGGGAGGATGGAAGTCGTGCGGCAGCGGCGGCCTCTTGAGCTCGGTCACCTCGGTACCTCCTGGTGGGATGGGGCCGGATCCGTATCTGTGTCGGACGCTACTAGAACCAGTTGCGCTTGCTGCCGACCTCGGCCAGCCACTGGTTCAGGTACGCCGCCCAGTCTGTGCCCTGGTAGTCGTGCTGGCCCACCTGGAACGACCGGAAGGTGTCGCTGCCCTCGCTGAACAGTCCCGGCTTCTTGTCCATCTCCAGCACGACGTCCATCGAGTGCTCGTCAGCTACGAAGGTCAACTCGACCTGGTTCAGGCCCCGGTACTGCGCCGGAGGGAAGAACTCGACCTCCTGGTAGAAGGGAAGCTTCTGCCGCGTACCGCGAATGTGACCGCGCTCCAGGTCCGCGCTCTTGAAACGGAAGCCCAACTGGACGAAGGCGTCCAGGATCGCCTTCTGCGCGGGCAACGGGTGCACGTTGATGGGGTCCAGGTCACCGGAGTCGATGGCACGCGCGATCGCCAGCTCGGTGGTCACCCCGATGTTCATCCCGCGCAGCGCCTGACCGTCGATCATCGTGACCGGTGTCTCCCACGGGATCTCCAGCCCGAACGGCACGACGTGCACGGCACCGGCCTGAACCTCGAAGGCACCGCCCAGCCGCACCTTCGTGAACTCGACGTCCTGCTTGTACTCCTGGTCGCCGCCCTCCACCTCGACCTTGGCCTGGAGTCCGACGGACAGTCCTTCGATCTGCTGGTTGACGGAACCGCCCTGGATCCGCACCTCACCCTGGACGACACCGCCCGGAACGACGTTGACCTCTGTCAACACCGTCTCGACCGAAGCCCCACCGGCACCCAGGCTCGCGAGCAGCTTCTTGAACGCCATGTCTCTCCTTCTCCAGCGATCCTTGCGATCCCTTGATCCTTAGAAACGCGATCCGACCGTGGCCGGTTCCGTCCTTACCCTGGCAAGGCGGACGCTTCCTGGCCACCCCGTTCGCCGAGACACACCTGTACTACGCTCGGACGGCATGATCGCGCCCGCTGACCGTACGCCCCTCCCCAGGGAGTTCTTCGACCGGCCGGTACTGGCGGTCGCCCCCGACCTCCTGGGGCGCGTCCTCGTACACACCACCCCGGACGGTCCGATCGAACTGTGCCTCACAGAGGTAGAGGCGTACGACGGCCCGAACGACCCCGGCTCCCACGCCTATCGCGGCCCCACACCCCGCAACAGCGTGATGTTCGGTCCGCCCGGACATGTGTACGTCTACTTCACCTACGGCATGTGGCACTGCATGAACCTGGTGTGCGGCCCCGAGGGTGTGGCGAGTGGGGTTCTGCTCCGGGCCGGCGAGATCATCGAGGGCGCCGAGCTCGCCCGCAAACGTCGAATTTCAGCCCGAAACGACAAGGAACTGGCCAAAGGCCCGGCCCGGCTGGCCACGGCCCTGGGCATCGACAGGGCCCTCGACGGTACGGACGCCTGCGCCTCCGGGGCCTCGCCGATCACGGTCCTGACCGGCAGCCCCGTCGGCTCCGAGCAGGTGAGCAGTGGTCCACGCACCGGCGTGGCCGGCGACGGGGGCGTTCATCCCTGGCGCTTCTGGATCATCAACGACCTTACGGTGAGTCCTTATCGAGCCCATGCGCCCCGTCGCCGCTCAACTTGACGAGCCCTTGTGGGGGTACGTAATGTAGTCCGAGCCGCTTGACCCGGGTACGGCGATCGCCTGCAGCCGGAAGTGGCCAACCCACTACCTTCAACTCCCTCTCAGCGGGGGCAATTTCGGCGTGTCTGCATACCGAATTGCGAACCCGCGGAACTCGATTATGAGTTACCGAGAGAAGCGGCTAACGTAGTGAATGTCGAAAGGCCGACGGGCGAAAGCCGGAAAGCTTGAGGCAATCCCGCCGACAGGGAATCGGATACGGAAACGGTCTGGTAGAGTCGGAAACGCAAGACCGAAGGGAAAGCCCGGAGGAAAGCCCGAGAGGGTGAGTACGAAGGAAGCGTCCGTTCCTTGAGAACTCAACAGCGTGCCAAAAATCAACGCCAAGTTTGTTGATACCCCGTCTCTCCCGTTCGGGAGGACGAGGTTCCTTTGAAGTAGTAAACACAGCGAGGACGCTGTGAACGGTCGGGCTTATTCCGCTTGACTGTTCCGCTCTCGTGGTGTGACCCGATTACGGGTTGACATTCACGGAGAGTTTGATCCTGGCTC
>NZ_JAAGLU010000170.1 GCF_010550245.1 Streptomyces sp. SID12501
TGTGCGTCAGGCCCGCGAGCGGGTTGTTCTGGTCCATGAACTGCGACAGCTGGCTCGTCCCGAAGAACTCCTTGATGGAGGCCACGACGGGGCGGATGTTGATGAGCGTCTGCGGCGTGATCGCCTCGACGTCCTGCGTCGTCATGCGCTCGCGCACGACGCGCTCCATGCGCGACAGACCCGTGCGGACCTGGTTCTGGATCAGCTCGCCGACCGCGCGGATGCGACGGTTGCCGAAGTGGTCGATGTCGTCGGGCTCGACGCGGACCTCGATCGCCTCGCCGCCGCGCGTGCCGGGCAGGGAGGGACGGTCGATGTGCAGCGCGGCGAGGTACTTGATGGTCGCGACGACGTCCGAGAGCGTCAGCACCGAGTCGGACAGCGGCGCGTCCTGGCCGAGCTTCTTGTTCAGCTTGTAGCGGCCGACCTTCGCGAGGTCGTAGCGCTTGGGGTTGAAGTAGAAGTTCTCGAGCAGCGCGCGGCCGGCCTCGACGGTCGGCGGCTCGCCCGGGCGGATCTTGCGGTAGAGGTCGAGCAGCGCCTCGTCCTGCGTCTGGACGCTGTCCTTCTCGAGCGTGTCGATGACGGCCGGGTAGTCGGCGAACTCCTCGCGGATCTCGCCCTCGGTCATGCCGAGCGCCTTGAGCAGGACGGTCGCGTTCTGCTTGCGCTTGCGGTCGACGCGGACGCCGACGTTGTCGCGCTTGTCGATCTCGAACTCGAGCCAGGCGCCACGGCTCGGGATGACCTTGGCCGTGAGGACGTCCTTGTCGGACGTCT
>NZ_JAAGLU010000171.1 GCF_010550245.1 Streptomyces sp. SID12501
GGTCACCGGTGGCCGCGTCCCGCGCGAGTACATCCCGTCGGTCGACGCCGGCATCCAGAGCGCGATGCAGCTCGGTGTCCTCGCGGGCTACCCGCTCGTGGGCATCAAGGCGATCCTGCTCGACGGTGCCGCGCACGACGTCGACTCCTCGGAGATGGCGTTCAAGATCGCGGGCTCGATGATCCTCAAGGAGGCGGTGCGCAAGGCGGACCCGGCCCTCCTCGAGCCGATCATGGCCGTCGAGGTGCGCACGCCCGAGGACTACATGGGCGACGTCATCGGCGACATCAACTCGCGACGCGGCATGATCCAGTCCATGGAGGACGCGACGGGCGTGAAGGTCATCCGCGCCCAGGTGCCGCTCTCCGAGATGTTCGGGTACGTCGGTGACCTGCGGTCGAAGACCCAGGGTCGTGCCGTCTACTCGATGCAGTTCGACAGCTACGCCGAGGTTCCTCGGAACGTTGCCGACGAGATCATCAAGAAGACCCGGGGCGAGTAGTCCCACAGGTCGACACCCGCAGTACCAGCAACACATCCGACCCGTAGGACCGCACGCCGCGCAGGTACCGTCAGGTGGCTGCCGTCGGGCAATCTCTACCAAGTCCTGAGGAGGACACCCAGTGGGCAAGGCGAAGTTCGAGCGGACCAAGCCGCACGTCAACATCGGGACCATCGGTCACGTCGACCACGGCAAGACGACGCTGACCGCCGCGATCTCGAAGGTGCTGCACGACAAGTACCCGGAGCTGAACCCCTTCACGCCGTTCGACGAGATC
>NZ_JAAGLU010000172.1 GCF_010550245.1 Streptomyces sp. SID12501
CGCCGAGCGGGCCGACCCCGACCGGTACGCCGAAGGGGCCCGCCGGAAGTACCAGCGGCAGCCGATCACCAGGATCGGCAGGGCCACCAACGCCGCCAACGCCAGCGGCGGCGCGGTCACGGCCAGCGCCCCGAAGAGCAGCCCCGCCCACACCACGCCGATGGCCAGCTGTGGCACGGCCTCGCGCATCGCGTTGCCGAGACGGTCGATGTCGGTGGTGATCCGCGACAGCAGGTCACCGGTACCGGCCCGCTCCAGCACGCCCGGCGGCAGACCGACGGAGCGCACCAGGAAGTCCTCGCGCAGGTCGGCCAGCATCTCCTCGCCGAGCATCGCCCCGCGCAACCGGACCTGCCGCACGAAGAGGGTCTGTACGACGAGGGCCCCCGCGAACAGCAGGGTCACGGTGCCCAGACGCAGCTCGCGGACCCCGGCCGCGAGATCGTCCACGACCCGACCCAGCAGGTACGGGCCGACCATGGACGCGACCACCGCGACCGCGTTGACCGTCACCAGGAGCACGAAGGCCCGCCGGTGGCGCCGGAACAGGCCGCGCACATAGTCCCGAACGGTCGCGGACGTGCCCACGGGCAGCGTCGCGGCCGTTTCGGGGGCTGCCGGATCGTAGTCCGGCGGCGCCACGCCGATCATGCGGATTCCTCGATCTCTGTGAGTGATTCTGCGACGCGCGCCAGTTCCAGGCCCGCCGCCCGCTGTTCCTCTTCGGTCTCGCGGGTGACGACGGCCCGGTAGCGCGGTTCGCCGTGCAGCA
>NZ_JAAGLU010000173.1 GCF_010550245.1 Streptomyces sp. SID12501
GACGACCGCTTCGGGGGTGACGAAGCCGTCCTCCACGGCCGTCTCGACCTGGGCGAGCCGGTGGGCGCGGTGGGCGAGGTAGTACTCGACGGCGCCCTGGGCGTCCTCCAGGACCGGCCCGTGGCCCGGCAGCACCGTGTGCACGCCGTCGTCCACGGTGAGGGAGCGCAGCCGGCGCAGGGAGTCCAGGTAGTCGCCGAGGCGCCCGTCGGGGTGGGCGACGACCGTGGTGCCGCGGCCCAGGATGGTGTCGCCGGTCAGGACGGCCCGGTCGGCGGGCAGGTGGAAGCAGAGCGAGTCGGAGGTGTGCCCGGGGGTGGCCACGACCCGCAGCTCCAGGCCGCCGGTGCGGATCACGTTCCCCGCGGCGAGTCCCTCGTCGCCGAGCCGCAGGGCCGGGTCGAGGGCGCGGACCTTGGTCCGGGTGAGTTCGGCGAAGCGGCCCGCGCCCTCGGCGTGGTCCGGGTGGCCGTGGGTGAGCAGGGTCAGCGCGATCCGCTTGCCGGCCTGCTCGGCGGCGGCGATGACGGCCTTGAGGTGGGCCTCGTCCAGCGGGCCGGGGTCGATGACGACGGCCAGCTCGGAGTCCGGCTCGCCGACCAGCCAGGTGTTGGTGCCGTCAAGGGTCATGGCGGAGGCGTTGGGTGCCAGGACGTTGACCGCGCGGGCGGTCGCGGGCCCGGAGGAGACCACTCCGCGGGGCTGGCCGGGTAGGGCTGCGGCGTCGGTCATGAGGGGGCCCCCGGCCGGTCGGAACGGACGCGCTTGGTG
>NZ_JAAGLU010000174.1 GCF_010550245.1 Streptomyces sp. SID12501
CGCGGACGGCCCGCCCTTCCGCCTGAACGCCAACCCCCCGCGCAACAGGGCCGCCCTCCAGCCCCTGGGCGTCTCGCAGGGCCCGCCCTCGGAGCTGCGCTTCGATGCCCCCACCCCGGCCCACTGGGAACTCTCCTGCCTGGACCGCCCCCGCCTGACGGCCGCGGTCGCGGCGCTGCGCGCCTGACGCCACCGCCCCATCACGGCCGTCGAGTGCGGGCTTCAGCCGCTCCTGCGCCCTCGGAACCGGCACAACTCCGCGTTCGGCCGGGTGGGGTGGCCCGGGGGCCGGGTGGGGGTGACGGAAGGTCCCGGGCGTCGGACGGTCCCGCACCCGGTGGGTGCGGGACCGTCGTGCGACCGGGGAGCCGCGTCAGCGCGCGACGACCGGCTGCGCGTGCCAGATGCGATCGATGTAGTCCCACATCGACCGGTCGGACGAGAAGAACCCGGACCGCGCGACGTTGAGGATCGCCGAGCGCGTCCACCCCTCGGTGTCGAGGTACGCGGCGTCGACCCGCTCCTGCGCCTCGACGTACGACTGGAAGTCCGCGAGCACCAGGAACCGGTCCTCGTGCAGCAGGTTCGACACGATCGGCTCGAAGACCTTGCGGTCGCCGTTCGCGAACGCACCCGACGCGATGAGGTCGATCGCGCGACGCAGCGTGCGGTTCTCCTCGTAGTACCGGGACGGCTCGTACCCGGCGGCCACGACCTGCTCGACCTGCGGCTCGAGGAGCCCGAACAGGAAGAAGTGGTCGTCGCCG
>NZ_JAAGLU010000175.1 GCF_010550245.1 Streptomyces sp. SID12501
CGGCTGGGAGGAGAACGCCGGCGCCGTCGACGCGATCCTGTCCATCCGCGCCGTCGCCGGCGGCCTCATGGACACCCTGCGCGGCATCGTCGCGGTCGTCCGCGACGGCGACTTCAACGGCGGCCTGTTCGCGTGGCTCGGCGTCCAGGAGGACTCGGCGTTCGTCGACCTCCTGTTCCGGGTCCGCGACGCGCTCGCGGGCATCGGGCCCGAGGTGTCGGGCGGGATCACGGCCATGTTCGCGGCGTTCAAGGAGGGCGGCGACGACATCACGTCGTCCGGCCTCGCGGGGTTCCTCGAGTCCATCGGCCTGGCCGCGCGGAACTTCATCGACCCCGTCGCCGGCGCGTTCAAGGACTACTACGCCTCGCTCGCCCCGCTGATCCCGCTGATCTTCGAGGCCGTCGGCGCGTTCAACCCGCTCGGGCTGATCTTCAAGGCGCTGGTGCCGATCCTCCCGCAGGTCGGGGCTCTGCTCGGCGAGCTCGTCGCGACGCTCGCCGGCGCTCTGGGCCCGGTCATCGCCACCCTCGTCCCGGTCCTCGCGCAGGTCGCGCAGATCATCATCGAGGGGTTGTCGACCGCGTTCGCGAGCCTCCTGCCCGTCATCACCCAGCTGCTGCCGGTCATCACCTCGCTCGTGGGGATCGTCGGCCAGACGCTCCTCACCGTCATCCAGGCTCTCGCTCCGCTGCTCGTGACGCTCGTCGGCGCGTTCCTGCAGATCCTCCCGGCCGTGATGTCGCTCGTGGAGCCGC
>NZ_JAAGLU010000176.1 GCF_010550245.1 Streptomyces sp. SID12501
GTCGTTCACGGCCGGGTAGCCGTCGCGGTACTTCTTCACGACGTGGCTCAGCGTGATCGCGGCCATGGCGAACCTCCCTCGGTCCGGGTCAGCCCTTGACGGCGCCCTGGGTGAGCCCGGCGACGATCTGGCGCTGGAACAGCAGCACCAGGACCACGACGGGGATGGTGACGATGACGGCGGCGGCCGAGATGGCGCCGGTCGGCTCCTCGAACTGCGACGCGCCGGTGAAGAACGCGAGCGCGGCGGGCACGGGGCGCGCGGCCTCGGTCGACGTGAGCGAGATGCCGTACACGAAGTCGTTCCACGCGAGGAAGAACGCGATGATCGCGGTGGTGGCCACGCCCGGGCCGGCGAGCGGCACGATGACCTTGCGGAACGCCTGCGCGGTGGTCGCGCCGTCGACCTGCGCGGCCTGCTCCATCTCCCACGGGATCTCGCGGAAGAACGCCGTCAGGGTCCAGATCGACAGCGGCAGCGTGATGGACAGGTACGGGATCACGAGGCCGGCCCACGTGTCGTACAGCCCGATCGAGCGCCAGATGTTGAACAGCGGCGTGACGATCGAGATCACGGGGAACATCGACACCGCGAGCGACAGGCCCAGCACGAACGCCTTGCCGGGGAAGTCGAGCCGCGCGACCGCGTAGGCGCACAGCGACGCGAGCACGACCGCGATCGCCGTGGCGATGAGGCAGATCCCCACCGAGTTGCGCAGCGCCGGCAGGAACAGGTCCGACGCCGAGCCCGTGAGGAT
>NZ_JAAGLU010000177.1 GCF_010550245.1 Streptomyces sp. SID12501
CCCGGGGTCATGACGACCGTGCAGGACTGGCCCGGCCGCCTCGGGCACTGGGACGTGGGCATCAGCCCGTCGGGGCCGATGGACGACCTGTCGTTCCGGCTCGGCAACGTCGCGCTCGGCAACCCGGAGGGCGCCCCGGGTCTGGAGTGCACGCTCGCGGGCCCGAGCCTGCGGTTCAGCCACGCGGCGGTCGTGTGCGTGACGGGGGCCGACGCGCCCGTGACCGTCGACGGCGTGCCCGTCCCGCAGTGGGAGCCGGTCGACGTACCGGCCGGTGCGGTGCTCGACGTCGGCACGCCCACCGGTGCCGGGCTGCGCACGTACGTGCTGGTCCGCGGGGCCCTCGACGTGCCCGGATACCTCGGGTCGGCGGCGACGTTCTCGCTCGGCGGGTTCGGCGGGTACACCGGCCGTGCGCTCGTCACGGGTGACGTCCTGGTGCCCGCGGCCGTCCCGGACGGCGCACCCGCCACGGCCGTCGTCCCCGTCGAGGCCCCCCCCGCGCTCGTGCACGCCTGGGAGCTCGCGGTGCAGGAGGGGCCGCAGCCGGCACCCACGTACTTCCTGCGCGAGGACATGGACATGCTCTACGGCGCGACGTGGCAGGTGCAGACGCACGCCAACCGCACCGGTATCCGGCTGTCGGGGCCCAAGCCGCGCTGGGCGCGCCCCGACGGTGGCGAGGCCGGTCTGCACCCGTCCAACCTGCACGACAACCCGTACTCCGTGGGCGCGCTCAACGTCTCGGGCGAC
>NZ_JAAGLU010000178.1 GCF_010550245.1 Streptomyces sp. SID12501
GCAGCGAGGTTTAAGCTCGCCGTGTCTGCATTCCACCATCCGGGCAGGGCGTGGCGGCCCCCGTGGAAAAAGCCTTCAACGCTGCGTCGAGCCTATCCGGAACGCCCCTGCCCCGACCTGGGCTTCTGCCCGATGTTGTCTGATTTTATTGGCGCTTGAGAGCCCGTCAGGCCCGATAAGGCGTTGTCGGCACCTTCCCGACGACGATCACCCCCGCGATGGGAATGACGGGATTTCGCCGCCGCACGCCACCCGGTCGCCACCGGCCCGCCACCCCGGACCACCCCGCGCCCCGCAACGGCCGGCGCGGTGGTCGACGGACGGCCGACCCCGAGAGATCCCCGAGAGATCCGCGAGAGGCTCCCCCCGGCACCGCAAGGCGTTCCGGAGCGGCCCCCGGGCCCGCCCGGGCCCGCCGGCGAGGCCCCGTTCCCCGACCGCCCCTGTCATACCAGAGGAGGAGAACCCCGCGCCGGCGATCAGACTCCAGTGGGCCCATGAACGGGCACCTCGGCGGTTCCGGAGCGGGTTGGTGCGCGGCGAGGATGGAAGGGTCCCGCCACACCGCAGCACCCATGCTCGACAGGAGTCCCCGTGACCACCATGAACTACGCCCCGCACACCACCCAGGCCGTGGCCGCCCGCGCCACCCAGCTCTCCAAGGTGTACGGCCAGGGCGAGACCCAGGTGGTCGCGCTGGACAACGTGTCCGTCGACTTCGCCGCCGGCCAGTTCACCGCGATCATGGGTC
>NZ_JAAGLU010000179.1 GCF_010550245.1 Streptomyces sp. SID12501
GCCGCGCGAGGTACCCCGCGGGGTCGGCCAGGCCGTCGGGGTGGTCGATGCGCAGGCCGTCCACGACGCCCTCGCGCAGCAGCCGCAGCGTGAGCGCGTGCGTCGCGTCGAACACGTCCGGGTCCTCGACGCGCACCGCGACGAGCGTCCCGACGTCGAAGAACCGCCGGTAGTTCAGCTCCTCGTCGGCGACCTTCCAGTACGCGAGCCGGTAGTGCTGCCGTTCGACGAGCTCGGTCAGCGGCAGCGCCTGCGTGCCCGCCCGGACGGGGAACACGTGGTCGTGGTAGCGCAGCACGGTGGACGGGCCCACGCCGGGCACGTCCTCCTCGACGAGCCGCAGCTCGTCCGCCGCGATCACGGCGCCGATGCGGTCGCCCAGCACGGGCATGAGCACCGCGCCGTCGCCCGCCGACCAGTCCACGTCGAACCACGCCGCGTACGGCGAGTCGGGGCCGTCGGTCAGCACGGACCACAGCGCGCGGTTGTGCCACACGGGGGTGGGCACGGCCATGTGGTTCGGCACGACGTCGAGCACGAGGCCCAGACCCGCGTCGTGCGCCGCCGCGGCGAGCCGCCGCAGCCCGTCCTCGCCGCCGAGCACGTCGGACACCCGGTCGTGGTCGACCACGTCGTACCCGTGCGTCGACCCGGGGGCCGCCGTCAGCACGGGGGACAGATACACGTGAGTGACGCCGAGCGACGCGTGGTACGGCACGCGCGTCGCGACGTCGTCGAACGTGAGGTCGG
>NZ_JAAGLU010000017.1 GCF_010550245.1 Streptomyces sp. SID12501
GGAGAGGTCGCGGGGCCTGAGGGCGAGTCTGTGCCGGGGGTCGAGGCAGCGCCCGTTTCGGGTCCTGTGCCTTGGACGGTGTCCGCGGCCACCGAGGCCGCGCTGCGTGCGCAGGCGAGCCGCCTCCACGACCACCTGAACGAGCACCCCGACCTCACCACCACCGACGTCGGACACTCCCTCGCCACCACCCGCGCCGCCCTCGAGCACCGGGCGGTACTCGTCGCCGACGACCGGGACGGCTTCCTCAACCGGCTGCGTGCCCTGGTCGAGGACACGGAGATGCCTGGCCTGGTCACGGGGACAGGCACCAAGGCGAAGACGGTGTTCGTGTTTCCGGGGCAGGGGTCGCAGTGGGTGGGAATGGCGGCCGAACTGCTCAGTTCTTCGCCGGTGTTCGCGGCGAGGATGGCAGAGTGCGAGCAGGCGTTGTCGGAGTTCGTGGACTGGTCGTTGACCGATGTCCTGTCCGATGAGGTCGAGTTGGGCCGGGTGGATGTGATCCAGCCGGTGCTGTGGGCGGTGATGGTGTCGCTGGCGGAGGTGTGGCGGTCGTACGGCGTGGAGCCGGCGGCCGTCGTCGGTCACTCGCAGGGCGAGATCGCGGCGGCCGTGGTGGCGGGTGCGTTGTCCTTGGAGGACGGTGCCCGCGTGGTAGCCCTCCGTTCGCAGGCGATCCTCGCACTGTCGGGCAAAGGAGGGATGGTCTCCGTACAGCTGCCCGCGGACAACGTGCGCGAGAAACTGGCCCGTTGGGGCGGCCGGATCGATCTGGCGGCGGTCAACGGCCCGGCCTCGGTCGTGGTCGCCGGCGAGACCGAGGCGCTCGACGAGTTGTTGGCGTGGGCGCAGGAACAGGGTGTACGGGCACGGCGGATCGCCGTCGACTACGCCTCGCACTCCTTCCAGGTGGAGGGCCTGCGTGTGGAGTTGGCGGATCTGCTGGCCGACGTGACGCCGGTGTCATCCCAGGTGGCCTTCTACTCGGCGGTGACCGGAGACCGGGTCGACACGGAGAGCCTGGACGGGGATTACTGGTTCCGGAATCTGCGGCAGCCGGTGGAGTTCGAGCGGGTGACACGGCTGCTCCTGGAGCAGGGGCACGACGTCTTCGTCGAGGTGAGCCCCCACCCCGTACTCACGGCCGCTGTGCAGGAGACGGCCGAGTCGGCCGGCCGCGACGTGGCTGTCACCGGAACGCTCCGCCGCGGCGAGGGCGGCCCCGAGCGGCTGCTGCTGTCGTTGGGCGAGGCGTACGTCCGGGGCGCCGGTGTCGTCTGGCAGGAGTGGTTCGCGGGCAGTGGCGCCAGGCCGGTCGACCTGCCCACCTACGCTTTCCAGCACCGCCGCTTCTGGATGGAGCTGCCGGACGGCGCCGGAGCACGTGCCTCGTCCGGCCGGGCGACCGACGACTGGCGTTACCGCGTGGCCTGGCGGCGCATCACCCTCTCGCCCCGCGCCGCGGAGGGGGCGCCGCTGTCTGGGCACTGGCTGCTGGTCGTCCCCCACGGCAGCGACGGGGGAGAGATCGCGGAGGCGCTGCGCACGGCAGGTGCCGACCTGGACGTCTCCAGCAACGCGACCCTCGGTACGGACATCGCGGAACACGCCGGTGGGTACGCCGGTGTCGTCTCCCTGCTGGAGACGGCCGGTGACGCCCTCGTCCTGACCCGCGCCCTGCGCGCGGCGGACGTGAAGGCGCCGCTGTGGTGGCTGACCCGGGGGGCCGCAGCCGTGGCCACCAGTGACGCCGTACGGTCGGAGGCGACTCGGCTGTGGGGGCTCGGCCAGGTGCTGGGCCTTGAGCATCCCGACTGGTGGGGTGGTCTTCTCGACCTGCCGCGCGAGTGGAGCGAGAGCGTCGCCGCCCTGCTGCCGGCCCTGCTGTCGGGCGCTGCCGCGGGTGAGGACCAGCTGGCGATCCGCGGCCCCGCGGCCTACGCGCGGCGGCTGGTGCGGGCTCCGCTCACCGACCGTGGGCCGGTACGGCCCTGGAAGCCGCGCGGCACGGTACTGATCACCGGCGGCACCGGCGGCATCGCCGCCCATCTGGCCCGCTGGCTGGCCGCCGACGGCGCGGAGCACCTGCTGCTCGTCAGCCGCCGGGGCGCCTCCGCGCCCAGGGCCGACGAACTCGCCCAGGAACTGAGGGCACTCGGAGCCGAGGTGACGTTCGCGGCCTGCGACGTGGCCGACCGGGATGCCCTGGCCGCCGTACTGGCGGACGACATACCGCCGTCGTGGCCCCTGAGCGCCGTCATCCACGCCGCCAGTTCCACGAGTTACGGTCCGGCGCTCGCCGTCGAACCGCAGGAGCTGACGGACGGCATGGCGGCCAAGGCGGAGGGCGCCCGGCACCTGGACGAACTCACCTCCGGTCTCGACCTCGACGCGTTTGTGCTCTTCTCGTCCGGCGCCGCAGTCTGGGGCAGCGCGGGCAACGCGACCTACGCTGCCGCCAACGCCTACCTCGACGGGCTCGCGTACGAGCGGCGGGCACGCGGGCTGACGGCGACCTCGCTCGCGTGGGGCGGCTGGGCCGACGGAGGCATGCTGGAAGGCTTCGGAGCGCTCGCCGACCAGCTGAACCGCATGGGCGTACGGCAGATGCGGCCCGAGTCGGCGATCGAGGTGATGCGGGAGGCCGTCGAACACGGCGAGACCGCGCTGACGGTCAGCGACATGGACTGGGCGCGGTTCGCACCCGTCTACGCCCTGTCCCGGCGCCGCCCGCTGATCGAGGAGATCCGCGAGGCGGCACGCGCGCTGCGCGGCGATTCCGACGCCGACCGCGCCTCCAGTGACGACACCACCGCCGCCGGCCGGTTGCGCGAGCGCCTCGCCGGACTCGCCGAACCGGAGCGGCGTGCCGTGCTGCTGGATCTGGTGCGTACCCGGGCGGCGGCGGTGCTGGGCCACTCCGACGTGGCGGAGATCGCGGCCGGCCGGCCGTTCAAGGACCTGGGGTTCGACTCGCTGACTGCGACCGAGCTGCGCAACCGTCTGAACGCCGCGACCGGTCTGCGCCTGCCCGCCACCCTGGTCTTCGACCATCCCACCCCCACCGCCCTCGCCACCCTCCTGCACCAGGAACTGCTGGGCGGCGTGGAAGCAGCGAGCCCCGCGCTGCCGCCCGCCCGCCTGCCCGTGGACGACGACCCGCTCGCCGTCGTCGGGATGGCCTGCCGCTACCCCGGCGGTGTCACCGGCCCGGAGGACCTGTGGCGTCTGGTCACCGAAGGCCGGGACGAGATGGCGGACTTCCCCGTGGACCGGGGCTGGGACGCGCTGGCCCTCTACGATCCCGGACGGCAGACCACCCTCTCCGGACAGGGTGCCTTCCTCTACGACGCGGGCGACTTCGACGCGGAGTTCTTCGGCATCTCGCCCCGCGAGGCGCTCTCCATGGACCCGCAGCAGCGACTGCTGCTCGAAGCGTCGTGGGAGGCGATCGAACAGACAGGCATCGACCCGCTGTCCCTGCGTGGCAGCCGCACCGGCGTGTTCGTCGGTGGCACCCCGCAGGAGTACGGCGCTCTGCTGATGAACTCCCCTTCCCTGGCAAGCGGTTACGCACTGACCAGCTCGTCCGGCAGCGTCATGTCAGGCCGGGTGTCGTATGTGCTGGGTCTTGAGGGTCCGGCGGTGACGGTGGACACGGCGTGTTCGTCGTCGTTGGTGGCGTTGCATCTGGCGGGGCAGGCGCTGCGGGCGGGCGAGTGCGACCTCGCGCTGGCCGGCGGCGTCACCGTCATGGCGACACCCGGGGCGTTCGCCGAGTTCGCCAACCAGGGCGGCCTTTCCTCCGACGGGCGGTGCAAGGCGTTCGCGGACACGGCCGACGGCACCGGCTGGGGCGAGGGCGTGGGGATGCTGGTGGTGGAACGGCTCTCCGACGCCCGCCGCAACGGCCATCGGGTGCTGGCCGTGATCCGGGGCTCGGCGGTGAACCAGGACGGCGCGTCGAACGGGCTGACCGCGCCCAACGGACCCTCCCAGCAACGGGTGATCAGGGCGGCCCTGGCCAACGCCGGTCTTGCCGCGACGGACGTCGACGTCGTCGAGGCGCACGGCACGGGGACCCGGCTGGGCGATCCGATCGAGGCGCAGGCCCTGCTGGCGACGTACGGCCGCGACCGCCCTGAGGACCAACCCCTGTGGCTCGGCTCCATCAAGTCCAACATCGGCCACACCCAGTACGCCGCCGGTGTCGCCGGGGTCATCAAGACCGTGTTGGCGATGCGGGAGGGCGTGCTGCCGCGCACGCTGCACGTGGACGAGCCGACGCGGCAGGTGGACTGGTCCGCCGGTACGGTACGGCTGCTGACGGAACACCAACCCTGGCCGGAGACCGGGCGCCCGCGCCGGGCGGCCGTCTCGTCATTCGGCATCAGTGGCACCAACGCCCATCTCGTCCTCGAACAGGCACCCGAGCAGGAGCAGGATGCCGAGCCGGCGACGGGGCCGGAAGCAACGCCGGAAGCGCCCCGACCCGCGAGCGTCGTGCCCTGGCTCGTCTCGGGCCACACCGAAGCCGCCCTGCGCGACCAGGCCGCACGTCTCCTCGCCGACCTGAGGGCACGCCCCGGCACGACCCCGCTGGACGTCGCCTGCTCGCTCGCCACCACGCGCAGCGCTCTCGCCCACCGCGCGGCCGTCGTCGCCGACGACCTCCCCGCGCTGGTCGCGGGCCTGGAGTCGCTGGCCGTCGGCACGCCGGCCGCCACCGCCGAGGTGATCCGGGGCGTCGTGCGCGAAACCCCGCTCGCCGTCGTCTTCCCCGGTCAGGGATCCCAACGGGTGTGCATGGGGCGGGAGTTGTACGAGCGCCACCCCGTCTTCGCCGTCGCCTTCGACGCGATCTGCGCGGAGTTCGACGGGCTGCTGCCCCGCCCACTGCGCGACGTCGTTTTCGCCACCGACCCCCAACGTCCCGGGGAACTGGACCGGACCGAGTTCACCCAGCCCGCCCTCTTCGCCGTGGAAGTGGCGCTGTACCGGCTCCTGGAGAGCTGGGGCATCCGTCCCGACGTACTGATCGGCCACTCCGTCGGAGAACTCGCCGCCGCCCACGTCGCCGGAGTCTGGTCACTCGCCGACGCCTGCCGCGTGGTCGCGGCGCGCGGCCGACTGATGCAGGCGCTGCCGCCCGGCGGAGTCATGCTGGCCGTCCAGGCGCTCGAGACCGAGGTGGTCGGGGTACTGGCCTCTCACTCGGACCGCAGTGTCGGCATCGCTGCGGTCAACGGCCCCACCTCGGTGGTCGTCTCCGGCCCACAGAGCGAGATCCTGGGGGTCGCGGCCGAGTTCGTCGGGCTTGGCTACCGGACCAAGAAGCTCGCGGTGAGCCATGCCTTCCACTCCTCGCTCATGGAGCCCATGCTCGCGGACTTCGCCTCGGAACTGGCGCGGGTCGCCTTCCACGAGCCCGAACTGACCGTCATCTCCAACATCACCGGAACCGCGGCCTCCGCGGCCGAACTGTGCGCGCCCGGTTACTGGGTCAGGCATGTGCGTGACACGGTCCGCTTCGTCGGCGGGCTGCGCACTCTGCTCGACCGAGGGGTGCGCACCTTTCTGGAGGTGGGCCCGGGCGGCGCCCTGACCGCGATGACCGAGGAGACCGCAGCCGATCACACCCCCTCCGCCGTGACCTGCCTGGCCGCCCTGCGCGGAGGTGACCTCGGTGAGGCCGACGCCCTGGTCGCGGCGGTCGCACGGCTCGCCGTCGAGGGCACGCCGGTCGACTGGGACACGTACTTCGCGGGCACGGGCGCCCGTACGGTCCCGCTGCCGACGTACGCCTTCCAGCACCGACGCTTCTGGCTGCGCGTACTCGGCGGCGTCGGCGCCGGCCGGGACGCGTCGGCCGTCGGCCTGGTCGCGGTGGACCACCCCATGCTCGGCGCGGTCACCGCGCTGCCCGCGTCCGGTGGGGTGCTGCTCACCGGTCGGCTCGACCTCGCCGGCCACCCCTGGCTGGCCGACCACGCGCTGGCCGGCACCCCGCTGCTGCCCGGCACGGCCTTCGTCGAACTGGCCCTGCACGCAGGCGAACACGTGGGCTGCGACCGGCTCGACGAACTCGTCATCCACGCGCCCCTGCCACTTCCGCCGTCCGAACGCGCCGGAATCGCCCTCCAGTTGACGGTCGAAGCCGCGGACAACAACGGCCGACGGCCCTTCACCGTCCACGCCAGGTCCGAGGAGACCCCCGATCTGTCGTGGACCCGGCACGCCACCGGCCTCCTCGCCCAGGGCAGCCCGACAGCCGAACCGGACACGGGCGACACCGCCCACCCGCCGGCCGACGCCCGCCGGGTACCGCTGGACGACTTCTACGACAGGACCGCCGAAGCGGGCCTCGAATACGGCCCGGCCTTCCACGGCCTCACCGATCTCTGGCAGACGGCGGGCACACTTTACGCCCGGGTGGTCCTGCCCGACGATGTCGGCACCGACTCCCGTACGGACCCCGACGACGGCACGGACACCGCCGACGGGTACGCCGTCCACCCGGCGCTCCTGGACGCGGCACTCCAGCCCCTGGCCCTCGGCATCCTCGGCGCGGACGGCCCCGAGGGCGCCGCGGTCCCCGCGGGACTGCCCTTCGCCTGGTCGGGCGTACGGCTGTACGCGACCGGCGCCGACGAACTGTACGTCCGGCTCTCGCCCACCGGGGACGGCGCGGTACGCGTACACCTGACCACCCCCGACGGCCGGCCCGTCCTGACCGTCGATTCCCTGACCCTGCGCACACCCTCGGCCGTCCCGGAGCGCGCCACCGCGCACGAGAACGAGCCGTTGTACCGGCTGCAGTGGCCGACCGCGGCACCCGCCTCCGGGTCCGGGCAGGCGCCCGGTGCGTGGGGCATGCTCGGCCTCGATCCGCAGGAACTGCGGCCCCGACTGGCCACTGCCACCGGCCTGGACGTCGTCCCCTACCTCGACCGCCAGTCCCTCACCGAGTCGCTCGACAGCGGTGCGCCGGCTCCCACCGCCGTCGTCGTCTTCTGCGACGCGCCGGAGAACGACAACGCGGCCACCGCAGCCCGCAACGCCACCCACGAGACGCTCGGCACCCTGGGCGCGTGGCTCGCCGACGAACGGCTGGCCGGCATCCGACTGGTGCTCGTCACCCACGGCGCGGTCGCTGTCGGCCCGCACGACCGGGGGCCACGACCGTCCTCCGCCGCCGTGTGGGGCCTGGCCCGAGCGGCCCAGGCCGAGCATCCGGGCCGGATCGTCCTGGTCGACCTGGACGAGGACGACACCTCGCTCGCCGCCCTGCCGGGCGCACTCGCGACAGGAGAACCGCAACTGGCCCTGCGCGCCGGCACCGCCCACCTGCCTCGGCTGACCCGACTGCCCGCGACGCCGAGGGAACCGGCCGTCCCCCCGGGCGGGCAGCCGACGCGGTTCGACACACACGGCACCGTCCTGGTCACCGGCGCGACCGGAGCCCTCGGCGCCCTCGTGGCCCGGCACC
The DNA here is from genome assembly GCF_010550245.1 of Streptomyces sp. SID12501. Taxonomy (GTDB): domain Bacteria; phylum Actinomycetota; class Actinomycetes; order Streptomycetales; family Streptomycetaceae; genus Streptomyces. The sequence goes on from NZ_JAAGLU010000017.1 coordinate 7,490, forward strand.
TCGTCACCCGACACGGTGTACGGCACCTGCTGCTGGCCGGCAGGCGCGGGTCGGCCGCCCCCGGAGCGGACACCCTGACCGCCGAACTCACCGACGCCGGTGCCCGGGTCACGTTCGCCGCGTGCGACGTCGCCGACCGCGAGGCGCTCGACCGGCTGCTCGCCGGGATCCCCGCCGAACATCCCCTCACCGGAGTCGTCCATCTCGCCGGAGTGGTGGACGACGGTCTCGTCACCGATCTGACTCCCGAACGACTCGACAGCGTCCTGCGTCCCAAGGCCGACGCGGCCTGGCACCTGCACGACGCCACCGCAGGACACGAACTGACCGCCTTCGTGCTGTTCTCCTCCGCCGCAGGAGTGCTGGGCAGCCCTGGCCAGGCCAACTACGCGGCAGCCAACGCCTTCCTCGACGCCCTGGCCCAGTACCGCCGGGCCGCGGGGCAGCCCGCGCTCTCCCTCGCGTGGGGCCCCTGGCAGGGCACCGGCGGCATGGCCGACGCACTCGACGCGTCCGCACGGGTCCGGCTCGGCGGCAGCGGGCTTCTGCCCTTCACCGCCGAGTTCGGACTGGAGGCCCTCGACCGGGCCATGGCGGAACCGGACGAGCCGCTGCTCGTTCCTCTCCGCCTCGCGCTCAGGTCCGCCGAAGCGATGCCCGCGGAACGGATTCCGGCCGTCCTGCGCGGCCTTGTCCGCGCCGCCGCTCCCCGAAGGACCTCCGTCCGGGATGGCAACCACGGCGGTGACCGGACGGGGGCCACGGGGCTTGCCGGTCTCGACCCCGCCACTCGCGAGGCGGCGCTGCTGGAACTCGTGCGCGCCGAGGCCGCCCGGGTGCTGGGGTACAGCGGCCCCGACGGCATCGATGCCGACCGGGCCTTCGGCGAGCTGGGATTCGACTCCCTCACCTCGGTCGAGCTCCGCAACCGGCTCACCGCCGCCACCGGACTGAGGCTCCAGCCCACCCTGGTCTTCGACCATCCGACCCCTACGGCACTGGTCACGGCCCTCAACCGGCAGTTCACCGCCCCTGCTGACGAGCCCGCGCGCGCCGCGGCCCCGACCGACCCGGCCACCGCTGTCGCGGGTGCCGTCGAGGCCCTTTACCGGCATGCCCTCACCGTCGGCCGCTACGACCAGGCAGGCAAGGTCCTGATGAACTCGGCGGGCCTGCGCCCGGCGTTCACCTCGGCCGACCAGGTCGGCAGCGCCCCGGGACTGGTCAAACTCGGTGACGGAGACCAGTATCCGGCCCTCGTCGGCCTGCCGTCGACCTCCGTGTGGGCCAGCGACCAGGAGTTCGTCAGCCTCGCTCGGCCGTTGCGCGGCCTGCGAAGCACCTACTCCCTGATGATGCCGGGATTCACCGCCGACGAACTCGTCGCCGGCAGCGTCGAGGCGGTCGTCGAGCACGCGGCCCGCACGATCCTCCGTGACCTGGACGGTGCCCCGTTCGCCCTGGCCGGCCGGTCCTCCGGAGGGTCGCTCGCGTACGCGGTCGCAACCCGTCTGGAGGAACTCGGAACCCCCGCCACCGGCGTGGTCATGCTGGACACCTACCTGGCCGGCACCCCGCAGACCGACTACATCGTCCATGTCATGGAGGAGCGTTCCCTCGAACGAGAGGCCGAGTTCGGACGCATGACCGGCATGCGACTCACCGCGATGGCCACGTATTTCGCCCTCTTCGAGACCTGGAGGCCACGGCCTGTCGACACCCCCGTACTCCTGCTCCGCGCCTCCGAACTGATTCCTGCCGACTCCGGCCGGCCGCGCATCGTCCCCGACGAGTGGCAGACCGTGTGGCCGGTACCGCTGGACGTGGTGGACGTCCCCGGCGACCACCACTCGATGATCGAAAAACACGGAGAGACAACCGCGCGGACCCTTGATGACTGGCTAAAGAACCAGGCAGGGCGTGCCTGATGAGCAGATACACGCCCTGGGTTCGGCCGCGAGGCGAATAGCACGCATCGGCGGGTCCCGTTACTCCGGGGCCCGTCGGCCTGGAGGGCTCCTTCTGCCGCGGGATGCGGCTGGCCGCGGTGGACGGTTTTGTGCTGGACGCGCCGGACACACCAGCCAACCGGGCCGCGTTCGGTGGGCCGGTCAAGAACGGCCAGCCGGCGGGGTTCCCTCAAGTGCGGGTGGTGTGATAAAGCCTCTGACGCGTAAATAGGACCTGTTCAGAGTGGGTGTGGGCAGGGTTGTGTGCCCGGCGTCGTGGAGTGTGGGCGCCGGGTGCGTGGTCGTGCCGGTGGTCAGGCTGCCGCCTCGATGGGGTTGAGGGTGACGCTGTAGCCGAGTTGGTTGAGCTGAGTGATGGCGCGGCGGGCGGTGCGTTCGGGGTCGCGTTGGGTGAAGTAGGCGCCGCCGAGTTCGTGGTAGGGCCTGGTGTCGGTGAGCATGTGCCAGATCGCGGTGATGATCGAGTGCTCGACGGCGACCAGGGCTTTCATCACGCCTCGGCGGGCGGTGAGCCGTTTGTAGCGGGCGGCGAGGTAGCTGTCTTTGGTGCGGGCGGCGCCCATGGCGGCCAGGCCGAGGGCGCCTTTGAGGTAGGGGTTGCCGGGGCGGACCTTCGAGTTTTTGGTCCGGCCGGCGGACTGGTGGTGGCCGGGGCGGACTCCGGCCCAGGAGGCCAGGTGTTTGGCGGTGGGGAAGCGGCTCATGTCGCCGCCGGTCTCGGCGACGATCACTTCGGCGATGGCCTGGTTGATTCCGGGGACGGTGTCGAGGAGGTCCAGGGCGTCGCGAAAGGGCGCCATCGCCTCCTCGATCCGCCCAGTGAGCTGCTCGATGACGGCGGTGAGCTGGTCGTACTGGTCCAGATGCAACCGGGTCAGGAAGGCGTGGTGCTCGCGGAAGCGTCCGGTCAGTGCCTCGGTGAGGGCAGGGATCTTGTTGCGGAGCTTGCGTTTGGCGAGCTCGGCGAGCACCTGCGGGTCGCGTTCCCCGGCGATCAGGGCTTCGAGCATCGCCCGGCCCGAGACGCCCATGATGTCGGCGGCCACCGCGGAGAGTTTGATGCCGGTGTCCTCCAGCAGCTTCTCCAGCCGCTGGACGACCCTGCTGCGTTCGCGGGTCGCCACTGTCCGGGCCCGGGTCAAGTCGCGTAGTTCCCGCACCGGCTGGGGCGGCACGAAGGAGGCTTTGAGCAGGCCGTGTGCGCCGAGCTGGGCCAGCCAGGCCGCGTCCGAGACATCCGTTTTGCGGCCGGGCAGGTTCTTGGCCTGCCGCGCGTTGACGAGGATCACGTTCAAGTCCTCGGCCAGCAGGTGGTGGAAAGGTTTCCAGTAGTCCGAGGTCGCCTCCATCACCACCGGCGTGACCTGCGCGGCGAGCAGGTGGTCCCGCAGTTCCAGCACCGCGTTCGTGGTCGCGCCCCAGGTGGTGGTCTCGGTGGTGAAGGTCCCGCGCCGCCGGGCACTGGGAGTTCGGACGCAGACCTTGGCGTCTTTCTTGCTGATGTCCAGACCCGCGCAGCGTTCGTGGAGGACGTCCACGGCTCGCTCCTTCCACTCGGCAGAGGGCAAAGCGGTACGCCGTTCCGGGAGGGCCAGGGTGGATCAGGAATCTGACGCCCGTGCTCACAGCAACACTCCACGGTCCCCGTGGACGGCCCTCAGCACCATGCTGACCTACGAGCTGCACAGCATCACAGAGGCAACGGTTTCGGCCGGAACGGCCACACCACGATCCCGAACCCGACCCAGCCACCGTCAGGGCATACAGAAGCACCCCCGGCGTGCGCCGGGATTTACCGCTCTCCCGGCGCACGCCGAAGGCGCGCTGGGTTGCTGACCTGTGTTGATTCTTTGCTTGATAATTCTGGCTGTGGGTATTGCCACATCCTGGGTGTCGGAGGGGCCCGCTAGGGTCTGTCCACTGCCTACAAACGTGTAGCTGCCCCGGAGGACCGACCCATGGCGTTCGGCTGGATCGACGAGCAGGCCGAGGCGCGCCGCCGCGCCGGACTCGTGCGGACCCTGCGGCCCCGCCCCGCCGACTCATCGCTCCTCGACCTCGCGAGCAACGACTATCTGGGCCTGGCCCGCCACCCCGAGGTCACCGAGGGCGCGGCGAGGGCCGCCCGGCGTTGGGGCGGCGGGGCCACCGGCTCGCGGCTCGTCACCGGCAGTACCGAACTGCACGCGGAACTCGAACGCGAACTGGCCGGTTTCTGCGGTTTCGAGGCAGCCCTGGTCTTCTCCTCCGGCTACGCCGCCAATCTCGCCGCGGTCACCGCGCTCGCACCGCACGGCTCCCTCGTCGTCTCGGACGCGGGCAACCACGCCTCGCTGATCGACGGCTGCCGCCTGGCCCGGGGAACGACCCAGGTCGTCGGGCATGCCGACCCGGACGCCGTCCGCAAGGCGCTCGGCACGCACACCGGGCCCGCCGTGGCCGTGTCCGACACCGTCTTCTCGGTCGACGGGGACGCGGCACCGCTGGCCGACCTCGCCGCCGTCTGCCGGGAGTTCGACGCCGGGATGGTGGTCGACGACGCGCACGGGCTGGGGGTTCTGGGCGAGGGCGGGCAAGGGTCGGCGTACGCGGCCGGACTTGCGGGCGCACCGGACGTCGTCGTGACCGTCACGCTGTCCAAGTCGCTCGGCAGCCAGGGGGGTGCTGTGCTGGGACCCGCGCCGGTGATCGAGCACCTCGTCAACGCGGCCCGTACGTTCATCTTCGACACCGGTCTCGCCCCCGCGGCGGCGGGCGCGGCCCTCGCGGCCCTCACGCTGCTGCGCCGCGAGCCCGAACGGGCCGCACGGGCGCGTGCGGTGGCGCGCGAGCTGCACACCCGGCTGACGGCTCAGGGGCTGGCGGCGGTACGCCCGGACGCGGCCGTCGTCTCCGTGCGCGCGCCGTCACCGGAGGAGGCCGTGCGGTGGGCGGCCGACTGTCGGGCCGCAGGAGTGGGCGTGGGCTGCTTCCGCCCGCCGTCCGTGCCCGACGGAGTGTCCCGGCTGCGGCTGACCGCCCGCGCGGACCTGACCGAGGAACAGATCGCGCGGGCGGTACGGGTGATCGGCGAGAACCGATCGTAGATCCGTAGATCCGTAGATCCGTGGTGCGGGTGATCAGTGACACGCGACCATGAGTCGGCGGACGCGGCCGTGTGTCGTAGGGCGATCACCGGAGCGCGGTGAGGAAGCCCTCCCAGCTCTCGGGGGAGAAGAGCAGGGCGGGCCCCGCCGCGTTCTTGGAGTCGCGTACGGCGAGCAGTCCGGCCCGGACTCCGGTGTCCGGACGGGCCGTCTCCACACAGTTGTTCGCGCCGGTGCTGTAGCTGCTGCGCAGCCATTGCGCACCGGGTGGTTCGACGACGGACGGTACGTTCCGAGGCAGTGCGGACATTGGTGCCTCCTTACACGCCGTGATTCAGACCGGCGATGAAATCCAACGAATCCCCGGGCGAAAGGGCGTGGATCTGAAGGGTGTTGAAGGCCTCGCTGTAGGCCTGGAGGTCTTCTTTCCGTTCGAGGTAGAGGCTACTCATCATCTGGTCGAGAACAACCACATCCAAGTCAGAAGTGCTCGGAAAGGAGAAGATAACGAAAGGGCCAGTGATGCCGATGTACGCCCCTGCGGTGAACGGCAGGATCTGGAGTTGCACTTGGGGCAGCCGGGCCGCTTCCACAAGGCGTCCCAACTGACGCGTCATCACCTCGGGCCCGCCCACTTCACGGCGCAGCACCGCCTCGTCGAGGACCGCGCTCAGCGCCAGCGGCGGGTCCGAACGCAGCACGTCCTGCCGGGCCAGCCGCACCTCGACCAGCGCGTCGAGCCGTGTCTCCTCCAGGCTGTCCACAGCCGCCCGGGTCATCGCACGGGCGTACTCCGGGGTCTGCAGCAGCCCCGGTACCACCGAGGTCTCCAGCGTGCGCATCGTGCTGGCCTGCGACTCCAGGCTGATGAAATCCCGGTAGGTGGGCGGCAGTACGCCACGATAGGCGTGCCACCAGCCGTGCTGACCGCCGTCCTCGCCGCCCGCCAGTACGAGCAGCAGCTCGCGCGACTCGCCGTCCGGCACCTCGTACGCGTCCAGGAGTAACCGGACGTCCGCCGGTTTCACCCCGCTCGCGCCTGTCTCGATCCGGCTCACCTTCGACTGGTGCCAGCCCACCAGACGGGCCGCCTCACCGCTCGTGAGACCGGCCCTGGCACGCAGCGCGCGCAGTTCGGCACCCAGTTTTCGGCGGCGCACCGCGGGACCGTACTGCATGGGCAACTCCTTACTCCTAATGAGCCGCCCAAATACGCTCTGGGGTAGCAGAGTTCACCGCTTCGAGCGACAGATATATGCATATCTTGGTGGATCGCACCCCGTGACCGGCGCGGGAATGGCAGTCTGGCGCGAAGCACCAGTCCGGGACCGTACTCGAACCAGCCGCTCCGTGTCGGGCCGCGGTCCTGTGGGAAAGGGACGACGTCGCCATGGCAGACCACCTGGAAGCATCCGTCACTCTGCCGAGCGATCCCGCCTCGGTCTCCGCCGCCCGCGCGTATGTGGCCAACGTGCTGGCGGAATGGGGCCTGCCGGGTGACGCCGAAGCCGCCGACAGCATCCGTCTGATCGTCTCGGAACTCGCCACGAACGCCGTACAGCACACCTTCGGGTTGTCACCCACCTTCACGGTGGACATCGCCCTCGACCGCGATGAACATCTGCGCATCGGAGTGACCGACAGTCACCCGCGCTTCCCCAAACGTCTGCCCGCCGCCGTGCAGCAGGACAACGGCCGGGGGATGGTCATCATCCGCTGGCTGACCGCCGAGTCGGGCGGCAGACTGCGCGTCCATCCCACCCGCGAGGGCGGCAAGACGGTGTCGATCGAACTCCCGTGGACGGTCCCGGCCAGGCCCCCGGTGACGGCGGTCGGCCAGCAGGAGCCGTAACGGTTCGCCGCCTACGCCAGGTTGCCGCTGCCGTGCGCGCGGCCGAACGCGCCCCGCAGCAGGGCGCGGAACGCGTCGGCTGCGGGCGCGGTCTCGCCGGTGCGGCGGACGACCGAGATCGTCCGGCGCAGGTCGCCCGGTTCCAGCAGGCGGGTCCCGACCGGCGTGACCGCCGTCCGCGCCACCATCTCCGGTACGACCGCCACCCCGAGCCCCGCGCTGACCAGCGCGCACACCAGGGCGTACCCCGGCGTCGCCACCAGCACCGACGGGGTGGCGCCGGCCCGGGCGAGGGCAGCCTCCACGCCCTGGCGGGGCGGATGGTTCGGCGCCATGCTGATCAGCGGCTGGCCCGCCAGCTCGGCCAGCGGCAGCCGCGAGGCGTCCCCCGCCAGCACATGGCCGGGTGCGGTCACCAGGACCAGTTCCTCGACCAGGACCGGCTCGGCGGTGACCGACGAGGGCAACGGCGCGCGTACGGCCGGTTCGTAGGCGTGCGTGAGCGCGAGATCGACCTCTCCGGCGGCCACGGCGGCCACACCGTCCGGCGGTTCGTAGTCCGCGACGGACAGCTCCACGTCCGGATGGGCCCGGCGGAACGCGCTCAGCACCGGCGGCAGCAGCTGGATACCGGCCGTCTGGAAGGTGCCCAGCCGCAGCGCACCGCCCGACAGGCCGGTGAGCCGGGCCAGTTCGTGCCGGGCGCGGTCCAGCTCGTCCAGCACCCGGCGGGCACGCGTCACCAGCAGCTCGCCCGCCGGTGTGAGCCGGGCGCCCCGGTGATGCCGTACGAGCAGGGCGATGCCCGTCTCCCGCTCCAGCTTGGCGAGTTGCTGCGACAGTGCGGGCGGCGTGTAGCCGAGGCGTTCGGCGGCGCGGGTGATGGATCCGGCCTCGGCGACCGCCACGAGAGCGGCGAGACGGGTGGGGTCGTACATCCGGCCGCTCCAGGGACAGAGAGGGGAAGCCATGGCCGAGGCATAACGGTTGCTTAAGGCAGACCCAGGGTATTCGACATACCTGCTGAAGGCAGGCTCCGGGCACGCTGGACGCCATGGACGCACAGCTCATCGCCTTCACCGGGGTCGCCGCAGGCATGGTCGCCATGCCGGGCGCCGATTTCACCGTCGTCGTGCGCAACGCCCTCGTCTCCCGGCGGGCCGGGGTCGTGTGCGCGCTGGGGGTCACCGGCGGGCTGCTTCTGCACACCGCGCTGGCCGTCGCCGGTGTCGCCGCCGTGCTCACGGCGGTGCCCGCGCTCTTCCGCGCACTGCAACTGCTGGGCGGGGTCTACGTGTTGTACCTCGGGGCGCGGACGCTGCGGTCGCTGCGCGGGCCCCGGGAGGCGGTGATTGCGGTGGCCGAGGAGGCACGGACCGCCGTACGTCCGTGGCGGCAGGGCTTCGTCACCAACGCGCTCAACCCGAAGGCGCCCATCACGTTCCTGAGTCTGCTGCCGCAGTTCGTGCCGGCGGGCTCTCCCGCGCTGCCCCGGACGCTGCTGCTCGCGCTGATCATCGTGGCGCTGGCCCTGGTGTGGTTCCCGGCGGTGGCGCTCCTGGTGGACCGGCTCGGCCGGTGGCTGCGCCGGCCGCGGGCGGCCCGGGCCGTCGAGGCGGTCACCGGCACCGCGCTGACGGTCCTCGGCGCGCTGCTCCTGCTGGAGCCGCTGCTGTCGCTTCTGTCGCTGTGAAGGGTCCCGGACCGGGACGGCGGCTCACCTACGGCCGCCGTCCCGCCCCGGGGAGGTCAGCTGACCCGGCCGTACCAGACGCTCTTCGTCCAGATCTTCTGGAGCTTCACGACGTCCCCGGTCTTCGGGGAGTGCCAGATCTTTCCCTTTCCGGCGTATATGCCCACGTGGTAGACGTTCGAGCCCGAGTGGAAGAAGACCAGGTCTCCGCCCCGACGGCTCTTGGCGGCTATGTGCTTGGTCTTGTTGTACTGGGCCGCCGCCGTACGAGGCAGCTTCTTGCCCGCCTTCTTGTACGAGTAGAGCGTGAGCCCGGAGCAGTCGAACCTGCCCGGTCCCGCGGCGCCGTACTTGTAGGGGGAGCCCTTCTTGGAGGCCGCGATCTGGAGTGCCTTCGTCGACGGTGCGATCGCCGCGGCTTCGGTTGCGACACCGGGGATCACCAGGGTGCCGCCGACGGCGGCGAGGGTGAGAGCCGAGGCCGTACCGGCACGGGTCATCAGTGACGGGACACGATTGAGCGCAGACATGCGTAACCCTTCGTCAGCCGCCTGTGAAGGATGACCTGTCGGATTCGGGCTGGCGAAGTTGCCCGGCCGCTGACGCGGCTTCACCCCAAGGGCTGCTCGGCCCGGTCATGGCGTGACCGTTCCGGCGACCCGTCGTGCCTGGGTCCTCCACTCCTGCCGATGCACATCTGTCGACCGGTCATCCGGGCGGCGGCAGGACTCGGCGTCCGCCCGGATCGCCCCGCCGCTTGTGGCGGGGGCTTGTCGTCAGGAAGGGATCTTGGCTCATGTAAGTAGGAAAATCCCAATGGAATCGGGGCTTTGTGGTGTTACTCACCGCTGGCCCATTCGGGTGGACACCCGTACCCCCGGACGACTTTCGAGGGGGTCGCGCACCCCCGGACCAGCGCTTGAGCGGTCTCGTTTCGGTCACGAACTACGCGCGTCGCGCAAGCCGAACGGGCCGGTCGAGGGAGCCGTCTCTACTCCAAACGGGGGATGGCGAGCAGTCACTTCCCGCCCCGTTCCGGACGGTCGGTCGCCGCGATACACGGGCCCGCCCGGCACGGCTGCGCCGAACCGGTGAGTCAACTGGCGGGCTCACGCGGAACGGTGACACGCGCGGTGCGGCGCTCCCCGTCGAGGACGCGCAGCGCACGCGCGAGCGTAGGGGCGTGCACCTCGGCCTCGCCCCGCTGATGCATCAACTCCAGCGCGTCGCGCAACGCCACCGCCTTGGCGACCAGCGCCTGCGCGGCCCGCAGGCCGCGGTACGTGTCGCCGTGGTACGCCGGGTTGATACGGCCGAGCAGATCGGCCACTTCGAGGTAACGGTCGATCAACTCGCCCTCCGCACGCGTCAGGGCGGGCAGCGGAGGCAGTTCGGGCGGAAGCATCGGCGGCTCACCTCGTGCCGGGGGAGGGGGGCGAGGACTTGCGGCTGGGCACGATCCGGTCCACGAGGCCGTACTCCAGGGCGGCTTGGGCATCGAGGATCTTGTCCCGCTCGATGTCCGCGGCGACCTGCTCAGGGCTCTGTCCGGTGTGCCGTACGAGCAGTTCCTCCAGCAGATTACGGACCCGGCCCAACTCCCGGGCCTGAATGGCGAGATCGCTGGCCTGTCCATGGATCGGCTCGGACAGTGAGGGCTGGTGGATGAGCACCCGGGCCCCCGGCAGCGCGCTGCGCTTGCCCGGCGTGCCCGCCGCCAGCAGTACGGCCGCCGCGGAGGCCGCCTGCCCCAGGCAGATCGTCTCCACCTCGCAGGTGACGTACTGCATCGTGTCGTAGATCGCCGTCATCGCACTGAACGAGCCGCCGGGGGAGTTGATGTAGAGCGAGATGTCCCGGTCCGGCGCGAGGTATTCGAGATGCATGAACTGGGCCATCACGTCGTTCGCCGAGATGTCGTCGACCGGCGTCCCGAGAAAGACGATCCGCTCCTCCAGGAGCTTCGAGTACGGATCCAGTGTCCGGCTCCCCGCACTGGTTCGTTCGGTGAACTCGGGCAGGACGTAGCGGGCTGACGGGTCGTCGCTGTCGTTCATGGCGCGCGCCTCCTCGATGGCTTCCGTAAAAAATGTACAGGACGTACAGAGTTCGGCGCGAGGGCTCCGCGAGGTGCTCGCTGACAGCGAAAACCCCGGGGGTGCGCTGCTCCACGGGGTTCTCGGTGCCGGCTTCGGGCGGAGGTCGGGTGAGCGGACCTCGGCCCTTCTGCGGGGGCGTCGGAGGGCGGGGCCAGGGCCTGCCGGGCCCCACGTCCGCGGCCTGATCCGCCGGGCAGGCCCTAGGCTGGAACACATGGCCTACGAGATTCCGGTGACGCAAGCCAGGGCTGAACTCGCCGACCTGATCAACAAGGTGGTGTACGGCGGTGAGCGCGTCGTCGTGACGCGGCACGGCAAGCCCCTCGTCGCCCTGGTCTCCGCAGCCGATCTGGAACGCCTCGACGAGCTGGACGCGGCGGAGGAGCACGTCGTCAGCGCGGTCTCCAGCGTCAGGGAGGCCGCTGCCGGGCCCGTCGAACGGCAGAGGTTCGGCATCGCGGCGGAGCATCGCGGGTCCGGAGCGCGCTGAGCGCGCTCAGCGGTCGGACGGGCCGGCGGATGAGGGGGACTGCGCGAGAACGGCCGGGTGCCCCCATCCGCTGCGGCGGGGGCACCCGGCCGCCGGTCCGGGCCCGGTTTCGGTGTGGGCGGTCAGGTCAGCAGAGCGGGTTCCCGCTCGGCGGCGGCCGTCATCGGCTCGCTGTTCCCGTCCTCCGTACGGCGCCTGAGCGCGCTGCCCAGCAGGACCGCGCCGAGGCCGAGCGCCGCCCACCAGGTCAGGGTCAGGGCGGGCCCCAGGGCCGCCGCGCCGTCGAAGAACGACACCGAGCGGAGCAGGGAGGCGCCCGCACCCGGCGGCAGCCACTGGCCGATCGTGCCGACGGGGTGGGGCAGCAGTCGAGGGGCACTGGAAGCGCCGGAGAAGGGGTTGCCGGGCAGGACGACGGTCAGGCCGCCGAGGCCGATTCCCGCGGTGCCCAGCAGTGCGGCGAGTCCGGCGACCGCGCCGCTCACGGCGAGTGTCGTCAGTCCCAGCGCGGCGGCCTCCGCCCACCAGTCGCCGGTGAGCACGCCGAGCCAGCTGTGCGCGAGCGCGGCGGCGACGACACCGACCAGCGCGCCGGCGGCAAGCAGCGCACCGGCCGCCCGTACCCCGCGCAGGCCGAGCAGGGTGACCACGGCGCCGGCGGCCACACCGGCGAGAGCCAGCGGCAGCAGGCTCGCGCCGAAGGCGGCGCCGCGCGGGTCGTTCGCGGCGGAGGGGACGACGTCGACGGTCCTGACCTGAGCGCCGGATCCACCGGACCGCGCCGCCTGTTCGGTCACCGCCTGCTGGAGGAGCTGGGCGACGACGGGGCTCGCGGCCGACGCGGTGAGCAGCTCGGGGCCCTGGGCGGTGACGACCACGGCACCGTATACGGTCCGGTTCTCGATGGCGTCGCGGGCGGCGGCCTCGTCGGCGTAACGGTGGATCTCGAAGGCACCCTCGTGGGCGGCCAGTTGCCGCTCCATCTGTGTGACCGCGGTGGCCGGGCCCGCCACGCCGAGCGGCAGGTCGCGGGGTGCGAGGCGAGCGGCGGGCCAGGCGAAGGCCCAGAGTGCCGGCGCGGCCAGGACGGGGACCAGGACGATGACGGCGATCAGGTGGTGGCGGTGCCCCTGGGCGGTCGCAGTGGCATTGGTGGACATGGTTTCCCTCGAATCTAAAAAGAAGGATCGTTCGTTTTAGGAGTCATCACCGTCCTGCGGGCAGCTCGTCTTGTCAAGAAGGAATGTTCGTTCTACTTTGTGGGCATGGCCCGTGTATCCCAGGAACACCTCGACGCCCGACGCCGTCAGATCCTCGACGGGGCGGCACTCTGCTTCGCACGGGGCGGCTTTCACGCCACGTCGATGCAGGACGTGCTCAAGGAGGTCGACCTCTCCGCCGGGGCCGTCTACCGCTACTTCACCGGCAAGGAGGAGCTGATCGCCGCCATCGTCATCGAGGTGCTGCAGGAGGTCGGGGACGCCTTCGAGACCGCGGGCGAGCAGAGCCCGCCTCCGGCGCCGGACGTGATCGTGGGTGAGGTGATGGGCAGGATGCTGGGCCTGCGGCCGGGGCTGGCGCACGAGGGGGCAGCCGTCTTCCCCCGGCTGATCGTCCAGGTGTGGGCCGAGACATTGCGCGACGGCGAACTGTCGAAGGTGCTCAACGAGGGCTACGCCAAGGTCCGTGAGCCCTGGGTGCGGCTGGTCGAGCGCTATCAGGAAGCCGGGATGATGCGGGCCGACGTACCGGCCGAGAGCGTCGCACGGACCATGATCGCTGCGGCCCAGGGCTTCATCGCGCAGATGGCCCTCTTCGGGGGCGCGCCGATGGAAGTGCTTCAGGATGGAATTCGCGGTCTGATGAGCATGGGCGGGCCCGCCCCGCGTGCCCCGGGTGGATCACGGGCCGGTTAACGTCCTTGAAACTCCGGCCAACTAGCGTGCCCATCTCGCCACCAGCGGTTTTGGTGGCATCGGGCCAACCGGACCCCGCACGGTCCGGAGCGAGGATGTGAGGTGGGAAGCCGTGCAACTGACCCCGCACGAGCAGGAGAGGCTGCTGATCCATGTGGCGGCGGACGTGGCCGAGAAGCGCCGGGCCCGTGGGCTCAGGCTGAACCATCCCGAGGCGGTCGCGCTGATCACCTCGCACATCCTCGAGGGCGCCCGTGACGGACGTACGGTCGCCGAGCTGATGTCCTCCGGACGGACGCTGCTGGCCAGGGAGGACGTCATGGAGGGCATCCCCGAGATGATCCATGACGTCCAGGTCGAGGCGACCTTCCCGGACGGCACCAAGCTCGTCACCGTCCACGACCCGATCGTCTGAGGGGCGGGACTGCCGTGATTCCCGGAGAGATCCTGTTCGCCGACGGACCCGTTGTGTACAACGAGGGCCGCGAGGTCACGTCGATGACCGTGCTGAACGCCGCCGACCGGCCCGTCCAGGTCGGATCCCACTACCACTTCGCCGAGGCCAATCCCGGCCTGGAGTTCGACCGCGCGGCAGCGCGCGGCAAGCGGCTCAACATCGCCGCCGGCACCGCCGTACGCTTCGAACCCGGGATCCCCGTCGACGTCCAACTCGTTCCGCTCGCCGGCGCGCGCATCGTGCCCGGACTGCGCGGGGAGACCGGAGGTGCCCTCGATGCCTGAGATCTCGCGTGCCGCGTACGCCGACCTGTTCGGCCCCACCACCGGCGACCGTATCCGGCTCGCGGACACCGACCTGCTGATCGAGATCGAGGAGGACCGCAGCGGCGGTCCCGGTCTCGCCGGTGACGAGGCGGTGTTCGGCGGCGGCAAGGTCATCCGCGAATCCATGGGCCAGGCCCGCGCTACGCGCGCAGACGGCACCCCGGACACGGTCATCACGGGCGCGGTGATCGTCGACCACTGGGGCATCGTCAAGGCCGACATCGGCATCCGCGACGGCCGCATCACCGGCATCGGCAAGGCGGGCAACCCCGACACGATGGACGGGATCCACCCCGACCTGGTCATCGGTCCGGAGACCGAGATCATCGCGGGCAACGGCCGGATCGTGACGGCGGGTGCCATCGACGCGCACGTCCACCTGATCTGCCCGCAGATCGCCGACGAGGCGCTCGCGTCGGGCATCACGACCATCGTAGGTGGCGGTACGGGCCCGGCCGAGGGTTCGAAGGCGACCACGGTGACCCCCGGTCCCTGGCACCTCGCCCGGATGCTGGAGGCGATGGAGCAGTACCCGCTCAACTTCGGCCTGCTCGGCAAGGGCAACACCGTCTCGCACGACGCGATGCTCTCCCAGATCCGCGGCGGCGCCCTCGGCCTGAAGATCCACGAGGACTGGGGCTCGACCCCGGCCGCCATCGACGCGGCCCTGACCGTCGCCGACCGGACGGGCATCCAGGTCGCCATCCACACGGACACCCTCAACGAGGCCGGTTTCGTCGCCGACACGCTCGCCGCGATCGCGGGCCGCGGCATCCACGCCTACCACACCGAGGGTGCGGGCGGCGGGCACGCGCCGGACATCATGTCCGTGGTCTCCGAGCCGCACGTACTGCCGAGTTCGACCAACCCGACGCGGCCGTACACCGTCAACACCGCCGACGAACACCTCGACATGCTGATGGTCTGCCACCACCTGAACCCGTCGGTGCCGGAGGACCTGGCGTTCGCCGAGTCACGCATCCGGCCGTCGACGATCGGCGCGGAGGACATCCTGCACGACCTGGGCGCGATCTCGATCATCTCGTCCGACGCGCAGGCCATGGGACGGGTCGGCGAGGTCATCATGCGGACCTGGCAGACGGCCCATGTGATGAAGCGGCGGCGGGGCGCTCTGCCGGGTGACGGCAGCGCCGACAACCATCGAGTACGTCGCTATGTCGCCAAGTACACGATCAACCCGGCCCTCGCACAGGGTCTCGCGCGGGAGATCGGCTCGGTGGAGACGGGCAAGCTCGCCGACCTGGTCCTCTGGGAGCCCGCGTTCTTCGGGGTGAAGCCGCATCTCGTCATCAAGGGCGGGCAGATCGCCTACGCGCAGATGGGCGACGCGAACGCCTCGATCCCCACTCCGCAGCCGATCCTGCCCCGGCCGATGTTCGGGGCGATCGGGCGGGCGCCGGCGTCCAACTCGTTCAACTTCGTCGCCCAGTTGGCGATCGACGACGGGCTGCCCGAACGGCTTCGGCTCGGTAAGCGGTTCGTGGCGATCGAGTCGACCCGGGCGGTGACCAAGGCCGACATGCGGGAGAACGACGCGCGTCCGGACGTACGGATCAACCCCGACAGCTTCGCCGTGCACATCGACGGGGAGCTGGTCGAGGCCACGCCGGCCGCCGAACTGCCCATGGCCCAGCGCTACTTCCTCTTCTGATGAGGAGGTTTCGATGAGCAGGGCAGCGCTGCTCGTCCTGGCCGACGGCCGCTTCCCCGCCGGAGGGCACGCGCACTCCGGCGGGGCCGAGGCCGCCGTCAAGGCGGGGCGTGTCACTGGGGCCGCGAGCCTGGAGGAGTTCTGCCGGGGCCGACTGCACACGACGGGGCTGGTGTCGGCCTCGCTCGCCGCGGCCGCGGCGCTGGGTGTCGATCCGGTTGCGCTCGACGATGCGGCGGACGCGCGGACGCCGTCGCCGGCGTTGCGCGTCGCCGCGCGCAAGCTGGGACGGCAGCTGATGCGGGCGGCGCGGGCGACCTGGCCGTCGGCCGAACTCGACGCGTTGGCAAGGGAGTTCCCCAAGGGGGCGCATCAGCCGGTGGTGCTGGGGCTCACGGCGCGGGCGGCGGGGCTGGGGCCGGAGGACGCGGCGTACTGCTCCGTGTACGAGAGCGTCAGCGGGCCTGCGACGGCGGTTGTGCGGTTGCTGAGCCTTGATCCGTTCGATGCGACCGGGGCGCTGGCCCGGTTGGCGCCGGAACTGGATCGCGTCGCGGACCGGGCGGTGGAGGCGGCTCGGGAGGTGGGGGCCGGGGGTGGGGTCGACGCGTTGCCCGCGGCTTCCGCGCCGATGCTGGAGGTGGGGGCGGAGGGGCATGCGGGGTGGGCGGTGCGGCTGTTCGCGTCATAGGGGTTGCTCGCCCCCGCCACACTTACCCGTCCCGTCCCGTCCCATCCCGTCCCATCCCGGGGGATGAGGACCAGCACA
Organism: Streptomyces sp. SID12501; assembly: GCF_010550245.1. GTDB lineage: Bacteria > Actinomycetota > Actinomycetes > Streptomycetales > Streptomycetaceae > Streptomyces. The sequence continues at coordinate 23,820 of NZ_JAAGLU010000017.1, forward strand.
TACGCAACAGCACAAACCAGAACAGGAGCCGCTCCCCATGCACCTCGACCACTCCCACCCCCAAGCCGGCACGGCCGTGGGCGCGGACGCGCACCGTCCCGACGGCACCCGCCGTGCGCTTCGCATCGGCCTCGGCGGGCCCGTGGGGTCCGGCAAGACCGCCACCGTCGCCGCCCTCTGCCGCACCCTGCGCGAAGAGCTGTCCCTCGCGGTCGTCACGAACGACATCTACACCCGTGAGGACGCCGAGTTCCTGCTGCGCGAGGCCGTGCTGCCCCCCGAGCGCATCACCGCCGTCGAAACAGGCGCCTGCCCGCACACCGCGATCCGCGACGACATCTCCGCCAACCTCGAAGCCGTCGAGGACCTGGAGGACGAGGTCGGGCCGCTCGACATCGTGCTCGTCGAGTCCGGCGGCGACAACCTCACCGCCACCTTCTCCAAGGGCCTCGTCGACGCGCAGATCTTCATCATCGACGTGGCCGGCGGCGACGACATCCCGCGCAAGGGCGGCCCCGGCGTCACCACCGCCGACCTGCTCGTCGTCAACAAGACCGACCTCGCGCCGTACGTCGGCTCAGACCTCGGCCGGATGGCCGCCGACGCGAAGACTGCGCGCGGGGAGATGCCCGTCGTCTTCCAGTCGCTGCGCAGCGAGGCCGGGGTGGAGGACGTCGCCGCGTGGGTGCGGGCGCAGCTCGCGGCGTGGACGGCATGACCACCGGCGTACGGGCCACCGCGCGGATCGTCGCCCGGGCGGACGGCCGGGGCGGTACCGCTCTGCCGGTGCTCGAAGGTGACGGCCCGCTGGCCCTGCGCCGTATCCGCGCGCACGGCGACGAGGCCCGCGTCATGCTGGTCGGCGCGATGAGCGGCCCGCTCGGCGGCGACCACTTCACCGTCGAGGCGGAGGTGGCGGAGGGTGCCCGACTGCATCTGGCGTCCGCCGCGGCCACCATCGCACTGCCGGGCCAGGCGAAGGGCGAGGCCCGTTACGACGTACGGATCGGTGTCGCCGACGGCGGCGAACTCCGTTGGCTGCCCGAGCAGTTGATCTGTGCCCAGGGCAGTGAGCTGTACGTCGTAACGCGTGTCGATCTCGCGCCGGGCGCCCGGCTCGTGTTCCGCGAGGAGCAGGTGCTCGGGCGGTTCGGCGAGGAATCCGGACGGCTCGGCAGCCGCCTCACGGTGCGGGTCGGCGGGCGCGTCGTCCTCGACCAGGAGCTGGCCTGCGGTCCCGGAGCGCCGGGCGGCTGGGACGGGCCCGCCGTGCTGGCGGGACACCGCGCTCTCGGGCAACTCGTCATCGTGCGGCCGGAGTTCGCGGACGCGCCGGTCGAAGCCCGGATGCTCGCGGAGGGCGCCGCGCTCATGCCGCTCGCCGGGCCCGCCGCGCTGGTGACGGCGGTCGCGCCGGACGCACTACGGCTGCGCCGGGTGCTGGACGAGGCGCTCGCGGCTCTGGAGACGGACCACCACAGCTGATCACCCGGGCCGGCGGACCCGTCCAGCGATCATGGAAAAGCCCCACATCGCACCGGATGTCCGCTGAGCGCAACGCTCCTCTCCGTTTATCGGATTGGCAAAGAAGGTCGTCCACCCCCTTTTCACAAGTCCCGCACAGCCGCAAGGATCCCCCTTACCAACCACGCAGAAGCAGAACTACATACGGGGAGACCCCACTTGAAAGGCACCACACCGCCGAAACGAGCCGCAGCGCTCGGCTCCGCCGGAGCACTCGTCACGGCGACCCTGATAGCCGGCGCCGTCGCGGCGCCCTCGGCCGTCGCGGACGCCCGCCACGGCCAGGACCGTGAGACACGCGGCGCGACGATCGCCGCCGCGCGAGCCGAGCAGGCCGGAATCGACTGGCAGGACTGCCCGGCCGACTGGGGCCTTGAGAAGCCGATCCAGTGCGGATATGTCACGGTGCCGCTCGACTACGCGAAGCCGTACGGCAAGCAGATCAAGCTCGCCGTCGACCGTATAGGCAACACGGGGACCAAGGAGGAGCGGCAGGGCGCGCTCGTCTACAACCCGGGTGGACCGGGCGGCTCCGGGCTGCGCTTCCCGCGCCGGGTCGTGACGAAGAACGCGCTGTGGCTCAACGTGTCGAAGGCGTACGACTTCGTGGGCTTCGACCCGCGCGGAGTCGGCCACTCGGCGCCCATATCCTGCGTCGACCCGCAGGAGTTCGTGAAGGCGCCCAAGCCGGACCCGGTGCCCGACACGGAGGCGGACAAGCGCGCCCAGCGCAAGTCGGCCCGCGAGTACGCCGAGGGCTGCTACGAACGCAGCGGCGAGATGCTCCCGTACATGACCACGCCGAACACCGTGCGCGACCTGGACGTCATCCGGGCCGCGCTGGGGGAGAAGAAGCTCAACTTCCTCGGTGTGTCGTACGGGACGTACATCGCGGCCGTCTACGGCACGCTGTACCCGGGGCACGTCCGCCGGATGATCGCCGACAGTGTCGTGAATCCGTCGCGCGAGAAGATCTGGTACGAGGCCAACCTCGACCAGGACATCGCCTTCGAGACGCGCTGGAACGACTGGCAGGACTGGGTGGCCAAGAACGACGCCGTCTTCCACCTCGGCACCACGCGGGCCCAAGTGCAGGCGAAATGGCTGGAGTTGCGGGCCACCGCGAAGAAGGACCCGATCGGCGGGGTCGTCGGACCGGCCGAACTGATCTCCTTCTTCCAGAGCGCCCCGTACTACGACTCGTCGTGGATCCCGGTCGCCACCGTGTTCAGCAAGTACGTCGCGGGTGACACCCAGGCGCTCGTCGACGCGGCAGCCCCCGACCTCACGGACACCGCGGGCAACGCGGCCTCGGAGAACGGCAACGCCGTCTACACGGCCGTCGAGTGCACCGACGCCAAGTGGCCCACCAGCTGGAAGAAGTGGGACCGCGACAACACCCGGCTGAACAAGGACTACCCGTTCATGACCTGGGCCAACGCCTGGATGAACCTGCCGTGCGCGACCTGGCCGGTCAAGCAGCAGACCCCGGTGAACGTGAAGTCGGGCAAGGGTCTGCCGCCGGTGCTGATCGTGCAGTCCGAGCGTGACGCGGCCACCCCGTACGACGGTGGCGTCGAACTGCACAAGCGCTTCAAGGGCTCCCGCCTGATCACCGAGAAGGACGCCGGCTCCCACGGCGTGACCGGACTCGTCAACCCGTGCATCAACGCCCGGGTCGACACCTACCTGCTCACCGGCAAGGTGGACGCGACGGACGTGACCTGCGCCCCGCACGCCACACCGAAGCCGTAGCCGTAAGTTCGTAGCGGTAGCGGTCAGTTGTCGTACGAGGTGAGGGGCGGCCGGAGAATCCTCCGGCCGCCCTTTCCCGTCACACGAGCCAGGCATCCTCCGCCGCGTAGTCGAAGAGGTCGCCGTACGTCTCGTACATCCTGGGATACGCCTCCCGCCAGTCCCGCCCGGCCAGTCGGCCCTCGATCCAGGCGACGGTCTCCGGCAGCCTCTGCGCGTACGTGACGACGGGCCGGTAGCCCAACTCCCTTTCGGCGGCGGACATGTCGCACACCACGGGCACCGGAGTCGACCACGGGGTGTCGCCCACGGTGGGCGCCGGAGGCGGACCGTCCACCAGAACGTTCTCCACCTCGACCCCCATCACGGCGTCGATCACCGCGGCGATCTCCGCCACTGTCGGCGCCTCGGCGTCGACGGCGTTCAGGACCCGGGAACCAGGACGTGCGGCGGCCAGCCGGATCAGCTCGGCGATGTTGTGGACGCTCGCCGGATGGAAACGGCTCCCGCCGCCGTATGCGAGGACGCGCCGGCGCCGCCCGTCCAGGTTGCGTTTGACGAAGTACAGCTCGCGCGGGGTACGGCCGTACGGTCCGTGGATCGCGCCCGCCCGCAGCAGAGTGGCCGGCAACCGGTCGCCGGCGGCGAGGAGTTCGTGCTCGAGGCCCGCCTTCCGGGTGCCGTAGGTACTCTCGCCCGGCCGGACCGTGTGCTGCTCCTCGGGGATCGGCACCGGGTACTCGGGGAAGCCGCCGGGCTCCGCCTGCGTGTCGAAGTTCCGTCCCTTGTCGTCCTCGTACACGGACACACTGGAGATCACCACCGCCGACCCGACCCGCCCGGCGAGACCCGCCAACTGCCGTGCGTGCTCGGGTCCGTAGGCCACCATGTCCACGAGGACGTCGCACCCGTCGCCCACGGCAGCCGCGAGCGCCGCGTCGTCGGCCCGGTCCGCGACCGTGACCCGAACCTCGTCCGGCCAGTTCCCGTCTCTGCCGCCGCCCCGCGAGACGGCGGTCACCTCCCACCCGTCCCGGGCGAGCGCCCCCACGGCCACCCGCCCGATCTGTCCGGTCGCCCCGATCACCACAGCTCGTCTCATGGAGCGACGGTAACCGCCGACGGCGGCACGGCCGGTGCGGATTAGCTATCAGCAGATCGCCCACGCCGGCCGAAGGCGCACGTCAACCGCCGACCGAGGGCACACGGTCAACTGAGCGGCATACGCGGGAACTTGCGCTCCCGCGCCTCCTTCTCCGCCTTCTTCTCGGCGGCCTTCCGATCGGTCTCCTCCTTCTTGGCGACGGCCGCGTACTGGTCGACGTACTCCTGCCCGGAGAGGTTGAGGATGGCGTACATGATCTCGTCGGTGATGGCCCGCAGTACCGCCTTCTCGTCCTCCATCCCGAGGTAGCGGGAGAAGTCGAGGGGCTTGCCGAAGCGGATCCCCACGGGATGGATGTTCGGGATGACCTTGCCCGGCGGCTGCGCCTCGAAGGTGCCGATCATCGCGCAGGGAATGACGGGCACCTGGGCCCTGAGCGCCATGACGGCGACCCCGACCTTGCCCTTGTACAGCCGCCCGTCGTGCGACCGGGTGCCCTCCGGATAGATGCCGAGAAGCTCGTCCTTGCTCAGCACCCCGAGCCCTTCACGGATCGCGGCCTGCCCCGCCTCCTTGCCGGACCGGTCCACCGGAATCTGCCCGGCGCTGCGGAAGAAGTACGCGGTCAGCCGCCCCCTGACCCCGGGACCGGTGAAGTACTCGGCCTTCGCGAGGAAGGTGATGCGCCGCTTGAGGATCGCGGGCATCAGGAAGTGGTCCGAGAACGACAGGTGATTGCCGGCGACGATGGCGGCGCCCGACGACGGTACGTTTTCGAGTCCCTCGATCCGGGGCCTGAAGACAAGTCTCAGCAGCGGCCCGAGTAGCACGTATTTGAGTACGTAGTAGAACAAGGGGTCGCTCCTCAGATCAATGCAGTCAACGCAGGTCAACGGGGTGCGCGTCGGTACGTCAGTCTATGCGTCGGGGTGGCCTCCTGTAACGGGGGCGATCAGTCTCAGGTGCAGTCCGGAAGGACCTCGTTGAGACGCTTGAAGCCCACCTCCCACATGCGGTCCAGCTCCGCGAAGTCGCTCTCCGCGAGGGTGCCTTCGGTGCTCGGGAGGAGGGGCAGTCTGCTGAGGATGACCTTGGTGACGATGTTGGTGGAGTCCCACGTTCTGACGAAACCGGCACCGAAGTACTCGGAGAGCTCGCCGTCGAACTGCGGATAGACCTCGACGAAGACGTTCGCCTCGTCGCTGGCCTTGCGGCTGACGACGGTCAGTCGTTCGTGCCGTACGAAGGCCTCCACCAGGTATTTGTGCGTCATTCCGCTGTCGGCCTGGACGTCGATCTCCACGGCCAGGGATCCGATGTGGGCACTGAGGTGAAAGGGGTACTGCTCGTACCGCCAGACGTTCTTTCCGCGCAGTGTCGTCACGAAGTAGTGGTGCCACAGGTGTCTCGCGGAGGCCAGGCGGGCGTTGTCCGACCGCAAGGTGCTGGTGAGAGAGTCCTCCAGCACGTCCCGCATGTTCTGGAGGACCTCGCGGTCCGAGGCCCTGGCGAACATGATGCTGATGACCGCACCGACGATGCCTCCGCCGAGGGCGGTGAGGACGCCGGAGATCTCCTGGTTGGCCAGGGAGATCCTTCCGCCCTCCTCGGAGGCCGCGGCGAAGGCGATGCCGAATCCGGTGGTAACGACGCCCAGTGCCAGAATCAGCCAGGCTCGGGCCTCGGAGGCCGCGCTGGGTACGCCGTCTCCGTTGCTGTTTCTTCGGGCCATGCCTCTGTCTCCCCCGCGTTCCCGTGGCGTACTGAATGTCAGTCCATGGTGTAACTCATCGAAAAGCGGTGGTTTCCTGGACCGTAGTAGTCCGTGAGGAGTTCGCCGTCCCGAAATCCGTACTTCTTGTAAAGTCCACGGGCCGCGTGGTTCTCCTCTCGTACCGCGAGCTCCATACGTCGGGCGCCTGCTTCTCTGACCTGTTGTACCGCGGCGTTCAGGAGGGATCGGCCGCAGCCCTGTCCCTGGAATTCAGGCAGTACGGCGAGTGCCAGGAGGCATGCGTGGTCCTCCCGGGCGCCGAGCACGGGCAGTGCGTACCCGCACAGCACTCCATCGCGTTTGAGCAGGAGGAAGTCGCGGCGATGAGCGTCGAACAATTGCCGGAGAACGAGATGCGTGTAGCCGTCGGTCTCGCCGAAAGCCTCATGGTCGAGCCGATAAAGGTCGGCAAGATCCTTTTCTCGAGGGGAGCGGAACTGATCTTGCCCGCTGTTTGGCATACCTGAGGGCAAAGGCTCGATCCTTCTCGCGAGAGTCTGTGCAGATTCTACGTAAAGTAGCACCAGAGCGCAGGAGTTGGTAGTATCCTCAGCCTTCCAGGCCGGGCTGGCTCCGGGGAGACGCATGGCAGGTAATTCCGCGTACGGCTGGGATGCTTTTGACTCGGAGGCCTACCTGAATCGCAATTATGCGCGCCTGCACAATGAGGACCATAAAATCCTGAAGATCGTGCGTGATTTTCTTTGCGCTCAGTCGTTTGACGTAGGTGCGCGTGGTGTCGATGTCAGATCTGGAAGCAATCTGTATCCGGCCCTCGCGATGCTTCCCTTCTGTAGTGAAATAAGTCTGTTGGAGTTTTCCGAAGCGAATCGGAAATGGCTCTCGGGGCGGCTCGCCAAGGGGTATTTAGGCAACTGGGACATTTTCTGGCGGGTGCTGGCCGAGAATGAGGTGTATCGCGCAGTTCAGGGTCCGGGGGAACAGTTGCGGACGCGCGCGACCGTAAGGGAATGGGACATATTGAGGTCCACCCCTGACGAGCGGTGGGATCTCGGAACGATGTTCTTCGTGGCGGATTCGATCACCACGGACCGCGCGGAGTTCACCACCGCCCTGAGGCAGTTCATCGCCTTGTTGAAGCCGGGAGCCCCCTTCGTCATGACCTTCATGGAGAACTTCAGCACGGGGAACTTCAACGGGTACAAGGTCGGCACCCGCACCTTCCCCGCGCTCGACATCGTCGAGTCCGATGTCGAGGACTGTCTGTCGGACCTGATCAACGGCCGGGAATTCCACCACATCGACCCTGCCGCCGACGATCCGATCAGGGACGGCTACGTCGGCATGATCCTCGTGCACGGGCACACCAAGTAGTGGACCGCCACCCATGCTGATCCAGCCTCGCCGCGCCCTGCTCGCCGTCTGGGAAGCCATCCTGAACTGCTCCACCGCCGCACCGGGGGAGTGGACCAACCCCGGACGCGACGGTGCCAACTCGATCAGCGACGCCGAACAGCTCGCGTGTCTGCTCTGCCCCGCTTTGAAGGTCCCCGATCTGGGATTCTCGGTGCCCGACGACACCGGAACGGATGTTCTGCGGACACTGTCCCCGCTGGGTGACTGGGCCCCGGCCGGAGTCCCGGGGACCATGATCGGTGTGATCGAGGGTTACCTGGACACGTACTCCGACAGCGAGGGCCGACCGGTGTTCCCGCCCGGCAGCTACCTGGGCCCCCTGACTCCGGACGCTGAACCGGCGTACGAGCAGAGCTGCTTGGAGACGGTCGAGGCGTACTCGATGTCGGTGACCTTCGCCCTGTCGGCGCTGGCCTTCGTCAAGAGCTTCGCGAAACACGTCCGGGGCGCGGAGCTCACCGGGACTCTCCTGCGTACCGAACGCGCCCTGCATCTCCGGCTGACCCACGCCATGCAAGGACTGCTGAACAGCTTCACCGTGGACGCCTTCCCACAGGACTCCCCGAAGGGCACCGCCCTGCCGCACGCCGTCGATCAGCGGCGCCGGCCCCAAAGGGAGCTTCTCGACGGGCTCAGAGACGAACTGCAGCCGATCCGGGCAGGGTTGCTGGGCCTGGAGTTGCCGGAGTCCGTCGCCGCGCGCCGTGCCGTCCGCCGTCAGGCTCCCTGCGTCAGCACCTTCTCCAACGTGCTCAGGGCCACTGCCAGTTCCTCCCCGGTGACCGTCAGCGGCGGCGCCAGCCGGATCGTCGAGCCGTGCGTGTCCTTCACGAGAATCCCTTCCCGCATCAGCCGCTCACTGATCTCCCGTCCGGTCCCGATGGCCGGGTCGACGTCGACGCCCGCCCACAGTCCCCGCGACCGGAATCCGACGACGCCCTTGCCGACAAGACCGGTCAGACCCTCGCGCAGCACGACACCCGACTCGGCCGCCCTGCGCTGGAATTCGCCGGTCTCCAGCAGCTCGACCACCGCCTGGCCGACCGCCGCCGCCAGGGGGTTGCCGCCGAACGTCGAGCCGTGTTCACCCGGTCGCAGCACTCCGAGTACATCCCGGCGCGCGACCACCGCCGACACCGGCACGATGCCGCCGCCCAGAGCCTTGCCGAGCAGCAGCATGTCCGGGACGACGTTCTCGTGGTCCACCGCCAGCGTGCGGCCGGTGCGGCCCAGGCCCGACTGGATCTCGTCCGCGACGAACAGGCAGCCCTTGCGGCGCGTCAGCTCGCGGACGCCGGTCAGATAGCCGTCGTCCGGGATCAGGACGCCCGCCTCGCCCTGGATGGGCTCCAGGAGGACCGCCGCCGTCGTCTCGTCGATCGCCTCCTCCAGGGCCGCCAGGTCGTTGTACGGCACGATCCGGAAGCCCGGCGTGAACGGACCGAAGCCCGCCCTGGCCGTCTCGTCGGTCGAGAAGCTGACGATCGTCGTCGTACGGCCGTGGAAGTTGTCCGCCGCCACCACGATCGTCGCCCGGTCGGCGGGGACGCCCTTCACCTCGTACGCCCATTTGCGGGCCACCTTGATGGCGCTCTCGACGGCCTCCGCGCCGGTGTTCATCGGCAGGACCATGTCCAGGCCCGTCAACTCGGCCAGCGAGGTGGCGAATTGGGCGAGCCGGTCGTTGTGGAAGGCGCGGGAGGTGAGGGTGAGACGGTCCAGTTGGCGGTGGGCCGCCTCGATCAGCGCCGGGTGGCGGTGGCCGAAGTTGAGGGCCGAGTAGCCGGCCAGCATGTCCAGGTAGCGGCGGCCCTCGACGTCCTCGACCCAAGCGCCCTGCGCGCGAGCCACGACCACGGGCAGCGGATGGTAGTTGTGCGCGAGGACCGGTTCCTCGGCACGGATCAGCTCCGCGGAGGACTGCGTGCCCGTGCCTGTGCTCGTGAGTGCGGTCATGAGCGGATCTCCTGAGTGCAGCACTTGATGCCGCCGCCGGCCTTGCGGAACTCCGACAGGTCGACGGGGACGGGAAGGTAGCCGTGGCGCGTGAGTTCGGCGGCGAGGGCCGTGGCGCCCGGGTCGATGAAGACGTGGTGGCCGTCCGAGACCGAGTTCAGACCGAACGTCATCGCGTCCTCGCGGGTCGCGACCACCGCGTCCGGGTACAGCCGCGCCAGCACCTCGCGGCTGCCCGGCGAGAACGCGTCCGGGTAGTACGCGATGTTGCTCTCGTCGAGGACGAACAGTGCCGTGTCCAGGTGGTAGAAGTACGGGTCCGTCAGCTTGAGGCCGATCACCGGGACGCCGAAGTACTCCTGCACCTCGTGATGGGCCTCACGGGTCGTACGGAAGCCCGTGCCCGCCAGGATCCAGCGGCCGGCCGGGACCAGGTCGCCCTCGCCCTCGCACACCGACTCGGGGCGGTACACGTCGAAGCCCGCCGACTTGAACCACGTCTCGTACACGGTCGACTCGGGGCGGCGCTCGGGGGCGTGGAAGGAGGAGCCGAAGACACGGCCGTCGACGACGACCGCGGAGTTCGCGGCGAACACCATGTCGGGCAGGCCGGCGACCGGCTCCACGGTGTCCACGGTGTGGCCATGGGCGCGGTAGGCGCTGATCAGCGAGCGCCACTGCTCCTGGGCGAGATCGACGTCGACCCTGGTGTCGGGGTTCATCCAGGGGTTGATCGCGTACTGCACGGCGAAATGTCTGGGTTCACAGACGAGAAAGCGCCGGGGGCGCGGCACACGGCTTTCGGGCACAGAGGGGTTCCTCCGCTTCCTGCAATGTTCCAGTGGGATGTACACCACGGTAGGAACTGAGCCCTACGCTCGACAAGCGACAACGATTGCGTGTCTGCGCAGGAATCCTGCGTCTTTGACCTCCTCAGCGCAGTTCTGATGCGTTGTCCGAAGTGGTGTTCGGGGCGGGGTGGGTGGCGCCCGCCTCGGGGCTTTCCGGGAGGAGGTGGGACAGCACCATGTAGCTGATCGTCTTCCGGATGAACGGCTCCCTGCGGATGCGTTCCAGCACGTTCTCGAAGTGCCCCACATCCGTCGCCCGCACATGCAGCAGCGCGTCCGCGCCACCCGTCACCGTCATCGCCGCCGTGATCTCCGGATGGTTGCGCACGACCTCCGCCAGCCGCCTCGGCGGCGCCGCGCCCTCGCAGTACACCTCGACGTACGCCTCCGTGGTCCAGCCGAGCGCCGACGGCTCCACCGTCGCCGTGAACCCGGTGATCACACCCGTCTCGCGCAGCCTGTCCACCCGCCGCTTCACCGCGGTGGCCGACAAACCGACCGCCGCGCCGATCTCGGCGAAGCTCGTACGGGCGTTCGCCATCAGGATGGTGATGATCTTCCGGTCCAGCTCGTCGAAAGGCGCCGGCCTGCTGTTCATCCGGGCACTGTATCCAGCGACCGGCGGGCACCGCGCGCGTTGGCGGCTTGCACGTCCGGCGCATGGGCACATGTACGAATCCCACCTACACTCCACCTTCATGCTGCGCGCCCTCGCCGTCGACGACGAACGTCCCTCCCTGGAGGAGCTGCTGTATCTGCTGCACGCGGATCCACGGATCGGCAGCGCCGAGGGAGCCGGTGACGCGACCGAGGCGCTGCGCCGCATCAACCGGGCCCTGCAGTCGGGGCCCGGCGGCCCCGAGGCCATCGACGTGGTGTTCCTCGACATCCACATGCCCGGCCTCGACGGCCTCGACCTGGCCCGACTCCTCACCGGGTTCGCCGAGCCGCCTCTCGTCGTGTTCGTCACCGCCCACGAGGACTTCGCCGTCCAGGCGTTCGACCTCAAGGCCGTCGACTACGTACTGAAACCCGTACGCAAGGAACGCCTGGCCGAGGCGATCAGGCGGGCCGCCGAACTGCGGACCGGCGCCCCGCCGGTCCCCGCGCCCATACCCGTGCACGAACCCGACCCCGACCACATACCCGTCGAACTCGGCGGCGTGACCCGCTTCGTCGCCGTCGACGACATCACCCACGTCGAGGCCCAGGGCGACTACGCCCGCCTGCACACCGACCGGGGCAGCCACCTCGTACGCATCACGCTCTCCACCCTGGAGGACCGCTGGCGCGCCCGCGGGTTCGTCCGCATCCACCGCCGCCATCTCGTCGCCCTGCGCCACATCGGCGAACTCCGCCTCGACGCGGGCACCGTGAGTGTCCTGGTCGGCGCCGAGGAACTCCAGGTCAGCCGACGGCACGCCCGCGAGCTGCGGGACCTGCTGATGCGCCGGCCCGCGAGCTGACGGGCGGAGTCCTACCCATGCCCCAGGATCCTTCCGAACGCCGGGTCGTCGTCACCGGGCCGCCCCGGCGCGCCCGCCGTACCTCCGGCTACTACCGGCCGCGCACCGAGATCGACGAACAGACCACCCTCGGCCACACCTACGTCCGCTCCCTGATGCGCTCCCAACTCCGCGCCGCCCTCGCCGTGTTCGCGGTCCTCGCGCTGCTCATCGCCCCGCTGCCGCTGCTCTTCGCGGCGATGCCCGACGCCCACCAGCTGGAGTGGCTGATCCTCGGCTTCGGCCTCTACGTGCCGCTGGTGCTGCTCGCCCGCTGGTACGTGCGGCGCGCCGAACGCAACGAGCGGGACTTCGTCCGGCTGGTCGAGGACCAGGACCGCTGATGAACAGGAACCGGTCCCGGTGAACGAGAACTACGCCGTCCCCGCCGTCGCCCTCGTCGTCGTGGCGACGGTCTTCGTCGGCGCGTTCGGTCTGCGCATCTCCCGCACCACCTCCGACTTCTACGTCGCCTCCCGCACCGTCGGCCCCCGCCTCAACGCCGCCGCGATCAGCGGCGAGTACCTCTCCGCCGCCTCCTTCCTCGGCATCGCCGGCCTCGTCCTCGTCCAGGGCCCCGACATGCTCTGGTACCCCGTCGGCTACACCGCCGGCTACCTCCTGCTCCTCCTCTTCGTCGCCGCCCCGCTGCGCCGCTCCGGCGCCTACACGCTCCCCGACTTCGCCGAGGCCCGCCTCGCCTCCCAGGCCGTACGACGGCTCGCCGGGGCCTTCGTCGTCGGCGTCGGCTGGCTCTACCTGCTGCCCCAACTCCAGGGCGCCGGGCTGACGTTGGCCGTGCTGACCGACGCGCCCGACTGGGCCGGCGGGGTCATCGTCGCCGTCGTCGTGGTCGCCACCGTCGCCGCCGGCGGCATGCGCAGCATCACCTTCGTCCAGGCCTTCCAGTACTGGCTGAAGCTCACCGCGCTGCTCGTCCCCGCCCTCTTCCTCGTCCTCGCCTGGCAGGGCGACGGCGCCCCGCGCCACCCCTTCGACGAACCCGCCACCTTCCGCGAACAGCGTGTCGTCCGCGTCGAGGACGGTCTCGACCTGAAGCTGAAGGCCCCGCTCACCGTCACCGTGACCGGCACGGTCGACGGCCGCCCGCACCAGGGTCAGGTCCTCCGACTCCCCGCCGGCACCCACCACATCGACCGCGGCACCCGCCTCACCTTCGCCAAGGGCGCCGCCGTCCCCCAGGCCGACCGCGGCACCAACGGCGGCATGTCGACCTCCCTCGCCGAGGGCCGCGAGGAACGCCCGCTGTACGCCACGTACGGCCTGATCCTCGCCACCTTCCTCGGCACCATGGGCCTGCCGCACGTCGTGGTCCGCTTCTACACCAGCCCGCACGGCGTCGCCGCCCGCCGCACCACCGTCGCCGTCCTCGGCCTCATCGGAGCCTTCTACCTCCTCCCGCCCGTCTACGGGGCCCTGGGCCGCCTCTACGCCCCCGAACTGGCCCTCACCTCCGACGCCGACGCCGCCGTCCTCCTGCTGCCCGACCGCGTGATCGGCGGCCTCGGCGGAGACCTGCTGGGCGCGCTGGTGGCCGGCGGCGCCTTCGCCGCGTTCCTGTCCACCGCGTCGGGGCTCACCATGGCCGTCGCCGGCGTCCTCACCCAGGACGTCCTGCCCTCACGCGGCGTACGGCACTTCCGGCTCGGCACGGTCATCGCCATGGCCGTACCGCTCGCCGCCAGCGCCATCGTGGGCGGACTCCCGGTCGCCGACGCCGTCGGGCTCGCCTTCGCCGTGTCCGCGTCCTCCTTCTGCCCGCTGCTCGTCCTCGGCATCTGGTGGCGCCGCCTGACCCCGCCGGGCGCCGCCGCCGGGATGCTGGGCGGCGGGGGCTCCGCGCTCGTCGCCGTGGCCGCGACCATGGCGGGCTTCCCGGGCACGGGCGCCCTGCACGCCCTGCTGGCCTGGCCCGCCCTCTGGTCGGTGCCCCTGGGCTTCCTCACCATGATCCTGGTGTCCCTGGCCACCCCGGGCCGCGTCCCGGCCGGTACGGCGGCCATCCTGGCCCGCTTCCACCTGCCGGAGGAACTGTCCGGGGCGCACGGCGGCCATGGCGGCCACGGTCTCTCGGGCGGGGCGCGCACGGAGGTGACCCGGACATGAGCGGATTCCTCGCCGGGCTCTGCGTGGCCATCCTTCCGCTGCTGGCCGCCGGCTTCTGGCTCGGCCGACGCACCGCCCGCCCCGAACGCCTCGGCGGCCTCGGCACCCCCGTCGAGCACGCCACCTTCGAGACCCTGCACACGGCCTCCCTCGCCGCGCCCCCGCTGCGCGCCGGCCTCACAGAGGAGACCGCCGGCCGCTCGGCCCGCCGCCTGCGCACCCTGCTCGGCACGGACGCCCTCTGCCTCACCGACCAGAAGTCGGTCCTCGTCTGGGACGGCGTCGGCGAACACCACCGCGCCGAGATCATGGAACGCCTCGCCGGACCCCTGGAAACCGGCCGCGGTGAGGCCTTCCGTCTCACCTGCGACGCCCCGGACTGCCCCCTGCGCTGGGCAGTCGTGGCCCCCCTCACCGTCGACGACCGCGTCCACGGCGCCCTCGTCGCCTGCGCGCCCCGCGAGTCCGCCGTCCTCGTCCGCGCCGCAGGAGAGGTCGCGAGGTGGGTCTCGGTCCAACTGGAGTTGGCGGACCTCGACCAGTCCCGCACCCGCCTGATCGAGGCCGAGATCAAGGTACTTCGCGCCCAGATATCGCCGCACTTCATCTTCAACTCGCTCGCGGTGATCGCCTCGTTCGTGCGCACCGACCCCGAGCGGGCCCGCGAACTACTCCTGGAATTCGCCGACTTCACCCGCTACTCGTTCCGCAGGCACGGCGACTTCACCACCCTCGCCGACGAACTCCACGCCATCGACCACTACTTGGCCCTGGTCCGGGCCCGCTTCGGAGACCGTCTCTCCGTCACCCTCCAGATCGCGCCGGAGGTACTCCCGGTCGCCCTGCCCTTCCTCTGCCTCCAGCCCCTCGTGGAGAACGCCGTCAAACACGGACTGGAGGGCAGGGCGGCCTTCGCGGGCAAGAGCCACATCAGCATCACCGCGCAGGACGCGGGCGCCGAGGCCCTGGTCGTCATCGAGGACGACGGCGCAGGAATGGACCCGGTGCTGCTCCGCCGTATCCTCGCGGGCGAGGTCAGCCCGTCGGGCGGCATCGGCCTCTCGAACGTGGACGACCGGCTCCGCCAGGTCTACGGCGACGACCACGGCCTCGTCATCGAGACCGCGCTCGGCGCCGGCATGAAGATCACCGCCCGGCTGCCGAAGTACCAGCCGGGCGTCCACTCGGCGAGCCGGCTCTTCGAGAACTGACCGCGCGGCCCGCCACTACCGTCGTTGGTCCATTCGGGTGTACGGAGGTCAGGTGGGCCGGCTGACCACCATCCCGAGGGTGATCAGGCCCAGCACCACCCAGCCGAACCACAGCCAGCCGTTGCTGCCGAGCGTCACCGTGTAGGCCGTCACCAGGACGAGCCCGCCAACGGTGAGCACCCCCATGGTCTTCGTGGAACCGTTCGCGGAACCGGGCATCGCGACACCCTCCTCATGGCTCTTCTCCCTCCATGGTGCCCCCGTTCTGCTTCCGAACGGTGCACACGACGAAATGCGTTGCGGAGGCCCACGCTCCGCGACTCGTCCAGGAGCCGGCCTCGTAGACCGACGGATCGAAGCCGTAGTCGGTCGGCGGCACGTCCTTCGCGCAGGCCGCGTCCGACATGTCCCGCGCCTGCTCGAAGGAGACACCGGCGTCCAGTCGCGTGAACCCGAGGACCTGCTCGTCGTGCGGCTCGGTACAGGCGATCAGCTGGGTGTCCCGCCTGGAGGGCGCCCGGAGACAGTCCCGCTTCTGCATGGTGGCCGTGTCCCGGAACGCCTGCCCGGGCGCCCGATACGGCCCGAGCGGCCCGTACACCGGCCCGTTCGCGCCGAGCAGCAGACAGGCCGTACGCCCCTCGGCGGCATCGAACGCGCCCTCGGCCGGCACGACGGCATACCCGCCCACGTCCGCCAGCTTCTCCCGCAGATCCCGGGTCCGCTCCTCGCACTGGGCGGGCCCCTGCGCCCGCGCTTCGGCGGCGGACGCGGCGTCCACGACCGCCAGCACCTGCCCGTCCGGCGGCGCGTCCCGGCAGGTCGGGTCCACGGTCAGCCGTGGCGTCCCCTGGAAGCGCGTGCCGCCGGGCCAGTCGGCGATCACACAGTCGCCCTCCGCCAGGGGCGCGGCGAGACCGACGGGGTCGCCGTAGGGTTTCTGGGTCGTCTGCCCGTCGCCGCCGCCCGGCGGATCGCCGAGGGTCAGCCAGACGCCGACACCGGCCAGGACGACCCCGAACAGGGCTCCCAGGGCGGCCGGGAGCGCACGGTGGCGCCGGGGACGCGGCGGTACGGGAACCGGCGGATACGCGGCCGGGTCGGCGGGTGCGTGTGCGCCCGGTGGAGACACACGCTGGTGCCCGGTCAGCTGCTCCGGTGCGCCCCACGGCGGCATCGACCCCGGGTCCGTCCTCGTGCGCTCGTACGCGTCGACCTGAGGTGTGACGATCCGGTCCAGGGCCGATTCCGCGTGGGCCGCCGTGATCCGCTGGACCGGGTCCTTGGCGAGCATCGCCTCCAGTAACGGCCCCAGCGCGCCCGCCCGCTCCGGTTTCCGGGGTTCCTCCATGACCACCGCGGTGATCTCCGCGAGATGTGTGTCCCGTTCGAACGGCCCGACACCCTCGACGGCGTAGTACAGCGTGCAGCCCAGCGAGAACAGGTCGGCGGCGGCGGTCGGCGGCCCGCCGGTGGCACGCTCGGGCGCCATGTAACCGGCCGTGCCGACCAGGGCGGACGTCATCGTGTACCGCGTCTCGCCCGCGTCGGGCTGCACCGAGATGCCGTAGTCGGTGAGCAGGATCCGGGCGTACGGCGTCGCGGTGCGGTCCGGCGCCAGCAGGATGTTCGCCGGCTTCACGTCCCGGTGCATGATGCCCTGCTCATGGCCGGCGGTCAGCGCGTCCAGGACGGCGAGGCCGACCCGGGCGCACTCGGCGGGTGCCAGGGGGCCGCGCATTCCGATCAGGTCGCGCAGGTCGAGGGCGCCCGCCACGTACTCCATGACGATCCACGGCAGACCCTCGTGCTCCAGTACGTCGTGCACGGTCACCACGTTCGGGTTGCCGCGCAGGACGGCCGCGTGCCGGGCCTCGGCCCGGGCCCGGGCGACCCGGGCGCTGCGCTCCGTGGAAGCCTCGGCCGGATCGCGGAACAGGATCTCCTTGAGGGCGACCTCGCAGGCGAGTCCCTGGTCGTGGGCGAGCCAGACATGGCCCATGCCGCCGCTGCCGAGCTGGTTGAGCAGGAGGTATCGGCCGGCGATGACCCGGCCCACTCCCGATGTGGGTGATCCTGGTGGCATCCGGTGACTCCGCTGTTGGGTGGTTCATCGGCTGCGGTTCGGTGGGGGCTGGTCGCGCAGTTCCCCGCGCCCCTGAGGGGCGCGTCGCGCGCCCGGCGTATCCGAGGCCGTGGCGGTCGTGGGAGGTGGGCTGCTCGGCTCGGGGGGTGGTGGGTCGGGGGGTGAGCCGGTCGTTTCCGGTGGTGCGCTGAGCGGGTCGCTCGGTGGGGGCGGCTCGGAGGACGGCGGCTCGCTCGTGGGCCCGGTGTCCGGGGTGCTGCTGCCGGGGCCGGACGGTGGCGGATCGGACGAGGACGGCTCGGAAGCGGAGGGCGTGGGCTCGTCACCGGGGGAGGACATCGACGACGGAGACGGCGAAGGCGTCGAGGGATCGGCCGAGGGGGACGACGGACCGGTCACGCCGGGTGCCGGGGTGTCGGACTTCGGACCCGAACTCGAACCCGAACTCGAACTCGAACTCGACCCGGAACCTGGACCTGGAACTGGACCTGGATCTGATCCCGACGCCGGGGGATTGGTCCCGCCGTTTCCACCGCCGCTCCCGTCGTCGGGCGACCCCGAGTTGATGCGCACGTTCAGCCTCACGTACGAGCCGAACGGGAGCGCCGTCCCCGGCCCCGGGTCCGACCCGGTGACGGTGGCGTCGGACGGCGGCAGCCCGGCGCTGTCGTACGCCGTGGCCAGGCCCAGGTTCGTCAGCCGACTGCTCGCGGCGGCGAAGGTCGTCCCGGCGAGGGGCGGAACCGGGTGCCGCTCGCGCGTGTCGAAGACCTGGTCGGCCTCGCCCTTGGTCCCGGTTTGTCGGTAGATGCCCCGCTCCGGTTCGTCCACGTCGATGAGCGCGAACCGGTCGACCTTGCTGGGTGCGGGACGTACGAGCACGACCTCGTCGACGTCGTAGTCGCTCCACTGCTTGTTGCCGTCCTCGAACTCGACGGAAATGCGGTTCGTGGCACCCTTGAACGGCTTCAGCGGATTTCCGCATGAACACTTCACGGCGGGAACTCCCGCCTCATCGACGAGGACCGCGATTCCCGCCTGGAGCAGCGCGTCGTAGGGGACTGCCTTTTCCTTCTTGTAGTCGTGGTTCTTCACGAGGGTGTCGTGACGCAGGAGAACGGGTGTGAGCCGGTCGAGATAGGCGGGAATCCCGCTCTGCGGAATATCGACCACACGTGCCCATTCCTGGGTCTTCCTGTTGTTCTTGGGGTCGGTGAGGAATTGTTCCAGCCGGTCGACGTCACAGACCGTCGGCCTCCTCGTGCCCCCGTACAGCCCGGGCGTGCTGCCCTGTTGCAGGCTGCTGCCGTGCGCGGGCTGCGAACGGACCTGGGCGTCATGGCCCAGGCCGCTGTCCTCGTCGAAGAACGGCGCGAGGGAAGGCACCCCCGAAGCAACCGCCTTCACCACGGTCGGCGGCTGCTCCCTGTCGCAACTGCTGGCTAATAGAACGCACAACAGTGCGACGGTAAGTCGCTGCAGCCCAGGTTTACTGAAAGCATGAAGTGTCATACCGCTCCCCCCGGCGGATACGTCACGGCCATGCTACTGAATGCGAAAGTGTTTTAGGCAGGATAATAAAAGTTGATTCAGTGCCCACGTGCGTTCAGTGAGGCCAAATAGGCGTTGTACGCCTCGAGTTCCTTGTCGCCGTCGCGGTCGGCGGCCCGGTCCTGGCGCTTGGCCTGCCGCTGCTCGGAGCCGTGCCACTGGAAGAGCAGCGCCAGCAGCACCAGGACGGTCGGGATCTCGCTGAACGCCCAGGCGATCCCGCCCGCCGCGTTCTGGTCGGCGAGAGCGTCGATGCCGAGCGAGACGGGCGGGTTCTTGTACGCCTCGACCATCGGCTCCGACGCCATCATCAGCGCGATCCCGAAGAACGCGTGGAACGGCATCCCCGCGAACAGCTCCAGCATCCGCATCAGATACCCGGGCCGGTTCGGACCGGGGTCGACGCCCATGATCGGCCAGAAGAAGATCAGCCCGACGGCGAGGAAGTGACACATCATCGTGATGTGTCCGGCCTTCGAACTCATCAGGAAGTCGAAGAGCGGCGTGAAGTACAGGACATACAGACTGGCGATGAACAGCGGGATGGTGAATGCCGCGTGCGTGACGATCCGCATGTACCGGCTGTGCAGCAACGCCAGCAGCAGCTCACGCGGCCCCTTCCGCCCTCGGGCGGCGGGCGGCAGCGCGCGCAGCGCGAGCGTGATCGGCGCGCCGAGCAGAATGAGGATCGGCGACACCATGCTGATCACCATGTGCTGCACCATGTGCACGCTGAACATGACCATGCCGTAGTCGTTGAGCCTGGTGCACATGACGAGCATGACGGTCAGCACACCGAGCACGAAGGAGACCGTCCGCCCGACGGACCACTTGTCCCCACGCCGGGCGAGCCGCAGGACCCCCCACCCGTAGAGCCCGAGCCCCGTCAGGCAGGCGACCAGGAAGAACGGGTCGGCGGACCACCCGAGTCCCCGCCCCAGGGTGAAGGGCAGAAGATCCATGGTCGTACCGTGCCCGCTGTGCTCCATCCCCCCAGAGTAGAACCGCCCCCGGTCACGACGAGGACCGGGGGCGCCCCTTCAGGGGCGCGGGGAACTGCGCGACAAGCCACATCGGACCCGCACCCGAAGAACAACGGTTAAAGCACGCACTCCGCTTCGGCGTACCGAGCCTCAGGAACCGTCTTGAGCGTCTCGACAGCCTCGGCCAAGGACACCATCACAATGTCCGTCCCCCGAAGAGCCGTCATCCGCCCGAACTCCCCCCGGTGAACCGCCTCTACCGCATGCCACCCGAACCGGGTGGCCAGCACCCGGTCATAGGCCGTGGGCGTCCCACCCCGCTGCACATGCCCGAGAATCACCGGCCGCGCCTCCTTCCCGAGCCGTTCCTCCAGCTCCAGGGAGAGCTGCCGGGCGATCCCGGCGAAGCGCTCGTGGCCGTACACGTCCTTGGCGCCCTCGTCGAAGTCCATCGAGCCCGCGCGCGGCTTCGCGCCCTCCGCGGCGACGACGATCGCGAACCGCTTGCCCGCCGCGAAGCGTTCGCCGACACGTGCGGCCAACTCCTCGATGTCGAAGGGGCGTTCAGGTACGACGATGGCGTGGGCGCCCGCGGCCATGCCGGAGTGCAGGGCGATCCAACCGGTGTGGCGGCCCATGACCTCGACGATCAGGACGCGCTGGTGGGACTCGGCGGTGGTCTTGAGCCGGTCCAGGGCCTCCGTGGCGACCCCGACGGCCGTGTCGAAGCCGAAGGTGACGTCGGTGACCGCGATGTCGTTGTCGATGGTCTTCGGTACGCCGACTATCGGCAGGCCGTTGTCGGACAGCAGCCGCGCCGCCTTGAGCGTGCCCTCGCCGCCGATCGGGATGATCGCGTCGAGTCCCAGCTCGGCGACATGGCCCCTGGCCCGCTCCACGCCGTCGCGCAGATGCTCGGGGCGGACCCGGGAGGAGCCGAGGATGGTGCCGCCGCGAGCGAGGATGCCGCTCACCGCGTCGAGGTCGAGCTTGAGGTAGTCGCACTCCAGGAGGCCCTTCCAGCCGTCCCGGAAGCCGATGACCTCGTCACCGTGGTCCACGACGGCGCGGTGCACGACGGACCGGATGACGGCGTTCAGGCCGGGGCAGTCGCCGCCGGACGTCAGGACACCAATGCGCATCGCCCGAAAACCTTCTCCACGTGGGCCGGGACCGGACTACGCTGTCCGGCTCGATCCCCGCCACCATACCGGCGGCGGGGACCAGGGCCGTAGCACCCGTCCGCGTGCTGGACACCCGCGCTCACCTGTGCGGATGCCCCGTCAGACGGGCCGGTGTCGCCGACGCGGACGGCAGGTGTACAGGTCGGGGCGGGAGCGGGGGTGCGCGCAGGTCAGGCGGGCTGCTGCGCCGCCGTGATCCGCTCGTTGCGCAGTGCGTCGTACCAGCGGTCGTCGGTCGGCGGCAGCGCGTTGACGTCGAGGGCCAGCTTCAGCAGCAGGTCCGCGATCAGCGGGTTACGGGCGAGCACGGGCCCGTGCATGTACGTACCGAAGACCGTGTCGTTGTACGCGCCCTCCGTGCCGTCCCCCGTGCCGTTGCCCTTGCCGAGCCGCACCTTCGCGAACGGGCGGGCGGTGGGCCCGAGGTGGGTGACACCCTGGTGGTTCTCGAAACCGGTCAGCGGGGGCAGGCCCAGGCGCGCGTCGATGTCTCCGAGTACGTCGCCCACGCACCGCTCGCCCTCGCCGCGCACCGAGACCACGTCGAGGAGCCCGAGGCCCGGCTCGCGCTGACCGAGGTCGTTGATGAACTCGTGGCCCAGGATCTGGTATCCGGCGCACACGGAGAACACGATCGCGCCGTTGCCGACGGCCCGGTGCAGTCCGCCGTCGCGGCGAAGCCGTTCCGCCGCGAGCCGCTGCGGCCGGTCCTCGCCGCCGCCGATCAGGTAGATGTCGCCGGACGTGGGGATCGGCTGGTCGCTGCGCACGTCGAGCCGGGCCACGTCGAGGCCGCGCTGCTTGGCCCGGCGCTCCACCACGAGCGCGTTGCCCTGGTCGCCGTACGTGCTGAGCAGGTCCGGGTAGATCCACACCAGACGCAGCTGGTTGTCGCTCATGAAGTGATCGTCCTCAGTGGTCGGTTGGCGGCAGTGGTCAGTTGCCGACGCGGCGGCGCAGATCCTGGAAGGCGGTGTAGTTCGCGATGACCTCGATCCGGCCGGGCGGCGCAAGCTGCACGGCCTGGTCGGCGTTCTCGCAGACCTGGAAGTGCTGGTTGGCCACCTCGAGGCGCACCGCGAGGTCCAGCTTGCGGTCGCCGATGACGAAGATCGGGTGCCCGGTGAGCTGCGTGTAGTCGACGTCCCACAGCCACGAGGTGTCGGTACCGTCGGCGCCCCGCGCGTTCACGGAGAGGATGACCGGGGTCGGCGGCGGGTCGATCAGGGAGAACGTCTCCAGCCAGCCGGCCGGGTTCTTGGCGAGCAGCAGCCGCAGATCGCGCTGCATGAACTGCACGACGTCGTACCGCCCGGCCACCGCCTGCACCTGGTACATGCGCTCCAGGCCGACCTGCGGCGGTACGCCGAACACGGCGGCGACAGCGGCGGAGGCCGCCGCGTTGGACTTGTTGGCGCGCCCCGGCAGCTGGAGGTGGATCGGCCAGGCCGACCCGTGCGGGTCGATCACGTGGTCGCCGGACAGCGCCCAACTCGGCGTCGGGCGGCGGAAACCGCACTGACCGCAGAACCAGTCGTCGCCGGGGCGCTGCATCACACCACCGCAGGACGGGCAGGACCAGGCGTCGTCCTTCCACATCTGCCCGGCGGCGACCCAGATCACGTTGGGGGAGGAGGAGGCGGCCCACACGATCAGCGGGTCGTCGGCGTTGGCGACGACCACGGCCTTCGAACCGGCGAGCCCCTCACGCCAGTTCTCGGCGAGCATGCGGGTCTCGGCGGCGCGGTCGAGCTGGTCGCGGGAGAGATTGAGGAGCGCGATGCACTTGGGGTCCGTGTCCCGGGCGACACCGGCGAGGTACTTCTCGTCGACCTCGATGACCCCGAACTTGGCGTCCGAGCCGCCCGCGAGCGCCGAGGTGATGCCGGCGGGCATGTTCGCGCCGAGCGCGTTCGACACGACCGGCCCGGCGGCGCGCAGAGCCTCCGCGATGAGCCGCGTGGTCGTGGTCTTGCCGTTGGTGGCCGAGACCAGGATGACGTCCAGGTGCTGGGCGAGCCGGGCGAGGAGGTCGGGGTCGAGTTTGAGGGCCACCTTGCCGCCGATCACCGACCCGCTGCCGCGCCCTGCCGCACGCGATGCCGCCGCTACGGCCTTGCCGGCCGTCACTGCCAGCTTGGCCCGCGGAGTGAGCGGGTCCGAGTTGCCTGCCATCAGATCTCGATCCTCCTTGCGTACGCGCCGCGCCTGTGCCTCCGGCCACGTGGTGTGGACCTCAGCCTATCGAGATCCGTACACCGGATCCGCATCGCGGCACCACCACGGCGCCCGCGCGACATGGGTGACCGTACCCTTGCGGCCATGCGACCAGGCTCCATCCCGGGCACGAGAGGGCGCGTCCGCCCTCTGACACTGCTCGGCGACCCCGTTCTCCACACCCCCTGCGCGGAAGTGACACACTTCGACGCCGAACTCGCCGCGCTCGTCGAGGACATGTTCGCGACGATGTACGCGGCCCAGGGCGTGGGCCTCGCCGCGAACCAGATCGGCAGGGCCCTGAGGGTCTTCGTATACGACTGCCCGGACGACGAGGATGTCCGCCACGTGGGCCACGTGATCAACCCCCGCCTGGTCGAGGCGGACGGTTTGGTGATGCGGGGCCCCGAGGGCTGCCTGTCCCTCCCGGGCCTGGAAGCGGGCACGGAGCGGTACGACGAAGCGGTGGTCGAGGGCTTCACGGTGGCAGGGGAGCCGGTGAGGATCGAGGGCACGGGCTTCTTCGCCCGCTGCCTCCAGCACGAGTGCGACCACTTGGAAGGCCGGACGTACGTGGACCGCTTGACGGGCTGGCGCCACAAGAGGCTCATGCGACAAGCAACCCGAGCTTCGTGGAACGGGACGAGCTGACCGACCTTTTCAGGGGCGCGGGGCTGTGACATTCGCGGTTCCGCCGCGTGGGCGCGACCAGCACCCACCGGCCCGCACCCGAAACGTGACCCCTCAGAACCCCGGACCCCCCACGCGATCCCCGGCGGCAGCGAGCCGCCCCCACAGCAGGTCGGCCAGACTCCGCACCAACTCGGCCCGCGAACACGGCCGTTCACCCAGCCACCAGTCTCCCGCCGCATGCATCATCCCGACTATCCCGTGCCCCCACACCCGCGCCAGCTGCTGACTGCCGGGACCAAGATCCAGCCGATCCTCGATCACCTGGGCCAACTCCTCGCCCATCAGCCGCAGCAACGGCAGCGAGTGCTTCCTCACATCGAACCCGGGATCGCCGGGTGACACGCTGTCTCCGGGGTGCATCAGGAACCGGTACACCTGGGGCCGCGCCTCGATCGCCGCGAGGTAGGCGTCCAGCGTGGCCTCCACCCGCTCCCGCCGTTCCGCCGGAGCGTCCAGCGCGGCCCGCAGCGAGTTGAGCAGAGCGTCGGTGTGCCGCTTGGCCAGAGCGGCGTAGAGTCCGCCCTTGTCGCCGAAGTGCCGGTACAGAATCGGTTTGGTGATGCCCGCCTCGGCGGCGATGGCGTTCATCGAGGCGCCGGGGCCGTCACGCAGCACCACCCGGTCCGCGGCCTCCAGCAGCTCGCGCCGGCGGCGGTCGGCGGACCGCTGCTGATCGGTTGGCTGCGTGGTGTCCATGGTTTCTCCCCACCCGTGCTGATTTCGGTGACGCTTGCGCAAACTAGCACTGATCGGTCCATGCCCATCGAACGGGTTGCCGACCGGGGCCCGGGAGTTGACTTTTCCTACCGGCGGGTAACAGACTCCAGTTACCTTAGGTAACATGCTAGTGCAGCGATGGAGGGGTCATGGCCGAATTCACCATGGAGCTCAATGACGAACAGAAAGAGGTCCGTGACTGGCTCCACGGGTTCTCCGCCGATGTGATCCGTCCCGCCGCCGCCGAGTGGGACGAGCGCGAGGAGACGCCCTGGCCCGTCATCCAGGAGGCCGCGAAGATCGGCATCTACTCCCTGGACTTCTACGCCCAGCAGTACTTCGACCCCACCGGCCTCGGCATCCCGATGGCCATGGAGGAACTCTTCTGGGGTGACGCCGGCATCGCCCTCTCCATCGTCGGCACCGGCCTCGCCGCCGTGGGCGTCCTCGCCAACGGCACCGAGGAGCAGATCGGCACCTGGATCCCCCAGATGTACGGCGACGCCAATGATGTCAAGGTCGCCGCCTTCTGCTCCTCCGAGCCCGACGCCGGCTCCGACGTCGCCTCCATGCGCACCCGTGCCGTGTACGACGAGGCCAAGAACGAGTGGGTCCTCAACGGCACGAAGACCTGGGCGACCAACGGCGGCATCGCCAACGTCCACGTGGTCGTCGCCGTGGTCGACGCCGAACTGGGCTCCAAGGGTCACGCGTCCTTCATCGTCCCGCCGAACACACCGGGCCTGTCCCAGGGCCAGAAGTTCAAGAAGCACGGCATCCGCGCCTCGCACACCGCCGAGGTCGTCCTGGAGAACGTCCGCATCCCCGGCTCCTGCCTCCTCGGCGGCAAGCAGAAGCTCGACGAGCGCCTCGCCCGGGCCCGTGAGCGGGCGAAGTCCGGCGGTGAGCGGGTGAAGAACGCGGCGATGGCCACCTTCGAGGCGAGCCGTCCCGCCGTCGCCGCGATGGCGGTGGGCACCGCCCGCGCCGCGTACGAGGTCGCCCTCGACTACGCGAAGACCCGTGAGCAGTTCGGGCGCCCGATCATCGACAACCAGGGGGTCGCCTTCCAGCTCGCCGACATGCGTACGTCCATCGACGCGGCGCGACTGCTGACGTGGCGGGCGTCGTGGATGGCGATCAACGGGAAGCCGTTCACCGCGGCGGAGGGGTCGATGTCGAAGCTGTTCGCGAGCGAGACGGCGAAGAAGGTTACTGGGCAGGCGATTCAGATACTCGGGGGGAACGGGTACACGCGGGAGTATCCGGTGGAGCGGATGCACCGGGATGCGGCGATCTACACGATCTTCGAGGGTACGAGTGAGATCCAGCGGTTGGTGATTGCGCGGACTCTTTCGGGGATGCCGATTCGGTAGCGCGGTTGGGGTAGCCCGTCGGTGTTTCAGGTGCGGGGCGACTCAAGGGGCGCGGGGAACTGCGCGACCAGCCACAGCTGACCGGTGGACGGCACGAAACCCGCGCCCCCACGGCGCATCCCTCACCTCAGCCGGAGGCGCTCCCGCTGCTGTGGGCGATGCAGGCCACGTCGATGCGGTCGGCCAGTTTCGCCAGTTCGATGGTGAGGGCGGCCACGGTGTCCTCGTCGAGGTTGTCCTGGCCCGCCTCCACCAGATGCAGCCAGCGGCCGCCGACCGTGCGCAGCAGTTTGCTGACGTCGGAGGCGGCAACCTGCAACGTGCCGCGGCTGTCGACGATCAGAGGCAGAGTCACTTCGCGGTTCACAGGGGGGATCGTAGCCGCGGAACGCTCACGCTCCGTGCCATACCGTCGTGATGTTGCAGAACTCGCGGATTCCGTGCCCCGACAGCTCACGCCCGTACCCGGATCGCTTGACACCCCCGAACGGCAACGCCGGGTGGGACGCGGTCATCCCGTTGACGAACACCCCGCCCGCGTCCAGGTCCCGTACGAGACGGTCCACCTCGGCCTCGTCGCGGGTCCACACGTTCGAACTGAGGCCGAAAGGTGTGTCGTTGGCGATCGCCAAGGCCTCCTCCAGATCGGCCGCGCGGTACAGCGTCGCGACCGGGCCGAACGTCTCCTCCTGGTGAATGCGCATCTCGGGCGTGATGTCGGCGAGGACGGTCGGCGCGTAGTACCAGCCGTCGTCCGTGAGGCCCTCGGGGCGTTCGCCACCGCACAGAACAGTCGCGCCGCTCTCCACGGCCTCGTCGACCAGCGCCTCCAGATCCTCGCGCCCCTGCTCACTCGCGAGCGGCCCGACCTCCGTGTCCTCGGCCAGCGGATCGCCGACCTTCAGCGCCGCCATGGCGGTCGAGAAGCGTTCCGCGAACGCGTCGAAGACGTCCGTGTGCACGATGAACCGCTTGGCGGCGATGCACGACTGCCCGTTGTTCTGCACACGCGCTGTCACCGCGACCTGCGCGGCCCGTGCGACATCGGCGGACGGCAGGACGATGAACGGGTCGCTGCCGCCCAGCTCCAGCACCGTCCTCTTGATCTCGTCCCCGGCGACGGACGCCACCGCGCGCCCCGCCGGCTCGCTGCCGGTGAGCGTGGCCGCCCGCACCCGCGGGTCGCGCAGGATGTCCTCGACCGCGCCCGACCCGATCAGCAGCGTCTGGAAGCAGCCCTCGGGGTAACCCGCCCGACGGAACAGGTCCTCCAGGTAGAGGGCGGTCTGCGGCACGTTCGAGGCGTGCTTGAGCAGGCCGACGTTGCCCGCCATCAGTGCCGGCGCCGCGAAGCGGATCACCTGCCAGAGCGGGAAGTTCCACGGCATCACCGCGAGCACCGGGCCCAGCGGACGGTAACGGACCACCGCGCGAGAGGCGCCGGAGTCCTTGACGTCCGCCTCGGCGGGCTCCTCGTCGGCGAGGAGTTCCTCGGCGTGGTCGGCGTACCAGCGCATCGCCTTCGCGCACTTCGCGGCCTCCGCGCGCGCCTGCGTGACCGGCTTGCCCATCTCGAGCGTCATGGTGCGGGCGATGTCGTCCCGGTCCTCGTCCAGCAGGCCGGCGGCCCGGCTCAGCAGCCGCGCCCGCTCGGCGAAGCCGGTCGTGCGGTACGCGCGGAAGGCGGCCTCGGCGGCCCCGAGCCTGCGCTCGATCTCCTCGTCGTCCATGGCGTCGTACGTCTTGAGGGTCTCACCGTTCGCCGGGTTCACCGTCGCGATGGGCATGCCTTGCCTCCAGGTTGAGGGCCGTCCTTCGACCTTCCCGCGCGCCGATGGCCCCCGCAACGCGTACGCCGCCCGCCGACACGATCTCAAGGCTTCGAGTGCTCCGTCAGACGGTCCAGAAACCCGCCCTGCGCCGTCACGATCACAGCCCGGGCCTCATCGAGGCCGAACCACCGCACCCGGTCCAGCTCGGGAAACTCCCGCTCCTGCCCAGACCCCCGGGGCCACTCCATCCGGAACGTGCCCGGCACCACGGCCGCCGGATCGAGGTCCGCCTCGATCGCCCACGCCGTGACGACCTTCCCGCCGGCCTGCCGTACCTCGCCCAGCGGCACGGCCTCGCCGTCGGGCGGCGCCAGCCCCAGCTCCTCCCGGAACTCCCGGCGCGCCGCGTCCCAGGCCGTTTCCCCGTCCTCGTACTCACCCTTGGGAATCGTCCAGGCCCCGGCATCGCGCCGCGCGAAGAAGGGCCCGCCCATGTGCCCGAGCAGCACCTCCAGCTCGTGGCCGGACGCGGTCCGGCGGAACAGCAACAGTCCCGCGCTGCGCTTCCCCTTCGCCGCCGCAGCAGCCGTCACCGGGTCGCCTCCGGGCGCGCGGCCAGCAGGGTCTCTACGGTGTCGGCCTCGTCCGGGGACTTGTCCTCCCGGTAACGGACGACGCGGGCGAAGCGGAGGGTGACGCCGGCCGGGTAGCGGGTTGAGCGCTGGAGACCGTCGTAGGCGATCTCGACGACCAGCTCCGGCCGTACGGTCACCACCCAGCCGTCGTCCGACACGGCCAGCGCCTGGAGCCGCTCGGTCTGCCAGGTCAGCATCGCGTCCGTCATGCCCTTGAAGGTCTTGCCGAGCATCGCGAAGGAACCGTCGGGGTTGCGGGCCGAGAGGTGGAGGTTCGACAGCTTGCCGGTACGGCGTCCGTGGCCCCACTCGGCCGCCAGCACCACCAGGTCGAGGGTGTGTACGGGCTTGACCTTCAGCCAGGCCGCTCCGCGCCGGCCCGCGCTGTAGGGGGCGTCGAGGGCCTTGACCACGACGCCCTCGTGGCCGCGCGCGAGGGTGTCGGCGAGGAACTTCTCGGCGGCGGGGAGGTCGGCGGTGCCACCGGCCGGCAGGCGCCGCACCCGCATCGGCTCGGGGACCAGACGGGCCAGGGCGGCGTGCCGTTCGGCGAAGGGGAGGTCGAGGAGTTCGTGGCCGTCGACCGACAGCGCGTCGAAGAAGACGGGGGAGACCGGTGTCTCCCGGGCGGCCGTCTCCACGTCCACGCGGGAGCCGACGCGGCCGGCGGTCTCCTGGAACGAACGCGGGCGCCCGGCAGTGTCGAGGGCGATCACCTCGCCGTCCAGGATGAACCGCTCGCCTCTCAACGCCCTGGCGGCGGCGGTCAGTTCAGGCAGCCGGTCGGTGATGTCGTCGAGGGTGCGGGTGTAGAGCCGTACGTCGTCGCCGTCGCGGTGGACCTGGACCCGGATGCCGTCCAGCTTCTCCTCGACCACGCAGGCCCCGAGCTTCTCGACGGCCTCCGCCACCGAGGAGGCGCTGTGCGCGAGCATCGGCAGGACGGGTCGGCCGACGGTGAGCCGGAAGCGGGCGAGGGCCGCCGGTCCGTCGGCCAGCAGGGCCTGCGCGACGGGCTGGATCGCGCCCGCGAGCATCACCGCGCGCCGTACGTCCGCGGGCGGCGCGTCGGTGGCCGCCGCCAGGCCTTCCACGGCCACGGCGTCCAGGGCCCCCTGCCGTACCTCGCCTGTGATCAGTGCGAACAGGAACCGCTGCTCCTCCGCGGTGGCCGCCGCCAGCAACTCGCCCACCAGACGCCTGCGTTCGGACTGCGAACCGGCTCCGGTGACCGCGCCGATCGCGGTGAGCCGTGCGTCGGCGTCCCGTACGGTGAGGGACGGCCCGGCTGCGCCGGGGATTTGCTGGTCCAGCACCTTCCATCCGATGCCGAGCCGTCCCTGTGGCAGGCGTCCGGCGAGATACGGGATGACGATCGGCACGTCGTCGGCGGCGGTGTCCCGGAACAGTTCGGCGAGCAGCGCGATCTTGCGGGACCGGGCGGAGGTGGCGGCGACCTCCTGGGACACGTGGGCGAGCCGGGTCAGCAGCATGCAGCCATGGTGCAACGGGCGTGGCGGATGCACATCCGGGAAACAGGCCCTGTTCTCAGACGCCGGACCGGCCGACGGGGTCCACGTCGGAGAACACCAGGTCCGCCACGATCGCCGTGGCCGCGCGATAGCCGCCGCTCGCCGCGTGGACGACCTGTTCCGCGAAGCCGATCGCGTTGCCCGCCGCCCAGACGCCGGGCACGGTCGTCAGGCCCGTCGCGTCGACCCTCGGGTACGTCCCGAACGGGGTTTCCGTCAGGTCGGCGCCCAGGGTCTCGAAGAGGGCGTTGCGCGGAACGGCGCGCGGGGCGACGAACAGGATCTCGCGGGCATGGGCCGTGCCGTCCGTGAGTCGTACACCGGTGAGGCGGTCTTCGCCGGTCGTCAGGGACGCGACCTCGCCGGGGACCACCGCGACGCCCGCCGCAGCCAGCCTGCGCAGGTCCTCGTCGCCGAGTTCCGTCTCCGCGACGGTGTGCAGGAACAGCGTCACGTCCTTCGACCACCGGGCGACCAGCAGCGCCTGGTGCACGCTCGCAGGGGTCGAGGCCAGCACGCCGAACGCCCGGTCCCGTACCTCCCAGCCGTGGCAGAACGGGCAGTGGATCACGTCCCGCCCGAAGCGCTCGGCGACGCCCGGTACGGCGGGCAGTTCGTCCCGCAGCCCCGTGGCGATGACGAGCCGCCTGGCGTGCACCGTCCTGTCACCGCTCGCCAGCGTCACCGTGAAGTCCCCGCTCTTCGTGACGTCCACCGCCCGGTCCCGGACCAGTTCCACCCCGTACCGCGCGATCTCCTCGCGGCCCACCGCCAGGAACTCGGCCGGCGGCATGCCGTCGCGGGACAGATAGCCCTGCATGTGCGCGGCCGGTGCGTTGCGCGGCTCGCCCGCGTCGACGACCAGGGTGCGGCAGCGGGCCCGGCCGAGGACCAGCGCGGCGGACAGTCCGGCCGCACCGCCTCCGATGACGACGACCTCGTACATGTCGGTCCTGTGCTCTGCGGTCATGGTGACCACCTCCACCCCGACCGTCGCCCGTTCGCTGCCGTATTGACAAACCTCTTTGCCGAAACTGCAATAGCCGTATGGATGCCACAACCGACGCCACGACTGATGTCACAACCGATGTCACGACCGAGGACGACACCGACCACGTCCTCGCGGAGGTGGGACCCCGGCTGCGACGCATTCGCAAGGAGCGCGGCGCGACCCTCGCGGGGCTGTCCGCCACGACCGGCATCTCCGTCAGTACGTTGTCCCGGCTCGAGGCGGGGCTGCGGCGCCCGAGCCTGGAACTGCTGCTGCCCATCGCACGTGCGCATCGCGTGGCACTCGACGAGCTCGTCGGGGCCCCGCCC
Organism: Streptomyces sp. SID12501; assembly: GCF_010550245.1. Taxonomy (GTDB): domain Bacteria; phylum Actinomycetota; class Actinomycetes; order Streptomycetales; family Streptomycetaceae; genus Streptomyces. The sequence goes on from NZ_JAAGLU010000017.1 coordinate 55,071, forward strand.
GTCGACGATCCCCGGGTGCGGGCCAAGCCGATCGTGCGGCACGGGCGGACGTATCTCCCGCTCACCCGGCAGCCGGGCGGACTCCAGGCGTTCAAGGTGATCCTGCCGGTGATCAGCGAGGAGCTCGAGCCCCGGACGCACGAGGGATACGAGTGGCTTTACGTGCTGTCGGGGCGGCTCCGGGTGGTGCTCGGGGAGCACGACGTGGTGCTCGGGCCGGGCGAGGCGGCCGAGTTCGACACCCGGGTGCCGCACTGGTTCGGGGCGGTGGGGGAGGGGCCCGCGGAGTTCCTCAGCCTGTTCGGGCCGCAGGGGGAGCGGATGCATGTGCGGGCGCGGCCCGCCCGCACGAAAGCGTCGCGATCGTGACGTGGACCGTGACGTACGCGACTGCCGCGGACCGGTTCTCGACAGTTCCCTGATCTGCAAGCGACCGCTTAGTATGCGATCGAGCCCGGTCAGCCGAACAAGACGAGCGCAGTCCCGTGGAGGCCCCCCATGCAGGCATGGCAAGTGCACCAGAACGGTGAGCCGGGCGAGGTGATGGTCCTCGGTGAGGTGGAGCGGCCGGTGCCCGCCGAGGGCCAGGTGCTGCTGAAGGTGCGTGCCGCGACGATCAACTTCCCGGACGTCCTGATGTGCCGTGGGGAGTACCAGGTCAGGCCGCCGCTGCCGTTCACTCCCGGGGTCGAGATCTGCGGCGAGACCGAGGACGGCCGCCGGGTGATCGGCAACCCCGTGCTGCCGTACGGCGGTTTCGCCGAGTACGTGCTGGCGGACCCCCGCGGGCTGTTCACGGCGCCCGAGTCGCTCGATGACGCCGAGGCAGCCTCCCTCCTCATCGGCTACCAGACGGGCTGGTTCGGACTGCACCGGCGAGCCGCCCTGGAAGCCGGCGAGACGCTCCTCGTGCACGCCGCCGCCGGCGGGGTCGGCAGCGCCGCCGTACAGCTCGGGAAGGCCGCCGGCGCCACCGTCATCGGCGTCGTCGGCGGGGCCGAGAAGGTGTCCGTGGCACGGGAGTTGGGCTGCGACGTCGTCATCGACCGGCGTACGGAGAACGTCGTCGGGGCCGTGAAGGAAGCCACCGGTGGGCGCGGGGTCGACGTGGTCTACGACCCCGTCGGCGGGGAGGCCTACACCCAGTCCACCAAGGTCGTCGCCTTCGAGGGACGCATCGTGGTCGTCGGGTTCGCGAGCGGGACCATTCCCAGCCCCGGGCTCAACCACGCCCTGGTGAAGAACTACTCGATCCTGGGCCTGCACTGGGGCCTGTACGCCACCAAGAACCCGAAGCTGGTCCAGCACTGCCACGAGCAGCTCACCGAGCTGGCCGCCCGGGGCGCGATCAAGCCGCTGGTGAGCGAGCGCGTGCCGCTGGGCGGGGCCTCGGCCGCCGTGCAGCGCGTCGCCGACGGTGTCACCACCGGCCGGGTCGCGGTGCTGCCCTCACTGGAGAACGGAGCCGCCGCATGACCGACGCAGCTGAACTCACCCGACTGACACGGGAGTTGCTGGCCGCACATCCGCCTGCCAGTACCGGCCGGCTCGACTTCCTCAAAGCCCGCTTCGACGCCGGGCTCGCCTGGGTGCACTACCCGGAAGGGCTGGGCGGGCTGGGCGCGCCGCGCACCCTCCAGGCCGTCGTGGACGCCGAGTTGGAGGCCGCCGGGGCTCCCGACAACGACCCCCGGCGCATCGGCATCGGTCTGGGAATGGCCGCGCCGACCATCCTCGGCTTCGGCACGGAGGAGCAGAAGCGGAAGTTCCTCAGGCCGTTGTGGGTGGGGGAGGAGGTCTGGTGCCAGCTCTTCAGCGAGCCGGGGGCCGGATCCGACCTGGCCGCGCTGGGGACACGGGCGGTTAGGTCCGGGGACGGCTGGATCATCAACGGGCAGAAGGTGTGGACGTCCAGCGCGCATCTCGCCCGCTGGGCCATCCTCATCGCGCGCACCGATCCGGACGTGCCCAAGCACAAGGGCATCACGTACTTCCTCTGCGACATGTCCGACCCCGGTGTCGAGGTCCGGCCGCTGCGGCAGATCACCGGCGAGGCCGAGTTCAACGAGGTGTTCCTGACCGACGTCCGCATCCCGGACGCCCATCGCCTCGGCGAGGTGGGCGACGGCTGGCGGGTCGCGCAGACCACGCTGAACAACGAGCGCGTGGCCATTGGTGGTATGCGCATCCCGCGCGAGGGCGGCATGATCGGGCCCGTCGCCAAGTCGTGGCGTGAACGCCCCGAACTGCGCACCCATGATCTGCACCAGCGGCTGCTGAAGCTGTGGGTGGAGGCCGAGGTCGCCCGGCTGACAGGGGAGCGGACACGCCAGCAGCTGGTCGCGGGCCAGCCCGGCCCGGAGGGTGCCGGCCTGAAGCTCTCCTTCGCCCGACTCAACCAGGAGATCAGCAGCCTGGAGGTCGAACTCCTCGGCGAGGAAGGCCTGTTGTACGAGGACTGGACCATGCGCCGGCCCGAACTGGTGGACTTCGTCGGGCGTGACGCCGGCTACCGCTACCTCCGCTCCAAGGGCAACAGCATCGAGGGCGGGACCAGCGAGGTCCTGCTGAACATCGTCGCCGAACGTGTCCTGGGCCTGCCCAGCGAACCGCGGACCGACAAGGACGTCGCCTGGAAGGACCTCGCCCGATGAGCACGCCGAGCACCGCGAGCACCGAGCCCGACCTGCTGTACTCGGAGGAGGAAGAGGCGCTGCGCGCCGCCGTCCGGGACCTGCTCACCGACCACTGCGATCCGGCCGGCGTGATCACCCGCATGGAGACGGACGTCCCGCACGACCTCTCCCTGTGGAAGTCCCTCGCCGAAGGCATGGGCCTGGCCGGTCTCCTGGTGCCGGAGGATCAGGGCGGCCAGGGTGCCTCGCACCGCGAAGTCGCTGTTGTGCTGGAGGAGTTGGGGCGCGCCGTCGCACCCGTCCCCTACCTCACAAGTGCCGTCGTCGCCACCGAGGCGCTGCTGGCCGGGACGGGCGACGCGGCGGGCGAGCTGCTCACCGCACTGGCCTCCGGCCGGACGGTCGGCGCCCTCGCCGTCGCGCTGAACGTGGCTCCCGGCGGCGCCTACAAGGTCGTCCTGCACGAAGGCGGCCTGCTGCACGGCGAGTTGACCGGCATCGCGGACGCGACGTCCGCCGACGTCCTGCTGGTTCCGGCCGACGACGGCGGGCTGTACGCGGTGTCCACCGACGCGGACGCCGTCACCGTCACCCCGCAGGTCTCCCTGGACCTCACCCGGCCGGTCGCCACGGTCACCTTCGACGGAGCCTCGGCCCGGCTGCTGGGCGACGCCGAACCCGCCGTACGACGTGCGCTGCGGGCCGGGGCCGGACTGCTCGCCTCCGAGCAACTCGGGCTCGCGGAATGGGCGTTGACCGAGACCGTGCGCTATCTGAAGGACCGCAAGCAGTTCAACCGGCCCGTCGGCGGCTTCCAGGCCGTCAAGCACCGGCTGGCCCAGCTCTGGCTGGAGGTCGTCGGCCTGCGCGCGGCTGCCCGGAGCGCGGCGGACGCCCTCGCCACCGGCAGCGCGGACTCCGGCATCGCGGTCGCCGTCGCCCAGTCCTACGCGGCTCCCGTGGCCGTCCGGGCCGCCGAGGAGGCACTCCAGCTGCACGGCGGCATCGGTATGACCTGGGAGCACCCGACCCACCTGTGCCTCAAGCGCGCCAAGGCCGACTCGATCGCCTACGGCACGTCCGGCGTCCACCGCGCCGCCCTCGCCGAACTGGTCGACCTGCGCACCCCCTGACGTACCCGCCGTACGGCGGAAGCCCGCTCCTCTGTATGAGGGGCGGGCTTCTTCGTGTGCGCGGCGCGGACGACATGAACACACAGCGGTACCAGTGAACGCACAGCGGCAAGTCGGCCAACTCCCTTGTCGGGCTGTGCTGCTGGGCGGTGTACGGCCCGCATACTCGCGGGAGCGTCGTTCCTCGGTCAGCTCCAGAGTCAGCCCCACATGAACTCCAGCCAGGGAGGCAGCGCATGGCCCTCACCACCCGTCGCAGAGCCCTCACCGCCTTCGGCGCCGCCCTCGCGGGCACCGTCGTCCTGCCTGCCGCGCGCGCCCTCGCGGGTGAACCGACGTACGGGCCAAGTCCGTTGTGGCGCGCCCACGCCCACAACGACTTCGAGCATCCCCGCCCGCTCCTCGACGCCCTCGACCACCGCTTCGGCAGCGTCGAGGCCGACATCTACCTCGTCGGCGACCAGCTCCTCGTCGCCCACGACCCCGCGGATCTCGACCCGGCCCGTACCCTCGAATCGCTCTACCTCGACACCCTCGCCGCACGCGTGAGGGCCAACCACGGCTCCGTGTACCGGGGTTACCGTCGGCCGCTCCAGCTCCTCATCGACATCAAGACCGAGGGCTCGTCGACGTATCTCGAACTCGACCGCCATCTCCGGCGCTATCGGGGCCTGTTCACCACGTACGCCCACGGCCGTGTCCACCCCGGGCCGGTCACCGCCGTGATCTCCGGCGACCGGGCCGCCCGGGTGCCCATGGAGGCGCAGAGCGTACGGCGGGCCTTCTACGACGGGCGCCTCGCCGACCTCGGCACCTCGGCACCGGCCTCCTTCGTGCCGCTGATCTCCGACAACTGGACGCTCAACTTCACCTGGCCGGGCGTCGGTCCGTTCCCGGACGCCGAGCGCGCCCGGCTGAACGGCATCATGTCGGCGGCCCACGCCCGCGGACAGCAGGTGCGTTTCTGGGCCACGCCCGATGTGGCCGGCCCCGCCCGGGACGCGCTGTGGGGCGAGCTCCTCGCCGCAGGCGTCGACTACCTCAACACGGACGATCTCGCGGGGCTCGAAGCGTTCCTCGACGCCCACGGGACGCCCTGACACTCGCGAGACACCACACGTGCGGCCGACAGTCGCGAAGTGCGCGTGGCGGAGGAGGTTCGCGCTGGCCATTTCTCAAGGAGGCAGCCTGAAGCTGCCACCGGGACAGCAGACAGCGTGGGCAGTGTGCGAACGTGGCGTCAGGTGATCGAGAAGACCCCGATGCCGTTCGGTACGGCTCGTTCGGCGCCGCCGGTCGGATGGTTGCGGACGGTGACCTTGCTCGCTCCCGGTGCTCTGGCGACGAGGGTCGTGGAGCCGCCGCCGTCCAGGTTGAAGGCGTCGACCGAACCCAACTTCCGCATGGTGGCGGCGACTTCGGCGACCGTCAGTCCGCTCCGGTACTTCGGCTCACCGTCCACCGCGAGTAGCAGCAGCTTGCGCCCGCCGTTCGCGATGCCCGCCGCGGTGCGCACGGCGGCGGTGTTGTTGTCGAGGCCCGTCAGCGGCCGGCCGCCCCTCAGTACCGGGTAGCCGCCGAGGGCGAAGCGGTACGGGATACGGCTCGTCGCAGCCACGAGACGGCTCTTGACCGTGACCGACGCACCGACGGACAGTTTCCGCAGTTGCCCCGCGCCGGCCTCCCGGCCCACCAGGACCGTGGTGTTGGCGGCGATGGCACCGCCGCCGGGGGAGTTCGCCGCCCGGACGACCTTGCCGCGCCGCACCGTCACCTCGTACGTGTCCGTACTGCACGGCGCTGCCCGGTCGGTGTCCGTGCCGCACACCGCCCGCGCCCGGGAGACGCTGCCCCAGGCCGGGGTGAACGCGCCGATGGAACCCACCGGCAGCGCGTACTGGTTGAGCCCGCCGAGCGTGAACCGTCCCGCGGGTGTGCCGACGCTGCCCGACAGGGCGAGGTTGTCCAGCCGGGCCCTTCTGTCGGTGCCCACGCCGAGGACGGCCCTGGTGGTGACGCCGGGCGGCATCGAAGGGCCGAAGCGCTGACCGTTCGGCACCGCCGACTTGAGCACCACACCGCTCGCGATCGCCGGGCCCACCGACGCGCCCGTTGCCGCGACCCCGGGATGCTGGACCTCACTGATGTTGAAGAAGTCGCCGTTGACGGCCGCGACGGCGCCCTTGGCGTCTGCCAGCCTGGAGACGGCGGCCCGCGCCGCCACCGCCCCCGCGTAGAGAAGGTTGACCCGTACCCGTGCGTTGCCGAGGTCGACGCTCAGCAGGTGGGCGTGGGTCACCCCTTTGGCCGCCACGATGTCGAACTGCGCGTAGCGCACGCCCGGCGCGACCTGAGTGGCTCTCGGCGCGCCGCTGGCCGGTGCCGCCCCTGTCAGGGCCGCGCCGGCCAGCGCTGCGAGTACCGCGACAGCCGAGACTGCCGCTCTGCCCGTTCTGAACCGTCCGCTTGCACGCATCCGGACCCCCTGATGTCCCGTCAACTGTGGCAGGGCGCAGGGGGAGCACACCAGACGACGATGAGCCGCGTGGGGGCGCGCGGGAGGCTAGGTGTTGACGACCCGGGAGCGGATCAGGAAGCGCACTCCTTCGGGCGCCTCCAGCGAGAAACCGCTGCCCCGGCCCGGTACGACGTCCACGATCAGCCGGGTGTGGGACCACACCTCGTACTGGCTGCGGGACATCCAGAACGTCACCGGTTCGGGGACACCTTCGACCACCAGTTCGGCGAGCAGTATGTCCGAGCCGCCGGTCCGGAACTCGCCCGCCGGGAAGCACATGGGCGCGCTGCCGTCGCAGCAGCCGCCGGACTGGTGGAACATCAGCGGGCCGTGCATCGCGTGCAGTCGCCGCAGCAGTCCGGCGGCGGCCGGGGTCAGTTCGACGCGCGGGTCCTTCTCGGGCATCTCCACCGTCCCAGTGGACCGCGCGGGACGTTGCGAGAGGGTTGCGGGCCCGCCGTCCCAGGTCCTGGACACGCGGAAGGCCGCCTCACGCGGAGGCGGCCTTCGTGGACGAACTACCGGGTCAGCTCCGGTCGGTCACGTCCGTGACCCTCCAGCGCTGGTTCGAGCCGGAGTTGGCGATCCACGTGGTGACGGCGGCACCCTCGTTGGTCGCCTGGCCGCCGACCTCCAGGAGGCGGCCGGTGGCCGCGTTGATCAGCGTCCATGTCCCGTCACCGGTGGTCGACATGATCCACTCGGTGGCCGGATCCCGCTTGCCCGTGTCGGGCTCCACCACGGGGACGTTGTCGCGCACGGCCAGGCGCTTGCCCTCGGCCGGGTTGGCGAACACGTACCGCTGGCGGGCGCCCTTCTCGCCGTGCCGGGCGTCGAGCTGCCACTGCTGAGCGACGGTGCCGTTGGCGGAGCCGATGACCAGGCTCGTGCCGTTGGCGCCGACGGTCACGGCCTTGCCGCTCTGCACGCCGGTCAGCGTGTAGGAGTGGCCCTTGCTGAACAGGCCGGCGTCCTTCGCGACACCCGAGACGCCCTTGACGGCGAAGGAGGTCACGGACTGGGCCGGGACGGTGTACGTCGCCTTGCCGTCGACGACCTTGACCGGGGCCTGCTGCTTGAGCTTGCCGTCGGCGCTGGTCACGGTCGGCGTGACGGTCGCGTTGCCCTTGATGGTGCGGAACTTGGAGAGGTCGATGGTGACGTCACGGGCCGCGGTGGTGCTGTTGACGTGGACGAGCGAGGCGCCCTTGCCGTCCTTGGTCACGGCCGCGGCGCTGGAGGTGTCGTCCACCTTGATCAGCTTGTCGCCCGGCTTGATGAAGTGCGTGAAGTTGCGGGCGGTGTCGAACTTGGTGTTCGTGTAGATCGGGCACGACGCCAGCGTGTCCGTGGACTTGCAGCTGAACGACAGCTGGACGCTGCCCCAGTTGCCGCCCTTGGCGGACTCGCCGCCGGGCTTCATGTTGTCGTAGTCCTCGACCGGCTGCCAGAACACCCAGGCCTGGGGCTCCAGTTCACGCAGGTCGTTGACGATCTGCTGGGCGAGGCCGAGACCCGGACGCATGTCCGTGAAGCTCTGCCCGTCGCCCCAGTCGCCCTCGACCTCGCTCATCCACAGCGGCTTGTCGGCCGCCTTGGCGAGGTCGCGCACGGTGGTGCGCTGCCCGGTGCCGTAGGTGTGGACGTTCATCTGGTCCACGAGGTCCTTGGAGGCCTGCGAGTAGGAGTTCCAGTTGTTCGCGAAGATGGACGGGTTGGTCTCGTCCATCGCCGAGATCTCCGACTTGACCTTCGCCTTCTTCAGGGCGGGGGCCAGCGCGGCGAGAACCTTCTCCTGGAGCGCGGGGCCGATGTGGGCGCCCTCCTGACGGCCGCCGACGGGCAGGCCGTCGGCGCCCAGACGGGTGCCCCAGTAGCCGGTGTTGGGCTCGTTGAACGGGTCGACGGTGTCGACCTTGATGCCCTCGGCCTTCTCCAGACGCTTCGTCGCCCCCGCCAGGTAGGCGGCGAAGTCGTCGACCGAATCGGCCTTCAGCTGGTCGGCGTTGGCGTTGAAACCGCCGGAGACATAGCCGCTCTCCGTCATGAACCAGGGCGGCGAGTTGCTGAACGTCTCCCAGTGGGTGATGTCCTTCTTGATGCGGTCCACCCACCAGCGCTGGGTCTTGTCCGCCTTCGGGTTCCAGTCGGCCGCGTCGTCGGCGCTCCACCAGTCGGTGTCCGCGCGGGTGGTGCCCGCAGGCGCCTTCCACCAGCCCTCGACGGCCCCGCCGGCCCGCAGGTAGTCCTTCACGTCGGGAGCGTTGCCGCCGCCGATGTTGTAGCGGGCGATGTTCAGCGCCAGCCCGTCGTCACCGAACAGCAGCTTCGCGAGCTTCTCGCGGACCGCCGGGGGATAGTCGCCGGTCGCGTTGGCGAACCAGACCAGACTGGTGCCCCAGCCCTCGAACTTCTCCTGCTTGTACGAGGGATCGGGGGTGACCGTGACGGACGGGACGGCGGCCTCGGCCGCCGCCTGCGCGTCCGGTGAAGGCGCGCTGACCAGAGCGGCCGAAGTGGCCAGGGCGGTGATGCCGACGACTCCCAGAAGGTGTCGCGTGCGGGTACGGCGTGCCAACGTGTGCTCCCAACTCAGATGTGGTCGCTGCGGTGGACCGCCGTGCCCGCACCGTGCGCGGGTGCGCACGGACACGGGGCACGACGGTGTGCCCCTTGGATCAAGGGAGTTCAGGGGTGGTGCGAGTGTGGTGCGCGGGGTCGCTCAGTGGGCGGGCTGTCGAAGTACGGCGACTTCCCTCGGCGCGAGGACGAGGACGCCGTCGGTATCCGTACCGCCGGACAGCCGCTCTCCGTCGAGGCCCGGCAGTGGGACCTCCTCCTCGCTGCGGTTCACCAGGAACAGGAAACGGCTTCCGCCGCCCTGCCTCACGGTCAACTCGACCCGCCCACGGGCGGGTTCGGGCAGCTCGCTGTCGACACCGGCCGGCGCGAGCAGCCCCGGCAGCAGCGCCGCGAGGCCGTCGGCACCGAGGCGCGTGGAGACGTAGGACGCCGAACCCTCGCCCGTCGTACGGCGGGTGACGGCAGGGCGGCCCGCGTAGGCGCCCGTGCGGTAGTGGGCCAGGACCTCGACCTCGGGGTCGGTCACATCGATGCGGTCGGTCCACACCGTGCCCGTACCGCCGCCGTCGACCTCGACCGACTCACCGTCGAGCAGCGGGCCGAACTCCTCGACGCGGATGCCCAGCAGGTCGCGCAGGGCGCCCGGGTAGCCGCCGAGCCAGATGTGGTCGTTCTCGTCGACGACGCCGGAGAAGTAGGTGGTGACCAGATGGCCGCCCGTCTCCGCGTACCGCGTCAGTTCCTTGGCGAGTGTCGCCGGGACCATGTGCAGGACCGGGGTGATCAGCACGTCGTAACGGCTGAACTCGGTGCGCGTGGTGACGATGTCGGAGCGGATGCCGAGAGAGAGGAGCGCCGAGTACCAGTTCAACCCCTCCTGGCGGTAGTCGAGGAGGGCGGTGGGGTGCGAGTCCTGCTCGCTCGCCCACCAGGAGTCCCAGTCGAACACGATCCCGACGCGGGCCGGTTCGCGCTCGGAGCCCGCGATCGGCGCCAGGTCCTTCAGGGTCTGGCCGAGGGCGGCCACCCCACGGAAGACCTCGCTGTCGGCGCCGGCGTGCGGCACCATCGCGGAGTGGTACTTCTCGGCGCCGGCCGCCGACTGACGCCACTGGAAGAAGCAGACGGCGTCGGCGCCGTGCGCGACGTGCAGCAGCGAGTCGCGGGCCAGCTCACCGGGGCGCTTGGCCACGTTGACGTGCTGCCAGTTGACCGCGCTGGTGGAGTGCTCCATCAGGAACCACGGACGGCCGCCCGCGATACCACTGGTCAGGTTGGCGGAGAAGGACAGCTCGTCGCGGTCCTGCGGGCCCGGGTGGACGTAGTGGTCGTTGGAGACGAAGTCGATCTCGCCCGCCCAGTCCGGGTAGTTCATGCCCTTCGTGCCGCCCATCACCATGAAGTTGGTGGTGATGGGGACCTCGGGCGTGTACTCGCGCAGGATGTCCCGCTCCGCGACCAGGTAGTCCTTCAGCGCGTCCGAGGAGAACCGCTTGAAGTCCAGCTGCTGGGTGGGGTTCGGGTGCGAGCCGGCCAGCCGGGGCGGCAGGATCTGCGCCCAGTCGCTGTAGCGCTGCGACCAGAACGCAGTGCCCCAGGCGTGGTTGAGGGCGTCGAGCGTGGTGTAACGGGCGCGCAGCCAGTCGCGGAAGGCGTGGGCCGCGTCGTCCGAGAAGTCGTAGATGTTGTGGCAGCCCAGCTCGTTCGAGATGTGCCAGGCCACCAGGGCCGGGTGGTTGGCGTAACGTTCCGCCATCTTCCGGACCAGGCCGAGCGCATGGCTGCGGAACACCGGGGAGGTGGGGCGCCAGTGCTGGCGCGCGCCCGGCCAGACCGTCTCGCCCGTGGCCGTCACCGGGAGGATCTCCGGGTGCGCGGTGGTGAGCCACGGCGGCGGGGACGCGGTCGCGGTGGCCAGATCGACGCCGATCCCGCCCTCGTGCAGCAGGTCCATGATCTCGTCCAGCCACCCGAAGTCCCAGGTGTCCGCGTCCGGCTGGATACGCGCCCAGGAGAAGATCCCCACCGAGACGATGTTGACACCGGCCTCGCGCATCAGCCGTACGTCCTCCTCCCACACCTCCCGAGGCCACTGCTCGGGGTTGTAGTCGGCGCCGTACGCGAGACGGGGCACGGAGTCACCGTCCGGCCCGTACGGCAGACGGGACGGGGAGGCGGAGGTCATGGTGGTCCTTCCAAGGTACGGGGGGTACGAGGAGCGGCCGGCGTTGACGCTTTCCGGCCGCTCCTCGGCTGCTACTGCCCAGCTGTTACTTCTCGACGGTGAAGCCCTGCTCCGTGCCGTACTTGATGGAGGCGTCCTGCCAGGTCTTCAGCGCGTCGGAGAGCTTCGTGCTGGAGACGTAGGCCTTGCCGACGGTGTCGTTGAAGATCGAGTTGGCGTACTGCTGGAAGGGCAGGTACGACCAGTCGCTGGCGACGTTGGCGGCGGAGTCGGCGAAGATCTTGTTCGCCTCCTGGCCGTCGAAGTAGTCGAACTTCTTGCTCAGGAACGCCGGGTCCTGGAGCTGAGCGGTGGTCGCCGGGAAGGCGCCCTCGTCGACACGGGTCTGCACACCGTCACCGGCGTTCGCGTACTCGACGAACGCGTAGGCGAGCTCCTTGTTCTTGCCCAGCTCGGGCAGGGCCAGCGAGCTGCCGCCGTTCTCCGCGCTGGCCTTGTCGCCCTTGGTCCAGGCCGGCATCGGGGCCGCGCGCCACTGGCCGGACGCCTGCGGGACACCGCTGACGAAGTTGGCGGGCATCCAGGCGCCGGTGGTCAGGGTGGCGATGGTGCCGTCGCCCAGACCCTTGTACCAGTCGTCGGTCCAGCCGTTGATCGGCGAGACGAGCTTCTCGTCGATGAGCTTCTGCCAGGTGTCCGTGTACTTCTTGGCGCCCGCGTCGTCGAAGTTGACCGACACCTTGGTGCCGTCGACCTTGTAGGGGCGCGAACCGGCCTCCCACAGGAGGCTGGTGGTGAAGCCCGCGTCGCCGGCGTCGTTGGCGATGTAGACCTTGGGGTCGGCCTTGTGCAGCTTGCGGGCCGCCTCGACGTACTCGTCCCAGGTGGTCGGGACGGCGATCTTGTACTTGTCGAAGACCTTCTTGTTGTAGAACATCGCCATGGGGCCCGAGTCCATCGGCAGGCCGTAGACCTTGTCGCCGTCGCTCACGGCGTTCCACGGGCCGGGCGTGTACTTGGCCTTGAGCTTGTCGGCACCGTAGGGGGCCAGGTCGCTCAGGCCCTTGGTGAGGGAGTACTGGCTCAGCGCGAAGTACTCGACCTGCGCGACGTCCGGGACACCCTTCTTGGCCGCGATGGCGTTCGACAGGGCGGTGTAGTGCTTGTCGCCGGACCGCTCGGCCACCAGGTTGATCTTGACCTTGGGGTACTTCTTCTGGAAGTTGGCGGCGACCGACTTCAGCGTGGGCTCCCAGGCCCAGACATTGACCGTGCCGCCCTTCTTGAGGGCCGCCTGGATGTCCGCGGCGGAGACGCCCTTCTGGTCCGAGCTGTCGTCGTCGGAGCCGCCGCAGGCGGTCGCGCCGAGGGCGAGGACGGAGAGCAGGGTTATGCCGCGCATCAGGCGGCCGGTGGTTCTACGCATCGAGATGCTTCCACTTCTTCGTGGGTGGGACGGGGTGAGGGTGAATGCTGTGTGAGGGTGAAACGCGGTGGAGCCGAGGGGGGTGTGGGGCCTGAGGGTGGATCACTCCTTGACACTTCCGGCGGAAAGGCCGGACTGCCAGTACTTCTGGAGCAGCAGGAACGCGGCGATCAGCGGAATGATGGTGAGCAGTGATCCGGTGATCACCAGGTTGGTGACGACGTCGCCGCCGATCGTCTGGGCCTGGTTGTTCCAGGCGTCCAGACCCAGGGTCAGCGGGTACCAGTTGGGGTCCTTGAGCATGATGAGCGGCAGGAAGTAGTTGTTCCAGGTCGCGACCGTGGTGAACAGCAGGACGGTCACGGTGCCGGGGGCGAGCAGGGGCATCGCGACCTGGAAGAAGGTGCGTATCTCGCCCGCTCCGTCGATGCGGGCCGCCTCCATCAGTTCGGTGGGGATGGCCTCGGTCGCGAAGACCCACATCAGATACAGACCGAAGGGCGACACGAGCGAGGGGATGATCACCGCCCACGGGGTGTCGGTCAGGCCCATCTTGCTGAACATCAGGAAGGTGGGCACCGCCAGGGCCGTGCCCGGGACGGCGACGGCACCGATGACCACGGCGAACACGGCGCGCTTGCCCGGAAAGGTGAACTTCGCCAGCGCGTAGCCGCCGAGGATCGCCAGCAGCGTGGCGCCGCCGGCGCCGAGCACGACGTACAGCAGGGTGTTCAGCAGCCAGCGGACGAAGATGCCGTCGTGGTACGTGAACGTGTCGTGGATGTTCTGCCAGAGGGCGAAGTCGCTGCTGAACCACATTCCGGACGAACTGGCCAGCCCGTCCTGGGTCTTGGTGGCGCTGATGACCAGCCAGATCAGGGGCACGACCGTGTAGACCAGGATCAGCCCGGTGAGGACGGTCAGCAGGATGCTGCGCTTGGGGCTGCCGGGGTTGTGCTTACGGCGGGTGCGCAGCCGGGGCGCGCCCTTGGAACCGCCGGTGGCTTCTGCGGGTGCAGCCGGGGAGGTGGTGGTGACGGAGCTGCTCATGGTTCACGCTCCCTTGCGCATGCCGCGGAGCTGCACGACATAGGCGATGACCATGGTGATCAGCCCCATGATGATGGCGACCGCCGCGGAGTAGTTGTGCTGCTGGCCGTTGAAGGACAGCGAGTACGTGTAGAAGTTCGGGGTGAAGTCGGTCGTGATGGCGTTGCGTGCCAGTGGCCGCAGGATGGCCGGCTCGTTGAAGAGCTGGAAGCTGCCGATGATCGAGAAGATCGTCGCGATGACGAGGGCACCGCGGATCGCGGGGAGCTTGATGGCGGTGATGATGCGGAACTGCCCGGCGCCGTCGATCTCCGCGGCCTCGTAGAGCGAGAGCGGGATGACCCGTAGCGCGGAGTAGAAGATCAGCATGTTGTAGCCGATGAACTCCCACGTGACGATGTTGCCGATCGACGCCAGGACCAGGTCGCTGGAGAGCGGGTCGGGCAGCGTGACGCCGAACGCGCTGTTGATGTCACCCACCAGGCCGTACTTGGTGCCGTACATGAAGCCCCACATCAGGGTGGCGACCACGGCGGGCACCGCGTACGGCAGGAAGATCGTGATGCGGAAGAAGTCCTTGCCGAAGAGGCGTCCGCTGTCCAGGGCCAGGGCGATCAGCAGGGCGATGCCGAGCATGATCGGCACCTGGACGGCCAGGAAGAGTGCCACCCGGGTGAGGGACTGCCAGAACTGGTCGTCCTTCAGGGCCTGTGTGTAGTTGTCCAGGCCGACGAAACTCGTGCCGCCGATCAGCTGGTCCCTGAACAGGCTCAAATAGATCGAGTACCCGATGGGTGCCAGGAAGACGAGGGCGAACACCGCCACGAACGGGCCTATGAACCCCCATCCCGTCCAGGAGCGGCGGTCCCTCTTCGCCGCGGACCGGGCCGGGGCGCGCTTCGCGGCCACCGGCGGTTCTAGGGTCGTCATTGTCTTGCCTCGCTCGTCCGTCTCGGAACCGGCGCTGGTCCGCCGCCGCCCCGATGTTTACGTAAACATCCGTCTCCGCAAGACCCCCACGAGAGGTCCACCGGCTGTTATGTTTACGTAAACATCTGATGGCGGCATGTCTACACCGCTCCCCCGACGCTGGTCAAGGGTCGTCGGGCGCAACTGTGGACCGGAGAGCGAGGATTGACGGGTGGACACAGCTGACGGCACCTCGGCCGAGCCGGGGCGGGCGCGCGCACGCACCAGGAAGCGGGCCGCCCGCCGTACACAGAGCGCCTCCATGGCGGACGTCGCCAGGGTCGCCGGAGTGTCCTCGCAGACCGTCTCCCGGGTGTCGAACGGCTTCCCCGGCGTCAACGAGGAGACGCGGCAGCAGGTCCTCGCCGCCATGAAGGAGCTGGGCTACCGCCCCAACAGCGCCGCCCGGGCCCTCAAACGCGGCGAGTTCCGCACCATCGGCGTCATCACCTTCGGCCTGTCCACCACCGGCAACGTGCGCACACTTGAGGCGATCGCCACCTCGGCGGCCCACGAGGGGTACTCGGTCACCCTGCTGCCGGTCGCCGTGCCGACGCAGGACGAG
The DNA here is from genome assembly GCF_010550245.1 of Streptomyces sp. SID12501. Lineage (GTDB taxonomy): Bacteria > Actinomycetota > Actinomycetes > Streptomycetales > Streptomycetaceae > Streptomyces. The sequence continues at coordinate 70,136 of NZ_JAAGLU010000017.1, forward strand.
GTGCGCGGAGCCTTCTCGCGGCTCGGCGAGCTCGCCGTCGACGCGGTCATCGTCATCCTCGAAGTGCACCTCCTCGACGCGTCGACCCTCTCCATGCCGCCGCACGTCCAGGTGGTCGTGGCCGACTCCGACGCGGGCGACCGCTACAACGTGGTCGACACCGACCAGGCGGGCGGCACCCGGACCGCCGTACGGCATCTCCTGGACCTCGGGCACCGCACGGTCTGGCATCTGGCGGGCCCCGAGGGCTCGTACGCCGCGCAGCGCCGCACCGACGCCTGGCGCGCCGAACTCCTCGCGGCCGACCGGATCGCGCCGCCCCTGGTGCGCGGGGACTGGTCGGCCGAGTCCGGCTACCACGCGGGTCTGCGGATCGCCGCAATGCCGGACTGTACGGCGGTGTTCGTGGCCAACGACCAGATGGCGCTGGGGCTGCTGCGGGCCCTGCACGAGAGCGGGCGCAGGGTGCCCGAGGACGTCAGCGTGATCGGCTTCGACGACATCCCGGAGGCGAGCTCGTTCCTGCCGCCGCTGACCACCGTGCACCAGGACTTCGCCGAGGTGGGGCGGCTGTGCGTGGAGGGCGTGCTGCGGCAGATGCGGCAGGACGCCACGGAGCACGGCACGACACTGGTGCCGACGCGGCTGGTCATGCGGAACAGTACGGCGCCGCCGCGTTCGCGGTGAGGACCCGCACGCCTTGCCCGTGCCGGGCGCCGGGCGCACGCTGGTCGTATGGCTGCGCACGACGGCCCCACGCTCATCACCTCCGTCCAGCGGGCCTTCCGCCTCATGGAGGCGGTGAGCGCACACGCGAACGGGGCGCCGGCGAAGCAGCTGGCACGCGAGACGGGGCTGCCCCTGGCCACCGCCTACCACCTGCTGCGCACCCTGGTCCACGACGGCTACCTGCGGAAACTGGCCGACGGCGGGTTCATCCTGGGGGACAAGGTGCGGTCGTTGCAGGTCACGGGAAGCGGACAGGCGCTGCTCAGCCGCGTCCGTCCCACGCTCGCCGCGCTGCGTGACGAGCTGACGACCGCCGCCTACCTCACCTTCTACGAGGAGGGCGAGATCCGGGTCGCCGAGATCGTCGACGGCCCCCGGGCGCCCCGCGTCGACCTCTGGGTGGGGTTCGAGGACGCGGGACACGCCACCGCGCTGGGCAAGTCAGTGCTGCGCGAAATGGACGAGGACGCCCGCAAGGACTACCTCTCCCGCCACCACCTCAACGACCTCACCCCGAGGACGATCACCAGCCGGCTGGAACTGCTCCGGCGAATCGACTCCTCACCCGTCGCCCCGGCCGTCACCGACCTGGAGGAGTACGCCCTGGGCACGGTCTGTGTCGCCGTCCCCGTCTACCGGGGCGACACGCTCGGCTCGCTCGGTGTCTCCATGCCGGTGGACCGGCTCTCCAGGCTGCCGGAGATCCGGGCGCGGCTGATCCCGGTGGCCGACCGTGTGACCAGGAGTCTCTCGCTCACTATCTGAAAACCCTCTCCTTGTTGTCGCCCCCGCTGGTCGCGTTTCCTGGATACCTGGATGAAACAGGCATTTCGGGGGCTCGCCCCGTACACAGGTGAGGACTGCGGACGGACATGAGTCAGGCCCGACACCGAGGTGGAGACCGCTGGTCCATGCGAGTCTTCAGGAACCGCCCGTCCTTGCTTTCCGCCCTGCCCGTGCTGGTCGTCGCAGCCGTCGCCCTCGGCGATCTCGTCGGCGGAGCCGGGACGAGCTGGCTGCCGCTGCTCGCCGCCGGACCCGCACTGGCCGCCACCACCAACGGACCGCGCGGTGTCCTCTGCGTCGGCCTCCTCGCCGGGCTGCTCGGCGCCACGCTCGGTGACCAGGACGGTGTACCGGGCCCCGAACTGGCCGCCGTACTCTCCGCCCTGGGCGCCGTCACCCTGGCGAGCGGGCTGGCCAGCGCACTGCGCGGGCGCCGGGAACGGGTGCTCGACGCCGTCCGTTCGGTCGCGGAGACCGCCCAGCACGCCCTGCTCAGCCCCGTACCGGCGACGGTCGGCCCCTTCCAGGTGGCCGTCCGCTACAGCGCGGCGGCGGCCGAGGCCCGGATCGGTGGTGATCTGTACGCGCTGATACCCACGCCGTACGGGGTGAGACTGATCGTCGGCGATGTGCGCGGCAAGGGGCTGCCGGCCGTCGGGACCGCCGCTCTGGTGCTCGGCGTCTTCCGGGAGGCCGCCTATGACGAGCCAGATCTCCTCGCCGTCGTCGACCGGATCGAGCGGAGCCTCGCCCGCAACCTCGGCGTGGACGACTTCGTCACCGCGATCGTTGCCGGATACCCGAGGCCAGGCCACCTGGAGGTGGTGAACTGCGGACACGCGCCCCCGCTGCTGGTCCGGGCCTCGGGCGCCCTCGTGACCGTGGAACCCACGCACCCGGCCCCGCCCCTCGGACTGCGCGCCCTCACCGGGCACACCCCCGACCTCCAGGTGCTGCCCTTCACCGACGGTGACCAGCTCCTGCTGTACACCGACGGAGTCACCGAGGCCCGCGACCGGGGCCGCGCCTTCTACCCGCTCCACGAAGGACTGGCCCGCCACGCCTGCGACGAGCCGTCGCGCACGCTCGACGCGCTCCACGAGGAACTGCTGACCCATGTGGGCGGCCGGCTCCACGACGACGCGGCGCTGCTCCTCATCCGCAAACCGACGGTCCGGGAAGTGGTGGTTCCCGAACCGTCGGCGGGCGGAACAACAGGATCGAGCTCTGGAACTACGGTTCCCGAACCAGCCGTTACTCGCCCGACGGCGCGGTCAGCGTGACGCCGAGCGCGACCGGCGTACCGAAGTTCGGTGTGCCGTCCGCGTTCCAGGTGAACTTCTGTGCCCTGGTGGTGCGGTTCATGTCGCAGCCGCCGGAGGTGGAGTTGTTGGCGTGGTAGACGATCCAGTCCTCGGTCCCGTCCGGTGACTTGAAGAACCCGTTGTGGCCGGGGCCGTACACGCCGTTGGCGTTGGAGCGCTGGAACACCGGGTTGGGCGACTTGACCCAGGAGGCGGAGTTGAGCGGGTCACCGGTTCCGTTGTACGTCAGCATCCCCAGCTTGTAGTCGGGCGTGGAACAGTGGCTGGCGGAGTAGACGATGAACGTCTTGCCGCCCCGCTGGAGCACCTCGGCGCCCTCGTTGACCGCGCCGCCGACCGTCTCCCAGCTGAGGGTCGGGGAGGACAGCACCCGGCGGGTACCGCTCGCCGTCCACGGGTTGGACAGCGGCCGGATGAACATGGGCTGCGACCCGTTGTAGAAGGTGCCAAGGAGGTACAGCGAGCCGTTCAACTGGAGGATGCCCGGGTCGAGTTCCCAGGTGTTGTCCTGGGTCGGGTCGAGCAGGTCGGCCTTGAAGCTGTAGGGCCCCATCGGGTCAAGCCCGGCGCTCTCCAGGACATGGATGCGCTGGGTGCCCAGGTCGTACGGCTCCCGCCCGGCCGTGTAGTAGAAGTACCACCGCTTCCCGTTGGGCCCGTCGAGCAGATGGAACTCCGGGGCCCACATCGTGCCGGCTCCGTTGGGCCGGGTCAGGTTGAAGATCACCTGGTCGGCTGCCGTGGCGAGCCCGGCGAGAGTGCTCGCCTTGCGCATGGTGACCGTCGAGTTCCAGGTGGTCGTGGCGAGGTAGTAGTAGCCGTCGTAGTACGTCAGCCAGGGGTCGGGCCCGTGCTGGGACAGCGGGTTGGTGAACGTGTGCGTGCCCGTGCCGCCCCCGCTCGTGAAGCCGGGCAGCCGCCACACCCTGCCGTTCGCGGTGGCGCACGGAAGTTGCACCAGGTTGGTGTTCGAGGCCGACGAACCGCCGCTCGGCGTCACGCACTTGCCCGAGCTGACGGACACCACGTTGAACGTCCTGTCGGTTCCGGAGACCGTCACCGGAACGAGCCGCCACTGCTGGTTCGTTCCGCTGTGGCACGGCCACTGGATGATCGTGGCGTTGTCCGCCGTCGACGCCCCGAAGACGTCGACGCACTGACCGGACTGCGTGGTGATCGTGTACGTGTCGGACGTCCCGGCAACCGGCGTGTAGCCGAAGCTCTGGTTGGCGCCGGAGCTGCAGGTGAACGCGCGCAGCTGGGTGGCGTTGGTCGTCGAACTGCCCGGCAGGTCAAGGCAGTTGCCGCCGTTCTGGTTCACCCCCGTCGAGCTGAACGTGACGGCGGCGGACGCGGGCGGCGATGCCACCAGGAGGGCGACCACCATGGCGAGCACGGCGACGAGCACGGCCGTACATCTGGAGCGGGCGGATCGGGTCACTTGAGCCACATCCCTTCAGGGTCCGTACGCCTTGACTTCGAGGAGTCCGACGGAGCTGCTGCCGGTGGCGGTGAGCAGCACCCGTAGCCGGGTGGTGCTGGTGGCGGTGAACGAGACGGTGTTGTACTGGTTCCTGGCCAGCGCGTAGGCGCCGGCGCCCGGCATGTCCACGTAGGCGCTGCCGTTCCAGTACTGGAGCTTCCACGCGGAGGGCATGTCGATGCCCTGGTCGTCGTCGAAGAAGTACACGTCGGCCTTGTCGAGGGTCTTCGCGGCCGGCCAGGTCAGCTCGGCCCACTGCTGGCCCGTCTCCGGCCAGGTCCCCCAGCGCGGGTTCACCGTGTCGTTCGACGAGGGCGGATCAACGCCGTCGTTCACTGCGGCGACGCTCTCCCAGGCGGAGGTGTACGACGCGGACGCCGTTGCCGAGGAAGCCTGGTTGGCCGGTGGCTGCGGTGGCTGGACGCCGCCCCGGTTGAACACCTTGACCTCGGTCAGGCCCGTCTTGGCGCCGGAGGCGTTGGTGGCCAGGACACGGATGCGCTGGGCGGTGATCGCCGGGAACTGCACGAGGTTGTAGTTGGCGCGCGGCGCGGTCGGGGTCCTGGTCTGGCTCGGCGCGTTCACCCACGAACTGCCCTCGTAGTACTGGATGTTGTACGCGGACGGCGCCCGGTAGGTCGTACTCGCCGGGCGGCTGTCCTTGAAGTGCAGGCGCACCTCGTTCAGCGTGCGCGCGGTTCCGAGGTTCAGCTCGTACCAGTCCTGGCTGTTGGGGGAGCCGCCTGCGCCCCAGAACGGCTCGTTGGTCGGATAGCCGTCGACCGCGCCCGAGACCGCGCTGCCCGACCCGGTGTACGAGGCCGAAGCGGTAGCCCCGGAGGCCAGGTTGGTCAGGTCGGCGGTGAGATCGACGCCGGCCTTGGCGAGCATGTCGACCATGCGCGGGCTGCTCTGGACGACCTGGTTCGGTGCCTGGAGTCCGGCGACCGCCGTGTTGTAGGTGACCGTGCCGCTCGTGGTGACGGCACCGGTGGCCGGGTCCCAGGTGAAGGGCACCAGGGAGTTGACGGTGGCGGCCCGGTTGCCGTTGACGTAGATCGAGTAGCCCTCCGGGATACCCGGGTAGCGCACCACGCCGTCGGACGGGTCGTCCCAGACGACGGACAGGTCGGCGTTGCGGTAGCGGAGGTTGTTGACGGTGAAGTGGCTCCAGCCTATGTCGATCGGCGAGAGCTCGACCTTGGCGTCGTTGCGCGGACGGAGCCCCGCGACATCCTCGATCACCGTCCAGTTGCTGCTGCCCAGGATGTTGTGGTGGATCCACGAGCGGTAGTTGATGCTGCTGCCGTTCCAGTCGGCCCAGAACTCGTTGGCGTCCGGCCACTGGGTGTTGCCGCCGACGTACTGTGCCCAGGTGTTCCAGTACAGGAGCTTCTTGTAGTCGGTCGCGTTCATCCAGGAGTTGGGGTAGTTGCGCAGCACCGAGGAGTAGAGCCTGAACTGCACCGTGGAGTTGATGGTGGAGAAGTTGTTGGAACCCGGTTCCCCGGCGTCGGCCGCCGCCTGCTTGTCGACCTGGTTGGCCGTGTAGAAGGGGAAGATCGGGTACTGCGCCGGGTCGTCGAACAGCCGCAGGGCCTGCTTGTACGTCGCCGTGTTGGGGACGGCGCCGACCGAGAACGGGTAGTAGTTGTTGATCTCCTTCCAGGGCACCCACTCGTTCGTCGACTTCAACCGGTGCTCGAACAACTGCCGGCTGGGGTTCCACAGCACGTTGACGATGGCGTCCTTGATCTGCGTCGCGAGCGTCCGCATCTCGTTCGCCTTGGCCGTGTTGCCGATCGCGTCGTAGGCCTGTGCGGCGGCCAGCGCGCCGCTGTACTGGTAGGCGGACTCGGCGCGGTCCATGTTGCCGGGCTTCCAGTGGAAGGAGACCGCGTCGGCGTCGTTGCCGGTCAGCGCGCCCCAGTCGTACTCGATGAGCTTGTTGTTGTCGTGGTCGTAGTTGGCGAGCTGTCCCTTGACGTCGCCCTCCGCGTAGCGCGCCAGGTTGGCGGCGATGGCCGGCTGGCCGCCGTGGAGCTGGTAGCTCTTCCAGGCCGCCTCGGCGATGTACTGCGTGTAGCTGTTGGACCAGTTCTCCGGATCACCCGGGTTGTCGAGGAACCGTCCACCCTTGGAGGTCTGGCCGACGCTCAGCCAGTCCCCGTACGCGTAGGCCGGGTTGCGAAGGTACTTCAGGTCGTCGATGTGCATGGGCTGGGTCAGCGCGATCGCGTTGTTGTAGCCGAGGACGCCCTCGGTCGACGTCGGGAACTGGAAGGTCTGCCCGGGGATGTCGGCGTCCAGGTTGTTGAAGCGCATCAGCCACCAGCGGTAGTAGATGCTCTTCTTGATCGCCGGTTCGGGTACGTCGATGTAGGGCACGTTCTGCGCCCACCACAGGTTGTAGGCCCTGACGTGCGTCGCGAAGGCGGTCGCGTTCGAGTAGCCCGCGTAGGCGTTGTACTCGGTGAGCGACTGGGGGATCTCGTCGGTGACGAAGCCCATCACCACCTTGGCGGTCACCGTGGCCCCGGCCGGAACCGTCACCGAGCGGTTGAGGCCGCCGCTGGTGACCGCGAATCCGTCGCCGGTGAGGCGGGGGCGGAGGGTGGTGAGGTTGTTGTAGGCGCTCGCCTGGCCGGTCAGCTCGCTGCCGGTGCCTGTCGTGGCGTACGGCGAAGTCGCCCGCAGTTGCAGGGTGGTCGATCCGCTGCCGTTGTTCTTGATCGACAGGTTGGTCACGGCCACGTTGTTCTCGGTGATGAACTTGGTCTGGTTCACCGTGACCGAGCCGCTGGTGTGCACGCTGTTCCAGTGGCTGGGCATCTGGCGGCGCTGGGAGACCTGCTCGGTGAAGGTGCCCGGGCTGATCGCGACGCTGTAGGCGTTCTGGTCGTTGACGCTCTCCCAGTAGGCGACATGGCCGCCGAAACCGAGGATCGCCGGGTCGTGGGTCTTCATGAAGAGCCCGCGGCCACGGCTCATCAGCCAGGGGCCGGCCGGGTCGTCGCCGGAGCGGGCCAGCAGACGGTCCATCCAGAAGTCGGTGCCGGAACTCTCCGCGTCGTAGATGGCCTTCATCATGTCGCCGGTGGTCTGGGCGACGGGCGGGGCCGGGACCGCGGGGCCGCTGAACGTGGGGAACCCGATGGTCTGCGCGGCGGCGGCCGGGGGTGCGGTGAGGACGGAGGCGAGGGTGAGCAGCAGGGCGACGAGGAGGTACCTCGTGCGCCGACGTCGTACCAGTAAGGAGTGCGGTCTTCTCATCGGAGGCTCCCTGTCCCGTTGCCTGACAGACGTGTGGTCGCGATGGCGCCGACGTTCATGAACCGAAGAGCACGGAAAACAGACCTGAAAGGTTTTCGCAACGTAGGAGCGAGCTGATGAGGTGTCAAGAGGGTTGGGTGAGGCCCGAGTTCGCCGAGAGGGTGGATCGGCCGGTTCAGGACAGCGGTGCCGTCGAACCCCTGATGACCACCCGGCAGGGCAGCGCCTCCGTCCCCGAGCGACGCACCCCGCCGATCGCGCTGAACAGGGCGCGCGCCGCCGCCCGCCCGACCTCCTCCAGGTTCAGGTCGACGCTGGTCAGCGGCGGCCGGGCACCGGAGGTCAGCACGTGCCAGTCGTCGAAGCCCATGACCGACACGTCCTCCGGTACGCGTCGGCCGCGCTCACGCAGTACGTCCATGACGCCGCGCGCGATCTGGTCGTTGCCGCACAGCACCCCGTCGACCTCCGGGTGCCGGTCGAGCAGCAGCGCGGTGGCCGCCCGCCCCCAGCCCTCCGACCAGGCACCGAACCTCGGATCCTCGACCGGGGCCAGACCGGCGTCGGCGAGCGCGCCCATGGCCCCCTCGGACCGCTCCCGCGCCGCGAGATACCCGGGGTCGCCGGTGATGTGCGCGATCCGGGAACGGCCGCACGCCAACAGGTGTGTCACGGCGATCCGGCCGGCGTCGACGCTGTCGGGGACGATGGACAGATCGGCCGGATCGTTCGACGGCGCGTACGCGTAGACCACCGGGACGGGGAGTTCACGGCCCAGCGACGGACGCGGGTCGGTCCGGCTTCCCACCACGATCAGACCGTCGACCCGACGGCCCAACAGCGCCCGGACATGGTGCTGTTCGCGGATCGCGTCCCCGCGGGCGTCACAGAGGAACACGGCGACCTCGCCCGCCCCGAAGGCGTCCTCGGCGCCCATCAGGATCGGGATGCTGAACCGGCCCTCCAGGTCGCTGGTGAGCAGACCGACCGTGCCCGTCCGCCCGGCGAGCAGGCCGCGGGCCAGCTGGTTGGGGCGGAACGACAGCCGCTCGGCAGCGTCGACCACCCGCTGCCGGGTCTCGGCGCGCACCTGGCTCCGGCCGTTGAGCGCCTTGGACGCGGTGGCGATGGAGACGCCCGCCAGACGGGCCACGTCGCTGAGTGTTGCGGGTTGCGCACGAGAGGGGCCGGTGGCCTGTGCCATGGGTGAACTCCTTCTCTCGCCCTGCGTGCGTAAACCGTACGCGAGTTGTTTCGGCCGGGGCGTGGCACGCGCAGTTTCACAGGTTTCGTCAGCCATCACGTCGGGGCCGTCGATTTCCCTTGTGTGCAAGGGGATTGACGGGCTGTGAGCCAAGTCCTTACTTTCAGAAAAGCTTTTCGGTGTCTTTCCGGCGCAGGACCAGCAGAACCCAGCAGAACCCAGCAGAACCCACACGAGGGGGATCGTTATGGGGAGCACGACCGGGCCACGTGGAATCAGACGTGGACGCCTCCGCAGACTTGCCACCGGTGCCGTCGCGTTTCTCGCCGCCGCGAGCCTGGTCACGGCCTGTGGCTCCGGGGACGACGGCTCGGACGACGGAGGAGGCAGCGGTGGCGGGGGAGCGGCCGGCGTCACGGGCAAGGACGACGGTGCCACGCTGACGATGTGGACCCGGGCGGCGACCCGGCCGCAGAGCGAGGCCCTGGTCAAGGCGTACAACGCGGGCCACAAGAACCGGATCGACCTGACCGTCATCCCCACCGACGACTACCAGGCGAAGGTCGGCGCGGCGGCCGGTTCCAAGGACCTGCCCGACCTCTTCGCCTCCGACGTGGTGTTCGTCCCGAACTACACCTCCAGCGGGCTCTTCGCCGACCTCACCGACCGCATCGACGCCCTGCCCTTCGCCGACAGCCTCGCCCAGTCGCACATCAAGGCGGGCACGTACGAGGACCGGAAGTACGTCGTCCCGCACACCCTCGACCTGTCGGTGCTCTTCTACAACAAGGACCTCTACCGGCAGGCGAAGCTCGACCCGGAGAAGCCGCCCACCACCCTCGCCGAGTGGGACCGGCAGGCACGCGCCGTGGACGCGCTCGGCGGTGACGTCAACGGCACCTTCTTCGGCGGCAACTGCGGCGGCTGCGGTGTCTTCACCTGGTGGCCCTCCATCTGGGCGGCGGGGGAGGACGTGCTGAACAAGGACGGCACCGAGGCGACCCTGGACTCCGCCACGGCGAAGAAGGTCTACGACACCTACCGGGGCTGGGTCGACGACGACATCGTCGCCCCCGGCGCGCGCGACGAGACCGGCGCCACCTGGACCGGCGTCTTCCCGAAAGGAAAGGTCGGCGTCATGCCGATGCCCTCGACCACCCTGGGCCTGATGCCGAAGGACCTGGACCTCGGGGTCGCGCCCATTCCCGGGCCCGACGGCGGCAGGTCCACCTTCGTCGGCGGCGACGCCATCGGGATCTCCGCCACGAGCAAGTCGGCCGACCAGGCCTGGAACTTCCTCTCCTGGTCCCTGGGCGACCAGGCACAGGTCGATGTGGTCGCCGCCCACAAGGATGTGGTGGCACGCACCGACCTCGCGTCCAACAAGTACTCCAAGGCGGATCCGAGACTGGTGGCCATCAACCAACTGGTGGCGGACGGCCGGACCCCGTACGCGTTGAAGTTCGGCCAGACCTTCAACGACCCCAACGGCCCCTGGCTGAGCCTGATGCGCGACGCCGCCTTCGGCGACGGATCGGACGTGGACAAGGACAACGACGCGGTGAGTGCTTCGCTGGCGGACTGAGTGTGAGCCGCGGGCGCGTGGGGGCTGGTCGCGCAGTTCCCCGCGCCCCTGAAAAGCGGGGCTGCGCCCCTGCCTTTCAGCGGCACAGCCAGCCCACGTCCACGTCGCACGGCAGAGGAGAGCCATGCAGGTGAAGGCGGCTGACCCGACGGCGGCCCAACCCCGGACCCGGCCGGAACCCCAGGTCCCCCCGCCTCGCACGACCGCACCCCGATGGAGGTCCCGCAAAGTACAGGGCCTCGCCTACGCCACCCCCACGGCAGTGTTCGTCACCGTCTTCTTCCTGCTGCCCCTGCTCCTCGTCGGCCAGATGTCCCTCAGCGACTGGCCGCTCCTGGCCGGCGACCGGGGGATCAACGCCCCCGAGAACTACACCGACGCCACCGACACCACCCTGTTCTGGCCGGCGGTCCGCTTCACGCTCCTCTACACCGTGATCGTCACGGTCGTCCTCCTCGGACTCGCCCTTCTCCTCGCCCTGCTGGTGCAGGAGTCCCGCCCGGCGGCGGGTTTCTTCCGTACCGTCTACTTCCTGCCCAGCGCCCTCGGACTCGCCTCCGCATCCCTGCTGTTCTGGGGTTTGTACAGCCCCAGCACCGGACCCCTCAGCCGCATCCTGGAGCACCTGGGCCTCGTCGACGACCCGGTGTCCTTCCTCGGCACCCCGACCTCCGCCCTCCTCTCGACCGTCTTCCTCATCGTCTGGAAGTTCGCCGGGTTCTACATGCTGATCCTCCTCGTGGGCCTCCAGCGCATCCCCCACGAGGTGTTCGAGGCGGCCCGGATGGACGGCGCGAGCCGGGGCCAGATCTTCCGCTCCATCACGCTGCCGTTGCTGCGCCCGTCCCTCGCGCTGACACTGCTGCTCTGCGTGACCGGATCGCTGCTCGCCTTCGACCAGTTCTTCGTCCTCACCAAGGGCGGACCGGACAACAGCACGGTCACCGTCGTCCAGTTGATCTACCGGGAGGCCTTCCAGCGGATGAACCTCGGTACGGCGGCGGCCCTTTCGGTGATCGTGCTCGGCGTGCTCCTCCTGCTCAACGCCCTCCAGTTCCGCGGCCTGCGCCGCGCCGACGAGTCATGAGCCGACGAGTCATGAGAGCCCGTACACCAGCGGAAGGGAGACCACGGTGCTGACCCGCGCCCTCGGCCGTACGCCCTACTACGTCGTCGCCGGAGGGCTGGCCGTCATCTTCCTCTTCCCCCTGGTGTGGAACGCCTGGGCCTCGGTCAGCGGCCAACCCGGGACCGCACAGGAGTCCGGCTACGGCCTCGGCAACTACCGGACGCTCCTCGACTACGACGCGGGCCTGTGGCAGTACTTCCTCAACAGCACCGTCGTCTCCGTACTCACCGTCGTCCTGACCCTCGGAGTGTCCCTGCTGGGCGGCTACGCCTTCGCCCGCTTCGACTTCCCCGGCAAGAACCTGCTGTTCCTGCTCACTCTGGCCATCCTCATGGTTCCGTACGCCACCCTCCTCATCCCCCTTTACGTCCTGCTCGGCCGACTCCACCTCCAGAACTCACTGATCGGGCTGAGCCTCGTCCTGGCCATGTTCCAACTGCCGTTCGCCACCTTCATGATGCGGATCTCCTTCGAGGCGATACCGCGCGAACTGGAGGAGTCGGCGCTCGTCGACGGCTGCGGTACGGCGGGCGCACTGCGCCGGGTGCTTCTGCCCGCCGTACGACCGGGGTTGATCACCGTCGGCCTGTTCGCGTTCCTCGCGGCCTGGAACGACTTCATCGCCCCGCTGATCCTGATTTCCGACAGCGAGAAGGCCCCGCTGCCGCTGGCCGTGGCCAACCTCCGGCAGCAGAGCATGGGCGCCGTCGACTACGGCGCCACCGAAGCCGGGGTGGTGGTCCTCGCCGTGCCCTGTCTCCTCCTCTTCCTGCTGCTGCAACGGCACTACGTACGAGGCTTCATGTCGGGCGCACTGAAGGGCTGACCAACCGGATGAAAGGCATCAATTGGTGAGCGATAACCGAGAGTTGTCGACCGTGCTGCCCGTGGCACCGACCCGGGGACGACTGCGTCCGCTGGGCCTGGACGAGGTCAGGATCACCGGCGGTTTCTGGGCCGGGCGCCGGGAGGTCAACGCCACCGCCACCCTCGCCCACTGCCGCGACTGGATGGAACGCGTCGGCTGGACCGGCAACTTCCGGGCCGTCGCCGAGGGGCGTGTTCAACAAGACCGGCGGGGACGGGAGTTCGCGGACTCCGAGATCTACAAGCTCCTCGAAGCGATGGCCTGGCAATCAGGCACAGGCACCGGTACCGCGCTCGACCAGGACATTGCCGCGCTCGCCGTGGCCGTCGCATCCGCCCAGGAACCGGACGGCTACCTGAACACCGCCTTCGGCCACCCCGGACAGCAGCCCCGCTACAGCGACCTCGAATGGGGTCACGAACTGTACTGCTACGGGCACCTGATCCAGGCGGGCGTCGCCCAGGCCCGCGCCCGGGGCGAGGGCGAACTGACGAAGATCGCCCGACGCGCCGCCGACCACATCTGCGCAACCTTCGGCCGGGGCGGCATCGAGCGCGTCTGCGGCCACCCGGAGATCGAGACGGCCCTCGTGGAACTGGCCCGGCTGACGGGCGAGGAGCGCTACCTCGACCAGGCGGCCCTGTTCATCGACCGCCGAGGCCACGGCACCCTCGCCGACGGCGAGTTCGGCCGCGTCTACCACCAGGACGACCTGCCGGTACGGGAGGCCACGGTGCTGCGCGGCCACGCCGTCCGCGCCCTCTACCTGGCGTCCGGAGCGGTCGACGTTGCCGTGGAGACCGGCGACGAGGAACTGCTCGCGGCGGTCGTACGTCAGTGGGAGGCGACGGTCGCCCGGCGCACCTATCTGACCGGCGGCATGGGCTCCCACCACCGGGACGAGGCATTCGGCGACGACTTCGTCCTCCCGCCCGACCGCGCCTACTCGGAGACCTGCGCCGGCGTCGCCTCCGTACAACTCGCCTGGCGGCTGCTCCTGGCCACCGGCGACCCGCGCTATGCCGACCTCGCCGAGCGGACCCTGTTCAACGTGGTCGCCACCTCCCCGTCCGAGGACGGCCGGTCCTTCTTCTACGCCAACACCCTCCACCGGCGCCACCAGGGCCCCGTACCCGCCGCCGACGCCGTGAGCCCACGCGCCGAATCGAGCCTGCGCGCCCCCTGGTTCGCGGTGTCCTGCTGCCCGACGAACGTAGCACGCACCCTGGCCCAGCTCCCCGCTCACCTCGCCACGGCCGACGACCGGGGCATCCAGCTCCACCAGTACGCCGACGCGCAGATCACCACGTCCCTCACCGGCGGCCACGACATCGCCCTGCGCGTCCGCACCGACTACCCGTCCGGCGGCAACGTGACGGTACGGATCGACCGCTCGTCCCCGGCCCGCCCCTGGACCCTGTCGCTGCGCGTCCCCGCGTGGACGGAGGACGCCACGGCCTACCTGGTCGACCCGGACGGCACCTGCCGTACGGTCGGCCCGGGCACCGCCGAGATCACCCGGCTCTTCCTTCCCGGCGACGAGATCCGGCTCGAACTGCCTGTGGCGCCACGGTGGATGGCCCCTGACCCGCGCATCGACGCCGTACGAGGCACGGTCGCCGTCCAGCGCGGCCCGCTCGTCTACTGCGCGGAGTCCGTGGACCTGCCCGACGGTCGTGAGGTGGACGCCGTACGGGTGGATCCGTCGGCCGAGCCGGTGGACGGGCCGGAGGGCACCGGCACTGTGGTCGCGCCGGGCGAGCTCGTCGAACAGGACGGTCCCGGCGACCCCGTATGGCCGTACCGGCCACTCGACCGAGCGACCGATTCCGCCGCCGAGGGCACGGGAATCGTCCTGGTCCCCTACAACTCCTGGGCGAACCGCGGCCCTTCGACGATGCGCGTCTGGCTGCCGACCACAGAAACGTAGATCCAGAGCACCCTGACGTTCCGCGAGGGCGGCGACGGCAGCCTCGACCTGAAACTCCGGGTGCCGTCCTGGGTCACGGGAGGCTTCACCGTCACGGTCAACGGGGTTCCGCAGTCGGCCGGGGCCGCACCCGGGCTACCTCACCCTGAGCAGGAACTGGCAGCGCGGTGACCGGATCACCGTCTCCGCCCCGTACCGACGGCGCGTCGAACGGGCCCTGGACGATCCCACGGTCCAGTCGGTGTTCTACGGTCCGGTCCTGCTGGTGGCCCGGAGCCAGACCACGACCCGGAGGTGCGGAGCGCCGGAGTTCACTGCGTCTCGGGACACCGGCTCAAACGGGCCGCTGCTGGTTCTCGATGTACTGGCGGACGGCGGTCAGGGGTGCGCCGCCGCAGGAGCCTGCGAAGTAGGAGCCGGACCAGAAGTGTCCGCCCCATAGGTGGCGGCGGACGTGGGTGTCGTACTCCTGGCGGAGGTATCGGGAACTGACGCCCTTGAGGGAGTTGACCAGCTTGGAAAGCTGGACCTTGGGCGGGTAGTGGACGAGCAGGTGTACGTGGTCCTCTTCGCCGTTGAACTGTTTCAGCTCGGCCTCGAAGTCGGTGCAGACCTCCCGCATGATCTCTTCGGTGCGCGTCAGCATGGCATCGGTGAACGCGTTCCGTCGGTATTTGGTGACGAAAACCAAGTGGACGTGCAGGTTGTAGACAACATGACGACCGGTTCTGACATCGGGATTAGGGTTCCATCGTGGTGACATGAACCAAATGATACGGTGCTCGCGTGAGCAGCGAACTTGCTTGGGAGAAGCGGCAGTTCGGGCATCGTGCCCGTCTGGCGCTGACGCCTGCGCAGGTCCTGCTCATGGATGGGCAGGCCCACGCCGCCCGTGCGATGTGGAATCAGATCCACGACCTGTGGCAGATGACGCCGAAGTGCCGGCGTTCGCTGTCCCGCATGGACCAGACGTTGCGGCAGGCCCGTAAAGAGATCGACTGGTACGGGGTCCTTCCCGCGCAGGCCGCGCAGGCGGTCCTCAGGACGTACCTGCAGGCGTGGAAAAACTGCTGGGACGGCCGGGCTGAGGAACCCAACTTCAAGGCCCGTACCCGGTCGGTGATGTCCGTGGACGTCCCGCAGGGACGCGACCTCCAGATCAAGCGGGTGCACCGCCGATGGGGCATGGTCAACATTCCCAGGATCGGCCGTGTCCGGTTCCGCTGGACGAAGGATCTCCCCGTCGGCAAAGCCGCGAACAAGGAGAACCGCATCACCGGGGCACGGCTCGTCAAGGATGCGCTCGGCTGGCACATCGCCTTCCGTATCCAGACCCTGGAACCCAGGCCCGCCCCGCACGCCGGCCCCGAGGTCGGCATCGACGTCGGGGTGAACCTGCCCCTCGCCCTGTCCGACGGTAACCATCAGGACCACGGGCGTGTGCCCCGACTCCCGGACGCAACCGCCGACCGCGACAAGTGGTTGAACCCCGACGAGAAAGCCAGGCTCCTCCGCCTGGAACAGCGGGCCGCACACCGCAAGAGCTTCCGCAAACCCACCGAGCGCGGCTCGAAGCGGCTGCGTTCCACCTACGACCAGATCAAGCAGCTCCGCGCAAGAGCCACGCGCCGCGCCGTTGACTGGCAGCACCGGACCACCACCGGCCTCGCCCGCCAGTACGGCACGGTTGTGGTCGAAGCACTCACCATCACGAACATGGTCAAGTCCGCCAGGGGCACCACCGAGGAACCCGGGAAGAACGTCGCGCAGAAGTCCGGCCTCAACCGCTCCATCAGCCAAGAAGCATGGGGCCGCACCGTGACACAGCTGGCGTACAAGACCGCTCGCCAGGGCGGCACCCTGCACAAGGTCCCGGCCCCGAACACCTCCCGGCGCTGCTCGGCCTGCGGGTTCATCACCCCCGGCAGCCGCGAAGACCAGGCCACGTTCGTATGCAAGAACCCGGACTGCGGATGGGAAGGCAACGCCGACCACAACGCAGCCCGGAACGTCTTGCACCTGTACCGGACGGGCCACGCGCTCGTCCCGGCTGCCGGAAGGGCAGTCGCAAGGCGCACCCGTGGCGTCAAACCCACCACCGCAAGGTAGGTAGGAATCTCCCCCGTTCACAGGGCAGAGAACTTCAAAAGGACTTCACGCTGCAGGGCGACCTCGCCGCCTCGGTCAAACCAGAGGGCCGCCCGCTGCACTTCACCACGCACGGCCTGACCCTGGCCCCGTTCCACATCGCGGACACCGCCCGCTACCACGCCTACTTCAGGCGTTCCGAGCCCGTCGTCGTGTTCGGCACGGCCACCTCCGGGGTGCCCAACCGCGCCCGCACGGACGGACTGACCTTCCTCGACGTGCTCTGGGCGCGGGCTCCCTTCGTCACCCAGGGGGCCTTCGTCGACGCGGTCCGGGCCCTCGCCGACAGCTGGCTGTCCCAGGGGCTGTTGAGCCGGACCGAGCGGGACGCGGTCGTCGCCGCCGCCGTCCGGGCGAACCTGACGCGCTGACGGCCGGAGGGAGAGGAACCGAGCGGTTCCCCTCCCTCCGAGCGTGCCCTCAGCGTCGTACGAGTGTGATCCGGTACGTCGTCGTCCGCGTCCCGTCCTCACCGGTCACCGTGACGACCGCCGACGTCCGGCCGTGGTCGCGTACCTTCTCGACCGTGACGTCGGCGTAGGGGTCGCGAGCCGTCGCCGTGACCTCGGCCCGCACCGAATCGCCGGTCGCGACCCGGTAGTCGGTCGTCGCCGGGTCGAAGGACGCGACCGGCACGCCGGCCACCTCGATCGACGCGGCGGCCGAATCCGAGGCGACACCCGGCGACTTGGCGTACACCTCGAGCTCGCTCATGGTGATGTAACCGCCCTGACGTGCCGTCATGACCACCCGCACCCCGGCCGCAGGGCCCGCCGTCAGCGGTACGTCGATCACCGGCGCGCCCTCGGTCCCGACCGGCACGGTGTCGCTCGCGTCGGTCCACGTGTCGCTGCCGGTCGCCCGCACCTGCACCTTGAGGCCGGCGGGGAAGGACGCGTTGGAGCCGTCCCGGTAGAAGCGCGCGACGACCCTGCTCAGATCGCGGGCCTTCGGCAGCGTGTACGTGATGGTGTCGGAAGCGTTCTTGGTGTTCCCCGACTTCCAGTTCGACCACGCCTTCTCGGTCAGATCGCCGTTGCGCAGCTTCTCCGCCGAGTAGCCGCTCTCGGTGAACGTGGCGGCGACGGAGACGTCCGAGTCGGGCGCGATGTTCGTCGCCACCGGCTCCGTGACCTGGACGCGTACGGTCGCGTCGGCCGTACCGCCGCCGACGATCCGCGCGACGCCGTGCAGGGTGACGGTACCGGTCGCGCCGAACGCCCCCTCGGGCGCCGGATCCCAGGTGACCGGAAGGTCGGTCAGGCCGCCGTGCGCGCCGACACCGACGACCGTGGCGGGCAACTCCGGTTGCCCGCCCACGTAGGTCTTGGCGCGGCCGGGCAGTGTCGAGGCGATCGTGTCGACGGTGACGACCGCCGTCGCGGGGACGGTGCGCCCGAGCGCGTCGGTCGCCTCACCCCTGACCCGCACGGTCCCGGCCTTGCGCCAGGCCCGGTCCGACGGCAGATCCCACACCACGGGGAGCGTGCCCCGGGCACCGTCCGGGAACACCGGAGTCACTGTCGTCGGCAGTTCGGGCCGCAGGCCGGGGACGGTGAACGTCGTCGCGGGCTCGGTGCGCAGCACCGTCTCGTCGGGCACGGCCCAGCGCTGGTTCGTTGCCGAAGTCGGGGTGTACGTGGACACCTTCGCGCCGTCAGTGGAGGACTGCCCGGTGACGTCGAGCAGGCGGCCCGTGGCGGCGTTCACGAACGTCCAGGAGCCGTCGCCGGTGGTCGACAGGATCCACTGGGCGCCGCTGTCGGGCTCACCGTTCGCCGTGTCCGGGTTCTCCAGGACGGCCACGTTGTCGCGCACGGCGAGTAGTTTCCCGGTGGTGGCGCTGGTGAGGGCGTAGCGTTCGCGGTTCTCGGTGCCGGGCGTCAACTGCTGTACGGACCAGAGCTGTTGGGGGTTGGCTGCGTCGGTCGTGCGGATGACGACGCCGGTGCCGTCGTCCGACGGGGCCAGCGACTTGCCGCTCTGGGTGCCCTGGAGCCGGTAGACGTGCCCGGGCTGTACGAGGGCGGCGTCCTTCGCCACGCCGCTGACACCCTCGATCAGGAAGGTCGTCACCGACTTCGCGGGGACGGTGAGCGTCGCCGACCGGTCGGTCACCCGGACCGGAGTGCCCCGCACCAGCGCGCCGTCGGCGCTCGTCACCACGGGCGTGACGGAGGCCTTCCGCGAGGCCTTGCCGAAGCGCGAGAGATCGAGCGTCACGGAACGCGCGGTCGTGCCGCTGTTCACGTGCACCGCCGTCGCCGCACGGCCGGACGCCTTCACGGCGGCGACGGTGGACGCGTCGTCGGTCTTCACGAAGTGGTCACCGGGCCGGATGTAGTGCGTGAAGTTCCGGATGGTGTGGAACTTGGAGTTGGTCTTGATCGGGCAGGTCTCCAGGGTGTCCGCCGCCGTGCAGTTGAACGGGATGTGGATGCTGCCCCAGTTCTTGCCGGCCGCCGCCTGCGGGATCGAGTCCTCGATCGGCTGCCAGAACACCCAGGCCGAGGGCTCCAGTTCACGCATGTCGTCGACCATGCGGGTGGCGATGCCGAGCCCCGGGTCCATGCTCGTGAAGTCGGATCCGGTACCCCAGTTGCCCTCGACCTCGCTCATCCACAGCTTCTTGTCGGCGCCCTTGGCGATGTCCCGGGCGCTGGTGCGCATTCCGGTGCCGTAGGTGTGCACGTTGAGCTGGTCGACGGCGGCCCGGGCGTCGGCGCTGTAGGCGTTCCAGTTCTGGGTGAAGATGGTCGGGTTGGTCTCGTCCATCGCGGAGACGGTGGCGTCGGTCTTCGCTCCGGCGAGTGCCTTGTCGAGGGCCAGAACGACCTTCTGCTGGAGCGCCGGTCCGGCGTGCGCGCCTTCCTGCCGGCCGCCCGTGGGCTGACCGTCGGTGCCCAACTGGGTACCCCAGTAGTTGGTGTTGGGCTCGTTCAGCGGATCGATGGTGTCGAACCTGATGCCGTGCCGCTTCTCCATCTCCTCGGTCACCCGCACCAGATAGGCGGCGAACTCGTCGACACGGTCCGCGCGGATCTGGTCGGTGTTCGAGTCGAAGCCCCCGGAGACGTACCCGCTGACCGTCTGGAACCAGGGTGGCGAGTTGCTGAACGCCTCCCAGGTGGTGACCTTGTCCTTGACCTGGTCCACCCACCAGCGCTGGTTCGCGTCGGCGTCCCAGTTCCAGTCGTCCGGGTCGTTCGGGTCCCACCAGTCCATGTCCTTCTGGGTGGTGCCCTCGGGGGCCTTCCAGAAGCCCTCCATGGTCGCGCCGGCCTTCATGTAGTTCGTGCGGACGTCCGGGGCGTTGCCGCCGCCTATGTTGTAGCGCGCGATGTTGAGATCGAGCCCGTCCTCGCCGAACAGCATGTCCACGAGCCGTCTTCGGACGGGCTCCGGGTAGCCGCCCGTCGCGTTGGCGAACCAGACGAGGCTCGTCCCCCAGCCCTCGAACTCCTGCTGCTGGTACGACGGATCGATTCGCACGGTGACCGTGCTCTGTGCCGTCGCCTCCGCGCTCGCCGCGGGCTGTGGGACCAGGAGACCCGCGCCGAGTATCAGGGGAACCGCCGGAGCCAGAGCCCGGACGATGCGATGGCTGTGCCGAAGGGACACGGCACTCCCTTCCACAACAAGGAGGCGAACAGAACCGAACAGAAGGAATCGCGCTGACGGCATGCTTGATGACAAAAATGAACACGTCAAGATGGTGTGCAAGGTCCGTTGTGGCGGCGGCACTTGGCGCAGTTCATTGACGTGCCCGAAACATCTGGCTAGCCTCCCGGCAACCTGGGAAAGCGCTTTCAGGATGCCGTCGTCCCCCAATGCGACGGCTCATCCCCCCACAGGAGCCCCCATGAGTTCACAGCGAGTTTCTTGGCGCAACAAAGCGGTCGTGGCCGCCCTGGCAGCAGCGATGCTGGCCGGACCCGGCATAGCGCAAGCAGCCCCGCAGACCGCCCCGGTGGCCGGAGAGCAGGCCGCGGCGGCCACCATCACCTGGTCCCTGGTCCGGGCGAGCAGCCCCACGGCGGACCAGCAGAGTGCCTACAACCTCATCACCACGGCCATGAACGCCGCCGTGTCCCGCTACAACAACCTCAGCGACCTCGGGAAGACCATCACCGTCCGCTACGAGCCCGGTGTGCCCACCGCCGACGGCAGCCTCAACGGGACCATCCGCTTCGGCAGCAACCGCAGCTACATGACCGAGCGGACCGCTCTCCACGAGATCGCCCACACCATAGGCGTGGGCACCAGCTCGGGCTGGTCCTCGCTGGGCGGCAGCGGCACCTGGACCGGTACGCAAGCCGCCGCGCTGGTAAGGCAGTTCGACGGCTCCAGCGCCAAACTGTCCACCGGTGGCGGTCATTTCTGGCCCTACGGCCTGAACTACGAGAACGAGTGGTCCGGCACCGCGGCCGACCGCCACGTCCGGATCGTCGCCGCCATGAAGAACGATGGTCTGTAGGCGGGAAGAACCGTAGACGGGAAGAACCGTAGGCAGGAAGAGAGGACCGGTTGGTGCCTGATGACAAAGGCGCCACCGGGAGCTGCGTTCTTGTGAGCACCGCCTGATCGCGTGGTCCGCGCGGTCCTACGGTCCGGCTATGAATACGAGTCGCAGCAGAGGGACGCCCTTCAAGGGGCTGCGCGGCACCGCGCTGGCGGTGCTGCTGACCACCGGGACGCTCACCGCGGTGGCCCCGGAGGCGCACGGCGAGAGCACGCGCACCGAGGCCCCCGTGGCGTCGTCGAGCACGGCGGTCGCCGGAGTGACCGAGACGGTGGTCCGGGTGAAAGCACCACTGCCGGTGTCCTTCGGGGCCCGGCCGGCGGCGTGCGACTGGCTGTCGTACCTGCGCTACCGCTCCTCCGACGGGCCCACGGAATCGGCCGACGCCGACCGGATCCTCGTCGCCCAGCCGGGCATCCTGGAGGGCGCCGGGGCCTTCGACAGCGTCGCCCGCAACACTGTGGCGCGCGCTGCCGAACGAGGCCTGCACATCGAGTTCTGGGCCCTGGACCGGCGATCCAACTGCATGGAGGACCACACCGGTATCGACTCCGGCGACCAGCACGCGGCCGTCGACTACTACTACCGGGGCAAGCAGGTCGCGGGCCGTACGTTCGCCGGGTTCGTCGGCAACGACAAGCTCGGGTGGATGGCCAAGCTCGGTATCGAGCAGACCGTCCGCGACCAGTACACCCTGCTCACCGCCGAGTTGCCCGACCAGGAGCTGCGCGAGCGGAAGGTGCTGTGCGGCGGGCACTCCCTGGGCGGTGTGATCACCGGGTACTTCGCGGTCGCCGACTTCGACGGCAACCCCGCCACCACCACCGACGCCGGACACCGCCAGTGCGCGGGCTACTTCGCCCTCGACACCACCGTCTCCACCTCGCTCGCCGACCTGAGCGGCAGCATCCCGGACGACACCGACCTGCCCGACATCGGCCTCGGTTACGGCGTCGTGCAGGCCGGGCTCGACAGCGGACTGCTGCCGCGCTCGCTGTCCGCGCCGGTCCTGCTCAACGCCGAGACGATGACCCTGCTGGCCATCGCGGGGCTCGGCGCGATACGGGATCCGGGTGGCGAGGCCGACCTGCCGTCCTATCTGCCCGCCAACGTCAACATCGAGGCGACGAACCGCTTCCTGTTCTCCAAGGACGCCGCCACCTTCCTCACGGGCTCACCGGCGGTGAAGGACTTCCGGCTCACCAACGAGACGGTGCTCGGCGCACTGCTGGACGACAACTCCGTACCGCTGGCGTTCCTGCAGAGCAGCGTGGGGTTCTTCGACGGCGGGCCGATCGTGGACAAGAGCTTCCCCGCCGCCAACGGGAGCGACGCGCAGCCGGGGCTGTTCGGCATCGCGTACAAGGCCATCCCGGACCGCCCGCACGGACCGCTCTACACCTGGCGGAACTACGACCGCGTCGGCGACCCGGACGACCCCGGGTACCGGTCGGCCGACGGGACGCCGTTCACCGGCGCGGGCAAGGAGGTCACCGACATCCAGGAACTGGCCCGCAGCCTCGCCGAGCAGCCGCTCGACTTCACCGAGCAGTACTTCCCGACCAAGCTGGTCACCGACCTCGAACTGGCCACCTCCCCGCAGGTGAAGCGGCTCATCGTGCACCCGGACGGGCTCGCCGCCAACCCGACGCTCACCGTCCTCGCGGGCGACGGACTGCTGGCGGGCCGTGTCCCTGCCGACCTCGATCCCGTGATCGCCGACGGTTACCAGCATCTCGACGTGCTGACCGCCGCGCCCACGCAGAACAACGGCCGTCCGGAGCCCGTCTCCACGAGCCTCACGGAGTTCGCGCGGGATCCACGATAGCTACCTGAGCTTCCTCTCATGGAAGAAGGGCCCGGGAGAATTTTCTCCCGGGCCCTTTCCCGTACGAGTTTCCGTACGACTTGCCGTGTGGCTGCGGGTTCAGACGGCTCAGACCTTGCCCGCCGCGAAGTCGGCCGCCGCGCCGGCGTTCGCCGTGTAGCCGAGGTGGGCCAGCACGTCGCCCCCGCCGTTCTCACAGATGGGGTCGCCCTTGGCGCAGAAGTCGATGGTGCGGCTCTGGTAGGTGCCGGTGACGCTCTTGCCGATGGCGCGGATCGGGTTGCCGAACAGCAGCACCGCGGCGACCTTTCCTTCCAGCGCGGCGGGAATGGTGGCCACGATCGGGCTGCCGACCACCGCGCCGGCGCTGCTGATTCCGATGGAGTTGTCGACGACGTTCGCGCCCTGCGAATAGCCGACCAGAATGAAACGCTGGTTCGGGCACGCGGACGCCTGGCTCCTGACGTGGTTCACCAGATCCGAGTTGCCCTGCGCCGCCGAGGTGAGGGAAAGGTCAGCGGGGTAGTTCACCTTGTAGCTGGAAAGATTTTTGCCCGTCAGTTTCCGCTGGAGGGAGGAATACACCGGGTCGCCGACGATCGCGCCGAGCGTGCCCGGCTCGAACGTGCCACGAGCTGCGACGACGTCGATGTCGGTACAGGCGGCGGCGGATACGGCGGCGGTGGCGGCGGGTGCCGAGAGGGTGGCCAGTCCGGCTCCGCCGACGAGTGCGAGCGCGGCGATACAGAAGCGGATACGCATGGGGGATCCTTTGAGGGTGGGGCGCGGTCAAGCGCCTAAGAGAAAGGACATCCCGAACGTATTCGTGTTGCCGCACTGAGGGTTATGGACGGGAATTCAGGAATTCCTCGTTTTTTTGTGCCGACGTGAGTGCCAGGATCAGATCCAGGCGGTTGGCCGGGTCGTGCAGGGCGGCCTCGCCGAACACCTTCTCCAGCTGGCGCAGGCGATAGCGCACCGTCTGCGGGTGGATGTGCAGTCGGGCGGCGACATCGGGCACGATGCTGCCCGTGAGCAGCCAGGCGAGCAGTGTCTCCGCGAGCCTCCCGCGCTGCTGCTCCGAGACCGCGTCGAGGGGAGCGAGAGCGCGCGCCCGGACCAGTTCGAGCATGGGTTCGTCGCTGTGCAGCAGCAGGGTCGACAGATGGTCGGCGCAGCGCACCACCCCCTGCCGGGGGAGTATCCCGCGCCCCATCAGCCCGAGGGCCCGGGTGGCCCAGCGCAGCGACCTGGCGGCCTCGGTGAGCGGGACGGTCGGCCCGATCGCCGCCGGCCGCCCCCGCAGCGCGAGCGTGAACGCCCGGCCGCCGAAGCCGCCCGAGCCGTCCGGGTCGGGCACCAGCATCCGTGGCGGCCGGGAGTCCATGTCCACCAGCGCCCCCGCCGCCGCCAACGGCCGCTCCTCCTCCCGCTGGTCCGGCGAGGCCGCGAGGACGACGACCGCGACGTACGGCGGTACGGTCCACCGGGCGCCGTGCGCCATGTCCCGCACCGCCTCCGGGGACACCGGCCCCTCGCCCAGCAACAGACCGAGCAGCCGCCCCCGACGCCGCTCCAGCTCGTCCGTGCTGCGCAGCTGCCCTTCCGCATAGCCCGCTGCCGCGGCCTCGGCGACCTCGTGCACGGTCCGGAACGCCAGCTCGCCCAGCCCGGCCATGACCGCCGAGTCCAGCCCGAGTTCCTCCGTCGTGCGGCCCAGCAGCCGCCAGGCGTGCAGCCCCCCGACCCGCAGCGCGGACTGCAGGGTTTCGAGGCTGTGGCCCTCCAGCGCCTCGCCGCGCCCCAGCTCGTGGTAGATCGCGGTGATCGAGTCGCCCTGGCAGTACGGATCGGCGATGTGGTCGACGAACAGGGTGAGCGCCTGCACGACCCCCGATCTGAGGTGTGCCCGGTCCGTTCCGCCCGCCGACCGGGCGGCGTACTCCGGGACCTGGCTGCATACCTCCTGCTCCACCTCGTCGGCGACGGCCTCCAACTGGTCGCGCAGCAGTTTGACCAGGTCAGGCAGTACAGGGGCGGATCCCGGGCCGTCCGGTAAGTCGCGCGGGGCGGGGGTCGCCACGGAGGGCCCTCCTTTCACCCGGAAGCGGCTCACCCGAGGGCTGTTGCCCGTGAGGTGAGGGACGAGTCCTGGGTTGGACGGCCGTCCCCTCCGTTCCGTTCCGTGCCCCGACGGCACCGGCCTCACTCCGGCACCCCCAGCGCACCGGCGAGCATCGGCCACGACGCGGTGAACTCCCCTTTCCAGTAGTCCCAGCCGTGTCCTCCTCCCGTGTAGTAGTGCGTCGTGACCGGGACGCGGAGCAGCGCGAGCGTGTCGGTGAAGGCGTGTGCGGAGAGCCACAGGGCGCTCTCCAGCGCCTCGGGCAGCCAGTCACCGGTGCCGCCGACGATCCCGCTGCCGCTGGAGACGTACAGGGGGGTGCCGCGCAGCCCCTCGGCGCGGGACCGCGGGTTGAAGTCGCGCCAGGTGAGGAGGTTCAGGAGGGGGCTGCCCCACAGGGAGCGGGGCGCCAGGTTCTCGCGGGCCACGATGGCGTCCACGAGCGGGGGCACACCGGGTGCCATGGTGTCGAGGATGCCGCTGTACGAGGCCGCTGCCGCGAACAGCCCCGGATGGCGTGCCGCGTGCGCCATCGCGCCGTAGCCACCGGTGGAGACCCCGGCGACGGCCCTGACACCGGAGGCCCGGTACTGGCGGGCGAGCAGCGCGGGCACCTCCGTGAGCTGGAAGGTCTCGTAGTCGGGGCCGCCGCGCCAGGCGGTGGGAATGCCGGTGGGCCCCGCGTCCGGCATCGCCACGATCAGGTCGCGGCCCTCGGTGAAGGCCTCGATGTCCGTCTCCCGGGTCCAGGACGTGTAGTCGTCGTGGGCGCCGTGCAGCAGATACAGCACGGGGTAGGTCCGCCCGGTCTGTGTGCCGAAACTCGACGGCAGGATCAGTCGTACCGGAGCGCTGCGGCCCAGGGCGGAGGACGACACGGAGACGTCCAGGGTGCGGGCGGAGAGTCGGGTTGCGGCTCGGGCGGTGGCGGCTCTGCCGCCGAACAGCGCGGTCAGGCCGACGGCCGTCGCGGCTTTGGTGACGGTGCGTCGGGACACTCCGGTGCTGGGATGGGCCATGACTTGCTCCTCGTCGTCCGGTTCAGCGGCTCTGCTCGTCGAGTGCGCGCCGCAGTCGGGCGGCGACCTCGTCGACGTACGGCGGGTCGAGCAGCGACAGATGGTGCCCCGCGACCGGCACGACGGTCAGGCGCGTGCACACCTCGTCCCAGCCGAGCGCCTCGTCGTCCCGTTCGTACGCCGGGTCGCGCACGGTGTGCGGCGCGGGCTCGGTGGCCCGGAACAGGACCACCCGCCCGTCGTAGGGTCCGGGTCGGTGGGCCTCGCCGATCCTCAGGTCCAGATAGGAGGAGCGCTGGTGCTCCAGGGCGGCAGGCGGTACGTCGGCGACCTCGCGCAGGGCCCGCAGCACGGTGTCGATGCGCTCGCCGTCGTCGTCCATCGCGAGCAACTCGTTGTACGGAAGGCCAAGTTGGACTCCGTACGCATCGGCGACGTGACCGGCGAAGCCCGTGAAGTGGGCGCGGATCCGGTCGGCCGGGGTCTCGCCGGGCCGGGGGAGTGGCCGTACGGAGTCGATGAGGGCCACGAGCTCCACGTCCCTCCCGGCGGCGGTGAGTTGCCGCGCCGTCTCCTGGGCGACGAAGCCGCCGAAGGACCAACCACCCAGCAGCAATGCCCCGTTGGGGTGGGCGGCGGCGACGGCCTCGGCGTAGCGGCACGCCTTCTCGGTCACCGTACGGGCGTCCGGTAGCCGTTCCAGTCCGTACACCGGCCGCTCGTCACCGAGCCGTTCGGCGAGCGTCCGGTAGACGTCGGTGGTGCCCCCCGCTGCGTGGACGAGGAAGAGCGGGGCCCGGGAACCGGTGGCGCGCAGGGTACGCAGGGGAGAGGCCGACTTGCTTGCCACGAGCATCTGTTGAAGGTGATCGGCCACCGACCGGACGCTGGTGGCGCCGAGCAGGTCGCGCAGGGGCAGCTCGATCCCGAACTCGCCCTGCAGGGCGGTGCGGATGCGGACGGCCATCAGGGAGTCCAGGCCGAGGTCGGCCAAGGCGGTGGCGGGCGTGATGCGGGTCGCCGGGTGCCCGGTGACGGCGGCGATGTGATGACACAGCCGGCCGGAGACGGACGTGTCCGGTACGTCGGTCACCTCGGGCGCCGTCGGCGTCGTGGCCGGCGCGCGACCGTCCGTCCACCAGTGCCGGACGTGCCGCCAGCGCGGCGCGGGCAGGTCGATCACACGGCCCGGCGGCGACGGCAGGCGCCCGCCCGCGCAGTACAGGGCGCCCACCTGCGTCAGGAACCCGGCGGAGCTGTCGGCGTCACGGCGCAGGGTGCCGATGGCGAGGGCGCCGGGCGCAGTGTCGAGGACGGCCCGAATCAGGACCGGGTGCGGCGAGATCTCGACGAAGGCGTGGTGACCGTCGGCGAAAGCCGCCGCGACGGCCCGGTCCAGGCGTACGGGCCGTCGCAGGTTCGCTGCCCAGTGGGCGGCGTCGAAGAGGGAGTCGTCGCGTGGGTCGTCCAGGACGGTGGAGTAGACGGGGACGAGGGGTTGTCCGCCCCTGATGTCGGCCAGGGCGTCGGTCAGTTCCGGGAGCAGCGGCTCGACCTGAGGAGAGTGCCCGGCTCCGACGACGTGCAGGGCGCGCGCGGTCCGCCCCTGCTGCTCCAGCCGCCGCACGAGCCGGGCCACCGCCGGCTCCTCCCCGGCGACGATCTTCTGTCCGGGCGAGGAGTGCACGGCGACGCAGACACCGGGAAAGTCCCTTTCCAGGGCGTCGAGTTCACCGTCGTCGAGGTCCACGACAGCCATGGCGCCGCCGCGCAGTCCGCTGAGCAGCCGCGCCCGTACGGCGACCACCCGGGCGGCCTCCGACACGTCCAGAGCGCCCGCGCACACCGCGGCGGCCACCTCGCCCACGGAATGGCCGATGACGGCGGCGGGCTCGACACCGTACGAGCGCCACAGCTCGGCGAGGGCCAACTGGAGCCCGAACAGCACGGGTTGGGCGACTTCCAGCCGGTCCAGGTCGCCGCCGTTCGCCAGGTGCTCGTACAGGGACAGCCCGCACTCCGGGGCGATCTGCGCGTCGAGCTTCTCCACGGCGGCGGCGAAGGCGGGTTCCTCGGCCAGCAGCCGCTGCCCCATGCCGGTCCACTGGCTGCCGTACCCGGAGAACACCCACACCGGCCCGCGCCCGACGAGATCCCGCTCGCCGGTCACGACCTGCGCGTGAGGGTTCCCATGCCCCAACGCCCTCAGCCCGTCCGCGAGTTCGACGGTGTCGCGGGCGGCGACCGCGGCGCGCACAGCACCCCGCCCGACTCGCCCGGCGAGCGTGCGCGCCACGTCGGCGGGGTCCGCGCCGCTGCCTTCGGGCGTACCGAGCCAGTCGGCGAGCCGGATCGCGGTGTCCCGGAGTCGGACGGTGTCGACGTCGGAGAGGAGATGGAGGCGGGCGGCCGGGTCGTCCTCCCGGGGCGGTGGGAGGACGTCGGGCCGCCATTCCTCCAGTACCGCATGGGCGTTGGTGCCGCCGAACCCGAAACCGGACACCCCGGCGGTGGCCGTACCGCCGTAGCGCGGCCAGGGCTCACACTCGGTGACCACCCGCAGCCGTTGGTCGTCCAGGGCGCTCCCGTCCGCGCAGTGCAGGGACGGCGGAACGGTGTCGTGGTGCAGCGCGAGGACCGTCTTCACCAGCCCGGCGATGCCCGCGGCGGACTCCAGGTGGGCGAGGTTGCCCTTGACCGAGCCGAGCAGCAGCGGCTGGTCGGGGTCGCGGCCCGCACCGAGCACGGCACTGAGTGCACCCGCCTCGATCGGATCGCCGAGCGGGGTACCCGTACCGTGCGCCTCGACGTGGTCGATATGCGCCGGAGTGAGACCGGCCCGAGCGTAGACAGTCGTCAACAGGGCCTTCTGGGCAGCGGGGTTGGGCGCCAGGAGGCCGTTGGAGCGGCCGTCGGAGTTGACGGCAGTGGCGCGGATGACGGCGAGGACGCGGTCGCCGTCCCGCTCGGCGTCGGACAGCCGTTTCAGCAGCACGGCCGCGCATCCCTCCCCGCGTCCGATGCCGTCGGCCGCCGCCGAGAACGGCTTGCACCGGCCGTCCGGCGCGAGCGCCCCCGCTCGCCGGAACGCCACACTGACGGTGGGCGAGAGCAGCAGGTTGACCCCGGCGGCGATCGCCGTGTCGCTCTCACCGGTGCGCAGGCTGACACAGGCGTGATGCACGGCGACCAGCGAGGACGAACAGGCGGTGTCGACGGCCATGCTCGGTCCGCGGGTGTCCAGCACGTACGCCAGCCGCCCAGCCGTCACGCTCAACGCCCCGCCGGCAGGCGCCCAGGGGTCGACGGCCGCCGGGTCGGCACCCGTCAGCAGGCCGTACTCCGCGGCGGAGACGCCGACGAAGACACCGGTGGCGCTGCCGGCGAGGGAAGCGGCCGGGACGGCGGCATGGTCGAGGGCCTCGTGGACGACCTCCAGGAGGATCCGCTGCTGCGGGTCCATCACCGCGGCCTCGCGCGGTGTGACACGGAAGAAGTCCGCGTCGAACCCCGCGATGTCGTCGAGGTAACCGCCGTACAGGGGCGCCTCGTCGGGCGGGAACGGGCCGAAGTCGCGCCACCGGTCCTCGGGCACCCGGCGGACGGCGTCGACGCCGTCGGTCAGCAGCCGCCAGTAGTCGCCCGGCCCGTGCACACCCCCGGGCAGCCGGCAGCCGACCCCGATGACCGCGATGGGCTCGTCGGACGCAGCCGGGGGAGGGGCCGGTCTGTCCGCCGGATCTTTCCCGGTCCCGGTCCCGGTCCCGGTCCCGGTCCGCGTCCCCGATTCCGTGTGGCACAGATACGCCACCAGGGCGTCCCCGGTGGGTGCTTCCCACAGCAGCGTCGCCGACAGCTCAAGACCCGTTGCCCGCGAGAGTTCCCCGGCCAGCACGACCGCGTCCCGCGAAGACATTCCGAGGTCGGCCAGCGGCCGGTCCATGGGCACGTCCTCGGCAGGCGTACCGCTCCAGGCGGCGACCCGCTCGGCGACCAGCCGGCGTATCGGGCCCTCGTCGACCCGCCTCATTCGCCCGACTCCGCAGGCTCTGCCGATTTAGTCGATTTCGCCGACTCCGGCGTGTAGGCCCCCTCCAGATAGCGTTGCCGCGTAAGCGCCCGGGCCACCTTGCCGCTGGACGTACGGGGCACGGTGCCCGGCGGCACGAGGACGACATCGGCGAGCCGCAGTCCGTGCCGCGCCGAGACCGCGGCGCGCACGGCACGCACCAGTCCCGGTAGGTCGATGTCCGCGAGGCCGATGCTCCGTACGTGCTCGGCCACGACGACCACCAGCTCTCCCGCGTCACCCGGCACACCGAACGCGGCGAGCCGGTCGGGCCGGACAGCGCGGTCCGTGTCCTGGACCGAGGCCTCCACGTCCTGCGGGTAGTGATTGCGGCCGTCGACGACGATGAGGTCCTTGAGCCGCCCGGTGACGATCAACTGCCCGTCCAGGAAGGTGCCCAGGTCACCGGTGCGCAACCAGTGACCGGTACCGGTCGTGTCGTCGGAGAACATGGCGCCGAACACCCGCCGCGTCTGCTCGTCCCGATTCCGGTAGCCGCGCCCCACGTTGGGACCCTGCACCCAGATCTCACCGACCTCTCCCTCGGACAACCGGGCGCGTGACACGGGATCGGCGATACGCACCCGCTGGCCCGCCGGAGTGCCGCAGCCGGCCAGCGTCACGGCTGTGGTGTCGTCGGCCCGCGCGGACAGGGCCTTCCCGGTGGCGAGGGCGTCGCGGTCGAGCGAGAACCGGCTGAGCGGCTCCCCGGGCCGGGCGGCGCTGACAAAGACGGTGGCCTCGGCGAGCCCGTACGACGGGCAGTGGGTGTCCGGCGCCAGCCCCTGGGCGGCGAAGGCGGCGTGGAAGCGGTCGGCCGTGCCGGGGCGGACCGGTTCGCTGCCGTTGAGCAGCGCGGCGACACCGTCCAGCCGCAGGTCCCGCTTCTGGGCGTCGGTGACGGCCGAAGCGCAGTAGTCGTAGGCGAAGTTGGGCGCCGCGCTCAGCGTACGAGGATGCGCGGCGAGCAGCCGCAGCCAGCGCACCGGTTCGTGCAGGAACGCGGCAGGATCCATGAGCACCGACAGCAGTCCCCGTACGACCGGAGCGGCGACACTCAGGACGAGCCCCATGTCGTGGTACAGCGGCAGCCAGCCCACACAGGTCGCCGGATGCTCGTCCAGGCCGTAAGCCGCCAGCGCCTGACGGGCGTTGGCGACCACGTTGCCGTGACTGATCTCCACGCCCGCCGGGGAACGGGTCGAACCGGACGTGTACTGGAGGTACGCGACCGAGTCACCGTCCGGCACGGCCGACGGCAAGTCCCCGCCCGTGTCGGGCATTTGGTCCACGGCGATGATCCGGACCGGCAGACGGGCGCAGAAGTCCCGCACCTGGTCAAGGATGTGACTGGTCGTCAGAACAACCTCTGGACACGCGTCGTCCAGTACGGCCGCGAGGCGGTCGCCGTGCCCGGGCAGGCTGGGCGGATACAGCGGGACGGCGACCAGCCCGGCCGTGAGCGCCGCCAGAAAGGCGGTGACGTACTCCGTACCCTGCGGGCACAGCAGCGCGACCCGGGTGCCGGGCTCGGCCTCTTCGGCGAGGCGGGCTGCCAACGCCCCTACCCGGAGGTCCAGTCGGCGCCAGGTCAGGGTGCGGTGGACGCCGCGCGAGTGCGGCGCGGGATGGTCGACGAAGGTGAACGCCCGGCGGTCGGGGGTGGTCTCGGCCCAGTGTCGTAGGTACTCCGGCAGACTCCGGTGGGCGGGGGCGAGCGGGGGGCGGCGGCTGTCCATCGGGCATGGCTCCTCACATCGCGGGAACGGCGGGAACGGCGGGACGCAGTCGGCTCGGACGGCTCGGAAGCCTCGGGCGGTGCAGGAACTCGGGGCTCAGAGGGGGATGTTGCCGTGCCTGCGCGTCGGCATCGGGGCCCGCTTGCCGCGCAGTGCGCGCAGGGCGCGGCAGATGTGGTCGCGGGTGTCGCGCGGGGCGATGACGGCGTCGACGTACCCTCGTTCGGCGGCCAGGTAGGGCGTCCCGTACGTGCTCTCGTACGCGGCGATCAGGCTGGCCCGCAGCGCCTCCGGGTCGTCGGCGGCGGCCAGTTCACGCCGGTGCAGGACGCCCACCGCACCCTCCGCGCCCATGACGGCGATACGCGCGGTCGGCCAGGCGAGGTTGATGTCGGCGCCCAGATGCTTGGAGCCCATCACCGCGTACCCGCCGCCGTACGCCTTGCGCACCACCACCGTGACCTTCGGGACGGTCGCCTCGGCGTACGCGTACAGCAGTTTGGCGCCGCGCCGGATGATCCCGGCCTGCTCCTGACGGACGCCGGACAGATAGCCGGGGACGTCGGTGAAGGTGAGGAGCGGGATGCCGAACGCGTCGCAGAACCGCACGAAGCGCGCGGCCTTCTCGGAGGCGTCGATGTCGAGCACACCGGCACTGTGCAGCGGCTGGTTGGCGACGACACCGACGGAGGTGCCCTCGACGAGGGCCAGCGCGCAGATGATGTTCGGCGCGAACAGCTCCTGGATCTCCAGCAGTTCGCCGCCGTCGACGACCGCGCGCAGGATGTCCCGCATGTCGTAGGCCTGCCCGAGCCGGTCCGGCACGAGTCCGTCGAGACACACGTCGTCGGGTGGCGCCGCCGGTGCGTACTGCGGGGGCCGCTCCAGGTTGTTCGCGGGCAGGTACGACAGCAGGTCGCGTACGGTGTCGAGGGCCTCCACCTCGTCGGCGGCGAGGAAGTGGGCGTTGCCGTTGACGGAGTTGCTGGTGCGGGCGCCGCCCAGCTCCTCGGCGCTGGTCCGCTCCCCGGTGACCGCCTCGATGACGTCGGGCCCGGTGACGAACATGTGCGAGGCACCGTCCACCATCACGGTGAAGTCGGTGATGGCAGGCGAGTACGCGGCCCCGCCGGCACACGGCCCGAGCACGACCGAGAGCTGCGGGATCACCCCGGACGCCTGCACGTTGCGGCGCACCAGCTCGGCGTAGAGGGCGAGCGAACTGACGCCCTCCTGGATCCGGGCGCCGCCACCGTCGTTGAGCCCGATCACCGGACAGCCGGTCTTCATGGCCAGGTCCATCAGGGCGATCGTCTTCTCCCCGAAGGCCTCGCCCATGCTGCCGCCGAAGACGGTGGAATCCTGGGCGAACACACAGACGGGACGACCGTCGACCGTGCCGTGTCCGGTGACCACCCCGTCCCCGTACGGGCGCCGGGCGCCGTCCCCGGTGGGCCGCGCCCGGACGAACATCCCGGTCTCGGTGAACGAGCCCTCGTCCAGCAGCAGGTCGATCCGCTCCCGGGCGCCGAACTCCCCGCGTCTTCTCGGCCCGCTCTCCGTCAGCGCCCGCGACCGACGGCTCTCCAGAACGGTGATGCGGTCGGCGGTGCGGTCGGGCAGGCGTGTGGGCCAGGATGTTGTCGCCTCTATCGTCACAGCCACCTCCGAAGTGGTTCTCGAATATGGCAGCGCCAGAGGAGGAGACCGGAGCAATCACCGTTCTGTGTGCGCGAGGTGAGTCCCGCGGGGCCCGGGTTCGTCCGTGAGTGACAAGGGGTGGTGCGGGACGGGCCGGTGTGAGAAGGGGCTGAGTCAGGCGGCCTGCGGGGCTGTCCTCCTGACTCCCCACCGCCGGGTGCGGTAGGTGCCGGCCAGGCGGCACAGCGCGTAGATCGTGAACGAGATCGTCGTGACGTACGGGCTGATGGGGATGCTGCTGCCGAGGGCGAGCAGGATGCCGCCCTCGATGGAGACCATGGCGAAGACCACGCTGAGCAGCGGTAGCAGCACCGGGGACGCGGTGACGCGGGCGGCAGCCGCGGCGGGTGTGACGACGAGGGTCAGGACCAGCAGCGCCCCGACGACCTGGACCGACAGGGCGACGGTGAGGCCGAGCACGATCATGAAGGCGAAGGACAGTCCGCGCACCGGCACGCCACGGGCCGCGGCGACGTCCGGGTCGGCGCTGGCGAAGGTCAACGGCCGCCAGATGACGGTCAGGGCGACCAGGACCAGGGCGGAGGTGCCCAGGAGCCAGGTCATCTGCGGGGTGTCGACGGCGACGATCTGCCCGGTGAGCAGACCGAACTTGTTGGCCGCCCTACCCTTGTAGAGGGCGAGGAAGAGCACGCCGAGCCCGAGCCCGAACGGCATGAGGATGCCGATCGCCGAGTTGCGGTCACGGGCCCGCGCGCCCAGCAGGCCGATCGCGCCGGCCGCGAGGAGCGACCCGACGATCGAGCCCGCCACGATGTTCGCCCCCAGCAGCAGCGCTGCCGACGCGCCCGCGAAGGACAGCTCGCTGATGCCGTGCACTGCGAAGGGCAGGTCGCGCATGGTGACGAAGACTCCGGCCAGACCGCCGACGAGGCCGAGCGCCGCACCTGCGATGAGGGAGTTGCGGACCAGCGCCAGGAGTTCGCCGTAGTTCTCGAAGCTGAAGATCTGGTGCCAGACCCCCTCGGCGAGCGTCATCGGCGTACTTCCTCGGTCTGAAGGACAGCCCGATGGGCGGTCTCATGGGGTGGGAGATGGGATGTGTCGTGGGCGTGATGCGGGGGTGCGGCCGGTCCGTCGGGGGCGCCGACGACCACGACCCGCCCCTGGACGCGCAGGACGTCGACCCGGGTGCCGTACAGACGCGACAGGGACTCCGAGGTCAGCACCTCCTCCGGTGTCCCGATCCGGTGACCGCCCGGTGCCAGGTACAGCACGCGGTCGACCAGGCCGAGCACCGGGTTGATCTCGTGGGTCACGAAGACCACGGACGTGCCGTGGGACCGGCGGCGGGCGTCGACGAGTTCGGTGACGGCCCGCTGGTGGTTCAGGTCGAGGGAGAGCAGAGGCTCGTCGCAGAGCAGGATGCGCGGGTCGGTCGCCAGGGCCTGCCCTATGCGGACGCGCTGTCGTTCGCCGCCGGACAGCATGCCGAGGGGGACGTCCGCGTACGCCGAGGCTCCGACGGAGGCGAGGATCTCGTCGACCCGGCGGCGGACGGCGCCCGTGCGCAGCCGGGGTCCGAAGCGGTGCCCGTCGATGCCGAAGCGCACGAGATCGCGGGCGCGCAGCATCGCCTGCGCGGACAGTTCCGCCTGCTGAGGGACGTACCCGAGATACCGGCCGGCCTCGCGCGGAGGGCCGCCGAGGACGGTCAGCGTGCCGGCGGACAGCGGCTGCCGGCCCAGCAGGGCCCGTACGAAACTGGTCTTGCCCGAACCGTTCGGCCCGAGCACGGCCAGGAACTCCCCGGGGCGTACGTCCAGGTCGAGGCCCTGCCACACCACCCGTGCGCCGTAC
This sequence comes from Streptomyces sp. SID12501, assembly GCF_010550245.1. Classification (GTDB taxonomy): domain Bacteria; phylum Actinomycetota; class Actinomycetes; order Streptomycetales; family Streptomycetaceae; genus Streptomyces. Next base: position 105,417 of record NZ_JAAGLU010000017.1, read on the forward strand.
GACAGTTCGGCGCCGCGCAGGCTGACCACCGCACCCGGGTCGCTGCCCCCGGCCCGCCCCTCACCCTGGCGGGCGCGGGGTACGGCGGACGGGGCGGACTGCCTCACTTGGCGAGCGCGCTCGCGAGCGCGTCGACGTTGGAGGTCATCCAGCCGAGGTAGTCCTTGCCGGCGGGCAGGGTCTCCGTCACCGGTACGACGGGGATACCGGCTGCCTCTGCCGCGGCCTTGGACTTCTCGGTCTGCGGGCCGGAGGTCTGCTCGTTGTAGACCAGCGCCCCGACCTGCTTGTCGCTGAACACCGCGAGCGTGGCCTGAAGGATCCTGGGGGAGACGTCGTCGCCCTCCTCGATGGCCTCGCTGAACTGCGCGGGCGTCTTGTTCACCAGACCGCTCGCGGTGGTCAGGTAGAGCGGCACGGGTTCGGTGATGGCGATGCCCTCGCCGGCGTGCTCCTTCTTGATCTGGGCCTCCTTCGCCTCCAGCACCGTGAGCTTCGCCTTGAAGGCCTCGGCGTTCCTGGCGAAGAGGGCGGCGTTCGCGGAATCGGCCTTGCCGAGCGCGGCGGCGATACGGTCGGCGATCTTCGCGACGGTCGGGAAGTCGTACCAGACGTGCTCGTTGAGCTCGCCGCCCTTCGGTGCGGTCTTCCCGGACACCTCGACCGCGTTGATGACCTCGGCGGAGGAGCCGCCGCTCTTCAGCATCCGGTCGACGAAGTCGTCGTAGCCGCCGCCGTTCTCGACGACGACCTTCGCCTTCGACAGCGCCAGCTGGTTCCGGGTGTTGGCCTCGTAGGAGTGCGGGTCCTGGTCGGGGTCGCTGATGACCGACGTGACGTCGACCTTCGCGCCGCCTATCTGCTCGACGATGTCGCCGTAGACGTTGGTGGAGGCGACCACGGCGATCTTTGACGAGGCGACCGGCTCCTGCGCACCGCTCCCGTCACCGCCGGAGTCCGACGAACTGCCGCACCCCGTCAGGAGGGTCAGCGAGACGCCGGTGATCAGGGCGAGGCGCCGGGACGGGGACGGGGACATGGATCCTCCACGGGAGCGGGTCGGCAGGGGTGCGCTCGCCACAGTAGATGGAAATGAATGTCAAAAACATGGCCGATCCCCATCTAAATGGAAACCATTGCCAATACTTGACGTACTGCTCCGCTGCCACGGCGATCTGCTGCTCCGCTGGTCAGCGCGTCGGTTCGTAGGCGAGTTGTTTGATCTGGCGCAAAGTGAGGACGGTCTCGACGGCCTGGACACCGTCGAGAACCCCGATCCTCTCGCTCAGGTACGTGTACAGATCACCCGTGCTGGGGCTGCCGACGGAGGCGACGAGGCCGGCCCGGCCGGTGACGGCCGCGGCGAAGTAGACCTCGGGGTGCTCGGCGAGAGCGCGTCCCACGTCGCTCAGCGCGGAGGGCGCGACGGTGAGCCAGAGCATCGCCCCGACGCCGTTGCCGACGGATTCGGCGGTGTGCTGCACGTCGAAGTAGAGGACGCCCGAAGAGCTCAGGTGATCCATGCGTCGCTTGACCACGGACTCCGACTGGCCGGTGGCGGACTGGAGTTCACTGAACGTGGCCCGTCCGTCACGCCGGAGCACCGCCAGCAGGGCCTCGTCGCCCTCGTCGAGTGCGACGGTGCCGGCAGCCGGTTCCACCTGGGGCCGACGCAACGCGTTCACCTGCTCCGGATCGAGTGCCTCGACCTTGTTGAGCCAGCCGAGCGGACCGCCGTAGAAGGTGTGCAGAACGCAGTGGGCGCTGACCGACATGACGCGGGGAGTGCGCTGAAGACGGTCGAAGAGGAGCTCGTCGCGGTCCTGCCGGCTCCGGGGTCTCATCGCGCACAGGACCTCGGTGCCACCGGAGACGAGGTTGATGTACGACGTGTCGGGACGGCGCGCCAGCGCCTTCGCCAACTGCTCGGCCACGTCGGGGGTACAGCGCAGCCGGACGATCCAGCCGGAGCGGCCGAGCCTGCCCTCGTCGACCATGCCGAGCACCCGCAGACCGGCAGTGGTCCGCAGCCGCCGGAAGCGCCGCGCGACGGTCTGGTCGGACACCCCGAGAACCTCGCCGATACGGTTGAACGGGGCCCGTCCGTCGAGTTGCAGGGCTTGCAGCAGCCGCAGGTCGAGCGGGTCGAGGGGGTGGGAGTCCACGGCGGCCCTCCTTGGTCGGGACGGAATGAGATCCGGCGGAAGTGTTCGGAAGGTATCCGGTGGGTGCCGCTGGTGCTCGTCGGGGGCGGGGCGGTTCCGTCGTGTCGCGCGGACGGGCCCGGGACCGATGCGTCCGGTCCCGGGCCCGTCGCGGCGCCGTACCCCGTCCCCACGGGTGACGCCGGTACCGGTCGGGCGTTCCGCTCGGTACGCCCGTGCCGACCGGTACGGCTGGTGTCACTCCCTGGCGCTGGTGGCTGTCAGGGAGGAGACTCCTGGCTGCTGCGGGACGTCCGCGGTGACGGGGTCTGCGGCGCGGGGCTCGGTCACGGCCTCGGTCGGTGTGTGCTGCGGGCGGCGTAGCAGGAGGGCTCCGACGGCGGCGGCGAGCAGGGTCAGCACGGCGGAGACGATCAGGCAGAGGTGCAGGCCGTCCAGGAACGCCTGGGACAGGGCGCCCAGCACGCGGGGCGTGTCCGCGCCGAGGTCGAGTCCGGCGACCGCGCCGATGCCGTCGTGGTCGGCGACCGCCGTGACGTGGCGGACGGTCTGACCGGTCAGACCGGCGTCGGTGAGGTGGCCCGACAGGGAGTCGACGGCCTTCGTGGACAGCAGGGTGCCGAGGACGGCCGGGCCGAGGGCCGCGCCGACCTGGCGGAAGGCGTTGTTGCCCGCGGCGGCCATGCCGGCCTGGTGGAAGGGGACCGAGCTGACCGCGGTGGCAGTCATCGGAGTGATGACGAAGGCCATCCCGAGGCCGAGCAGGGCCAGCCGCCAGGCCAGCGATCCGAACGAGGTGTCCACGCCGATGTTCGTCAGGGACAGCAGGGCAGCCGAACTGACCAGCAGACCGCCGGGGATGAGCACCCGGGGCGAGACACGATGGATGAGCCGGCCGACGGGAGCGCCGAGCACCAGGGTGACCAGGGTCACCATCAACAGGCGCCAGGCCGCGTCGAGGGTCGACAGCTGCTGGACCATGCCGAAGTAGAGGCTGAGCGCGAAGAAGAAGCCGATCAGACCCAGGAAGCTGATCATGGCGATCAGGGTGGTGGCGGTGAAGCCCGGACTGCGGAACAGGCTCAGGTCCAGCATGGGGCTGGAACTACGGCGTTCCGCCAGGACGAACGCGACGGCGCCGACCGCGGCGACGGACAGGGAGACCAGCACCTTGACGTCGGTGAAGGACGTGGCCCCGCCTTCGATGATCCCGTACACGAGAGCGGTGATCGTCAGCGCGGCGGTGATCTGGCCGGGCCAGTCGAGACGGCGCGAGCCGGGTGCCCTGGAGTCGGTCAGGACCTTCGCGCCGACGACCACGGCGATCAGCGAGACCGGGACGGACAGGAGATAGATCCAGCGCCAGGCGAAGTGGTTCAGGACGGTGCCGGCGATGACGGGACCCAGCGCCAGGGCGGCACTGAGGGCGGTGGCCCACAGGCCGATGTACTTGCCGCGTTCGCGCGGGTCGGGCACGGCGTGGCTGATGAGGGCGAGTGTGGTGGGCAGCAGCGCGGCCGAGCCCAGCCCGGCCAGGGCCTGGCCCGCCCAGACGGTCTGGATGTTCTGTGCGCACAGGGCGACGAGCGAGCCCAGGCCGCTGAGGGCGAGTCCGGCCAGGTAGACCTTCTTGCGGCCGTGGACGTCACCGAAGACGCCCGCGCTGAGGATCAGGGCGGCCATGGGCAGCACGAACGCGTCGGAGACCCAGGACAGCTGGGACGTCGAGGCGTCCAGGGCCCGCTGGACGGCGGGCAGACTCACGGAGACGGTGGTCACCGGCAGGTAGGCGACGAACACCCCCAGGCAGGCCATGACGAGCGTGGCCGCCCGCCGTTCCTGCGGCGCGTTCGTCGTGGTCGTGGGATTCACGGAAACTCTCCCTCTGCGGCGCGCTGGGCACCGGGGTCGGATGACTTCGACGTCACTTTCCGCCCGGCCCCGGACTCGATCCAGCCACACCCGCCAGAACCCGGAAAACCGACACCGGGACCCTCTGAACGGGGAATTTCCGACTGCCTCGTGGCGATCATGTCCCAGGGCAGCGGTGTGCAACGGTGGGTACCGGGTATCAGGGCGGACCTGACCCGCACCGCCCGCGCCGGTGACTGTGACTGTGTGGTGACCGGGCTTCCCGGCGCGGGCCGGAACCAGTACTGCCGAGCAACCCGTTCAAGGAGGCCCGCGATGCGTAACCCGACCGTGGCACAGCAGTTGATCGATGTCCTGCGACAAGCAGGGGTGGAACGCATCTACGGCGTCGTCGGCGACAGCCTCAATCCGGTCGTGGATGCCATCCGGCGTACCGAAGGCATCGAGTGGATCCATGTGCGCAACGAGGAGGCGGCGGCGTTGGCCGCTGCGGCCGAGGCGCAGCTGACCGGGCGGCTCGCGGTGTGCGCGGGCAGCTGCGGTCCGGGCAACACCCACCTGATCCAGGGGCTGTACGACGCGAACCGCTCCGGCGCCCCGGTGCTCGCGATCGCCTCGCACATCCCGTCGAAGCAGATCGGCACCGGATTCTTCCAGGAGACACATCCGGAGCGGCTGTTCACCGAGTGCAGTCAGTACTGCGAAATGGTGAGCCAGCCGTCACAGATGCCGCGGATGGTACGGATCGCCGTACAGCGCGCGCTGTCCGACAAGGGGGTGTCGGTGCTCGTCATGCCCGGCGACCTGTCCCACGCGCCCGCCGCCAACCCCACCGGAACGAGCAGCTTCGTCACCGCCCACGGCAGGGTCGTACCGCCCGCCGAGCAGGTGCGTGACCTCGCGGCGAAGCTCAACTCGGCCCAGAAGGTGATGCTCTTCTGCGGTGCCGGCGTACGGGATGCCCACGCCGAGGTGATGGAACTCGCGGGCCGGGTGCACGCGCCGGTCGGGCACACCCTGCGCGGCAAGGAGTGGATCCAGTACGACAATCCGTACGACGTCGGCATGAGCGGGCTGCTCGGCTACGGCGCCTGCTACGACGCGATGCACGAGGCCGACCTCGTGGTACTGCTGGGCACCGACTTCCCGTACGACGACTTCCTGCCGCAGGCCCGCACCGTGCAGATCGACCACGACGCGGCGCGGATCGGGCGCCGGACCGAGCTGGAGCTGGGCGTGCACGGCGACGTGGGGGAGACGCTGCGCGCGGCGCTGCCGCTGGTGGAGACGAAGCGTGACCGCTCGTACCTGGACCGGACCCTGCACCACCATGCCAAGTCCCTGGAGAACGTGGTCTCCGCCTACACCCGTGACGTCGAGCACCAGGTGCCGATCCACCCCGAGTATCCGGCGTCGGTCCTCGACGAACTCGCCGACGACGACGCGGTGTTCACCGTCGACACCGGCATGTGCAACGTGTGGGCGGCCCGCTACCTCACTCCCAACGGCCGCCGCCGCGTGATCGGTTCGTTCCTGCACGGCACCATGGCGAATGCTCTCCCGCACGCCATCGGCGCCCAGTTCGCCTACCCCGGCCGTCAGGTGATCTCGATGTCGGGTGACGGCGGACTCGGCATGCTCATGGGCGAACTGCTCACCGTCAAACTGCACAACCTGCCGGTGAAGACGATCGTCTTCAACAACTCCTCCCTCGGCATGGTCAAGCTGGAGATGATGGTCGACGGCATGCCCGACTACGAGACCGACCACGAGCCGGTGGACTACGCCGCCATCGCCGCAGGGGTCGGAATCCACTCGATCCGCATCGAGAAGCCCGGCCGGATCCGCGAAGGCCTGCGGGAGGCGCTGGCGTACGACGGGCCGTGTCTGGTGGATCTGGTCACCGACCCCAACGCACTGTCGATCCCGCCGCACATCTCCGGCGAACAGGTGAAGGGATTCGCCTTCTCGGCAGGCAGGACGGTGCTCAACGGGGGCGTGGGCAAGATGCTCGACCTGGCCAGGGCCAACCTGCGCAACGTTCCGAGGCCCTGAACAGCACTCGGCGAGCCCGTGCCGGGGAGCCGGGGTGCCACGCTGATCATCGGTCCGGATTCGGTGCGCCGTCAGGCGGAAGTCGAGGACGGGTCAGTGGTGTTGACCAGGCCGGCGAGCAGCTGGAGGCGCTCGTCGTCGGGTCCGCCCTCCTCGGCGGTGTAGACGATCACCACGGGGCCGGGAGCGCCGGGCATCGGGTAGGCGTCCCAGTCCAGGTTCAGTTCCCCGACCAGCGGGTGATTGACGCGCATCCGGCCGCGTGTGGTCTCCGCCACGTCGTGGCGAGCCCATATCGTGGCGAACTCGGCGCTGTGCACCGCGAGTTCACCCACCAGCTGCACGGCGCGCGGGTGCCCCGGATCGGCGGCGACCTGCGCGCGCAGCATCGCGGTCAACTCGCCGACGGTGGCTGCCCGTTCCGGGCATGCCTGGTCGGCCTCCGGGTGCAGCAGCAGGGCAAGCAGGTTCCGCTCGGTCCGAGGCCGCTGGGCGAACTCGCCCAACAGGGCACCGGCCAGCGGGTTCCAGGCCAGTACGTCCAGGAAGCGGCCGATGACCACGGCGGGCGAGGTCATGGTGCGCAACAGCCGCAGCGTGGTGGGCGGTACCTCCTCCGGCACGTACTGGCGCGGTCGGTGGGCGGGGGTGCGTGCGGCGGCGGCGAGGCTGTGCAGGTGCCGGGACTCCTCCGCGGAGAAGTTGAGGGCGCGCGCGAGGGCGTCCAGGACCTGCTCGGAGGGCCGTACGTCGCGTCCCTGCTCCATGCGCTGGTAGTAGTCCGCGCTCACCCCGGCCAACAGGGCCAGTTCCTCACGCCGCAGCCCGGCGACGCGCCGTCTCGGGCCGGGTTCCAGACCGACGTCCTGCGGCCGCAGCCGGGTACGGCGGGTCCGTAGGAACTCGGCGAGTTCACGTCGGGGGTCAGGGTGGTCGGTGAGTGCGAGGAGGTCGTCGGTCACGGCAGCAGTATGCCCGGGGCGCGGCCTGTGAGGGTGGGTCTGCCAGTCCCAGGAAAAGGCGAACGACCGTGAAACCGCCGGCGGGGCCCATGATCGGACCAACGACAGCCGTCCACGAGAGGAACAGCGACATGAAGGCCGCTCAGATCACGAGTTACGGTGCCCCGGACGTCCTGCGGGTCAACGACGTGGACCGCCCGGCTCCGGGTGCGGGTGAGGTTCTGGTGGCGGTCGAAGCGTCCAGTGTGAACGGGCACGATGTGATCGTCCGCGCCGGGGAGTTGAAGTTCATGTCGGGTCGCAGCTTCCCGATCGGCGTGGGGCTGGACTTCGCGGGCACGGTCGCCGCGACCGGCGACGGTGTGGAGGGGGTCCGGGCCGGCGAACGTGTGTGGGGCACGGTGCACCCGCGGCAGCGGCACACCGTCGGTGGGGCGGCCGAGTACGTCGTGGTCCCCGCGGACCGCGTCGCGCCCGTTCCGGCCGGCCTCTCATCGACTGACGCGGCCTCACTCGTGGTCGCGGGCACGACCGCGCTGACAGCGCTGCGCGACAGCGTGCACCTGGTGAGCGGGGAACGGGTCCTGATACGGGGCGCGGCGGGCGGAGTCGGCACGGCCGCCGTGCAGCTGGCGCATGCGCTCGGCTGCCATGTGACCGCGCTGGCCCGGGACCGCCACGCCACGGTCCTCACCGGTCTGGGCGCCGACGAGGTCCTCGACTACGGCTCCACCACCTCGGACCGGATCGGGCCGTTCGACGTCATCGTCGACACCGTGGGCACGGAACTGCACTGCTACCGAGGACGGCTGGCGAAGGGAGGCCGGATGGTCACCGTCGGTCTGTCGGCCCCGGCCCTGGCCGCGATCGCGGCATCCACCGTCTACGGCGCCCGCCGCATCCGTACCTTCAGCGCGAATCCCGATGCCGCCATGCTGCGCGATCTGGCCGGCCACGTCACTTCGGGTGCACTGCGCGCGGTGGTCGACGAGATCCACCCGCTCGCGGACATCCCCGCCGCGCACCAGGCGTTCGAGCGCGGCGGCAGCGTGGGCAAGCACGTGATCGCGGTGTCCGCCGGGCTGTGAGGATCCGGTTCGACGACGGTCGGGCAATGCGCGGTGCGGACACCCGCCGAACGACTCTCGCCGGGCCGGCTCAACGATCGGTGAGCAGGCCGGCGTCGTGTGCGAGAACGGCGGCCTGTACGCGGTTGGCGCAGCCGGTGCGGGTGAGGATCCGGCTGATGTGCGCCTTGACCGTGCCGGCGCTCAGATACAGCTGATCGGCGATCTCCGCGTTGGACAGGCCCGTGCCGAGCAGCCGCAGGACATCCCGTTCGGCCGGGGTCAGTTCATCGGTCCTGCGCAGAGCGGCCTCGGTGTCCCGGCCGGACCGTACATGCCGTTCCAGCAACTGCCGGGTGATCCTGGGTGCCAGCACCGGTTCACCTTTCGCGGCGAGCTGGACGGCGCGGATCAGTTCGACGGGGCCGGTGTCCTTGAGGAGGAATCCGCTCGCCCCGGCCCGCAGGGCGCGCGTCACGCTCGCTTCCTCGCCGAACGCCGTCAGCATCACGACACAGGTGCGGGGCGAGAGCCGGGCGATGTCCTCGGCGGCCGCGATTCCGTCCCGGGTAGGCATCTGGATGTCGAGGAGAGCGACGTCGATGTCCTGGGTGCGGCATGCAGCGGCGGCTTCCAGACCGTCGCCCGCCTCGGCGACCACCTCGATGTCCTCGGCGTTCTCCAGGATCATCCGGATTCCCGCACGCATCAGTGCCTCGTCGTCGGCGATCAGGACTCGGATCATCAGCTCATCTTAGGACCGCCGTCGTCAGGAGTACGACGAGGAAGCCCACGGTCGGCAGGACCACGAGCAGCGCCACACAGCCCGATCCCAGGACCCGCGGCCAGGTCAGGATCTCGTCCGACAACGGGGCACGGGACCCTTCCGGCCCGATGCCGCCGGAGGGAAGACGGGCCGTGTCCGGCGGAGTTCCCGTCAAGACCCTCTCGGGCGCGGCGAATTCACGGGTGTTGATCCGCTGGGCGGGCAGTCGAGCCGCCATGCGGAAACCGCCGTTCATCAAGGCGCCCGCTTCGAACGTGCCGCCGAGCAACGAGATCCGTTCATGGCAGCCGGCGAGTCCGCTGTGGCTTCCCCCCTGGGAGTTGCCCGCCGTGCGCGGTGCCTCGTTGGTGACGGACACCTCGATCCCCCTGTCCGTTCCTTTGACCTCCACCTTGGTGGGGGCGCCGGACGCGTGCTTCAGCACGTTCGTCAGCCCTTCGCGGACCACGCGGTGGATCGCCTGACGGGTGGCGAGGCCCACTTCGGCCGTGTCGGGAACGGACCAGTCCAGCTCGACGGTGCTGCCTGTCTGCCGAGACTCCGTCACCAGACCGGTGATGTCGCCCCGCGTTCCCCTCTCGTCCCCGGTCCTGTCCGTCGGTTCCATGACGTCCACGTGCCGCAGGACACCGAGGATCTCGCGCAGTTCCCCCATGGCCGTACCGGCGGTCGTGCGCAGCAGCTCGGCCTGTGCGACGAGGGCGGGTGCCTGTCGCGCGGTGGCGAGCTCAAGTGCCCCGGCGTGCACGGAGATCAGGCTCAGCCGGTGGCCCAGGAGATCGTGCATCTCTCCGGCGATCCGGGTCCGTTCCTCCGCTCGGGCGGCCTCGGCGGTCAGCGTGCGGGTCTGTTCCAGATAGGCGTTGCGTTCCCGCAGCAGGCTGACCAGGGGCCGCCGCCGCCCCAGCAGGGTCCCGGCCAGGGCGGGGAGCAGCAGAAGCAGCACCACTGAGACCGAGTTGCCGGCCAGTTCCAACAGCAGGGCATCGGAGTGGACCAGAGCAGAGGCGACGGTCAGGACACCGACGGCGGCGCAGGCCACCCCGGCGGCCTGCCACACACGCCGTGTCGGTGCGATACGACGGGTGGCGGACAGCACGATCAACGGCACCACCGCCAGCGTCCATACGTTTGCGCCCACGAGCAGCAGTGAGGCGCACAGCACGGCGGCGACCGGCCGACCGCGCCGAGCGGGGACGATGAGCGCCGCCCACACCCCCTCCAGTACCGCCGACACCGGCCGTTCCGGGGGCGCGAGCAGCAGCGGCAACAGGCAGAAGGCTGCCACCAGGGCACAGACCAGCGCCTCTGCGACGACCGTACGGCACCCGGCGGCACATACCCCGGCCCAGCTCTCGGCCGTCTCGCCGCGCACCCACCGAGCCACACCGGCAAGTGTGCGCCCCAGCCGTACGGACGGGCGCGGCGGCGCTGCGTCATCGGTCACCTGACTCATGATCACCCCTGTCCCACCCCCGTAGATCTCCCGGGAGGAAAGGTAACCGTGGCGGTGACGGTCGCCGCACGGCGGGCCTCGGGTGTCATACGGCCGGCCGGAGGCTCAACTCTGCCCGCAGCGCGGCCACATCCACCTGACCGGCAGCCAGCAGCCGTACGACCGTGGCACCGTCCCCGGCGTCCGCATCCGTCGCCGACGCGTCGAGCAGCGCGGACAACAGGTGGACCGTGCCGACCGTGGGCGAACCGTGCTCGGCGGCGGACAGCCGTGCGACCGCCATGATCCGCTTGGCGGCGGCCGACAGCCGCACGCTGTTGCCGTCGCTGACGCCATCGCCGTCGGGAACAGCGGGGGACGGGATCGCCGAGGCCGAGGAGACCAGGGAATCCTGCCGTATGCCGTGCCGACGCATCAGGGCCGCAGCAGCGTTGGCTGTCCTCAGACTCCCGGGAAGCGCGCGCCCGGCTACGGACAGCGCCCGGTCCAGGGCCAGTACTCCCAGCAGAAGATCCACCGGCTCCGCCGCCGCGCGCCCGCAACGTACCGCTTGCCGGACGGCCTCGACGGACACCGCGAACAGCACCGGTGAGCCGTTCACGGAGGTTCCGGAGGTCCACGAAGTCAGCGCCCGTGTCAGGCGGTTGCCGTCCCTGCCCAGCGTTCCGGCCCGGCGGAGAAGGGTGACGCCGCGGGATTCCGGCCCCTCGGTCTCCGCCAGGGCGCTCGCGTCGATTCCGTCGAGCGCGGCTGCCGCGGCGGCCGGATCCAGCCTCTGCAGCAGCAGGGCTTCCTGCGCCCTGCCGCCCGGCAGGTCGAGCAGGGCACGGGCCACATGGCGGCAGCGCACCGAGATCGTCCCCTCGGCGCGGGCCGACCTGAGCGCGAGCAGCAGGCACGCGCGCATCGCCCCGGTCATCCCGGGCAGCTCCCGACCGCTCTCCGAAGCCGATCCACGCGAACCGAGGCCGAAGCGCCACCGTGCCTCGCACCACGCGGCGTCGGCCTCCGCCCCATCGGCTTCCGCACCGGCCGCGACCGGCACACCGCGCGCCTCGTCGTCACTCACCCAACCACCGCCCGCCCGGCCGGAGATCACGCCGCTGAGCGCACCGGCCTTCCGCATCCCCGGGGCGATCGCCGCACCGGCGTCCGTGTCCCCCATGACCAGCGCGCCGAGCAGGGTGTCCGTCCCCACAGTCGGCAACTCGAACCTGACCGCACGACGCAGCGTCTCCACGAGCAGGTCCATGACGTCCGGCTCGAACTCTGTGGTCGCTCCGACCACGGCCGTGGCGTCGGCGTGTGCTGCGGTCGTCCCTTGCTGGTCCATCGAACATTCCCCTCGAAGTGCGGTGGCTCGGTAGGTACGACGCTAGGCGCCCTCTCGCGCGACCGCGTCGGCCGATCGGCCAGACTCCCGGGCCGATCGGCGAACCGCCGGCTTCTCGAGCTTCGCCGCATACGGAGGCGCTGCCCGGCTTCCGCCGCTTCCTCGCGAAGTTCGAACCGCTGCGGCAGATCACCGGCGGCACCCGTTCGATCCTGTATGACGACGCTCAGGGCGACGTGGGCCCGACCCGGGGCCGGGTGATGACGGCCGTCGGTCTCGCGGCGGCCGTGCTGTTCGGTTTCGGCGTGGCCGGTCGGGACGACCGAGAGGGGCCGCATCGCATCCCGGTCGGGGCCAAGCCCGAGAAGACCGCCGTCCCGGCGTAACGGAATGCAGCCGCAGCCGGGAAGCCGGAGGTGGCGGCCGACCTGCTGGCCCCGGTGGCTCGAGCGAGCCGTGCACTACGGGCACGCCGGTGTCGAGGAGAGCCACGCGCTCGTCGATCGCCCGGCCCGCGAAGGGCCGCCGCCACTCGCGTACGAACCTGGACCAACGTCTGGCCCGGAGTGGCGTGGGTCTCCGCCGCGAGCGGTACATCGACGAGGACGAACGTGCCCTTTCGCGGGACACGTCGGGTGCCATCCACCTGACTGGCCGAGGCTCGCCGCCCGGCCGGCCCTTGCCCGTGGGGCGTCAGAGCCAGCCCAGGCGTACGGCTTCGGCGCCGGCCTGGAAGCGGCTCTGGGCGTTGAGCCTCCTGAGCAGGTCCGCCATCAGCCGGCGGACCGTGCGGATGGAGATGCCCAGCTTGCGCGCGATGCCCTCGTCGGTGAAGCCGTCCTCCAGCATCTTCAGGATCGTCAGATCGCGGTCGCTGGGCCCGTCGCAGTGGAGGACGGGGACGTCGCCGAGCGGGGTGGCGCGGTCCCAGACAAGGTCGAACAGATCGCTGAGGGCCGCGACCACGCTGGAGAGGTGGATGACGAATGCGCCCTCCTGGCTGGCTTCCCGGTTCACCGGAATGACGGCGATGGAGCGGTCGCACAGGATCAGGCGCATGGGCAGCGAGGGGACCGTACGTGTCTGGCCTCCCCGCGCTGTGAACCATGTGGCGTATTCCACCGTGGGATGGTCGTTGCGCACGCTGTCCAGATGGATCGTCTGCATGCGCACACCACGTGCCAGGGTGTTCTCGTCCAGGGGGCGAGCAGCCTCCAGCGCCCCCGGGCTCAGAGCGCCGCCGGGCATGAATGCCCGGACCTCGGAGGTGGCGCTCCGGGCGAGTTCCTGAAGACGGATGCGAACGTTGTCGAGGCCCTCGATGCGTTCCAGGCCCTGCGCTCCCGTCTGGAGACGCAGCGCCGTGTAATCGGCGGCCAGTGCCGCCGCCATCGCCCGGTCACGGAAGAGCTTGGCCCGCTGCTCGTCGAGCTCGGCCTCCATGCGCTCGAAGACGGGCTTGAGTTCGATCTCGGGGTTGGTGGTGACGAAGCTATTGACGTCCGTGCTGGGGCGCAGCAGGGACAGCGAGGCGAGCCGGTCGAGTGCCGTGCGGACCTCTTCCTCCGGCAGGCCGAGATGCTGCTGTATGTCGTCTATTTTCCACCTCGGATGGAGCAGAAGTGTGCGGTAGACGTTCTGATCCCTTGTAGCCAGCCCGACGTTTTCCAGCATTACGGTATCCCCCCGTTTCCGCGGCGAGTAGATAGCCGCGGTTCTGCCGCATCATACTGACAGGCATGTTCTGATCAACATGAGTGATCGGGGTCTCACACTTGACACACGACATGGCACCGCTCTTGAGGTCGCAGAGGTCGTCCCCGCGGATGTAACGGTGCGGTGGCATCTCAATGTCATGTCCGCAAGCGGCCTGTCCTGTGGCCTGTCCACGGGCTCACAGATGCGTATGTTATTCGAATGTTCGCCATCAAGGTTGTTCTTCAGCCGGATCGGCAGGCCGCCTCTGGAACTGCTCAGCAGCTCTGTGATATGGCATCCGAACGGATCCGGTGTGATGCGCAGCCGGGAGTGGAACACGTCAGCCTCGTCGCCAGTCCGCCCTTATTGATGGCCATGACATTCGTGGTGGCCATCAGCCTGCTGGAGGCCGAGAAACTGGCCGCCGCCGCCTGGACGGAGTGGCTCGACCGGATCTGGTTCGGGGGCTGGCGGATAGCCTCCTGCACGGCGGATCTGGCGCTCGCCGTGTGGGCGGTGTCAGAGGCCCCGTTCCAGCCGGACGACGGTGGGTTCGAGGTCGGTTGAGCCGGCCAGGTGTGCCCTGGACCACCACTGCCGTCATGCGCTCAGCGCGCTCCCTCAGCGTGGGGCGGGAAGAACCCTTCCCTCGCAAACGCGTGAACCCGCGCGGCGAAATACTCCCTGTTCGTCTCTGGCAGGCTGATTCCGCGCTTCCGCAGCGTCCCAGGCGTTTTCCGCGTCGAACGAGGGGGAGGCAGCCCTCATTCCGAGCTTTCCCCCGGTGAGATGAGGAGAGCAGCGGGAAGGCCGCGTTCGTTTCGTCCTGGGACGGCGTGTCCCGCCAGGCGGTCAACGATGATTCCGTGATCCGGTACCCGATGCCGCGCAGCCAGTTCGCCGCCGTCGCCGGCTTGAGACTCCGGCCGCCGGCCAGATGGAAGGTGCCGGAAGTCGCTTCAGGCATGAGTGACAGTTCGACCACGGATTTGCTGACGAGGTCGACCGGGACGAGAGCGAAGCCGGTCTCCTGGCCACGCAATCCCGGAGCAAGGACGTCGGACGCGGCGTCGAGATCCGCGCAACTGACGCGTTCGTCCCCGCCGACCAGGGCGACATCGTCGGGAGTGAGCCGTGCATGATGCCTCACCGCCTCACCGCCGCCTGGATCAGGGCCACTTCCTCCATCGAACGGTTTGCGGAAGATTGTTTTTCCGGACGGCCACCTCGTCGGCGGACTCGCCGATCGTGCCACTGTCGAGCAGCGCCCGGGGAGCGATCTCCACACCGGTCTCTTTGTGAGTGCGGATCCAGCTCCGTATGGCTGTCAGCGACAGGCCGCCGAAGTCGTGGAAACGGTCCGCGGATGTGAGGGGACCGGTCCGGAGCGCCTCCTCAACCACCCCCATGACCAAGGGCTTTGACGGCCTGGTCGGGCAGGCCCGTTGCGATGAATATCGGCTCATTCCTGAGAGTTCGTGAAACTTGAGGGAAGGTGAACTGCGTGCCGGTACAGGCATGGTCGCGGGAAGAACGGGCCAGCCCGCCCCAGTGGCGAACACAACCGCCGGGCCCGCCCGCCAGGTCATGACACGGAGCGGCCGGCAGCGCGTTCGGTGCTCCCGGTTGGCCTGTGTAGGCCATGTCCGCCACCTGCCATCGGAGATCGCTGACACGGGGCCTGCTCTCGGTCAGGCTCTAGTGAGTCGACCGGATCTGCCTTCCCACGAAGGCGAGGGCCTCCGGAAGGACGCAATTTCCCTCTCTGTGATGTCGCGCTCCGGTTCGCCCTGCTTCGGCACGCCCGAAAACTGTGAGGTTGAGATGAGTCGTCGTATCAAGAGGGCATTCGGAGTGACGGTCCTCTCCGTGATTTTCACCCTTCCCGTGATTTCCGCCGCGCAGGCGACCGAGGCCGACTCCGCGTCGACCGGTCAGGAAGTCTCCGTTCAGGACACCGCGCAGGCGGCGCCCGACAACTGGGCGTGGGACTGACTCCGCGGACTCCGCTCGGGTCCCTTCCCCACAATCGGTCGACGTGCTGCTCATCGAGAAAAGAACCCAGCTTAAAGAGTGAGGCGTGATGTCGAATTCCATCGACGACCCGAATGGTCGTTTCTTCGTGGTGGTGAACGCCGAAGGCCAGCATTCGCTGTGGCCCGAGTCCGTTCAGGTGCCGGACGGTTGGACGGTTTCCCACAGTGCCGCCGACTGTGCTTCCTGCATTCACTTCATCAACACGAACTGGACAGACATGCGACCGCTGAGCCTGGTCGCCCACATGGCGCGGACCGCGTCGTCCGAGAAGGAATCCGTCCGATGAGCGCCACCTGCCCTGCGCGGCAGGCCGTCCCGCACGCACGTCTCGATGCCATGTCCCCCGCGAAACGGGCGCTTGTGGCCAAGCGCCTCGCCGGACGCGGCGCCCGGACCGGCGACTCCGTCGTCCCCGTGCCCCGCGACGGCCGGTTCGAGGTGTCGGCCGCACAACGACGCCTGTGGTACATGGACCAGCTCAGCCCGGGCAGCGCGGTCTTCGACCTGTCCGTGGCGCTGCGGCTCACCGGTCCACTCAAGTCCGAGGTGCTGCAGACAGCGGTGCGCCAGGTGTTCGCACAGCACGAGTCGCTGCGGACAGTGTTCCCGGCCCCCGGCGGCAGCCCGGTGCGGCGGATCCTGCCGGAGATCGAGGAGGACCTCACGCCCGTTGTCCTGATGGACGACGCGGGCGCAGGGGCGGGACTCGTCGCGGCGCTGGAGGCCGAGGCCGCTCGGCCGTTCCCGTTCGAACACGGGCCGCTCGCCCGCGTCCGGCTCTTCCAGTGCGACCCTGCGGAGCACGTCCTGCTCCTCGTCATCCATCACAGCGTGTGCGACGGCTTGTCCATGAGCTTGGTGATCGACGAGCTGATGAAGCTCTACACGGCCGGTGTCCGGGGCGCCGAGGCCGAACTCGAGCCGCTGCGGGTGGAGTACGCCGACCACACGGCCTGGGAGGCCGAGCCGAGGCGCGATGAAGAACTCGCTCCGCAGCTCGACTACTGGCGGCGGACGCTGCGGAGGGCGCCCGCAACCGTCGACCTGCCGATCGACTGGCCGAGGGCCGCGGTGCAGAGTTTCCGCGGCACGCTGCACCGGTTCACGCTGCCCTCGGGCATCTGGCCGGCGGTGCGGGAGGTCGCCCGCGCCGAGCAGGCGACCCCGTTCACGGTGCTGCTCGCGGCCTTCTCCACGCTGTTGTCCCGTTGTTCCACGCAGGGCGAGGTCACGGTCGCGACGCCCGTCGCGAACCGGCCGCAGGACGAGATCCAGAACGTGGTCGGCTTCTTCGTGAACTCCATCGCCCTCAGGGTGGACACCTCGGGCAACCCCGCCTTCAGCGAACTCGTCGGCCGGGTCCGCGACGTGACCCAGGAGGCGCTCGCCCGCAGTCCCGCCCATGCGCCCATAGCCCAGGTGAGCTTCGCACTGCTGGACGACCGGGCCATGGACGACGCGATCGGTGGACTGCGGGTCACCACCGTCGACCACCACACCGGTACGGCGAAGTACGACCTGACGCTGGAGCTGTGGCCGGACAGTGCGGGCGAACTGCACGGCACACTCGAGTACGCCACCGACCTCTTCGCCCCGACGACCGTGACCGAGCTGGTCCGGCGCTTCGGCACGCTGTTGGGGCACCTCGCCGCCGAGCCCGGTACGGCCGTCGGACAGGTCCCCCTCCTCCCTGACGAGGAGACCCGGCGGATCGAGGGGGCCTGGCGCGCCGCCGACGGGCCGGTGCCGTTCGTCGGGCGGTGCGTACACAAGGAGTTCGAGCGGCAGGTCCGCCGTACGGCGGACCTGCCCGCACTCGTCGCCGGTGAGCGCACGCGTACCTCCGACGGCGAGATCGACTGGCCCGCCTTCCCCCACCCCACGGGCGCCGACAGCGCTGTACCGGACGGTGTGGCGGACCTGCCCAGGACACCGCTCGAGCGGACCGTCGCCGAGGTCCGGGGGCAGGTACTCGGACTGCCCGAGGTCGGGAGGGACGCCGACTTCCTCGCACTCGGCGGGCATTCGCTGGTGGCGACACGGGCCGTCGCCCGGCTGCGGGACGCGCTGGGTCCGGACATCCCCCTGCGGGAGTTCCTGCGGTCGTCGTCCCCGGCGGACCTCGCGGCGAGGACCGAGGGTCTCGGCGTCGCGCCGAAGCGGCCGCGGGTCGTGCCCACGCCGCGCACCTGTCGTATGCGCAGGGCAGGCTCTGCTTCCTGAGTCGGCTCGCGGAGGACAGCTCGTTCTGCAACATGCCCATCGCCCTATGGCTGGACGGCATGCTCGACCGGGCCGTGCCGGGGCAGGCGTTCACGGCGCTGTGGGCCCGTCGCGACGGGCTGCGGACGTACTTCCCCTCAGTGGACGGCGAGCCGAAGCGGGCGATCCTGCCGGCCCGGAAGATGCCCGTCGAGGAGGTGCACCCGGACGGGGAGGCGGAGCAGGGGGCGCTCGTCGGCGAACGCGTGGACCGGGAGGCTCGTACCCCCTTCGACCTGGGCGAAGGACCCCTGTTGCGCTGCAGGCCGCTGTGCCTCGCGGCGGACGCGCACGTATTCACGATGACCCTGCACCACGCGGTCTCGGACGGCCGGCCGGTTCCATCGTGCTCGGCGAACTCGTCGTCCTC
Source organism: Streptomyces sp. SID12501 (assembly GCF_010550245.1). Taxonomy (GTDB): domain Bacteria; phylum Actinomycetota; class Actinomycetes; order Streptomycetales; family Streptomycetaceae; genus Streptomyces. The sequence goes on from NZ_JAAGLU010000017.1 coordinate 123,481, forward strand.
TGCGGCGCCTTCCGCCAGGGTGAGCCCTCACCGCTGAAGCCGATCCCGCTCACGTACGCCGACCACACGCGCTGACAGCGTTCGTGGCTCAAGGGCGCCGAGCCGGACTCCCGGCTCGGCTACCGGAAGTGGACGCCGACAGACGTGCCCGTGCTGGCGCTGCCGACCGACCGGTCGCGGCCCGCGGTGCAGAGCTTCTGAGGCGCACGCCACGAGATGCGCTGGAGCCCGGAGTTGTCCCGGTCCGCCACCGAACTCGCCCGCCGCGAGGGCGGGACGCCGTCCATGGTGCTGCTCGCCGGGTTCGACGTGCTGATGGCTCACTCCAGCGGCCAGCGGGACATCACCGTCGGAACCCCTGTCGCGGGCCGCACCATGACCGAACTGCAGCCGCTGGTTGGCTTCTTCGCCAACACCCTCGCTCTGCGCGTCGGCGTGTCCGTCGCGGTCCGGTCCGGTCCGGACCGCGACGGACAGCAATTGATTTCGGAGAGTTCCCGAATTCATCGCTCAGGCCGGTTCCAATCGTCCACCACGGTCAATACGTCCTTCAACGTTCTGACCACCGCGTCCGGCATCGCGTCCCGCGTTCCCAATTCCTGCTCCGGAATGCTGCTGTGCGGCACCAGAATGGTCCGCATTCCGGCCTGCTGAGCCCCGTACACGTCCTCGAAGGCCCGGTCCCCGACGAATGCGCAGGCACCCGCCGACACCGCGCCCAGCTTCGCCACCATCGCGGCGAAGATGTCCGGGTGCGGCTTGGTCCACGCCACCTCGCTGGAGTAGACGGTGGCGTCGACGTGGCCCAGTACCCCGTCCCGCTCGAAGATCTCGTCGTGCCAGTCGGCCGGCCACAGGGTGTTGGAGAGCACGCCGATGCCCAGGCCCCGCTCGCGCAGCCCCTCCAGCGTCTCCGGGGCCTGCGGGTCGATCAGGGTGTGTGCTTCCCAGGCCTGCTGGTAGGCCGACAGGGCCCGTGGTGTGGGCGTCACCCCGGCGCGTTCGAAGACCTCGTCGAGCCGGGCCGAGCACTGAGTCTCGCGGCAGCGCGCCATCAGCTCCGCCTCGGCTCGCAACAGCCTCTCGCCCACCTCGGGCGCCTCCCGCGCGCCGACCCCGTCCAGCGAGGCCGCGGTCTCCTGCCAGATGCCCGGCAGGTCCACCGTGTGCCACGGGGTGAGGGTGCCCGCCCAGTCGAAGATCACGTACTCGACGGTCATGCCGCCTCCTTCACGCTCGTGTCGCCGTGCGCCGACTGCCGCACGGCAATCTGCAACAGCACCAGGCCCGCCACGCACACTGCCAGCAGACAGGGGCCCACGGCCCACCAGCCGTCGACCGCCGTCACCGCGAGCCCGACCAGGGGCGGTGTGGCCAGTGCTCCGATACTTCCCAACTGGGCTATCAGACCGTTGGCGGCACCGAGGTCGGAGGCGGCACGCACAGCCAGCGGCACCGCCGCGAACACCGTTGCCACCACCAGTTCGTTGGCGAGCGCGACGACGAAGGCGCTGCCCACCGACAGCCCGAGTCCCCCCGCCCCGGCGAAGGCGGCGAAGGCCCCCGCCGGCATCAACAGCGAGACCAGGAAGAGGTACGTCGTGCTGACGCCCCGCACCAGCAGCCAGCTCGCAAGGAACCCACCGGCCACTCCGGCCAGCGACACCACCCCGGTCAGAGCACCGGCCGACTCGGTGGACAGGCCGAACTCCTCGTGCAGATAGGTGGGGTAGAGGGTGACGCAGGCGACGATCGACCCGCTGACCGTCGCGAACCCGGCGGCCAGCGAGGCGGGACGTGCGAGCCGCCGCACCCGCGCCGCCCGGTCCTGGCTCCCCGGCCTCGTCGCGTCCGCCCGCGTCGCCACCGCCACCGCCGGCAGCCGGGTGGCACCCGCCGCGACCACCAGCGTCGCCACCGCGGCCACCGTCAGCCAGCCCCGCCAGTCGAGCCACGCGGACAGCACTCCGCCCGCGAAGGAGCCGAGCGCCAGACCCACCGGCATGAACGTCCCCCAGATCGCCAGCGCGCCGGTCAGTCGCCTGCCGTCGCCCAGCGCGAACAGCAGGACCGGGGCGACGATCACCACGACGACGTACCCCACGCTCTCCGCCAGTCGGCCGCCCAGCATCGCGCCGAAGCTGTCGGTCCGGGCGCAGAACAGTCCGGCGAGCCCCATCACCACGAGCCCCGCGACCAGCATGTGGTGCGGCGGCAGCGGCCGGAGCAGATAACTGACGAACAGACCCAGTACGGCTGCGACCGCGGTAACCATTGAGGTCAGCAATGCTACTTGGGTCAGGGAAAGAGAGAGGTCCGCGCGCAGCGCCACAGATATCGGCGTCATTTTCCCCATACTTGTGGCGGCGAAGACACCGGCCAGATAAATTAGGCAGAACTTCCACCGGAACGCGCGAGTCTCGCGCCTGTCCGTGAGTTCTTTCGAGGCCGATTCAATTCCCTTGCCCCGACTGGCGACTTCGGTATCCTCTGTCATCAATGCCTTTCCTCTCTCTTCGATTTCCGGGGGTCATTCCGTGGGGTGTGACGTGCTCGTGCTGGGCTCGCTCGTGGTGGACCGCAAGTACTTCGCCACCGGCACCCTGGGCGGGGCCGAACTCTGGGGCGTGCAACGGCACTACGGCGGAGTCGGCCGCAACATCGGGGTCAACGCGGCCCGGCTCGGAGCCCGTGCGGTCTTCGCCGGCCTGTCCGGGTTCGGTCAGGACGCCGCGGACATCGAGGCGGAGCTGACCGACCTCGGCGTAGGGCTCCACGTGCTGCGTACCGCCGACGGGACAGGCCGCTGGGACGTCCTGCTCGACGTGGAGGGACGGCAGATCACCTCCCGCATAGCGCTGCCCGACCCGGCCGCCGCCAAGTCCCTCGCCGGACCCGCCCTCGCCCGGACCGTCGCAACGGCGAAGGCTGTGGTCGCCGAGGGCGGGCTCGACGAGGACCTGCTCACCTGGGTGTCGGGGGAGGCCAGGAACAACGGGACACCGATGTGCTGTCTGCCCACCCGGCAAGGGGACTTCGGCCCGCGCGCCCATCTGCTGCCGCTGTACGACGTGCTGCTGCTCAACGCCCGTGAGGCCGAGGCACTCACCGGACGGCGGGCCACCCCGGCCGAGCAGGCGCAGCGCCTGCTCGGGCTCGGACCCCGCGTCGTCGTGGTGACGGCGGGTGCGGCCGGTGCCACCGTCGCCTCCACCGAGCAGCCCGTACCGCTGACCCTGCCCGCCGAGGCTGGGCCCTGCGCCGACGACACCGGGGCCGGCGACGCCCTGGCGTCCGCGTTCGTCGTCCACCTCGTACGGGGTGCGAGCCCCAAGGAGGCATTGGCCCTGGGGCTGCGTGCGGCACGGCTGACGATCGGCTGCCGGCAGAGCACCTGCCGGACCCTGGCAGCGGACCCGTCGCTCACGGCGCACCGCACCGGGCGGTCGAAGCCACCCGGTGCGCGTGCATCGTGATGCCGTCCGCGGCCAGCGCCCGGGCAACGGTCTCCTTGTCGTAGGAGGCCAGCCCGGCGTCGGTGAGGATCTGCAGATCTGTGGAGTGCATGTCGATCTCACCGATCCGGGCCTGCCGGATCGCACCGACGTTGTCCCCGGCGAATCCGGGCCGCAGCGCGTAGGCACCGTCGGCCAGGAAGGCGAACATCAGCAGGTGATAGCCCCCCTTCTCCCAGATGCCGGTGAACTCGTAGACGGCGAACAGCGAACAGGACCGCACGGCGATGCCGGTCTCCTCGAGCGCCTCCCGCCGCGCCGCCGCCTCCGCCGGTTCGCCCGGCTCGATACCACCTCCGGGCAGCAGCCAGTTGTCCGCGTACGGCCCCTTGAGCTGGCGGATGAAGGTCACGGTGCCGTCCGGCCCGGGGATCACCAGCAGGGCCGCGGGCAGCGCTCGTGCGAATCGGTCCATCGTCGTGCAGTCCTCGTTCGGTGCGGTGTCGGTGCGGTGTTCAGTACTCGGTCGGCCAGCCGTCCGGTGGGATCACCAGGGCCAGTCCGATCCGTTCCCCCTCCACCCGGCCCTTGCGGTAGTAGGGCTCGGTCCGGGTGGTGAAGCCGTAAGTGGCCAGTGCCTGACCTGGGTTGGCGAGGTCGGGACCGCAGATGACCACCTTGGAGCGTACGTCGAAGGCCATCGCCTCGCGCACCAATTCCTGGCTCGGCGCGTCCGTTTCGATGTACGCCAGGAACTCGCCCCGCGCCCTGATCGAGTAGTGCACGGACCTGATCGGATACCCGAGGCCCTGCAGATGGGCGTACATCAGGTACTCGTTCTGGAAACTCATCAGGGTCAGCCCCGACCGGGCTCCCGCCACGATCGTCGGCCACGGCGCACCCGGCGTGGCCGACACCCCGGTGACGGTGAGGACATTGCTGCGCCGCGCTTCGGCGTAGTAGCCCTTGAACTCGCCGAACGGCCCCTCGACCTCGTCCCGTTCCTCGACGAACCCGGTGACGACATGGGTGGCGTCGTCAGGCACCGGCGGAAAACCGCCCACGCCGAGCGAGCGGCCGAGGAGCCGCGCCGCGATCTCGTAGTCGTCGCCCTCGGCCGGCAGCCGCGAGGCGGCCACCACGGTCAGCGCCGGGTCGGCGCCGAGGAACAGGGAGATCGGCATGGGGCGGCCGGTCTCCAGCCAGGCGAGCAGATTGCGGTGCCCGTCGGTGCGCGGGTCCAGGAAGATCCGCGCCTCGTCGGGGCCAACCACCTGGGTGCGGTAGAAGCCCAGGTTGACGCCGCTGCCGTCGGGCCGCGTGGTCACGCCGACCCCGGCCGTGATGTACGGCCCGGCATCGGACGGCCGGTGCCGGAGGATCGGCAGGTCGTCCAGCAGCCCGGGCAACTCCCGCCGCGCCACGGCAGGCCGGGCGGCGGTACCGGGCGGCGGGACGGGCCCGGCGAGCCGCCGGGACATCTCGGGAAGATGCTTCTCCTCCGTCGTGTCCAACGCGGCCAGGAGCACCTCCCTCGGATACGGGTGGCACAGCACCCCGGACCCCGGCCGCTCGGCGATGTCCGTGAACACCACCGTCGGCCGGGCCCCGTGCTCCTTCTCGATCCCGGCGAGCGTCTGCGCGACCTCGACCCGGCTGCTGATCCGCCGGTCGTACGTGTACAGGTCGACGGCGTCGTAGCAGCCGGGCAGCCCGAGTGCGGCGGCGTCGGCCGCCCGGGCCAGCCCGCTGCCCGGGAAGCCGCCGCCCGGTCCGCGGCTCACCGGCGCACCCGTGCCGCGGCCGGGAACGGACGGCAGTTGTCCGTGGCCTCCCGGGCCGTCTCCCAGGGGAAGACGATCCAGTCGTCGACGACCGCCGGGCAGTGGTCGGGTTCGTAGCCGCTGCGGTGGTTGCGTACCACCGCAGCGAACCGCACGTCCTGCCGGGCGATCCCGGCGGCGGCCAGGAACTCCAGGACCGTGTCGGCGGTCGCGCCCGTGCCCACGATGTCGTCGACGACCAGCACTTTGTCGCCGGCGCTCAGTCCGACGGGTGGCGGGCCGTCGACGACGGGCCGCTGTTTCGCGGCGTACCGGCTGTCGTCGGCAGTTCGGCGCACCCGCAGGGTGTGCATCACCGGCACGTCCAGCGCGCAGGTCAGATACCCACCCGCCGCGAGCCCGCCGCGGGCCACGGCGAGCACGGCGTCCGGCACGAAGCCGACGGCCCGTACCTCGTCCGCGATGTCCTCCAGGAGTTGCCCGAAGGTGGCCATGTCGAGCAGGTAGGGGCCCTGCCTGGTCCACATGCCGGGCCGCTCGCCCGCCACGGCGTCCTGCGCGGTGGCCTGAGTCCCGCTCATCCCGCCACCGCCTTCGCGGCATGGTCGGTGTCGATCTGCACCGAGCGTTCGCGTGCGTGCGGCACGTTCTCCGCGCGGCCCGCGGCGGTCACCCGGATGAACTCGGCCTGCGCGCGGAAGGCACCCAGGTCGCGGGCGCCCGAGTAGCTCATCGCGGACTGCACGCCACCCACCAGCTGCCGCAGCGCACGGGTCAGCGACCCGGAGGCCGGGAAGGTCGCCTCGACGCCCTCCGGCACATAGTCGTGCAGCTCCTCCTGGGTGACCGTGCCGCCGGCCGCCCTGCGCAGGGTGAGCTCCATGCCGAGGGAGACGAAGCCGTTACTGACCCGGTAGTGGCGGCCGTCCCGCTCCACCGGGGTGGCCTCGCTCTCGTCCGCGCCCGCGAGCGCCGAGCCCAGCATCACCGCGTGCGCCCCGGCCGCGAGGGCCTTGGCGATGTCACCGGCCTGCCGGATGCCGCCGTCGGCGATGATGGTCACCCCGGCCTCCGCGGCCGCGTCGGCACAGTCCATGACGGCGGTCAGCTGCGGCACGCCGGTGCCCGCGACCAGCCGCGTGGTGCACACGCCGCCCGGCCCGATCCCCACCTTCACCGACTGGGCACCGGCCGCCGCCAGATCCCGTACGCCCTCAGCCGTGGCCACGTTGCCCGCGATGAGCGGGGTGCCGGGATACGTGGAGTGCAGTTCCTTGACGGTGTCGATCACCTGGTCGCTGTGCCCGTGCGCGACGTCCACCAGCAGGATGTCCACGCCGTGCGCGACCAGTTGGGCCGCGCGCTCGCGCCAGTCGCCGGTGCCGCCGACGGCCGCGCCGGCCAGCAGCCGCCCCGAGGCGTCGAGTGTGGCACTCTCGGCCTGCTCGCCGTCGACCTGTACGGCCTTGACCGCGTCCAGCTGTTCGACCTGCTGTTCGACGGTCTGCATCCGGTGCAGGATGCCGAGGCCGCCCTGTCGCGCCATCGCCGCGGCCATCCGGTTGCCGGTGCACCACTGGGTGTTGGCCGAGATGACCGGCACCCTCAGGGTCAGGCCGGGCAGCAGTTCACTGCTGGTGTCGGCCTGCCGCCTGCTGGTCAGCGAGGTGCGCCGGGGCACGAACAGGACGTCGTCGAAGCTCAGTCCGGTCCGCCTGGGTTCGGAGATCCGCATGCCGTGTCCTTTCTTCAGCAGGTGCGGTCGTTGGTGAGCGCGATGAGTTCACTGCGCAGCGCGGCGTCCTTGAGCGCACCACGCCACACGGCGGTGGTCATGGTGGCGGGCGTGCGGATGCCGCGCATCGCCATGCACAGGTGCTCGCCGCGGCCGACGACCGCCACGTCGGGCGAGCCGGTGAGCCGCTCGATGTCGTCGGCGATCTGCTGCGACAGTTGCTCCTGCGACTGCAGCTTGTGGGCGTGCTGGTGCGCGATCCGGGCGAACTTGCTGAGGCCCAGCATCTTCTGCCTGGGGAGATAGCCGATGGTGATCCGGCAGGAGAACGGCAGCAGGTGGTGCTCGCACAGCGACCACACGCTGATGCCGGAGACGGCGACCAGGCTGCCGCTCGCCGTGGTCTCGAAGAGGGTGTCCACGCTCCCGGGGTCGTACCCGGTGAACTCGCGCCACCACCGCGCGTAACGGGCCGGCGTCTCCTGGAGCCCCTCACGGTCCGGATCCTCGCCGATCGCGACCAGCAGCTGGCGGGCGATCGACTCCAATGGGTCCCTGTCCTCCCCTTGCAGCAGGGCCAGGTCCTCGGTCAGTACTTCGATGCTGCTGCTCACTCAGACACCCCGTCTACTTCCCCACACGTTGACATGCAGCCGTCCGGACAGATTCCACTTGCGTGCCGTCACTTCTTCGGCGAGCGTGCGCATTCCCGAGTCGATCTCCTCGGGGGACTGCCCCCTGGGCATGACCCACACGTTCTTGAGATCGAACCGGCGCACCAGTTCATCGACCTCCGCCAGATCGCCGGTGTCGCCGCACACGAACTTGAAGGAGACCCAGGGCAGTTGGGCGAACCGTCGCAGAGCCTGCGGAACGATGCGCCGCTCCTCGGCGACTCCCGAGTGCGCGAGTTTGGGAGACACGTTGAAACGGGCCCCGGTCGCCACCAGCGCGTCGCACGGCTCCAGGGTGCCGTTGGTCTCGAACTCGACCGCCACCCGGTGTTCTCCGAGGGCTTGGATCACGGGCAGTACCCGGTCCTGCTGGCTGAGCGGTTCACCGCCCGATATGACGATCAGGTCGACACCGAAGCCGAGCAGTCGCTCGGTGACCTCGGTGACGGTCATCGCGTGCAGCTCGTCCGCCGCACGGTAGGCGATGCCGGTGTCCGACTCGCCCTTCCAGTCCCACGTGTACGGTGTGTCGCACCAGCGGCAGGTCAGATTGCAGCCGCCGAGACGGAGGAACGCACACGACCTTCCGGTGGAAGGCCCTTCGCCTTGTATGGCGTTAGGTGGGTCCGAACATCTCGTTTACCACGAGCTTCGGAACCGCCATTTTCACCACCTCCTTGAGCCCGACCGGGCTCGTCGATTCAAAACGGCGTGCGGGTGGTCGTGCAGAACTCGTCCGGTAACCCGGTCGTGTACGCGGTCAGTCGGTGGGTCCGGCGGGCCGGTACGTCGCCCATGTCCTGGGCGTTTCGGAGATCCGCACGGCGGTCAGTTCCGGGAAGTCCGCAGCCCACGTCCGGTAGATCCACATGGCAAGGTGCTCGGCCGTGGGATTCACCTCGGGCAGCACGTCGTTGAGATGCCGGTGATCGACGGTGTCGTCGAGCCACTTCTTGACAACGCCCAGTTCGCCGTAGTCGCGCACGAAGCCGGCTTTGGCCAACCGGTCGGGGTGCCCGCTCAGTTCGAGCATCACGACGTAGTTGTGGCCATGCAGTCTGCCGCACTGGTGGTCCGGTGGAAGGTCGGCCAGTTGGTGGCTCGCGGAGAAGTGGAACTCCTTGGTGATGGACAGCACGGTCCGGGTCCTCTCCATGGTGCTCGGATGGCGTTGAGTGCCTGCAGAGATCCTGCGGGCTGTGAAGGTTCGGTGTCATGACATGCCGGTGGCCGCTGGCGGCCATGACCGCCATTGGCCAGACGTGACCGGAGGGCCGACCGCGCGGCCGGTCACTCGTTGAGGAGTTCCTCGAGGTCGGTCAGGCAGTCTCCCCAGCCCGTACTGGCGGCGGTGGGCCGCCGGAGGGCAGGCACGTCGCGAACGCCCGAGGCCCGTGCGGCCAGGACGACGCTCTCCGGGACGGGTGCGCACAGGCAGACCAGTGGGTCCTGGGGTGGAGACGACGTCATGCGTCGCACCCCACGGTCTCGCCCAGCAGGGCCAGGGCGAGGTCGAGGACGTCCGCGATGACGTCCGGATCACTGTCCGCGATGACCAGCGGGGGTGGATGTCGATCACGTCTGGGGCCATTCCGGTCGAGGCGACGACGAGCCCGGTCCGCGGGTCGGCCGACAGGCACAGGCCTCGGCCGTTCCGGTGGCGATGATCGGCAGGACTCCCGCGTCGTTGCAGTCGATCCAGCCGGCGAGGACGGTCAGGACGTCCGGCATGTCGTTGAACAGGTGGTCGGTCACCACCCGGGCGCCCTCGCTGTTCCACTGCGTGGCCCAGGAGATGCCGATGATGTCCTTGAGCAGCCGGGCGCTGAGGCCGGGGTCGGCGCGTGTGGAATGCCCCAGGGAGGGCCGTGCTCCGTGGCCGAGCAGCATCGGCACGATCCGGTCGAAGCCCGGGTGGCGGTCGACACCGTGTGGGCGTCGGGGGAGAGGGCGTCGGGGGAGAGGACGATGCAGCACAGACCGAGGTCACCGAGGCGGGCCGGCCGTTCCCGCTCCGCAAGCGTCGGCGCCCACACGGTGTCGGCCGGCGTGCCGGCTTGGCTGGAGAGCAGCGGGCCTTCCAGGGCGACGCCGACGACGTGTGGGATGCGTCCGGCACGCCTCATGGCGTCGTAGCGGCGCATGAACTTCTCGAACTCGTCCAGCCGGTGGTGGTGCAGGTACAGGGTCGGGATGCTGAGGACCCCTTCCCGTGCGCAGACGTGATCGAGGAGTTCGAGGTCGAGCAGGGAGAACTCGGAGAAGTCCACGTCGGCAAGCCATGACAGTGGGCGTCTACCGGAAGCAGCGGGTTATGGGTCTGCTCGGCCGGGCCGGACAGGTTCTCCATCGTTCATCCCTTTTCGCGATTCCTGTTGAGTGTTGTCAAATTTGGCTTGACATTACTTGACAGATGGTGTCGGAGGTCGTTGGCCGCACTACCAGGGGTGTCTGAATCAAGAGGGAAGTTGAGCTTGATAATCGACTGGCAGCTCAGCGGCGTCGGCGTTGCCAACTACTGTCAAGTTCCGACTTCCATGCTTGACTGACTTGTCAACGCGGCCTTAGGTTTATCTGGCAATCGCGATCAAGTGAGCCAAGGGGGGGCGGCAGGTGGACCACGAGTCGGTCGTCTTCGACAACAGCCGTGTCCTCGTGGGCAGTGAGGCACTGGGCAACCGTCTGCCGGCCGCGATGCCGACGGACGAGGTGGCGCCGACGACGTTCGCCGAGGCCGTCGAGCACTACCTCGGGAAGTCCTTCGCGGACATGGCCGAAACGGTCCGCCGACGAACCGGCACGACGGTCCCCGACGACTTCGGACGCCGCTTCCACGCCCGGCTCTTCGACGCCTTCGCGCGGGAGCTCGCCGCGGTGGACGGAGTCCACGAGTTGCTGGACGACCTCGATGCCCGCGGTATCCCCTACTGCGTCGTCTCCAACGACACCGCCGAGCGGGTCGTCGTCTCACTCGGCCTGACCGGCCTCGCTCCCGGCTGCAAGGCCGGATCTTCGGCGCCGACCAGGTCGACCGCCCCAAGCCCGCCCCCGACCTCTTCCTCCACGCGGCACGGCGCCTCGGCGTGGACCCCCGGGCATGTCGGGTCGTCGAGGACGGCGCACGGGGAGTCGCTTCCGTGAGGGCAGCCGGCGTGAAGGTGTTCGGCCTCGCGACGCTCACGCCGCGCACCTGGCTCGTCGCCGCCCACCGTGTCCTCGGTTCCATGGGGGAGTCGCGCGAACTGATCCCCGCGCTCCTTCCCGGCCGGCTCCTGGAGGAGGCTCGCCGATGACCGACCACCGCCACCCCGGACTGCACGTCCTCGATCTCGACGGAACTCTGCTGCGTTCTGACGCCACACTCGGCGCGTACGCCCGCGACGGACTCAACGCGCTGCTGGACGCGGGCACTTCGCTGACCGTGGCCAGCGCGCGCAGCGCCGTCGCCATACGCAGTCTGCTCGCCGGCGTGCGGCTGACGCTGCCCGTCATCGAGCTCAACGGCGCATTCCTCACCGACCTCGCGTCCACCCGGCACCTGGCTCACCGCACCCTCGGCCCGGACACGGCCACCGCCGCGCTGGACGCGCTCACGCAACTCGGCGCAGAACCCGTGCTGACCACCTGGGACGGCACCCACGACCGTGTCCTGCACGGACCCTGCAGCAACTCGGCCACCGCCTGGTACGCGCAGGAGAAGCGCGCGCACGGCGATCCGCGGATCAGCGCCTACCAGGACCCGTACGCCGAGGTCGTCGGCACGCGCACCGCCGCGGTGATCGCCTTCGTCCCCGACGAGCAGGCGAAGACCGCCGTCATGGTCCTCGAGGAGGCTCTCGGCGCCACGGCCACCGTCCTGGCCGCCGCCAACCGCTACGTACCCGGCTGGACCGAGGTCCAGGTCGCGCACCCCGAAGCCGAGAAGGGCTTCGCTGTGCGCGAGTTGGTTCGCACCACGAGTCTCGGACACCTGCCCCTGACCGTGTACGGCGACCACCTCAACGACCTGCCCATGTTCGCCGTCGCCGACCGGGCCGTCGCCCCCGCCAACGCTCACCCGGACGTCCTCGCGCGGGCCACCGTCGTCACAGCCGCCAACGACGAGGACGGCATCGTCCGTTACCTGCTGGACGGGGCGGCCGGGCTGTGCTGAACGTCATGGAGGGTATCGACGGCAGCGGGAAGTCCACGGTCGCGCGCCTCGTCACACAGGAGCTCGAACCGGGCAGCACCGCCCCCACCGGCAGGAAGCACACCGTGGCGGCCGATCCGGGAACCGAGGCGAGCGCCGACCTGCTGCGCGAGCTCATCTGGTCTTCGCCCGAGAAGCAGGGCGACACCTACGGGGCCGCGCACTGGATCCTGCTCATAGCCTCCTGGTATGCGGGTCCGGCCCGGCTGCGCCCCGATCTGACGGACGCAGGCACGCTCGCCGTGCTGGACGGCTGGTACTACCGGGACATCGCCAAGACGCTGGTCCGTGAACCCTTGGACACGCGTTGGGCCGAGTCGCCTTTCGACCCGGTCCCCGAACCCGCCCTGACGGTCCTGCTCGATGTCGCGCCCGAGGTCGCCCGGGCGCGTCGCGACAACTTCAAGGACACCGAGATCGGCTGCTGGGACGGCTTCACGGGCTCGTCCCGAGCGTCCTTCTTCGGCTACCAGACGCTCGCGTGCCGCGAGCTTCTGCACACGGCGAAGGCCCGCGGCCGGCCCGTACCGACCCCGGACGCGGACGATCCGCCGGAGCGCACCGCGGACGCCGTGGCAACAGCGGTGCGCGCGCTGAGGAGAACGCCATGAGCCCAACCCGTGATGTGGTCGGCACCTCCGACCTCGATGTCTTCGCCGACACTCTCGCCGACGTCATGGCCGGGCGGTGCCCGGCGGACGAACTCGGTCGGCTGCCGGCCGCCGGTTCACCGGTGGCCCGGCGGATCCGCAGCGAGTACGAGAAGACACCCGCCACGGCACCGATCGCCCAGACCGCACAGGAGTCGCCGGTCTCGCACGGCGGGCCGCTGCCCGACCCGCTTCCGTCCCAAGGCGGAACCGTGGTCGATCAACTCGACCGACTCACCGTCGACTGGACCGACTTCGAAGCGGCGGGCGAGATCACCCGCGACCTCGTCCAGCGCATCGCGGACGACAAGGAGTCCCTGCGCAAACTCGTCTACGACGTGGAGAACAAGCCGGAGCTCCTCGCCATGTGCGAGCGCCACCAACTGCTCGACTACATCGTCCTGTACGACGCGCTCGACCGGGGTATCCGGCTGCACCTGCACATCTCCACCGACGATCACTTCGACCGCCCGCACGACCACAGGTTCTCCTTCTCCAGCCGCATCGTGACGGGCGGTTACACGCACACCTGGTACCACACGGACGGCGACATCTACGGCGACGGCCCCGACCCGGAGGCGCGCCAGCACCTCGACCGTCACCACCCGGACCCGCGGGCCCTGGGCAAGCTGGAGAAGCTGACGCCGCACATCGTGCGCCGGGAGGCGCCGGGCAGCTGCTACACGCTGCACCACAGCGCAATCCACACCACGTTCACCACCCCCGACACCGTTTCCCTCTTCCTGCGCGGGCCGGCCGAGAAGGACCGATCCGTGATCATGGACAAGCAGGAGGGCATCCTCTGGTGGCGCTTCGGTCACCAGGACGAGCCCGAGGAGCGCCGCCGGCAGAAGGCTATGGGTCTCGACGCCTACCGGCAGATCCGCGAACGCCTGGAGCGGCTCGGCGCCATCTGACCGCCCGCGCGGTCATGTTCCGTACCGGACCATTGGTGCCTTCTGAGGAGAACACCTCGCCATGAGCATCGAGACGGCAGACCGGGTACACGCCAACAACACCGCAGTCGCACTCTTCGAGGACGTCGGGCCCATCGACTGGGACGACCTGCCGGCGGCCGAGCTGACCCAGCGGCTCATCCGCGAGTTCGCCGCCGACAAGGCCTTGTCAGCGGCGCCGGCCTGCCACCGGAGTCCATGCCGGACTTGATGAAGGCGATCGGTTCGGTCCTCCCGCTGCGCCACGCCATCGAGGACCTGCGGGCCCTCTTCGACGGCGCGTCGTTCGCCGTGATCTGGTCGAGCCTGGGGCGGGAGGCTGTGGTCGCGCTGGGGTATGCGTCGCCGGCGTACGGCCTCCTCCGGTTCTTCGAGCGGCGGGGGCGGGCGAACGCGGCCCTGGAGGTCATGTGAGGCCCGGGTCCCGATGGGCATTGCTGCAGCGAGTCAATTGTTGACCGACTGATTCTGCTGGATATTGCCAATCAAGGCAATATTTTCCAAGGTTGCCAAGGCGTGGGATCATGCGGGGGTGGGTCACTGGACTCACCCCCGTCCGGGCGTCGTTCCCGCCGGGAGGAGGAAGAGACTTCCGCACAGAGGTGCAATGTGCTCCAGCAGCCAGCATTCGGCAAGCGCCTGCGCCAGCTCAGGCAACACCGTGGCATCTCACAGGTTGACCTCACCGGACCGGGCATGTCGGCCGCCTATCTGTCGAGGCTGGAGTCCGGGAACCGGCGGCCCACCGACCGGGCCGTCGCCTACCTGGCCGAGCGGCTCGGGGTGCCCAGGGAGACGTTCGAGGACGACCGGCCCGAGGACAGCCTCACCGACCTCGTCGCGACCGTGGCCGCCACGCCGGAGCGTGATCTCGACAGTGACACAGGCAGGCTCCTCACCCAGGGCCTCGACGCGGCCGGCGAAGCGGACCCGCTGACCCGCTGGCACGCGCTCACCCAACTGGCCCGGGTGTACGAGGTGGTGGGCGACTTCCGTAAGGAACACGAGGCCCTCGTCCGCCTCAACGCTCTCAGCGAGGAACTGGGACGCGCCGCGTTGCAGGTTCGCGCCCGGCTCAGGCTCGCGCGCTGCGCCCGTGACCTCGGCGACGCGAAAGCCGCCCGGGACGCGGTGACCGAGGTGCTGGCTCTCCGCGACGAGCGTCAGCTGCGGCTCTCCGCCGCCGAACTCGTGCGGAGCAAGCTTCTGTTGGTGTCGGTCCAGGCCGAGCTCGGCGACCTGGCGGCAGCCGCGCGGCTGGCCGACGAGGTGTGCCAGTCACTGCGGGGAACGACCGGGGTGCTCGCGGCCGAGGCGTTCTGGAGCGCCGGCACGGTGGCCGCCCGGCAGGGCAATCACGCTGCCGCGACGGAACGCCTGCTCGAGGCCATGGCTGCCGTGGACAGTCATGACGACCTGAAGCTCTGGATCCGGCTCCGGCTGGTCGGCGCGTCCCTCTCGCTGGAGGCCTCACCGCCGCGGGTGGAGGACGCCGAGTCCTTCCTCGCAGAGGCCGAACCCGCCCTGAAGCTCATCGGAACCCCGCGCCATCAGCAGGAACTGCTCTATGTGCAGGCGAAGCTCGCCTTCCACCAGGGCGCGACCGACCGTGCGGGCGAACTGCTGACGGCGGGCGAGGACGGCCGGCAACTGCTGTCCTACCGCGACCAGATTCGCTACGACGTCCTGCGCGGCCTGCTCGCCCTGCGCGCGGGTGAGCAGGGCGCCCTCGGCCGGCTGCGGGAGATCGCCGCCAGGGTGCAGGCCGGGAACATGCCGGACCTGGCGGCCGAGGTGTGGCGTACGGTCGCTGAGAACACGATCTAGAGGAATCGCTCAGGGCCGTCGCGACCGGAGAGCACAACCGGTCCTGGCCCCGGCCGGGGCGGTCGGTGTCTGTGGGAGAAACCGGGAGTTGGCGCGTGAGCAGGGCTCGGTCGAGAGCAGGCCATCGCGCAAGTCTCCCTGGTGAAAGCGTAGTTCGACCGGCGGAGTGCACGATTGTCTTGTCCCGGTCTGTCCTGCTGCAGCTGCTCAGCCCCCTACATACGGCCGACGGAGTCGAGACGATCAGGATGCTGTGCGGGTGCATCCTGCAGGGACTCATCGAGGCCGAGGCGACCGAGGCCATCGGCGCCGCCCAGGGCGAGACCGTCACCTACTCCTGCGACCTGGCCGGCGATCGCCTGACCCTGGCCTCGCCCTACGGCGCCGTCACCCACCACCCGGCCGGTTCGGCGACATACGTACAACGCCCGCGACCAGGTGACGTCCGACGGCACGTGCACCTACGGTGCACGCCGCGTGGCACGATGTCCGCCGAGGACTCCATGGTGGCGTACACCTTCGACACGTACGGCCAGCAGTTGACCGCCCGTGTGACGGCGTACACGTACGCGCTGGGCCGTGCGATCACTGCCGGCTCGAACACCCTCGCCTGCCCACCAAGGTCCGTCATGGGGGAAACATCTCCACGCCGAAGAGGTCCCGGATCGGCGCACCTTCAGTGTTCGACTGGTGACGCGTGCTTGCCACCGGAATTCGCACAACTCTCGAGCCGTCCGAGCAGTCATTCTCATAGCGGGATTCGGAGGGGGAGCGCATGGGTGGTGTTCGGGGTGGTGGGGCAGTCGGTGCCACGCATCAGGTTGCCTTTCTTTCGCGGGAGTTGTCGGCGGGGGAACCCGGGCGGAGAGCAGCCGCCGTCAAAGGGCTTGGGCGGGTGGGGCGGTGGGCCGCCGGCGAGCACGGTGACGTCGTCGCCGGGGTGGGCGCGGCAGTCGTCGGGACAGCTGGGGATTCCGACGCCCTGGTTCGGGCCGGAGTCGCGGACGCGCTCGGGTCGCTGGGGCCGCTCGGCGGTGACGAGGCCAGCCCGGTGGTCGTCGCGTTGATGGGGGACCCCGATCCGTCCGTACGGCGTCGGGCCTCGCTTGCCGCCGAGCGGCTGGGGCTGACCGGGCCGGACGTCACGGAGGCGTTCCGGCGACTGGCGGAGGACACCGACTGGCATCTGCGAGTCAACGCGCTGGTGGGCCTGCACGGCCGGGGCGAGACCCTCGAACCGGCCCTGCTCGTAAGGTTGGTCGGCGACACCGAGCCGCTCGTGTGGGGACACGCGCAGCGCGCCCTCTACGCCTCGCTGAACCAGAAGCCCGTAGTGGAGCAGCTCTTGAACGCCGCCCGGTACGGCCACGGCCTCTCGCGTGCACGAGCGCTGGAGATGCTGCCCGCGCGGCACAGGCGCGGTCTGCGTGGCTCGCTCCTCGACGGCCTGCGCGACCAGTGCCCCGAGGTACGGCGGGTGGTCGTGGGGCTCCTCGCCGACGACCAGCGGCACGGCCCGCCGGACGCGCTGCTGTCATCCTCGTGGCTGTCCGGAACGGTCGACGCCCTCTTCACCGCACTGCGGCGGTCCGGAACGGCCGAGTCACTCCTGCCGGTACTGCGACCGTCGGGAACGGCCGACACGTTTCTGTCGGTACTCGAGGCCGAGACCGACGCCGAGGTCGCCGCCCGGCTCCTGAGCGCGCTCGGCGGGTGGGGGGACGTCCGTGCCGTGCCCGCCGCCGTACGGTGGCTCGACCACCCGGAAGCGGGCCCCAGTGCCGTACGGGCGCTGGCCGCCATCGGTACACCGACGGCGGTCCGGTGGATCAGATCGGCCGCCGTTTCCGCCCCCGGGCCCGACCCGGGTCCCGGTCTCGGCCATCCTTACGTCCGGGCGACCGCAGCCACTGTCCTGGGCGAACTCGTGGCCCCTGGGGCCACCGAGACGCTGCTGCCGCTCCTGCGTGATCCGGACCAGCAGATACGGGCCGGGGCCATCAAAGGGCTGGAGCACCTGGGCCGGCACGGGCTGCCTCGCCGGGACCGGGACGCGACGGCCGAGGCCCTGCTTGGCCTCCTCACCACCGACGAACCGAACCTCTGGCACACCCGTAACGCGCTCGCCGGGTACCCCGAGATCCTCCCCGCCCTACGTCGTGTGATCGACCACCCGTCCGACGAGGTCACGGCGACCGTCCTCTCACTCCTGGACGAGGACGACGAGGGAGACGTCTCCCTCTTTCTGTCCCACCTCGACGACCCGTCCGAATCGGTCCGCCACCAGGCCCTGTCAGGGATCGACCGCTACGTCGACGGGTACGGGCAGCTGCCCGCCGCACCCCCGGGCGTCGATCTGCTCGGCGTACTCACCGCGTTCTCCCAGTCACCCGCCTCCCATCGCATCCGATACGCGGCAGGACGGGTCCTCGACGCGCTGAGGACGAGCGGGCACCCCTGACGGGGTCGCACGGCTGCGTATGCGAAGAGGCCGGCTCGACATCCGTCGTAGAGCCGGCCTCTTCGTCAAGTCCTGTCGTCGCTGGAGGTCAGTCCGTGCCGGACTCCATCGCGGCGCGGTCCAGGAGCGCGGCCTCTTCGGAGACCTCGCCGCGCGAGGCGATGGCCTCGGCGCCACCCTGCGGCAGCTCCGGCATGGTGCCGATCAGCCCGGTGGCAGCAGCCTGGGAGGCGCCGATGGTGGGGCTGCCGGTGCCGATCAGGCCGAGGCTCGCGTACTGCTCCAGCTTGGCGCGCGAGTCGGCGATGTCGAGGTTACGCATGGTGAGCTGGCCGATCCGGTCCACCGGGCCGAAGGCCGAGTCCTCGGTGCGCTCCATGGACAGCTTGTCCGGGTGGTAGCTGAAGGCGGGGCCGTTCGTGTCGAGGATCGAGTAGTCCTCGCCGCGCCGCAGGCGGAGTGTGACCTCGCCCGTGACCGCCGCGCCGACCCACCGCTGCAGTGACTCCCGGATCATCAGGGCCTGCGGATCCAGCCAGCGGCCCTCGTACATCAGCCGGCCGAGACGACGGCCCTCGGTGTAGTACTGCGCGAGGGTGTCCTCGTTGTGGATGGCGTTGACGAGGCGCTCGTACGCGGCGTGCAGGAGGGCCATGCCGGGGGCCTCATAGATGCCACGGCTCTTGGCCTCGATGATGCGGTTCTCGATCTGGTCGGACATGCCCAGGCCGTGGCGGCCGCCGACGGCGTTGGCCTCCATGACCAGGTCGACGGCGGAGGCGAACTCCTTGCCGTTGATGGTGACCGGACGGCCCTGGTCGAAGCCGATCGTCACGTCCTCGGTGGCGATCTCGACCTCGGGGTCCCAGAACCGGACGCCCATGATCGGCTCGACGGTCTCGACGCCGGTGTCCAGGTGTTCCAGGGTCTTCGCCTCGTGGGTGGCGCCCCAGATGTTGGCGTCGGTGGAATACGCCTTTTCTGTCGAGTCCCGGTACGGCAGCTGGTGGGCGACCAGCCACTCGGACATCTCCTTGCGGCCACCGAGCTCGGTGACGAAGTCGGCGTCCAGCCAGGGCTTGTAGATGCGCAGGTGCGGGTTGGCGAGCAGGCCGTAGCGGTAGAACCGCTCGATGTCGTTGCCCTTGAAGGTCGAGCCGTCGCCCCAGATCTGGACGTCGTCCTCCAGCATCGCCCGGACCAGCAGCGTGCCGGTGACGGCACGGCCGAGGGGGGTCGTGTTGAAGTACGCCCGCCCGCCGGAGCGGATGTGGAACGCGCCGCAGGTCAGCGCGGCCAGGCCCTCCTCGACCAGGGCGGCCCGGCAGTCGACCAGGCGCCCGATCTCGGCACCGTAGGTCTTCGCGCGGTCGGGCACCGAGGCGATGTCGGGCTCGTCGTACTGGCCGATGTCGGCGGTGTAGGTGCACGGGACGGCACCCTTGTCGCGCATCCACGCGACCGCGACCGAGGTGTCGAGCCCGCCCGAGAAGGCGATGCCGACGCGCTCGCCGGCAGGAAGAGAAGTGAGGACCTTGGACATAGAAATATTATGCAGGAGAATGCATGGTCATGCAAAATCGGGTTGGGGGATTCCGAGGTGATTCAGCTCCCGGCCGCCGTCGGCTTCGCCGTGGTCGCGGTCACGTCGCTCACCTCGAAGGCGACCCGGATGTGACCGGCCACGCGGCGGCCGGCCTTCACCTCGTCGATGAACTCCGCGCGGTTCGCCCGGCCCGCTCCGGGGATCGGCACCCGCCCGCCGTCGGACGAGAACGCCACCCGCTCGGGAGGCCCGGCACATCGCGGTGGAAGTGCAGCGCGGCGTCGTAGTCGGCGGCCGTGACGACCGGACGGATTACCCGGACGGCGGGTTTGTCGGACACTTCTGCCGTGACTCCCTCGGTCGGGCCGTCGGTGGAGTGCTAGAAGAACCCGAGTTTCTTGGGTGAGTAGCTGCAAAGAATGTTCTTCGTCTGCTGATAGTGGTCCAGCATCATCTTGTGGTTCTCACGGCCGATCCCGGACTGCTTGTAGCCGCCGAACGCCGCGTGCGCCGGATACGCGTGGTAGCAGTTGGTCCACACCCGGCCCGCCTGGATCGCGCGGCCCGCCCGGTACGCGGTGTTCATGTCCCGGGTCCACACGCCCGCCCCGAGACCGTACAGCGTGTCGTTGGCGGTCCTGATCGCGTCGTCGAAGTCGCCGAACGAGGTCACGGACACCACGGGCCCGAAGATCTCCTCCTGGAAGATCCGCATCCGGTTGTCGCCCTCGAAGATGGTCGGCTGGACGTAGTACCCGCCCTTCAACTCACCGTCGTACTCGATGCGTTCGCCACCCGTGAGGATCCTGGCCCCCTCCTGCCGGCCGATGTCCAGATACGAGAGGATCTTCTCCAGCTGGTCGTTGGAGGCCTGCGCGCCGATCATCGTGTCCGTGTCGAGCGGGTGCCCCGGCTTGATGAGCTCGGTGCGGGCGACCGCCGCCTGGAGGAATTCGGCGTAGTTGCCGCGCTGGATCAGCGCACGGGACGGGCAGGTGCACACCTCACCCTGGTTGAGCGCGAACATGGTGAAGCCTTCGAGCGCCTTGTCGCGGAAGTCGTCGTCCGCCGCCCACACGTCGTCGAAGAAGATGTTCGGCGACTTGCCGCCCAGCTCCAACGTGACAGGCTTGATGTTCTCCGAGGCGTACTGCATGATCAGCCGCCCCGTCGTGGTCTCACCCGTGAACGCCACCTTCGCCACCCGCGCGCTGGACGCGAGCGGCTTGCCCGCCTCCACCCCGAAGCCGTTGACGATGTTCACCACACCCGCCGGCAGCAGGTCCGAGACCAGACTCATCCAGTAGTGGAGGGATGCCGGAGTCTGCTCGGCGGGCTTGATCACGACCGCGTTGCCCGCCGCGAGCGCGGGCGCCAGCTTCCAGACTGCCATCAGGATGGGGAAGTTCCACGGGATGATCTGCGCGACCACACCGAGCGGCTCATGGAAGTGGTACGCCACCGTGTCGTCGTCGAGCTCGCCGAGCGACCCCTCCTGCGCGCGGATCGCTCCCGCGAAATAGCGGAAGTGGTCGATGGCGAGCGGGATGTCGGCGGCGAGGGTCTCCCGTACCGGCTTGCCGTTCTCCCAGGTCTCGGCGACCGCCAGCGCCTCGAGATTCGCCTCCATCCGGTCGGCGATCTTCAGCAGGATGTCGGACCGCTGGGTCACCGACGTACGGCCCCAGGCCGGCGCCGCCGCGTGCGCCGCGTCGAGCGCGAGCTCCACATCCTCGGCGGTGCCCCGCGCGATCTCCGTGAACGGCTGCCCGTTCACCGGACTCGGGTTCTCGAAGTACTGCCCCCGGGTCGGCGGCACGTACTCGCCGCCGATGAAGTGGTCGTAGCGCGCCTGGTAGGAGACGATCGCGCCGTCGGTACCGGGCGCCGCGTAACGGGTCATGATGGCCTGCCTCCTTCAGCAGAGCCGCCCGCCGTTGGGCCGCTCTCGCCGCGAGGCTAGAAGCAGCGAGGTTGCAGACAGGTTGCGCACGGATGCCTGGGCGGTGGGGCGGGGTTGGGTCCGTGCGGGGTCAGCCGCGGGCGTGTGATGCCTACGAGGGCGGCGCAGCGTGGGCTTCCGGCAGTCGTCGGACACCCGCCTGAGCCATGTGACCTGCGCCCCCGGCCTCCGGTGCCGGCGTTCTGTCAACGCCGGGCGGACAGATGTGCCCAACGCCGCGGCGCGGCCTGTTCCGACTCCAACTCGTTCAGGCGTGCCCGTACGGCCGCTGTCGGTCGTACTGCCGCGAGCGCACGCCATACGTCGAGGTCGTCCTCGCCCCACGGCGTATGGGCCCAGTCGGCCAGCAGGTCCGGGTCCCGGCGGGCGACCAGCGCGGTGCGCAGTCCGTCGGCGAGTCTGCGCCGCAGCCGGGCCACCGCCGGAGCCCGGGAACCGGGCAGCAGCGGACCGGCATACGCCCGCACCGCCGTCGTGACCGCACCGGTCTCGATCGAGCGCTCCACGACCGCGATGTCCGACTCGACCGGCACCGTCAGCCGGTACGGGCGCGAAGCCAGCAACCCGGGCGCCAGGACACGGCGCAGCCGGGCCAGTTCGGCGCGCAGCGTCACCGGTGTCACCGACTCGTCCTCGTACAGGGCGCACAGCAGCTCGTCTCCGGTCAGCCCTTCCGGATGGCGGGTGAGCAGGACGAGGAGTTCGCTGTGCCGACGGCTGAGCCGCAACGCGCGCCCGGTGGCAAGCAGATGAGCCTCGTCACGGCCCAGCGCGGTCAGTTCGAGCGCGTCCGTGGCGGGGCCCGCCGGGGCGAGCAGCGCGAGCTGGGACTCGGCGGCCCGAGCCACCGCCTGCACGAACCCGAGGCTGTGCGGATGCGCGAGCCCGTCCCGGCCGGTGATGTCCACGGCACCGAGCACCCGTCCCGTGCGCGGATCGTGCACCGGAGCCGCCGCGCACGTCCACGGCTGCACCTGCCGGATGAAGTGCTCGGCCGCGAACACCTGCACCGGCCGGTCCACGGCGACCGCCGTACCAGGCGCGTTCGTACCGACCGCGGACTCCGCCCAGCGCGCCCCCGGTACGAAGTTGATCCGCCCCGCCTGCCGCCTGGTGGCCGGATGCCCCTCGACCCACATCAGTCTGCCCTGCGCGTCGCACACCGCGAGCAGATGCTCGCCGTCGGCGGCGAAGGTGCCCATGAGCTCACGGAACAGGGGCATCACACGGGCCAGCGGATGCTCCGCACGGTAGGCGCCGAGGTCGCCGTCCATCAGATCCACGCTTGCCGTGCCGTCCGGCCCCACCCCGGCCCGGGCGGAACGTCTCCAGGAGTCCGCCACCACGGAACGCACCGGCCTTGTCACCGTCCCCGCCTCGGTGAACGTTTCGTGCGCGCGACGCAGCACCCGTCCCCGTTCGACGGGGTCTGCTCCCTGTTCCAGGGCCACCCATGGATCGGTCAACTGGGCCTCCCGGAAGGCGATGCGGCTGGTGACATCGTCACTCGGGGGATGGACGGGGACAACCGTTTCGACGCCAGGAGACCGGTCGACGGCACCACCGCTTCGCTCAGGCGGTGTTGACGAGGCGTATGTAACGCGTCCAGTCCCAGTCGGGCCCGGGATCGGTGTGATCGGTGCCAGGCACTTCGTAGTGCCCGATGATGTGCGTGCGCTCCTTCGGTATGCCGTAGCGCGTGCAGATCGTCGCGGTGAGCCTCGCGGAGTTCTCGTACAGGGCGTCCGTGAAACAGCCGGGGCGGTCCACCCACCCTTCGTGCTCGATGCCGATGCTGCGCAGGTTGTGGTTCCAGTCGCCCGCGTGCCAGGCGATGTCGTGCTCCCGCACGCACTGCGCCACGTGTCCGTCGCCGGACCGTACGACGTAGTGCGCGGACACCTTCTTCCGAGGGTGCTGGAAGACGGCCAGGGTGTTGGCGTAGGACGTCTGGGTCACATGAATGACGACGAGGCTGGGGACCTGGGTCACCGGGCGGCTGGACGTCGTGTAGTTGGCGGCGGTCGCCGGCTCCCACGTGGCGAGCGGGTAGTCGAGGGACCGGGGCTGGGCGCCGACCCGAGGAGTGGGAAGCAGGGTGTAGGACCCGACAGTGAGTGCCGAGTTCTTCAACAGCTGTCGTCTGCTGGGGAACGACCTGGTCCGCTCCATGCGTGAAGTGCCTTTCGACGGCGGGCAGGGGACTCGGGGCTGTGGAGGGACTGGGGGACTACTGCATATGGGACGCGTTGGTGTGCCAGGAGTATGCGGAAGCCTGAGAAGTGTTCGGCTCAACGCTGGAGTGCGGTCGCCGTCTCGCGCAACTGCGCGTGCAGCCCGCGATGGGTCTCGCGGGCGGGCAGCCACTCCTTGCGGATCTTGGCCACGCAGGTGTAGTTGGTGTCGCAGACGTTGGCCAGCGGTGACTCGACGGCCTGCGACGCGAACTGGTACGCGTCCAGTTCACTGAACCCGTAGTCCCGCACCAGCCATCGCACCAGGTCGAGCTGGGATATCCGGAACGCGTCCTCCAACGGCCGTGCCGAACCGGTCGAGATGATGTGCGTGTCGGACTCGATACGCGGCCAGGGGGTGGCAACTCCCTTGAGCAGCTCGACGATCACCACGGTGTTCATCGCACACTCGACGGCGACCCCACAGGTCTCGCCCTCGCCCTGGCGGGCGTGACCGTCACCGAGGCTGAGCAGTGCACCCTCGACGTTCACTCCGAGATAGCAGGTGACACCGGCGCGCATCTCCGGCGTGTCCATGTTCCCGCCGTGCGCGTCGGGAACCAGCGCGGACCGCACCTCCAGGTTGGCGGGCGCCACGCCCACCGTGCCGTGCATCGGGTCCATGGGCAGCTCGATCTCGATGTCGCTGTCCCGCGCGCGGAACAGCGCCGTGCGCCGCGTCCGGTCGAGTTGCCAGATCCAGACCGTCTCCGGCAGCGGTGGCTGCAGCGTGGCCGTGGTGTGGGTGGACGTGAGCGCCCCGAACAACGGGACCGTTGTCGACGCCGCCCAGTCCCGGGCCGGTTCGATGGACACGAAGTGCACCGCGACGGTGTCGCCCGGTTCCGCGCCCTCCACATGGAAGGGGCCTGTCTGCGGGTTCAGGAACGGGAACTCGCACACCTCGGACACCAGATCATTCTCGGAACGCACGCGTCCGGCGAAGCAGTCCTCCGTATACAGGTCGAGGACGGTGCCCGGCGTGATCCGCGCGACGGGCGGCGCGCCGCCGAACGTCCAGGCGTACTCGCCCGGTTCGGGGCGCACGGTCAAGATCCTGGGGTCGGTCATCGCTGCACAGCTCCGTTCTGCGGAAGGTCGGCGGACGGGGCGCACCAACCGGCAACGTGACGGGCTGCGCCTCAGGTGGATCACGCTACGGCGCTTCGCGGTCGGGCAGGAAGGGCCTATGGATTTCGGTGGATGACCGAGTGAATGTGGATAACTCGGCCACTCCAACGAGTGACGGTGGCCTGCTGTGCCGGGGATCGAAGCCGCGGCGGGGGCGACTCAGCCCCGCCCGGCCACCGCCCCCGGATCGTCCAGCACCGCGCGCACCACCGAATGCGCGGCGCCCAGCAGCGGACCCTCGGGTCCCAGCCGCGACACCGAAACCGCACAGGCGGGTCCCGCCGTACGCCGGGCCAGTTCCGCCTCCAGCGACGGCAGCAGCCACGGCGCGAGCCCGGACAGGGCACCGCCCAGGACGACGATCTCGGGGTCCAGCAGATTGACCGCCCCGGTCAGCGCGATACCGAGTGCCGTGCCGGCCTCCTCCAGGGCCCGCCGCACATCCGTGTCGCCCTGGGCGGCGCGTTCCGCGAGCAGCCCGACGCGGTCCTCTCCCGGCTCGACCCCCGCCGATCGCAGGACCGCCTCCTCACCCGCGTACTGCTCCAGGCACCCGCGTCCACCGCACGCGCACTCCGGCCCCTCCGGACGGACCGGCACATGTCCCAACTCGCCCGCGAACCCCCGCGTTCCACGCAGCAGCCGCCCGTCCACGACCACCGCCGCGCCGATGCCGATCTCGGCCGACACATGCAGGAAGTCGGGCGGAGTGCCGTCTCCGAGCCAGAGTTCCGCCAGCGCGCCGAGATTGGCCTCGTTGTCGACGGTCAGCGGGAACACTGCGGGCAGGAGCGCGCCGAGATCCGTGTCGTGCCAGTCGAGGTTGGGGGCGCGGACGACCGTGCGCCCGTCGCGGGCCACGAGCCCCGGCACGGCGACCGCGAGACCGGCCGGCCACAGGCCCTCGCGCTCCACCTCGGCGATCACCTCTCGCACCAACCCGGTCAGTTCCTCGATCACCGGTTCGGGGGAGCGCCCGCGGTTGGCGCCGTGGCGCACGGCGCGCGCCCGCACCGCGCCCCGCAGATCGACCGCGCAGACCGCGAGATGGTCGACACCGACCTCCGCGCCGATCCCGGCGGGACCACGCCCGCTCACGGCGAGCGCCGACCCGGGGCGCCCGACCCGGCCGGGCCGCTCGGGGCCCAGCTCTTCGAGCAGCCCGGAGCGGATCAGTTCGTCCACGAGCGTCGAGACCGCCGCCCGGGTCAGCCCGATGCGTGAGGCGACCCCGGCACGGGACAGCTGCCCCTCGGCGCTGACGGTGTGCATCACGCGCGCGAGGTTGCGGCGGCGCATGCCTTGCTGCGTATCGGGCAGCCGGGCGCCGGCGCCGGGCGGACGGGCCTCGTGCAGCGGTGCGGTCATGCCTCCGTCAGTCCTCGGTCGGTGTCCGTGAGCCGACGTTCGCGGACATACGTACGTCCGCGTCAGGGGCGGTCGGCGTCCTTCGGCGGAAGTCGGTTCGGCTCCGTCGGTTCGTGTTCGTCCCTCGGACCGTCAGACGGCGTCCGTCCCCCGTTCCAGCAGCGGCGATGCGTCGGAGAGTACCCCGGCGATCCGGTCCAGCGTCGCCTGGTCCCGCTCCACCGCGTCCAGTACCGGCCCCCGGGCCGTGTCCCAGCGGCGGGCCACCGCGGCCGGGTCCTCGCCGGTCAGCAGGCCCGCCGCCTGTGCCGCGGCGCCGAGCGCGACCAGTTCCTTGGCCTCGGGCACCTGGACGGGCCGCCCGGACAGCCGGCGTACGGTCTCCTGCCAGGCCGTACCGCGCGCGCCGCCGCCGATCAGCAGCAGCGGTGCCGAGCGGTCCGCATCCGCGTCGAGCACCAGATCGAGGGCGCCGAGAAGCGAGTGCACCGCCCCGTCGTACGCGGCCTGGAGCAGTTGTCCGCCCGTCGTGTCGTGACGAAGCCCGTGCAGCAGCCCCGAGGCACCCGGCAGGTTGGGCGTGCGCTCGCCGTCCAGGTAGGGCAGGAGGGTGACGGCCGTACCGGGTTCGACGGCCTCGCGGTCCAGGCCGAGCAGGGTCGCGACGCGGTCGACAGCGAGCGTGCAGTTGAGCGTGCAGGCCAGCGGCAGCCAGTCGCCGCGTGCGTCGGCGAAGCCCGCGACGGTGCCGGTCGGGTCGGCGGGCCGGTGCGTCGAGACCGCGTACACCGTGCCCGACGTGCCGAGGCTCAGTACCGGAGTGCCGGGGCGCAGACCGAGGCCCAGCGCGGCTGCGGCGTTGTCCCCGGTGCCCGCGGCGACCAGGGTGCCCTTGGAGAAGGGCAGATCATGGCCGTCACGGACGGTCCCGGCGACCTCACCCGGCCGGACCACCCGCGGCAGCAGCGCGGGGTCGAGCCCCACGTGCGCGAGCACCTCCGCGTCGTAGGCCTCCGTCCCGGACGCCCACCAGCCCGTGCCGGAGGCGTCGCCGCGGTCGGTGGTGCCCTGGCCCGTGAGACGCTCGGTGAGGTAGTCGTGGGGGAGCCGTACGGCCTTGACGGCGCGAACCGCCTCCGGCTCGTGCTCCGCCAGCCAGGCCCACTTCGTGACGGTGAAGGAGGCTCCCGGGACGCTTCCGGTGCGCTCCGCCCAGGTCTTCGCGCCGCCGAGTTCCTCGACCAGCCGACGGGCCTGGGGTGCCGAGCGAACGTCGTTCCACAGCAGCGCCGGACGAACCGGCTCGCCGTGGGCGTCCAGGGTGACGAGCCCGTGCTGCTGGCCGCCGATCGACACGGCGGCGGCCTCGCGTGCCGCGTCACCGCATTGGCTCAGTGCCTCGCACAGGGCGTTCCACCACTGCCGCGGGTCGCTCTCGCGGCCTGCCCCGGTGGTGACGGTGTGCGGTGCCTGGCCGCTCGCCACGACCTGCCCGGTGGCCGCGTCGACGACCAGCGCCTTGGTGGACTGGGTCGACGTGTCCACGCCGACGACGAGCGGACCCTCGGCTGCTGACATCGGGTTCTCCCTCTTCCGCGGCTTCGCGGGATCTGGCCTGGTGTTTTCCGGTGCTTGTCCGGGTCGCGGCGACCCGTCCCCACCCTCAGTCTCTGCTCAGGGAAACGTTTCAGGGACACGTTGTCTCTTCCCAGAGATGCTTCCGCATACTAATTTGTAAACTGCCATGACGAAATAGTCGGAGCAAGCAAGGAGCCGCGGCATGAACTACCAGCCCACCCCCGAGGACAGGTTCACCTTCGGCCTGTGGACCGTCGGCTGGCAGGGACGGGACCCGTTCGGTGACGCCACCCGCCGTGCCCTCGACCCGGTCGAGACAGTGCAGCGTCTGTCCGAGCTCGGTGCACACGGAGTGACCTTCCACGACGACGACCTGATTCCCTTCGGGTCCTCGGACGCCGAGCGCGAGTCGCACATCAAGCGCTTCCGCCAAGCCCTCGACGCGACCGGCATGAAGGTGCCGATGGCCACTACCAACCTCTTCACGCACCCCGTCTTCAAGGACGGCGCGTTCACCGCCAACGACCGTGAGGTCCGCCGCTACGCGCTGCGCAAGACGATCCGCAACATCGACCTCGCGGTCGAACTCGGCGCGGAGACCTACGTGGCCTGGGGTGGCCGGGAAGGCGCCGAGTCCGGCGCCGCCAAGGACGTACGGGTCGCGCTCGACCGTATGAAGGAGGCCTTCGACCTCCTCGGCGAGTACGTGATCTCTCAGGGCTACGACCTGAAGTTCGCGATCGAGCCCAAGCCCAACGAGCCGCGCGGCGACATCCTGCTGCCGACGGTCGGCCACGCCCTGGCCTTCATCGAGCGCCTGGAGCGCCCGGAGATGTACGGCGTCAACCCCGAGGTCGGCCACGAGCAGATGGCCGGGCTGAACTTCCCGCACGGCATCGCCCAGGCCCTGTGGGCGGGCAAGCTCTTCCACATCGACCTCAACGGTCAGTCCGGCATCAAGTACGACCAGGACCTGCGCTTCGGCGCCGGTGACCTGCGTGCCGCCTTCTGGCTGGTCGACCTCCTGGAGATCGCCGGTTACGCGGGTCCGAAGCACTTCGACTTCAAGCCGCCGCGGACCGAGGACCTCGACGGCGTGTGGGCTTCGGCGGCCGGATGCATGCGCAACTACCTCATCCTGAAGGAGCGGACGGCCGCCTTCCGCGCCGACCCGGAGGTCCAGGCGGCGCTGCGCGCCTCGCGTCTGGACGAGCTGGCGCAGCAGACGGCGGCGGACGGTCTGGCGGGCCTGCTCGCGGACCGCTCGGCCTTCGAGGAGTTCGACGTGGAGGCGACGGCCGCGCGCGGGATGGCCTTCGAGCAGCTCGACCAGCTGGCCATGGATCATCTGCTGGGCGCGCGAGGTTGAGTCGTGAGCCGGGGGTGCCTGTCCACCGATGGGCGTCCCCGGTCACTGGCGCATACAACTGTGCCCCGGTTGATCCCCTGTGACCGGACCTGACGCGGATTTCTCCGGAATGGTGCGATCCATGGCATGAGTCCGTATCAACTTCCGTGTGGGGGTCGCGGGCTGACCGGTTCGCGGCGAGTCTTGGCGGTATGGCCATGCCACCCGTACCGCCTCAGCCGCCCGGGCCACCGGGAGACAGTCCGCCTCCGGGCGGTGGCTTCGGCCCGCCCTCCGGGGGAGGCTACGGAAGCGGTGGCTTCGGCCCTCCTCCTGGAGGCTACGGACCGCCTACGCAGGGCGGCGGGGGCTGGCTGCCTCCGCCGGTGCCGCCCGAACCGCCCGACGGCCAGGGCGGTCACCGAAGCCCCGGCAGGCGTCCGAGCCCTCTGTTCATCCTGCTCGCAGCGGTCGTCGCGGTCGGAGTCGTCGTCGTGGTGGTGCTCATGTTCTCTGGAGGCGACGGCACCCCGGACAAGAACCCGCCCGGAAGCAGTCGGAGCTCAAGCGGAACCCCCGAGCCGTCGTTCGGCATCCCGACCGAACTGCCCACCAGGCTTCCCACCAAACTGCCCACGTTGCCTTCCGGGCTTCCGTCCGAGTTCCCCACCGACCTGCCGTCCGAGTTCCCGAGCGACCTGGAGTCGCTCATCCCGCTGGCCGGCGACGAAGTGCCGTACTACATGCTGCGAACCGGCGACTGCTTCAACGCCGATGCCGCCCATCCCGGACAGGCCGCGAAGCGCGCCTGCGCGGATCCGCATGACGCCGAGGTCGTGAAGGTGGCCGAACTCGAAGGCGGTTACGCGACGGACGCCGCACTGAAGAACGCCGCCTATGCCCTGTGTCGGCCAACCCTGGAACGCGAGGCGGCAGAACAGCCCGCAGGTAGCGTCCAGGGCAGCCTGGTGCAGTATCCGGACACCACGGGCTACCGGGTGGGCATCGACAACGTCGCGTGCAGCCTGGCCGGTGACCTCGGCCCCGACACCCGGAAACTCACCACACCACTGACCTGACGGCCCGGCGGATCGAGATCCACGCGTGCGTGCCGCTCGTCGGGTCGCCTTCTCCCGGTCTGAACCGGCAGGAATGGCGGCCCGACCCGTCGCACTCCTCCCCTTTCGCGAGGTCCCTAAAGGGATTCCTCCTCAGCTGTGCGCCCCATCGAGGCCAGCGCGGTCCCCGGGTCCTGAGCTGCCCGTCCGGCGAGCACCCAACGGCCACTCTGCTTCCGATACGGCCACCAGCGACCGTCACGCCCCAGACGCAGCTGGCTGCCCGCGCCGACCACCGTCCACCGGTTGCGGGCAGCCCGCAGCACCGGCCGCTCGTCCTCGTCCCAGGCCGAGTCGAGCGCGGTACGCGCGCGTGCGAGCACCTCGCCCTCGACCGTCCACTCCTCCTCCAGGACCGACAACGCCGCCGCGCCACCGGACCGCCAGGCGCAGACGGCCGACGCCAACTGCTCCCGGCCGCGCCCCGATCCCACCGCGAGCCGGTCCGAAACGGTCTCCGAAGGGCTGTCCACGGCCAGTCGAACCGCGTCCTGAGTCATCGTCAACTCCGCCTCGACCGGCCGCTGTCCATGACCGGCCCCGAGCGCCTCGGCGAGCAGCCGATGTGCCTCCACGGCCGTCCGCGCGGCCAGGAACTCCAGCGCGCCGGCGTCCACCCCGGGCGCGGGCGGAACGTCGGTGTCCAGGGTCGGCGGTGCCCCGGGCGCATCGGGCAGCGGAGGCAGAGCGGGCAGCGCCTGGAGGATGTCCCCGGCCTCGTACGCCTCTGCCGCGTCCACGCCCTCCGGCCCGGCGGACCCGTCGGCGGGCACAGCGCCACGGCTCTGTACGTCGTCCAGCAGGGCGCGTTCGCCGCGTCCCCTCATCAGCAGCAGGACGAAGGGGTCCTGGTCCAGCAGCCGCGCCACCTGGTAACAGAGAGCGGCCGTATGGCCGCAGTGGTCCCAGGCGCCGCAGTCGCACTCCGGCTCCAGATCACCTATGCCGGGCAGGAGTTCGACTCCGGCGGCAGCGGAGTCCTCCACCAGGTGCGGGGGCATGTCCCGGTCGAGCAGGGCCGCGATGTGGCCGGCCCGCTCGACCGCCATGTCCAGAAAGCGGTCCCACTGTTCGTCGGACAGCTCCTGCAGCAGGACGTCGGAGCGGTGCGTGGTGAGGTCGCGGTCCTGGACGACGGCGGTGATGCGTCCCGGGCGTACCGACACGGCGCCCACGGCTCCCGCGCGCGCGAGCCGGCGGCCCGCCCGCACCTGTTCCGAGTCCAGCGCCGCGTCCTCCAGAGACTTCAGCCAGGCACGCCCCCACCACGTGTCGGCGAAACCGCGCCCTTGTGGGGGAGGCAGCGCGGCGAACGTGCGCTCCGGGTCGGCGTCGGGCGCGTCACTCCCGTACGCCTCGCTGTCGTAGTCGTCACCGCTGTGCCCGTCGCCGTTGTGCTGGTCACTGCCGTGCTGATTCATCGCGCGTCCCCTCGAAGCCGCACCAGGTCGGCCAGTTCGGTGTCCGTGAGTTCCGTGAGCGCGGCCTCGCCGGAGCCGAGCACCGCGTCGGCCAGTGCCCGCTTGCGGTTCAGCATCTCGGCGATGCGGTCCTCGATCGTGCCCTCGGCGATCAGCCGGTGCACCTGCACGGGGCGGCTCTGGCCGATGCGGTACGCGCGGTCCGTGGCCTGGGCCTCGACCGCGGGGTTCCACCAGCGGTCGTAGTGCACGACGTGCTCGGCCCTGGTCAGGTTCAGGCCCGTGCCGGCGGCCTTCAACGACAGCAGGAAGACGGGTACTTCACCCTCCTGGAAACGCTCCACCATCGCCTCGCGTTCCGCGACGGGCGTGCCGCCGTGGAGGAACTGTGTGGGCACTCCGCGTGCCGCCAGATGCTGTTCCAGGAGCCGCGCCATTTGCACGTACTGGGTGAAGACCAGAACGCTCGCTCCCTCGGAGAGGATGGTGTCGAGCAACTCGTCCAGCAGCTCCAGTTTCCCGGAGCGTCCCGCGATTTTCGGTCGGTCCTCCTTGAGGAACTGCGCCGGATGGTTGCAAATCTGCTTCAGGCCGGTCAGCAGCTTCACGATCAGCCCGCGCCGCACCATGTTGTCGGCGCCGGAGATCTCCGCGAGCGTCTCCCGCACCACGGCTTCGTACAACCCTGCCTGCTCCCTGGTGAGTGACACGGCACGGTCGGTCTCCGTCTTCGGCGGCAGCTCGGGAGCGATACCCGGGTCCGACTTGCGCCGCCGCAGCAGGAACGGGCGTACGAGCCGGGTCAGACGTTCGGCGGCGGCCGGGTCCTGACCGCCCTCGACGGACTGCGCGTACCGCGAGCGGAATGTGCCGAGTCGGCCCAGCAGTCCCGGAGTCGTCCAGTCGAGGATCGCCCACAGTTCCGACAGGTTGTTCTCCACGGGGGTGCCGGTGAGCGCCACGCGTGCGCGTGCACCGATGGAACGCAGCTCCCGGGCCGTCTCCGAGTACGGGTTCTTGACGTGCTGGGCCTCGTCCGCCACGACCATGCCCCACGGCACCTCGGCCAGCCGCCGCGCGTCCAGGCGCATCGTGCCGTACGTGGTGAGCACGAACTCGCCGTCGGCCAGTGCCTCCAGACTGCGCCGGGACCCGTGGAAGCGGCTTACGGGCGTACCGGGCGCGAACCGTTCGATCTCGCGCTGCCAGTTGCCCATCAGGGACGTCGGACAGACGACGAGCGTGGGCCCCGCTGCCGACGCGTCGGTCTGCCGGTGCAGATGCAACGCGATCAACGTGATCGTCTTGCCGAGTCCCATGTCGTCGGCCAGACAGCAGCCGAGGCCCAGGGATGTCATCCGGGCCAGCCAGTTGAGGCCCCGCAGCTGGTAGTCGCGCAGTGTGGCGGCGAGCGCGGCAGGCTGACCGACAGGGTCCTGTGCGTCCGGGTCCGAGATACGGTCCCGCAAGGCCGCCAGCCACCCGGTGGGCCGCACCTCGACCGGGCGGCCGTCGACCTCGGTGGAGCCTGTCAGAGCGGCGCTGAGGGCGTCGACGGGGGTGATCTTGCGGTCCTGCTGCGCGTGGGCGCGGCGCACCTCGCGAGGGTCGACGAGGACCCACTGGTCACGCAGGCGGACCACGGGGCGGTTCGCCTCGGCGAGCCGGTCCAGCTCTTCGCGCGTGAGCTGCTGGTCGCCCAGTGCGAACCACCAGTTGAAGGCGAGGAGCGCGTCGGCGGACAGGAACGACGGCGTGTCCGACGGGACCTTCTCGGGGCCCGTGCCGTCGTCGGGCGGGCCGACGACCGCGCGGGCCGTCAGCTTGCGGGCCAGCTCCTTGGGCCAGTGCACCTCGACCCCGGCGGCGGAAAGGGTGCGGGCGCCTTCCCCGAGCAGTTCACTGACCTCTTCGTCGGCCAGGTCGACGGCGTCCGGCACGGCGGCCGAGAGCAGAGGAGCGAGCGGTGGCCAGGTCCGGGCCGCACGGCGCAGCGTGAGCAGGGCGTCCATCCGCGCCCGCGGGCCGAAGGTGCGGCCGGGGGCGGCGGCCGAAGCCCACACGTCGGCCGCGTCCGCGACCAGTCCGGGCTCGCTCACGCTGTGTACCTGGAGTACGGCCCGGAACCGCAGTGCCGTCTCGTCCGGCCCGGCCGACGCCAGCCCCGGTACCTCCACCCGCAGTGAGATCCGTACGCCCGCGTCGTGCCCGGCGGCGACCTCGGAGGCCCACACGCGCTGCTCCGGCACGTGCTGCGGTTCCCGCACCGCGTAGGCCGCCCCGCCCGCGGCGAGCGAGGCGGCGGGGGAGCGGGGGAGCGTGTCGGCCACGGCGTCCAGGAAGGCGCGCAGCAGCCGCTCCGGGTCGGGCAACCGTGGCGGCTCCGTCCCCTCCAAGGGCACGGCATGCGCTTCCGGGGGCATCGCGAAGGCGAGTTCGCGGAGGCGCTCCAGGTCCGGCGCGCCGAGCGGTCCGGCCCGCCAGGCGTCGTGATCCTCCGCGGAGACGCCGGGCAACAGCAGTCCGCGCGCGGCCAGTTGCAGGGCGAGAACGGCGGCCGTACCCCAGAACGCCGTCGCCCTGTGGCCCTGTGCGGCGCCACGCGCCCGCGTGAGGACCGGCAACGCCTCACGCACCGGGAGCAGCACGGCGGTCACCCGTGCCGGTGCGACACCACGGTCGCCTTCCAGGATCACGGTCAGGTCGCCGACGGTTCCTGCGGCGACGGCGGGCGGCGCGTCTCCCTCGGGCCGCCAGAACGCGACCAGGCCGGCGCGGGCCGGATCGCCGGGCACGAACACGGCGCAGCAGCGGGACAGTTCGGCGATCTCGGAGGGGGTTGCCGCGGGAATCCTCTGTACAGCGATGGCCGCATTCCTCAAAGTTGACTACTGGAGTTCGAGTCGCCGAGGGTACAGCACCCCGGCGACCTGCCCGACATCGCTTAGTGGTGACCCAGGTCACCACTCCCAGGGGTGTCTGCAACCCCCTGGCGGTAGCGGCCGTACCTCCCCCATGGACGCGGGTGGTGGCGTCATGGTCGCCAGGGGTGGCCAAGTCGTACGTTTCGTCGGGTCGGCCCGACCCCCGAAGAGACCCCGGAGCCCGACCATGCCCCGCCCGCATCTGCGGCTCGCAGGCCGACGGTGCGCTCCTACTGCCGTGATCTGGGTATTCCCTATACGGAGACGCGGCTCGTCGATTCGTACCGGCAGACCCGGCGGCACATGTACGAGGTGGGAGAGTCCCTCAGGGGCGAGTAGGGGTCGAGTCTCAGGGACGTCTCAGGGTCGCGGTCCGGAACTGTGGGAGGCGCGGACCCGTTTTTCATGGCAGAGAGCGGCACTGGCCGCGAAGGAGGCGACACTCATGTCGAGGAACGCGAAGATCGCCGCAGGGGGCGTGGCAGCCGGGATCATCCTGTGGATCTGGTTGCCCTGGTGGGCCGCGCTGCTGATAGTGCTGGGAGTCCCGGCGGCCGCCTATCTCGCACTGGACCCCGCACAGCGGCGGAGGCTGCGCCGCGTCACACGCAAGGAGATCGGCCGCTGAGGCGGCGCCATTCGATGCCGCGCGGGGCGCACTCCGGCTGACACCCCGCGTGGCCCGCAGCGCGATCGCCTTGCCGAACGCCGCCCGGAACCACAGGGATCCGGGCGGCGTTCGGCCGGTGGGGTTCAGCTGGGGCGTACGGCCATCTTGTCGAGCGCTTCGAGGAGTCCGGGCAGCTCCGGCCCCCGGCCCACCGGCAGCACCTCTCCGGGCTCCTCGTCGAGCAGGACGAAGGCGATGTCGTCGGTCCTGGCGACCATCGACCAGCCGGGACCGTCGGCGCGCAGTGTCCGCGCGTCGCCCGGAGCGAAGGAGGAGCGGACGCGGCCGAGGGGCGGAGGGGTCTCCACATACGCGCGTGCCTCCGCGAGGACGCGCCGGATGCCGGCCCTGGGCCGGCTCACGGCGTCCTCGGCCCGCCCAGGGGTGTCCTCGGGCGGGGTCTCGGCGTCCCCAGCCGAGTCTGTTGCGCCCGCAGCCCGGTCCGTGTCCGCCCCGGCCCCGTCCGGCTCGCCCTCGGGCGCCGCTGACCTGCCACCACCCGGAAGGGTGAAGTCCTTGTCGCTGAGCTGCTCCCGCCAGATCACCCACTGGCGCGCGATCTCGTCGGCGCCCAGACGCCGCTGCGCCGGCCCCCACGAGGTGGTGTCCGGCGGAGCGAGTGGCGGCCGGTCCGTGAGTTCGGGGCCCGGGTCGTGCGGGGCGGGCACGTCGGGAGCCGCGACGGCGACCGCGAGAGGCCAGCCGGGCAGGGCCGCGACGACCGTGTGCTCCTCCGGCGACAGGTCGTACTCCATGCCGCAGTCCCACGACGCGATCGCGACCGCGACCAGGGAGACGTCGTCGATGGCAACCGTCCACCGCGCGCCGTCCCCGTCCTGGCCGAGCACCAGCCCGTACCCGTCGGCGAGAGGCGCCAGGCCGAGCGCCGCGCATGCCTCCGGATAGTCGTCGCCCAGCACGCTCGGGAACTGCGCGGGCGTCAGCAGCATCGCCGTGAGCACATAGAGCGCGTCGTCCGCGGTGGCGACGGCTCCCTCGTCCGTCTCTGCCATCCCAGCCTCCCCATCTGTTCGTCCATCGGCGCGCACCCTAATCCGATCCGAAGGCCGTTGTCACGACTCCCACCCGGCCCGGAGCTGCTGTTTTCCTGCCGGACAGGGGGGAATCGACCGGATGTACCCGCTTCGGTCAGGTCGTCGGCAGTCCGAGAAGTTCCCGGGCGACCGTCCGCGGCGACACATCGCGCTCTCTGGCCAGGGCGATGACGGCACGGCACGCCAGCTCGTTCACCCCGAACGACAGTGCCTCCGGCGACACCCAGGCCACGGCTTCGTCCATCTGGTCCTGGTCGTCCTCCGCGCACGCCGACACATACACAGCGGCGGCCTCGAAGAGATTGTGCGGGCGCTTCTCCCGCCCCGAGCTCGCTTCCGAGCGCCAGGAACGGAGAAAGCCGGTGAACGATTTTTGGATACCGCCGAACATGCGGACCACCTTCCCCCTGCGTGGTTGCCACGGTTGATCGTTCATCTGCTGCTGTCCAACGTAGAGACGGAGTTCCGGCAACAGAAGAGGGCAGGTGCGGTGAGGGGCCCAGTACTCCGACGACCGCCAGGCTCAGACCGGTCGCACGGCCAGCGCCAGAAACCGTGCGTCCTCGTCCACGTACGACGTCATCCGCCACCCGGAACCGGCGAGCAGCGGACCGAGACTGGCCTCCGCGCGCAGGTCCGCGGGGGTGATCCTGCGGCCCTGCCGGGCGGCGAGAGCGGCTCTGCCGATCGGGTGGAACAGCGCCAGGGTGCCGCCGGGGCGTACCACGCGCGCGAGTTCCCGCAGATTCTCGCCGGGCTGCGGCAGGTGCGCGATCAGGCCCGCCGCGAACACGGCGTCGAGGGACTCCGAACGCAGCGGAAGAGCAGCCGCGTCGGCGAGCAGCAGCTGCCCGTCGCGGCCCCGTCCTGCTCGTACGGCGGCCTCCAGCATGGCCGGGGTCAGATCCGCCCCCAGAACCACTCCCGAGGGCCCCACGGCGTCACGCAGCGGCGCCAGGGCCCGCCCGGTGCCACAGCCCGCGTCCAGCACACGGGCCCCCTCGCGCAGCCGCAACTCGGCGACCGCGGCGGCGTAAGCGGGTCCGTCGTCCGGGAACCTGCTGTCCCAGTGGGCCGCGCGGGCGGCGAAGAACTCCTGGACGTGTGTGTGGTCGTCACTCATGTTCCGCATGATCCCGCACGGACGAGAAGTACCCCGCGGCGCACACGTTCGAGCGGGACGCGATCGTTCAGGCGCCATTCCCTGCCATATTTCAATACCTTTCGAAATGCGCCCCCGTTGTGCTCCCGTGCCCCCACTAGCGTCCCGTGGTCATGGGACACTTGGACCACGCCGCCTTCGGATGGCTGACCCCCGTACTGTCATACGTGATGGCCTGCATAGGCGCTGCTCTCGGGCTGCGCTGCACCGTCCGTGCGCTCGGCGCGACCGGCCGCTCGCGCCGCAACTGGCTCGTCACCGCGGCCTCCGCGATCGGCACCGGCATCTGGACCATGCACTTCGTGGCCATGCTCGGCTTCAGCGTCCGCGGCACCGACATCCGCTACGACGTGCCGCTGACCATCCTCAGCCTCCTCGTCGCCATGGCCGTAGTCTCCGCCGGGGTCTTCGCCGTCGGCTACGGGCACGACCGCGCCCGCGCGCTCTTCGTCGGTGGACTCACCACCGGGCTGGGCGTGGCGAGCATGCACTACCTCGGCATGGCGGCGGTACGGCTGCACGGTGACGTGAAGTACGACCCGGCGCTCGTCGCGCTCTCCGTGGTGATCGCCGTCGTCGCGGCCACCGCGGCCCTGTGGGCGGCGCTGAACATCAAGTCACCGATCGCGGTGACCGTCGCCTCGCTCGTCATGGGGGCGGCCGTCAGCAGCATGCACTACACCGGGATGTTCGCGGTGCAGGTGGCCGTCACGCCCTCCGGCGAGACGCTGCCCGGGGCCACGGCGATGCAGTTCATCTTCCCCCTCGCCGTCGGCCTCGGGTCCTACCTCTTCCTGACCTCGGCGTTCGTCGCGTTGTCGCCGACGGCCGGGGAACGCGAGGCATCCGCGTCCGCCCAGCGACCGGTCGACAGCGTCGCTGCCCGGTAGTCGCGCGCACCGGGTCGGCGACGCCCGGCGAGCACACCCCGAACGACGTACGAGCGAGGAGGCCATGCGCACACCCCGTAGGACCCCGATACCCGGCGCCGGGACGGCGCCCCCGCCGCGCGGACGCCGCGCGCACGCCGGCCCGCCGGCCGAAGAAGACTCCGAAGAATCGTTCGGAGCCCTGCCCGACGAGGTACCCACACGTGAGGGACGCTGGCGCCTGCGGCCGGGAACCGTCCGCGCCAAGATCGTCTGTCTCCTGATGGTGCCGGTTGTCTCCCTGCTCGCGCTGTGGGCGTACGCCACCGTCACCACAGCCCAGGACGTTGCCCGGCTGCGGCAGTTGCAGCGTGTCGACTCCCAGGTGCGCGCGCCGGTCGCCGCCGCCGTCGCCGCACTCCAGGCCGAACGCACGGCCGCCGTACGCCACGCCACCGATCCGGCGGCGGTCCCGGGCATCGACCTCAGGACGCTCGGCGAGCGCACCGACCGGACCGTGGCGAAGCTGCGCCTCGGCGGCCGCAACACCGTCGCCGACGGCGAGGAACTGCCCGCCGGAGTCGCGGAGCGCCTGGAGAGCTTCGTCGCCGGCGTGGAACAACTGCGCACGCTGCGGACCTCGGTACTGGACCGCCGTACCGGATGGGCCGAGACGTACGCGCAGTACACCAGGAGCATCTCGGCGGCCTTCGCCGTGGGCGGTGCGCTCACCGGTATCCAGGACGCCGAACTCGGCTCCGACGCGCGCGTACTGCTCGAATTCTCCCGCGCGGGAGAGGCGTTGGCCCAGGAGGACGCCGTTCTCGCCGGGGCGCGGCTCGCCGGCCGCCTCGACGGGCCGCGGCTGCGGCTGTTCACCGGAGCCGTCGACACCCGCCGCACCCTCCTCGAAGCCACCGCCTCGGACCTGCGCGGGCCGGAACGAGCGACCTGGCAGAACGTCGCGGCAGGCACCGCGTACTCCACACTGGCCGCTGTCGAGGACAAGGTGCTGGGCGCACGCCCGGGCACCAAGGCGATCGCAGCCGCGCCCGAAGCCACCTGGACCAAGGCACACGCACGCGTGCAGGGCGGCATGCGTGCCATCGAGGCGGACGCCGGCCACGACGTCGCGGACCGGGCCGATCCCTTCACCCGGGGCCTGCTCACCCCCGCCGGTGCTGCGGTGCTGTTCGGCCTGGCCTCCGTCGTCGCGTCCCTGGTGATCTCCGTACGCATCGGACGGGGCCTCGTCGTCGAGCTGGTGAGTCTGCGTAATACCGCCCTGGAGATCGCCCGGCACAAACTCCCGCAGGCCATGCTCAAGCTGCGCGCGGGAGAGGAGATCGACATCCGGGCCGAGGCGCCCCCCGGACCGCCCGCCGAGGACGAGACCGAACAGGTCGCGGAGGCCCTGGGCACCGTGCACCGCGCGGCCCTGCGCGCCGCCGTGGAACGCGCGGAACTGGCCAGCGGCATCTCCGGCGTCTTCGTCAACCTCGCGCGCCGCAGCCAGGTCCTCGTACACCGTCAGCTGAGCCTCCTCGACAGCATGGAGCGCAGGTCCGACGACCCGAACGAACTCAGCGACCTGTTCCGGCTCGACCACCTCACCACACGTATGCGGCGCCACGCGGAGAGTCTGATCATCCTTTCCGGAGCGGCACCCGGCAGGGCCTGGCGGCTGCCGGTCTCCCTGACGAACGTGGTCCGCGCCGCCGTCTCCGAAGTCGAGGACTACGCGCGCGTGGAGGTACGTCAGTTCCCCGAGGCGTCCGTCACCGGCGCCGCGGTCGCCGACCTCACGCATCTCCTGGCCGAGATCGTCGAGAACGCCGCCCAGTTCTCACCCCCGCACACCAGGGTGCGCATCACCGGTGAACCTGTCGGCAACGGCTATGCCGTGGAGGTCGAGGACCGGGGACTGGGGATGGGCAAGGACACCCTCGCCGAGGCGAACCGCCGCATCGAACAGTCCGAGACGCTCGACCTGTTCGACAGCGACCGGCTCGGCCTCTTCGTGGTCAGCAGACTCGCCGCACGGCACGGCATCAAGGTGCACCTGCGGACCTCTCCCTACGGCGGTACGACCGCGGTCGTCCTGCTGCCCACGGCCCTGCTGCACGGTGGCGCGGCGGAACGCTCCCCCCGCGCAGCGGTGGACCGTGAGCCGGCCGTCGAACGCGAGTACGCGCGCGTGCCCGCTGCCGCCGCCCCGCACCAGGAACCGGTCCGGGCACCGGCGGACCGCCCCGCACTGGTGGCGACCGCACAGGCCCCGGCGGATACCGCCCCCGAAACCCCACCACCAGGAGTGACCGCCCTGCGACTGCACCGGACGCCCGAGGACCCTGGCGACGCGGAGGAGTCCGACGACCTCCCACGCCGCGTCCGGCAGGCGCACCTCGCCCCGCAACTGCGCGAACAGCGCCCCGAGGAGCCGACCCGCACGCCGGGTTCCCGGAACGAGGAGAAGCGCACCCCCGAGGCCGTACGGGACCGCATGGTGGCCTATCGCGACGGCTGGGTGCGCGGTGGCGGCAGTTCACCCGGCCGCGGAGCCGCCCGAGGCCCCGAAACCGGCAGCGACAGCAGCGAAGGAGACCGCGCATGATCAAGGACTCGAGCACGAGGGCGGATCGGCGGTCCGGTGAGCTCGACTGGCTGCTGGACGACCTGGTACTGCGCGTCAGCGAGGTACGGCACGCGGTGGTGCTGTCCAACGACGGACTCGCGGTGGGCGCCTCCACCGATCTCAAACGCGAGGACGCGGAGCACCTCGCCGCGGTCGCCTCCGGCTTCCACAGCCTGGCCAAGGGCGCAGGCCGCCACTTCGGCGCCGGTGGCGTGCGCCAGACCATGGTGGAGATGGACGACGGCTTCCTGTTCGTCGCCGCCGCGGGCGACGGCTCCTGCCTCGCGGTGCTCACCGCCGCGACCGCCGACATGGGCCTCGTGGCGTACGAGATGGCGCGACTGGTGAAACGCGTGGGTGAGCACCTCCACACGGCGCCGCGGGCAGCGGGCCGCCCGCCCGCCGCAGGATGAGGCGAGAGGGCGGTCCGTGCAGATGACCGAGGACACGACAGGCACCCCGCAGGAACCGGGCAGCCAGTGGTACGACAACGAGGCCGGGCCCCTCGTGCGCCCTTACGCCATGACGGGCGGACGCACCAGATCCGGCCCCACGGGGGTCCGCTTCGACCTGATCGCGCTCGTCACGCTCGACCCGGGCGCGCCCGGCATGGACGACGACACCGCGCTCGGCCCCGAGCATCGGGCGCTCATCGACCTGTGCCGTACGGAGACGCAGTCCGTCGCCGAACTCGCCGCGGACGCCGACCTCCCCGTAGGGGTGGTGAGGGTGTTGCTCGGCGACCTGCTGGAGCTGGGCTGCGTCACCGTCAGCCGTCCGGTGCCGCCTGCCCAGCTGCCCGACGAACGCATTCTGCGCGAGGTGATCGAAGGACTGAGGGCGCTGTAGATGAGAGACACGGAACCATCCGGACCACGCCGAGTTGTGCACCCTTCCGGACACCGAACGGGTGCGAGTCGGTCACATCGGTCTAATAGCAGTCCAATCCCCCGGCGGGGGCCGGCAGTTGCCATGATGCTGACCTCGCACACACGCAGCGACGCCGCGCGCGGACCCACCGCGAGGGCGCGGCACGCACCAATGGACGTCGACCGTTGCCGGCCCTCCCGAGAGAAGTGATCGATGGTCTCCGAGCACTCCGACGCCACGGACGACGAGACGTCCGCCCTGGCGTTGAAGATACTGGTCGCCGGCGGGTTCGGCGTGGGCAAGACCACCATGGTGGGCGCGGTCAGTGAGATCAGGCCGCTGCGCACCGAGGAACTGCTGAGCGAGGCCGGCCAGTTGGTGGACGACACCGACGGCGTGGACCAGAAGGTCACGACGACCGTCGCCATGGACTTCGGCCGCATCACCATCCGCTCAGGCCTCTCGCTGTACCTGTTCGGTACGCCGGGCCAGGACCGTTTCTGGTTTCTGTGGGACGAACTGTCGCAGGGCGCCCTCGGAGCCGTCGTCCTCGCGGACACCCGCCGACTGGAGGACTGCTTCCCCGCCGTCGATTACTTCGAGCACCGGCACATCCCGTTCGTGGTGGCCGTCAACTGCTTCGCGGGCGCCCGCTCCTACGTCGCCCAGGACGTGTCGCGCGCCCTCGACCTCGACCAGGGCACGCCCGTGGTGCTCTGCGACGCCCGCAACCGCGACTCGGGCAAAGAAGTACTGATCCGGCTGGTCGAGTACGCCGGGCGGATGCACACCGCCCGGCTGCTCGACTCCGTGAGCTGACGCGAGGAGGACGCGGCTGAGCCGCGTCCTCCTCAGTGGGCGACGGCCGTCTGCGCCAACACCTTCTCGATGTGTACGCGGACGAGCAGTTCCCCCGGAACGCCGTTGCGGGCACCGAACTCCTCGGCCCGTGCCTCACCCATGTAGCGCGCGCCTATGCGCGCGGCCCAGTGCCGGACGTCGTCGAGTTCCTCCGACAGCGTCGCCCGGCCCTGAATCACCACATAGGCGAACGGTGGCCGGTCGTCGTCCACGCACAGGGCGACCCGGCCGTCACGGGCCAGGTTGCGTCCCTTCACCGTGTCCTTCCCCGTGTTGAACACAAGGTCGTCACCGTCGAGCAGAAACCAGATCGGGGCCACGTGAGGGCTCCCGTCGGCTCGGACGGTCGACAGTTTTCCGGTGCGGGTGCCGTGCGAGACGAAGGCCCGCCATTCCTCGGCAGTCATCTTCTGTGCCATGCACCCATCCTCCTTGCTCGGGGGTCGGCCGTGGGGAAGGCTGACTGACCGGATCCTTCGGCTTGGAGGACCTGCCGCACGGGGAGACCACAAACATGGTGCAGAACCAAGGACTTGGCTGGCTGCTCGACGATCTGACCGAGCGTGTCGAACACATACGGCATGCCCTAGTCCTGTCGAACGACGGGCTGGTGACAGGCGCCAGCACAGGACTTCGACGAGAGGACGCCGAGCATCTCGCAGCTGTGTCGTCGGGCCTGCACAGCCTGGCGAAAGGCTCGGGACGCCACTTCGGCGCGGGCAAGG
The DNA here is from genome assembly GCF_010550245.1 of Streptomyces sp. SID12501. GTDB lineage: Bacteria > Actinomycetota > Actinomycetes > Streptomycetales > Streptomycetaceae > Streptomyces. The sequence goes on from NZ_JAAGLU010000017.1 coordinate 166,693, forward strand.
TGCGTCAGACGATGATCGAGTTCGATGACGCGGTGCTGTTCGTCACGGCGGCCGGCACCGGCAGCTGTCTGTGCGTACTCAGCGCCGCGGAGGCCGACATCGGCCAGATCGCCTACGAGATGACACTGCTTGTCAATCGGGTCGGCGAACACCTCGACGTGGATGCCAGACAACCCGAGCAAACTCCGGCGTCAGACATCTGACCTGCGGATACGGCCTCGCTGAGAGAGTTATCCACAGGCTCGCCGGTCGGAGCGCCGAACCGGCTACGGTTTTTCCCGAGGCCGGCGCACACGGCGCGGGCCATCCACTCCACGGGGAGACCTACCATGTCCGGCGTCAGCATCACACGACCCACCCAGACGGCCACCGCATCGGCCGCCGGCACGCTCCGCACCTCCGGCGCGCCGTTCGCGCCCAGCCGTGCCGCACGCGAACTGGGGCTGAAACGCCGCGAGTTCGACCTCGCGGTCCATCTCGGGTGTGTCCGGACCGTGCCTGACGAAGGGGGTGGGGGCCGACGCGTCGCGCGCGACGAGATCGACCGTCTGCGCAACGACGCACATTTCCCGGGGACACTGCGAGAACGCGTCCGGGCGGTGGGTACGGCGGATGGCGCGAAGCTCATGGATGTACCGCCCACCCGGTTCACCCGCCTGGCGCGGCTTGGGCTGGTGACACCGGTGAACTTCTACCTCAACCGCTACAGGGCCGTGGTCTGGTTGTATCTCGCCGACGAACTACGGCAGTTCGCCGCAGGCACGGACTCCGCCCCGCTGCTGACCGGCCGCACTTCCCAGAGCCTGCGGGACCGACTCGAAGCAGGCCTTGACCTGCGGCCCCGCAACTGGCGGGGACGACAACTGGGATTCCTGCTCCGAACAGCCGACGACCCGTGGGCGCGGGCCGCCGTCGTGGCGTCCTTCCTCGACCCCGCCCAGGTCGCGGAACTCGTCAACGACCCTTACGAACGCTCTTACTTGAACCGCTTCCGGCCGGAGCAGCCGACCCACGGGGTGCCGGGTTCGCCCGCCGCCCGGCTCGCGGAACGGATCATGACGGCGGAAGACCCGGACGAGATCGGCTGGCTCCGCGCAGACCTGACCGGAACCCTGGCCGAAGCCCGTGACCACCGACCCGCACCGCGCCCGGGGGCGGAACAGATCCCGCCCCCGGGCGAAGAGCTCGAGCAGGAGGCTGTTCGGTCCGTGCCCCCGCAGCAGGACAGCCGCCCCGAGGCACCCGAGCGAACCCGCGGTCTGTTGAGCCGACTGCGCGGCAGAAACCCACGCCCCGCCCGGGACCGGAAGCACGCCGCGCGAGTCTGAACAGGACGAGGCTCCTCAGCCCAGCTTTCGGAACAGCCCCTCCTGGACCACGGAGACGAGCAGCCTGCCCTCGACGTCGTAGATCCGGCCGCGGGCCAGCCCGCGCCCGCCCGTGGCGATGGGGGACTCCTGGTCGTACAGGAACCACTCGTCCGCACGGAACGGCCGGTGGAACCACATGGCGTGGTCCAGCGAGGCCATGTCGAAGGTCCGCGGGCCGAACAAGGGCTCCACCGGGAGGCGGACGGCGTCGAGCAGCGTCATGTCGCTGGCGTACGTCAGCGCGCACGTGTGGACGAGCGGGTCGTCCCCCAGCGGACCGACCGTGCGCATCCACACAGCACTGCGCGGTTCCAACTGCTGGACCTCCTCGGCGGTCCAGAGCAATCGGTCCACATAACGGATGTCGAAGGGCTGACGGCGCGCCATTCGCTCGAACTGCTCGGGCAGCGTGCCGAGATGCTCCTTGATCTCCTGGGTGACGTTCGGCAGGGACTCCGGATCGGGGACCTTCCGGACCGGCGGCAGCTGATGTTCGAAGCTGCCTTCCTCGGGCTTGTGAAAGGAGGCGGTGAGATTGAAGATCGTGCGGCCCTGCTGCACGGCCGTGACCCGCCGGGTCGTGAACGACCGGCCGTCACGGACCCGTTCGACCTGGTACACGATCGGCACGCCCGGCCGGCCCGGGCGAAGGAAGTACGCGTGCAGCGAATGCACCGGGCGCTCGCCGTCCGTGGTGCGCCCGGCGGCGACCAGTGCCTGGCCCGCCACCTGGCCGCCGAAGACCCGCTGGAGGGATTCGTCGGGGCTGCGGCCACGGAAGATGTTGACCTCGATCTGCTCCAGATCGAGCAGGTCGACGAGTCTCTCGGCTGCGTTCGTCATACGTGCGATTCTCCTGTGCTCACAGCTGGCCGACGGCGGTGACCTTGATGACTGCCCGGCTCTCCGCGTCGGAGGCCACGAGGTCGACCTCCGCGCTGATGCCCCAGTCATGGTCACCGTTCGGGTCGGCGAAGGCCTGCCGGACGCGCCACAGCCTGTTCTGCGGCTCCTCCTCGATCATCAGCAGCCGGGGGCCGCGGGCGTCGGGGCCGGTGCCGAGGTCCTCGTACTCGTCCCAGTACTTGTCCATCGCCTCGCCCCACGCGTCGGCGTCCCAGCCGGCCTCCGCGTCCAACTCGCCCAGCGCCTGCACCTGGTCGAGCGCGGCCAGCTCGACGCGGCGGAACATGGCGTTGCGGACGAGGACACGGAACGCGCGCGCGTTGGCCGTGACCGGTTTGACCTGGTCCGCCTTCTCCTGGGCCTCCTCGGCGGTCATCACCTCCGGGTTGGCGAGCTGTTCCCACTCGTCCAGGAGGCTGGAGTCGACCTGGCGCACCATCTCGCCCAGCCAGGCGATCAGATCCTGCAGGTCCTCGGACTTGAGGTCGTCGGGGACGGTGTGGTCGAGGGCCTTGAAGGCGCCGGCGAGATAGCGCAGCACGATGCCCTCGGTGCGGGCCAGATCGTAGTGGGACACCAACTCGGTGAAGGACATGGCCCGTTCGTACATGTCACGGATGACTGATTTGGGGGAGAGAGGATGATCGCCGACCCACGGGTGGCTCTTGCGGTACGTGTTGTAGGCGTGGAAGAGCAGCTCTTCCAACGGCTTCGGGTACGAAACGTCCTGGAGGCGCTCCATGCGCTCCTCGTACTCGACGCCGTCCGCCTTCATCGCCCCGACGGCCTCACCGCGCGCCTTGTTCTGCTGGGCCGCGAGAATCTGGCGCGGGTCGTCCAGCGTGGACTCGACCACCGACACCATGTCCAACGCGTACGACGGCGACTCCGGGTCCAGAAGCTCGAAAGCGGCCAGCGCGAAGGTGGACAGCGGCTGGTTGAGCGCGAAGTCCTGCTGGAGGTCCACGGTCAGGCGCACGATACGGCCGGTCGCATCCGGCTCGTCCAGCTTCTCGACGACGCCGCCGTCCAGCAGCGAGCGGTAGATGGCGATCGCGCGCCGGATGTGCCGCAGCTGCTGCTTGCGCGGCTCGTGGTTGTCCTCCAGCAGGTGCCGCATCGCGTCGAAGGCGTTTCCGGGGCGGGCGATCACCGACAAAAGCATCGTGTGGGTCACCCGGAAGCGGGACGTCAGAGGCTCGGGGTCGGAGGTGATCAGCTTCTCGAAGGTGTTGTCCGTCCAGCCGACAAAACCCTCGGGCGCCTTCTTGCGGACCACCTTGCGGCGCTTCTTCGCGTCGTCGCCCGCCTTGGCGAGCGACTTCTCGTTCTCGATGACGTGCTCGGGCGCCTGGGCGACGACGTAGCCCGCCGTGTCGAAGCCCGCGCGGCCCGCCCGGCCTGCGATCTGGTGGAACTCCCGCGCGCGCAGGTTCCGTACGCGATTGCCGTCGTACTTCGTCAGCGCTGTGAACAGCACCGTGCGGATGGGCACGTTGACGCCGACGCCGAGGGTGTCCGTGCCGCAGATGACCTTCAACAGGCCTGCCTGGGCCAGCTTCTCGACCAGACGCCGGTACTTGGGGAGCATGCCGGCGTGGTGGACACCGATGCCGTGCCGGACGTAACGGGACAGGTGCTGGCCGAACTTGGTGGTGAAGCGGAAGTTGCCGATCAGCTCGGCGATCTTGTCCTTCTCCTCGCGCGTGCACATGTTGATGCTCATCAGGGCCTGCGCCCGCTCCACCGCCTGCGCCTGCGTGAAGTGCACGATGTAGACGGGCGCCTGCCGGGTGTCCAGGAGTTCCGTCAGGGTCTCGGTCATCGGGGTCAGCTTGTACTCGTACGACAGCGGGACCGGGCGGATCGCCGAGCGGACCACCGAGGTCGGGCGGCCGGTGCGGCGGGTGAGGTCCTGCTCGAACATCGAGACGTCGCCCAGTGTCGCCGACATCAGGATGAACTGCGCCTGCGGCAGCTCCAGGATCGGGATCTGCCAGGCCCAGCCGCGGTCGGCCTCGGCGTAGAAGTGGAACTCGTCCATCACGACCTGGCCGACATCCGCCTGCTTGCCGTCGCGCAGCGCGATGGACGCGAGCACCTCGGCCGTGCAGCAGATGACGGGGGCATCCGAGTTGACCGAGGCGTCGCCGGTCAGCATCCCGACGTTCTCCGTGCCGAAGATCTTGCACAGCTCGAAGAACTTCTCCGAGACCAGGGCCTTGATCGGAGCGGTGTAGAAGGTGACCTCGTCCCGGGCCAGCGCGGCGAAGTGCGCGCCCGCCGCGATCATGCTCTTGCCCGAGCCGGTGGGCGTCGACACGATCACGTTCGCACCCGAGACCACTTCGATCAGCGCCTCCTCCTGGTGCGGGTAGAGCGTGAGACCGCGCTCCTGCTGCCACGACTCGAAGGCTTCGTAGAGGGCGTCGGGATCTGCGGTCTTCGGCAGCTGATCGATGAGGGTCACGCCCCCATCTTGCCTGTGATCCCAGGTGAAGGGGGAATCGGATGCCCGTCCGAAGATCATGGCGGCTACGCTGTGTCGCCGACGGAGCGTCAGCGCACCCGGTCAACTGGACAGCGGCGTACGAGGAATAGGGCGGAACACGGCCATGATGGGACCAGCACACTCACTCTCGGGGGCCGCGGCCTGGCTCGGGGTCGGAGCCGCCGCGGCCGCGGCCGGCAAGCCGATGCCCTGGCCGGTGCTCCTGGTCGGTGCCCTGATCTGCGCCGGTGCCGCACTCGCCCCGGACCTCGACCACAAGGCGGCGACCATTTCGAACGCCTTCGGCCCGATCTCGCGCGGCCTGTGCGAGATCGTCGACAAGCTCTCCTACGCCGTCTACAAGGCGACGAAGAAGCAGGGCGACCCGCGCCGCTCGGGCGGGCACCGGACACTGACGCACACCTGGCTGTGGGCGGTTCTGACCGGTGGGGGCGCCTCCGCGGTGGCGATCGCCGGGGGCCGTTGGGCGGTGCTGGCGATCCTCTTCGTGCACATCGTGCTCGCCATCGAAGGCCTGCTGTGGCGGGCGACGCGCGGGTCCAGCGCCGATGTCCTGGTCTGGCTGCTGGCAGCGACCAGCGCCTGGATCCTGGCCGGCGTCCTGGACAAGCCGGGCAACGGCGCGGACTGGCTCTTCACGGACCCGGGGCAGACGTACCTGTGGCTCGGGCTGCCGATCGTGCTCGGCGCGCTGGTGCACGACATCGGGGACGCGCTGACGGTGTCGGGCTGCCCGGTCCTGTGGCCCATCCCGATCGGCCGCAAGCGCTGGTACCCGATCGGCCCGCCGAAGGCGCTGCGGTTCCGGGCGGGCAGCTGGGTCGAACTGAAGGTGCTCATGCCGGCGTTCATGCTGCTCGGGGGAGTGGGCTGCGCGGCGGCGCTCAACCTCATCTGAGGTCGGCCGCCGAGACAGCCGTCTCAGTTCTGGCCCTCACCGCCGCCGTATCGCCGTTCGAAGGCGGCGACGCGGCCCTCGGTGTCCACCGGTCGGGCCTTGCCGGTGTAGAACGGGTGGCTCTCCGAGGAGATCTCCACGTCCACGACCGGGTACGTCTCACCGTCGTCCCACTCGATGGTCTGCTCGCTCGTCGCGGTGGACCGGGTCAGGAAGGCGTATCCGGCGGTCCGGTCCCGGAAGACGACCGGCTGGTAGGCGGGCTGCTTGTCCTGCTGCATGCGTGTACTCCTTGCTTCGGCTGTCGGCCCCGCGGGGCCCCTGCGTCAGGGGGACGGTCAGCCGGACAGGGCGTCCTCGTCCACGATGTGCATCGCGGCCTCCTCGGCCGAGGAGGCCGCGCCGTCGATGCCCACGTCGGTGGCGATCAGCCCGCTCTCCCCGTCCTCGTGCGCTCCCTCGTTGGGGGCCACCAGACGGCCGGAGCGGACTGCGCCCACCTCGTTGTCCAGCGGCTCGCCGTCCGTGTCCGCGCAGTCGCCGATGCCGTCGCCGTCCGGTGCCGTGACGTCCGGCAGTTCCTCGGCGAGGCGCTGGTCCAGGGTCTCGCCCTGACGGCGCTCCGCCGCCGTCACACCGGTGCGCTCCACCGCCCAGGGCCGGTCCGGAGGGGACCAGCCACGGTCGAGGGGATCATCGACCCCGTCCGTGACCAGGGTGTCCTCGGCGTCGAGGAGACCCGCGTCGTCCTGAACCTCGGATCCGTCGGGCTGGTAGACGTCGTCTCCCCATCCCTCGTCACTGTCCACGGGTACCTCCAGGTGGGTCGGGACCGGCCCCGGCGCCGCCCGGATGGGCGGGAAGCCGCTTCCAGCGTTCCACCCACCGCCGGGACCGCGCAACGGGACGGAGCCGACCCGGCCCCGTCCCGCTGCCCGCTCACCGGTCTGTCACCCGTGCCACGACCGCCACAGCGCCGCGTACGCCCCGTCCGCCGCAACGAGCTCGTCGTGGCTGCCCAGCTCGCTGATCCGGCCGTTCTCCACGACGGCGATGACATCCGCGTCATGGGCGGTGTGCAGCCGGTGGGCGATGGCGACCACCGTACGTCCGTCCAGGACCCGGGCCAGGGACCGCTCCAGATGACGGGCCGCACGCGGGTCGAGGAGCGAGGTCGCCTCGTCCAGGACCAGCGTGTGCGGGTCGGCCAGGACCAGCCGGGCCAACGCGATCTGCTGGGCCTGCGCCGGCGTGAGCGCGAACCCGCCCGAGCCGACCTCGGTGTCCAGGCCCTCGTCAAGCGCCCGGGCCCAGCCCTCCGCGTCGACGGCGCCGAGCGCGGCCCACAGCTCCGCGTCCCCGGCGTCCGTGCGGGCGAGCAGCAGGTTGTCGCGCAGCGAGCCGACGAAGACGTGGTGCTCCTGGTTGACCAGCGCGACGTGCGAGCGGACCTCCTCGGCGGGCATCCTGGACAGCTCCGCGCCGCCCAGGGTGATACGGCCGGTCCGGGGTGCGTAGATCCCGGCGAGCAGCCTGCCCAGTGTGGACTTGCCCGCGCCCGAGGGACCCACCAGGGCCAGCCGGGTGCCGGGCGCGACCTCCAGGGACACCTTGCGCAGCACGTCCACGCCCTCCCGGTAGCCGAAGTGCACCTGGTCCGCGTGCACGTCCCGTCCGTCCGGGGCCAGCGAGGGGTCACCGGCGTCCGGCTCGATGTCCCGGACGCCGACCAGCCGGGCCAGCGACACCTGGGCGACCTGGAGCTCGTCGTACCAGCGCAGGATGATCCCCACCGGGTCGACGAGCATCTGGGCGAGCAGCGCGCTCGTGGTCAGCTGGCCGACGCCGATCCAGCCCTGGAGCACGAAGACCCCGCCGACCATCAGCACCGAACACAGCACGGTCACATGGGTGGCGTTGATGACAGGGAAGAGCACGCACCGCAGCCACAGCGTGTAGCGCTCCCAGGCCGTCCACTCACTGACCCGCCGGTCCGACAGTTCGATCCGGCGGTCGCCCAGGCGGTGGGCCTCGATGGTCCGTCCTGCGTCCACGGTCTCCGCGAGCACGGCGGCGACAGCGGCGTACCCGGCGGCCTCCGAGCGGTAGGCGGAGGGCGCGCGCCGGAAGTACCAGCGGCAGCCGACCACCAGCAGCGGGACCGCGAGGAGCACGGCCGGCGCCAGCGGCGGCGCCGTGACGACGAGCCCGCCGAGCAGCAGCGCCGCCCACACCACGCCGATGGCGAGCTGCGGCACCGCCTCGCGCATCGCGTTGGCGAGCCGGTCGATGTCGGTCGTGATGCGGGAGAGCAGGTCACCCGTGCCCGCCCGCTCAAGGACGCCAGGCGGCAGCCCGACCGCCCGGACGAGGAAGTCCTCGCGCAGATCGGCCAGCATCCGTTCGCCGAGCATCGCGCCGCGCAGCCGCACCTGCCGTACGAACACGGCCTGCACGACCAGCGCGGCGGCGAACAGGCCGACGACGAGCTCCAGATGGAGTTCGCGGGCGTCGTCCGAGACCCGCTCGACGAGGTCGCCCAGCAGGTACGGGCCGACCATGGAGGCCACCACGGAGAACGTGTTGACGGTGACCAGGAGCAGGAAGGCACGCCGGTGCCTGCGGAACAGTTCGGCCACGTAGGCGCGTACGGTCGCGGGGGCGCCGACCGGCAGGGTGCTCGCCGTTGTCGGGGCCGCCGGGTCGTACGCCGGTGGCGCCACGCCGATCATGCCGTCTCTCCGATTTCCTTGAGTTCTTCCAGTTCTTCCAGGTCGTCGAGGTTGCCCAGGTCGCGGCCGATGGCTTCCTCGTCCTCGGTCTCCCGGGTCACCACGGCCCGGTACCGCGGTTCCTTGTGCAGCAGTTCGCGGTGCACACCGACGGCCGCGACCTCGTCCTCGTGGATCAGCACGACCCGGTCCGCGTGGTCCAGGAGCAGCGGCGAGGAGGTGAACACCACTGTCGTCCGGCCGGCGCGCAACTCCCGTACTCCGTCGGCGATCCGGGCCTCGGTGTGCGAGTCGACGGCTGACGTCGGTTCGTCGAGCACGAGCACCTCGGGGTCCGTGATCAGCGACCGTGCCAGCGCCAGCCGCTGGCGCTGCCCGCCCGACAGCGACCGCCCGCGCTCGGTGATCCGCGCGTCCAACGGGTCCTCGGCGTCCAGCGACCCCTGCACGAGCGCTTCCAGCACGTCGCCGCACTGTGCGGCTGCCAGCGCCTCGGCGGCGCTCACCGCACCCGAGGAGGGCACGTCGAGCAGCTCGCGCAGCGAACCGGAGAGCAGTACCGGGTCCTTGTCCTGGACGAGGACGGCCGTGCGGGTGCTGGAGAGCGGCAACTCGTCCAGCGGTACGCCACCGAGGAGCGCCGACGTGCCCTTCTCCGAAGGGTGCCCGCCGAGCCGTTCCGCCAGCAGGCCCGCCGCGTCCGGATCGCCGCACACCACTGCGGTCAGACATCCGGCGGGTGCCAGCAGCCCGGTCGTGGGGTCGTACAGATCGCCGGTCGGCACCTCCGCCTCGCGCGAGCCCGCCGTGTCCGTGGCGCGCTCCAGGGACAGCACCCCCGCGGCCCGTTTCGCGGAGGGCCGGGAGAAGGAGTACGCCATGGCGATCTCCTCGAAGTGCCGCAGCGGATACGTCAGCAGCATGACCGCGCTGTACACCGTGACCAGCTCGCCGACGGTGATCCGGCCCTGCCTGGCAAGGTGTACACCTTGCCAGACGACCGCGATCATCAGCAGACCCGGCAGCAGCACCTGGACCGCCGAGATCAGCGCCCACATACGGGCGCTGCGCACGGCCGCGTGCCGCACCTCCTGCGAGGCCCGGCGATAGCGGTCGAGGAATAGTTCCTCGCCACCGATGCCACGCAGAACCCGCAGTCCCGCGACGGTGTCCGAGGCCAGTTCGGTCGCGCGGCCCGCCTTCTCCCGCTGGAAGTCGGCCCGCCGGGTGGCGCGCGGCAGCAGCGGCAGTACGGCGAGGGCGAGGACCGGGATGCCCACGGCGACGACGATGCCGAGCGCCGGCTGGTAGACGTACAGCCCGACGCAGACCAGCACGACGGTCAGCGCGGCGGCGGTGAACCGGGAGAAGGCCTCCACGAACCAGCCGATCTTCTCCACGTCCCCCGTGGAGACCGCGACGATCTCACCGGCCGCGACCCGCCGCGTCAACGCCGAGCCGAGCTGGGCGGTCCTGCGGGCCAGCAACTGCTGGACGCGGGCCGCCGCCGTGATCCAGTTGGTGACCGCGGCCCGGTGCAGCATGCTGTCGCCGAGTGCGATGGCCACACCGCACAGCACCATCAGCCCGCCCGCGAGAGCCAGCCGCTGGCCCGAGCGGTCGACGACGGCCTGGACGGCGAACCCGACGCCGAACGGCAGTCCGGAGACGGCCACGAAGTGCACCAGTCCCCAGGCGAGGGCGGTGAGCTGCCCGCCGAGCTGGTTGCGGAAGAGCCACCACAGAAATCTGGGGCCCGAGCGTGCGTCCGGTACACCCGGGTCTCGGTACGGAAGGTCTTGGATCTTCATGACGTCCCAGTGGCTCGCATCTCGCATGAGGGGGTGGATGTGGGGGTGGGAGGGGCCGGGAAGGCCGACAACGGGCCGTGAAAGGTTCGCGTCACCGTGTGGTCGAAGGCAAACGGTTTTCCGGCGAGAGGCATGGTTTCGGCCCGATTGGCGGTTGTTCGCCTCATTGCCGCGCGGGGCCGACTGCCCGTAGAACACCGGCCATGAGAAGCCGGATCATCATGTCCATGCTTGCCGGAGCGAGCCTCCTGGCGAGCGCCCTCCTGGGAGCGAACCCTGCCCGGTCGGCCGAGGCGGCGGGCCAGCCCGTCGACGTACCCGCCGAGTTCGGCACCGACTGGCACGACCCGGTCACCGCGGCGCCCGCGGTCACCCGCCCGGTCGGTTCCAGGCCCTGCGAAGTCACCGTCGCCGAGGCCCGGTTCAAGGACTTCACGCCCTACGAGGGCACGTACAGGCCGCCGAGCGGCTGCGGCTCGAGCTGGAACAAGGTCGTGCTGCGGATGGACGGCAAGGTCAAGGGCCGTCAGTACGACCGCCTAGGCTATCTGCACATCGGCGGCGTCGAAGTCCTCCGTACCTCCACTCCGCAGCCCTCACCCGACGGCATCTCCTGGTCCGTCGAGAAGGACGTCACGCGTTACAGCGACACCCTGAGCAAGGTCCAGCCCGTCGAGATGCTCATCGGAAACGTTGTCAACGACACCTACACCGGCATCCTCGACGTCAAGGTCACACTGACGTTCTATGCGGAGGCAGCGGGGACACCCGCCGCGAAGGACACTCCCGACCGCGTCCTCACCCTCCGGGACGGCACCCTCACCACTCCGCGGAACAGCGAACGCATCGTCGCCGAGGTGTACGCGACCGGTTCGGGCGGCGGCTGCGAGGAGTACTGGTACCTCACCGTCCCCGACGCGGCCCCCTACTCCTGCAAGGCCACGGACGGCCCGTACCGCGAGGTGCAGATCAAGGTCGACGGTCAACCGGCCGGAATCGCCGCCCCGTTCCCGACCGTGTGGACCGGCGGCTGGTCCAACCCCTTTCTCTGGTACGTGGTTCCGGGACCACGCGCATTCGACATCAAACCGATCGAATACGATCTGACACCCTTCGCCGGGCTCCTCAACGACGGCCGGCCGCATGACCTGGAGGTCTCCGTCGTCGGTGTCCCGGAAGGACAGGCGGGCTGGAGCACCCCCGTCAACGTCCTCGTCTGGCAGGACGCCGGGCGCGCGCGGGTCACCGGCAGGCTCACCGCCCACCGTGCGGGTGGCCTCGCCAACTCCTCGGTGTACACGCCCGGTTCAGCCGACGAACAGCACCGCCTCGACACCGAGGGCGGTCACCGGCTGACCGTCGCCGGGTACGTCGACACCTCGCACGGCCGGGTTGTCACCACCGTCAGCCGCGCCCTCACCAACACCTCCGTGCACCGCTGGACCGACGGCGAGAACACCGACGGACTCACCGCCACCTGGACAGACGCCGAGGACGTCACCGTCGACGGGCGCGGGCCGGCCAGGACGACCCGTACGCAACGGACGTACACGATGGACGGCACGACCACGCTGGGTGCGGGCGACCGGCTGCGGACCGTGCTGACACTCGGCGACCGGGAGGCCGTCACCGGGACGTTCGCGGGCCGGCGTACGGCGTGGTCGTTGCTCGACGACGCGTACGCGGGCGACGCGACGTATACGGCGAACGTGCCGCGCGACCAGCGCCACGCCGTCGGGACGACGAGCGAGCGCTACCGGCTGTACGGCTCGGCCGGATGCCACGACCGTTCGCTGGTGACCGTGCAGGGGGTGCTCACGGAGGACCGCGACGGCTGCTGAGACAGCTCTGCGCGCGGTGGGGACGGCCGATGATTTACACCGCTGAAATACGTAGGTTGCAGACGGGATCCATGACTCCTCAATAGTTTCTGAAGCGGAAGGACTTTTCCGCATCCCAGAAACTTCCTGGAGGAGTGCTCGTGCCGCAGTCCGTACCGTCCCTGCCGCGACGCGTCGTACGCATACTGCGTACCTCACTGTTCGCGCAGGTTGCCGTCGCGCTTGTGCTCGGCATCGTCGTCGGCAAGCTGTGGCCCGACGTGGCCACGGATCTCAAGCCGCTCGGTGACGGTTTCACCCGGCTCATCAAGACGATCATCTCGCCGCTCGTGTTCTGCGTGGTCGTCGTCGGCATCGCCAAGGCCGGAGATCTCAAGGCGTTCGGCCGGATCGGGCTCAAAGCCCTGATCTGGTTCGAGGTGGCGAGCACGCTCGCCCTGGTCATCGGGCTCCTTGCCGCCAACATCGTCCAGCCCGGCTCGGGCATGAACGTCGACCCGTCCACGCTCGACACCTCGGCGATCGACGCGAAGACGGGGGGCGGCTCGCTGCCCTCGACGACCGAGTTCGTCGTCAACGCGATTCCCACCAGTTTCGTCGGCGCCTTCGCCGAGAGCGAACTCCTCCAGGTGCTGATCCTGGCCTGCCTGGTGGGCGCCGCGCTGCTCCACCTCGGCCACACCAGGGTGCCGAAGGTGCTGCCCGCCATCGAGCAGGCCCAGGAGATCATCTTCGCGGTCGTCGGCTTCATCATGCGACTCGCCCCGATCGCGGTGTTCGGCGCGATGGCGGTCCTGATCGGCCAGTACGGACTCGGCGTGATCGAGACGTACGCCAAGCTGATCATCCTCTGCTACGCGGCTGCCGCGCTCTTCGTCGCGCTGCTCGGCGTCGCTCTCAAGATGGTCACCGGGCTCAGCCTCTGGAGGTTCCTCCGCTACATCCGTGAGGAGATGCTCCTCGCGCTCGGCACCGCCTCCACCGAGTCCGTGATGCCGCGCGTGATGCTGAAGCTGCGCAAGGCCGGCGCCCGCGACGACGCCGTGGGTCTGGTGCTGCCCACGGGGTACTCCTTCAACCTCGACGGCGCGTCGCTCTATCTCTCCATCGGCACCCTGTTCATCGCCCAGGCGGTGGGTGTGGACCTCAGCCTCGGCCAGCAGATCACCGTGGTCCTGGTGCTCATGCTCACCAGCAAGGGCATGGCCGGCATCCCCGGTTCGGCCTTCCTCGCCCTGTCCGCGACCGCTTCCTCGCTCGGGGCCATCCCGGCCGGGGCGGTCGCCCTGCTGCTCGGCGTGGACCGCATCATGGACTCGATGCGCGTCGTCACGAACCTGCTCGGCAACTGCGTCGCCGTCTTCGCGGTCTCCCGCTGGGAGGGCGCCCTGGACCTGGAGCGCGCGAAGAAGGTGCTGGACGGGGAGATCGTGATCTCGGAAGAGGACGACGCGGCCGACGTGAAAAAACCCGCGGAGGTGGCGGTTCCGGCCCAGGTGGCCGAGGTCAAGGAGACCGCGAGCTGACCTGCGCCAACTCTGATGTCCGAACGGGCCGTGGGTCCACCTCCAGTGCTCCTGGAGGTGGACCCACGGCCCGTTCTTCTGCGGGACCAGTGTCGCTCCGGTTCAGCAGCGCCGCTCGGGCGCCGCCCCGCCCCCGTCCATCAGCGTGTCCAGCAGGCCGCCCAGTACATTGCGTTCCAAGTCCGTCAGCGGCGCGAGAATCTCCTCCGCCGCCGCTCTGCGCGCCCCACGCAGCTCACTCAGCGCCTTGCGTCCGTCGTCCGTGAGCTCGATCCGGATGACCCGGCGGTTGTCGGGGTCGGGCACCCGGCGCACCTTGCCGCTCGTCTCCAGCGCGTCCACCAGCGTCGTCACCGCCCGGGGTACCACTTCCAGGCGCTCCGCCAGATCAGCCATCCGTGGCGGGGAACCGTGGTGCTGGAGATGGTGCGAGAGGGTGCGCAACAGCCGGGACTGGGCCGGGGTGATGCCGACTCCGCGCTCTTCCAGGTGGTGTTTGTGGCTGCGGTGCAGACGCCGGGTCAGACTCAGCAACTGGTCGGCGAGCGGACCGTCGGCGTCGGGGGAACTCATGCGGGAACAATATCAGGATGCAGTTCATTGTGAGTATAGGTAACAATGAGCTATGCTCCGCCAATCGTCGTCACCAAGTCTCCCGAAGGAGCCCATGAAACCCGACCGCCAACCCGCCTGGACCCCGTCCGCAGACTCGGCGGACCAGCCGCGCCAGGTCCGCCGCATCCTGAAACTCTTCCGCCCCTACCGCGGTCGGCTCGCCGTCGTCGGCCTGCTCGTCGCCGCGGCGTCCCTCGTCTCCGTCGCGACGCCCTTCCTCCTGAAGGAGATCCTCGACGTCGCGATCCCCGAGGGCCGTACCGGACTGCTCAGCCTGCTCGCCCTCGGCATGATCGTCAGCGCCGTCCTCGGTGGCGTCCTCGGTGTGCTGCAGACACTGATCTCCACCACCGTCGGCCAGCGCGTCATGCACGACCTGCGCACCGCCGTCTACGGCCGGCTGCAGAACATGTCGCTCGCCTTCTTCACCCGCACCCGCACGGGTGAGGTCCAGTCGCGCATCGCCAACGACATCGGCGGTATGCAGGCCACCGTCACCTCCACCGCGACCTCCCTGGTCTCCAACTTCACCAGCGTCGTCGCCACGATCGTCGCGATGGTCGCCCTCGACTGGCGCCTGACCGTCGTCTCGCTGCTCCTCCTGCCGGTGTTCGTGTGGATCAGCCGCCGCGTCGGCAACGAACGCAAGCGGATCACCACCCAACGCCAGAAGCAGATGGCCGCGATGGCCGCCACGGTCACCGAGTCGCTGTCGGTCAGCGGCATCCTGCTCGGCCGCACGATGGGCCGCTCCGATTCGCTCACGCAGTCCTTCGCCGCGGAGTCCGAAAGTCTGGTCGACCTCGAAGTGCGCGCCAGCATGGCCGGCCGCTGGCGGATGGCTGTCATCGGCATCGTCATGTCCGCCATGCCCGCCGTCATCTACTGGGCCGCGGGTCTCGCCTTCCAGTTCGGCGGCCCGACCGTCTCGATCGGCACGCTCGTCGCCTTCGTCTCGCTCCAGCAGGGACTGTTCCGCCCGGCCGTCAGTCTGCTGAGCACCGGCGTCCAGATCCAGGCCTCGCTCGCGCTCTTCCAGCGCATCTTCGAGTACCTCGACCTGCCCATCGACATCACCGAGCCCGAGAACCCGGTCCACCTCGACACGATCAAGGGTGAAGTCCGGCTGGAGGACGTCGAGTTCCGCTACGACGACAAGAGCCGTCCGATCCTCGACGGCGTCGACATCACCGTCCCGGCGGGCGGCAGCCTGGCGATCGTCGGCCCCACCGGCGCGGGCAAGTCCACGCTGGGCCACCTCGTGCCCCGGCTGTACGACGTGACGGGCGGCCGAGTCACCATCGACGGCGTCGACGTCCGCGACCTCGACTTCGACACGCTCGCCCGCGCGGTCGGCGTCGTCTCCCAGGAGACGTACCTCTTCCACGCCACGGTCGCCGACAACCTGCGCTTCGCCAAACCGGACGCCACCGACGAGGAACTGCACGCGGCGGCGCGGGCGGCCCAGATCCACGACCGCATCTCGTCCCTGGCGGACGGGTACGACACGGTCGTCGGTGAGCGCGGCCACCGCTTCTCCGGAGGCGAGAAACAGCGCCTCGCCATCGCACGTACGATCCTGCGCGACCCGCCCGTCCTCATCCTGGACGAGGCGACCAGCGCCCTGGACACGCGCACCGAACACGCCGTCCAGGAAGCCATCGACGCCCTGTCGGCCAACCGCACCACGCTCACCATCGCCCACCGGCTGTCCACCATCCGGGGCGCCGACCAGATCGTGGTCCTGGACTCCGGGCACGCGGTCGAACGGGGCACGCACGAGGAACTGCTGCGGCGTGGCGGGCGGTACGCGGCCCTTGTGCGTCGGGACGCCCAGCTGGAGCCGACCGGGTGACATGCGCGGTCGGACAAGCTGAAGATATGTCGGGTTTATGATGTTTCGCGGGTTACCGTGCCCGCATGCTGATGAACACTCCGTCACGGAGAACGATTCGCCTGACGCGCCGTGGCCGGGCCGTCCTCATCGCGACCGGTGCCGTTGTCGCGGCCACCGCAGTGGCGGTGCCGCTGCTGAGCGTCGACAGCGAAGGGGACCCCCGGCCGACCTCCCTCCTGATCCCGGAGGGCTGGCGCTCCATCCAGGTGTACGAGGCGGTCGACAAGGCCCTCGCCCTGCCGACCGGGAGCACGAAGAAGTCGCTCGGCAAGGCCCGGCTGAAACTCCCCACCGACGCCGAGGGCAACCCCGAGGGCTATCTCTTCCCGGCGACCTATCCACTGAAGGAGAAGGCCACCCCGGAGTCCCTGCTGTCGTTCATGGTCGACACCGCCAACCAGAAGTTCGGCGGCCCGCCGGTCACCGCCGGGGCGCAGCGCAACGCCATGAACGTCTATCAGGCCGTCACCATCGCGAGCATTGTCCAGGCCGAGGCCGCCGGCAAGCAGGACATGGGGAAGGTGGCCCGGGTCATCTTCAACCGGCTCGAACGCGGGATGCCGCTGCAGATGGACTCGACCATCAACTATGCGCTGAACAGGTCCACGCTGAAAACGACGGCCGACGACACCCGCCTGAACAGCCCGTACAACTCGTACCAGCGCATGGGCCTGCCGCCCACACCGATCGCCAACCCCGGCGAGGAGGCGATGCGCGCCGCCATCAACCCGACTCCGGGAAACTGGCTGTACTTCGTCACCGTCAAGCCCGGCGACACCCGCTTCACGGCCGACTACGCCGAACACCAGCGCAACGTCTCCGAGTTCAACCAGAACCAGAAGAACCAGAAGAGCCCGGCTCGGGGGCGGCAGAGCGGGCAGCCCGCCAAGTGACCTGACGGCCACGCGGCCCTACGGGACGTCAGACAGCGGCCGGCTCCTGGTCGAGCAGCCGCCTGATGTCCCGTACGGCCGCCCGCCCGGCCCGGTTGGTGCCGATCGTGCTCGCCGAGGGTCCGTAGCCGACCAGATGGACGCGCGGATCGGCGACCGCGCGTGTCCCCTCGACG
The DNA here is from genome assembly GCF_010550245.1 of Streptomyces sp. SID12501. Lineage (GTDB taxonomy): Bacteria > Actinomycetota > Actinomycetes > Streptomycetales > Streptomycetaceae > Streptomyces. The sequence continues at coordinate 183,870 of NZ_JAAGLU010000017.1, forward strand.
CGAATGCCGCCGCCGGGCTCGCGCAGCCTGAGCGGTGCCAGATGGTCGATCGCGGCCCGGAATCCGGTCGCCCAGAGGATCACGTCGGCGTCGACGCGCTCACCGTCGGCCCACTCGACCCCGGCCGGGGTGATCCGGTCGAACATGGGCCGCCGGTCGAGGACGCCGTCGGCGAGCGCCTGCCGGATCGCGTCGTTGAGGGGCAGTCCGGTGACCGACACGACACTCTTCGGCGGCAGCCCCTGCCGTACCCGCTCCTCGACGAGTGCGACCGCCTCCCGCCCGAACTCCTCGGTGAAGGGCCCCTCGCGGAAGACCGGCGGACGCCGGGTCACCCACGTGGTTTCGGCGGCGTACGGAGCGATCTCCATCAGATGCTGGGTTCCGGACGCACCCCCGCCCACCACGACCACCCGCTGCCCGGCGAATTCCTCGGGCCCGGGGTACTGCGCGGTGTGCAACTGCCGCCCCCGGAAGGTCTCCTGGCCCGGGTAGCGCGGCCAGAACGGCCGGTCCCAGGTACCCGTGGCGTTGATCAGCGCCCGCGCGGACCAGTCGCCGTCCGAGGTCTCGACGAGCAGCCGCCCGTCTCCGTCGCCCTCGCGCACCGCCCGTACCTCCACAGGACGGCGCACCTTCAGATCGAACGTGCGCTCGTACGTGTCGAAGTACTCACCGATGACCTCGGCGGACGGCCGCGCCGGATCGGCGTCCGTCAGTTCCATGCCGGGCAGCGCATGCATCCCGTGCACCTTGCCGTAGGTGAGCGAGGGCCAGCGGAACTGCCAGGCGCCACCAGGACGCGGGGCGTGATCGAGCACGACGAAGTCGCGCTCCGGCACGAAGCCGGTGCGCTGCAGGTGATAGGCGCCGGCCAGACCGGCCTGGCCGGCGCCTATGACGACGACATCCACTTCTCGTACGCCATCGCGCATCCCGGTATCGTTCACATTTCTACTAACCGGGGGAGAGGCGAGGATCTTCCCGCGACGGTCCTCGCACGTTCAGCGAACACTCGCCACCAGCAGCGGCGAACCCCCGGCCGTCCTCGGAGTACGCTCCAGCAGCCCACGAGCCGCCAGCTTGGGAATGACACCCTCGCCGAACCGGTACGCCTCCTCCAGATGCGGATACTTGGAGAGCGCGAAGTGCTCGACGCCCAGCGTGTGGTACTCCTCGATCCTCCTCCTCTGCCCTGAACGGGCGTGGGAGGTGCCCCCACGCGACTTCGCCGTGGCTGCCGACGAGAGCGCCGTGCCCGCGCCGCCCCGCACGAGACCGGCGCCCGCCCACAGGTTCGGGTAGACCTCCAGCTTGTCGCGCGAGCCGCCGTGCAGGGCGACCATGCGCTGCTGCCCCACCGACTCACTGCGACCGAGCGCCGCCTGCGCCGCCGCGACCGTCCTCGTGTCGAGGTCGTCGAGCAGCCGGTACGCGGTCGACCAGGCCTCGGCCGACGAGTCCCGCGAGATGGTGTGCAGCCGGACCCCGAAGCGGACCGTGCGCCCCTCACACTCGGCCGGCGACCGAATCCAGTCGATCTTCTCCTACACCTGCGCCGGCGGTTCGCCCCAGGTCGGATACACATCCGCGTGCCGCGCCGCGACCGGCCCTGCGGCGGTCGAGGACCCGCCGAATAAGGGCGGCGGCACCGGATGGGGCGGCAGGGCGGTCAGCCCGTCCTCGATCTGGTAGTGGACACCGTCGAAGTCGTACGGCCGACCGCTCCACGCCCATCGTGCAACGGCCAGGAACTCGTCGACACGGGTGTACCGCCGGTCGTGGTCGAGGTGGTCGCCGAAGCGCCGCTGCTCGGAGGAGTCGCCGCCGGTGACGACGTTCAGCAGCAGGCGCCCGCGGGTGATGCGCTGGTAGGTCGCCGCCATCTGCGCGGCGAGCGCCGGTGAGATCACGCCGGGCCTGAACGCCACCAGGAACTTCAGCCGTTCGGTGTGCTGGGCGAGTGCGACGCTCGTCAGCCAGGCGTCCTCGCACCAGGTGCCGGTCGGCCTCAGCCCCCCTTCGAAACCCAACTGCTTGGCCGCCTTGGCTATTTGGGCGAGATGCTCGATGTCCGGTGGTCGTACGCCCTTGACGGGACGGTTCGCGCTGCCGGTGCTGGAGGCGTACGCGTGCCGGTCCACGAGGGTGCGGCCGTCGCCGCCCGTGGGCAGGAACCAGTGGAGGTGGACGCTCATCGCGCGGTCAGGACTCGGGGTGTGCCAGAGGTGAAGGTGGACCACTTGATCTTGTAGTCCAGGTTCTTGAGTCCCCCGGCGGCCCGCAGTACGGCCTCCGAACCGCCTTTCTGGTCAACGACGTTGAGCGTGAGGGATCCCTTGCAGTCGGTGTCGCCGCCGGAACCGATGGAGGAGTCGGCGGCCGAGTTCCCGCCGCAGGCCGAGGCGAGGAGGGCGAGGGGGAGGAGCAGCGGGGCGGGGACGAGGTGTCGCCGCATGGTCGTTCGTTCCGATCGCTTCTGTGCGGCTGGAGGGTGAACCAGGTTGTGCGGGAGGGAAGTTGCCAGGGCTTAGGCGGCTTCGGCGGCGGTGTCGACGCCCAGGAGTTCCAGCAGTCCGGCGCGCAGTTCTGCGAAGCGCGGGTCGGTGATGTCGCGCGGGCGGTCCAGGTCGACCGTCGTCTCGTACGCGATGACGCCCTCGTCCATCACGAGGACACGGTCGGCGAGCAGCACCGCTTCCTCGACGTCGTGCGTCACCAACAGGACTGCGCAGCCCCGGCGTTGCCAGAGTTCGCCGACCAGCCGTTGGGCCTTGATGCGGGTGAGCGCGTCCAGCGCGCCGAACGGCTTGTCGAGCAGCAGGAGATCGGGCTCGCGCACCAACGCCCTTGCCAGCGAAGCGCGTTGAGCCTCACCGCCGGACAGGGTCTTGGGCCAGGCGTCGGAACGCCGGCTGAGGCCGACCTCGGTGAGCGCCTGCTCGGCGACCTCACGTCCGGGTTTGCCGGGCAGCCCGAGCAGGACGTTGCGCCACACCTTCTTCCACGGCATCAGCCGGGGCGCCTGGAAGGCGACAGCCTTGCGGCGCGGCACGAGGACGGTGCCTTTGATGTCGCGGTCGAGACCGGCGAGGATGCGCAGCAGTGTGGAACTTTCCGCAGCCGCTGCGGCCGAGCAGGGCAACGAACTCGCCCGGCCTGACGTCGAGTCGGAGGTTGTCGATGACAGTGCGGCCGTCGAAGGACCGAGTCAGACCGTCGACCCGTACGGCGGGTGAGGTCACCGTCCGGTGAACGTGGGTCGCCATTGCAGCAGCAGCCTTTCGAGGGAGCGGACGACGAAGGCGGCCAGCAGACCGAGGAACGCGTAGACGATGAGGCAGACCACGATCACGTCGGTCCGCAGGAAGCCCCGCGCCTGCACCATGAGGAAGCCGATACCGGCGTCCGCGTTGATCTGCTCGGCGAAGACGAGGGCGAGCCAGGCCACACCGAGCGAGTAGCGCAGCCCGGTCATCGCCCCGAGCAGCGCGCCCGGCAGGACGAGTCCCCACCGGGACAACCCCAGCGACTCCCCGGCCTCGATCGACTGGGTGTCCACGCCACGGATTCCGGCGTAGACGTATGAGGTAGAGCGGGAAGGTCACACCGAGGGTGATGATCGCGATCTTCGGGGTCTCGCCGATGCCGAACCAGATGATGAAGAGTGGGATCAGACCGACGAACGGCGCGGTCCGCAGCGTCTGAACGGGTGCGTCGACGAGGTCCTCGCCGACCCGGAACAGGCCCGATACCAGGGCGAGTCCGGTGCCGATGACGGTACCGAGGAGTAGTCCGAGGGCGACGCGCTGGAGCGAGGTGCCCATCGCGTTGCCCAGTGAACCGTCGGCGATCAGATCACTGCCGACCTGGGCGATCCGCCCGGGTGAGGCGAGGATTTCGGCCGTCAACGTGCCTGTACTGCTGAGGAGTTGCCAGAGCGCGAGGAGCAGTAGCGGGCCCGAGGTGCGGCGCAGCCAGCGGGGGACGCGGGTGCGGCGCGTGGAGCTGGGGACGATGGGGTCGAGGTCGGGGAGGGTGCGCTCGGTGTCACCGGAGACTGCTTCGGACCCACCGGTACCGGATTTAGGCGGTATATCGGGCTTGGCGGCGCAGGGTGGGACATGGCTGATGCTCATGAGGGCTCCACGAGGAGGAGAGCGACCGAGGAGGGGAGGATGCACCTCGGCGCCGCCGCGTCCGAAGCGGATCAGGGGAGATCCCGGACGTGCGGGTGGGGCGGTGCCCAGGCGGGCGTGAAGGGAGCGGAAAAGGACGTCAGCAGCCGCGGCGACACGCGGCGGAGGCCACCCGCAGCAGGTCGATGTGACCGCGCGTGGTGAGCATGGCTGAACTCAACATGCCGCTGAAAGTAGCCAGGTGACGCGACCGCGGTCTATGGTGTCTCGCGGAATGGACCACTCGTATCAAGGGGTGGGCGTCAGGTCGGGAGTGGCTCCCGGCGGCCGGGTGATGATGGGGCACATGTCCAACGCCTTCACCACGCGCGTCCTGAACATCGTCTCCGGCACCGAGGAGACGGTCGTCGACCTCACCCATGACTGCGAGACATTCCTGAGGGAGGTGGCGGACGGCCGGGACGGCCTCCTCAACGTCTTCGTCCCGCACGCCACCGCCGGAGTCGCGGTCATCGAAACGGGGGCGGGCAGCGACAGCGACCTCCTCGCCGCGCTGCACACCCTGCTCCCCTCCGACGACCGCTGGCGGCACCGTCACGGCACCCCGGCCACGGCCGCGACCACGTACTCCCGGCCCTCGTCCCACCGCACGCCACGCTGCCGGTGCTGGGCGGACGACTGGAACTGGGGACATGGCAGTCGGTCTGCCTGGTGGATACGAACACCCAGAACACGGACCGTCTGGTCAGATTGAGCTTCCTCGGTTAGGTGCCCTGGTGGGACTGTAGGGGCAAAGTTCGGCCGCACCGAAATGGGGCAAGGAGCGGGGGAGAGGAACTGTTCCCCCTGGGTTTGGCGCGCCTGCAGAATCCTGCAGTAGGTCTGTCAGCAGCTTCATGGTCGGCCGGCTGGATGCCGACGACCTGGAAGCCTGGAAGGAGCGAGTTCCGGGGTGGAGCAGGGCAGCGGACTCATAATCCGTCGGCCGTGGGTTCGAGTCCCACCCGCCCCACCTGCGCAAGCCTCTTACCTGCGGAAACGTTCATTTTGTCCTGTCGGATCGTCAACTTTGCCTGAACGGACTGAATCCGCTGCTCGTGAGTTTGGAGTCCGGAGACGGCCGGGGGAGCTGCAAACCGTCTGACCTGCAGCTGAGTGGATGATCGAGGTCCTGGCTCGCGGTCCGGGCGACTGACTTGAGGGTCGATGCCAAGACCCAGGGGCCGTACAGGGGCCGGGAGGGCGTAGCCGTGTCCAGGCCGACGGTGTCTCGGGGGCGATCCGTTGTCCCATTTGATGGTGGCGCTGCTGGGGCAGCCATCCACGGGGCGGTCAGTTGAGTACCGGGCCGGCGGCGGAGGCGGTGCTGATACCGGCGTGGCGGGTGCGCGGACGCGGGTAGGGCGACGTCGGCTGCCGTCTGTGCTGTGGAAGGCCTGTCGCTGCTGAGAGAGCGTCCCCGCGACGGCCGAGGGAGCGAGGAATCGGCCCGACGGGTTACTCGACCCTCTTGTACGGACTGGTCCGTGTGGCCGGGGACGCCCAGCTGGGCGGCAGCTGTCTCGGCCCAAACAGCAAGCAACGCGCCTGCTGCATCGACGCCTCGGGCGGCGACCTTCGCCTCCCGGATCACCCGCCGCGGATGGGCAGCGCGACGGCCGCCGAGGTTAGCGCGAACTCGTACGACTGCTGGTCGTGCACTTTCAGATAGCCCGACCTCAGCGGGCTCGGGTGTGCCGGGATCTGAACGGGAGCAATCAACTAGCCCTTGCGGAGAACTTGTTCACGGCTCGGGGTGCTGCCTGGTTTGAGGAGGAAGGCGGCGAAGGGGACACTGCGCTCCCCGCCCGGGCCCAGCAGTTGCACTCTCGCCTCCAGCGCCGCCAAGGCGACGGCGACGTCGGAGGGGTGTGTGGCCACGCAGTCGTCGGACGTGCCGAGGATCGCGTGGGTGAGGTTGACGCTGTCGAGCGCCGCGCACCCGGAGCCGGGCTCGCGCTTGTCGTCTCTGTTTGCCATACGCGCCGCTCGATGACGGCTAGGGGCTGGCGGCGGCCTGTGTGCCGTTGTCGCTCTTCGAGTTGAGTGGTGATAAGTGACCGCTGAGAGTGCGTTCTGGCGATGAGCCAAGAGGCCACGGAAACGGCCCGAAGAGGAAACGGCCCCGAGAGGCGGTCTGCGCGGGCTGCGGGCAGGGCGTCTGCAGCAGCAGGTCCGTGGCCTGCACCATCGGGTGCTTACGGTGACCGTCCGCGACGCGTGATGAGTCCCGGCCCCGGACAGGTGAGGAGGGCGGCGGAGTGTGGGGGCCGTGACCATGACGCCTGGCGACGGACGAGGGAAGGGCGGCTGTGGAGGCGTCGAAACGGCGTCGAGAGCTGCAGAGGTTCTCCCGGTGTCAGGTCTTAGCCCGGGTCTCCCGCATCCGGTACTCGTTCGGGCTGACGCCATGTTCCCGCTTGAACGCGGCGCTCAGGGCGAAGGCGTTGGAAAAGCCGACGCGGTCCGCCACCCGGGCAAGCGTCGCGTCGGGCTCGCGCAGGAGGTCGGCGGCCAGAGTGAGACGTTGTTCCCGTAGGTAGGTCATCGGCGGCCGGCCCACCAAGGCGGTGAAGCGGCGGGCCAGGTTGGCCCGGGACACGCCGGTCTCGGCCGCCAGAGCGGGCAGCGTCCAGGGACGGGCGGGGTCGGCCTGCAGCAGGCGCAGGGCGGGGCCGACCACGGGGTCGCCGTGAGCCCGGTACCAGGCGGGGATCTGGGCGCCCGGGCGGGTGAACCAGGCCCGCAGGGCGGTGATGAGCATCAGGTCCAGCGTTCGGTTCAGCAGGATCTGCTGCCCGGGCTCCTCGCGCGTGATCTCCTCGAAGGTCGCCGAGCTCACCGGGCAGGAGCCCAGCTCGGCTTCGATGACGGCCAGGGCAGGCAGCGCCGCGAGCAGCCGGCTCGGTACGCCGTGATCCACTGTGTAGAGGCCGCTCAGGAGGAGCGTGCTGTCCGGCTCTGTCGTACCCGAGGGGGGTGCGCCCGGAGTTCGCGCAGCGACCGATTCCTCGCCCCGAACGTTCGTGCAGCGGCCTTCTGAGCCGATCACCACGCCTGGTTCGGTGGCCGGGTCGTCGGCGATGACATACGGGGTGCCACCACACAGCACGGCGACATCTCCGGGACCGAGCCGCACCGGGTCGGCGTCCTGCGGAATGACCCAGGCGGAGCCGCGCAGGAGTACTGCCAGCGCCAGCGGCGAGCCGTCTTCGAAGCGCGCGGCCCAGGAGCCGGAGAGGTTTGACTGGTTGAAGACCGCGCCACTGGTCCTCACCCCGTTCAGCAGGTCCGTCAGTGGATCCGTGCTGGTCAGCATCATGGGATCCATGCCGGTCAGCGTAGACGAACGACTATGGACCTGAGCTCGCACAGCATGTTTGCAGCGGGTGGCGACTGGTTCAGTTGAACCCATGAACAACGAGACGATCCTGGTGACAGGGGCTACGGGCAAGACCGGCCGCCGAGTTGCGCGGCTGTTGGAGGAGCGGGGCGCGACGGTCCGTACGGCGTCCCGTTCCGGTACGCCTTCCTTCGACTGGACCGCCCGGAACACCTGGGAACCGGCCCTGCGCTCTGTGACGGCGATGTACCTCGTCGTCCCCGGCCTCGGCAGTCCGCAGGTCACGGAGACCGTTGCCGCATTCGCTCGGCAGGCCGCGGCGGCCGGGGCCCGGCGAGCGGTGCTGCTGTCCATGCCCGAGGGCGGGGGCCCGGATCACGAGCAAGTCCTTGCTGCGGAGCGGACGCTGGAACACGCGGGACTGGAGCGGACCGTGCTGCGACCGCGGTGGTTCTTCCAGAACTTCAGCGAGGACTTCCTGCGCGACCCCGTACTGAGCGGCGAGGTACGGCTGCCGGCCGGGTACGGCAAGGAGGCCTTCGTCGACGCCGAGGACATCGCCGAAGTGGCGGTCGCCGCGCTCACCGAGGACGGGCACGCCGGGCGGGACTACGAGCTCAGTGGGCCGCGGTTGATGACCTTCGGGGACGCGGTCGCGGAGATCGCCCGGGCCACGAACCGCGACATCCGCTATGTGGCCCTGAGCCCGGAGGCGTACGGGGCCGAGCAGCGTGCGCAGGGCGTGCCCGAGGAATGGGTGCAGCTGTCGGTCGGCCTGTACGAATGCATCCGGTCCGGCGGCCTCGCTTCACTCGGTGACGGTGTTCAGCGTGTGCTCGGCCGGTCCCCCCGGGACTTCTCCGAGTACGCAGGCGCCGCGGCCCGGGAGGGTGTCTGGAACACCTGACCCGCAGCTCACCCTCGGCCTGGCGAACGGGTCTGGGACACCGGCACACTCCCGTACAACCATGTCGAAGGAGACGTCGGTTATCCGATGACCCCGCCAGTCGATGGCGACCACGACAAGGCATGGATGACCTGTAACGGCACCGTTCGCACCGAGACGACCCGTGACGAAAACGCCGTGCACTCCCTGGAGCGCGGGCCTGTCTGGATCACGTTCAACGGCACAGCCACCGCGATCGACATCGAGACGCTCGCCGGCAAGGTCGCCCGGACGGCCCTACACCCTGATGAGGCCCGTCCCCCAGCAGTCCGGGACGATCATGCTGTCCGCTCGGGGCCACCAGCTCAGCGTCGACACGGCCTCCGACCCGCGCGTCGGGCAGTTCATCAGCGTCTGTCCAGGACCCGCAAACCCCTGAACCAGGCGCCCTGTACGGGCGGCCTCACCGCTCCATGGCGAACACCTCGACCGGCTCGCCAGGATGGTGCCCTGTCCTTGGTTTCTCCTCCGCTAACACCCCGCTGGCACGATCTGTCGATGTCAGGGAATGAGTTTTCCCGGCCGTCTGAATTCTTCAGCGGAGCAAATCAGTGGTGTCAGGAGAACATTTATGGAGACGATCGAGGCCGTGGTGGTCGGCAGTGGGCTGACCGGGTTGCTGCTTGCCGCCGAGCTTGCGTCGGACCCCGCGTTCGTCGAAACGGCCCGTCGTGGGCCGGTCGCGTCGACGCTCTCCGGGTGCCGGAGATCCCGCCCATCAGTGAGGATGCCGACGCGCTCCTGATCCACTCGGACGGCTATGTCTGCTGGACCTCTCCAGCCAAGTGTGACCGGGTGTCGACCTGAGCACCTGGTTCGGCGCTTCGCTCTGACCCGGACTTGCATATCCGGCTGCCGGTCCTGCATTCCTGCAAGATTTCTGCGTTTGACAATTCGGCCAGGTTTCGTCCTTGCCCGGGTGAAGTTAATTTTCCGCGCCCCTCCGTAGCCCTTTGGAGTTCCCCTTGTCTGCCGACAGCACGGCCACCACCCCCGCGCAGGCGGGTACCGATACGTCCGGGGCTTCCCCCGGCGGCCGGCACCTCGGCCTGGCGCTCTTCGTGATCGCCGCGGCCCAGCTGATGGTGATCCTCGACGCCACGATCACCAACATCGCTCTGCCCGCCATCCAGACCGACCTGGGTGTCACCGATGCGAACCTGGCGTGGATCGTCAACTCCTACGCGCTGGCCTTCGGCGGACTGATGCTGCTCGGAGGCAAGGCCGGAGACCTCTTCGGCCGGCGGCGCGTATTCCAGGCAGGCATCGGTGTCTTCACCCTCGCCTCACTGCTGGGCGGACTCGCCCCGAACGAGGCCCTGTTGATCGGCGCACGCATCCTCCAGGGCATCGGCGCCGCCCTCGCCGCGCCCAACGCGCTGGCCCTGATCACCACCACCTTCCCGGCCGGCAAGTCACGCAACACGGCCATGGGCGTGTACGCGGCGATGGGCGGCGTCGGCGCCACGGTCGGCCTGCTGCTGGGCGGCGTACTGACCGACGCCCTCGACTGGCGCTGGGTGTTCTTCATCAACATCCCCATCGGCCTGGCCGTCCTCGCCGGCACCAAAACCCTCGTCGAAGCCCAGCGGCACCCCGGCCGCCTGGACGTCCCCGGCGCCATCACCGGCACCGGCGGCCTCATCGCCCTCGTCTACGGCATCACACGCGGCGGCGAACACGGCTGGACCAACGGCCTGACCCTGGCCTCCTTCGCGACCGCCGCCGTACTGCTGACGGTGTTCCTGGTCGTCCAGTGGCGCGCCGCGGACCCGATGATGCCGCTGCGGCTGTTCAAGGACCGCAACCGCTCCGGCAGTTACGCCACGATGCTGTTCGTCGGCTCGGGCATGTTCGCGATGTTCTACTTCCTGACGCTCTACATGCAGCTCATCCTCGGTTACAGCGCCGTCAAGACGGGCTTCGCCTTTCTTCCCTTCAGCGTCGGCATGGGTGCCGCCGCCGGCATCAGCTCCAAGCTGATCACCAACCTGGCGCCCCGCTTGATCGCCGGACCCGGACTGCTGGTCGCCGCGGGCGGCATGTTCTGGTTCGCCACCCTTGAACCCGACTCCTCATACGCCGCACATCTGATGCCGGCGATGTTCGTCACCGCTCTCGGGCTCGGCATGAGCTTCGTCCCGATGACACTCGGCGCGGTCAGCGGCGTCGACCACCAGGACACCGGCATGGCCTCGGCACTGCTCAACACCGCCCAGCAGATCGGCGGCGCACTCGGGCTCGCCGTCCTGTCGACGATCTCCACGACCACCGCGAACGACAAGCTCCCCGAGGCGGCCTCCGCCTTCTTCAGGGGCCTGGCCACCAAGGACTTCCCCCTGGTCGCGAAGGCGGGCGACGCACTGACCCACGGTTACACCATGGCCTTCGTCGCCTCGGGCGCCATGTTCCTGGGCGGCCTGGCGGTCATGTTCCTCGCCGTCAACGCGGGCAGGCAGCAGCACACCGAGGGCGCCCCGCCCATCCACATGGGCTGACCTCACGGAGGGGGCATGCCGTTGCCAAGGGCCGACCCCACCAGGGCACAGCCCAGCAGGCAGGGGCCGACCTCCGACGCGGCCACGGCCACGACGACGTACGACGTGAGGCGTCGCACCACGATGCCTCCGCCGTACCGGAGCGGACACACACCATGACCACCCCACAACGCTCTCAGCCGGACCCCTGGTCCGAACCTCCACAGCCGGCCCAGCCCGACCCGGCCCTCACTCGGGCCTTCACCCTCCTCGGTGAACCATGGAACGGCCTGATCATCGCGGCCCTGGCCAAGGGCTCGGCCGACTTCGCCCAGGTGCGCGAGCGAGTCCCCGGCATCAGCGACGACACGCTCGCCGACCGCCTCAAGGACTTGACCACCGTCGACCTCGTCACCCGGACCGCCCACCCCGGACCGCCACCCCGCAGCGAGTACGCCCTGGCTCCCCACGGCAATGCCTTCCTCATCCCCCTGGCCGCACAGGACCACCTCCCGGCGAGGGACTCACCGACACCGGCCGGGCCGCCCGCCCCGAGCCGATGACGGCGGCGCGGCCGACGCCGTGGCTTCGTCGGCCACCACACCCACCCTGCAAGGAGACACCGTGAAAACACTGGTCTGGTGCAGCAGTGTCATCCCCGTAGAGCCCTCGGAACGTCGCTCGGGGCGCCCGATCGGCCGGGACATCCATGCCTTCCAGGCCATGCTGCGCAACTACGAGGACATCGCCCGCTGGGCCGACGCGTTCGGCATGGACGGTTTCGGCAGCGCGGAACACCATTTCCAGACCGAGGGCGGCGAGAACATGCCCAACAGCCTGCTGCTCTACGCGAAACTCGCGGCGCAGACCAGGCAGATCATGTTCGCCCCGATGTCTATCGTGCTCCCCGCCCACAATCCCCTGCGCGTCGCCGAGGACCTCGCGATGTTCACCCACATGTTCCCCGGCCGGCTCGGCGTCTCCTTCGCCCGCGGCCATCAGACCCGCTGGATGCAGACCCTGACCCAGGACGACGCCGTCGTCTCCGGCCATCCGGGCTCCGACGCCCGTAACCGGGAGGTCTTCGACGAGTACCTGTCGATCGTGGAACGGGCCTGGGCCGAGGACTCCTTCCAGCACAAAGGCAAGCACTACCAGGTGCCCTATCCGGCCGGCGGCATCCACAACTGGCCGCCCGCCGACTGGACCCGCACCTACGGCGGCCCGGGCGAGGTCGACGAAGACGGCACCGTGCGTCAGATCGGGGTGGTGCCAAAGCCCGTACACAGGCCGACGGTCTTCATCCCCACCAGCGCCTCACCGCAGACCGTGATCGACGCCGCCCGCAGCGGACGAACCCTGCTGCTCAAAGCAGGCAGCCGGGAGAAGGTGCGCTCGATCGCCGAGCTGTACCGCGACACTGCCCGCGCACACGGCCGCGACCTGCGGCTCGGCGAAGGCGTGGGCGTGGTCGCGAAGCTCTTCCTCGGCGACACGTTCGACGAGGCGTTCGACCTCGCCGTCCAGACCTCGGGCTACTGGTACCAGGGCCTCTTCCAGGCCTTCGGCTGCAACGAAGGCCTCCGTACCACCGCCGACGACCCCCGCCGCCCCCTGCGTCTGGACGACGCGCGAGCACTGACCCGCCGCATGCACGCGGCGGGCCTGCTCCTCTGCGGTACCGCGGACCAGGTCCGGGACCAGATGAAAGACGTACAAACGGTTTACGGCGGCGGCCGGTTGGACTGGTTCGTCTGGGAGTACTGGGCACAGGCGCTGCCCGGTGTCGACGCACCGGACATCCAACGCGAGCAACTCAAGACCTACGCCGAGCAGATCATGCCGACGTTCCGCTGATCGCCCGCGCGTGACGGGACCCCTCACACGTCACACGGCCGTACCGCCGTGTACGCGCTTCGCACAATCCACTACCAAGGAGTGACCGATGCCCAGCCTGCCCGCGCCCTTCGCCCGGATGATCGAGGTCCGCGGAATGCCGTGCACGGTGACCGATACAGAGGATCTGTCGCCGTCGTTCCGGCGTGTCCACCTCGCAGGCGAGCGACTGAAAGGGCGTGAGTGGGCGCCGTGCCAGGTGACCACGCTCCTGGTCTCACCGACGGCGTTCCGGCGATACACGCCGGACGCGGTCGATGCTGTCACGGGACGCATGTCCATCCTGTTCTATCGGCACAGCGCCGTTGTCCCGGGCCCGCCTTCACCCGGTGATGCGTGGCTGGACGGTCTCGCGGTCGGCGACCCGGTCTCCGTGATGGGGCTGGAGGCGACGCGGAGCTTCCGGGCACGTGCCGAACCGGGGACCACATTCGTGTGCGGCGATGCCACCACGGTGGGCCTGTGGTCCTCGATGATCCGCTGGCTGGGTGACCGGGGCCGGGTGCGTGGTGTGGTCGAGGTGCCCGCACAGGACGTACCGCTGGTGCGGGACCTGCTGCCCGGTGTACAGGTCGTCGCGCAGAGCCCGCAGCCAGGGGAGGCGCTGTTGTCCTGGCTGGGCGATGCCCCACCGGAGGCGGTCACACACGCCTATCTGTCCGGGCATGGGCAGACCATCCAGCGCGCGCGGAATCTGGTCCGTACCCGGTATGACCTGCACCGATCCGCCATCTACACACAGCCGTACTGGGCGACGGGGAAAGTGGGCCTGTGAGATCCTCTGGCAATTCCCCCGGTTGAGGTGGCCATGGACGACCCCCGACAGACGGTGCCGCACGCCGTAGGTCTGATCCAGCACAAGATCTCCGTTCCGGACGTACCCGAGCGTCTGGTGCCACGGCCCAGGATCGAGACAGCTCTCGGCGCGCTGATCGAGCGACGTCAGGTGGTGCTCGTACTGGCGACCGCCGGCGCCGGCAAGACCACCGCCATCAGCCAGGCGACAGCACACCTGCCCCACCCGGTGGCGTGGCTGTCGGTCGACGCGACCGACGCCCAGCCGGGACGTCTGCTCGCCTACCTCGAAGACGCACTGGCACAGCACGCACCCGCCGCACACCAGGTGGCGACCCGCGCGCTGCGCGCGGGCATCCAGCACACGGAGTCCGCCGGGCTCCTCGCCGAGTCCCTGCGGGGACACGCGCTGGTGCTGGTACTCGACAACCTGGAACGCCTCGGGGTGTCCGGGGAGGGCTGGGAGGCACTCGGCTCCTTCCTGCATTACCTGCCGCGCACGGTGCGCGCGGTCCTGGTCAGCCGACGGGACATCCCGTCGGCGGTCCACCGGCAACTCGACCCGACCGCCGTCGCCTCCCTCCGCGAGGAGGACCTCGCCTTCACCGTCGAGGAGGCCGCCGACGCCCTGCGGCTCAACAACAACGCCACGATCGATCCGGCGGAGGCCGTGTCGGCGACGGGCGGCTGGGTCACCGGTGTGCTGTTCGAAGCCTGGCGCTCCGAGGAGCACACCGCGGTCGTCGGAGGCGAGGCCGACCCTCTGCACGGCTACATCTCCTCCCGGATCCTCGCCGAACTGCCCGACGCAGACCGGGACTTCCTCGTCACGGCAGCGGTCCTCGACGAGGTGACGGCCGAGCGGGCGCGGGCTCTCGGCCTCGACGCGTCGGCGAGACGGATGCAGTCGCTGCGCTCGGTCCGGCTGCCCGTCGTCTGGTCCCGGGACGGGCGCACGATGCGCTGCCACCCGCGGCTGCGGGAGTTCCTGCTGGAGCAGCTCGGCCTGCGCGACGACGAGGAGCTGCGCCGGATCCGCCTCGCCCACGGCCGGCTGCTGGCCGGTGAGGGCCACGACGAGGAGGCCACCGAGGTCCTGCTGCAGGCCGGAGAGGCCGCCGAGGCGCGCGTCTGCGGAGCGCGGGTCATCCGGCGGGTGATCGAGCGGCTCGACCTCCCCGTCGCCGAGCGGTGGCTGGACGCGTTCGGCCCGGTCGGCCGCGAACCCCATGAACCCCATGAACTGACCACGGCACGCCTCATGCTTGCCTGGGCGCGCGACGACTATCGCGGGGGCATGGCCATCGCTGACGAGCTCCTCAAGGCCGGTACCCGCGACGAGATCGCCCGGGCGTCGGAACGGGCGGCGGCGCTGATGATCTACTGCTACGCCCAGTGCGGCCGCCCCGCGGACGTGGAGGAGATCCTGCGGCTGGCCGGCCCCGGCGCGGAGGTGGCCGCCGTACGTTACTCACTCGGCACGATGTATCCCTCATACCGCATCGACACGCCACCGGAGCTGACCGGCGGTCCGTTCGACGCGTGCGTGCTGTTCGCCAAGTATTGGTTCGGTCACCTGAGCGACCTGGACATCTCCCTGGAGTCGCACTGGGGCACCTCCCTGGCCACCCCGTGGCAGATCGCGGCGCTCCGCGCGCAGGGCCACACCCGCCGGGCACTGGAGCTGTACGAACGGACCCGCGACTCGCTCTCCAACTCCCTGAGCCTGCACGCAGTGGTGCCGGAACTTCTGCTGGACGCCGGGCGCCCCGACGAAGCGATCACGGCCCTGGAGGAAGGCCGCAGGCTCGCCCTCGACGCCGGGGCGCACACTTGGTACCTCGGTTTCACGGAAGGGCTGGTCAGGCTCAGGATCCTCGACCGCCGCGACCCCGAGGTGTCCATGGCACTGCTCGACGGCCTGGACAACGACCCGCTCATCGAACACGCGGTGCAGCTCAGCGCCAAAGCCCGTGCGTGGCGAGGCTGGCTCCTGCTGCGCAGCGGCGCGGATGCCGACGCGCTCGACTGTCTGCGCGAGGCCGTTTCGCTGCTGAAAGCCGGTGGCCTCTTCCTGGAGCTGCCCATCGCAGCGGTTCTTCTGGCGGAGGCGGAGTGGCGCGTCGGCCACGAGGACGAGGCCGACCGGGCCGCCGACCTGGCCCTTGAAGTGTCGGGCCGCCAGGGCTCCCATCACGTACTGCTCCAGGTCCTCACCGAGTTCCCCGCTGTCGTCTCCCGTCGCATCGACGCCGAGGCCGAAACGGACACCCGGTGGCACGCGATCGGCCGGGCGCTCGCCGCCCAGGGAGCGAACATCCAGGTCACGGAGCGCCTGCCGACAGTGACGGTCGTGGAGTTCGGACGCCACGCCCTGATCGTCGACGGCGTCGAGGCCCGCCTGCGCATCAGCAAGAGCCTGGAGCTGCTCTCCTACCTGAGCAGCAGACCCGGCCACGCCACCGATCGCCCCCAGATTCTGGAGGCGCTGTTCGCACGCGACGACCGGTCCACCCGCGCCTACCTGCGCCAGGCCGTCCACCAGCTGAACCTGGCCCTGCCGCCACAGCTGCGCCTCACCGTCGAACAGAACAGGCTGTCCATCGCCGAAGAGGTGGTGCGGGGGTGCCAGTCGCTGCTGATGGAAGCAGACCTCGCTCACGCCCACCGACTGGCCGGGCGGGCAAGGCTGTCGGCGATCGAGTCGCTGCTTGCCCGCAACGAGGGCGACTACCTGCCGGACCGCGCCTCGCAGTGGGTGGAGGAACGGCGCCGGACGCTGTCCCGGCAAGCCGCCGACGCCCTCTCATCGGCGGCCGACCTCGCCCTGCAGCTGCACCAGTACAGCGACGCCGTCCGCCTGTGCGAGCGGGCGACCGCGATCGACCCGCTCCGCGAGGTGGCCTGGCGCGTACGGATGCGCGCGGCGAACGCGCTGGGCGACGACGACGGAGTCCTCACTGCGTTCCAGGGCTGCGAGACGGCACTGGCCCAGATCGGCACGACGCCCTCTCCCAGCACCCGCAAGCTGCTCAAGCAGCTACAGCGGTAGCGCAGTTGTTCCGCCGTCGGCCCAGCGGCGCGGCGGGCGTACGACACCAGGTATGGGCAGCGCCCGGCGAGATGGTCACCACAGCACGCCCGCGGTATCGGCAACGGCGCCTTTTCATGGGACTGATCTGCGCCGGTCACAGCTGGGGCGCCTCATGGTTTGCGTCCCTCCGCTTCAGCGACAGAACTCCCAGGTGATGTGGGAGTCCGTCACCTCGGTCACGGTCACCGGGATGCCGACGGTGGTGCCGTCGTTTCTCATGCGTCGGAGTATCCGTACAGGCGATTCCGGGAGGACGTCGTCGCCGCCTTGGTCGGCCTGCACGCACCTTCGCTTGCCTGAGGCGGAGCCTCTGGGCGTTGGAAGGGAAATCCGCCGCGCCATGGTTCAACCGCGTCGGCTGAGCTGGAGCGACGCCCGGGATTCCGTATGGGGCAGGCTTTCAAGGAGCGTCAGGGGCCGTTGAGGGGCCGCAAGGACAGGAACAGACCGACAAACATTGCACAGGGCTGACACGGATCAGCACGTCTGACCTGCAAGAACGGCGTGAATCGGCACTGATCGGCAAGGGCCGCCAAGATCCCCAATGGACTCATAATCCGTCGGCCGTGGGTTCGAGTCCCACCCGCCCCACTGTGCGCTACGCGGGGAGAAACCTTCTGACCAGCAACTTTTGCTAGTTGATCGGGTGGCTGAGGGGTTCGATCCTGCTTAGTCGATCACGATTTCATGATCGGCAGGACAGAATTCGGGACACTGATTTCAGGGCAAACTTGGGCATGTCGTGCAGCCGTGTTCTCACGCTGCGAGGCAAGGCGTTAATGCGTCGTCCCGGGCGGCAACGTTCTGGTCCGAGCAGGGTTCAGGGACGAGTTCGGGTCCTGGTCCTTGGCGAGGTCGCCCAGGCTCACGATGTCGATCAAGCGGTTGTCCTCGATCACCGGGAGGCGGAGGGCGGCGTTTTCCGCATCAGCGCATCGGCGCTATCTGCGGTGGGGGCCGTGACCGCAGCGGCTGTGATGGGGCGTCACGTAACGGCCCGAACTGAAAGCGGCCCCGCAGGTGCCGGAGATGGCGCTGGAACCCACACCTTGCCCGAAGCGGCACAAGGCTACCGAGGCTGTCGGCCCGCGAAGGCTTTGTCGGTGGCCGGTAAGGCCTTCGTCCGCTGCCTCGTGTCCGAGAAGTCGGACAGTCGAAGGTTGCCCCGGAATCACGGGCCAGGGTGCGTGGGTAGCGGGGCGAGCAGCAAGGTTCCGTGTCAGATCCCATGGGCATCGTGGTCACCGCTCGGACTGCCCGCCACGCTCGAACGAGCGCCAGCATCCGAAAGGGATCCAGTACCCAATTCGGCCGTTGCCCCACCGATCCGGTGATATGGGGCTCCATTGGTTGTGATGTGCGCATGCCGTGTCGGCAGAAGCGCGTCCAGATCTGTTGTCACAGGCAGGGGACGGCCGCCCTTCGCCGTAGGCGCGGCCGCCCCAGACATCGGACTGATTCATCCAGGCAGGCCAGCCGGATCCCGATCAGAGGCCGAGCAGGTCGCCCCTCACGTCGACCGCGTCGGGGTGACCGAGGTCTTCGAGGGTCACGAGTGCGCGGAGCCAGTGGACCCGGGCTTCGGCGACTCGGCCGATGTTCTTGAAAGCGCGCGCGAGAATGCGCAAGGTGTCCGCCTCGCTGAGGCGATTGCCGAGCTCCTCGTGCAGCGAAAGCGCCTGTGAGGCGAAGTGGACCGCTTCCTTGAAGCGCTGCCGGGAGAGGTAGGTGTTGGCGAGCTTGTCCAGTACCAACGCTTCCCCGTGAGCACTACCGAGGTCACGGAAAATCGTCAAGGACTGTTGCAGGGAGCCGATCGCTTCGTCATAGCGTTTCAGCGCACTGTAGGCGGGGGCGATGTTCTCCAGGGAGTGGGCGGTCAGAAGGACATCGTCGTTGCGTTCGGCGGCGATCAGAGCTTGGTCCAGTTGGTCGATCGCCTCGCTGAAACGACCGAGGGACACCAAGCAGTCTCCGATGCTGTTGAGGCACCACCCTTCGTCCTGGCCGAGCTCTCGGCTGACTGAGAGAGCCTCACGGTTGCGCTGCAGGCTCTCCTCGTACGCCCCGCAGTAGGAGAGCGCGGCCCCGAGAGACCGCAAGGTGATCGCCTCAGCATGTGCGTCACCCAGGCGACGGGCGGCAGCAACAGCGGTCTCAGAGGCCATGACCCAGTCGGTGGTCGGCCGTCGCAGCTGGAAGAATGTCCTGAGGACGATCGGCAACTGCCACGCCACGACGTCCTCGCCCACCTCGGCGGCCTGGCGGCAGGCTGCGAGGAGATTTACGAACTCCGTCTCATACCAGTTCATCGCCGTGGTGTGGGAAGGGAAGCCGATGGTCAGCGCAGGTGGGGGACTGTCGCCCGTCGTCCGGTCGAAAGGCGTCGGCCCGAGGCGGACGTCGAGCGCCCTAGGGCCTGTGTGGAGTCGTGATCTGGTGAGCCCCCGGTGTGGGAAAGCCGGGGGTCCTGGAGTAAAACGGTGGGGTGTCTCGACCTCAACTTTCGGATGCCGAGTGGGAGTTCATCTCCCCG
>NZ_JAAGLU010000180.1 GCF_010550245.1 Streptomyces sp. SID12501
CCCGACGCCGCGTCGGCGCCGGACAGTGGTCGCATGTCCCCTGAGGAACTCCACGCCATCGAACTGCTGCGCCGCGTGCCCTACGGCCGAGTCGCCACCAGCATGCGCGCGCTGCCCTTCCTCGCCCTCGCCCGCCACATCGTGGTGGACGACAAGGTCGTCCTGAGAATGCACGCCGGTTTCGGCTATCACCAGGCCTGCAACGGCAGTGTCGTCTCGTACGGGGCGGACAACTTCAATTCCCCCGACGAACGGTTGTGGTCGGTGCAGTTCACCGGCACCGCGGAGATCGTCGAACCGACCAACGGGGAACTGGAACTATTCGGTCCGGGCCCGCATTTCGTGGACGGCGCGGTCTTCGACCCGGTCTACATGCGCATCGAACCCCAACTCGTCACCGTCCACACCCTGGCCGGGAACATGAGCCGACAGGAACGGCAGTACCAACACGCATTGTCATGATCGGACGGACCGACCTCGCGCGCGGGGACGCGAAAGGGCCCGGCGGAATCGGGGCCCTTTCGCGTACCTCGGGTGCGTTCGGGTGCCTACTCGACCGGGTTCGCCGGGTCGCCCGTGACGGGGTCCGTCGGCTCCTTCGTCGGAGGCTCCTTCGTCGGAGGCTCCTTCGTGGGGGGCTCCTTCGTGGGGCGCGTCGGGTCCACCGGCGTGCTCTTGCTCGCCGTCGGGGTCGGGCTCGTGCTGGCACTCGCCGTCGGGCTCGTGCTCGGCGTGAACTTGTTGCTCTT
>NZ_JAAGLU010000181.1 GCF_010550245.1 Streptomyces sp. SID12501
GGCTCGGCTCCGGTGCCGTCCAGGACGCGCTTGAGGTCGATGAACGACCAGGCGCCGTAGGCGTCCGCGTCCAGGACGGCCAGCCGCTTGAGGACGTCCTGCGTGAGCACACGCGAGGCGTCCCCGAGCACGGCGGCGACGTCGGCGAGCGGATCGCGCTGCTCGCCGGTGTCGACGGCGCGCAGGGTGGTGATCCCGGCGCGCATGGCCTTGGCGCGGTCGGTGATGGCTTCGGCCGCGTCGTCGTCGATGTAGTGGGTTCGCACGGTGATGGACGCCTGCCCGGCGGGAATGGCGATGCCGGACGAGGCGAGAACCAGGGTTCCCTGATCCAGGCCGGGGCGCAGCAGGTTGGGGGCCGCGCCGCCGTCGACTGCCTTGTCTCCCAGCGCCATGCGTGCCTGTGACTCCGTGCCCAGGGCGAGCGAGGCACGCGTGTGCGCACCTTCCCGGACGAGCTTGGGGAGGTTCTGGTCGGTGGGGTCCTGGGTCCCCTGCCACATCAGCACGTTCACCGCACGGCCCTGGTTGTGGATCTTGCGGACCGCCATGAAGTACCGGGAGGTGGCCTTGGATCCGCCGTAGGGGCGCCGCTCGTCGTCGACGACCGGGCACATGAACGCCATCTGTGCTTCGTCCACGATCACGATCAGGGCGGGGAACACCGTTCCGGGCGGGGCCTGGATACGACGGTTCATCTCCTCCACCGCCCGCTCAACCATCTCGGTCACCTGGATCACGTGGTC
>NZ_JAAGLU010000182.1 GCF_010550245.1 Streptomyces sp. SID12501
ACCGACGGCCGCGAGATCGCCGCCGGCCACCTGTTCGCCTCGCGCCCGGTCCGCACCGGCGTCGCGCGGATCCCCGCGGCGACGAAGGTCCACGGCTTCGTGAACCCCGTGCGGCTGCCGCTCCAGTCCGGCACCGGGTCGCTCACCGACGCGGCGCGGCTCAACCTCATCGGCATCCACTACGCGGACAAGCCGACCGTCATCGAGGGGGGTGAGGGCTGATGGCTCTCGTCTTCGACGCGCCAGTGTCCAACGAGGCGCTCACCACGTTCGTCCGCAACGTGCCGGTCGACAGCGAGCTGCGGCTCCTGAACCAGGTCCCCAGCCGGACGGTCGCGCGCGGCGAGATCAGCCTCGCCGAGGTCTTCCGCCGCAACCGCACCGCGCGGTACCGCTCGTTCGACGGACGCATCCACGTCTCGGCGCGCGACGACGCCACCACCGGCGCCGTCAAGCTGCTGCCCCTGTCGTCCTCGCTCAGCATGGGCGAGTACGAGCGCCTGCAGCTCGAGTTCGCCCGCACCGGTGGCACAAACACCGCCGCGCTCGCGGACGCGATCTACGACGACGCGACGCAGCTCACGCGCGAGGTGCACGCCCGCCTCGAGCAGGCGCTCGGCGACGTCCTCACGGACGGCGTCCTGACGCTCAACGAGAACGGCCTCGTCGGGGTCGAGCTCGACTTCGGGGTCCCGGTGAACCAGAAGGTCATCGCGGCGACGGTCTGGTCGAACGTCGCGGCGC
>NZ_JAAGLU010000183.1 GCF_010550245.1 Streptomyces sp. SID12501
GACGCCCGCCGGGGCACCGGACAAGGATTCCGGCACCGAGTACAGCGGAAACACCCAGCACGTCGGTGAAGGCGCCGCACTCATGGGCAACGTCGGCCGTGACTTCACGTATACCGCGCCCGCGACGACGTACCGCGGAAGGAACCAGCACTGGGGCAGCGGAGACAACGTCGCGGGGGACAAGCGAGCCCGCGACGGGGACCACCGGTGAACGCCGAACCCGGGCCGGCCGCCGTCGAGCCGGACGTCGGGCCGGACGCCCAACCGAATGCCGATCAGCCCGATCCGTCGGGCGGATCGGGAACCGGTCAGCAGAGTTCCCTCCGTGACAGCCGGCAACGGGTGCAGAGCGGAGTCGCGTTGATGGGCAACGTGGCAGGTGACTTCACGTACCTGAACATCAGTGCGTGGAACGACGAAGCCACCGAGCGAATCCTCAAGCCGCGCCTGCGCGAGGGGCCCTATCCCGCCGAAGAGGTACGCGGCCGGCTGTACGGTTTCGTCGTACCGCCCTCGTACGCACGCTGCCGAAAGGCGCTCGATAGCCGGATCGTGCTGCTCCGGGCGCGGGCCGGAACGGGCGCCGGCACGACGGCGTTCGCCCTTCTCGCCGAAAGGCACGGCGAAGGCGGTATCACGGGCCTTGACGCGATGGCGGATCTGTCCGCCTGGCGGCCGAAGGCCGGCCGGGGGTACCTCCTTCAGGGGCTGCCGGCGGCGTCCGCCCGCTCGCTCGACGACG
>NZ_JAAGLU010000184.1 GCF_010550245.1 Streptomyces sp. SID12501
GACGTGCGGTAGCGGTACTGGTCCGCGAGGCGCCCGTAGACGCCCTGATGGGTGATGCCCTCACGGAGCTCGGTCGGATCGATCGACCCGACCGGGCGGATCATGCGCCCGACGATCTCCGTGGCGACCTGCGCGAGGTACGCATCGGTGGCGACCGCCACGCCGCGCTGGGCAGCCTCTACGTACTTCACGACCTCCGCGGTCATCCGGCTGATGGCGTCGTGGTCGTACCAGCCGTCGAACCCGGCGACCAGACGAAGCACCTGCGCCTGCGCTCGCTCGGTCAGCAGCGCCCGGTACGCCGAGTGCGAGTCGACCCGCGCAACCAGCGCACGTGACGGCTCCACGTCAGCCCGCCGTCGCGCCCGCGGTGCTGGCCTGCCCACCGCTCAAGGCGGTCATCATGTCGTCGAAGCGGTCGGCCTCGGCGCGTCGGATCTGCTCGGGCGTCGCCTGCCAGACCTCCTCCATGATGAACCGGAAGGGCATGCCGCTCGCCTTGGCCTGCTGCGCGGCCGAGCCCTTCGCGGACAGCGAGTGCCGCTCGACCGGGAACCAGTCGACGGTGATCCGGTCGAGCCGCGCGCGCTCGGTCTCCCCGGCGAGCATCAGGGCCTTCGAGATGACCTGCGCGAGCCCCTGGCCGGCGCGCGTCGAGCGGTCCTCGGCCGCGAACACCAGGCCCTCGTTCGCGCGGTCCGCGCGGGACGCCGACTGGTTGTCCGGCGCGAAGATCCAGAAC
>NZ_JAAGLU010000185.1 GCF_010550245.1 Streptomyces sp. SID12501
CACGCTGCGGTACCGGATGAAGCGGGTCGAGGAGATCCTCGGGCGCTCCCTGGACGACCCGGACGTCCGGATGGAACTCTGGCTCGCCCTGAAGGCGGCCACCCCGGCCACCTGAGCCCGACCGACCTGCCCGACGACGGACCCCGCGCGCACGGGTCCGCCCGACCCGCGACACTGACAAACCGGCGAAGCCGGACAGGTCGCCGCTCCACGCCGGATAAACAACGAAACCCCGACGGCGTCCTACCGTGGTGAGGCCAGGACCCGCCTCCGGCTGCCGCTGCGAGGTACCCCCCGCACAACCCGAAGGGCCGGGATTCGCATGACCTCCACCCACGCCTTCTGGCTCGCCGGCCGCGAGGCCTCCGGCGAGGACAGCTTCGACGTCCACAACCCGTGGGACGGCCGGCTCGTCGGTACCGTCAGCGTGCCGACCGACGCACAGGTCGAAGAGGCCGTGGCCGCGGCGCACGCCGTGACGGCGGAGTTCTCCGCCACCCCCGCCCACGTTCGCGCGGCGGCCCTGGACCACGTGTCGCGCCGGCTCGCCGAGCGCACAGAGGAGATCGCCCAGCTGATCTCCGCCGAGAACGGCAAGCCGGTCAAGTGGGCCCGCGGCGAGGTCGGCCGTGCGGTGTCCGTGTTCCGCTTCGCGGCCGAGGAAGCCCGTCGCTTCAACGGCGGAGAGGCCCAGCGCCTGGACACCGACGCCGGTGGCGTCGGCCGGCTGGCCCTGACC
>NZ_JAAGLU010000186.1 GCF_010550245.1 Streptomyces sp. SID12501
TACGCGGACCAGCCCGCGATGATCACCTTGGGCCGGTGCTCGAGGGCCAGGCGGCGGACCTCGTCCATGTCCACGAGGGACGTCTCGGGGTCCACGCCGTAGGCGACGATGTCGTACAGGCGGCCGGAGAAGTTGATCTTCATGCCGTGCGTGAGGTGGCCGCCCTGGTCGAGGGCCAGGCCGAGGATCGTGTCGCCGGGGCGTGCGATGGCGTGCAGCACCGCCGCGTTCGCGGTGGCGCCCGAGTGGGGCTGGACGTTCGCGAACTTCGCGCCGAACAGGGCCTTGGCCCGCTCGATCGCGATGGTCTCGGCGACGTCGACCTCCTCGCAGCCGCCGTAGTAGCGGCGGCCCGGGTAGCCCTCGGCGTACTTGTTGGTGAGCACCGAGCCCTGCGCCTGCAGGACCGCGAGCGGCACGAAGTTCTCGGACGCGATCATCTCGAGGGTGCCCTGCTGGCGGGCCAGCTCGCGGTCGAGGACGGCGGCGATCTCGGGGGCGAGGTCGGCGATGTTCTGGTCCAGCACGTTGTCGCTCATGCGCGGTGCTCTCCTGTCGCAGTCAACTGTGCGGGTCGCTCCCGGCGCACCCGCACACCGATGGGTGTGGGGTGACCGTGGGGCCCAGGCGTCCGACCCGTCGGTCCAGGTGCTGCGTCGCTCCCCGGTGGTGACCCCCCCTTCTGCGCCAATCGCGACCGGGACAGCGTAGCCACCGTGCGCGCCGCGGGGCA
>NZ_JAAGLU010000187.1 GCF_010550245.1 Streptomyces sp. SID12501
GGGGTCTGCATGACGGAGATGACAGCGTCGGGGGCCTTGCCGCCGTTGCCGGCGAGGATGTCCTTGACGTACGCCGACCAGTCGCTGGGCACGGCGGTCGCCGGGACCGAGGCCTTGGCGTAGGACACCGTGAACCCCGCGCTGGTGAACCCCTGTTGGAAGGTCCGGATGCCGAACTTGCCGGCGTCGCTGTCGTTCGCGATGATCGCCACCGACTTGCCCCGCTTGCCGCCGAGCACCTGGCCGATGCCCTCGGGCCAGGTCTGGTTGATGCTGCCGCCGGGGCCGGGGACCAGGCAGCCGTTGAACCCGTAGATGTACTTGGGGCCGCAGAAGGCCGGCAGGGTGCCCCAGCCGAAGGTGGGCACCTGCTCCTGTTCCAGGAAGTCGGCCCCCGAGAAGGTCACCGAACTCATCGGGGAGACCGCGAACACCTTGTCCTGCTGGACGAGCTTGCGGGCGGCGGCCAGGTTCTTGCCGGGGTCCTGGCCGTCGTCCTCCGCGCCGATGTATTCGATCTTCCGGCCATTGACGCCGCCCTCCGCGTTGGCCCGCAGGTAGCGGGCCTTGGCCCCGAGGTCGGTGTCCTTCTTGCTGTAGCCGCCGGCGCTCGTCATCGACACGATGCCGCCGACCTTGATGGAGTCGGCGCTCACCCCGCGCACGGCCTGCGCCCCGCCCCCGGGCTTGCCGGGATCGGTGTGGTTGGAAGCGGAGTTGCA
>NZ_JAAGLU010000188.1 GCF_010550245.1 Streptomyces sp. SID12501
GATGGTGCCCGCGTCCTTGGTGGCCTGACGCTCGGCGTCGTTGAAGTACGCCGGGACGGTGATGACCGCGTCGGTGACGGGCTCGCCCAGGTAGGCCTCGGCGTCACGCTTGAGCTTGCCGAGGATGCGGGCGCTGATCTCCTGCGCGGTGTACTTCTTGTCGTCGATCGTGGTCGTCCAGTCCGTGCCCATGTGGCGCTTGACGGACGAGATGGTGCGGTCGACGTTGGTGACGGCCTGGCGCTTGGCGACCTCGCCGACCAGCACCTCGCCGGTCTTGGAGAACGCCACCACGGACGGAGTCGTGCGCGACCCCTCCGCGTTCGCGATGACCGTGGGCTCGCCGCCCTCGAGGGTGGCGACCACGGAGTTGGTGGTGCCGAGGTCGATGCCGACTGCTCGTGCCATGTGCGTGCCTTCCTTCCGGAACCTCGCGGGCTCCTGCTGCGTGGAGTGCTCGACGTCTTGAGCCCGCCCGGCTCAAGTCTGCGACGGTGGGTGGCCGTCCGACAAGTCGAAGCGGGGAGAAGTTGAGTCTGATGGGCTCAACTCCGGTGGGGTGCGGGTTGTTCCCGGCTCCTGGGATCCCGCCGGTGTGCCGCCGCTGTGGGATCGCATTGAGGTTGTCCGATTTGCGCTAGCGTGTCCGGTGCGTGTCCGGCGTCGCGGTAGCGTGTCCGCGCACCATCCTGTGCATGTGGGCACGGCGGTGACCGAGCGA
>NZ_JAAGLU010000189.1 GCF_010550245.1 Streptomyces sp. SID12501
CTCGAGGTGAAGAAGAAAGTCATCACGGCGCTCATCGGCCCCAACGGTGCGGGCAAGACCACGTTCTTCAACCTCATGACGGGGTTCGACAAGCCCGACACGGGCACGTGGGTGTTCGACGGCACGCCGCTGGCGGGTGTCGCGGCGTCGCGCGTCGCGAAGGCCGGCATGGTCCGCACGTTCCAGCTCACGAAGGCGCTCGCGCGCATGACGGTGCTCGACAACATGCGGCTCGGCGCGCGCGACCAGCCGGGAGAAGGGCTGTTCGCGGCGCTCGTGAAGCCGCTGTGGGCCGCGCGCGAGCGCGAGATCACCGACAAGGCGATGTCGCTGCTCGAGCGGTTCAAGCTCGACGCCAAGAAGGACGACTTCGCCGGCTCGCTGTCCGGCGGGCAGCGCAAGCTCCTCGAGATGGCGCGCGCGCTGATGTCCGACCCCGCGCTCGTCATGCTCGACGAGCCGATGGCGGGCGTGAACCCCGCGCTCACGCAGTCGCTGCTCGGGCACATCACCGACCTGCGCGACTCCGGCACGTCGGTGCTGTTCGTCGAGCACGACATGCACATGGTGCGGCACATCTCCGACTGGGTCGTCGTCATGGCGCAGGGGCAGGTGGTCGCGGAGGGCCCGCCGTCGGAGGTGATGGCCGACCAGGCCGTGATCGACGCCTACCTCGGTGCGCACCACGACACCGACCTGGGCGACGACGCGCTGATGGAC
>NZ_JAAGLU010000018.1 GCF_010550245.1 Streptomyces sp. SID12501
CGCGGGGCTCCGGGCGGCCATGTTCCTTAAGCCATTTCATCGGCTCAACCATGACAGCCATACCCGGAGCCCCTGAGCCCCACCGATCTTACGAATGACCAGTTCGAACCCACCAAGAAGGTAGGACCGCCATGTCGCTCGATACGCCCCGGACCGAAACCCGTCGTGAGCGGCTGACGGCCCACGAAGCCCTCCAGCGCCTCGAACACGAACGCGCCTCCCGCCTCACCCAGTTGCGGGCGATCGGCGAGGCCGGGCCTGCCGCGGAGGAACAGATGATGTCCACGCAGAAAGACACCATCCGGCGAGTCCTCACCGAGGTGGAGGCCGCCATCACCCGGGTCCAGGACGGCAGTTACGGCGTCTGCCGCAACTGCTCGGGCCCGATCCCGGTCGAGCGCCTGGAGATCCTGCCCTACACACCGTTCTGTGTCCCCTGCCAGCGCGACGCCGCCTGACGAACGCCCGTCCGCCTTCCCTTCTCCGCCCTGCCCAGGGGGTGACTTGGTGAACCACCAGACCGTCGACGACCGCGACGCCATTCTGTCGATCGAGGACTTCGCCGCACTGCGCGACAACCTGCACGAACAACGTCTGTTCCGCCGGGAACAGCTGCAGCAGCTCTCTGCCGCCGCCACGACGCGCGCCGACGCGCTTCTCGACCGGCAGGCCGCTTCCCAGATCGAGGTCCGCGTGAAGCTCGCCGCCTCCGCCCGCATGGTCCTCGACGACGTCGAAGCCGCTCTCACCCGCATGGACCACAACAGCTACGGCACCTGTCACCTGTGCCGCGGGCCCATCGCCCGCGAACGGCTGATGATCGTGCCGCAGGCCCGCTACTGCGCCCGCTGCCAGCAGGTCAGGGAGGCGGGTCGGTGACCACCGCACCCGGTCCCCGTGCCCCGGCCGCCCGGCACCGCTCGTGGCCCCGGTGCCGGCAGTGCACCGGCATCGCCCTGGATCTGGGCAGCGCCCGCACCCGCGCCTGGACGTCCGGGCGGCGGGGGATCCTCGATGTGCCCACAGTGACCTTCCCTGGCGTCGGCGGCACACACCCCGTCCAGCGCGGCACCATTGTCGACGCTCCCGGAACCGCCCGGATGCTCCATCGGCTGCTCGGCCGGCGGCTGCCCCGTTTCGGCCGGCCTCTGCTCATCCTGACCACACCGGCGCTGGGCGGAGTCGCCTACCGGGCCACGGCCCGCACCGCGGTCGAGGTCCTGCGCCCGCACGCGGTACTGACCGTCCCCACCGCGCGCGCCGTGGCCATGGCCGTGGACGCCGACCTGACCCACCCCCTGCTCGTCGTCGACATCGGTGCGCACCTCACCGAGGTCACGCTTCTCACCGACGGCGCGGTGACCGACGCCCGCCACACCGCCCTGGGCACCACCGACCTGGACAGTCGCACGCCGCCCGCGCGGATCGCCGAAGCGGTCGTCGCGATGGTGACCGCCATGCTGGACCAGGACACCACGGCCCAGACGCTCGACGCCCTCCAGCGGGGCGCACTCCTCGCCGGCGGGGGCGCGCTACGACCCGACCTCACCTACCGCCTCACCGGGCAACTGCACGCTCCCGTCCAGACTGTCCCCGCCCCGCACACCGCAGCGGTCCGCGGCGCCGCGAAACTCCTCCAGGCCGCCCACACCCACCCAGGGCTGAGGACTGAGGGTGGCAGGGCGGACTGACCGCGCAGCTGCCGCGCCCCTGCCACGGAGGCGAAGCAGACGTCGGTGACCTACTCGTACCGGACCGTTGAGGCGCGGAACCTGACGCGGCGCCGGTGGGGCCCGGTATCCGCACGATGTGGAAGGCCTTCTCCATCCACTCCAGGTCTTACCCGGGGCTGTTCTCGTCCTCGGGCAGTGCCTCCATCTTCCGCAGGAGTCCAAGAAGTGCCTCGCGTTCCGTCTCCGCCAGAGTTTCGAAGCACTCCGCCAGCACCGAGTTCGCCACCTCGTGGCCCGCCTTCAGCACCCGCTCCCCATCAGGGGTGAGGTGATGCTCGAACCGTCGGCCGTGCCCGGGGCGCCGGTCCACCAGCCCCTGTGCCACCAGTCGGCCGGCGAGCGTGCCGAACGCCTGCTCGCTCTGGAATGTCGACACCGCCAGCTCCCGGGCGCTGGCGCCGGGCGTGCGGGCGATCGCGCGTAGCGCGTCCCACTGTGCGAGCGTGCTGCCGATCGACGCGAGGCGGCTGTCGAGCGCTCGGTGCTGGCGGTACTGGGCGGCCTTCACGGCCTTGCCGAGGATCTGCAGTTCAACGGGCATGCCCAGCAGACTAACACGATGACTAAGCTTGCTTATATAAATATCTTTAGTTACAGTCCTGGCCATGACTTCGGAACTGACACTCACCGAATCCGGCCCCGCCACCGGCCGCCCCGTCCTCGTGCTGCACGGCGGCGGTGGCCCCGCCACCGTCACCCCGATCGCCGAACACTTCAGCACGACGGCCCATACCCTGCTGCCCACCCACCCGGGCTGGAACGGCACCCCCAGGTCTGACCGCTTCACCACCGTGGCCGACCTCGCCGCCGCCTACCTGCACCTGCTCCGCGACCGCCATCTGTCCGACGTCCTGGTCATCGGCTCCTCGCTCGGCGGCTGGATCGCCGCCGAACTGGCCACGGCCGACACGGAGGGCCTGATCAGTGGGATCGCCCTGCTGAACTCGGCCGGCATCGAGGTCGACGGCGAACCGATCCGGGACTTCTTCAGCCTCGACGCGCGGGGCGTCGCCGAGTACGCCTTCCACGACTCCGAGCGGTTCTACATCGACCCGGCAACGCTCCCGGCCGAGCGACTCGCCGTCATGCAGGCCAACATGGCAGCACTGCGCGTCTTCTCCGGCGGCCCCGCCATGAGCGACCCCGCCCTCCGCCCCCGCCTCGCGGCCGTCACCGTTCCCACTCTCGCCGTGTGGGGCGAGAGCGACCGCATCGTGACCCCGGCCTACGGCAAGGAGTACGCCGCGTCGTTCGCGAACGCCCGCTTCGAAGTCGTGGCGGAAGCAGGCCACTTGCCCCATCTCGAACAGCCCTCGCGCACCTTCGCCCTGCTCGACGCCTTCGCCGCCGAGACCGGGCGCAACTGAGGAGCGTTCAGGTCACACATCGAGATCGGCAAGCCATTCGAAACATTCGAAAAAATGGGTCTGGAGCATTTACTCCGGACTCCGGAGACACGTCAATTCGAGTCACCTTCACCTTCATCGAGCGAGCCATTTATCCCGCTGAACAGGAATTACTGCCCCCAGGTGCAGCTGTCAGCATTTTCGAATGTTTCGAGGTGAAAACCGAAACTATTGACACCTGACGTGACCCGGCCAACACTGTCGCGTGTTCAGCAGCTCCCATCGGTCCCACGAGGACGAGGAGGAAACACGCACATGAACAAGGCACCCGCACCCGCATCCCGGCTCAGGCTTCTCATCAGTGGCATCTGCACCATGCTGCTGGTCGCCGTGGCCGCACTGACCCTGCCCGGCACCGCACAGGCCGCCACGGTCGTCACCACCAACCAGACCGGCACCAACAACGGCTACTACTACTCGTTCTGGACCGACGCCCCCGGCACCGTCTCCATGACGCTCAACTCCGGCGGCAACTACAGCACCGCATGGAGCAACTCCGGGAACTTCGTGGCCGGCAAGGGCTGGAGCAACGGCTCACGCAGGACCGTGAGTTACTCGGGCAGCTTCAACCCGTCCGGGAACGCCTACCTGGCACTGTACGGCTGGACGTCGAACCCGCTCGTCGAGTACTACATCGTCGACAACTGGGGCACCTACCGGCCCACGGGAACATACAAGGGCACGGTCACCAGCGACGGCGGTACGTACGACATCTACCAGACGACCCGCTACAACGCCCCGTCCGTGGAAGGCACCCGCACCTTCAACCAGTACTGGAGCGTCCGGCAGTCGAAACGGACCGGCGGCACCATCACCACCGGCAACCACTTCGACGCCTGGGCCCGCGCCGGAATGCCCCTGGGCGGCTTCAACTACTACATGATCCTCGCCACCGAGGGTTACCACAGCAGCGGCAACTCCAACATCACGGTGGGCTAGCCATGACCCTCATGAAAGCAAGGCGTCTCCCGTTACTGGCCGCCGCCGCTCTGGCCGCCGCCACCGTCCCCGCCGGCCACCCCGCCGCCCCGGCGCAGGCCGCCGCCTGCAACGGATATGTCGGGCTCACCTTCGACGACGGCCCGTCCACCAACACGACGGCCCTGCTGAGCGCCCTCACACGGAACGGGCTGCGGGCCACGATGTTCAACCAGGGCCAGTACGCCGCCGCCAACCCGGCCCTGGTCCGAGCCCAGGTGAACGCCGGCATGTGGGTCGGCAACCACAGCTACACCCACCCGCATCTGACCCAGCTCGCCCAGTCACAGATCGACTCGGAGATCTCCCGGACCCAGCAGGCCATCGCCAACGCGGGCGGCGGCACTCCGGTGCTCTTCCGACCGCCGTACGGCGAGACCAACGCGACGGTGAAGGCGGTCGCCGCCAAGTACGGTCTGACCCAGATCATCTGGGACGTCGACTCACAGGACTGGAACGGCGCCAGTACCGACGCGATCGTGCAGGCCGCCGCCCGGCTCACCAACGGACAGGTCATCCTCATGCACGACTGGTCCGCGAACACGCTCGCCGCGGTTCCACGCATCGCGCAGGGCCTGACCGGCCGCGGCCTGTGCGCCGGGAAGATCTCCCCGGCGACCGGCCGCGCCGTAGCCCCGTAGCCGACTCCTCCGAGTACAGCGGTACCCCGCACCCGGTGGCGCGGCAGCCCACAGCTGCCGCGCCACCTCCTGTATGCCCACCCTCTCCGCTCCCGCGCTCCGCGACCATTTCCAGCGCCCTGAAATCGCCGACCGCCACCCGCCGGTGACCACCCCGACCATCCTGACCGGCGGTCGGCGGAGCCACGACGCCATGGGCCACAAGGAGGAGGCAGGCGCTGCCCGACTGGTACCGCGGTACCACCCGGTTACCGAAGACTCCCCTGTGGTCCCAGAGAACCGGGCCGCGGCGCCCGTAACTTCGAACGCAGATGCCGCGCCGCGGCCGAGTTCGAAGCGAGAAGGGCCCGCCCATGATCGAAGCACGTGAGCTCACCAAGCGGTACGGCGACAAGACGGTCGTCGACCACCTGAGCTTCATCGTCAAACCGGGCGAGGTGACGGGCTTCCTGGGCCCCAACGGTGCGGGCAAGTCCACGACCATGCGCATGATCATCGGGTTGGACTCACCCACCGCCGGCTCGGTCACGGTCAACGGCAAGTCCTACGCCAGGCACGCCGCTCCGCTCCAGGAGATCGGCACCCTGCTGGAGGCCAAATCCGTGCACCCAGGCCGTACCGCCTTCAACCATCTGATGGCGCTCGCGCACACCCACGGCATTTCCCGCCGCCGGGTCGACGAGGTCATCGAGCTGGCCGGGCTGACCAGCGTGGCCGGCAAACGGGTGGGGGCCTTCTCCCTGGGCATGGGCCAGCGGCTCGGCATCGCCTCGGCCCTGCTCGGCGACCCGGCCATCGTCATGCTCGACGAACCCGTCAACGGCCTCGACCCCGAGGGCGTGCTGTGGGTACGCAACCTCCTGCGCGGCCTGGCCGACGAGGGCCGCGCCGTGATGCTCTCCTCGCACCTGATGAGCGAGACCGCGCTGATCGCCGACCACCTGGTGATCATCGGACGGGGCCGGCTGCTCGCGGACACCACGGTCGACGACTTCACCCGGGAGGCAGGCGGCTCCGGCGTGAAGGTCGCCACCACCGAAGCCGTGAAACTGCGTTCGCTGCTGGCCGGCCCGGAGGTCACGATCAGCTCCTCCGCCGCCGAGGAACTGGTGGTCGTAGGACGTGACGCCCGGGAGATCGGGGTGATCGCCGCTCAGCACGGGGTGGCGCTGTACGAACTCACCCCGCAGACAGTCTCCTTGGAGACGGCCTTCATGGAACTCACCCACGACGCCGTGGAGTACCAGAGCGCTCCCGCCGACTCCGAGCGAAAGGCCGCCTGATGACCTCCACCACCCTCGCCCCGGAGATCTCCGGCACGCCTGTTCACAAGGTGACCAGTCGCCGGGTGCTGCGCTCGGAATGGGCCAAGTTCTGGACGCTGCGGTCGAGTTGGATCACGTTGACCGTCGGCGTGGTCCTGCTGATCGCCTTCGGCGCGATCGCGTCCGCCACCTACAGTCCGGACGCCGCCACGAATCAGGGGCCCGGGCCGAGCTCCGGCATCAGTGACGCGGTGAGTCTGGCCCTGACCGGCGTGACCTTCGCGTCGCTGGCCGTGGGCGTGCTCGGCGTGCTGCTCTCCGCGGGCGAGTACAGCACCGGCATGATCCGCTCCACCCTCGCCGCGGTGCCGCGCCGGCTGCCCGTGCTGTGGGCGAAGAGCGCCGTGATCGGGCCGATCGCACTGATCCTCACCATGATCGCCGCGCTGGCGGCGTTCCAGCTGGGCACGCTGGGTCTGGACGGCGAGAAGATCGCGCTGTCCCTGAGTGACGACGGTGTGCTGCGCAGCCTGGCCGGCGCCGGCGTCTACCTCGGCCTGGTGGCCGTGTTCGGCGTGGCGCTGGGGATGCTGCTGCGTTCCTCCGCCGGAGCCATCGCCGCTCTCGTCGGTATTCTCCTCATCCTCCCCGGCCTCGCCTCGCTGCTGCCCGACTCGCTGTACGACAACATCAACCCCTACTTCCCCAGCAACGCGGGCTCGGCCGTCTAC
This sequence comes from Streptomyces sp. SID12501, assembly GCF_010550245.1. Lineage (GTDB taxonomy): Bacteria > Actinomycetota > Actinomycetes > Streptomycetales > Streptomycetaceae > Streptomyces. Next base: position 6,755 of record NZ_JAAGLU010000018.1, read on the forward strand.
GCACTGCAGCAGTCCTCCGACTCCCTGTCGCCCGGGGCGGGACTCGCGGTCTTCGCCGGCTGGGTGGCCCTGACTCTCGCCGGCGCCGCCTTCCGCCTGGTCCGGACCGACGTCTGAGCTGCGAAACCAGCGACAATGAGGTCCATGAGTCCACAGCGCGCGGCAGCCGCCGCGCCGACCGCCCGGAGGACGCTCCCGCCGTCCTCCGGGCTCGACGACGCCTGGGCGCACCCACTCCTGGGCCGTCTGCTGCGCGGGCAGAGCCGCCATCGGGAACTGGACGTACGCCATCCGTGGCTGCTCGACACCGCGGTGGTACTGGTCGTCGGCCTCGTCAGCCTGCCAGACCTGCTCTCCCCCGGCAGCAACGGGCCCTTCGGGGAAGCGAGCAGCCACGGTCACCTTCCGACCGCCGTCCTGTGTCTCTTCGCCACCGCGCTCATCGTGCCGCTGTGGTGGCGCCGCCGGGCACCGGCCGTCGCCTTCTTCGTGATCATGCTGGTGTCCATGGTCCAGTGGTCGCTGGGTGTCTGGCAGCAAGCCGGCATCAGTGCTCTCGTCACCCTGTACACGCTGGCTGTGTGCGGTTCCCTGCGCGTCCTGGGCTGGGCCGTCGCGCTCACCTTCGTCAGTCTCACCTCGGCGGTCTGCTTCCTGACACAGATCGAGCGCCCGCTGCTCGGGCTGTTCTTCCTGTTGGGCACGGCGACAGCGGCCGTGGCCGTCGGACTGACCCTGCGCATCCGCCGTATGTACCTGGCCGCGCTGGAGGACCGCGCCGCCCGCCTGGAGATCGAGCGCGACCAACGCGTCCAGCTGACCGCCGCCGCCGAACGCGCCCGGGTCGCCCGGGAGATGCACGACATCGTCGGCCACAACCTCTCCGTCATGGTCAGCGTCGCCGACGGCGCCGCCGTCCTCGCCGCCAACCGGGGCGAGCAGTCCGCCGAGGCGCTGCGCATCCTCGGCGACACCGGGCGCCAGGCCATGGGCGAACTGCGGCGTGTGCTGGGCGTACTGCGCCAGGAGCAGGAGCACGAACGGCTGCTGGGTCCGCAGCCGGGCATCCATGACCTGGATCCCCTCCTGACGCGGGTCCGCGCGGCGGGGCTGAGGGTGACCTACCGGACCGAGGGTGCGCTCGACTCTCTCGGCAGCGGCGTGCAGCTCACCGTCTACCGCATCGTCCAGGAGGCGTTGACCAACACGCTCAAACACGCCGGTCCGGCCTCCACCGCCGAGGTCGCCGTGGCCGCAGCGGCCGGCCGGCTGCGGATCCGGGTCACCGACACCGGAGCACCACCGGGGTTCCCCGCACGCGAGGAGCCGGGGCCGCGGACCGGCGTCGATCCCGGCCACGGCCTGGTCGGTATCCGGCAGCGGGCAGCCATGTACGGCGGTGACGTCGCCGCCGGTCCCCTCGACGCCGGGCCCGGCTGGATCGTGGACGTCGTACTCGACGTGCCCTCCACGCCCGCTCTGTCGGCATCGGGAGAGCAGCTGCCGTGACCACCGTACTGATCGCCGACGACCAGCCCCTGCAACGCATGGGGTTCCGCATGCTCCTGGAGGGCACTCCCGGCCTGACCCCGGTCGGCGAGGCCGAACACGGGGCCGAGGCCGTCCGCCTGGCCGCGGAACTCCGCCCCGACGTCGTCCTCATGGACATCCGCATGCCCGGCATGGACGGTTTGGAGGCCACCCGCCGGATCATTGCATCCGGCGGCCGTACCCGCGTCCTCATCGTGACCACCTTCGACCTCGACGAGTACGCCTACGAAGGACTGCGGTCCGGCGCCAGCGGCTTCCTGCTCAAGGACGCCCGCCCCGAGGAACTCATCGCGGGCATCCACGCGGTGGCGACCGGCGACGCCGTCGTGGCCCCGAGCCTGACCCGGCGCCTCCTGGACGCCTACGCCCACCAGGTGCTCGCGCCGCCCGGTGTCCCCTCGGCCGAGGATCCCCGGCTGCGGACGCTCAGTGACCGAGAACGGGAGGTCCTGGTCGCCATCGGCCAGGGCTGGACGAACACCGAGATCGCCGAACGGCTCGTCCTCACCGAGTCCACGGTGAAGAAGCACGTCGGCCGGGTCCTCGCCAAGATCGGGGCGCGCGACCGCGTCCAGGCCGTGATCATGGCGTACGACGCCGGACCCGTCCGGGCCAGACCCTAGTTCGGGAAACGCCTGTTGAAGGTGATGACGCCGGGCAGGTGACAACTCGCCCCGAAGCCCGCACAGTCCGCGCAGTCCGCGCACAGGCTGGAGGCGAAGTCGTACCCGGAGCCGAAGACCCGGCCCGCCCGTCACCTACCGGGACGGGCGGGCAGGCACCTCGGAGACCGGCTCGCCGGTCGGGTCGGGGTCGGCCGGCCAGGTGAAGGGGTGGGTTCCCGGGCTGTTGTCCGGCCGGCCGACCTCGAACTCCTCACCGTCGACCGGCATCCGTCACCTGCGCAGCGGATCATGCAACGGTGAAGTCGGCGGCCTCGGTGACCAGCTTCGTGTCGCCGTCCTTCGCGGTGGCCAGGACGGCGACGTGCCACACACCACGCTCGGACGACTCGACGTCGGCTCGGGTCACCGGAACCGTGTAGGTGCAGCGCACGGTGTCCCCACCCGACGGCTTGCACACGGCCGACTCCACGGAAGCCATGTCCTTGGCGGTCAGCCCCTGCTTGGCGAAGAAGGACGAATTCGACGGCCACGCCAGGACCTTCACGCCCTTGACACCGGCGGACGCCGTGACCTCAGTGGTGAAGGTCAACGAGCCGGCACGGTCACCGACAGGAGCCGCGTAACGGGCGGCGCTGTGCGCCACCGAAAGAGGCTGCTCCCCGGCATGGGCGAGAGCAAAGGCCCCGGCACCACCGAGGACGACGACACCAGCAGCCACGGCCAGAACGACACGACGCGCCATGAGAAATTCCCCCAACAGACTCAGCAGGATCGGACCGGCGCTCCTGTCCGCGCCGTTGCCCCAATCCTGGCCGGGCGGCAGGCGCCAGGTATGAGCGCACGTACTCAACTCCAGCCTGAGTAGCGGCCGTTCGGCCGTGAGGACGAAGACGCGAGGCAGGCAGACCGGCAGCCCGCAACTCACCTCCCCCTACCTCTCGGAGAGTCCTTCAGCCGGACCGATGCAACTCATGTGCACACGCGACGGACCTGATTGTGGGGCCCTGCCGTCAAAACGGCAGGGGCCACAAGGGGGTGTGATCACCATCGGTACCAGCGGCCACGGCCGCCGGCGGTGCTGGAGGTGGAGGTGGAGCGCATCGCGAAGCCCAGCTGCCACAGCACCAGCACCAGCACCAGCACGGCGATGGCCATCCACCACAGGTGCACAACGCCGCCGGAGTCAGGACCGAGCAGCGGAGTGGCTGTCGGGGTGGATAGGAAAGATCTGGTCGAGGCCCACGATGCGCAGTACCCGCAGGGTGTGGGCAGGGACCGCTGCCAGAGCGATGTCCGACTGGGCAGCTTGGGCATGGTTGCGTGCCGCGATCAGGCTGGTGAGTCCGCTCGAGTCGCAGAATTCCATGCCGGCCAGGTCAAGGATGAGGCGCTGGCCCGGCTGGAGGGTGAGCGTGGTGAGCAGCTCACGTAGTTCGGGTGCACTGGTGTGGTCGAGTTCACCGGTGATCTCCAGAACGGGACCGGTGACGGCGTCTCGGGTGGTGATCTTCAGCCGAACCCACGTAGTCGAACAGCACCACTCGGTAGTCCTCGACGAGAGCCGGCACCGTCAGCCGCCACATGTTCTGATCGCAGCCGAACCCGTGAGCCAGCACCACCGTCGGCCCCTGGGGGTTGCCGATGACGTTGACATTGTTCCTGCGGCTGATATCCATCCGGCCAGTCTTCCAGGTACCGCTCGCCCCTCCGCCGAGGCTGCCCACTGGTTGCGCGACCCGCACAGCGCCCTCACCGAGCCGGGCGGCCGAATCGAAGCGGGCACGGCATGCCCATGAACAGGCCGACAGCGGGTAGGCGAAATTACACGACAGCGACAACCCGCGATGAAGAAAAACGATCCACGGGAAGAGTTCTATGGTCATCCCACGTAAAACCCGGGCATCGGAGGAACAGGAACCCAAGGCCCTGCGGTACAGCGCCGCCTGGGACACGACAGACGCGTCGCTCGCGGACTCCCGAGCGGCAGTGCGCACGCTCCTGGCCGATGCCGGCCACGACCCTGACCACCGACCGAGCCAGGACGCCCAGCTCGTCGTCAGTGAGCTGGTCACCAACGCGATGCGCCACGCACCCGGTCCGGGCGGTCTGGCGCTGGAGGTCACACCCGACGCAGCCCTTCTGCGCATCACCGTGCGGGACAGCTCCCCTCGGTGGCCCGAACTGCGCGCATACGACGTCCGTCGCGTCGGCGGGCACGGCCTGCAGTTGGTCACCCGTCTGTGCGACCAGCTGAACACCATCGGCCTGGAGACCGGCAAGCAGATCGTCGCTCACCTGCTCCTGCCCAGACCCGTCGGCTAAGGCCTACCGGCACCGGCTTGACGCACCGGCGGCGAGCCATCGTCGTCGTCTTATCGACGGTGCCGTGGAATGCGTACACGAACTCGTGGTCGATGACTCCGCCGTGGCGACCCGGCGACCCCTGATCGGCAGCCCTCGGCATGGCAGGACGCTGACGTGCCGAGGGTACGTGGTCGATTCCGATCACGATGGAGTGCGGATCCCGCACAGTTCTCGACGCGGGAGCCACGACTTCTTTGAAGGGCGGCTGTGCTCTCAGCGCGGCTCCCATGGACGAAGGCTCCAGACGCTCTCTGGGGCATACGTCCCGGTGATCGAGCAGACCGGAACGCTGGAGACGGTTGCCAACCAGTGCGCGACGGAAGCGAGCAGAGAAAAGCCTCTGGCTATTACGCGCGCGTGTACGACCACGGTGAGTTCAATTACAACAGCACCGTCGATGACGCCCTCCGAGTCCTCGGGTTGGAGCGACCGGATCAGCTCCGTCTGCGACACCTGACCCACACCGCGTGAGTGGTGGGGGCGGGTTCGCGTCGCCTCCGACTCAGGGCACCGAGGTTTGAGACACGTTTTACGCGGCACACGCAACTGCGGTCCACCCCGTCGCTGTCTCACAGTGCGTCGGGCCCATCAGGGCCGAAGAGCTAGAGAGCGGGGCATGTCGTGCGACGGCGCAAGGGCAGCATAGGGATCGCACTCGTCACGGGCGTGATGCTGGTGGGCGCGAGTGCCTGCGGCGGAGGCGGGGGCGGCAGTGACAAGGCGAGCGGTGACGACGCGAAGGCCTCGGGAAACCCCACGGCGAGCTCGTCTCCGTCACCGACGAAGCCCGCGGGCCCGCCGATGCTGCTGGAGACGATCACCCCACAGACGGGAACCACGGTAGGCGTGGCCATGCCGATCTCGGTGGTCTTCACGAACCCGGTGGCGGCCAAGGCACGGGCCACGGTCGAGAAGCACATGAAGGTGAGCGCCTCACAGCCGGTGGCCGGTGCCTGGCACTGGTTCGGGGACCAGCGCGCCGACTGGCGTCCCAAGACGTACTGGCCCTCCGGCACGACAGTGAAGATCGACGCCGACATGAAGGGCGTCAGCAACGGCGACGGCCGTTTCGGCGTACACGGCTACACGCACACCTTCAAGATCGGTGACGACGTGCGCGCCGATGTCTCGGTGACCGGCCACACCATGAAGGTGACCCGGAACGGCGCGCCGGTGCGCACCTTGTCGATCAACGCGGGCAGCGCCGAGTATCCGACGTGGAACGGCACGATGGCCGTCATCGACAAGCAGGAGAAGGTCCACATGACCTCCTGCAGCGTCGGAATCAGCTGCGACAAGGGCAGCCCCGACTACTACGACCTGACGCTGCCCTGGGACGTCCATCTGACCCAGTCCGGCACCTACGTGCACTACTCGACCGGCGACCCGAACCCGGGCAGCGGCAGCGCCCGCGGCTCGCACGGCTGCGTCCACCTGTCCATGTCGGACGCCAAGTGGTTCTACGACCAGGTCAAGCAGGGCGATCCCATAACCGTCACCGGCTCACCCCGTGCCAAGGCCTCGGCCGACAACGGCTACGCCGACTTCAACCTGGGATGGGCCCAGTGGCTCGCGGGCAGCGCCTCCGGGGAGGCTACGACCGCGACACTGTGATGCGTTGCGGTGGCGAGGAAGGGGGCTTCGCCCGGTGCCGCGGGCCCGTGTGTCGATCGTTGCCGACACGGACCAGGCGTACCCCCGGCCGCTACCGTGATTGCGACGCCGACAGGGACTGGTCGGCCGCCCAGGAGGCGAGGATTCGCAGCCGATCGTGGGTGGCGGAACCGGGCGCGGCCGTCCAGACGGTCAGGTTCTGGTCGGGATCGGTGTTGGCGGTGAGCGTGTCCCAGTCCAGGACGAGTTCGCCGACCACCGGATGGTTCAGGGTCTTCGTGCCCACGGTGCGCGCGGCCACGCGGTGATCGCCCCACCACCGGGCGAACTGCTTGTCCCGCATGGACAGTTCACCTACCAGCTCGATCAGACGCGGGTCCTCGGGATACTTCGCGGCCTCCATCCGCAGTTGGGCCACGGAGATCTGGGCCGAGACCTCCCAGTCGGCGTACAGGGTGCGCATGGCCGGATCGGTGAACTGGATCCGGGGATAGTTGCGGTGCTTCTCCGGGAGCCGGGAGAAGTCGGTGACCAGTGCGGCGGCCAGCGCGTTCCAGGCGAGGATGTCTCCGCGCCGGCCCTGCACGATTGCCGGGGTGGCGGTGAGGTCGTCCAGGACGCGCTGCAACTGCGGCTGGACCTTCTGCCTGCTGGGCCGCCGGGTGCGGGTGGTGGTCCTGCCCGCGAGCTGGAAGAGGTAGCCGCGCTCGTCGTCGTCCAGGTGGAACACCTGGGCGAGGACGTCCAGCACGGGCGCCGACGCCTGCATACGGCCCTGTTCGAGACGGGTGTAGTAGTCGGTGCTGATGCTGGCGAGCTGGGCGACCTCCTCGCGGCGCAGCCCGGCCACCCGGCGGGGCCTGTCCGTCTCCGGCAGGCCGACCGTGCGCGGGCTCAGCTCCGAGCGGCGTTTCTTGAGGAATTCTCCCAGCTCATTGAGGGGAACGTTGCTGGTCATGCTTCCCAGCATGACATCGATCGCTCACAGGAAAGGGGGGAGAGTTTCCTCCCTGGATGTTCTCCTCCCAGGATGGATCTCTCCGCTTTTCGCGCCTGCCTTCAGGTGTGAGGCTCGACAGTGAGCAGCCGTTCCTGACCTGGCTGCGTACCCCGATCCTCGCAGCGAAGGAAGTTCCACCATGCGCGGAGCAGTCATCCACGCCCCCGGCGACGTGCGCTTCGAGAACCTGGCCGATCCGAAGATCCTCCAGTCGACCGACGCGGTGATCCGCACGGTCGCCACCTGTGTGTGCGGCTCGGACCTGTGGCCCTACCGCGGCGCGGAACCCATCGGCGACCCGCACCCGATGGGGCACGAATACGTCGGCATCGTCGAGGAGACCGGCAGCGAGGTCACCAACGTCAAGCCGGGCCAGTTCGTGGTCGGCTCGTTCGCCACCTCGGACAACACCTGCGCCAACTGCCTGGGCGGCTGGCAGTCCAACTGTCTGCACCGCGAGTTCATGAGCACCTGCCAGGCCGACTACGTGCGCATGTGAACGCCGTTCTGCCCGGTATGCGCGCCCTCGGCCGCGGCACCCTGCTGTTCGTCAACGGCTCCAGCGCCGTACGCCCCAACCCGGACGTCGCCGGCACCTCCATCGCCTTCGCCGCCGAGAGCGCGTACGCCCGCATGCTCCACGACACGCTCGCCCCGCAGAACATCCACGTCGCCCAGCTGATCATCCCCGGAGCCGTCCGGCCCGACGCCGAGCACAGCAGCCCCGACGCCCTCGCACAGCGCCTGCTCGACATCCACCAGCAGCGGGACGGCTTCCGGCACTACTCCGAGCCCCTGCCCGACTGATCCCCTGGACGACCTCGTGAACCCGGCACCTCTTCGCGCCCTCGCCCGCATGGTCCCGGCCGCCACCGTTCTGCTGGTCGTGACCTCCTGCACCGACGCTTCCCCGTCCTCCTCCTCGAAGCCCGTATCACCGCAGACCTCGACAGCCCCGGCCGCCACCACACCGTTCACAACGTCCGGCAGGACCACCGCCATGAACATCCGCCTCACCATCGACGGCCACCGCATCGACGCCACCCTCAACGACAGCGCCACCGCCCGTGACTTCGCCGCCCAGCTCCCCCTCGCCCTGTCCCTGCGCGACTTCAACCAGACCGAGAAGACCGCCGACCTGCCCCGTCGGCTGTCCACCTCCGGCGCCCCGGAGGGAAGCGACCCCAAGGCCGGTGACCTGGCGTACTACGCGCCCTGGGGCACTCTGGCCACCTACTACCGCGACGCCCCCTACGCCACCGGACTGATCCCCATCGGGCAGATGACCGACGGCGGCGGCACCGAGCAGCTCGCCGGCGCCGGGGAGATCAGCGTCGAAGCCGCTCCCTGAGGAGCTCGGGCGTTACGGACAGCTCTGTCCTGCCTTCGCCGCGCGCGAAGGTCGCTCCTGGTCATGCCGTCAAGTCGCTCCTGCCGGACCTCAAGGGGGGAGGAATGTCTCCCTGCCACGAGTGGTGCCGGTGGTGCAAGACTTCCCGTGGGACCAGTCGCCGCGGCCAAGGCGCGCGATGCCAAATGGCCCGGTTCCCCGCGGTGGCGAAGATCCCGACTCCCGTCCCGCTGTCGAGTACGGCCGATCCGTCCGCGATACGAAGGCGTACGTATGTCTACTGAACTCCCTGAATCTGCCGTCCCATCCCCCACCGGATCCAGCGAGTCCCCCTCGGTGCCCAGTCGGCGCACCTTCATCGCCACCAGTACCGCGGTCGGTGGCGCAGTCGTCGCAGGCGCCGTGATCAGAGGGACCTCCCTCGTCGGCCAGGAAGAGGCCACGGCCGCCGAGGGGCCACCGTCAAGCCGGGTCTCCCTGACGGTCAACGGCACCCGCCGGACCGTGACCGTCGACAACCGGACGTCGATGCTGGACCTGCTGCGCGAGCACCTCGGCCTCACCGGTTCGAAGAAGGGCTGCAACGCGGGTGCCTGTGGTGCGTGCACGGTGCTGGTCGACGGGCGGCGCGTCAACTCCTGCCTGACGCTGGCCGTTCGGCTGGAAGGCGCCGAGGTCACCACCATCGAAGGTCTGTCCGCGGGGGATCAACTGCACCCGCTGCAGCAGGCGTTCATCGACGAGGACGCATTCCAGTGCGGGTACTGCACGCCGGGGCAGATCCTGTCCGGCGTCGGCTGCATCCAGGAGGGTCATACCGGTTCGCCGGAGGAGATCCGGGAGTGGATGAGCGGCAACATCTGCCGCTGCGGCTGCTACGTCAAGATCGTGCGCGCGGTCGAGCAGATCGCGGGCCGGAAGTAAGGAGCGGCCCTTCATGCACCCCTTCGCCTACACCCGTGTCTCCGACATCCGCGAGGCCGTCAACGCCGGTCGCCAGGGCGGTCGTTACATCGCCGGAGGCACCACCCTCGTCGACCTGATGCGCGAGACGGTCGAGCGCCCGGACTCCTTGGTCGACATCTCCGGCCTGCCCCTGCACGAGGTCACCGCCACCGAGCGCGGGGGTCTGCGCATCGGCGCCCTGGTGACCATGGCCGAGGCCGCCGCCCACCCGAAGGTGCGGACCCTGTATCCCGTCGTCTCACAGGCACTGGAGCTGAGCGCTTCGGCCCAACTCCGCAACATGGCGACCATCGGCGGGAACATCATGCAACGCACCCGCTGCACGTACTTCCGGGATGTGACCGCAGCCTGCAACAGGCGCGAACCCGGCTCCGGTTGTGCCGCGCTGGAGGGTGTCAACCGGACTCACGCGATCCTCGGGACCTCGGATGCCTGCGTGGCCACCCATCCCTCCGACGCCGCCGTCGCCTTCGCGGCCCTGGACGCGCGAGTGCACCTGCTCGGACCGGACGGGAAGCGCCAGGTCCCCTTCACCGACTTCCTGCTGCGTCCGGGCAACACTCCTCAACGCGAACAGGCCATCAGGCAAGGGGAGTTGATCACGGCGGTGGAGATCCCGGCGCTGCCGCGTCCGCTGAAGTCCGGCTATCTGAAAGTGCGGGACAGGCAGTCGTACGAGTTCGCCCTGACCTCGGCGGCCGTCGCGCTGCATGTGCGCGGCGGGCTGATCCGGGCGGCGAAGGTCGCCGTCGGCGGTGTGGGCACCGTGCCCTGGAAGCTCCCGGCAGTCGAGCGACATCTCATCGGCGAGCGCCCCTCGGGCGCCCTGTGGGCAGCCGCCGCCGAGAAGGCCGCGGACGGCGCCCGTCCCCTTCAGCACAACCGCTTCAAGGTCGAGTTGCTGAAGCGGACCGTCGAGCGCCAGCTGCGCATCGTAGGAGGTACGAAGTGAGCCCGCAGCCGCAGGCAACCGTCGGCGCACCGCTGTCCCGTGTGGACGGCCGGCTGAAGGTCACCGGTAAGGCCCTGTACGCCGCCGAGCACGACGTCGCCGGGGCGATACATGCCGTCATCGTCGACGCGAGCATCGGCCTCGGACGCGTCACGTCCCTCGAAACCGGCACCGCCGAGGCCCAGCCCGGCGTACTGAAGGTCATCCACCACTTCAACGCGCCGACGCTGCCCTACCGCGACAACCCAGGGTCGAACAACCCGGCGGGCCGACGGCTGCGGGTCTTCCAGGACGACAAGGTCCTCTTCCACGGCCAGCCCATCGCCGTCGTCATCGCGACCACTCTGGAGGCCGCCCAGCACGGCGCGAGCCTGGTCGAGGTCGGCTACGACGCCGAACAGCCCTCCACCGACCTCACCAACGCCGAGCCCGACGAGGCGATCCGATACGCGCGCGGCGACGCAGAGGCGGGCCTGCGCGACGCCGCCGTACAGCTGGACCTGACGTACCGCACCGCGCGCAACCACCACAACCCGATGGAACCGCACGCCACCATCGCCCGCTGGGACCGCGGCAAGCTCACCGTGTGGGACAAGACCCAGTGGGTCGTGGGCACGCAGACCGAACTCGCGGCGGTGTTCGGCCTGGAGACGGATGCGGTGCGCGTCATATCGCCGTTCGTCGGGGGCGGCTTCGGCACCGCGCTGCGCTGCTGGCCGCATGTGGTGGTCGCCGCACTGGCCGCCCGCGAGACGAAACGTCCGGTCAAGCTCGTTCTGAGCCGCAAACAGATGTACCTCGGGACGGGTTTCCGGCCCTCGTACGAGTACCACCTGCGCCTGGGCAGCGACCGGCGCGGCCAACTGACGGCTGCAGTACACGAGTTGGATGCCGAGACGTCGTCGTACGAGACGTTCACCGAGGGCATCCTGGCGGCCGGGCAGATGCTCTACAGCATGCCCGCCGTGAGCCAGGCCTATCGGACGGTGCCCCTGGACCTGCCCACTCCGCTGTACATGCGCGGCCCCGGCTTTCATACGGCCTCCTTCGTCATCGAGTCGGCCATGGACGAACTCGCCCACCAACTCGGCATGGACCCGATCGAGTTGCGCCGGCGCAACGAACCGAACGAGGACGAGTCCAGCAACCTGCCGTTCTCCACCCGCCGACTGCGGGAGTGCTACACCGTCGGCGCCCGCGAGTTCGGCTGGCACCGCCGCAATCCCAGGCCCCGCTCGACGCGTGACGGGGACTGGCTCATCGGCAGGGGCATGGCCGCCGGCGTCTACGACACCGCGCGCATGCCGGCCCAGGCCCGAGCCCGCCTGGACGCCGACGGCAGCGCCGTGGTCGAGGCCGCCGCCACCGACATGGGCCCCGGAACCTACACCTCCCAGACCCAGGTCGCCGCCGACGCCCTCGGACTGACCATGCGCACGGTCACCTTCCGGCTCGGCGACTCGCTCTACCCTCCGACCCCGCCGCACGGCGGCTCCATGACCATGGCGAGCGTCGGTTCCGCCGTCCTCGACGCCTGCAACCAGGTCCGCCGTCAGGCGATCAAGCTGGCCGTGGAGGACCGCGCATCACCGCTGCACGGGGTGGCGGCCGACGACGTGGTGGTCCGGGCCGGCCGACTGCACGTGAAGAACGACCCCACGCGCGGGGAGACGTACCGGCGACTGCTCGTCCGCAACGACCGCACCCACCTCACAGCGGACGGCTCCTTCGCCCCGCCGTCGGGACCCGAACGGCACTCCTTCTACGGTTACAACGCGACGTTCGCCGAGGTGGCCGTGGACGCGACGCTCGGCCTGGTCCGGGTGCGGCGCGTACTGGGCGTGTACGACGCGGGGCGCATCATCAGCCCCAAGCTCGCCGACAGTCAGGCCCTCGGCGGCATGGTCGGCGGCATCGGCACGGCCCTCCTCGAACACACCGTCACCGACCACCGCGACGGCCGAATCGTCAACGCGAACCTCGCCGACTACCTCGTCCCCGTCAACGCCGACGTCCCCGACCTCAAGGCGATCTACCTCGACGGAGAGGACCGCGAGGCCGACCCGCTCGGCGTCAAGGGCCTCGGTGAGCTCGTGATGATCGGCGTGGCGCCCGCCATCGCCAACGCGGTCTTCAACGCCACCGGCCGCCGTGTCCGCGAACTGCCCATCACCGCCGAGGCGTTGCTCTGAGCTGAGCACTTCCGGCAGGCGGGGTGCACACCGCACGTCCGGCGGCCTGCCCCCGTCGGGCCGCCGGACCTCCCAGGGCCGCCGCCGCGCGTCGACACTCCCCCGGGGCACGGCGGCGGCCCGCTCACCTTCCGATTCTGGTCCCACTGTGGAGAGCCGCCCATGCTGAACATCGCGGACACACTGCACCGCTGGTGCGACGAATCCCGCCCCTTCGCTCTCGCCACGGTCGTCGACGTCCGCGGCAGCGCACCCCTGCCGGTCGGCACCTCGGTCGCGGTGGACGCCGACGGCAACGCCGTCGGCAGCATCTCCGGCGGCTGCGTCGAGGGCGCCGTCTACGAACTGTGCCGGCAGGTGCTGCACGACCGGGGCACTCCGCAGCGGGCCTGGTTCGGATACTCCGACGACGACGCCTTCGCCGTCGGCCTCACCTGCGGCGGCGAACTCGACGTCCTCGTCCAGCGCATCGATCCCACGGCACAGCCACACCTCACGGCCGCCCTCACGGAGATCGTTCAAGGGCGTCCGGTCGCCGTGGCACAGGTCGTGGACGGCCCGGAGCACCTCCTCGGTTCAACCTTGAGCGTGCTCGGCGGCGGCCGTGCGGCCTACGGACGCGTGGACGGCGGGCCGGCCGACCGGGCGGTCGCCGACCGGGCCAGGGCCCTGCTGCGGGCCGGCCGCACCACCCGCGTCGACATCGGCGGGTCCGGGGACGGGTGCCCGGAGCACCTGTCCGTCCTCGTCCACGTGGCGGCCACCCGCCCCCGCATGCTGATCTTCGGCGCCGTCGACTTCGCCGCGGCCCTCAGCCGGGCCGGGCGCTTCCTCGGCTACCGGGTCACCGTCTGCGACGCCCGCCCCGTCTTCGCCACCACCGCACGCTTCCCGCACGCGGACGAAGTGATCGTCGAATGGCCCCACCGGTACCTGGAACGAACCGAGGTGGACGCCCGTACCGCCGTCTGCGTCCTCACCCACGACGTCAAGTTCGACATCCCTCTCCTACGACAGGCCCTCGACCTGCCCGTCGCCTACGTGGGGGCGATGGGCTCCCGGCGTACCCACGAGGAACGCCTGCGACTCCTGCGCGAAGCCGGCGTGTCCGGAGAACAACTGGCCAGGCTGCGCTCACCGATCGGCCTCGACCTCGGAGCCCGCACGCCCGAGGAGACGGCCGTCTCCATCACCGCGGAGATCATCGCCGAGGTCAACCAGGGCACGGGCCGGCCCCTGGCCCGGGTCACCGGCCCGATCCACCGGCCACCCCGGCCCAGGGAGTCGGTCCTGGTCAGGTGAGTGAGCAGGGGAGAGCCCCCGCTGGGACTCTCAGCCTGCGGCAACCCTCTCCGGATCGTCGGCCGGGGTCCCGGCGCGGAGCCACCGGTACCCGTAGGCGGGCAGTTCGACGCCGAGCAGGCCGTCGTCGGACACCGTGAGACCGGCGTGGTCTTCGGCGAGGAGGTCGGTCAGCCTGTCACCGGGTCCGGTCTCCGGGAGCCGCAGTCGTACGGTGAGGGGGCGGCCCGCGAAGTTGTGCAGGGCCAGGACCCTCCCGTCCGGGGTACAGCTGATGTGGGCGAGCACGGCGCGCTCCCCCGTCTCCACCAGGCGGTACTCGCCCCAGGCCAGTTCGGGAGCCTCCCGGTAGCGCTCGACGAACAGCCGTATGCGGCTGAGGAGCGAGCCGGGGTCGCGGCTCTGCTCGTACACGTTCACCTTCTGCGGTGCGAACGCGCCCTCCACCAGCGGGTTGGGGAAGGTGTCCGGCGCTGCGGTGGAGTATCCGGCGCCTTCCTGCGGGGTCCACTGCATGGGGGTGCGTACCGCCTGGCGGCCCTCGGCGGCCAGGTTCTCGCCCATGCCGATCTCCTCGCCGTAGAAGAGCACGGGGGTGCCCGGCAGGGTGAAGAGGAGGCTGTAGGCGAGTTCGATGCGGCGCCGGTCACCGTCGACCATGGGAGGCAGCCTGCGGCGCAGCCCCCGGTCGTACAGCTGCATATCCTTGTCCGGGCCGAAGGCGGCGAAGACCTCGGCGCGTTCGTCGTCGCTCAGTTTGTCGAGGGTGAGTTCGTCGTGGTTGCGTACGAACGTGGCCCAGTGGGCGTCGCGCGGGGCGGCCGGACGATCACGCAGCGAGGCGGCCAGCGGCCCCGCCTCCTCGCGCGCCATCGACAGGTACATCTGCTGCATCCCGACGAAGTCGAAGCACATGGTGAGTTCGTCACCTCGGTCCGAGTCGGGGTCGCCGAAGAACCGGACGAGGTCGCCGTAGGGCAGGTTCACCTCGCCGAGCAGTACCGACTCGCCGTTGCGGCGGCCGAGGAAGGCGCGCAGGTCCGCGAGGTACTCGTGCGGGTCCGGCAGCTCGCCGGCGTCGTCCTGGCCGTCCGTCTCCAGCAGGAAGGGCACCGCGTCCACCCGGAACCCGGACAGTCCGAGCTGTGTCCAGAAGCCCATGATGCGGGCTATCTCGTCCCGTACTTCGGGGTTGGCGACGTTGAGGTCGGGCTGCTCCTTGTAGAAACGGTGCAGGTAGTACTGGCCGCTGCCCTCGTCGTACTCCCACAGGCTGTCCTCCGCGTCGGGGAAGACCACGCCTTCGGGGCTGTCCTCGGGAGGCTCGTCCTGCCAGACGTACCAGTCGCGGTGGGCCGAGTCCCGGCCGGAGCGGGCGTCATGGAACCAGGGATGCTCCTCGGAGGTGTGGTTGACCACGAGGTCGGCGATCACGCGGATGCCGCGGTCCTTGGCCGTGCGGACGAACTCGGTGAAGTCACCGAGGGTGCCCAGGCGGGGGTCGACACCGTAGAAGTCGGTGATGTCGTATCCGTCGTCGCGTTCCCGTGTCGGGTAGAAGGGCATCAGCCACACGCAGGTCACACCGAGGCGCACCAGATGGTCGATGCGCTGGGTGAGACCCGCGAAGTCGCCGATCCCGTCGCCGTTGCCGTCCTGGTACGTCTCGACGTCGAGGCAGTACACCACCGCGTTCTTCCACCACAGGTCGGATGTACGGGTCAGACGCATCGGTACTCCTTGGCCGTGGCGGGAAGCGGGCGGGTGACGTCGAGCTGGGGCAGTACCTCGGCACCGAACGTGTCGATGAACGCGGCCTGTTCACGGCCCACGTGGTGGAGCATCACGGTGTCGAACCCGAGGTCGGCGTATTCCTGGAGCCATGCGGTGTGGCGGCCTAGGTCGGACGAGACGTTGACCGTGCCCGCCACCTGTCCGGGCGTGACGTGCTCGCTGACGATGTCGAACAGTTCCACGGAGTCCAGGTCCCAACTGACCGGAGGCGTATGCACGTTGGTCCGCCACTGGTCGTGTGCCAGCGCCAGGGCATGGTCCTCGTCGGGTGCCCAGCTCAGGTGTACCTGGAGATGCAGGGGCCCGTGGCCACCCGCGTCGCGATAGGCGTCGGCGATCTCCCGCAGCCGTTCCGGCGGGGCGTTGACCGTGATGAGGCCGTCCGCCCACTCGGCGCACCAGGCGGCGGTGGCCGTGCTGCACGCGGCTCCGACGAGCGGCGGCACTTCGGCCGGCAGCGTCCACAGCCGGGCCCTGTCCACGGTCACCAGTCCGTCGTGGCTGACCTCCTCCCCTGCCAGCAGTGCGCGGATGATGTCGACGCATTCCCGAAGGCGTGCGTTGCGCAGATCCTTGCGCGGCCAGGGGGCCCCGGTGATGTGCTCGTTGGAGGCCTCACCGCTGCCGAGCGCCGCCCAGAACCTGCCCGGATACATCGACGCGAGGCCGGCGATCGCCTGGGCGACGATCGCGGGGTGGTAGCGCTGCCCCGGCGCGTTCACCACGCCGAACGGCATCCGGTCGGTGGCCTGGAGGGCGGCTCCGAGCCAGGACCAGGCGAATCCCGACTCTCCTTGACGGACGCTCCAGGGTGAGAAGTGATCCGAACACATGGCGGCGGTGAATCCCGCGCGTTCGGCGTGCACCACGGCGTCGAGCAGGCCCGCGGGCGGGATCTGTTCGTGCGAGGCGTGCAATCCGTAGACAGTCATGTTCCGGCGGGTACCCCCGCGATTGATCCTCAGCAGTGACGCCACAGCGCTGATCCCGGCAGCCCGCGGGAGGCGGGCTGCCGGGATCGGTGGACGTGCGCCTACTTGGGCTTGATCGCGTCCTTGGCCTTCTCCTTGGCGGCACGCAGGTCTCCCTTGGTCTCCTCGGCCTCTCCCTTGGCCTTCAGAGACTCGTTGCCCACGGCACCGCCGACCACCTTCTTGACCTTGCCCTTGGCCTGCTCGCCCTTGGCCTTGCCCTTTTCGTCCGCAGCCACAGTCACTCACTCCTGTCTCGCTCGAAAGAACCTTCCTTCCACCGTGTCGCCTGAGATTCCTCTCTCAAACAGGTCTCCGGGCTCGCAAAAATTGCGTCATGCGGACTGTTGGCTGTGTACCGATCGACGGCTGACCTGGGTGCCGGCAGGACTGCTCCGTCGCCCGTGCCGCGAGTGGGGAGTGGGTGCGGTGTGCCTGCCACAGCAGGAAGATCTCGCGTGGCGGGAGCCCTGGCTCGAGCTCGTCGGCGTACTTGTGCGGCGAGAAGCTGTCCAGGACGACGTACAGCTTCTCGCCGGGCCGACGCAGGCGCAGGGACTTGAGCAGGCCAAGGGAGGTCCGCACCCATCCCCTTACTCCCTGGACGAGTGGATCCGAAGTCGGCGATGATCAGTGGCATGCGGCAGTACGAGCGTGGCCCGGACGGCAGCTGGCACGACGGGCTGCTGATGGACCTGTTGGCGGAGGAGCTGGAGTAGGTCTCACGTTCGGCAAGGATCCGTCCAGCCCGACCTGCGACGCCGTCGGCGTACAGGTGGATGCCTCCGCGCATCTGTCCGCCCGTGGAGCAGTCCGCTGCAGGAAGCGGTCGGACGGGTCATCGCCCGGGGATGGTCCGTCCCGTTCTGGACGCTCGTGAGGCGTCGGTGAGGTCGGCTCCGGTGGCCGCGTCACGATGGGAGTTGACGGTGCCGTGCCAGTCCAGGCACATGACGGTCGCGTCGTCCTGCAGGTGGCCATCGTTGGCGTCGACGATCGCCCCGATGAGGGTGCGGGCGGCTTCGCGTGGATGCAGCGCGCGGGTGCGCATGATCAGGTCGGCCAGATCGAGGCTGCCTGCGTTGCGCTCCAGCATGCCGTCGGTCAGCATCACCAGTCGGTCGCCCGGCCGCAGGTCCAGCGACTGGACCTGGTAGGTATGTGGGATGGGGAAGCCGAACGGCGTGTCGATCTTCGGGGTGATTTCCTGCACCTCTCCGTCTCTCATCCGCAGCGGCCAGGGGTGCCCGGCGTTGATGAACTCGGTCTTGCCATCGATCAGGCTGATACGGAGGAGTTGGCCGGTGACGTAGCCCTGGCGGCCGTGCTCGTGCATGGCCTGGTCGGCCTGGCGGGCCTGTTCGGCGAGGTCGGCACCGGCTCGCCGCGCCCGCCGCAGGGCGCCCACCAGGAGGCTGGCCAGCAGCGCGGCGTCGACGTCGTGTCCCATGGCGTCGGTGACGGAGAGCTGAACACTGTCCCGGTCGATGACGTAGTCGAAGGTGTCGCCCCCGACGTGGTCGGCCGGTTCCAGCGCCCCGGCGACCGCGAACTGGGCGGCCTCGCACGCCAGCGAATCCGGGAGCAGCCGGTGCTGGATCTCCGCGGCCAGGCTCAGCGGAGTGGTGCGGCGGCCCCACTGGTACACGTCGGTGTAGGACCGGTTGGCGATGACGATGTACGCCAGCGCGTGCGCGGTCTCGCCGATCTCCCGCATCACCTCCGCGTCCGGCGCCACTGGCAGGAACAGTTCGAGGAGCCCGATGGCGTCCCCGCGGTTGGTCACCGGGGCGACGACCCGCACCAGCGCGCCCTCACCCTTGTCCTCCACACCCGGCCTCTGGGTACGGATGACGTCGTCGTACAGGGTGCCCCGCAGCTTGATCCGCCGGGCGGGTTCGTCGGTATCGACGCTGCCCGCCGCCCCCAGCCGTACGACTGAGCTACCGGTGAAGTCGGTGATGAGGAACGACACCGACACGGCCCCGAGGTGCTCCTTGAGCATGCGCGCGACCACGTCGAGCGACTCCACCGGCGCCGCGGCCTCCGCCGCCTCCAGCGTCCCCGCCAGAGTCATCGCGCTGCCCAGGCGACTCTCGTCTTCGGGAAGACGAAAGGCCTGCCCGCCGTCCGGCCCTCTTGCGGTCACAGCGACTCCCTCAATTGCTCGATCACGCTCGGGACGCTGCCCCGGATACGCGAAAGAGCTGTGCCAAGCCCCGTGCCGGACAGGTCAATTGCACCACGGGACCCGGGTCCGCACCGCCCGCCGGCCCCTCTCGGACCATGTGCGGCCAGGTCCCTGCCAGGCCCGAGTCCTGTGCTTCGGCGGGCTTTTGCCGCAGTCATGTGACTGCGAGGAGGATGGCGGTGTAGTGCGCGGTGAAGGCTGCGATGGTCAGGGCGTGGAAGACCTCGTGGAAGCCGAACCAGGCCGGTGAGGGGTCGGGACGCTTGAGTCCGTAGACGACGGCGCCCGCTGTGTAGAGCAGACCGCCGGTGATGACGAGTACGACGACCGCGGTGCCGCCGGTGCGCGCGAAGTCGGGCAGATTGAAGACGGCGACCCAGCCCAGGGCGATGTAGCACGGGGTGTACAGCCACCGGGGAGCCCCGATCCACAGGACGCGGAAGGCGATGCCGGCCAGGGCGCCTGCCCACACCACGGCCAGCAGCACCAGCTGCCGGTGCGCGGGCAGCAGCAGTACCGCGAGCGGCGTGTAGGTACCGGCGATGATCAGGAAGATGTTCGCGTGGTCCAGCCGCCGCAGGAGCGCTTCCCCGCGCGGACCCCACGTTCCGCGGTGGTAGACCGCGCTGGTGCCGAACAGCAGGCAGGCGGACACCGCGTACACCGAGCAGGCCGCCACTGCCGCCGCCGAGCGCGAAACGGCGATCAGGACGATGCCGCCGACCAGCGCGAGCGGGAACACGCCGGCGTGCAGCCAGCCACGCATCCTCGGCTTCAGCACAGCGGCAGCGCGCTCGGCGACGCCTTCCAGACCGGCGGCGGCCTGCCCGCCCGTCAGCCGTCCGGTCGCGCCGGAAGGCGGGTCAACAGGCTTGGCGCGCGGGGCGTCGGACGCGGTGCCGGGGACGGGCTGGGAATCTCGTCCAGGTGCCGGCGGCTCAAAATCTTCGGCGATCATGCGCTCATATTCTGGCATCGGCGGATGGGGCGGCCCAGCGCGTCTCCGCGGGCCCGGGATCAGGCACAGGCTGGGTGTCAGGATGCGGCGCGACGGTACTCGGCGTTGATGCGCTGGGCTTCCTCGAGCTGGTCTTCGAGGATGATGATGCGGCAGGCGGCCTCGATGGGGGTCCCCTGGTCGACGAGTTCCCGGGCTCGGGCGGCGATGCGCAGCTGGTAGCGGGAGTAGCGGCGGTGTCCGCCCTCGGAGCGCAGCGGGGTGATGAGTCGGGCTTCGCCGATGGCACGGAGGAAGCCCTGCGTGGTGCCGAGCATCTCGGCGGCCCGGCCCATGGTGTAGGCGGGGTAGTCGTCGTCGTCGATACGGCCGTACGAATCCTCTGCTGTCACGTACACCTCTCTGTCGAATCTCTGTCGAACGCGTGGAGGGGCCCTGGCGCCGTACGGCGCCAGGGCCCGAAGGAACTGCTACACCATCTGCCGACCCTCGTGCTGCGTCGGCCTTCTGTCTCCGCGGACCCGACCGAAACGCTGCCGGGAATACGGGGATCGCGGTTGCTCGACCGGAGACCACCTCACTATCGATGTCCTGCGGTACCCGGGTTCAAGACTTCCGCCCGGGCGATCCTGATGGCGCTCGGCTCCTCCGTTCTTCCCTGGGTGATCAACTGCTTGCCAAACGGGAACTGCGTACTGCTCGGTACTACGAACTGCACCTACGGGTACTGCCACTGCGGTACTGCTCACGGCGACCCCTGATCACTGCGGGCCACCCGGTCCGGTCGTCAGCCCCGTCGCCGTCCTGCAACAACCCTGGCTTCGAAACTCCACCACCGCACCGTCCTGCGCACTGCGACTGCACTACTGCTGCCCGCCAGTTCGTGTCTGCCGGGCCCTGCTGTCTCTCTGGGCTACGAGAGAAACCATAGCCACCCAGCCGCCCCATGTCTACTCTCGCCAGCATAGATTTTCGCGCGTGGATGCTGAGGTATGGCTTCGCGGAAAGGTGCGCCCCGGGTCACGCCCGAGGAGGTCGTGGCTGCTCGCCCTTTGCGGGCAGGGCGATGCGAGCCGTGATGCGCTTACCGACCGGCTCCTGCTCGATGAACAGGTCCTCGGTGACGGCCTTGACGATCTCCAGTCCGTGCTGGCCGATCCTGCCGGGATCGGCCACCCGGGCTACGGGAACGGTGGGCTCGCTGTCCCACACGACGACGTCCACAGCGCGGGCGTTGATGCGCAGTTCGAGCAGAACGGGGCCGGGAGCGTACTTGCGGGCATTGGTGACCAGCTCACTGACCACCAACTGGACGAAATCCCTCACGCGCGGGGGCACGGGCAGGTGATGGTCTGCGCGAGCCTGGTCGAGAAAGGCGACGGCATGGTGGCGGGCATCGGCAATGCAGCCGTCATCACCGACCAGGGTGTGGCCGACGCGCATCAGGTACGCGTTCGGCGCCGTACAGGCGTCATCGCCGGCATGACATCCCACGTGTTCGCCCTCACTCCCCCCGTCCACGCATGCCAGTACCCACGACGGCGTCATACATGCCACCAGGGATGTTGTCCGGCATCACTGCGGCGGGGGCGGATTCCGAGCACCTCGGGTCCGTATCCGGCGTGCGGTCCCCTTTGAAGTGACACGGTGGCCGCCGACTGCCTTCCTGGGGGCGACGGCGGCCAGATCCCTGGCAGAGGGGCCGATGGCGGCGCCGTACAGCGTGGCCATCGGCTGGATGTCGAACTGGCACAGCCGAAGGGTCGCTTCCCAGCACACTGACGTCCAGGTGATCCAGCACGGTGGACCCTCGGGTCCGCCGTCGGCCCGCAGGGCACGGCAAGGGCGGCGAGGTCGTCGCGAAGTCGCCGACCGTCAGCCGTCAGCCGTCAGCCGTCAGCCGTCAGCCGTCGATGCTGGCCATGTTCACCTCGTCGTGGCGTTCACCCGCGGCCGGGGTCAGGTTGTTCAGGCGTTCGAGCTGAGCGGCGCTGAGATAAGCGAGGGCCGCCACAAGTCCGTCCAGGCCATGGCGTCTCATTGCCCACAGCTCGGTGCCCCACGCCGGAACCGCCTTCCGCCCGCTGCGACGGGCTTGTTCCTGACCAGGGGGCCTGCTGGCCTGCTGGGGCATGGGTTGTCCGGATGACGTCTCGCCGAGCACACACCGTCAAACGACCCGCTCGGCCGTATGCAGCAGCGACACAGGCAACCGGGCGCCACGCGGCCGATGCTGGGCGTGCCCCTCCCCCAGCCCGCCCGAGGAGTTCCCGTGCCGCTGTCTCGTCTCCCCCAACTGCGTCTGCCGGTCGGCGCCGCGCTGGCCGGCGCCTGTCTGGCAGCCCTGGTGTCCGCACCGTCCGAAGCCGACACGCCCCGCCCCGCTCCGGACCGCGCACTTCAGAGCCAGCTCGAACAACTGGTCCACGCTCCGGGCGGCCCGCCCGGCGTCATAGCCGTGCTCCAGCGAGGCGAGTCACGCCGGATTCTGCGCGCCGGAGTCGCCGACCTCGATACCGGTAGGCCGGTCGAAGCGACCGACCACATGCGTATCGCCAGTACGGCGAAGGCGTTCAGCGGCGCCGTGGCACTGCGGCTCGTCGACCGGGGCGCGCTCGGCCTCGATGACACCATCGGTCGACGGCTGCCTGTGCTCCCACATGCCTGGCACGCGGTGACACTGCGCGAGCTCCTGACCCACACCAGCGGCCTGCCGGACTTCAGCCGGAGTCCGGACTTCGTCAGGATCCTCAAGGCAGATCTGCATCATCGCTTCGACTCCCGGCGGCTACTCGACTTCGTGGCCGGCGAGCCGCTGCTGTTCCGTCCCGGTTCGCGGTACCAGTACTCCAACTCGGACAACATCGCCGTGGCCCTGATGGCCGAGGCGGCCACCGGGAAGCGCTACGAGGAGCTGTTGCGTCAGTTGGTGTACCGCCCGCTCGGCCTGCACGACACGAGCCTCCCCCAGGGCTTCGAGTTGCCGGAACCGTACATGCGCGGCTACGACGTCCCCATCCGGCCGCCGGCCGCACCGGAGGACGTCAGCGAGCTGATCGGCGCCTCGGGGGTGTGGGCGTCGGGCGGAATCGTCTCCACTCCGAGGGACATGACCAGGTTCATCCGCGGTTACGCGGGCGGCGCGCTGATCTCCCGGGCGACACTGAGCGAGCAGCGCCGTTGGGTCGACGGCGCCTCGGAACCGGCGGGTCCGGGCAGGAACAAGGCGGGGGCGGCGATCTTCCGCTACACCACGAGATGCGGAGTGGTGCTCGGCCACACCGGAAACACACCCGGCTACACCCAGCTGATCGCCGCGACACCGGACGGCGAGCGGTCACTGACGTTCTCGCTCACCACGCAGGTGAACGAGGCGACGAAGCCGCAACTCCTGGAAAAGCTGCGCGAGGTCGAGGAGAACTTCGTCTGCGCGCTGCTCCGGGACTGACCGCTGGTTGAGGTCGTGTCACTCCTCGCCCTTCCAACGGCTCCGCCGCCCGCGAGGCATACAAAACAGGTCGATGTCGAGCGCGGTCCGACGGTCAAACGGCAGGTTGCGGCCGGTGACCCGGTGCGGCCACACGGCCGCTCGATCCAGGCAGAAGACCCCTTGGGTTCGAGGATCGCGGAGACAGTCAGTCGCGACGGTTCAGGCATAGCGATTGAAGAGGGCTTCCAGGTATCCCTCCAGCCGTTCGGTCAGGACGCTGGCCGTCAGATCGTCGCGGCCCAGTTCACGCCAGGGAACAGCGACCTTTTCCGCGTCCGGAGCGAATCCCGACGCGTCCAGCAGCCGCCAGTAGAGATGGGCGGCCAAGGTTCCTCTCGCGGCGACGTAGCGATCGGCGAATCGCATGCCTGCGGGAATCCCGTGCAGTAGGGCGAGGGCCGTCGAGCAATGTGCCACGTCCAAGTCGGCCGGCCCCCAAGAGGTCTCCACCCAGTCGACGACACCACTGATCCGAAGGTCATCGTCGGTGCCTGTGAAGAGGACGTTGCCGGGATGGAAGTCCCGGTGCAGGAAGCAACCCTGATGAGCCGGGGGCTCCCGGCGAATGACGTCGACAGCCCGCTGCCAGAGCTCGGGCCGCTCGGTGGCCGCGGGCGGATTCACTCGTTCGGGAGAGGTCCAGGCCTGGTAGGCGCGAGGCTGTTGGTGCGCGGTCACCGGCAGTTGATGGATACGCGCCAACTGCCGGGCCAGCAGTTCAGCGCGGTCATCATTGCTCTGATCCTCCAGGCGTACGGTCCCCGGCAGCAGGGACATCAGCAAGGAGGGGTGATCGCAGTACTGCGCCGTCGCGTCCACCGCCATGACCGTGGCCGCGGGCACGTCCGTCTCATCGAGCAGGCGCAGGACAGTCGCCTCACGGGTCAACAGGCCCTCCGCATGCCGAACGAAGAACGGCTTGACGAAGGACCGCAGGACAAGTGAGCGCCGACCATCCGGACCGCAGAGGTCCAGGCGGCTCATCTCCGATGTCCAGCCGCCGCGCAGTCGCACCATCTTTTCGATGCGCTCTGCCTCGGACAGGCCCTTCTCCACCCAGGAGCGCGTGGCACTCCAGCCCTGACTGTCGAGATCGAAGCCGTTGCCCTCGGTCCCCTCACCCGAATCCATGGGGGCAGAGTATCCGTCTCGCCGTCAACGCATTCGGGTATTCCGACGCTGCGCCATTCGCCCGTCAGAGGGCAGTGTTCGTCGGCGGCGCGACCTGCCATGGGCAGAACCCATGGGCTTCACCCGCTACCCACGTTGCCCGTAACGCCGCCAGGCACCTCCGCCGTCGCGGGAGATCCACAGCCCTTCGCCCTTCACCAGGTCGTACGTCGATGTCGTCGCGTCCGCGATGCCGTAGAGGGTCGTGCCGTCGACGGTGAACGACGTGAACTTCACCGGCGTCCTCAACTCGTGGAAGGCGCTGTTGGTGCGATCGTCGGCGAGCCAGTAGCGGCCACCTTCCTCACCGACGAGCAGCCGCCCGTCCGTAAGCAGTTCCAGGACCAGCGCCTCCGCACCGCCTTTCAGGTCCTTCCAGGCAATGCCGCCGCCGAGGACCGTCCGCCAGTGCGCGCCGTCGTCCGTCGTCATCCACAGGCCCCGCACGCCCTCGCCCCGAATGAGGGACAGTGCCGCGGTGCCACCCCGCGCGGCAAGGACGCCTCCCGTGTACGGCGTGGGGACGGCCACCGAGCCGAGGGTGCGAGCGTCGCGCTGCCATACGACGCGGTTGGGGTCTGCGGTCAGGGGCTGGGTGAGGCTCCAGACCGTGCCCCGCTCGTCGACGGCGAGGCGGATGGCGTCGTCCGGCACTCCGGCCGGGGGCGCCACGGTTCGCGTGGCGGGGCGGTAGATGAGGGTGGGCTCCGGTTCCGCGAGCAGAATGTCGCCGGAGCGGGTGCGCAACGGGGTCCCGGTGAGGACTGCCTTGTGCCGCTTGCCGTGTACGTCGAGGGTCCACGCTCCCTCCGCGCCTTCGTCCCGGGGCACCCGTACGAAGCCTCCGCGCACCCCCTTGAACGCGGGTGGCACATCCTCCGCGTTCGCGTGCTCCGCGTGCTCGGCGACCGTACGGCCGTCGGGGCCGACTATGCGCCAGGCGGTGGCGGCCGGCCCCTCGTCGTCCTCGACGTTGTCGGCCTCGTACGTCAGAAGCAGCGAGTCGTCGTCCGCGCCGACCACGCCGTAGGGTGCGCCTGCCATTTCGATGACGTCGGCGGGGTGCGGGTGAGGATCTTCGACGACTCGCTTGTACTTCGCCTCGCGGCCCCCGGCCTCCCCGTCGCCGGAGCCACCCGTGCCGCAGGCGGTCATCAGCGCCAGCGCCGTACCCGCCGCGAGCCCGACCGCCCGCGTCCCGCGTTTCCTCAGCCACACCATTGCCGCATCCTCACATGAGGCGGCGACCCCCGGATGTCATCCGGAGGCGTCGGACACGGACCCCTGACAGGCCATGGTCGGCAACCCACCGGGCCGCCTTCACACCGCGATGATCTGCCACTGCTGCTGCGTCGCCCGGTTGTACGTCTCCTGCTCGATGCCGGCGCCGTTGGCGGTCGAGGCGCCGTCGACGTTGAGGGACAGTCCGCTGAGCCGGTTGGTGAGGTAGAAGTAGCCGTCCCCGGTGGGCGTCACGGCCCAGTGCTGCTGGAAGACGCTGTCGTCCGACCAGATGCCCACCCTGCCGCCGTCCACGCGTGAGAGGCCTGCCACTTCCATGAGCTTGCCGCTGCTGACACTCCGGATCTTGTAGTAGCCGTCGTCGGTGGAGACGAAGGTCCACTTCTGGTTGTCCTGGTTCAGCCAGGGCCACTGAAGGACGTCGGTGCCGTTGGCGGTACCCGCCCCGCTCACGTCGGCCACCTGGCCGCTGTTGCGGTTGACCAGGCGACAGACGGTTCCGTCTCCCGGCAGCACAGGGGACACCAGGACCGGTCTGGCGGTCCTGCCGCCGATGCGGACGGCGCCCATGTTGACGTAGCCGCCAGTGCCGGCGGTGGCCTGGATCCGCACGAAGCCAACACTCCTGGCGTTCCACTCGGCGACCTTGGTGACGCGGTCGGCGGCCCACGAACCGGTGGCGACCTGGGTGAAGGTCGCGCCGTCGGTGCTGGTGGAGATGGTGTACGAAGTGATGTCGCCGTCGGTGGAGTCGTTGCGGTTCCACTGTTTGGGCAGGTACTCCAGGTTGGAGACGTCGCTCCATACCCCGCCCAGGTCGATCGTGATCGAGTGCGGCTGGGACGGGGACAGTCCCCAGGTCGACCAGCAGGTCTCGAAGTCCTTGTCGCTCAGCCCGTCGATCGCGTTCATCGGGCCCTCGCCGGTATGGAATCCGGTCGCGTAGGCACTGACGGGTGTCACGGGGTGTTCGGCGCGTGGCAGTTGCGCCGGCAGGGGCGCCCTGGAGGTGTTGGGGCTCCATACCGCCCCGACTTCGGCGAGCCGGTTGACGACGTTGGTGTCCAGCCTGCCGTCGCGGTTGGGCGGGCAGTTGAGGATGAACGAGGTGTACTTCGGTTCCAGGTCCGCCAGGTGGCTCAGGATCGACGCCTTGCTCATCAGGCTTTCGGACGGCGTGGACGGATGCCAGAACCATCCGTTGCTGATCGTCTGCCCCTGCATGGAGGCGAAGGTGTTTCCGGTCGGCGAGGTGATGCCCAGCGGCTCCTCGAAATAGATCGCGTCGCCGAGGAACGGTACGGCCAGCCCACCGTGGTCGATCATGACGATGTCCGGCTGGAGCGACTTCACGTGTTCGCGGATCCGCTGGTAGGAGACGGCCTGCTGGCCCATCTGCCATGCGTAGCCGTCGGTGATGAACATGTCGATGGTGCCGTAGCCGGTGAGCAGTTCGGTGATCTGGTTCAGCATGTAGGTGAGGTCACCGGGCTGGATCGTCTGGTCGGCGGCGACGCCGTGCCGGCTGTCGTACGCCTGCACGCTGTAGGTGCGGTCCCAGATCGAGTAGTAGAGGCCCACTTTCAGTCCCTTGGCCCGGAACGCGTCCACGTACTGGGCGACGACGTCCTGCTTGTAGGAGCTCTGGGCGACGTTGTAGTCGTTGTACGCGGTCGGCCACAGGCAGAAGCCGTCGTGATGCTTGGTCGTCAGCACGCCGTAGCCCATCTTCGCCGCCGCGGCAGCCGCCGCCCACTGGGCACAGTCCACCACCGTGGGGGCGAACAGGGCGGGGTTCTGATTCGGGGCTGCCCACTCCTCGTTGGTGAACGTGCCCATGTTGAAGTGGTTGAACATGCCGAACCGCATGTCCACCATGCTGCTCAGGTTGGTCGGGGCATCAGCGGCTGCCGCCGCGGACACCGGGCCCGAGAGGGCGGGGACGACGGGCAGCACCGTCGCGGCGGCAGCGGCGCCGGCCGCCCCGAGCGCTCTACGGCGGGACAGACTTCCTGACGGCATGCGCTCACTCCCAGTCCTGTGGCCTCAGCGCCATGGGGCCGTTCCGCGCGAGGTGTTACGCATGAAGTTCGACCATGTGACACCAACATGTCAACGGTTTGATTGGATGTAAAGCCAAGACAGCACAGCGCATTAGCCGCTATAGCTGATATTGCGGCACCAATTCACCGACATACATGGCATGTTTGCCCCTCGGTCACGCCCTAGTCCGGCAGGGACTGCTCGGCCCAGATCGTTTTGCCGACGGCCGTCTGGCGGCTGCCCCAGCGCTCGGCCACCTGAGCGACGAGCAGCAGTCCGCGTCCGCCCTCGTCGAAGGTGCGGGCCCGCCGCAGGTGCGGGGCGGTGTTGCTGCAGTCGGAGACTTCGCAGATGAGCGCATCGGCACGGATGAGTCGCAGTTGGATGGGGCCGTCGCCGTAACGGATGGCGTTGGTGACCAGCTCACTGACGATCAGCTCGGTGGCGAACCCGAGTTCGGCCAGCCCCCAGTCGGTCAGCTGTCGGCCCGCCATACGGCGGGCCCCGGCGACGGCCGCGGGGTCCATGGGCAGCTGCCAGGTGCGTACCTGGTCCGCGCCGAGCGCCGAGGTGCGCGCCAGGAGCAGGACGATGTCGTCGGCAGGAGGATCGGGCCGCACCTTGCGCAGCACCTCGTCGCAGGCTTCCTCCAGGCTGGCGGCGGGGCGGCGCAGCGCTTCGCCCAGCAGGTCAAGCCCGACGTCGATGTCGCGGCCCGGGGCCTCGATGAGGCCGTCGGTGTAGAGGGCGAGCAGGCTGCCCTCACCCATGTCGATCCGGGCGGACTCGAAGGGAAGTCCGCCCAGGCCGAGCGGTGGCCCGGCCGGCAGGTCGAGCACCTGTGCACTGCCGTCGGAGGTCACCAGGACCGGCGGCGGGTGCCCGGCCCGCGCCAGGTCGCAGCAGCCGGTGACGGGGTCGTAGACGGCATAGAGGCAGGTGGCTCCGACCTCGCCCGAGGCCCGCTCCGCCTGCCGTCGCGCATCCGGGCCCTCCTCCCGGTCGAGACGGATCACCAGGTCGTCCAGCCGGGTGAGCAGTTCGTCGGGTGCGAAATCGGCGTCGGCGAGGGTCCGTACCGCGGAGCGCAGACGGCCCATCGTGGCCGAGGCGTGCACACCGTGGCCCACCACGTCGCCCACCACCAGCGCGACCCGGCCCCCGGAGAGTGAGATCACGTCGAACCAGTCCCCGCCGATCTCGTCCCCCGGGCCGGCGGGAAGATACCGGTAGGCGAGGTCGACCGCATCCAGCTGCGGCAGCCGCTCGGGCAGCAGACTGCGCTGAAGCGCGAGCGCGGTCCGGCGCTCACGGGTGTAGCGGCGGGCGTTGTCGATACTCACCGCCGCCCTGGCGGCGATCTCCTCGGCGAGCAGCAGATCGTCCGGGCCGAAGACGTCCGCGGTCCGGTGCCGCATGAGGTGCATGACACCGAGGGTGATCCCCCGCGCGCGCAGTGGCACCATCATCACCGAGTGAATCTTGAAACGCCTCATGCTCTCGGCACGGGCCGGGGAGGCCGTCGACCACGCGCTCAGCAGCGGGTCGCCCGCACGGTAGTAGGCGCCGCGGCCGGTGATGAGCGCCTCGGCCGGTGGTGAGCCGGGAGGGTAGACGTCGGTGTCGCCCGCGGAGACCACGGCTTCCGGGCATCCCGGGAGTACCGACCGCTGCGCGGTACGGCGGCAGACGACCGGTGTGGCGGACGGTACCGGTTGCGGCTCATGTCCCTGGACGACCGATTCCAGCAGGTCGACGGTGACGAAGTCGGCGAATCCCGTCACGGCCACCTCCGCCAGTTCCTCGGCTGTCCAGGTCACGTCGAGAGTGGTGCCGATGCGCACACTGGCGTCGTTCAGCACCGCCAGGCGGCGGCGGGCCAAGTACTGCTCGGTGATGTCGATCACCAGCGCCGACACTCCCAGCACCGCACCGGCCGGGTCCTTCAGCGGGGAGAGGAACACCGACCACGCGTGATCGCGGATCTCACCGGAGGCTCGAAAAGGCTGCTCCTCGCGGAAGATCGTCTCACCGGTGCGCACTACCTGGCGCTGAAGGCGGTCGATCTCGTCCAGGGGTGGGGCGGGATAGATCTCCCACAACGTCCGGCCCCGCATCTCCTCCGGGCTCAGTCCCATGGCCTGGCTCATCACCTGGTTGCAGGTGACGAACCGCGCCTCACTGTCGTAGATGGCCACGGGCAGCGGGAGCTGTGCGAGCGTGAGGTCCCACAACTCCGCCGCCCCTGCTTCCGTAGGCCCGGAGGGGTAGGTGACCGCCGCCGGGGTGACGATCCAGTGCGTCCTGCCTCGCCCATCCGCCAGCGGCGTGCCCCGGAGCTGCACGGTGACACGGTCCCCATGCCTGTTTCGCAGCGCCAGATCGCACGTCCACAGCTCCCTGGCGGCCAGGCGCCGCCTCATCGCGGCGGGCAGCTTCGCGGCAAGCAGGGCGACGGCCCGGCGGCCCAGCACCTCCTCGGGCTCGTACCCGAGCAGTCGCCCGGCTCCGGCGCTGCACGCCATGACAGTTCCGCGGGCGTCGATGACGACCGCGAAGTCCTCGGGCATTCCTGCGCCCGCTGCTGCCGCGGTCGTGTCGGGCTCGTTGTCCATAGGCGTATCCCGACCTCGTACCTGCCGCGAACCGGCACCGCGCCGCGGCGCCCGTCACGGGCGCCGTCTCCCAGCATCCCGCCACGGCACACAGCGCTCAACCCGGCCACGGCGAGCCCGTCGGACGACGGGCGCCGGAGACGGGCCAGGCTGGAGGGACGTCGACGACGGCCCGAAGGGTGCCTCATGTGCCGGAACGATCAGCGCGGGGCCGAGAGCCAGAGCTTTCTCCAGAGCCTTCTCCAGGGCCGCCCGCAGTTGTTTGCGGTCAGGGAGAAGGGGGCCGCCGGTCGGCCCTTCGGGGGGGCCGCCACAGGTGGGGCAGGAACACCCGCCCCCGTCCGCCGCCATCGAGACCTGAAGGTGGTGCGCCGCCTCCCGGCGTTGTCCCGGCGGCCCGTCAAGAAACGTGTGGTGCGTGCTGGACCAGCCGTACCTGGCGCTGAACCGGCGGGATGTCGTCGCCGCCCCGTCCAACCGATGGATCGTCCCGCGGGCGCGGCTGCTGGACGAGCCGAGGTGGGAGGCATGGCCGAGGCGGCGGACGGCTTCGGTGGCGGGCGCGTGGCGGAACGACCCTGGAGGCGCCGTGTCAGGCCGGGCGGAGGACGCAGAACTCGTTGCCTTCCGGGTCGGTCAGAATCTTCCACGGGAAGTCGCTCCGGCCTACGTCGGCGAGCCTCGCGCCGAGGGCCTCCAGCCGGGCCACCTCCGCAGCCTGATCGTCACCGAGGGAGGGCACCACGTCGAGATGGGCACGGTGGCGCATGTCCTTCAGGTGGGGCGTGCGGAGGAATTCCAGATACGGGCCGACACCCTTGGCGGAGCGCAGCAGCGCGCGATCGTCGGTCATCTCGTGGGGGGTCCAGTCCATCGCCTCCTCCCAGAACCGGGCCATGGCCCGCGGGTCCGCGCAGTCGACGACCACCGCGGCGATCGGCCCGGTGTCCCGGTAGATCTCCCGAGGCTCCAGGACGCAGAACACGTTGCCCTCCGGGTCGGCCAGAGCTGTCCATGGGAGGTCATCTCGGCCCATTTCGGCGGGCGTCGCACCGAGTTCCTTCAGGCGTGCGACCAACTCCGCGTGATGGGCCGCGGAGTTGGTGGCGAGTTCGATGTGCACACGGTATTTCACTGTTTCGGGGTCCGGGACGGCGATGACATCGACGCAGATGCCGGCCGGGTCCGACCAGGTGAAACCCACGGGCTTCACGCTGGTCGCACCGGGTTCCGCACTGGAAACACCCCAGTCGAGCGCCTCCCCCCAGAACCGGCCCACCGCCGAGTCGTCCCGGGCTTTGAAGTTCACCTGAACAAGTTGCAGCGCCATGTCGCCAACCCTAGACCTGAGGGATGAACTCACTGTCGAGGCCGCCGAGTTCGGACGGCGGCCGGAAGCCGATCACGACTTCCCTCCGATCCGGATCGGAGGCCACGGCCGGACGTCATGTGACGGTCGGAAACGCCGGCACCACCTCGGCAGGTGCCGCGCTCGATCTGCGGCATCAGTGATCGGTGCTCCGCCAGAACCGCTCCGTGCTGTGCTGGGCTGTGCTGTGACCTCACACGCGAGTTGTCCCGTTCGCGCCGTCCCTGTCGGGCAGCGTGCCGGTGCGGGCCACATCGGCGTACCAGCGCGCGCTGGCCTTGGGGATGCGCTTGCCGGTCGGGTAGTCGACGTAGACGGCACCGAAGCGCTTGCTGTAGCCGTAGCCCCACTCGAAGTTGTCCAGCAGGGACCACAGGAAGTAGCCGCGCACGTCGACGCCGGCCACGATCGCCCGCCGTACGGCCGACAAGTGGTCGTGCAGGTAGGCGATGCGTTCCGGGTCGGCCACCTCGCCCTCCGGGTTGACGTAGTCGTCGAACGCGGCCCCGTTCTCGGTGATCATCAACGGCATCGAGGGGAAGTCCGCCTTCAGGCGCGTCAGCAGTTCGTACAGACCGCTCGGGTCGACCGCCCAGCCCATCGCCGTGGTGTTGCCCGGAGGCAGGTGGAAGGCGACCCGGTCGGCGCCCGGCCAGGGGGTGTGCTCGCTCGCCCCATGCCCGTCGGAGCCGTGGCCGGCGTCGCCGGTGGCGGCCGAAACAAGGGTGGGCGAGTAGTAGTTGACGCCCAGGAAGTCCAGCGGCTGGTGGATCGTGGCGGTGTCGCCGTCCCGTACGAAGGACCAGTCGGTCAGACCGGCCGTGTCCTGGAGGAGATCTCGCGGGTACTCGCCCTCCAGCATGGGACCGGTGAAGACACGGTTGGCCAGCGCGTCGATCCGGCGGACCGCGTCGAGGTCGGCTGCGGCCTCGCTCAGCGCGCGGACGTGGTGGACGTTGAGCGTGACGGACGCCCGGGCGCTGGACGGCAGTTCGGCGCGCAGTGCCTGAACGGCCTTGCCGTGGGCGAGGTTGAGGTGGTGCGCCGCGCGCAGGGCCGCCACCGGGTCGGTGCGACCGGGCGCGTGGACGCCCGAGCCGTATCCGAGGAAGGCGCTGCACCAGGGCTCGTTGAGGGTGGTCCAGGTCTTCACCCGGTCCCCCAGCGCACGGGCCGCCAGGGCCGCGTAGTCGGCGAACCGGTCGGCGGTGACGCGCTCCGGCCAGCCGCCCGCGTCCTCCAACTCCTGCGGCAGGTCCCAGTGATAGAGCGTGACGACCGGTTCGATGCCCTTCTCCAGCAGCGCGTCGGTCAGGGCACGGTAGAAGTCGAGCCCCTTCTCTACTGCCGGGCCGCGGCCGGTCGGCTGCACACGCGGCCACGACAGGGAGAAACGGTAGGCGCTCACGCCGAGGTCGGCCATGATCTCGACGTCCTCGCGCCAGCGGTGGTAGTGGTCGGTGGCGACGTCACCGGTGTCGCCGTTGCGCACCATGCCGGGCGTGTGCGAGTAGGTGTCCCAGATCGAAGGGGTGCGGCCGTCCACCGCGGCGGCGCCCTCGATCTGGTAGGCGGCGGTCGCCGTGCCCCAGGTGAATCCCGGCGGGAACCTGGTGAGGGCGGTGTTATCCGGGGTGGGCGCGACACGTCGGGCAGTGGTGGTCACGTGGGTCCTTCCAGCTGTACTGCGGGGCGGGAGCGGCGAGTTGGGGTGGCGGGCCCGGGGCGGATCCCGGCTGCGGGGTGAGGGCGGGGCGCTCATCCCTTGACCGCTCCCTGCATGATTCCGCCGACGATCTGACGGCCGAAGACGATGAACATGGCGAGCAGGGGCAGCGTGCCGAGCAGGGCGCCCGCCATGATCAGTGACTGGTCGCGCACATATCCCGCGCTCAGCTGGGTGAGCGCGACGGGGACAGTCGGATTGGACATGTCGAGCACGATGAACGGCCAGAAGAAGTCGTTCCAGGCGTGCACGAACGTGATCATGAACAGTACGGCCATGGGGGGCCGGGCGATCGGCAGCACGATGCTCCAGAAGATGCGCAGGGAGTGCGCACCGTCCACCCGCCCGGCCTCGACGAGTTCGTCGGGCAGCGCCTCGGTGAGGTACTGCCGCATGAAGAACACGCCGACGGCACTGACGAGCGTGGGGAAGATGACGGCGGGCAGCTTCTGGCCCAGGCCCAGTTCGGTCATCATCATGAACAGTGGTACGACGCCGAGTTGGGGCGGCACCAGCATCGTGCCGATGACGAGCATCAGCAGGATGTTGCGGCCCTTGAAGCGGAGTTTGGCGAACGCGAAGCCGGCGAGGGTGGCGAACAGCACCGTGGACAGGGCGATCACGCCTGCCACGATCAGGCTGTTGAGCATGGCCTTGCCCAGCGCGGCGTCGTTCCAGGCCTTGCCGAGGTTCTCCAGGAGGTGGGGTCCGGGCAGGAACGGCGGAGGCGTCTGGGTGACACGCGTGTTGTCGGTCGACGCCGCCACCATCGTCCAGTAGAGCGGGAAGAGGGAGAACAGCGCCGCGATGCCCAGGAGGATGTAGGCGACGGGGCCCGCGTGGTGCTGTCGTCCGGCGCGCGGGTGCGCGAACAGTCTCCGGCGCCGTCCGCCCGACGGCGAGGCCACGCGGCTCTTCCGCGCGGTTTCGGAAGGCGTGTCCGCCGTCCGGACCGGGATGCTGTCAGTGGTCATGGAGATCTCCCGGTCAGGCCTTGCGCGCCACGACGCGCTGGACCACTCGTTGGACGACGAACACGACGATGAGCAGCAGGAACATCGCCCAGGCAACCGTGGCGGCCCGGCCCATCTGGTAGTTCTTCCAGCCCTCCTCGTACAGCAGCAGTCCCAGCGTCTGGTACTGGTTGTCCGCTCCCCCGGTGATGCCGTTCGGGCCCTGGCCGAAGATCAGGGGCTCACCGAAGAGCTGGGTGGCGCCGATCGTGGACAGGACGATGGTGAACACGATGGTGGAACGGATGCCGGGGACGGTGACCATCAGGAACTGCTGCCACCGCGAGGCGCCGTCGATCGCCGCGGCCTCGTACCGGTCGCGCGGGATCGCCTGCATGGCGGCGAGGTAGAGCAGGGCGTTGTAGCCGGTCCAGCGCCAGATGACGATCGAGGAAATGGCCGTCTGCGCGGCCCACTTGTTGTTCTCCCAGTCGATGTTGTCGACACCGAACAGGCTCAGCATCCAGTTGATCATGCCGAAGTCGCGCTCGAAGAGCATCGTGAACACGAGGGCCGCGGCACCCACCGACGTGGCGTACGGCGTCAGGGCGGCGACGCGGAAGAACGTCGAGCCGCGCAACTGGTAGTTGAGCAGATGAGCCAGGCCGAGCGCCATCAACAGCTGTGGCACGGTCGACAGGACGCCGATGGTGATGGTGTTGAGCAGCGCGTTCCAGAAACGGTCGTCGTCCCACAGGGCCGTGTAGTTGTCGAAGCCGACCCACTCCATGAGGTTCAGGGTGGACAGTTCGACGCGGTGCAGGGAGATCCACGAGGTGTAGATCAGCGGGTAGAAGCTGAAGGCGGCGAAGACGACGAAGAACGGGGCGACGAAGGCGTACGGGGCGCCCCGGACGTCGAGGCGGTGCAGCAGCGTACTGCGCCGCCGTCGGTCCCCGCCGGTGCCGGTCCCGGCCGGCGGGGCGGTGCCGGGCGCACCGGCTGAGGGTGTCGAGGTGGAGATGGCCACCGGAAGGCGTCCTTCCTGGAAGGTGAGGGAGGCGGTCGGGGGCCCGGCGACCCACACGGGCCGTGCGTGGGGCGCCGGGCGGCTGCGGAGACGGGCGACGGGACCCGAGGTCAGCCGATGGCCTTTCCGATGCGCTTGTCAGTGGTCTTCCAGGCCTGTTCCGGGCTCTTGTTCTGCGCCTCGATCAAGGTCAGCCCCTGGGAGAAGATGTCCTTGATGGTGCCGTCCTTGCGGCCGAGCACCTGCTCGTCGGGGATCTCCTGGGCCGCGGCGCCGAAGATCTTCCCGATGGGCGCGCCGCTGAAGTAGTCCGACTTGGCGTCGACCACTTCGGGCATCCCCAGTGCGGTCTGCGACGAGGGGAAGTTGCCGATCTTCTTGAACAGGTAGGCCTGCTGCTCGGGGGCGGTGAGCCAGGCGACGAGTTCCTGTGCTTCCTTCTTGACGGGGCTCTTCTCCATCACTCCGAGGAACGATCCGCCCCAGTTGGCGCCCTTGGGTGCCTTGGCGACGTCCCACTTGCCCTTGTTCGCCGGGCCCGCCTTCTCGCTGATGTGCGCGAGCATCCACGCCGGGCAGACGGCGGTGGCGAAGGTGCCGTTGGCCAGGCCGGGGTCCCAACCGGGCTGGAACTGGCGGAGTTTGGCGGTCAGACCGGAGGTGGCCGCCTCGGAGGCCAGCTTCCACGCGTCCTTCACGACGGGGTTGGTCGCGTAGATCAGCTCACCCTGCTTGTCGTAGAACTGCTGGGAGTTGCCGTAGATCATGGCGTTGAACAGCCCGCTGGAGGTGTCCATGAAGGCGACCTTTTCGGCCTTCGAGTTCTGCTTGAACCGCTTGCCCGCGTCGACGTACTTCGACCAGTCGCCCTCCCACAGCTTGGCGACCTCCTCGCGGTCGGTGGGCAGGCCCGCCTGCTCGAAGAGGTCCTTGCGGTAACAGACCGCCATCGGGCCGATGTCGGTGCCGAGGCCGATGACCTTCTTGTCCGCGGTGGTGACCTGGCTCTGCTTCCACGGCAGGAAGTGGTCGGTGCCGGGCACACCGGCCAGATCGACGAACTTGTCCTGCTGGGTGTCGGACAGTTCCTTGGCCCGACCAATCTCTATGCCCTGGATGTCCTTCAGTCCGCTGCCGGCGGCCAAGTGGGTCTGCAGGGCGGTGTAGTAGGTCTGCTCGTCACCCGCGACGTCCGCCTTGATGACGACGTTCGGGTGCTCCTTCATGTAGGTGTCGAGCAGCCCGGTCTCCTTGAAACCCATGACGCCGAACAGGCCCATGGTGATGGTGACCTTGCCGTCCTTCTTTCCCCCACCCGTCCCTCCGCTGTCGCTGCCCCCACAGCTCACGATCAGCCCGAGAGCCGACACAGCCGACACTGCGGCGACGACTCTTGTGTGTAACTTCCTTCGGAACTTGTCCATTCGATCCTCCTGGCGGCGGCGCTGACGCACCGGGGTTCGAGTCCCACGGTCCGCTCCGTAGGCACGATTTGTCTGGTGGGTACGTTCCCAAAACGCGATGGGAACGTGCCCAACCGGAAGCCCGAAGCCTCGCCGCCACGAAAGGAGTCTGTCAAGAAGTTGAACTCACCTAGTTTCCGGAGGGTGTTGTCCCGCTTCGTGCGGAGTCTGCAGGCGGTCTCCGGGGATCTGGCACAATGCGCAGGTGAAGCCGCCAGGCAGCGCGCGAGCGAGGGAGGCGTCATGGGGGGCAGGCAACGCCCGACCATCAAGACCGTGGCAGCGCGCGCCGGCGTCGGACGCACCACGGTTTCACGAGTCATCAACGGTTCGGAACTCGTCAGCGAGAAGGCCAGGGCCGCCGTGCTCGCCGCCATCGCCGAACTGGACTACGTACCGAACTCGGTCGCCCGGGGGCTGGTGACCAGCCGGACGAACTCCGTGGCCCTGGTGATCCCCGAGTCGGCGAGCAGACTTGGCTCCGAACCCTACTTCGCGGCGGTCATCCGCGGGGTCAGCACCGCCCTCGCGGAAACCCGGACACAGCTCCAACTGGTGCTCGTACGCGACCAGGCCGAGCGGGACCAGCTCACCGAGTCGGTGGCGGAGCGGCGCGTCGACGGGGTGCTCCTGGTCTCGGTGCACGAACACGATCCGCTGCCGGGGCTGCTGGAGGACATGGGCCTGCCGACGGTGCTCGCCGGCCGCCGCTCCCCCGCCGAGTCGCTCAGCCACGTGCACTCCGACAACGCGGGTGGAGCCGCGGCGGCGGTCAGGCACCTGCTCGCAC
This sequence comes from Streptomyces sp. SID12501, assembly GCF_010550245.1. Classification (GTDB taxonomy): domain Bacteria; phylum Actinomycetota; class Actinomycetes; order Streptomycetales; family Streptomycetaceae; genus Streptomyces. The sequence continues at coordinate 44,478 of NZ_JAAGLU010000018.1, forward strand.
GAGGGCGGCGGACCATCACCACGATCAGCGGTCCCCTCGACATGGACGTGGCGCGCAGTCGGCTCCGGGGCTGGCGGGAGGCCCTCGAGAAGGCAGGTCACGAGGTCACCGACCGGCTGGTGGTCTCGGCCGACTTCACCGAGGAGGGCGGCGAGGCCGCCATGCGTTCACTCCTTGGACAAGTACCCGGACTTGACGCCGTGTTCGTCGCCTCGGACGTCATGGCGGCGGGAGCACTGGCGGAGTTGCGCAGACAGAAGCGCGGCGTCCCCGACGACGTGGCGGTGGTCGGATTCGACGACTCCATCATCGCCCGGCACAGCAATCCGCCCCTCACCAGCGTGCGTCAGCCCGTCGAGGAGATCGGCAGCATGATCGCCCACATCCTCATCAAGGAGATCGGCGATCCTGAGGAGCCGCGTCAGCACGTCGTTCTTCCCACCGAACTCGTGGTACGCGAATCCTCGTAAGTTCATGAGAGGCGCCGGCAGTTGATGCTTCCCGGGGCGCCGGGCGGCTGGGTGCCGCCGCTGCATCCGCTGAGCTGCCCGCCGCTCTGCACCGCGACCGCGCGGAAGACTGTCGCCCGGGAACACGCGAGTGCGTACGACATGGCGGCGCCGTAGATGAAGCCCAGGGCGAAGCGCTGTGTCGTGTCGACGCACAGGTCCGTCTCGATGCGGCTGAGAATGTCGTCGACGAGGGTGACGTCCTCCCCCACCGGCATTGGCCCAGCCGTTGTCGAGACCCTGGGGTGCCACGAAGATGGCACTGTTGTTCGCCAGCCGCTGGAGCCCGTAGTAGGCCCAGGTGCCCGTCTCCACGGTGCGGCCGGTGGCGACGTCTGCGGAAGGTGCCGCCCAGCCAGTGGAGCCCGAGGACCAGCCCAGCCGGTAGGCGCGGTTGCGGACCGGGCTCCGCGGCGCACGCGAGTTTCTTCGCCGAGGCCACGACGACCGCCTCGGGTGTCCGTAGGCGGCAGTCACCCTTGGGTCGGCCGGTCCTCGCGCGGCACGCGCCACGACCCCCGGCAAACCGCAACACATTCCTTGACACGAATATTCTTCATAGTGAATACTTAAGGCCATGGACGCACTCCTCACCGCACTGGCCGACCCGGCCCGCTGGCGTCTCCTGAGCCTGCTGGCCGAGCGACCCCGCTCGGTCGGCGTTCTCGCTCAGCTCACCGATGCACGCCAGCCCCAGACGACCAAGCACCTGCAAACCCTTGAGCGCGCCGGCGTCGTCACGTCCCAGCGCACAGGTCAGCGCCGCATCTACACACTCCGGCCCGGTCCCCTGCGGGACCTGGCAGCCGCACTCAGCCAACTCGCCGACACCGCGGACCAGGCCGACGGCCCGGGTGAGACTCACGACCGTTACGGACTGAGCGTCGACGCGGAGCGGCTCGCCGCACAGGAGTCGGGATGGGCCGACGGCCGCTCGTTCACCTTCCACCGGTCACTGACAGGGCGCCCCGAGCTGGTCTGGCGCCACCTCACCGACACCGCCCTGCTCACGCACTGGTGGACCCCTGAGGACCTCCGCGCCTCCGAACTCGTCTTCGAAGCGCGCCCCGGAGGACGGATCGTCCAGGAGTACCGCGATGCAGAAGACATCGCCGACTCCCACCCGGTCGTCGGGCGCGCGGACGGGGTCGTCGACGACGTACGACCCGGTGAACACCTCGCCTATCGGCTGTCCCCTCTGCTTCCTGACGGCCGCCTCGCTTTCACCGCCCACGTCGCCATGTGCCTCGGCCCCACCAGCACCGGCACGGACCTCGACGTCCGCTGGCGAATCACCGACAGCACCGTCGACTCCGCGGACTTCATCGCCGGCATCGAGATCGGCTTCGGCCAGAGCCTCGACAAACTAGCGGCGACCCTCACCGCGTACGCACACGACACCTTTACCGATACCGACAACACCGCCACCAGGAGCGCGAGATGACACAGCAGACCGTTGGCCGCCGAGTAGTCACCAACATGGCCCTCTCCCTCGACGGCCACTACGCCGCACCCGACAACCCGCTGGACATGCGCTGGGTGATGCCGTACGCCGTGACCGACGTCGCCCGCGACCATCTGACCAGCCTCTGGGAGCCGGCGACGACGGCCCTGCTCGGGCGGGTCAACGCCGAGGGATTCCTCGGTTTCTGGCCCACCGTCATCGGCATGGAGGGTGCCGACCCCCGCGACGAGGCCTTCGCGAAGTGGCTCGTCGACACAGACAAGGTGGTCCTCTCCTCGACCCTCGACAAGACGCCGTGGGAGCGTACGACGATCGTCGACAAGCCAACCGGCGAGGTGGTCACGGACCTCAAGGCCACCGAAGGCGGCGACATCCTCGTGCTCTCCAGCGCGAGCGTCGTCAAGGCGCTCCTGACGTCCGACAAGGTCGACCGGCTGGCGCTGACGATCTTTCCGGTCTTCCTCGGCGGCGGGCCCCGCCTCTTCGACGACGGTCTGCCCGCGAACCAGTGGACACTCGTCAGCCAGACCGCTGGCGAGCATGGCACGTTGGCCCTCGTCTACGACCGAGTCCGCTGAGTCGCCCGACCGGCCCGGTCATCCGAAGGGGACCGAGGTACTCCGAGAGGCAGTCAGGCCGTGGACGTCTCCATCGCCGAGGTGACGGCTTGTCCGAACCACGGCATCCAGTGACGTGTCACCCGGATGATCGCCGCGCCGAGGGAGAGGGCAGACCTGACGCGCGGGATCCGCCGGTATCCGTCTCTCGGCCGGGCCGAGAGACGGATACCGGCGGTCACGTACCGCCTCAGCCGGTCATGACAGCGGCGGGTAGGCGTTCCGGACCAGCTGCTGGAACTGGGCGGAGAACCAGCGTCCGGCCAGCGGTGAGTTCGGCAGTGCGCCCGTGAGGTTGTTGCCGTTGCGGGCGTTGCCGCCGTACGTCGGGTCGCACATCCGGTCGAAGCCCTTGCCCTCGTCGTTGGGGATGGCGGTGCTGTTGCCGTCCGACTCCCCCGGCGGCTTGACCCACACGTAGGCGTCGATACCGGCGGCCGGAGCCGCGGTCGACCGTTCGCCGATGCCCGCGCCGCTCTGGTTGCACCAGTTTCCGGCGTGGATCCGCCGGTCGATACGGCTGGCGTCGACGTAACCGTCCACGGTGGTCTGCGAACCGGGACCGGTGGGCCGGGCGGAGCCGCCCCAGCCGTTGCGCGAGGTGTCGATCAGCATGCCCAGTCCGGAGTTGAATCCGGCCGCGACGAGCTTGTCACGAAACGCCTGGGCGAAGGACTGCTCGTCCACGTACTGGTTCCAGTCGACCCACTTCGACTGGCGCACGGTCTGACCGCTCACCGTGTCGGTGACCTTGAGGTACGGCTCCTTGGTGGGGCTGTAGTTCGCGGTGTTCACGATGAAGCCGGCCACGTCGTTCACGCTCGCGCCGTTCGTCGTCGCGACCCTCTGGAACTGCTGCACCGCGGGAGCGAGGTTGCTGTCCCAGCCGAGCCAGCCGTGGTGGGCGGCGTCGATGTAGTTGTAGACGCCGGTGATGTTGCCTAGCTTGTCCAGGGCGTAGCCGACACCCTTCTCGTAGTTGCCGTTGGCCTTCATTGTCACGCAGGCGTCGGTGGTAGTGGGGGTGCCGCCTGCGTTGGTGACCAGGTTGGGCAGTGAGTCGGGCTCGATGACGGTGGCGATCCGCAGGCCTGCGTACTTGGCCTCGGACAGGATCGACACGATGGGGTCGATGTACTGGGACTTGTACTTGTCGAGGTCGTTGGGCCCCAACTCGCCATTGGAGGCGAGGGCGGCGCAGTCGCGGCCGGGCAGGTCGTAGATCACGATCTGGACGACGAGTTCACCGGAGCCCTTCTGCTTCAGGGCCTCGTCGAGGTGGGCGCGCAGGCCCATGCCGCCGTTGACTCCGTTGATGGCGGCGATACGGTCGAGCCACACGGCGGTGGGCTGGTTGGCGATGCTGCTGCCGCCCGGTTCGGCGGCGGCCTTGGCGGACCACTCCGGGTTCACGTACACCTTGGCGCCTGTGTAGGGGTTGTCCACACGACTGCCGGTGCCGCCACCGCCGTCTCCGCCGCCAGTGCCTCCACCGGTACCACCGCCGGTGCCTCCACCAGTACCGCCGCCGTTGCCTCCACCAGTACCGCCGCCGTTGTCGACGTTGCAGGCGACACCGTCGAGCGTGAAGGTGGCGGGCACACTGTTGGTGCCGCTGTAGGAGCCGTTGAAGCCGAAGCTGACCGAACCGCCGCTCGCGAGCGCGCCGTTGTAGTTCTCGTTGGCGGCGCTGACGTCGGCACCGCTCTGGCTGACCTTCGCGTTCCAGCCGTTCGTGACCCTCTGGTTGCCGGCGTACGACCACTTCACCGACCAACTCGTCTTCGCGGCCGCGTTGTTGGTGATGGTCACGGCGGCGGTGAAGCCGGTGTCCCACTGGCTCTGCACCTTGTAGTCGACAGTGCAGGGGATGGACGAAGTGGCAGCGCCGGCCTGGCCGACGATGAGCGCAGTCCCCGACGTCCCGGCGACCAGCGCCAGGGCGGCGAGCAGCGATGTCCTGGTGTGACTCATGAGTGGGGGCTTCCTTTTCTTGATGTGGACGTGCGGATGCAGGCCGCGCGACCGGTCGCGCGAGCCGACGCCCTACGGGTGGCAGTGCCTTCGTAGGCGGAGATCAAGGACGGATCGGAGGAGGAGTCCTGCACTTTCCGGGTCCGGCCGGACAGGACAGGAGAGGCTCACGGTCGTCGCACCACGTCATGCCCCGGTCGACGAGCGACGGCAGGGTGGCGTGCTCGACCGGCTCGGACTTAGTCGGTGCGGATTTGCTCGCCGGCGTCACGGCCACTGATCGGCTCAACGCCCTGGAAGGGGCTGCCCCACTGGCTGGTGACGGCGTGTCCCACTGTGCGCGCGGCCGTGGCTCCCCGGGCCGAGAACACGGGTGGAACAGCGCTCAAGAGAGCGTCGCTGACTAAAAGTACTGAATGCGGGGGGTGTCGCATGAGCGAGTCCTTACCTCTTGGCGCGCCGCTACGAGCACGCCGAGTGATGGAACCGCTCCCACTGGTGAGGAGGAAGTTAGCGTCAACTGGCCGGGTTTCATAGGGTCCTTGCGAAACTTTCGCTCCCATCGGGTCAGTTCGAACATTGAATACGTCGGCATCTTGACCGATCCCGCCTTCATCTCCACGATGGGAGCGCTCCCACTGGATTCCCCCCCTCGGCATCTCTCCGTGAGTCGCGTGACGCAAGGAGAAACAGCACATGGATCCCGGACGCAAACGCAGAGCCGTACGGCGGTTCTGGACCGCAGCCGCCGCTGTGTTCGCTCTACCCCTGTCGATGCTCGCCGGCGGCACGACCACCGCGAATGCGGCGTCCGTGCAGTGCAGCGTCGACTACAAGACCAACGACTGGGGCTCCGGCTTCACCGCCGACCTCACCCTCACCAACCGCGGCAGCGCCGCGATCGAGGGCTGGACCCTGACCTACGGCTACACCGGAAACCAGAAGCTCGCGAACGGGTGGAACGGCACCTGGTCCCAGGCCGGTCAGGCCATCACCGTCAAGAACGCCTCGTACAACGGCACCATCGCCCCGGGCGGCGCCGTCTCCGCGGGCGCGCAGTTCAGCTACAGCGGCAGCAACGCCGCGCCGACCGGCTTCGCGGTCAACGGCACCAGCCGCCGATCACCGTGCTGACCAGCCCGGCTGCCGGCGCGGTCTACTCGCGGGGTGACGCCGTACCGCTCGCGGCGACCACGGCCGCCGCGGACGGCGCGAACATCAGCAAGGTGGAGTTCTACGACGACACAACCCTGCTGGGCACGGACACGAGCGCGCCCTACACGCTCTCCGCCGACGGCTTGGCTGTGGGCAGTCATTCCCTGCTGGCGAAGGCGTACGACAGTCTGGGCGCGTCGGCGGAGTCCACTCCGGTCGGCATCACGGTCGGCGCGGGTCCCGCCGTGGTGGCCTCGACCGGTCAACTCGCTGTCCAGCAGGGCAAGTCGGCGGCGTACGACGTGAAGCTGTCGACCCAGCCGCCGGCCGACGTGACCGTGACGACCGCCCGGACCGGCGGCAACACGGGGCTGTCGGTGACCGGCGGCACGTCGCTCACCTTCACCCCGTCGAACTGGAACACCGCGCAGAAGGTGACCGTCACGGCGGACTCCTCCGGCACGGGCGCGGCGACCTTCGAGTCGACAGCCGCCGGACACGGCAAGGCGGCGGTGACGGTCACCCAGATCGCGGCGTCCAAGACGTACGACGCACGGTTCCTGGACCTCTACGGCAAGATCACCAACCCGGCCAACGGCTACTTCTCCCCCGAGGGCATCCCCTACCACTCGGTCGAGACACTGATCGTCGAGGCGCCGGACCAGGGCCACGAGACCACGTCGGAGGCGTACAGCTACCTCCTGTGGCTCCAGGCCATGTACGGGAAGATCACCGGCGACTGGACCAAGTTCAACGGCGCCTGGGACATCATGGAGAAGTACATGATCCCCACCCACGCCGACCAGCCCACCAACTCCTTCTACAGCGCCTCCAAACCGGCGACCTACGGGCCCGAGGAGGACACGCCGAACCAGTATCCGACCGCGCTCGACCCGTCCGCGCCCGTCGGTTCGGACCCGCTCGCCGGTGAGCTGAAATCGGCCTACAGCACGGACGACGTCTACGGCATGCACTGGATCCAGGACGTCGACAACACCTACGGCTTCGGCAACACCCCGGGCGGCAAGTGCGAGGCCGGCCCGACGGAGACCGGACCGTCGTACATGAACACCTTCCAGCGCGGCCCGCAGGAGTCGGTGTGGGAGACGGTGCCACAGCCGACCTGCGACGCCTTCAAGTACGGCGGTAAGAACGGCTACCTGGACCTGTTCACCGGGGACAAGTCGTACGCCAAGCAGTGGAAGTACACCACCGCCCCGGACGCCGACGCACGCGCGGTGCAGGCCGCCTACTGGGCGGACGTCTGGGCGAAGCAGCAGGGCAAGGGCAGTGACGTCTCGACGACCGTAGGCAAGGCCGCCAAGATGGGCGACTACCTGCGATACGCCATGTACGACAAGTACTTCAAGAAGATCGGCAACTGTGTGGGGCCCTCATCCTGCCCGGCCGGTACCGGCAAGGACGCCTCGCACTACCTGATGTCCTGGTACTACGCGTGGGGAGGCTCCACCGACACCGCTGGGGGTTGGGCCTGGCGGATCGGATCCAGCTTCGCCCACAGCGGCTACCAGAACCCGCTGGCCGCCTACGCGCTCAGCTCGTACGCCGATCTGAAGCCCAAGTCGGCGACAGGACAGGCGGACTGGAGCAAGTCACTCCAGCGGCAGATGGAGTTCTACCGCTGGCTGCAGGCGGACGAGGGCGCGATCGCCGGCGGCTCCACCAACAGCTGGGCGGGCCGTTACGCGACGCCGCCGGCCGGGAAGTCGACGTTCTACGGCATGTACTACGACGAGCAGCCGGTCTACCACGACCCGCCGTCCAACCAGTGGTTCGGCTTCCAGGCATGGTCCATGGAGCGGGTCGCCGAGTACTACCAGCAGACGGGCAACGCTTCCGCGAAGGCGGTCCTCGACAAGTGGGTCAAGTGGGCACTGTCCAAGACCACGATCAACCCGGACGGCAGCTACCAGATTCCCTCCACGCTCAAGTGGTCGGGCCAGCCCGACACCTGGAACGCGTCAAGTCCCGGCGCCAACAACGGACTTCACGTCACCGTCGCCGACTACACCAACGACGTCGGGGTGGCGGCGGCCTACGCAAAGACACTCGCGTACTACGGCGCCAGGTCCGGTGACGCGGCGTCGAAGTCGACGGCGAAGGCGCTGCTGGACGGCATGTGGAGCCACTACCAGGACAGCCTCGGTGTCGCTGTTCCCGAGACCCGCACCGACTACAGCCGGTTCAACGACAGCCTCTACGTGCCGAGTGGCTGGACCGGCAAGATGCCGAACGGCGAGACCATCGACTCGTCCTCGACGTTCTCCTCGATCAGGTCCTTCTACAAGAGCGACCTTGCCTGGTCGAAGATCGAGGCCTACCTCAAGGGCGGCGCCGCGCCCGTCTTCACCTACCACCGGTTCTGGGCCCAGTCGGACATAGCCCTGGCCATGGGCTCGTACGCGGAACTCCTCGAGTAACCCCCGCCGGCGATCCGCGTACGCGACCCCGTCGCCTGGTGACGGGGTCACCCGGCCGGGCAGCCCCTACCCCTCACGGGGGCTGCCCGGCCCTCTCACGCGATTCCGGCACGGACACGCCGCACCGTAGTCCCCGAAGCACGTCCTGGCCCCTCTTCCGACCCGCTCAGGCCGCCCGCGGAACGGCACGGAATTCACCTACGCAAACGCAGTCCACCGGAACCCCGACCAACGGGTTCCGCACTCGACGACCGGCGATAACACCCATACCACCCTACGAGGAACGGGAGCGCTCCCAATTCGCGGGTGCACGGCACCCGCTCCGCTCCTGAAGTCGTGTGCTCGGTTGCCTCCGGCCGGTAAGATCGGTGATCTCTTGGGGAGGCGGTCATGGGCAGACGACGCCCGGGCACACCGACGCTGGAGGAGGTGGCCGTCCATGCGCGGGTGGGACGGGGCACGGTCTCCCGCGTCATCAACAACGCGGCGGGCGTGAAGGAATCGACACGTCGGGCCGTCCAGCGTGCCATCGAGGAACTGGGTTACGTGCCCAATCTCGCAGCCCGTTCCCTGGCCGGGCGGCGGGCCGACGCCGTCGCCCTGGTCATGACGGAGCCGGACTGGCGGCAGTTCGCCGAGCCCTTCTTCTCCGAGATCGTCCGCTCGCTCGGAGACGCGCTGACGGACACCGGGATCCAGCTCCTGCTGACCCTGGTCCGCTCGGACACCGAGCGGCAGCGCTTCCTCGAGTACGCGCGCGGCGGCCGGGTCGACGGAGTGCTGCTGATGTCCGTGCACGCCGGTGATCCGCTGCCGGACATGCTCGCCGAAGCCCGGTTGCCGACAGTGCTCCTGGGCCGCCGCTCGGGCGAGGAATACGTCAGTTACGTCGACGCGGACAACATCGGCGGAGCCCGCAGCGCCGTCTCCCACCTGCTGCGACAGGGCCGCAGAAGGGTAGCGACGATCACCGGGCCGCTCGACCTGTACGCCGCCCAGTGCCGACTACGCGGCTACGAGGAGGCCTTGGCGATGGCGGGCCTGGAGGGCGAGCCGACACGTGTCGCCGAAAGCGACTTCACGGCGGAGAGCGGACGCCGGGCCATGGCCGAGCTGATCGAGCGGTATCCGGACATCGACGGCGTCCTCGCCGCGTCGGACACCACAGCCGCGGGGGCCTTGGAGGCCCTGCGCGCGGCCGGCCGCCGGGTGCCCGAGGACGTCGCCGTGATCGGTTTCGACGACTTTTCACTGGCCCAGCGGACCGAACCACCGCTCACCACGGTGCGCCAGCCGATCGAGGAGATCGGGCGTGCCATGATCCGGCTGCTCCTGGAGGAGATGGAGGAGGGCGCCGTGGCCTGGCGTCACGTCATCCTCCGTACGGAGCTGGTGGTACGCGAGTCGACCTGACCCTTCGTCGGGAACTCGTTCGGGGAGCGCTCCCGGAGGCGGCATGCTGTTTCTCGGTGCCCCTGTCTGACCTGCGGCGCCGAAATCGGTTGGACAGGTTCATGCCGACAGTCTTGTCAGGGACCTGAACGATCCCTACAGTCCCAGCCGAAGCCCGGATTGGGAGCGCTCCCATTAACAGAGTTGTCGGAGCCCTTCCGTACCCCCCATCCCTCGGAAGAGGATCCGCATGCGTCCTTCCCCGCACCATGCCCGCAGCGCGCGTGGCCTGTTCGGCGCGCTGCTCACCTCCCTCGTCTCACTCGCCGCGCTTTTGACCACAGCGTCAGTGGCGCAGGCCGACACCACGATCTGCCAGGCCTTCGGCACAACGACCATCCAGGGCCGCTACGTGGTTCAGAACAACCGCTGGGGTACGAGCGCCACCCAGTGCATCGCCGTCACCGACTCGGGGTTCAGGGTCACCCAGGCTGACGGATCCGTCCCCACGAACGGCGCTCCCAAGTCCTACCCGTCCGTCTACAACGGCTGCCACTACACCAACTGCTCGCCCGGAACCAACCTTCCCGCTCAGCTCAGCACCATCTCCACCGCGCCTTCGAGCATCTCGTACAGCTATGTGAGCAACGCGGTCTACGACGCCGCGTACGACATCTGGCTCGACCCCACGCCCCGTACCGACGGCGTCAGCCGGACCGAGATCATGATCTGGTTCAACAAGGTCGGATCCGTGCAGCCCATTGGCTCCCCGATCGGCAACGCCACCGTCGGCGGGCGTGAGTGGCAGGTGTGGTCCGGCAGCAACGGCTCGAACGACGTGCTGTCGTTCGTCGCGCCGTCGGCGATCAGCAGCTGGAACTTCGACGTCATGGACTTCGCCCGGCAGGCCGTCTCGCGAGGACTCGCGCAGAACAACTGGTACCTGACAAGTGTTCAGGCAGGGTTCGAGCCCTGGCAGAACGGCGCGGGTCTCGCCGTGACCTCGTTCTCCTCCACCGTCAACAAGGGTTCCTCCACCGACCCGGGCACCCCCAGCGACCCGGGCACTCCCGGAGGAACCACTGCCTGCAAGGTGGCGTACGGGGCGAACGTCTGGCAGGGCGGCTTCACCGCCGATGTCACCATCACCAACACCGGCTCCTCCCCCGTCAGCGGCTGGAAGCTCGCGTTCACCCTCCCCTCCGGGCAGCAGATCACCAACGCCTGGAACGCCGGCCTGTCCGGGTCGTCAGGAGCGGTCACAGCGAGCAACGTGTCCCACAACGGCGAGGTAGCGGCCGGCGGCCAGGCGACCTTCGGGTTCCAGGGCTCGTCCAGCGGCACGTTCGCCAAGCCGACCGCTTTCAGCCTCAACGGCACTGCCTGCACCGCCGTGTGACATACGTTCACCTTCCGGGGCCCGCCTGATTCCTCCGCCCGGACCGGCGGGCCCCGGCGGCCGCACAACTTGCTCCCGGCTCCACAGAGTTCAGCCCCTCCGAACCAGCCGACGCCCCGACGCCGTGCTCGGGTCGGCCTTCACGGCCGCGCCGTCCCCGGTCGACGGCTGGTTCGGAGGGGCTCACTGCCGGCGGCGGGGTCAGTGCCGTGCGAACTGGACCCCTGTCGACTGCACGACATCCGGGCGCACAGCGATCCCGTTGACGGTCAGCCGTTCGCCGTAGATGTCGGTGATCCTGATCGCGCCGCCGCACCCGCTGCCGTCGGGGGAAAGAAAGTAGTTGTAGTCGGTGCGGGTCAGTCGTCGCCAGCCGCCGCTGGTGCGGACCTCGAGCCGAGCAAGCGGGTTGCGGTGGCCGATCGCCTGGATGCCGCACCAGTAGGGACTGGATCCGTTCTTGTAGCGGATCGAGATGGTGCCCACCGTGTCGGAGCTCAACAGGCTCCAGGTGATCGCGACCCGGCCTGTCGAGACGGGGACCAGCTTGGCGAAGGCCTGCTCACTCAGGTCGAGTTGCCCAGGCACACAGGGCAATGGGCATTCGTTGGTGATCTTGACCGTGACGGAGGCGCCGTTCGCCGTGTGGACGAGCACATATGCCCCACAGGCAGCGGACGTCTCGTAGTCGGTGGTGTTCATCGCGGCGATCATCATGTCGTCGCTCGGCCCGTACGAGCAGGCACCGTCGCCCACCCCGGCCTTGTAGACAGTGGCGACTCCCTGGTAGGTGCTGTCGGGTCGAATCCGTCCGGCCAGGGATGACGTGGCAACAGCTGTCCGCGGGGAGGCCGACGTCGGTGACGCCGACGGCCTCGCGGAGGCCTTCGGGGCCGCAGCGCTCGCCGATGCGGACGCAGCGTCGGCCGACGGGGTCGCGGAGGCGGCCGACGGGGAGGCTGTGGCGGGCTTCTTCTCCGGCGACGCCGACGTGGGAGTCTCCTCGGAGTTGGCAACGGCCGTGGCCGGGGCCGGACCGGCATCGTCCTTGCCGTCGGGTGGCATCGTCATGACCAGGCAGACGAGAAGACCTGTGACGGCCAGCCCCGCCGTGGTGCCCACCATCAGCCCGCGTCGGCGCCTGCGCTGCCGTGCGGCCCGGCGTGTTTCTTGCATGTCCATCCGTTCGGAAGAGCGTGTTGCTGTTGCACTCCTCAGTGGCCACAGGCGGCGAAAAGGTTGCCGCCGACTTTTCGGTCGGGTCGGGCGCCTGGAACGAGGGGCCGGGCGGAAGATCTGGGCGCGGCCTCCGTGACGTCGCCCTCCTCGCCCAACAGCGCGTGGCAGGCGGGTTCGAGGCGAGTGGTGGGGTTCTCAGCCCACGGGACCCCGGCCACGTGGTCCCCGTACTCCCACCCCAGGGCCCTCGGGCGGGAGCTCGGCTCGCTCCGGCAGCAAGTCGCGCTGCCGAGGTGTCCCGCGTGCCGGACCTGCGGGCGAACGGGCCGGGCAGCGGCGCCGATCCGACCGTCACCGGCCATCAGCCGGGCAGCCTCGACCGTGCGGAGGGAGACGCGCGGTGCGCCGATACGCCAACGGTCGCAGGAGCGCTCTACGTCGGGTCGAGATCGGTGAGCAGCAGATGGTGGTCCGAGTTCGAGGTGGGTTGCACCCGGTGCCGGAGCGGAGTGACACCTCGCAGGAAGACGTAGTCGAACTTGCTGTTCCAGTCGGTGGTCGGCTCACACGCGCCGCCGGAGGAGGGACGGCACTGGGCATCCGTGTCCGCGGCCATCGCCCACATCGGGGTGAGTTCGGGAGCGTCCGGCACCGCGTTGAAGTCGCCGAGAACGATCGCGCGCTCGTACCGGGTGACAGCTGCGGCGAGTACCCGGGTCTGCCCTGCTCGGAATGCTTCCTGACGTCGCTGGGCGAGGTGTGTGTTGAAGACCCGGACGGGCCGGCCGCCGACCTCGGTGGTGACTGCCATGTACCCACGGTCTTCGGATCCGCCGTCGGGGTATTCCACGTTGACGCGGTCTGTCATCGGTGCAGCGGAGAGGATCGCCTGACCGAAGCCTCCCGGGCTCCACGGCACTCCCCCGCAGCGGCCCCAACTCTGAAGAACCGAACCATACTTGACGTGGTAAACCAGCCCGTATCGGCGCTCCAGGTAGTCCCGGATCCCCTCGACGTCACGCACACACGCTTCCTGCAGACCGATCACCTGGGGCGCATACCTGGCGATCTCCCCTGCCCGGTCGGCGTTGCTTTCGTCGCAGGGGTTGCAGATGTTCCACGTCATGACCCGGTTCGGAACGACATCCCGCACGGCATCGACAGGCAGTGACCTCGCGAAGAGGGTGTCGCTCGGCGCACTGGGACCGACGAGCAGCATGCAGGCCAGGGTCAATGCGCCCGCGAGCAACTGCGTACCCCTGCCGAGCATCGTCGCCTCCTCAATGCGCTGCACCCGTCATCTGACGTCTCCCCGCACGAGGTTAGAGGACGGAGCTGTCAGCATCACACGGCCGCAGGTCGTATCCGGTTCATCGCCGCCGAGCGCACCGACACCACGGTCGAAGTCCTGCCCTACACCACAAGGCCGCGGTGCGGCTGGGTGGGCGAGTGAGCCGAAGTCGTGGACGGAGTTCGTTTTGCCCCGGGTTCGCCTGCACCGGAGTGGGCACTTGGCTGTGAACCGAGTCAGGACTCCTGGAGGTGTGACGTGGCGGTACGACATCGTCTGATCAAGGTGAGTCCGCAGACCGTGTGGGCCGTCCTCGCCGACGGCAGCCGGTATGCGGAGTGGGTGGTGGGAACGTCGGAGTCCAAGCCTGTGCGGGGGCAGTGGCCGCAGGTGGACTCGGCGATCTGCTACGAAGTCCGGGTAGGCCCGCTGCGGCTGACCAACGAGACAGCTGTCCGGCATTGCGAGGAGGGCTCCGAGCTGGAATTGGAGGCGCAGGCAGGCATCCTGGGAACGGCGCGGATCGCCATCGAGCTCCGCCCCTGGGGAAAGCACTGCCTGGTCATCGCGGACGAGCACCCGCTGCAGGGAGCGGGCGGACTGCTCCACAACTTCGGAGTGGATGCACTGATCCAACTACGCCACCGCGCGATGCTGGCCCGGCTCGCCCGGGTCTGCGAGGCGCAGGAACGGGCCGAACAGTTGGAAAGCCTCCGGGGACGCAACAGGCCTGCGGCTCTCGGCGTCCACGGTGGTCGCGCCTGACAGGGTGGTGATCGGCGCCGGCCCCCATGCGCTTGTGGCGGCCAGCCTGCCGGCTGACGAGGGACGTGGCGTGCAGGTACTCGACGTGCGGGTGTCCTGACCACCCTGCACACCGGCGCCGAGGCCCTCGGCCGCGTCGCCCGCCGCACGAGGTGTCCTCGGGTTCGGGTTCGATCTCGGCGGCCCGGCCGCCGTCAACACCAGTACTGCCGCCACGATGAAGCACTCCGCGCTCGGCAAGGACCGCCGACGACCTGATTGTCCGCAGTGGCCGTGGGGCGCCTTCAAGGCGAGGGTGGCCACGGTCCGGCCGGCCCTGGAGACAGGTGACCATGCGTGCCGAGGAGGTCACCTCGATGTCTTCTCCGCCGGCAGGGTCGCGGTGACCTCCCAGCCCCGGTGCTCGGGGCTGGGTCCCGTGCGCAGTGCGCCGCCGAGCGCGGTGACCCGTTCGGTCAGTCCGACCAGGCCGAAGCCGCCGCCCCGCGCGGCCTGCGGCAGCCGGGTGCCGCCACGGCCGTCGTCGCACACCGTCACCTCCAGCACACGGCCGTCGTGGGCCAGGCCGACCGTCACCTCGGTGGCGTCCGCGGCGTGCCGCCGTACGTTGGTGAGCGCCTCCTGCACGACCCGGTAGGCGGCCACCTGCACCTCATGGGGCAGGCCTTCGGGCACCGAGGGATCGCGGTGCAGGGCGGCCTTGGGGCCGACGGGTCCACTGAAACCCTCCACCAGTTCGGGGAGCGCGGCCAGATCGCCCGCCGGGTGCCGACCGGTGTTCCCGGTTTCCGGGACCTCGCGCATCAGGCCGACAGTGCGGCGCATGGAGGCCAGGGCCTCGGTGGCGGAGCGTTCGACGTCCGTCAGGATCGTGTTCAGGCGCTCGGGGTCCGTCGTGGCGAGGAGCTGGGCCACCTGCGTCTGCACGAGGATCCCGGTGACATGGTGGGCCACGAAGTCGTGCAGGTCGGCAGCCATGGCGAGGCGTTCGGCCCGCTGGGTCTCGGTGACCGCCACGCGGCGGCGATGGTCCAGCACACGCAGGTACCCGGCGAGTCCGGCCACCGCACAGACCGGCAGCAGCATGCCGAACGGGTTGACCGACGACTCGCCGGAAGCCTCCCTGTAGGGCAGCGCCAGAACCGCCGCGGCGTCCAGAACGCCACAGACCACCGCCCACCGCACCTGACAGTCACGCACCGCGATCAGGAGCAGGCAGAGCAGGGTCGCGATTTCTCCGGGTCCGGACAGCGCCTCCCGACCGGACACGAACACGGCCGCCGTCACGGCGCCGGAGAGGACCGCGGGCACGGCGGCGCGCACCGCCACGGTGAGCCGTGCCGGCCGCCGGGCGACGGGCCAGAGGAGCGCCGCCAAACCGATCGGCAGCACCACCGGCTGAGGCCATCGCGAACCGTCACCGAGGCCCGCCATCAGCAGATCCGTGGCTGCCGTCAGCAACAGAAGGACGATGCCGAACGCGGTCAGAAGGCTCCGCGGACGGCCGTCGGGTCCGGTACGCGTGCCGAGGGCGCGCACGCTGCTCAGGAGATCCACGGCGCGACACTAACCTCCCACCGGCGAAGCGGGATCAGCCGAAAGGCCACTTGCGGCAACTGGGACGGCCGCACACACCGGCCGAACGGCCGAGTCCTCGCGCGGGACGAGACGTCTCACTATTTTTCAGTGCCCGCAAGGGCCACATATCAATTCCCGGCGGGACAAGACTCGGTCCCGGCCGACGGGACTCCCCCGCCGACGGCCCGGGCGGCCCCGGCTCACGCGCCCCCTTGTGGGCCAGGGGCCGCCCGTACGCCCGCGCCGGCCGGCCTCATCGGCACCCGCGCGTACGGGCATGGCCAGTCTGCTGGCGGCAACCGGGCTCACCGCCGCGAAGGCCGTCCACGACCAGTACCGCACTTCGCGCCGGTCTCCACGGAGCCTTGCGACCTGCCCCGGTCTGCCGGCCGGTGGCACGTTCGTGCCATGTGTGGGCAACCGGCGCGAATTGCCTGACCTCGGCAGCCGAACGTAGGTTGGGCGTCGATCGATGGTGTGTTCGCAGGTCGAAAGGTACGACCCGGTGGGACGACGCGAGAAGCCGCTTGACCCGGATGCGGGGCCGGCCCAGCGGCTGGCGCACGAGCTGCGGCTGCTGCGCGAGAAGGCGGGGAAGCCGCCGTACCGGGAGATGGCCGAGCGAGCGGGCTACTCGACGACCGCCCTGTCCCAGGCGGCGGCCGGCGACCAGTTGCCGTCGCTCGCGGTGGTGCGGGCGTACGTCCAGGTGCTGGACGCCGACCCCGACGAGTGGGAGCGGCGCTGGCGGGAGGCGGACGCGGAGGTGCGGGCGTCCTCGGCCGAGGAGCGGGCCCCGTACCGGGGGCTGGCCCGCTTCGAGCCGGGTGACAGCGACCTGTTCTTCGGCCGGGACCGGCAGGCCGGCGAGCTGCTGGACCTGGTGCGCGCGCACCGGTTCGCGGCCGTGTTCGGTCCCTCCGGCAGCGGCAAGTCGTCCCTCCTGCGTGCGGGGCTGATCCCCGCGTTGCGGCAGGCGCAGGGCGCCGAACGCCCGGCGGTGATCCGAGTACTCACACCCGGTGAACGGCCGGCGGGCGCGCACGAGGAGGCCCTCGTCGCGGCCGACGGGGATCTGGACACCTGGGTGATCGTCGACCAGTTCGAGGAACTGTTCACCCTCTGCCACGACCGCCTGGAACGCGTTCGCTTCCTCGACCTGCTGCTGCGCGCCCGCGCCCCCGGGAGCCGGCTGCGCGTGGCCGTCGCCGTACGCGGCGACTTCTACGGACACTGCGGCGCCGCCACCAGTTCCTGGTCGCCTCCGGGGATGTCCTCGGCGTCCGGCTCACCACCCGGGACGGCTCCGCGGCAGGGAGCGGGCTGAGTGTGCGCACCTACTGGTACGACGGTCAGGGGGGGGCGCCTACCGCACCGCGCTCGCGCTCGTCGGCGACGGCTCCCGCGCCGCCTTCCTCGCCGCCCTGAAGAAGCAGCTCGAGGGACGGGAGGGCACGGACGCGGGCACGGTGGACGAGGCATTCACAGACCCGTCGAATCTGGCCGCCGTCCTGGACGACATGGCCTTCACCGCCGACGGCGGACTGCGGGTGACCTTCGACCGGGGTGAGGTCGGCACCCCGGCGGCCGGCTCCTACGTCGTGACCCTCTCCAGGGCGACGGTCACCCCCTGGCTGTCCGCCTTCGGCGAGCGCGTCCAGCGGCAGACCGTCCGGCCGTTCGGCTCACTGGACCTCGGGGCGGCCTCCACCCCCACCGCGGCCGTGCCCACCCACACCGCCTCCGGCGACGACGACACCGACTGCGAGAAGGTCAGGTGCGTCGCATTGACCTTCGACGACGGGCCCGCCGCGCCGGAAACCTCGACCCTGCTGACATACCTCGCGCAGTACGACGCCAGGGCCACCTTCTTCACGGTCGGCCAGAACGTCGTCGCGCACCCGGACCTGGTCCGCGCCGAGGCACGCGCCGGCAACGAGGTGGGCAACCACTCCTGGAACCATCCCGATCTCACCAAGCTCACCCCCCGGCAGATCTCCTACCAGTTGAACCGCACGAGCGCCGCCATCAAGGCCGCGACCGGCAAGGCCCCCGCCCTCTTCCGCCCGCCCTACGGCGCCGTCAACAGCACTGTCCGCCACGCCACCACGCTCTCTCCCGTGCTGTGGACCCTGGACACCGAGGACTAGAAGTACCCCGACGCCGCGAAGATCTCCCGGACCGTCATCGGCGAGGTGCGGCGCAACGACGTCGTCCTCCTGCACGACATCCACCCCACGTCGGTCGCCGCGGTCCCCGAGATCCTGCGCACGCTGACCGCCCGCGGCTACCATTTCGTCACGGTCAGCCACCTGCGCGCCACGATGTGACCTCCGGCAGGCCCGTTTCAGTGCGCCGACCGCACGGGAAGGACCACGGCCGACGGACGGTCTCGGCCGTGATGGACCTGCTGCTCGGCGGCGCGCAGCACGGTCGCCTTGGCGCGGGGCTCTCCGGTGCCAGGGTTGCGGTTGTAGCGCGGGAGGCGCCGCTGGAGACCTGAACGCGAATCCGGTGACCGCTCTTGAAGCGGTACGCCGTCGGCCACAGTTCCACCCTCGCGCAGCCTCCCTCGTCCGCGTCGGTGAGGGTGATCAGGCCGTCGCAGATGTTGAGCGAGCGGCCCTTCTCGACGACGTCGCACAGCCGGACGAAGACGTCGGCGTGCGGCAGGGACGAGCGGAAGAAGATCTCGGCGCTCACCTCGCCGATGATCTCGACATCCTGTTCCAGCACGGGGGTGGTGCAGGTGAGAACGTCCGGCCGTGCCTCCAGCTTCGCGTTGTCGACCCGTCCCGGCTTGACGGTGAACCACACGAAAGGTGGTACCCCCGGCGGCCTCCCACGAGGCCGCCGGGCAGGGCCGGTTGCTCGCCGGTCGAGTGTTCCCTGCCGTGAACGGGCCCCTTCAGGGATCCGAACCGTCCATGTACGGCAGGGCCGCACCTGTGAATGAACGTCCAACCTCTCGACAAACCTGGGGTGACCGGCGGTAACTTCTGCCACGTCCCCACCGCAACCGCTTTCCCTCCCCAGGAGACACTCCCCCATGCGCAGACTCTTCGCCTGCCTGGCGGCCGGCGCCGCCGTTGTCGGCGGACTCACCGTGGCCGCTCCGCCCGCCTCGGCCGCCGACTCGGGCAGCTTCAGCGTGCTGACCTACAACGTGGCCGGCCTGCCCGAGGCCATCTCCAGCGCCCCCACGCCTCGCGAGTCCAGCACCACGACGATCGGCGAGCGCATAGCGCCGTACGACATCGTCAATGTCCAGGAGGACTTCAACTACCACTCCTACCTCTACGCTGCCGACACCGCGCATGCCTACCGCACCGCCACCAGCGGCGGCGCCGGCATCGGCAGCGGGCTCAACACGCTGTCGAAGGTCGCCTATGACGAGGACGACTTCGAGCGGGTCGGCTGGAACGCCTGCACCTACGGTTCCGGCGACTGCCTGACGCCCAAGGGCTTCACCTTCATGCGTGAGCGCCTCGCCGAGGGTGTCTACGTCGACTTCTACAACCTGCACACCAACGCCGGTACCAACGACGACGACCTCGTCGCCCGCGCCGCGAACCTCAGCCAGCTCTCCGACTTCATCGCCGGTCACTCCGCCGGCAACGCCGTCGTGGTGATGGGTGACACCAACACCCGCTACACCCGCTCCGGCGACACCATCGCCGAGTTCAACGCCGCCAACGGCCTCACCGACGCCTGGGTCCAGCTGATCCGCGGCGGTACACCGCCCGTCAAGGGCAGCGACGCCCTGGTCTGCGACCAGACCGGGACCACCGTCCCCAACACCTGCGAAGTCGTCGACAAGGTCCTCTACCGCGGCAGCAAACTCGTCTCGCTCAACGCCACGTCCTACAACAACGAGCACGCCAAGTTCCTCACCGACGCCGGGCTCATGCTCTCCGACCACGACCCGCTCACCGCCGGCTTCACCTGGTCGCGCAATGCCGCCTTCCAGCTCAGCGACCAGTTCGGTGGCCCGCACGGCGACTACTACAACGACATCGGCAGTGTCACCGCCGGCGCCCGCGCCACCACCATCGCCCTGCGCGCCGGCTCCCGGGTCGACCAGCTGAGTGTCACCCTGGCGAGCGGCACCACGCTCGCCCACGGCGGAACGGGCGGGACCGCCTCCTCGCTGACACTGGGCAGCACCGAGTACGTGACGACGGCGTACCTGTGCCAGGGCGTCAAGGACTCCAACACGCGGATCTTCTACGCCAAGTTCACGACCAACCTCGGCCGCACCCTGGCCGGCGGCACCACCACCTCCGACTGCGTCACCCGGACCGCGCCGACCGGCTGGCAGATCGCCGGATTCCACGGGCGCTCCGGTGACGAGGTCGACAAGGTCGGCTTCATCTACACCCAGCGCTGAGCGACCGACGGGCGTGGCCTGTGCGCACAGATTTCACCAATGATGTACGAGGTGATTGACGCGCACATGGCTACGCCCTACCTTCTGACCGATTCACCGAACCATGTTCGGCATATCGACCAACGGTGCGCGGCCTTCCGCCTCGCGTGCTGATCAGGAAAGGCTTTCCATGTCGTACCCCCTCGCGCCCGGCTGGGCCAGACGCATCACCATGCGCGTCCTCGCCCTCACTCTCGCGCTGGCCGGCCTGACGGCCGTGGCCGACCGTGATTCATCGGCGTCGCCGGTCACCGAGCCGGCCGCCGTCAGCACCACCCAGGTCGCCGTCACTCCGCCGTCGATGGGCTGGGCGTCCTGGAACAGCTTCGCCAGCAGTATCGACTTCGACGTCATCAAGCAGCAGACCGACGCTCTGGTCTCCTCCGGCATGGGGGCGGCCGGCTACCAGTACGTCAACCTCGACGACGGCTGGTGGCAGGGCGACCGCGCCTCCGACGGCACCATCACCGTTGACGCGGATCTGTGGCCGACCGGCATGAAGGCCGTCGCCGACTACATCCACAGCAAGGGTCTCAAGGCCGGCATCTACAGCGACGCGGGCAAGAACGGCTGCGGCTACTACTACCCCACCACCCGCGACGCGGCCCCCAACACCGGTATGGAGGGCCACTACCAGCAGGACCTGGAGACCTTCCAGCGCTGGGGCTTCGACTACGTCAAGATCGACTGGTGCGGCGGCAAGGTCGAGGGCCTCGACCCGGAGACGACGTACAAGGCGATCGCCGCCGCCAACGACGCCGCGACCGCCGTGACCGGCCACAAGCTCGTGCTGTCCTTCTGCGAGTGGGGCACCGGGCTGCCGTGGAACTGGGCCTCCGGATACGGCGACCTGTGGCGCACGAGCACCGACGTCATCCTGTGGGGCCAGACCGCGACCACGGGCATGATGCTCACCAACTTCGACCGCGGCCTGCACCCGGCCGCCCAGCACACCGGGTACTACAACGACCCCGACATGCTGATGGTCGGCATGAGCGGTCTGACCGCCGCCCAGAACCGGCTGCACATGGGGCTGTGGGCGATCTCCGGCGCCCCGCTGCTGGCCGGCAACAACCTCGCCACGATGAGCACCGCCACCCGCGACATCCTCACCAACCGCGAGGTCATCGCCATCGACCAGGACACCCGCGGGTTGCAGGGCGTCAAGGTCGCCGAGGACACCCGCAACCTTCAGGTGTACGGCAAGGTCCTCGCCGGCACGGGCAAGCGCGCGGTACTGCTGCTCAACCGCACGTCCTCCTCCGCCTCGATGACCGTACGCTGGGCCGACCTCGGCCTGACCAGTGCCTCCGCGTCGGTGCGCAATGCCTGGACGGCCACCAACGCCGGTTCCAGCGCCACGAGTTACTCCACCACCGTCCCGGCGAACGACGCTGTCCTGCTCACCGTCTCCGGCACCGAGGCGTCAGGGTCGACCTACGAGGACACCACCACGGCCACCACGCCCACCTTCAGCGCCGTCACGACCGGCGCGGCCGGCACCAAGCTGGTGGACATCACCTACGCCAACGGCGGCAGCACCGCCCGCAAGGCCACCATCCAGGTCAACGGCCAGTACAGCCAGCTCGTCGCCTTCCCGCCGACCGGCTCGGCCACGACCTACCGTACGGTGTCCGTCCTGGCGCACCTGGGCAAGGGCACCAACACCGTGCGCTTCGCGGCGGTCTCCGGCAGCACCACGCCCGACATCGACGCGATCCGCGTCCAGGCCATCCCCGGCACGAACGGCGTCACCCTTGTCGGCGCCGCCTCGAGCCGCTGTGCCGGCCTGGAGAAGAACACCGTCACCGACGCCTCCCAGGCCATCCTGTGGGACTGCTTCGGCGGGCAGAACGAGACCTTCACCCAGACCTCCCGAGGTGAGCTCGTCGTCTACGGCAACAAGTGCCTGGACGCCGACGGCGCCGGCACCACCAACGGCACCAAGGTCATCATCTGGGACTGCACCGGCGGCACCAACCAGAAATGGACCGTCAACTCCGACGGCACCGTCACCAACGACCTGTCGGGCCTGTGCCTCGATGCCGAGCTGGCGGCGACCACCAACGGCACCAAGCTGCTCCTGTGGACCTGCAACGGCCAGACCAACCAGCAGTGGACCCTCAACTGACCTGACCTGACCTGCTCCACCACGACGCCCGTCGCCGGGCCGGCCGTCAAGCCGGTCCCGGCGGCGGGCGTCGTCGTCGTCAACAGGCAGCAGGCAGCAGGCAGCAGGCATGGGAAAGCTCGTGGGCGCGTTGTCGGCGTGAACCGCTCGTCCTTCGTCCCGCTCCTCGACGACCTGAGACCCGCTCCCTTGCGGGTGAGCGCAAGGGAGCAGGTCTCGCATCTCAGCTGAACAGCTTCGCGATGAACGGCGCGGTGTCCCTCTCCGACTGGACGAGAGTGCCGCTGTGATCGGACAGGTAGCTGCGGAACGTGACCGGCTGGGAGTGCAGTTTCAGCGCGGCCACATAGAGCAGTGTGGTCGCGTAGGGGACGTCGGTGTCGAGGATGCCGTGGCCCATGAAGAACGGCTTGTCGAACCCGTCCTCGGGCATCTTCATGTAGGCGTTCACCGTCGAGCCGAAGTTCGGCAGGGTCGCCAGTAGCGTGGTGAAGTAGTCGCCGATCGAGACGCCCTTCAGGTGTCCCTCGAACTCGACGACACACTCGGTCTCGGCCATCGTGAGGTACTTGCGGCCGGTGTCGGTGAGGACGTCGTCAATGCCGAGCTCAGGGTGGGAGAACCTCAGGCTGGCGAAGAGGTAGGTCAGGTAGGCGGTGAGTCCCGGAGTGAGAGCGACCGGCGGCAGCTTCGGCCCGATGGGCAACAGCAGGTTCTCGATGTACGCCGGGGTGCCGGTGCCGACCGCGCCTCGGTAGTCGAGGCCGGATCCGCCGAACTCGGTTGCGTACCGGGCGGTGTAGATCGCTGCGCCGCCGCCCTGGGACTGCCCGACAGCGACCCACTTACGGGCCAGGTGCCGGCCGGCAGGAAGAGTGCTCGCCCACTGGTAGCCGGCCTTGACCATGTCGACGACGTTGTGTGCGGTGGTCCTGCCGTCGAGGTACGCGTGCAGCCCTGGGGTGCCCAGGCCTGCGTAGTCACTGGCGACGATCGCGTAGCCCTGGGCGAGGAACTTCGCCAGGTGGTCGCGGTCGCGCTCGGGCAGTGCCGGGCCCATCACCGACGGAGCGCAGGAGTCTCCGAGGCCGGAGGTGCCGTGCGCCCAGGAGATGACCGGCCAGCCGCCCTGGGGCGCCTCCCCTTCGGGCAGGAAGACGACGCCCGTGCTGGTACCCGACTCCCCGAACGTGTTCTGGGTGACGTAGGTCAGGACGACCGCCTCGCCGGTGCCGGGCAGCCAGAGCTCTTGACGCAACGGCGCGACCGCGAGCACCGAACCGGCGGGCTCCGAGGCGACCGCCTCGACGGATCGGCTGTCGGCCGCCACCGCGGCCGAGCCGGCACTCGCGGTGCCGATGGCCAGGACGAGCACCAGGCCCAGCAGAACCGCGTGTCCGAATCGGCCCATCGCCTCGCTCTTCGGGTCTCGAACCTTCATCGAGTTCCGCCTTTCCCGGTAATGCCGCAGGTGAGGATGCGAGCATTCGTCGATCCGCTGAGCTGCCCCGGTGCCGTTCCGCACCGGGAGGTGGGTGTCCCGCCGGATCCGGGTCTCACTGCGGCCCATGGTCACGGTGGGCGTGCGACCGGTCACTGAATTGCGTGATTCCGACTGCCGGCCGGCCCTGGCGCGTAATCCCGACTGGAGTCGAAGCCGGATTCGGGCCACACTCCGTAAGGTGATCGCGAAGGAGCCCGAGGCCTCGGCCCATCCGTCGGCCCCGGCCCGGCAGGGGCACGAAGTGCGGGCAGGCGGCGGCTGCTTCCAGGAGGGCGACCTCGCCCTGATCGATGCGTTGCAGCTGCGGCCCCGTGCCGCATGGGCCACGATCGGAGCGGCGCTCGGGATCAGCGGTTCGGCCGCGGCCCGCCAGTGGGAACGGCTGACGACGGCCGGGCTGGCGTGGCTGACCGCCTATCCGGTGTTCGGCGTCACGACGGTCGGACTCGTCGAGGTCGACTGTCGGCCGGGCGACACCGTCGAGACGGCGCGGCGGCTGGCCGAACTCGGCTGGGTGCTCAGCGTCGACCACGTGACGGGCAGTTGCGACCTGATCCTCACCGTCAGCGCCCTGGACCTGGCCACTCTCGCGGACGTGACCACACACGACATCGGCGCGCTGCCGGGAGTGACCGGTGCCCGGCTGCGGCTGGCCACCCGGGAGGGCCGCGAGTGGCAGGTGGGGAGCCTGGAACCACGGCAAAGAGCCTCGCTCGACGTCACCGCCGGCAATGGCCGTGCCACCGAGGCCGACCCGTGCGAGGCCGACATCCCGCTGCTGGCCGTGCTCAGCACGGACGGCCGCGCCTCCTACGCGAGTATGGCGAGCTCGCTCGGCGTCCCGGAACACACCGTGCGCCGACGCGTCCATCAGCTCGTCGACGCCGGCGTCCTGGTGTTCCGGTGCGACTTCGCGCACGAGCTGGCAGGCTGGCCGGTCACCATGATATTCCGTGCCCAGGTGCCGGCCGCACAGCTGGATCGGGTGGGCCACGAACTGAACAGAATGCCCGAGGTACGCCTGTGCGTCGCCGTGACCGGCGAGGCCAACCTGCTCGTGCAGGCCTGGCTCCGCTCGGTCGCGGACGGCCGGGCTCTCGAGACCACGCTGGAGAACCGTTTCCCGGACCTGCGGGTGATCGACCGGGCGGTGACGCTTCGCGCGGTCAAGCGCATGGGCCGACTGCTGGGCGAACACAGTCGCGCCACCGGCTTCGTCCCCCTTGCCACCCGAATGACGTGATCAAGGGTAGCGAGTCGGTGGCGGCGCAGCCGGAGCACCGCGTGGTGGACCAGGATCTCCTGTACGCCAACAACTCCCACCCGGAGATCAGTGGGAAGGCCCGGGCCAGACGGCCGAGGCGTCGTCGCGGTCGGGGTCGGGCAGGCGGACGGGGCGGACGGGGACGGTGTGGGTACGGCCCTTTGCCGTGAACGTCCACGGAGCGGCGTGGCCCGAGTAGCACAGGGTGGTCAGGGCGAAGACGCCGTCGGCGTAGACCTCGACGTATTCGCCGATGGTGAGGATGCGCAGACTCTCGGCCGGCTCGGTCAGCACCGTCTCGCCCAGCCGGTCCCCGTCCGGGCCTGTGATCCAGAGGTTCTTGCCGTCGCATCCGACGAGCAGCGCCGGACGGCCGCCGTCGGGAGTGTCGGTGCGCAGGGTGATCTCGACGCGGCCGGTGAGGGTGAGGTCACCGACCGCGTGCAGTGCGGCCTGTTCGGTCTCCTCCCCGAGAAAGGTGTTCAGGCCGGGCCACCATTCCAGACGGGGTGCCTCGTCCGGGGCGGTGACCAGGAGTTTGGGCTGGGCGAGCATGCCGCGGCAGCGTTCACCGGAGTCGGTGAGGTTCACGCGTCGGGGGGTGGTGTGCAGCACGACGCGGGAGCCGTCGGGGGCGTGGACGACGCGGGGGGCGTAGGAGCCGGTCGGGCCGAGCGCGCCGTGGCGGGTCCACGGGCCCCGCAGTCGTGGCGAGGTCCACGCCTCGAAGCCGCGAGTGGCGCCGATGGCGCCCAGCAGAAGCCAGCTGCCGTCGTCAAGACGCTCCAGGACGGGGCACTCCAACTCGTCGACGTCACCGGGGGATATGAGCGGCGGCTGGACGGTCCAGTGCTCCAGGTCGTCCGAGGTGGCCCAGGCGACACACCCGCCGACCTCGACGGGCAGTGAGGCGTCGGCGGCGCAGACCACCATGACCCAGCCCTCGGACTCGTCGTCGCGTACGACGAACGGGTCGCGCCAGCCCATGCGTTCACCGGTGCGGTACCAGCGCGCGTCCGCCTCGACGACCGGCCCGGTGCCGTGCCGACGCCAGCCGGTGCCGTCGGTGCGGTCGGAGTACGCGAGACCGACCGACTGCAACGGCCAGCCGCCCGGGGTGAGGCCGAGGACGCCGGTGTAGAACATGGCCATTCCGTGGCCGTGCCGCACGGGGTGCATGGTCCACACGGCCTGCTGGTCGAAGCGGCCGGGCAGGCCGTTGCCGAACGCGGTGCCGCGGGGCTGCCAGGAGACCAGGTCGGTGGAGGTGGCCCGGCCGTAGGAGGTCTCCATCCGCAAGTGGTCGAACTCGGCGGTCCAGGGGCCCTGCAGGTGCAGTACGGCATAGGTGCCGTCGTCGTCGCGCAGCAGGGCGAAGTCGTTCACGCAGAGGCCGGGCGGGGCGTATCGCATGCACAGTTCCTGTCGGCTCGCAGCGCCCAAACGCATGCGCTGAGCATTGACCTCGAAGGTCTCACTTGAGAATCGGCCCCAGTAAAACCGAACGCAAACGCTTGCGCAACAACGAGGGCGGGTTTACGGTCTCGTCACCCACAGATCACATCGGTGTGAAACCGACGGGAGGAAGAAGCCGTGACGGTCAGCATTACCGACGTCGCCCGCGTCGCCGGGGTCTCCACATCCACCGTGTCCCGCGCGCTGCGCGGCCGGCCAGGAGTCTCCGACGAGGTGCGGGCGCAGATCGCGGCCGTCGCCGCCCAACTCGGCTACACCGCCTCGCGGTCGGCTTCCAGCCTCGCCAGCGGGCGCACGTTCACCATCGGGGTCGTCGCCCCGTACATCGGCCGCTGGTTCTTCGGCACCGTGCTCGACGCGGCCGAGACGGTGTTCAGCGCGGCCGGTTACGACGTGCTGCTGTACAACCTGGGTTCGCCGGAGGCACGCAAACGCTTCTTCACCAGGCTGCCGGTGCGCAAGCGGGTGGACGCCGTCCTCTCGCTGCTCATCCCGGACCTGGAGGAGGAAGAGGCGCTGCGCTCCCTCGGAGTGCCGCTGGCCACCACCGTCGGCGGCGCCCGGGACGGCTTCACCGTGGTGGGCATCGACGACCACGCCGGTGCCACCAGCGCCGTACGACACCTGGTCAACCTCGGCCACCGCCGCATCGGCATGATCTCCGGGGAGAGTGAGCCGCTGCACTGGACCACTCCGATCGCCCGCCGTCAGGGATACCTGGACGTGCTCGCCGAGGCGGGTATCGCCCACGACCCGGCGTTGGAGGCCGACGGTGGCTACACCGTCGAGGGCGGCGAGCGGGCGATGACCGAGTTGCTCGCCGTCTCCCGCCCGCCGACAGCGGTGTTCGCCCAGTCCGACGAGATGGCGATGGGTGCGCTGCGTGCCCTGCGCCGCCATCGGCTGAGGGCGCCCGACGACGTGTCGGTGATCGGCTTCGACGACCACGAACTCGCCGAGGTCATCGGTCTGACCACCATCGCCCAGCCGGTACCGGCGCAGGGCGCGGAGGCCGCCCGGCTGCTGCTGCGACAGCTCGACGAACCGGATGCCGAACCGGCACCGACAGGCCAGGTGCGGATGCCCATCCGCCTGGTGCTGCGGGAGACCACCGCTCCACCGAGTCCTCGCACGCTCCTGTGACCCCGGCCGGCCACCAGGCACCCCCACCGGCCCCCTCGAACCCCATTCCCCACACCCGCGCGACTCGAAGTGCCGAGTACCCGAACCCTCACCCAGCACGGAGGCACCGTCCATGAACGCCGGAAGCAGAAGGTTCCGCCGCACGGTCTGTACGAGCCTGACCCTCGCCCTGTCTTTGGCCGCACTGGCCGCCTGCGGTGGAGGCGGCGGCGCGACCTCCGCCGAGGAGGGCAGCGGCAAGGGGACGATCAGCGTCTGGGCCCACCAGGGTCAGGCGAGCGAGGCCGCCGCGTTGCAGAACGCGGTGAAGTCCTTCAACTCCTCTCAGAGCGACATCAAGGCCGAGCTGAAACTGATCCCCGAGAACGACTACACCAAGACCATGACCGCCACCAGCGCCTCCGAGCTGCCGGACGTGATGGAGTTCGACGGCCCGACGATGGCCAGCTTCGTCTACAACAGCAAGCTCGCCCCGCTCGACGACCACGTCTCCGCCAAGACCCTCGACAACGCCACCGACGCCGTCAAGGCGCAGGGTGAGATCGACGGCAAGCACTACGGCCTGGGCATGTTCGACTCCGGACTCGGCGTGTGGGGCAACAAGAAGCTGCTGGACGCGGCCGGCGTGAAGTACCCGACGGGCGTGTCCGACGCCTGGACCGCCGCCGAGTTCACAGCCGCGCTCAAGGCGCTCAAGGCCAAGGACGCCGACGGCAAGGTTCTCGACATCTCCGAGCAGTACGGTCTGGCCTCCGAGTGGGGCACCTACGGCTTCTCCCCGATCGTCTGGTCGGCCGGCGGTGCCCTGCTGAAGGACGGCAAGGCCGAGGGCGCCCTCGACAGCCCGGCGGTGGTCTCGGCGATGAAGACCTTCCAGTCCTGGAAGACGTACGTCGACGCCAACACCGACGGCAACGCCTTCGCCAAGGGCAGGGTGGCGCTGAGCTGGGTCGGCAACTGGACGTACCCCGCCTACAGCGAGGCCCTCGGCGACGACCTCGTCGTCCTGCCGCTGCCCGACTTCGGCAACGGCCCCAAGACCGGCCAGGGCTCCTGGGCCTGGGGCATCGGCGCCGGCACCAAGAACGCCAAGGCCGCGGGCGCCTTCATGGACTACCTCCTGGGCGACACCAGCGTCGGTGCCATGACGAAGGCCAACGGCTCGGTCCCCGGCACCAAGACCACGCTCGCCAAGAGTGAGCTGTACAAGCAGGGCGGTCCGCTCCAGCTCTTCGCCGACCAGCTCGCCAAGCCGTGCGGCGACACCGACATCAGCAAGTCCTGTGTCGCCGTCACCCGTCCGGTGACCGCCGGATATCCCACGGTCACCGCGAAGTTCTACCAGGCCCTGAACTCGATCTACAGCGGTACGGACCCGAAGTCGGCCCTGGAGAAGGCCGCCCGCGCCATCGACCAGGACTACTCCGACAACGCCGGCTACAAGATCCCGTAGGAACCGACGCCCGGGGCGGGCACGCGACACGCCGTGCCCGCCCCGTCAGGAAAAGGACCCACACCCGTGAAAACCGTGGAACCCGCGCACACCGCGGCACCGGGCGCGGAGCAGGCCTCCTCCGGGCCGTCCGTGAAGCTCCCGAGGGCGGGGCGCAAGAACCGGGACTGGCTGCACGGACTGCTCATGGCCGCCCCGGCCGTCGGCGGGCTGATCGCGTTCGTCGGCATCCCCTTCGGCTACGCCGTCGTGCTCTCCTTCTACAACGTGCGACTCGGCTCCCCGCTGGAGCCGTCGTTCTTCGGCGTGGAGCACTACCGGCGCCTGTTCACCGATCCCGACCAGTCAGGCCCGTTCCTGCGGGCGCTGCTGAACAACCTGACCTTCGCCGTGGTGGTCGTACCGCTGCAGACCGGTCTCGCCCTCGGCCTCGCGATCCTCCTCAACCGCAAGCTCAAGGCCATCGGTCTGTTCCGGTCCCTGTTCTTCATGCCGGTCGTCTTCCCGATGGCGCTGGTCGCCGTGATCTGGCGGCTGATCCTCGCCCGCAGCGAGCAGGGCATGCTCAACTCCCTGCTGGACACAGTGAGTTTCGGCAACTGGGGTGCCTTCGACTGGCTCGGCGACAGTGCCACCGCGATGGCCTCGATCATCGTGCTGTCGGTGTGGCAGGGCGTCGGCTTCCAGATGGTCATCCTGCTGGCCGGCCTTCAGCAGATCCCGGGTGAGCTGTACGAGGCCGCCGAACTGGACCGGGCGAGTCGCCTGCAGCAGTTCCGGCATGTCACCCTGCCCGGGATCCGCGGCACGCTCGTCTTCGTCGCGCTGCTGACCTCGGTGATGTCCTTCCGGGTCTTCGACCAGGTGTACATCCTCATCCGCGGCGGCGGTCTGGCCGAGGACGCCGCCCGTACGGTCATGTACCAGGCCGTGACCACCGCCTTCGACCAGAACAACGTCGGCCAGGCGTCCGCGATCACCGTTGTGTTCTTCCTGATCGTCCTCGTCCTGACGATCGTCCAGCGCCGCCTCGTGCGGTCCGACAACGAGGACTGACAGCCATGGCCATGACCCGCCCTCCCGTCCGCCTGGTCCTCGACTACACCGTCCTCAGCGTCCTGGCGTTCGTCTTCGCACTGCCCGCCCTCTACCTGTTCCTGGGCAGCCTCAAGCCGTCCGACGAGGTCCTGAACGGGCTGTCCGGCTTCCTGCCCACCCACTTGTCCTTCGACAACTACTCCGCCGTCCTCGACAGCCTCAACTCGGACAGCACCGGCTACTTCTGGCAGTTCATGGGCATCTCGGTGCTGCTGGCCTTCGTGGTGGTGACGGGCGGGCTGTTCGTCAACTCAATGGCGGCGTACGGCCTTTCCCTGCTGAAGGGACGCGGACGGCGGGCCCTCTTCACCCTCGTCCTGCTGTTGATGCTGGTCCCGTTCGAGTCGGTGGCCGTGCCGCTCTTCTACATGTTCAACGGCCAGCGCAACACGACCTACATCCAGGCGCTGCCGTTCATCGCCAACGCCTTCTCCGTCTACCAGTTCCACACGTTCTTCCGGCAGATCCCGCCGAGCATCGAGGAGGCCGCCAAGCTGGATGGCGCAGGCCCCTGGCGCACCTTCTTCGCGATCATCGTCCCGATGTCGAAGCCCGCGTTCGCCTCGGTCGCGATCCTCACCTTCCTCATCCAGTGGGGCTCCTTCCTGTGGCCGGTCCTGATGGTCTCCGATCCCTCGGTACGCCCGCTCCCCCTGGAGATCAGCGTCTTCCAGGGCCAACAGCCCCCGGACTGGGGCCAGATCCTCGCCTTCGGCGTCCTGCTCGTCCTGCCCGTACTGGTGGTCTTCGTCTTCTTCCAGCGCTGGTTCGTCCAAGGTGTGGCCAGCTCCGCGGTCAAGGGCTGAGAGAGCGTCGCCGTCTTCCGCCCCCTCGCCGAGCGACGCGGACGGGTGCGCGTACGGGTACGGGTAACAGGCGGCCCCGCTCCGCTGCGCCCGAGACGGCGAACCGGGGGAGGGATCGGCCCCCTCTCCATCAGGGCGATCCATCCCCCGGTCGTCCCCGTCAGGCGTAGGGGTCGAACGTGATGTCGCTCGGCTTGGCCTTGTTGAGGTGGTCGGCGAACTTGGAGTCCTGCAGGGGGAAGTTCGCGTCGCCCCAGTCGGAGGCGTTCAGCGTGTCGCGCAGGTTCGACGCCAGGTTGTCCCAGGTGAGCAGGTTCTCCTGGTGCCAGGCACCGGTGTCGTTCTCCGGTGTCTCGCCCCACTTGGCGAAGCGGAAGGCGTGGGTGCTCACGCCGTCCTTGTGGTAGACCGCCTCGACGCGCTGGCCGCTCATCGGGACGTCGGCGATCGGGTGAGTACTGAACCCGCCGTGGGCGGAGGCCGACAGGTAGGACGGTGTGTCCGCGCCCTGCTGGACCCAGACGACCATGCACTCCCAGTCGTGCCGGTGCCCGATCCCCGGCGAGGCCTCGTCCTTCTCGAAGTAGCTGGCGTAGACGATCCCGCACCAGCCGTTGTTGCACTTGGCCCGCGAATAGGTGTTGGCCAGGCCGAGGTGACCGTCGCGGCACTGGCCGGTGATCGGGCCGGTCGGCTTGAGGCCGCCGTTGAGGTTGCCGTTCGCGTCGATGGCGGCGGCCGGGTAGCAGCTGTCCGTGTCGTAGTCGTACACGGGCTCGAAGTACTTCTGGAAGGTGGTCGCGTTCTCGGGGAGGTTCTGCAGGACGCCCGCGGAAGCGGTGAAGGGCAGGGCAACGGTCAGGACGACAGCGCTACCGGCGACGGCGGCGGCTCTGGCGAGACGGAAATTCCGTCCGCTGCTGACGGCTCGGGGCAAGGGGTGCTCCAGTCTTCGATCCGTTCATCCCGGACATGACATCCGGGTCGGGATGGAGACTGACAGGCGGAGCGATCACTGGAAGGGCTTTCTGCCAAACTCACAGCGGCTCTTGACCCAACTCATGGGCACGGGCGCCGGCGCGGCGCCCCGGCCGGACAGGGATGTCCGGCCCGAGCCCTGGTGATGACGGCCTGCGGGTTCCCGCTGCCCCGGCCGCTCTTGGGACGGTGCCGATCGGTGCCGATCGGTGCCGGGTTCTCGGGGAGTTGCCAGTTGCCGCCACGGTCCTCCTTCGAAAGGTGCGCGGCGAGGTCGGCAGCGTCCTGGAAGCGCGGGCGGACACCGGTACCGGCAACACCACGGAGCTACCGGCCGGCTGGCCACCGATCGATCACGACTCGGCGTCCGAGGCAGGCCTGACGCTCATTCTGGACGGCTTGATGCAGCCGGCCCAGGGCGGCGACGGCGGTCGGTTCCGCGCAGGCCGTGCGTGCGGCGGCGTGCCCGTGCAGCCGGGTGACGCAGATCAAGGTCGGCAGGGTGGGAAGAACGAGCAGGAGCTGCATGCGTTCGATGCCGGGGTTGAATCCCCCCAGGCTCAGCGCGAGTCGGGTGGCCGACAGATTCATTTCAGCCAGGCTGAGGGAGAAAGCCATGCCGTGTCCGAGCCCGAATAATCCGCCAACGGCTGCCTCACGTCCCGGAAAGAGGGGACGAATGGCGTGTGCGTCGCCGACGAGGATACGGAGATCCATGAACACCTCGACCGGCTGGGCCGGAATATCGAAATGCCCGAAATCGCTCAGAGCGAGTGCCATGGAATGCCCGACGGTGAATACGAGGGTGGTCCGGGATATGCGGCCCAGCGTGGTCCGGACGTCAGTCAGCCCGCCCCGGCGTTTTTCGACAGCACGTAATGGTGTCGAAATCAGAAGGATGTGCAGGAACAGCAGGTGGTCCGTGCATTCGAGGATATGGGTCGCACCGGGTCGGAACACGGCGTGAATGCCGCTCCAGGTGCTGCCGACCGCCAGGTCGACGGGCAGGGGCTCGACCGTCGTGGTTCGGGTGTCGATGCGAATGACGCCGACCTGGACGACTGCGTCGCAGTCGAGAACGAATCGCCGTGGGACCCCGCCGGCACGCGGTGTGGGGATGGCGTGGCCGACCAGTTCACGGTAGCGACCGGTGGACGTCCGTGCCGTCCGGCCAGGGCGACGTCACCGAAAGCCACGGCCCGGGCTTCACCCTCGACGGCGGTGGGCCGCAGTTGGGCCGCCAGGCAGGTGTGCATCGCGGCGGCCCGCTCGGGCAGCTGGCAGGAGAACCGAGTTGGGCAGGAGATGCGCAACGGCAGGCGGCGCTGCCAGAAGCAGCGCCGCCATGACCGCCACCGCCGTCCCGACCGTCACGCGCAAGGCTGATGACAGCGAGATCGGCAGGCGGTTCATCAGAACGTGAACTCTCCACCGTAGTCGGTGTTGTGGTCCCGGAAGATGGTGTGGTAGTGAATCTGGTTCTGGTAGACCAGACCGTTCTGGCAGACGAACTCGATCCAGACGCCCGGTCCGTCGATGCGGACGTAGTCGCTCGTGGCGTCCAGATCGGTGCCGCCGGAGTACGAGATGTAGGTCTCGTCGAGCTCCGACTCGTAGGTGCTCAGGACGGAAGCGGCGGTCGTGTCGTCCGCCACCTCGACCCACGGTGCGATGGCGTTGAGCACCAGTTCCTGCTGATCGTCCGTGAGCTCGCTGACCGCGAGGCCCTCCTTGGTCTCCGGGAAGTCGCCGTCCTCACCCGGACCGACCAGCACGTCGCTGTACGTCGCGGAGAGCTTCGCCTCCGCGAGCTCTGTCGTGCTCAGGCCCCCGAGCATGTCCAGCAGTCCGTCGCGCATCCCGGACAGGGGTGCGTATGTGGTGCCGTCGTCGTCGGTCCAGCTGGTCGGCTCCACCCCGATGAAGAACGGGCTGATGCCCTCCGCCTCCCCGTCCTTGTAGGTGAGGTTCACCGCGAGGTGGTGGCCGCCGAAGTGCACCTGCCAGGTGCCGTCCGTGCTCGGGGTGCCCAGGAACGCCAGGAAGTAGATACCGCTGCCGTACCCGCTGGCGGTCTCACCGAGAACGTCGTCCGCGGCCAGGATCTGCGAGATCTGGTCGTATCCGGTACCTGTGCCGGTGCCTGTCGCCGCCTTCAGTACCGCCTTGGCGGCGGTCAGTTGTTCGTCGCTGAGCGAGCCCAGCTGGATGCCGGGCCGACAGGTCGATCCGCACGGGAGGTTCGACCAGGCGGTGGCGTTCGCCTCCGTGAAGTCGAGGAGCACCTCGGCCTGCTGGTCCTCGTCCAGAGTGGCCAGGAAGGCGTTGGCGGCGGTCACCACGTCCGAGACCGCCGTGGCCGACGTGGTCGAGGTCGACGACTCGGTGGACGAGGTGCTGCTGTCGACGTTCGTGGCGTTCGCCGTCGCGGCGTACGCCGCACCGACGAAAAGGGCCGCCGCTGCGGAAACGGCCATGCCCGCACGCTTCCAGCCTCGAACCGACCTGCGGTGCGCGTTATTGTTCGGCAATTTACTGCTCCTTTTGAGACAAGGCTCGGAAGGCAATCCAAAACTCTGCCGAACGGTACGAACGACTGCGAGTTCGGAGAGGCCTTCTGCCGTTGTTGGGGCGAGATAAATTCCACCGCGCCGCACTATGATTTACACCCGGGGAGGCTTTGATTTACCCGTGCATTACACGGGCGACCGGGCCGAGGTGGTTCACCGTCAATTTTGTTCGACGGCGGACAGGCGAGCCGTGCGACCCGTTTGTGCCGGCCGCGGTGCTCGGGACGAAGACATCGACCCAGTTCAGCTCGCTGCCGAGCGGGTCCTGATGATGCCGTCGAAGTCGGGCGGGGACGCCGGGCGTCTGTGAGGACTTCATGGCTGCCCTGCGAGCAGCAGTCGTCGTACGACTGTGTCGCTCAGCGGGCCGCGGCCTGTGGCGGCCGGCGCGCTGCCCGAGCCGACCATGCCGAAGTTGCCGCCGCCGACCTGGAGGTGGGCGGCCTGCCAGGTCGTCGTCGGCAGACGCGGGTCGAACGAGATCTGCGGAGCGATGAGGCCCTTCCCCACGCACGCGGTCCGGTCGCCCGGGGTGCCCGGCGCCAGAACGGCTACGAGGGTCGTGGCGAGGCGCCGGACGCGCGGGCGTGGGGTTGGTGAACTCACAGCAGGTCTCCTGAGGGGCCGCGAGTCACTCGCCCTGGGCGACGGTGAGGGTGAGGGCCCCGGAGTAGGTGGTGCCCGGGACAAGGGCTGTGGGGTTGCCGTTCACGGTGAGGGTGAGGGTCTTGCCGGCCGGGGCCTGTACCGTCGCCGTCGCGTCCAGGACCAGGCGGGTGAGGTACGACGTGTCGGTGACCGTCCACCGTGAGCCGGCGGCAAGTTTGACGATCACACCGTTGTTGACCGCAGGCTGCGGGGTGTTGGTGACGTGGTTGATGTGCTGCCACTCGGCCGAGGTGATGGTGGACACGGCGTGCCGGGACGTGGAGGCGGAGACGACGCCCTCGACGCTGCTGCGCCGGAAGGAGAGAACCAGGTTCTTGCCGGTACGCATCGCGTTGTAGAAGTCGCCCGTCAGGGAGATGTCGACGAAGGAGGCGCGGGCGTCGGCGGTGTGCTCGGCGGCGGTGTCGAAGCGTGTCTCCCTCGCAGGGGCGCCGGTCGGCTCGGTGTAGACGCCGGTCACGGAACCGGGGTCGTCGGTTTCCATGATCTGTACCAGGATGCCGTTGCCGGCGCTGAGTTCGGCGCCTTGTGAGCCGTCCACGATGATCGTGACCCGCTTCCCCTTGTCGAGGAACATCGTCTCGGCGGTGGTGAAGCGGGTGTCACCGCTGATGTCCAGCCGGCCGCCGTCGCCGCTGTGCCACATCACGCCGAAGCCACGGGAGTCGACGACCGACGGCCTGGGTTCGATCGCGTCCAGTTCCTGCTCGGTCAGTCCCAGGAGCAGGTAGCTGTTCATCGTGGCCACGCTTTCGCGGGTACTGCCCGTGAAGCTGATGGCGCCCCCGGTGGAGACGGCTGCGAAGGTGGCGACGTCGAAGTGCGTGCCGAGGAAGATGTCCTGCTGACTGCTGCCGTCCGCGTAGGCCCCGTAGCCGGAGTCACCGGTGATGGTGACAGTTGAGTTGATGGCGGTCAGCAGCGAGTTGCGGGCCGAGTCGGTGGACAGCACGCCCCAGGACTCCGAGGAGATGGTCGAGTTGAGGTAGGAGACCGTGGTGTTCTCGCCGAGGACGTTGGTGGCGCGGACGTTGCCGGACAGGCCGAGCGTCCACGGGACCGTCATCATGTTCGCGCCGGGGCCCGGCTCGTAGTCGTCGGGCAGCACACCCTCACGGGTGCTGATGCGGGAGTTCTTGACGATCACGTTGGCACCGTCACGGGCGATGACGCCGGTGCGCAGCACACCCCGGTTGTCGATGTCCGCGCCGTCCACGACCAGTCGGGTTTCGGCTCCCGAGCCGGTGACGGCGGCACCGTAACTCGCCATGTCCAGGCGGCCGTTGCCGTCGAAGGCGATCCGGGGGCTGTCCAGGGTGTACGAGGCGCCGTGGGTGACGAAGAAGCCGTTGAAGGCCTCGCCGGTGGAGGTCAGGGACACACTCCTCGCGTACGCGTCGGTGAGGGTCCCGCCTCGTACGCTCGACAGCACCGAGTTCTCGGTGACGACACCGTCGGCGCCGACGTACACGCCCTGCCGCAGGTGGAAGGTGGCGCCCGCGAAGGACTCCAGGTGTTCGAGGGCCGGAGTCAGGACGATGTCGCCGCTGTAGGTACCGGTAGCGATCAGGGTCGTCGAGCCGAAGGTGCCGTCCAGGTCGGATCCGGTCTCCACGCCGTCCACGGTCAGGGTCAGGCTGTACCCCTCCGGGGCGGTGAGCACGACGCCGTCCTCCACGACGAGTTCGTCGAGCCGGGTGATCGCGGTGATCTCCCAGATCTCGCCGGAAGCCACGGTCCTGCTCCGGTCGGCGGCTCGGGCCGGTGTCGCCGCGTGGGCGGCGGTCGGTGCGAGCAGCGCGGGTGCCGCGACGACGCTCGTGACAGCGAGCAGCGCGCGTACCCGCGACCGCATCGGCACTCCGCGCTCGGCGATGACCCGTTCCATGATGTGGGGGGTGACTTCAGACATGCAGAACTCCCTTGCACCCCACGGCAGTTCATGGGGTGATCGGATCGAGGGCCGGTATGGCAGGAAGTGAATCAGTGACCGTGGAGCCGCAGTAGTGTGCGGCTCCTGTGAATCGCTCGGCAGGCCATCCCCGTTCGGAATACGAGGCATTCCGCATCCGTGCGCACGGTCTACCCCGCGAGGCCGCCCACTCCGTTGACCGCGATGGTCAGGCCGAGAACCGTCACCACACCGGCGGATGCCGTCGGCAGCCAGCGCATCACCGGGCCCGGCCCCGAACCCCGGAATCGCTCCAGCCCCGCGCGGGTGTGCACCAGGATCAGTCCGAGACCCACGAGGACACCGGCGAGGCCGACGCTGAACGCGATGATCATGGTCAGGCCGAGGGCCGTGCGGCCCAGGCCGATGGCCAGCAGGAGGACGGTGAGCGCCTCGGGGCAGGGGACGATTCCGCCGGAGACGCCCATGGTGGCGATGGACCGGAAGGTCGTGGGCATGACGGGCAGGTGATGGTGGTGATGCCCGTCGGGTCCGTGGGTGTGTCCGCCCTGACCGGCATCGCCGTGCGCGTCGGCGTGGGGGTGGGGGTGGGGGTGCGCGTGGCCGTGGGAGTGCGCGTGCGCGGTCTCGCCCTTCCGCGGCCACCTCCGCCGCAGCAGCCGTATCCCCAGGACCAGCACCACCAGCCCGCTGGCCACCTCCAGCACCGGCACCAGTACGCCCGGCACGATGAACTGCCCCGCGAACAGCACCGCGGCGCCCAGGGCGATCACGGAGGCCGTGTGCGTGACGGTGATGACGCCACCGAGGATCACCGCCTGGCGGGACGTGCTGTGGGCGCCCACCAGGTAGGAGGCGAGCAGGGCCTTGCCGTGGCCGGGGGTGAGCGCGTGGAAGGCGCCGAGCAGCGCACAGGTGCCGATCAGCGCCGGCAGGGCCCAGGGCGAGGACAGCGGGGAACGCAGGGCACCGAGCATGGCGTCGGAGTCTGATGCGGCCTGTCGTGCGGAGTTCGGTGAAGTCACCGCTGATGCTGGGGCGTCGGGGAGGTCGATGGTGATCGTGCGTCCCTCGTCGGCGCGTTCGACGTTCGCCGGCTCCGCCGGTTCACCGGCGGGCACCAGCACGTTCGCCTGCACCGTCGTGGGTGAAGTGCCCGGCGGGTCGTACCTGTTGGTGAAGGTGACACTGTCGCCGCCGGAGGGCAGGGTGGCCGTGAGGTCGAGGGTGACGGCGCCTCCGGCGGCGGCGAGCAGCGCGTAGTCCGCGTAGGTGCTCCTGGTCAGCTCCAGCGGGACGGCCTGTCCCCCGGCCTTGAGCCCGAGCGCCGACATCACGCGCTGGGCGTGAGCGGCTGTCTCGTCGGCTCCGAGTCGTGCGTCGCCGTCGGTGTCGAGGGCTTTCGCGAACGCGGGTGCCACCAACACGCCCGGAATGAGCACGAGTTGTACGTCGAGCCGGGAGCCGTCGGGAGTGAGGTACGCCTGCTGGACGATCTCGTCGGTGGGGTGGGCCTGGGCCGGTGCGGCCGCGAGGCCCGACCCGGCGGCGGCCAGCACGAGGCCCGCCGTCCACCGGGTCAGGCGGCGTTTGACGGCGTTCAAGGGTCAGTCCCCCGCGCCGTAGTCGTTGCCGCTCTCGCGGTAGATGGCGTGGATGTGGCTGATGCCGCCCATGTTCCGCTGGTGGGCGAACTCGATGGTGAAGTCGGGGCTCTGCACGCGGTAGTAGATCGGCTGGTCGCTCGACGTGGACCCGTACCAGGCGAAGTACGTCGAGTCGATGTTC
This sequence comes from Streptomyces sp. SID12501, assembly GCF_010550245.1. Lineage (GTDB taxonomy): Bacteria > Actinomycetota > Actinomycetes > Streptomycetales > Streptomycetaceae > Streptomyces. Next base: position 83,464 of record NZ_JAAGLU010000018.1, read on the forward strand.
GCCTCGGCCGACTCCAGCTTGGACGCGTTCTGTTCGTCGTTGAGGGGGCTGATCCACTCCGTGATCAGGTCCAGCAGCAACGTCTTCTGCGCGGTGGTGAAGGTGGATGCCTTGACGCCCTCGTAGGCGAGGGTCTTGCCGTCCTGTCCGGCGCCCAGGACGATCTCCGTGACGGCCGTGTCCAGGACGGCGGCGTCGAGTTGTGTGCTGTTCAGCGACTGGACGACCGCGAACGCCTTGTCGGTCTCACCGGCCAGCGGCTCGTAACTCACGCCGTTGAGGGTGTAGGTGGCCGGCTGCACCCCGAAGAGGGTCGGGGCCAGGGTCATGGTGTCCCCGGTCAGCGTGATGTTGACCGCCAGGTGGTGGCCGCCGTACTGGACGGTCCATTTTCCGGTCGAGGACGGGGTGCCCAGGACGCGGATCCAGTAGTGGTCCGAGCCGTAGTCGTCGCTGCCGGTGGCGGTGTGCAGGACGCCGTCGGCGGTGGTGATGCCGGTGACCTGTTCGTAGCCCTCGTCGCTGAGCGCCGCCCGGAGGATGGTGAGCACCGCCGCCTGCTGCGTGGAGGTGAGGGTGTCCATGCGCAGTCCGGCGCGCGTGAAGAGGCCGTCGGGCAGGTTCGACCACTGGGAAAGGTTGGTCTGGGTACGGGACGCCTGGGCGGTCGACTTCTGTGTGGTGCTGAGGGTGGCAAGGAACGCGTTGACCGCGGTGAGGGTTTCCGAGGCCGCTGTGGCCTCGGCGGAGTAGGCGACAGCGGTGATGTCGCTGCGCGTTCCGGGGCCGGTCCCGGCGTCACCGGTGGCGAGAGCGGTCGCGACCAGGGCCGCGGTGGCCACGGCGACCGCGGCACGACGGGTGCGACGGGCGGGGCGGGCGGGGCGGAGCGTCGCCCGGTATCTCTGGGGCAGTAACACATGGCCTCCTGATCGGAAGGCGGCGTGGCCGACCGTGCGGGCACGCCGACGGGTGTGAACCGGTCACTTCGATTCCGGTTCAAGAGAGCATCAAATTCGTCAACGATTCCGTAAACAATGGAGTCGCCGTGATTCATGTGAGATTCACAGCCGTCCCGCGGCAGATGCGTTGGATGTCGTCAAGTTCCCTTGGCTTGGAGGCAGTTGGGTTGAGGAACGCGGCGGCCATGTCCGGCTTGGCTGTCTAGAACTGCGCCTCGTACTGGGCGGGGTCGATCCGGGCCTCGATGAGCAGCGGCCGGGTCAGCCCCGCCAGATCGGCCGTGGCCCTTTCCAACGCGGCCACCGAGGTGACGCGTACACCGTCGCAGCCCATCGCGCCGGCGAGGGCGACCATGTCGATGTCGTCCAGCCGGGTCGCCGTGCTCGGATAGCCGAGGGCCCGTTGCTTGAGCTCGATACGGTTGAGGCTGCCGTCGCAGAACACCACGACCGCGAGCCGGAGTTGACGTGCGACGGCGAGTCGGAGCTCGGTGGCGGCCATGGCGAAACCTCCGTCACCGATCAGGGCGACGACCGGGATCTCCCCCAGGGTCATCTGGGCCGCGATCGCTCCGGGGAGGCCGAAGCCCATGGAGGACAGGCCGTTGCTCATCAGGACGCCGCGGGGGCGGGGGGCCTGCCAGCCCTGGCCGACGAGGAGTTTGTGCGAACCGACGTCACAGGTGACGACCGTTTCGGGAGGTGTGCTCGCGCGGACGACGTCGATGACGTCGGTGGGGTTGAGGCGACCGGCGACCCGCCCCGCGTAGTAGGCCGTGCGCAGCCGGCGCCGGTGCGCGGCGACGTCCCGTTCGCTCCAGCGGGGCTCGCCGCGCCACAGGTCGGTGAGCCAGTCGAGGCTTGCCGAGACGTCCCCGACCACCTCGCAGTCGCTCGGGTAGACCTGGTCGGTGTTGGGGGTGGTGTCCACATGCAGGACCGGCACGGCAAGGGACCACGGTTTGATCAGCTCGACCGGGTCGAAGCCCGCGGTGACCACGAGGTCGCTGCCCGCCAGGAAGTCCCACAGGATCTGGTTGCACGCCATGTCGAGTACTCCCGCGAAGAGCGGGTGGTCCTCGGGGAACACGCCCTTGGCCATGGGAGACACCACCACCGGAGCGCCGACCGTCTGTGCCAGCCGCAGCAGAGCGCCGGACGCGCCGCACCGGACCGCCCCGGCACCGGCCAGTACCACCGGACGCCTGGCGGACCGCAGGACGACCGCGGGGTCCCGGCCGCCGTCGGCCACCTGCACCCTGACTCCCCCGGCGGCCCCGTCGAGCGGCGGCGGTGCGACGGGGACATCGGGTGCGGACGCCGCGAACGTCTCGGCGGAGCCGGTGAGATGGACCGCGCCCGGCCTCTCGGCGACGGCCAGGCGCAGCGCCTTGCGCAGCACCGTGTCGACGGACGCGGGGTGAATCCGGCCCGCCCACTTGGCCACCGGCGAGAACAGCAGCTTGTGGTCCACCACCTGATGGGTGACGAAGTCCTCCCGTCCGGCGTCGATCTGCCCGGAGACCGCGAGCAGCGGAACCCGGTCCCAGGTGGCGGCGGCCACGCCGTTGACGATCGAGGTCGACCCGGGCCCCAGCGTCGACAGACAGACGCCGGGCAACCCGGTCACCATCGCGTGGGCCTCCGCCATGAACACCACGGTGCCTTCGCGGCTGCCCAGGACGACCTCGATGCCGAGAGCGCGCATCGCCTCCATCAGCTCGATGATCGGGTCGCCGGGGTAGGCGAACACGAACCGGGACCCGGCGGCACGGACGTACCCGGCCACCACCTCAGCGGTGTTGCCCATGCCCTCGCTCCCGGTTGCCGTGGTGGACGGGCGACGACGTCCCCGGTCATGCCTCGCGCAGGTTCGCCGGGACGAGCTGGTCGTAGTCGGGACCCTTCGTGATGAGGCCGGAGGCCTTGTGGAAGGCGACCGAGGCGTCGAAGGAGGATCGCGGGAAGCCGTTCGTCGCCCGGATCTCCTCCTTCAGCAGCGGGAGCAACGCCTCCAGCGCCGAGTCGGGCATGCCGCTGCGGTACGCGGCGAGCAGCTTCTTGATCTCCGCGGAGTCGCCGCCCTGGATGTCCTTTCTCGCCCGTACGAGGGCTCCTTGGAAGGCGGCTATCTCCTTCGACTTCTTCTTCATGACGCTCTGGGTGGTGAACATGACCCCGTGGGACACGTGCTGGAGGCCGGGCACGTCGCCGCGGCACGGGGAGATGTACGTGGTGCCGGTCCCGGCCCCCTCCGCCTGCTGGGCCAGCGGCTGGGCGAAGGAGAGGGCGTCGACCTGGCCGCCTTTCAGAGCGCCGAGCGCCGCGGTCGCCTCACTGCCGAGGTTGACCAGTTCGGCGTCCTTCTTCGCGTCCATCCCGCCCTTCTTGAAGAGGTAGACGACAAGCGCCTCGGTGCCGCTGCCCGGCCCGGTGATGCCGATCTTCTTGCCCTTCAGGGACGCGATCCGCTCGTCCAGGGAGGCGTCGACCGCCGCGCCCTCGAACTTCGTACCGGTGATGATGTCGATGTAGTAGGTGTCGACCATGTCCGCGACGAGGCTGAGGGCGTCGCCGGTCTCCGACAGTTTGAGGACGTCGGTCATCACCCCGCCGCCGAGTTCGATACTGCCGGACTTCAGGGCGGCAGCCACCTTGGAGCCGGTGCCGAGCACGGCGGGCTCCTCGAAGGTGACGCCCTCGTCCTCGAAGTAGCCCTTCTCGGTCGCGACGAACATCGCGAAGAACGCGATCGACTTGCTGACCTGCCCTATCGACAGCTTGCCGGTCTTCGTGGCGCCGGAATCGGCGCAGCCCGCGCCGGCCAGCGTGACAGCTCCGGTGGCGAGCATGCCCTTGACGAGTTGACGGCGGTTCATGTGCGGCCCTCCAGAGGCTTCCAGCGGTTGGCCCTGCGATCGAGCACGCCGACGAGCAGATTGAGGATCGTGGCGATCGTGCCGAGCACGACGAGCGTGGCGAAGACGCCTGCCGTGTCGTAGTTGGCCGCCGCGTCGCTGATGAGGTAGCCCAACCCCCGGTTGGACGCGACGAGTTCACCGATCACCGCGCCGATCAGCGAGTACGGGACGGCGACCTTGAGGCCCGTGAGCAGACCCGTCATCGAGCCGGGAAGGACGACCTTCCACACCACGTCACGCCTGCGTCCGCCCATCAGCCGCACCGCGTCGATCAGTCCGCGGTCCACCTCTCGCACGCCGACGGCGGTGTTGAGGAAGACCAGGAAGAACACGGTGACGGCGGCGAGGAGCACCTTCATCTGGAGGCCGATGCCGAACCAGACGATGAAAAGGGGCGCGAGCGCGACCTTCGGCAGCGAGTACAGCGCCACGATGAACGGGTCGACCACGCGGTAGAAGGTCGGCAGGGAGGCGAGAACGAATCCCGTGAGCGCGCCGGAGCCGGCACCGAGGGCGAATCCGAGCACGACTTCCTGGAGGGTGACCCAGGTGTTGGGCCAGAGCACGCCCTCCCGGTGCCAGCCGACCAACCGGTGCATGACGTCGAGCGGCCGACTGGTGTAGGTGACGTCGAACAGGTGGCCCGCGGACAACTGCCAGGCGACCAGCAGCACCACGACGAAGACCGTCCGGCCACCCCAGATGACCACTGTGCCGCCGTGTTTTTCCCACCAGTTGCGGTTCAACGGCACGGTGACCGACTGACCGATCCTCTTCTCGGTGTCCATGGTGGTGTTCACCGTCTTCTTCTCCTCGACCGTGCTCACTGCGCCTCCCGGAGCGCCACTGTCATCTCCTTGTGCAGGCTGACGAAGTGCGGGTCGACCCGCAGTTCGTCGGCGTCGCGGGGCCTCGGCAGGTCGATCTCCTTGTCCAGGACCACCCGGCCGATCCGGCCGAGCACCACGACCCGGTCGCCCAGCAGCAGCGCCTCCTCGATGTCGTGGGTCACGAACACCACGGTCTGTCCGCTGCCCTGCCACAGCCGCAGCAACTCGGCCTGGAGCACGAAACGCAGTTGCGCGTCGAGTGCGCCGAAGGGTTCGTCGAGCAGCAGTACCTCGGGGTCGCCGGCGAGCATCCGGGCCAGGCTCGCCCGCCGCCGCATGCCGCCGGACAGTTCGCGCGGATAGTGCCGTTCGAAGCCGGTGAGGCCGACCCGCTCGATGAGGTCCATCGCGCGCCTGCGGCGCTCCTTCGCGTCGACTCCCTTGATCTCCAAGGGCATCTCGACGTTGTGGACGACGTCGCGCCAGGGCATCAGGGTGTCGGACTGGGTCATGTAGCCGACCTCGGTGCGCGGACCGGACACCGGCTTGTCCCGGTAGGTCACGACGCCCGACGTGGGGTGCATGAGCCCGGACATCATGTTCAGCATGGTCGACTTGCCGCAGCCGCTGCGGCCGAGGACCGTCACGAAGCGGCCCTCCTCGATCCCGAGGCTCAGATCGCGCAACGCCACGATTCCCAGGTCGCCCTTGACGAACTGCTTGGTCAGCCGCCGGACTTCCACGACGCTGCTCATCGTTGCGGCCGGTCCTTCGTGACGCCGGCCAGCCAGCGGGTGTTGTCCACGGCCATGGTGTGTATCTCCTGCTCGGTGAAGCCCGCGTCGAGCAGCCGGTCGGCCAGCAGCGGCAGGCCGTCCTCCACCGGCGGGTTGAAGGGCTGCCCGAGATCGCTGGAGAGCACCGAGTTCTCCGGCCCGACCGCCCGGATGTTCTCCAGCCACAGCTCCCAGGAGACCTTGCCGGTGTACGGGGTGGTGAAGCACCGCTCCAGCAGGGCGCCCCGGGCGGCCAGCTCACGTTGGCGTTCCACGCCCACCCGTTGGGAGGTGAACTCCGGATGGGTGACGACGATCCGGCGTACGCCCTCCTCGGCCGCGGCGTCCACGACGGCGGCGATCTCGTCGGAATGGAGATGACCGGTGGCGAGCGTCATGTCGTGCGCCGCGATCACCCTGAGCACCTGCCGGGTGATCTCCAGCACCGTGCCGTTCGGGCCGACCACCTCCACCGGCTCGACCGTCATGCCGGCGTCGCGCAACTCGTTCTGGAGCTGAACCCACATGGGCGGCGTGGCGCCCTCGGGACCGTCCGCCGTACAGGCCCGTTCGTTGGAGCTGTCCACGGTCGGCAGCCAGACGAACTGCGCGCCGCCGCGACCGGCGATCTCCACGGCGATCGGGTTCATCCCGCCCACCGAGCCGTTCAGCGTGATCGCCCCGACCGCACCGAACCCGGGCGCGGCACGGCGAACCACTTCGGCCCGTTCCGCCGTGGGGACGTAGTGCGACTTGAGCACGAACCCGTCGAGACCGACCTCGGTGAAGCGGGCCGCGAGGGTCAGATCGTCGACGCGGCGCTTCATCAGGTCGGGTGCGATATGGACATGGATGTCGTAGGCCCCCGCGACGAGCGCGCGGGACCGTTCCGAAGGTGTCGGATGCGTGGCTGGTCGGTCGGCCATGAACGGCTCCTGTCGCCAATTTGGTGACCCAGATTGTTAACAATCAGGCGAGGGGCGTCAATGGTCCGCGCAGAAAGTGATGCCCGACCTCCGACCGCACGCCCCCCACCAGGGCAGGAGCCACTAACTCACAGGGACGGACGGCGAGTTGTTCGTGCCACGCAGTGCACGGATCACGCTCCCGAGATGGCGCCGGGCGGCCCGTTCGGCGGCGTCGGGATCGCGGCTGCAGATGGCGTCGATGATCGCGAGGTGCTCCGGCAGCGAGACGGACGGCCGCCCCGGCTGCATGGCGAGCCGGAACTGGTGCCGAACCGACTGCCCACGCAACCGCTCGATCACACCCTCGGCGGTGCACTGGCCGCTCATCTCCAGCATCCGGCGGTGCAGTCGGTTGTTCAGCTCCGAGTAGGTCACCAGCGCACCGGCGTCGACCGCGGCGGCCATCCGCTCGCGCATCTCACGCAGTTCCGCGATCTCCGCCTCGGTCACCCGCTGCGCGGCCTTGGCCGCACAGAACCCTTCGATCACCATCCGCACCTCGGTGATCTCGATCGCCTCGGCCAGGGAGACCGCACGCACCCTGGCGCCCCGGTTGGGGATGCGCTCCACCAGCCCCTCGTTGCCCAACTGGATCAGCGCGGAGCGCACCGCCGCGCGACTGGCCGCGAACCGCTCCGACAGATCGGCCTCCACAAGCCGTTGGTCCGGGACGTAGTCCCCGCTCACGATCGCCCTACGGATCGCCTCCACGACCGGGTCGGACCCGGACGGGACTCTGCGCACAGCCGACACGTGACCTCCTTTCCAGATCTCCCCACCGAAGGAGCAGACTGACAACGATATTGTCGCCAATTCTGGGGAGCAGCGATGAGTTCCACCACCGTCCAGGATCCGCGCATCGCGGTACTCGGTCTGGGAGAGGCCGGCCGCATCATCGCGGCAGACCTCGTCGCTGCGGGAGTGCACGTGCGCGGCTACGACCCCAGGGTCGCGGCACCCCCCGGAGTGGTGGGCACCGGCAGCGAGGCGGAAGCGGCCACGGGCAGCGATCTCGTCCTCAGCGTCAACAGTGCCTCGGACGCCGAGCACGCCCTCCGGGCAGGCCTGGCCGGCATGTCCCCCGGCTGCCTCTGGGCCGACCTCAACACCGCGTCCCCCGCACTGAAACGACACCTCGGCGAGATCGCCGGGGCCTCTCGCATCGACTTCGCCGACGTGTCCCTGATGGCGACCGTGCCCGGCAGGGGGCTGCGAACGCCCATGCTCGTCTCCGGCGTGGGGGCCGGTCGCTACGCCTCGATGCTCCGCCCCCTTCGCGCGAACGTGGACGTACTCGACGGGCCGGCCGGTCTGGCAGCCGAACGGAAGCTGCTGCGCAGCGTGTTCTACAAGGGCCTGGCGGCGGCGGTCGTCGAGGCTCTCGCCGCGGCCCGGGCCGCAGGCTGTGAGGACTGGCTGCGCCAGGTCATCGCCGAGGAGCTGACACACGCGGACGCCACCACCCTGGACCGACTGGTCCGGGGCAGCCACCGGCACGCCGTACGCCGGACCGGCGAGATGCAGGCCGCCGCCGACATGCTCGGTGACCTCGATGTGCCCCCGCTGATCGCCACGGCCAGCAGAGACCTGCTGCATCGGCTGTCTCATGGGGAGGAGCGCGGGGAGCGGCACGTCGCGCCATGACGCGACCGGGCCGAGAGCCTTTCCGTCGCGACGCCCGCGAGCCGGACCCGCCTCCCGAACCGACCGCTCGCGCGGCCTACCCGGCGGGACCCGATTCCAGGTGGGCCGACCCCCAGTGGCAGCTGTTCTCCCGTGCCGTCGCCGCAGTCCTGAACGGGGCCGGCCGCGAGCGCCCACTCGGCCTCATCCACTCACCCGGGGCCGACAGCCACCGCTACGGCAGCCCCCGCGACCGACGACAGCACGCCGGCCTCCAAATCGCCGGCCCGGCAGATCCAGGCCGCTGCACGGCGACCGCGACCCGAACCACCCCGCCCTCCCTCGACTCTTCGTCGAACCGGTTCGATGAAGCTAGCACCGAGAAAACCGGCCAGCAATCCCCTCGACATGGATCCCCTTGGCCGCACACAGCCGGCCCACCTGACGGGTTCCGGGTGTTCCCGTCCACCGAATCCAGCACCCGGCCTGCCGGTGAATAGGTATGCCCCCAGGCAAGCCGGACGCCGCAGCCCCACACAGACACGTTTCGGGGCCGTTACGGGAAATGCGGTGCGAGGCGTTGACACCCGCCCGAGTTGCTCCTACCTTCACTTCACGCGAACCGGTTCGACGATCGGCACCTGGCCGATTTCGTTCCCCGGAATCATCGAACCGGTTCGACCTATCTCGGCAAGGAGTCCCGTGAACATCGGTGAGATCGCCAAGCGGGCCGGTGTCTCGCGGAGCACCGTGTCCTACGCCCTGAGCGGGAAACGCCCCGTGTCCGAGGACACCCGCCGGAAGATCCAGCAGGTCATCGACGAGCTGGGCTACCAGCCCAACGCGAGTGCGCGGGCCCTGGCCAACGGCCGGACCAACACCATCGGTCTGGTCTTCCCGCCGGCCGGGAACCACTACACCGGCATGCAGCTGGACTTCATCGGCAGCGTCACCGAGGCCGCCGCGGCCCACGACTACGACGTACTGCTCTCCCCGAGCGGTGCGGACAGCGACCGTTCGTTCCAGCGGCTGCTGGGCGAGCGGCGGGTCGACGGCGCGATCCTGATGGAGATCAGGCTGGAGGACGACCGGCTCGACCATCTCACCGCGGTGGATTTCCCCTCCGTCGCCATCGGCCGTACCGCACACCCCGAGGGCACCTGGTGGGTGGGCCTGGACCATACGGCACTGGCGGCGGCCTGCGTACACCATCTCGCGGACCTGGGCCACCGCCGCGTCGCCTTCGTCAACCGGCCCGAGCAACTGCTGCGGGCCGGGTACGAGTCGGCCCAGCGCGGGCTGGACGGGTTCACCAAGGCCGCGGCGGAACGTGGCCTCACCGTCCGGACGTACTGCTGCGGGGACGACGCCGCCTCCGGCCTCGCCTGTCTGGAGCGGATCCTGCACGACGACCCCGCCACCACCGCGCTGGTCACACTGAACGAGGCCGCGCTCGGCGGCCTCTACCGGGGGCTGGCCCAGGCCGACCGCCATGTGCCACGCGACTTCTCCGTCACCGGAGTGGTGGCCTGCAGGTGGGCGGAGACGGTGACCCCGCAGCTCACCGCGGCGGACGTGCCCGCGGAACAGATGGGCCGCCTCGCCGTCGACCTGCTCGTCCAGCGCCTCGACCACCCCGACACACCCGCCCGGCACCACCTGCTGGCGCCGCCGGTCTCGTTGCGAGCGAGCACCGCACCCGCCGGCACCCGGCCCGCAGACCCGGCTCCGGGCTTCGGCACCCCCACTCACCCCTGACATCCGCCCCGCACACCCCCCTTCACTCTCCACGCCCCTGTCCCGGCCGCCGAGCAGGTCACTGATCCGGCTCGGTGATCCCAGCAGCTCCAGATCACCCCTCCTACGGCACACCTGTGCCGATCCCAGGGCACACCCGTGCCAAGAGCCATGAGGAACACACCGTGAACCGATCCGCCAGACGGCGTCTGACCGCCGCAGCCCTGACCGTCGCCGCCCTCACCTCCGGCGCCACCGCCTGTTCCTCCGGCTCCGGCGGCACCTCGACGAAGGCCGCGGACGGCGGCACGTACACGATCTGGGACCCGTACCCGCAGTTCGACAAGAGCTCGGCGTGGGCGAAGCTGCTGGACGGCTGCGGCACCGACGCCGGGGTGAAGATCAAGCGGACCTCGTTCGACACCAGCGACCTGACGAACAAGGTGCTGCTGGCGGCCCAGCAGGACAACTCCGCGGATGTCCTCATCGTCGACAACCCGGTCGTCTCGACGCTGGCGGAGGCGGGCGTGCTGACCACGACCGACGACAACAAGCTGGACACCTCGCAGGCCGGCCCCAACCTCCTCGCGGCCGGCCAGTCCGGCGGGAAGACGTACGGCACACCGATCGGCGCGAACACCCTTGCCCTGTACTACAACAAGGCGGTGCTGAAGGAGGCCGGCGTCGACATCGCCTCGGTCAAGGACTGGAAGTCACTGACCGCGGCGCTCGCGAAGGTCAAGGCGGCGGGCAAGAAGGGCATCACGTTCTCCGCGATCGGCACGGAGGAGGGCAGCTTCCAGTTCCTGCCCTGGTTCTGGGGCTCAGGCGCCCAGCTGACCGCACTCGACTCCGACGAGGCCGTCTCCGCGCTGTCGCTGTGGAAGAACTGGCTGGACAAGGGCTACGCCCCCAACTCGGTGATCAACAACACCCAGACGACCAGCTGGCAGGAGTTCGCGAGCGGCGACTACGCCTTCAGCGAGAACGGCACCTGGCAGCTCGCCAATGCCGACAAGGCCGACTTCGAGTACGGGGTCATCCCCGTCCCGGGCGCCACGGGAGGCGACGCCGCGGCCCCGACGGGCGGTGAGTTCGTCACGATCCCGGTCCAGGGCGACACCGGCCGCTACGCCACCTCGCAGAAGCTGGTGTCCTGCCTGACCAACAGCCAGAACCTGCTCGACACCGACACGACACTGTCCTACGTGGCCCCCACCACCGAGGTCCAGGACAAGCAGGTGGCCGCCAACCCGAAGCTCAAGCCGTGGGTCGACGCGGTCAAGGCCGCCAAGGGACGCACCAGCGACGACCTGGGCACCAAGTACCCCAAGATCTCGGAGCAGTTGTGGAAGGCGGTCCAGTCCGCCCTCAGCGGGTCGGCGTCGCCGAAGGACGCGCTCGACTCGGCACAGTCCGCCGTCAAGTAGCCAGGACTGCGCCAGCCGATGAAGCACATGACACAGTCACCGCACCGCCGGCCGGTGCATAGCCGGAACGGGGTGGCGACCGCCACCCCGCCTCCGGCCCGCACCACGCCCCGGCGCCGTCCTGGCTCCCAGCAGTGGGCCGCCTGGGCCTTCCTCGCCCCGGTCACCCTCTACCTCGCGCTCTTCTACGCCTATCCCCTCTACCGCAACATCGACCTGAGCCTGCGCAACTACACGGTGCGCTCCTTCGTGCAGGGCGACGCGCCGTTCACGGGCCTGGCCAACTACCGGACCGTCTTCGACGACCCGACCTTCGCCCCCGCACTGCTGCACACCGTCGTGTTCACCGCCGTGTGCCTGGTCTTCCAGTACGCGATCGGCCTGGCCCTCGCCGTGTTCTTCGACCAGCACTTCCGGCTCTCCGCCACCCTGCGCGCCCTGTTCCTGGTGCCCTGGCTGCTGCCGCTCATCGTGTCGGCCTCCACCTGGTCGTGGATGCTCAACAGCGACTCCGGCATCGTCAACGCCACCCTGCACGCCGTCGGTATCGGCCCGCTGAACTGGCTGACCTCACCGTCCTGGGCACTGGCCTCGGTGATCATCGCGAACATCTGGATCGGCGTCCCCTTCAACCTGGTCGTCCTCCACAGCGGTCTGCAGTCCATCCCCACCAGCCTGTACGAGGCGGCGGCCCTCGACGGCGCGAACGCGTGGCAGCGCTTCTGGCGCATCACCTTCCCGCTCCTGCGTCCGGTGTCCGCGATCACCCTGCTGCTGGGCCTCGTCTACACGCTGAAGGTCTTCGACATCATCTGGATCATGACCAAGGGCGGCCCGGCCGACTCCTCGACCACCTTCGCCACCTGGTCCTACCAACTCGGCTTCGGCAACCTGCTGCCCACCTTCGGCCCCGGAGCGGCCGTCGGCAACCTGCTCGTCGTCGCCGCCCTGGTCTTCGGCCTGGTCTACGTCCGGGTCCAGCGAAAGCAGGCGCTGTCATGACGAGTGCGCGGACTGTCCCGGACCGGCGCCGCCGTACCTGGGGGAAGACGGCAATCGGCCTGCTGCTGACCGCGGTCATGCTCTTCCCGGTCTACTGGATGCTCAACGTGTCCTTCACCCGCGACCAGGACATGCGCAGGACTCCGCCGGACCTGTTCCCCGCCCACCCCACCCTGGAGGGCTACCGGGCCGTCGTCGACCAGCAGTTGCCCTATCTCGGCACCAGCCTTGTCATCGGCCTGGGCACCGTTGCCCTGACCGTGGCGCTGGCCGCACCCGCCGGCTACGCGCTGGCCAAACTGCGTCCGCGCGGCGGAGGAATCCTCAACTTCGTTCTCCTGGCCGCCCAGATGATCCCCGGCATCATCATGGCGATGGGCTTCTACGCCATCTACCTCAGCCTCGGCATGCTCCAGTCCGTGCCCGGCCTGATCGTCGCCGACTCCACCCTGGCCGTCCCCTTCGCGGTACTCATCTTCACCGCGTTCATGTCCGGCATCCCCGGCGAACTGCTCCAGGCCGCCAGGACGGACGGCGCCGGGCCGCTGCGCACCTTCTGGTCGATCGTGCTGCCGATGAGCCGCAACTCGATCGTCACGGTGTCCCTGTTCGCGTTCCTGTGGTCCTGGTCCGACTTCGTCTTCGCCAGCACCCTGGTCAACGGCGGCGCCCACGAGCCGATCACCCTGGGCATCTACCACTACATCGGCAACAACAACCAGCAGTGGAACGCCATCATGGCCACCGCCGTCGTGGCCTCGCTGCCGGCCGCGGTGATCCTCGTCCTGGCCCAGCGCTATGTCGCCGCCGGCGTGACCGCCGGTGCCGTCAAGGACTGACACCGGACCGCCCGCACGCGGCAGCGCTCTTCATGAGCCGCCGTGCGAGCGCCGCCGCCCCACCCGGCGGAACGCCGCCCCCCTCCGCTCAAGAAACGAGTGCCGCTTCATGACCGCCGCCCCGACCGGCCCGCCCTTCTCCGTCGATGACATCCCCTTCAGCGCGCACGGCTCCTGGTTCGGTATCTCTCCCGTGCTGGCGGAGAAGGAGCGAGCCGAGGACCTCCACCTCGTCTCGCACCAGAACGGCATGCACGCCGTCCTGCGCCTCGTCCCGCTCGACGCGGCGACGGGCGACCGCGCGGAGACCCGTGTCGAGGCGACACCTGGCCTGCTCAGCTGGACCGGTGCGCAGGGGCGTGTCGACCTCGCCTACGAGTCGCCGGACACCGTACGCGTGCGCGGCACCGGTCTCGGGTTCGGCATCAGCGCGGCGACTCACGCCCTGACCCCGTTCAGCGGGACCTACTTCTACCGTGACCCGGTGGACGGCGCGCATGTGTTCACCTCCTACGAGACCGGGCGCCGCTACCGGATCACCGTGCTGTCCGGCACGGTCGCCGAGGTGTCCGGCTCCGAGGTCGTGGGCGCCGGTGACCGTGGTCTCACGGTCACCGGCGCGGCCGACGGCTCGTGGGAGGTCGCGGTCGAGGAACTCGACAGTGCGCGAGTGCCCTTCCGTTCACCGGCGGCGTTCGGCGAGGTCATGGAGGCCGCGCGGCAGTCGTTCGCCGGGTTCGTGGACGCGGTCGCCCCGTGGCGCTCGGCGGCCACCCCGGCCGCCGAACTCGCCGCCTACGTGGTGTGGTCGGCGACCGTGCGCCCGGCGGGTCTCGTCACCCGGCCCGCCGTACTGATGTCCAAGCACTGGATGGACAAGGTGTGGAGCTGGGACCACTGCTTCAACGCCCTTGCCCTGGCCCCCGGTTGCCCGGACCTGGCCTGGGACCAGTTCTCCCTCCCCTTCGACCACCAGGACGAGAGCGGCGCGCTGCCCGACTCCGTCACCCACTCCGAGGTCCTCTACAACTTCGTCAAGCCGCCCATCCACGGCTGGGCCTTCGGCCACCTGCGCCGACGGCTCCCCGAGCCGCTCACCCCTGCGCAACTGTCCGAGGCGTACGACAGACTGACCCGCTGGACGGACTTCTGGCTCACCGCGCGGCGCGCACCCGGCGCCACCCTGCCCCACTACCAGCACGGCAACGACAGCGGCTGGGACAACGCCACCACCTTCGACCCCGGACGCGTGACCGTCACCGCCGACCTCGCCGCGTTGCTGGTCCTCCAGCTCGATGAACTGGCCCTGCTGGCAGGCGAGTTGGGCTTCCCGGACGACGCCCGGCGGCGCGCCGGGACAGCCGACGCCATTCAGGAGGCCCTGCTGGACGAACTGTGGGACGGCGAACGGTTCCTGAGCCGCCCGGCAGACGGCGGGATCCCCACCCGGAGCGCCAGCCTGCTCGACCTGATGCCGATCGTCCTCGGCGACCGCCTGCCCACCAAGGCCCGCGAGCAGCTGGCGGAACGGATCGAGGCCCACCTCACCGAGTTCGGCCTGGCCACCGAACACCCCGCTTCCCCGCACTACGAGCCGGACGGCTACTGGCGCGGCCCGATCTGGGCCCCCGCCACCGTCCTCATCGAGGACGGCCTGCGCCGCGCCGGGCACGAACGCCTCGCGGACGAGATCAGCGCCCGCTTCCGCGCCCTGTGCGAAACGTCCGGCTTCGCCGAGAACTTCGACGCCCTGAACGGCGAGGGACTGCGCGACCGCGCCTACACCTGGACCGCCGGCAGCTATCTGCTGCTCGCCCGCGACCACCTTCGCCGCGCGGACACGGGCACCGACACCTCTGTCACCACCGCCGCCTGACCCGCGAGCGAGGACCCACCCAGACGTCCGGCACGGGGGCCGGCGCAGCACCAACCAGCCGCCACCTCTGAAGGGACATGAGCACATGCCAAGAATCGGGCAAAGACGCTCGACCACCAGACGCCTTCTCCACGGCATCGCCACGTCACTGCTCTCGCTGACCGTCATAGCCGGTGCCTCCACCGTGATGGCTACGCCGGCCTCCGCCGCCACCCCCACCCTCACCGTCGACCTGGGCACCACCACCGGAGCCTTCCACGGCGGCGCCTCCGGAGCGCTGTACGGCCTGTCCGCCCCGGAGGTGCCGACAAACAACCTCATCGAGGGGATGGGGCTCCAGACCACCAACACCAAGTACCAGGACGGACAGCAGCACCCCGGCTCGGACGCGTTGGAGGTCGCCAAGCCCTTCGTGGACAGCGGCGGCAAGGACGTCTTCATCTACATGACGGACGTGTACCGCACGTTCTCCTACGAACGGACCAGCTACGCCGCCTACCAGGCCGCGATGAAGACCCAGGTCGAGCAGGCTATGGCCAGCCCCTACAAGGACCGGATCGTCTTCGTCCCCTACAACGAGCCCGACGGCATGTGGTTCCCGGGCATGCGCACCAACGGAGGGTCGCTGGCCGCGTTCAACGCCGAGTGGCTGCAGACCTACGACTTCATCAAGGGCATCTGGCCTGCGGCGCGTCTGGCAGGCCCCAACGTCTCCAGCTACACCAGCTCCGCCCTCAACGGCTTCCTCACCTACTGCAAGGCCAACAACTGCCTGCCCGACGTCATGACCTGGCACACCCTGGGCAGCCCGGCGGCCGTACGCAGCACGGTCGACTCCTACCGCGCGCTGGAGACCGCGGCGGGGATCACCACGCCGCTGCCGATCAACCTCAACGAGTACGCCTACCGGTACCACCTCACCGACCCCGGTCAGATGGTGCAGTGGATCGCGGCCATCGAGGACGAGAAGGTCGACGGGAACCTGCCGTACTGGAACATCAACGGCAACCTCGGCGACTCCGCCGCCGGCCAGAACATCCCCAACGCCCAGTGGTGGCTGTACAACTGGTACAGCTCCATGAGCGGCAACACCGTCAAGGTCACCGGCGCCTCGAACGACGACGCGTACACCCTGCAGGGCCTGGCGAGCCTCGACACGGCCAAGAAGCAGGCTCGCGTCATCCTCGCCGGGGGCGGCACCAGCGGTGACTCGAACACGGTCATCAAGAACATCAGCTCCTCGGTCTTCGGCAGCACCGTGCACGTGAGCGTGTTCCAGGACCGCTACAGCGGCTACATCGGCGCGGCGGCCACCCCGACCCGGCTCTCCGACGCGGATGTCGCCGTCGGTTCCGACGGCTCGATCACCCTCCCCATCACCCTCGACGCCATGTCCGCGTACCAGGTGATCGTCTCCCCGGGCGGCACCGGCTCCACCACCGCCGCCGACAAAACCTGGTCGGCCGGTTACGAGGCCGAGAACGCCACCCTCAGCGGCAGCGGATACAACATCAACACCGAGGGCACGACCGGCAGCATCGCCAAGTTCGCCACGTCCGGCACCAAGGACGTCGGCGGTCTGCGCACCGGCTCCAGCACGGTGATCTCCTTCCCCGTCTCCGTGCCCACCACAGGCGACTACAACCTGTCGGTGTTCGGCAACAGCTCCGCCACGGCGACCAACGTCAAGGGCCCGACGAACGTGTACATGCGGGTCGACGGAGGCGCCTCGACCAGGATCGACATACCGGTGGGCTTCCAGTGGGTGGTGTGGGGCCACAGCGACACCACCGTGCACCTCACCTCGGGCAGCCACACCATCACGCTGGCCGCCACCGGCGACAACAGTTCGGCAACCGTCGGCGACGCCATCATCGACAAGATAGACCTCCAGTACAACGACGACGCCGTCCAGGGAACCACGCTCCACGAGGCCGAGCAGGCCGCCCTCTCCGACAGCGGCACCGCCACCTACACCTCCCAGGGCCAGTCCGGCGCGGGCGCGGTGAACCTGACCTCCGGCAAGTCCGCGACGTTCTGGGTCTACTCCGCCAGGGACGGATACGCGGACCTGACATCCCGCTTCCGCAACACCGGCCAGGCCGACCTCACCGTCAACGGCAGGACCGCCAACGACCAGACCCTCTCCGGCGCGACACCCAACGCCTGGTCCACCTCCACCAATCGGGTCTACCTGAACTCCGGCATCAACAAGGTCAAGGTGACCGGCACCAGCGGCACCCTGGCCCTGGACGACCTGGCCGTCACCCCGTTCAGCGCCACCGACACCGTCACCACCGGCAACGTCGTCACCTACCAGGCCGAGAACGGCACCCTCACCGGCACCGCGGCGGCCGACAGCACCTACAGCCAGGCCGACGGCGGCGTCGTCACCGGCATCGGCGACGGAACCGCCAACTCCCTCACCCTCAATGTCAACGCGCCCTCGGCCGGCACCTACGCCATGACCATGCGCTACGCCAACGGCGAGAAGATGAGCGTCAGCCGCGGCAACCCCGACATCCTGGTCGAGCACGCCGACGTCAGCATCAACGGCGGCGACGCCACCCGTGTCAACTTCGCCAACACCCTCCACTGGAACCAGTTCGCCGACTACACCGTCCCCGTCACCCTCGCCGCGGGCGCCAACACGGTGAAGTTCACCGCCTCCCAGCTCTACAACTACGACGGCACCACGATCGGCCTGGTCTACTCGGGCGGCGGCGCCGACATCGGACAGCCCATGCGTTCCAGCTCCGCGCCCCACCTCGACGAGGTCTCCTTCGCGCCCCAGAATCTGCACATCGGCACCTCGTCAGGCTTCTCGTCCACGGCCGTTGCCCAGCACAGCTCGCTCTGCCTCGAAGACCCCTCCCAGTCCACGACCGACGGCACCCAGTACCGGCAGAACACCTGCGGAAGCGGCCAGGAGCAGGTTTTCGACTTCCACCCCGTCAGCGGCGTCACGGACACCTACACCGTCGTCAACCACTCCAGTGGCAAGTGCCTCGACATCTCCGCCTACTCCACCGCCAACGGGGCCGCCGTCCAGCAGTGGACCTGCCACGGCGGCACCAACCAACGGTTCAGGCTGAACGCGGTGACCGCACTCGGCAACAGCCACGACTACCAGCTCATCGCCGTGAACAGCGGCAAGTGCGTGGACGTCAGCGACATCTCGACCACAGCCGGCGCACTCGTCCACCAGTGGACCTGCGACGCGGCAAGCGCCCTGACCAGTAAGAAGAACCAGATCTGGCGCCTGCTCGGCAAGGCGTGACCGGCACCGGATCCCGCTGAGTCTCCCGGCCACGGCGACAGGAACAGGCCGCTGACGTTCTCGGGTCCGGTGACACGCGACGCTGTGGAGCACCGCGAGGGGCAGCCGGCTGATCCCGGCTGCCCCTCACACCTGCTTCAGTCCGAGCGCGAGGCATCGGCCTCGGCGGTCAGAACGGTGACTTCGTCCTGGCTCTGATGGAGACGCGCGATAGGCTTCGCACGCGCGTTCTGTTCGGCAGTGGCCCGACGTAGAGAGTCGACCCATGGGAAGGACACCATGCCCGCCTACGCCATCGCTCACCTGCAAGAGGCCGCCCCGCACCCGGACATCGCCGAGTACATCGAGCGTGTCCCCTCCACCTTCGAGCCGTACGGCGGACGCTTCCTCGTGCATTTCACGCAGCATGAGGTGAAGGAAGGCAGCTGGCCCGGGAGCGTCGTGGTGATCGGCTTTCCCGGGATCACCGAGGCGCGGACGTGGTGGGACTCACCCGCGTACCAGGAGATCGCACCGTTGCGTTCACGGCACATCCAGGGCGACATCATCCTGGTCGAAGGCGTACCCGAAGGCTACGACCCGGCCGGCTCCGCCAAGGCACTGCGGGACGCCCTGCCTACTGACTAGCCCACAAGTGCGCTCTGGCTCCGAGGTCGGTCACCGGAGTCGATGACGAACCTGTCCAGCGCCGTTCGTACGTCCTCGGGCTCCTGATGGGCCTCGGCCTGCCGCAACCCCCTTGGCCGGGGGCGTTGTCAGTGGTGGCAGGCAGGATGACGGGTATGACAACACCAGCTGCAGTGATCGTGGACGCCGCCGCCTACGCGCAGGCGGTCGAGGACGCGACAAAGGCGTCGGCCGCCTACTACACGGGCGGCACCTCCGTGCTCGACGACGACGCCTACGACCGGCTGGTGCGCGGCATCGCGGCATGGGAGGCCGGTCATCCCGGGCAGGTGCTGCCCGGGTCGCCGACCGGGAAGGTCGCCGGCGGCGCCGTCGACGGGGATGTCCCGCACACGGTCGCGATGCTGAGCCTGGACAACGTGTTCTCCCCCGAGGAGTTCACCACCTGGACGACGTCACTGGCCCGGCGTATCGGCCATGACGTCACCCGCTTCAGTGTCGAGCCGAAGCTCGACGGTCTCGCGATCGCCGCCCGTTACACCCAGGGCCGCCTCACCCGGCTGATCACGCGCGGCGACGGGACGGCCGGGGAGGACGTCTCGCACGCCATCGGCACCATCGAAGGACTGCCCGCCGAACTCACCGAACCGGTGACGGTGGAAGTACGCGGCGAAGTCCTCATGACCACAGTCCAGTTCGAGTACGCGAACACCGCACGGACGACGCACGGCGGGCCGCCGTTCGCGAACCCGCGCGGCGCCTCGGCCGGCACCCTGCGCGCCAAGGACCGCGCGTACACCGCGCCGATGACGTTCTTCGGGTACGGACTGCTTCCCATGACCGGAACCGGGACGGCGATGGCCGGACGGCTGGGCGAGCTCGCGCACAGCGACCTCATGACGCTGGCCGGCGAGCTCGGGGTGAACACCACCGCGACCACCGCCGTGGCCGGCATCACCGCCGACACCGTCGACCAGGTGCTGACCCGCGTCAAGGAGATCGCCGCGCTGCGGGCGGAGTTGCCGTTCGGAATCGACGGGATCGTCATCAAGGCCGACCTCGCCGCCGACCAGCAGACCGCCGGATCGGGGTCGCGGGCCCCGCGTTGGGCGATCGCCTACAAACTTCCGGCCGTGGAGAAGATCACCCGCCTGCTGGCGGTGGAGTGGAACGTGGGCCGCACCGGGATCATCGCGCCGCGCGGCGTGCTGGAGCCGGTCGAGATCGACGGAGCCACCATCACCTACGCCACGCTCCACAACCCCGGCGACATCACCCGCCGTGACCTGCGTCTGGGCGACCACGTCATGGTCCACCGCGCCGGGGACGTCATTCCCCGCGTCGAAGCCCCTGTCGCCCACCTGCGTACCGGCGAAGAGCAGCCCATCGTCTTCCCCGAGGTGTGCCCGCGCTGCGGGGCCGGCATCGACACCGGCGAGCAGCGCTGGCGATGCGAGAACGGCCGCAACTGCCATCTGGTGGCCGCACTCTCCTACGCCGCCGGCCGCGACCAGCTCGACATCGAAGGCCTCGGCCACACCCGCGTGGTCCAGCTCGTCGACGCCGACCTGGTGAAGGATCTCGCCGACCTGTTCGCCCTCACCCGGGAGCAGTTGCTGGGCCTGGAGCGGATGGGTGAGACGAGTACGGACAATCTCCTCGCCGCGATCGGCGCGGCGAAGGAGCAGCCGCTCTCGCGGGTGCTGTGCGCGCTCGGGGTACGCGGCACGGGCCGCTCCATGTCCCGCCGTATCGCCCGGTACTTCGCCACCATGGACAACATCCGCACCGCGGACGGGGACGCGATGCGGCAGGTCGAGGGCATCGGTACCGAGAAGGCCCCCTCCATCGTCGCCGAACTCGCCGAACTCGCTCCGCTCATCGACAAGCTCGTCGCGGCCGGGGTGAACATGAATGAGCCCGGCGCCACCCCACCCGCCCCCACGGTCGACGGTGCCGATGGCATCGAGGAGGCCGCTGAGCCGACGGGTGGGCCGCTGACCGGGATGTCGGTCGTGGTGACCGGAGCGATGACCGGCGTACTGGAGAAACTCAGCCGCAACGAGATGAACGAACTCATCGAACGTGCCGGGGGCCGCTCCTCGTCCAGCGTCTCGAAGAAGACCAGCCTGGTCGTCGCCGGTGACGGTGCCGGATCCAAACGTGCCAAGGCCGAGACCCTCGGCATCCGACTGGCCACCCCGGACGAATTCGCCGCCCTCGTCACCGACTACGTCGGCTGACCGCGCTCCCGACGAGGTAGGTGTGCCGGCTCACATGCCACGTGGTGCCAACGGCGGAACATCCAGGAGTGGTTGACCGTTCATCTGTATGTGGCTGCGGAGGGGACAGTGTCCCCGGGCCTCACCTACAGCCCATGGGGAAGATCGTTCGGCTGAAGCCCCATGGAGCCCTCCGCCGACAGGCGACCGCCCTCCGCACGCCACCACCACACCGCCCCGGCTGGTCTCCCCCGTCCAGCCGGGGCTCCTTGCTGTGCACGCCTGACACCGCTCGCCCCGTATCGCGTGCCACGGGGCGGGCCGACCGCTGTGACGGCTGCGGAAGCCGGAGGGGTCCCGCAACCATTGCAGGCTCATGGAAAATGACCCATCCTTCTGACCCTGCGTCAGATACACCCTCCTCCCTGGCATCCTGACGCAAGAGAAGAGAGGCCCCGCATGGCTGCGACTCAGCGCAGGAGCCGGAGAATCATGATGACGCCGGAGGAGCTGGACGAGTTCCTCGGCACCCAGCGCATGTGCCGAGTCGCCACCGTCTCGAGCGACGGCGCTCCGCATGTCAGTGCCCTCTGGTTCGCATGGGACGGCACCTCGTTGTGGCTGTACTCCATCGTGCGCAGCAAACGATGGGCCGATCTTCGCAACGATCCGCGCGTCGCGATCGTCGTCGACTCCGGCGAGGGGTACGGCGAGCTGCGCGGGGCCGAGCTGTCAGGCACCGCCGAGTTCGTCGGCGAGATCCCCCGCACCGGAGAACCGTGCACCGAACTCGACGCGCTGGAAGCGTTGTTCGCCCGCAAGAACTTCGGCCTGGAGGCAATGCCGCACGACGGCCGGCATGCGTGGATCCGTCTGACACCCTCGAAGACCGTCTCCTGGGACTTCCGCAAGCTGTAAAACCCCGCACTCCCTTGTGCCGACCCAGTCGGACGCTTGGCACTCGGCCGGCCGCAGCGAACCGGACAGTTGCCAGAAAGGCGGTACGTGGACAACACGTGGAGCATGTCTTGACTGAATGTCCGGTACGAGCTTTTCCGCTCCGGGTGGCTGACGGATCGGCCGGCCCGCATTAACTCCACCGCGCCGAAGCCCCTTTTCCAACGCCACTTCGTCTCAGCTCGAGGAAGCCCATTCCCTCACCTCGCTCGACGCCGTAAGAAATCGCGAAGGCTCGCCCAAACCGAATCCCCTGATGTACTGCGCCTGTGGGAGAACCCGAACATCGCTTTCTTCGCCTGCCCTCTCCCCTGCGGCACGATGACCGTCAGCCCCACTCGGAAAGGTCTCCTCAGCCGGACGGACGGCTGGAGTACTACGGCCCCGACCGGGAACGTGATTGTTCGGGCTCGCGCAGCAGCCCATGACGTTCCGCACTCATGGTCCAGTAGGAGATTCGGCGTGACACTCGGCGGCATACCCGCACCCCCTGCCCGCGACACCGCGCCTGACGCAGAGGCACGCAAGCGGCGCCTACGCCGTCGCCTGGAGCGACTGATCGGCGTCGCCGCCACCGAGGGCAACGAACTGGTCCCCCTGCGCAACGGTGACGAGATCTTCCCCGCGATGCTCGGGGCGATCCATTCGGCTCAGCACACCATCGACATGATGACGTTCGTGTACTGGCGGGGCCAGATCGCCCATGACGTCGCCGTCGCGCTGGCCGACCGCGCCCGCGAGGGGGTGCGTGTGCGACTGCTGCTCGACGGCTTCGGCGCCAAGAAGATCGAGCGGCGTTCACTGGACCTCATGACCACCGCGGGAGTGGAAGTCGCCTGGTTCCGCAAACCCGCGTGGCTGTCGCCGTTCAAGCAGAATCACCGCTGCCACCGCAAGGCCCTCATCATCGACGAGCACACCGCCTTCACCGGCGGCGTCGGCATCGCGGAGGAATGGTGCGGCAACGCGCGCAATCCTGCCGAGTGGCGGGACACTCACGTCCGGGTACGCGGTCCTGCCGTCGACGGCATCGCGGCCGCGTTCGCGCAGAACTGGGCCGAGTGCCACGACGAACTCTTCGACGACCGCGACCGCTTCACGGAGCACCCGCAGGCCGGCTCGTCGGTGGTGCAGGTCGTTCGTGGCTCCGCGAGCATCGGCTGGCAGGACATGCAGACCCTCATCCGGGTCATGCTCAGCTCCGCCGAGGAGAGCTTCCGGCTGGCCACGGCCTACTTCGCTCCGGACCCCTACTTCATCGACCTGCTGTGCGAAACCGCTCGTCGCGGCGTGCGTGTCGAAATCCTGTTGCCCGGGCCTCACACCGACCAGCGCGCCTGTCAGCTCGCCGGGCAACACCACTACACGCGTCTGCTGGAGGCCGGTGTACACATCCGTCAGTACCAGCCGAGCATGATGCACGCCAAGATCATCACCGTGGACTCGGTTGCCTCTCTCATCGGATCCACCAATTTCAACCGTCGGTCCATGGACCACGACGAAGAGGTGATGCTCGCCGTACTGGACGAGGAGTTCACCGCCGCACTCGAACGGGACTACGAGGCGGACCTCAAGAGCAGTGTGGACATCGACGTCACTCGATGGAGACGGCGAACAATCCTGCAACGTGTCAAGGAAGCCGCAGTCACCCCGATCCGGCGCTTCCTGTGAGCACAGGTGCGAGGCCTTCTCACTCCTGACCCCCGCCACCGCGCCCGGCTGGGCGCACGGACGGCGGTGAGGCCGGGGACGGGTACACGGCAGGAGGTCGCACGGGTTCCATCGCGCGTGCCCGTCCCGCCCCCGACTGCAGCACGACTACCCCTGCCGCCGTTCGCGACGCCTCTGCGGGATACGGCCTCCTCCAAAGCCTGATCACCGCCACGCCCGGCATACGACGGGGTCCGGCCGATATCGGCCGGACCCCGGGATGAAAGGCGCGCACGCTGATCAGGTCACCATCGGTACCAGCGGCCTCGGCCGCCACCGGCGGTGCTGGAGCGCATGACGAAGCCGAGAAGCCACAGCACCAGGACGACGACGGCGACCCACCAGAGAATCTGGACGGCGAAGCCGGCACCGAAGAGGATCAGGGCGAGGATCAGAACTATCAGCAGGGGAACCATGTTTATCAACCTCCTGCATCTTCGACTTCCCGGCAATTGCGCGGTCATTCACCGATGAAGCCCTGTTTATGAAAAGAACGCCGGGGCACTCGCGAGGTACCGCGACCGCGGCACACGATCTGGCAGGAGGTGCCTTTCCATGACTGCCGGCGAGAAGTCCAAGGCAAAGATCGAGCAGGTCGAGGGCAAGGCCAAGAAAGCCGTGGGAAGCGCAATCGGTAACGATCGCATGGCCGCCGAGGGCCAGGCGGAAAAGAGTACGGGTGATGCCCGTGAGGCCAAGGAAAAGGTGAAGGACATCTTCAAGCGCTGACGGCGCCTTCTCCACCGAGGACCATGAAAGGGCCTGCCCGGCGTGATTCCGGGTAGGCCCCTTTTCAGGGATGTCGCCCACCGGTGAGGCAACCCGATACACACGGCCGGGCGGTGGCGCACGAAATGCTGGACGAGGTGACCCGAGGACGGAGGGGGAGCATCCACGCCATGGATGACGCAGACGGTCATACGGTTCGATGGTGGGCGGCGCTGCGCCGGACCCCGGTGGCCGTCTGGAACGACGACGTCACGGACTGGGCCGCCGCACTGACCTATTACGCCGTACTGGCCCTGTTCCCCTTGCTGCTGGTGATGCTCTCGATCCTCGGTCTGACCATGCCCACGGCCGAGCCCGAGGTCATCGACCGTATGACGCAGGCCGTCCCGGCCGAGTCCCGCGCTCTGCTGCGCAGCACCCTGCGGGAGATGGCCGGACAGTCGTCGACGGCCTGGACGTTGATCTTCGTCGGAGGGACGGGAGCCCTGTGGTCGGGATGGAGCTATCTGAGCGTCTTCCGCCGGGCGATGTACGCCATGCATCGGATCGACGCGGACCGGCCGGTCTGGCGTACCGCTCCACGGATCGCCGTCACGGCCCTGGTCCTGATCACGCTGCTTCTCACGTCGACCCTCGCGTTGCTGCTCACCGGCAACCTGGCCCGGCGTCTGGGAAGGGCGCTGGATCTGGGTTCCGGACCCCAGTCCGCCTGGGACACACTGCGGTGGTCGGTGATAGCCGCGGTCGCCGTCGCCCTGGTGCTCGTCCTGTACCGTTCGGGCCCGTCACGGGCCCGTCCTGTCAGCCGGATGGCACCCGGCGGCACCTTGGCGGTGGTACTCCTGCTGGCCGTCTCACTCGGCTTCGCCCTCTACACCTCGCATGTCAGCACCTACGACCGCTTGTACGGCTCCCTGGCCGGCATCGTGGTCTTCCTGATCTGGCTGTGGCTGTCCAACCTGGCACTTCTGGTCGGCGCCCAGTTCAACGCGGAGCTGGCGAAACCTGTGCGCGAGGAATGATCGCGGGATCCTGCCCGACCCGGCAGGATCCCGCTGGGCCGACAACCATCAGCGGGTGCTGAGCATGCCTTCGCGCAGACGGGCCAGGAGGCGCGTGATGAGCCGCGAGACGTGCATCTGGGAGACGCCGAGGTGTTCGCCGATCTGGGCCTGGGTGAGTTCGTCGACGAAGCGCCAGTGGATGATCTGGCGGTCGCGTTCGTTCAGCGCGGCGATCATCGGTGCGAGAGCGTGGAAGTCCTCGACCAGCCCGAGGGCCGCATCCTCGTCGCCGATGAAGTCCGCCAGCGCGGCCTCGCCGTCCTCGCTGCCGCTGATCGCCGCGTCCAGGGAGGCCGACCGGTACCCGTTGGAGGCCAGTTGGGCCTCGACGACCTCGTCCTCCGGAAGGCTCATCAGCTCGGACAGCTCGCTGATCGTCGGTGTCCGGCCCAGCCGGGTGTTCAGTTCCTCGTTGGCTCGCGCCAGTTGGACGCGGGCTTCCTGCAGACGCCGGGGCACATGCACCGCCCAGGAGGTGTCGCGGAAGAACCGCTTGATCTCGCCGACGATGTAAGGGACGGCGAAGGAGGCGAACTCCACCTCACGGGTCAGTTCGAAGCGGTCGATCGCCTTGATCAGGCCGATCATGCCGACCTGGACGATGTCCTCCATCTCCTCCGGACCGCGGCTGCGGAACCGGCCGGCCGCGTAGCGGACGAGGGACATGTTCATCTCGATGAGCGTGTTGCGCGCGTACTGGAACTCGGGCGTGCCCTCCTCCACCACGGTCAGTTGGTAGAAGAACACCTTCGACAACTCCCGCGCGTCCTTCGGCGCGACCTTGGAGGGGTCCGCGATCTCGGGAACGTCCACCCTCTGCTCGGCGGTCTGCACGGTGGTCGTCGTCATGATGCGCCCTTCCCGGTCGATCGGTCTCGTCATCGGCCGGTCCTTCGACCGACACGCTCGCGTGTACCCCGGTCGTCGAGCCGTATTCCTCGAACTTTCGAATTTCTCGGTTTCCGCTCGGCTCGCTGCTCCGCGTGGGGACACGCAGAGGGTCGGGCGGTCCGGCTCACAGGAGCCGGAAGCGCAGTCGGCAGATCACCGCGTCCGTCTCCCGCCGCACGGCGTGCGCGACGACCCCGCCCCGCTGGTTCTGCAGCAGCCGCTGCCACAGCCGTTCCGGTTCGGTCTCCGGGATCAGGACGGTGACGCGGGTGGCCGGCTCGTTGGCGGCCACTTCATGGACGTAGGCGGCTATGGGGCGGCCCAGACTGCGCCGCTCGCTGGTCAGCCGGACGAGGGTCACACCCGGGTCCCACTCGGCCCAGGACCGCTCCAGAACGTGCAGGGCCGCCCGGTCCTCGGGGTCCGGGTAGCAGACGGTGACCGCTCGGACCTCGTCGCCGAGGGAGGAGGCAGCCGTGAGCGCCTCCGACGTCAGCCTGGACAGGGACGAGACGGGCACGATCACCAGCGAGCGCTCGCGGTGCGGGGGATCCGGTATGCGCCCGAGGCCGAGCCGTTCGCCTATCCGCCCGTAGGCGCGGTGCACGGTCTCGAAGGCGACCACGAGCAGCGGCAGGGCGATCACGATCAGCCAGGCGCCCTCCGCGAACTTCTCCACCGTGACGACGACGGTCGCGACACCGGTGAGCAGCGCTCCGAAGCCGTTGAGCAGCGCCTTGCCGCGCCATCCCCTTCCCCGTTCCAGACGCCAGTGCCGGACCATGCCCACCTGGGCGATCGTGAACCCGACGAACACACCGATCGCGAAGAGCGGGACCAGGGTGTTGGTGTCGCCGCCGGAGAAAACGAGCAGGGCTGCGGAGACAGCGGCCAGCGCGAGGACGCCGTGCCGGTGGACCTGCCGGTCGGCCTTGAGGGCGAAGACGTGCGGCGCGTAGTTGTCGCGGGCTAGCAGCTTCAGCAGCACCGGAAGGCCGCCGAAGGAGGTGTTCGACGCCAGGGCCAGCAGGATCATCGTCGCGAACTGGATGACGTAGAAAGCCCAGTTGTGGCCGAGTGAGGCGTCCGCGAGCTGGGCGAGGACGGTGACACCCTCGACCGGCTGGAGGTGGAAGCGGCCGATGAGTACCGACAGGCCGATGAGCATCACGCCGAGGACACCACCGAGGGCGATCTCCGCGCGCTGCGCCCGCTTCGCGCGCGGGACGCGGAAGGAGGGCACGGCGTTGGCGATGGCCTCCACCCCGGTCAGCGCGGCGCAGCCGGAGGCGAAAGCTTTCAGCAGAAGGAGCGCGCCCACGGTCGAGGCGTTGTCGGCGAGCGCCGAGGCATGACCGGCCGCCGTCGCCGTGCTCACCGGCTCGGACCGGAACAAACCGACGACGATCAGCACGAAGATCGAGCCGACGAAGACAACCGTCGGCACGATGAACACCCTTGCCGACTCCACGATGCCCCGCAGGTTCACGCCCGTGACCAGAGCGAGAACGGCCAGGCACAGCCACAGCCGGTCGTCGTAGAGGGCCGGGAAGGCCGAGGTCAGGGCGGCCACACCGGCGGTGACGGCCACCGCGACGTTCAGGACGTAGTCCAGGACCAGCGAGGCCGCCGCGACCAGGCTGGTGCGGGCGCCCAGATGCGTCTTGGCGACGGCGTAGGAGCCACCACCGTCGGGGAAGGCCGCGATGACCTGACGGTAGGAGGCGACCAGCACCGCCAGCAGACCGGCGATCGCCAGTGTCACCGGCAGCGTGAAGCCGAGCCCGTGCGCACCGGCGGCGGCCAGGACGAGGACGATCGCCTCGGGGCCGTACGCCACCGACGCCATCGCGTCCAGCGACAGGGCGGCAAGGCCGGTGACAGCGGTGAGCCGATGGCGTTCGCCGGTATCAGGCGGCTCCTCGCCGGCCGGGACGGCGTTCGGCTCGGTGGTCAGGACGGACATGGACACGGGCTCCTTCTTCCCTCGGTCACGCACGGAAGCCGAGCTGTGCGCGACTGCGTCCAGCTTCTGTCCGTTTCCGCCGCGTCCGACGGTTCCTTGCGGCTTCTTCGCGCTCAACCGGCCGACCTTGACGGAACCTTGACGGGCGGCCTCAATGCCGCGCGTTCGAACAGCTGAAGACCCACCACGCGTGGCATTGAACCCGCCCCGGTCACTGCCCACCGCATGCTCGCCCTCCCCCGTACGGCCCAGTCCCCACCCGGTCCGCCCGAACAGCCGCTCCCCGATGTGCCACCGGCGGTCCCACGGCCGGTCTTAACGCAAGCTTGACGCCGGTCTGTGATCCACCCCTCAGCCTTCACGTCACTCTCTGCATACGCTGGTGACGCCGTCCGCGTGATGGCCGAAGCCCCACGCTGAGCCGCACACCGGGAGACCACGCCGATGGCCACCACCGAACACCCGCCGTCGAGCCGACTACGGACGTGGATGCTTCAGGGCCTGTCCGACATGGGCAAGAGCGGTGGCCTCACGGGCCCGCACGCCAAGCCCGAGCCTGCGCACAAGGGCCAGCGGTGGTGGCGGGTGATGTGCCTGACCGGCGTCGACTACTTCTCCACCCTCGGCTACCAGCCCGGCATCGCCGCCCTCGCGGCCGGCCTGCTCTCCCCCGTCGCGACCATCGTCCTCGTCATCGTCACCCTCGCCGGCGCCCTGCCCGTCTACCGCCGCGTCGCCGAGGAGAGCCCGCACGGCGAGGGCTCCATCGCGATGCTGGAACGACTGCTCTCCTTCTGGCAGGGCAAACTGTTCGTCCTGACCCTGCTCGGCTTCGCCGCCACCGACTTCCTGATCACCATCACCCTCTCGGCCGCCGACGCCTCCACCCACCTGGTCGAGAACCCGCACCTGACCAGCGCGCTGCACGACAAGCAGGTGCTGATCACCATGATCCTGGTCGCCCTGCTCGGCGCGGTCTTCCTCAAGGGCTTCCTGGAAGCCATCGGCGTCGCCGTCGTCCTGGTCGCGGTCTACCTCGGGCTGAACGTCGTGGTGATCACCGTCGGCCTGTGGCACGTCATCACCGAAGGCCACGTCATCACCGACTGGTCCACCGCCCTGACCGCCGAACACGGCAACGTCTTCGTCATGATCGGCGTGGCACTGATCGTCTTCCCCAAGCTCGCCCTCGGCCTGTCCGGCTTCGAGACCGGCGTCGCGGTCATGCCGCATGTGAAGGGCGACGACAGTGACACGGAGGAAAGCCCGAAGGGCCGTATCCGGGAGACCAAGAAGCTGCTGACCGCCGCCGCGGTCATCATGAGCGTCTTCCTCATCGCCACCAGCTTCATCACCACCCTCCTCATCCCGGAGAAGGAGTTCGAGTCCGGCGGCCAGGCCAACGGCCGTGCGCTCGCCTATCTCTCCCACGAGTACCTGGGCAACACCTTCGGCACGGTCTACGACGTGTCGACGATCGCGATCCTGTGGTTCGCCGGGGCCTCGGCGATGGCCGGCCTGCTCAACCTGATGCCCCGCTACCTGCCCCGCTACGGCATGGCCCCGCACTGGGCACGCGCCGTGCGCCCCATGGTCATCGTCTTCACTCTCATCGGCTTCCTCGTCACCTGGATCTTCGACGCGGACGTGGACAAGCAGGGCGGCGCGTACGCCACCGGCGTGCTCGTCCTCATCAGCTCGGCGGCGATCGCCGTGACCATCGCCGCCCGCAAGGCCGGCCAGCGGGGCTGGACGATCGGCTTCGCCGTCATCTCGGCGGTGTTCCTCTACGTCACCGTCGTCAACGTCATCGAACGCCCCGACGGCGTCAAGATCGGCGCCTGCTTCATCGCGGGCATCATCCTGGTCTCGCTGCTGTCCCGGCTGGCCCGCGCCTTCGAGCTCCGCGTCACCAGCGTCACGCTCGACCCGATGGCGGAACGATTCGTCCGGGACGTCGCCAGCCGGAAGATCCGCTTCATCGCCAACGAGCCCGACCAGCGCGACAACGCCGAGTACCGCGACAAGATCGAGCAGATCCGGACCGACAACGACATGCCGGAACAGGAGGACTTCGTCTTCGTCGAGGTGACCGTCACCGACCCCTCCGAGTTCGAAGCGGGCCTCACGGTACGCGGCGAAGTACTCCACAACCGCTACCGCGTCCTGACCCTCGAATCCTCCTCCATCCCCAACGCCCTCGCCGCGCTGCTCCTGCACGTCCGTGACACGACCGGCTGCATCCCGCACATCTACTTCGAGTGGACCGAGGGCGGCCCCTTCGCCAACTTCCTGCGCTTCTTCCTCTTCGGCCAGGGCGAGGTCGCCCCCGTCACCCGGGAGGTCCTGCGCGAAGCGGAACCGGACCGCGCCCGCCGCCCCCGCGTCCACACCGGCTGACTCGGGCGCCCGCATCAGGATCCCGTCAGGACGCGCCCGTACGGCGTCAGAACCCCGTCAGCGACAGTCGCCGGCCGCGCACAACCGCCTAGCGTCAGCGACATGACATCCCTGGACCCGTCGGCCCCGGTCGGCGACCGCAACTGGCGCGGCAGTGCCCGGCTGGCGGCGATCTGCGCCCTGGTGTTCTGCGCGCTCTCCCTGCTGGTGGACTGGGACGCGGGCAGCCTGACACTTCCGCGAGCCCTGCTGTGGCTGACCTTGTCCGCCACCGTCCTCGTCATCCTGCTCCCGCCCCGGGTGACCGCGGGGCCCGGCCGGCTGACGGTAAGCACCCTCTCGCGCAGGCACATCGTGCGTACGGACTCACTGGTTGCCGTACGGCAGTTCGGCGGCGTCTCCTCGTACCTCGTCCTGTACGACACCCACGGCGGGCGCCTGGAACTCGACCCCCGTGTCCTCACCGCCAACCCCCTGATCTGGCACGAGCTCGACACCGGTTTCCACCGCTCCGTCGAACGCGGCACGCTCCGTCAAGGCACGGACGTCCTGGAGCAGCTCGGCCACCGGATCGACATGGAGACCATGCGAGCGGTCCTGACGGCGTCCGGGCTCTCTTGACGTCCGGACGACGCCCAACTGTTCCTCGCCGACCACGTCGTTCGCTTCTACGCCCGGCGATGCGGCCTCGCGCCCATGGCGGGACGCCTGCTGGGCCACCTCCTGGTCTGCGACCGGCGCAGCAGACGGTCGACGAGCCGGGCGAAATCCTTCCGGCGAGCCGCGGCACCAGAACCGGCGCGGCCGAACAAGCAGAGCGTCACGGGGCCGCCCCGCGCACCCGCACCGCCGGTGAGCACGCGGACCGGGTGAGACCGAACCCGGGCGGTCGGCAGCCCCATGTCCCGACGTCACCCGTCACCATGCCGCACCGTTTCCGGGAGGGCCCGGCCTCCTCGCCGAACGCCTGCCCGGATGGCAGGCAGACACATGGGAGCCACACCGCAGTGCACTGCGCGCGTCGGGACACCTGACCAGCCCCACGAACAGCCCCGCACAGAGAGGTCACCCACGATGACCGAGCACACCCCGAACACACAGTCCGCCTTGTCAGCTCTGTCCGCTCTGCGGGACCGGGCAGCGCACGGCGTCCCCGGCGCGGTCGACGAGCTGATCCAGCTCGCCGCCGAACTCGGCGATACGACCGAACTGCGCCGCCTCGCGGACGCGGGCCACGCCGACGCGGCCGACGAGCTCATCCAACTCGCCGCCGAGCAGGGCGATCTCGCGGAACTTCGACGCCTCTCGGACGGCGGCAGTGCCACGGCCACCGACCAGCTGATCGAACTCGCCACCGAGCTGGACGACTTGGACGAGCTGCGGCGTCTGGCCGACCGCGGCAACGCCACCGCGGCCGAACAGCTCGCGGAACTGACCGCCGAGTGACCTGAGCCTGCCGTCGGCGAACTCTGTCGCGGACGGCGACGACGCAGGACACCATGAGCAGACGGGCGAGTACTCGGACGTACCGGCCCACCCAGGCATGTGCCCAGCGGCGAGGCAGGAATCCGTAAGCCTCAGCGGGCGGCCTGTCGAGCCTCGCGGATGCAGGTGTCGAGGATGTCGACGGCCGTGTCGACGTCGACGTCGCTGTGGTCCGCCATGGCCTGCAGCCGGAAGCGGGCCGCGTCGGAGGCGACCGCGGGCTGCTCGACGAGATGCGCGACGAGACCGGCCCGGGCGATGAGACCGGAGGCAGTACGGCCGGTGGGCGTGTCGCCGATGAGGACCGGCACGACCGGGCAGACCACGTCGCCCATGACCTCCAGACCGCGCGCCGTCAGTCCCTCGCGCAGCCGGGTGGCGACGGCCGCGACCGCCGTACGCCGCCGGGCACCCTCCGGTGAGGTCACCACGGCCAGGGCGGCCAGCGCCACCGCGGTCTGTACGGGGGTGATGGCGCTGGAGAAGGTCTGGGGACCGCCGAACATCCGCACGTACTCCCGCGCGGACGCCGAGGGCGTGGCCAGGAATCCGCCCGTGGTGGCGAACGTCTTGGAGAACGCGCCGACGACGAAGTCGACCTCGCCGAGGATGCCGTGCACCTCCAGCTGGCCGCCACCGGACTCGCCCATGGCGCCGAAGTCATGGGCGACGTCGACCATCAGCTGAGCGCCGTACTCCCGGCAGATGCCCAGCAGTTCGGCGAGCTGCGGGGTGTCGGAGTCCATGGAGAAGACACCCTCGGTGACGACGAGCACGGCGTTCTTGGTGTCGGTGGCGCGGATGCCCTTCAGGTGGCGCCGTACGGCGTCGTTGTCGAGGTGCCGGAAGAACTCCACGGTGGCCCCACTGGCGGCGGCGCCCTGGCGCAGCGAGTCGTGGGAGAGGCTGTCGAGGAGGATGTGGTCGCGGCGGTGCGTCAACGACCGTATGGTGCCGAAACCGGCCGCCCAGCCGGTCGGGAAGAGCGCCACGTGCTCGGTGCGCAGGGCCTCGCCCAGCCTCGCCTCCAAGGCCTTGCTGATCGGGGTGGCGCCGCCCAGGGCCGGGGAGCCGGCGGTGAGCGGGCCGTAGTCGCGCAGAGCCTGGTGGGCGGCGTCGAGGACGGCGGGGTGCGCGGTGAGGGACAGGTAGTCCTGGCCGCCGAAGTTGGGGCCCCGGGTGACCACTCCGGTGTCCGACACGACGGTGGCACGGGTGCTGAGGCCGGTGTCGTAGCGGCGGAAGTACGGCCACAGATCAGCTGCTTGGCGGTCGAGCTGCCAAGCGAGGTAGGCGTCGTTACGCGTGATCAGATCGGGTCCGGACACCGTGCGGAAGCGCATGATGTCCTTCTCGCGGGCATCGGTCCGCCTGCTGCCGAGCGGCCCGGCCGCAGGGGTGGTGGTGCCGGGCACAGTGGTCGTCATGGTCGGTCGTCTCCTCGGGACGGGCAGGTGAGCCCGCTGTGTGCGTGGGGGGCGCCCCGATCAGGGGCTGCCACGACGCTACGACCGGAATGCCGGACAACTCCTGGCCACTGACGGTCCCTTGATCTGCGGGAAGCCTTTCCTGACGCCGGATTGACGCGGCCGGTGGTTCGGATGCCGCGTCTGCCGGTTGCCGGGCCGGGCACGCCGACGGGAACCGCTGGGGCAACGTGATGCTGAACGGCCTGCTTTACGGCGAAGGATGCCGAAGGATGGCGAAGTATCGATTCAGCGAAGGATTGTGCGCAATGTGGAGGAGGTGTGTGCTTGGTGTGGTTGAATCATGCATAACTTGGCCAAATGGCTTGATCTGATTGCCCGGCTGCCCCTGCCCTCTTTGTCCGGCAGGACTGCCGTGCGCCGTGGTCATGGCCGCCCGAGGCCGGGCGGGGGCGTGCGTCACTTCGAGTCGACGGTGCCGCCTGCCCTCGCGCACGTGAAGGGAACTCGCATGACCGCCACCGTCTCCAACTTTCACTACGGTGCCGTGACACCCGTGGCCGCCTACCTGATGGCCTGCCTCGGTGCGGCACTTGGGCTGCGGTGCACGACGCGGTCGCTGCGACGCCCCCACCGAAGAGCCGGCTGGCTGGCGCTGGGTGCCGTATCGATCGGCTGCGGCATATGGACCATGCACTTCATCGCCATGATCGGCTTCAGCGTCCAGGGCGCTCTGGTCACCTACGACCCGACGAAAACCCTCCTCAGCCTCGCGGTCGCGATCGCCGTCGTCGCCATCGGCGTCTTCCTCGTCGGCTACCGGGGCGGCTCACCGGTGAACCTGGGTGTCGCGGGCACGGTCACCGGGATCGGGGTCGCGGCCATGCACTACCTCGGCATGGCCGCCATCCACACCAACGGCGGCCTGGACTACGCGGTGGGGACCGTGGCGCTGTCCGTCGCGATCGCCGTCGCGGCCGCCACCGCGGCACTGTGGGCGGCCGTCTCCATCCACAAGCTCTGGGCGAGCATGGGCGCGAGCCTGGTCATGGGCGTGGCCGTGACCGGTATGCACTACACCGGGATGGCCGCGGTCTCCGTCCACCTCACCGGCGAGTCCGCTGTCTCTCAGTCGTCCACCGCCCTGCTGTCGTTCCTCCTGGCCATGCTCGCCGGCCCACTCACAGTGCTTCTGATCGCCGGCGCGATCGTCATGTTCGACCCCGACATGATGCTCGGCGACGACGAATGGGACCGGCCGGCGTACACACCGAACGGCGCCGGTGCCGACCTTCCCGTACAGCAAGCCGTACAGCAAGCCGCAGGGCCGTCACAGCCTTACCGCTACTGAGGGCCGATCCGGGACCGGTCCGCTCCCCCGCGGAGTTGCTCGCCCACGTCTCCACCAACGACGACCCGCAGCCCGGCGGCCTGATCGGCTCCGGAACCCTGCCTGACGGCTCGGGCCTGGAGATCGACCGGCGGTTCAAACCGGTGGCGCCGTCACACGCCGACCGCAAGGACCCCGGGATTCTCGCCCAGCAGTGCCCCACCTGAGTCGAGCCCCGGGTTCGGTCCGAGACGGAACGCACCGCCCAGGCTGGGCTGCCCCGGCCGACGCTCACGGCGGCGATCGTGAACACTCCGGTCGGCGCGCCGCCGCCGATCGCGGCCTCGGCGGCGGCGATCGGCGGCGTGTCCAGGTCTCGTCGGCGTCAGGTGCCCAGTGCCGCGAGCACCACCGACTTGGCCTCCTCCTGGATCCGGTGCAGATGGTCCGGGCCGAGGAAGGACTCCGCGTAGATCTTGTAGACGTCCTCGGTGCCCGAGGGCCGGGCCGCGAACCAGGCGTTGGCGGTGGCGACCTTGATCCCGCCGAGGGCGGCGCCGTTGCCGGGGGCCTCGGTGAGCACCGTGGTGACCGGCTCGCCGGCGAGGGTGTCGGCGGTGACCTGGCTCGGGGACAACTTGGCGAGCAGCGCCTTCTCCTCGCGGGAGGCCGGGGCGTCGACGCGCGCGTAGGCGGGGGCACCGAAACGGTCGGTGAGCTGTGTGTAGTGCTGCGACGGCGTGCTGCCCGTCACCGCCGTGATCTCGGAGGCGAGCAGGGCCAGGACGATGCCGTCCTTGTCGGTGGTCCACACCGAGCCGTCACGGCGCAGGAAGGACGCGCCCGCCGACTCCTCGCCGCCGAAGCCGAGCGTTCCGTCGGACAGCCCGTCCACGAACCACTTGAATCCGACCGGGACTTCGACCAGTTGGCGGCCGACGTCCGCCGCGACCCGGTCGATCATGCTGGACGACACCAGCGTCTTGCCGATCCCGGCTCCCGCGGGCCACTGGTCCCGGTGCGAGAACAGGTACGAGATCGCCACGGCCAGATAGTGGTTGGGGTTCATCAGGCCACCGTCCGGCGTGACGATGCCGTGCCGGTCGGCGTCGGCGTCGTTGCCGGTGGCGATGTCGAACCGGTCGCGCTGCTCGATGAGCGAAGCCATGGCGTACGGCGAGGAGCAGTCCATGCGGATCTTGCCGTCCCAGTCCAGCGTCATGAAGCGCCAGGTGGGGTCGGCGAGCGGGTTCACCACCGTCAGGTCGAGCCGGTGCTGTTCGGCGATACGGCCCCAGTAGGCGACGGAGGCACCGCCCAGCGGATCGGCGCCGATGCGTACTCCGGCGGACCGGATCGACTCCAGGTCCAGCACGTTCGGCAGGTCTGCGACATAGCTGCCGAGGAAGTCGTGGCGCCCGGTGCCGGGCGCGGCCAGGGCACGGGCGTACGGGATGCGCCGTACGTCCTTCATGCCGCCGGTGATGATCTCGTTGGCGCGGTCCTGGATCCAGGACGTCGCGTCGGAAGCGGCGGGGCCGCCGTTCGGCGGGTTGTACTTGAAGCCGCCGTCGGCGGGCGGGTTGTGCGAGGGGGTGACCACCACGCCGTCTGCGAGGCCGGACGTACGGCTGCGGTTGTGGGTGAGGATGGCGTGCGAGACGGCCGGGGTGGGAGTGTAGCCGTCGGTCTGGTCGATGAGGACGGTCACGTCGTTGGCGGCGAACACCTCCAGCGCCGTGATCCGCGCGGGCTCGGACAGGGCGTGGGTGTCGGCGCCCAGGAAGAGGGGGCCGTCGGTGCCCTGGGCGGCGCGGTACTCACAGATGGCCTGGCTGGTGGCCGCGATGTGGTCCTCGTTGAACGCCGCCGCGAGGGACGAGCCACGGTGTCCCGAGGTGCCGAAGGCCACCCGTTGCCCGGGTTCGGCCGGGTCGGGGTGCAGCGTGTAGTACGCCGTGACCAGGCGGGCCACATCGATGAGGTCTTCGGGCCCGGCGACCTGTCCCGCTCGCGCGTCCTGCATTTCCCGCTCCTCCGCAAGGGTCGACCGTTGGGTACGTGCCCCATTCTCCCCCGTCCGGCCCGCCGGGACGCCCACCGGGCAGCCGTTGTGGCACGCGCCCGGCGGGTGCGACGATGCACATCGGCGAAAGCACATCGGCGAATGAAGGGACACCGACGTGAGTCACGAGGACCAACGGCCGCCTGCCGCTGTGCTGTTCGACGCCCTGGGCCCCGACTACGAGAAGGCGTTCGCCCAGGCGCCCGCGCATCTGGCCGCGCTGGACTGGCTGATCGAGCGGCTGCCGCCCGCCGCGCGAACGCTGGACGTGGGCAGCGGCACCGGGCGGCCCACCGCCGCCGCGCTCGTCGCGGCAGGGCACACCGTGCTGGGTGTCGACGTGTCGCCCGTCATGGTCGACCTCGCCACGCGTCAGGTCCCCGAGGCGGAGTTCCGCTGCGCCGACATCCGGGAGCTCCCGCTCGATGCGGACTCGTTCGACGGCGTGTGCGTGTTCTTCTCGCTGCTGCAGATGACCCGCGCCGAGCAGTCGGCTCTGACACGGCGGCTGGCCCTGGCCCTGCGGCCCGGCGGGCATCTGGTGCTGGCCACCGTGCCCGCGGACGTGGAGGACTTCGAGGTGGCCTTCATGGGGCAGCCGGTCCGCGCCACGAGCTTCGCCGAGGCGGACTTCGTCGGCATGGCGGAGGCGGCGGGACTGACGGTACTGGCCCGCCACAGCACCCTCTTCGCCCCGGACCACCCCGGCGCCGCGCCCGAGCCCCACATCTTCCTGCACTGCCGCCGCGACGAGACCGGCCGCTGACGCAGAGGCACTCTCCCCACCAGAAGGTCACCGACCTCGACCTGCCCGCGCGGCCCACGGCGGACCGGGCGACCTCGTCGGCCTGTCGCTGCCGGTGTGCGCCTCGGCTGCCGGCCCCCATGGCAGCCGAGGCGCTGTGCTCCCGTTGACGGGCGGGATCCCACTGACCTGCTCGCGCTTCGGCCCGCGACGGCTACGCCCCGAAGCCTCCTGCGGACAGGAGGCCGGACCCTGTGACGTCGAAGGCGTCCGTCCTGCCCCCGTGCGACGCACCCCGGAGACGGCAGGTGTGCCGCGGTACTGATGCGACGGGGGGCGCGTTCTGTTTCACGTGCGCTCGTCCGGTGGCCGACCCGCCGTCAGTTCCTTCTTGTCGGCCATCGACGTGCACGACAGTCATCCCTGTGCGCGCAGGCCTGGACCAATGCCGCGCGACCCTCCATGATGACGTTGCCATGACAACACATGTCTCGGGAGGGTGACCGTGCCCCGAACCTTCATCAGGGCCAGGGCCGCACTGGCCGCCGTACTCCTCGTCGTGACCTTCGCGCCCGTTGCCGAGGCAGCAGGCGTACGGGAATCCGCCGCCGAGGTAGTCGCCGAGCCCGAAATCGCCGCGTCCGCGGCGAACTGGACGCCGCCGCTGAGCACGCGGGGTCGTTGGATCGTCGACGCCAACGGCAACCGCTTCAAGCTGCGGTCCGGCAACTGGCACGGAGCCAGCGGCACCTGGAACGGCTCGGGAAGCGCGGACGCGGACGCCGACCACCACGCGGGGGAGAACTCCGGCCGGATGCCGCTCGGCCTGGACCGTGCCCCCATGGCCGAGATCATCGCCGGTTTCCAGGAGATCGGGATCAACAGCATCCGGCTGCCCTTCTCCAACGAGATGATCCACGACAGCCGTCCCGTCACCGACGGTTCCGTGGCCGCCAATCCCGCCCTGCGCGGCAAGACCCCGCTACAGGTGTACGACGTCGTGGTACGGGAACTCACCGCCGCCGGGCTCGCGGTGATCCTGAACAACCACACCAACACCACCCGTTGGTGCTGCGGGGTCGACGGCAACGAACGCTGGAACGCGAGCCAGTCCGCCGAGACCTGGGAGAACGACTGGCTCCTCATGGCCCGCCGCTACCGGAACAACCAGCGCGTCGTCGGCGCCGACCTCTACAACGAGGTGCGCCGCAACATCCTGGACGACCCCAACTGGGGACTCGGCGACGACCACGACTGGTTCGCCGCCTCGCAGCGCGTCGGTGACCGCATCCTCACGGAGGCCGACCCCGACCTCCTGATCATCGTGGAGGGCATCAACTGGACGGGCATCCCCGTCGACGGACTCTCCCATGAACGCCCCACCCTGGAGCCCGTACGCCGCCTGTCGCACACGCTCGTCGACTCCGGGAAGCTCGTGTACTCCGCCCACTTCTACGACTACACGGGCCCGAACCACAGCGGCGCCACCGATGGGGGTCCCCCCGCTCGAACGAAGTTGAGAGTGGGGGAGGGTGAGACCAGCGACCCCCGGTACCGCGACCTGAGCCCCGCCGAACTGATCAAGGTGCTGGACCGCCAGGCGTTCTTCGTGAGCGCGGAGACCAACACGCACTTCACCGCGCCTGTCTGGATCAGCGAGTTCGGTGTAGGCGGCCGGGACGAGACCGGGAACAAGCAACGGGCCTGGTTCGAGAACTTCGTCGACCACCTGATCAGGACCGACGCCGACTTCGCGTACTGGCCGCTCGTCGGCTGGCACGAGAACCGCAAGGGCAACGGCTGGGCCCTGCTGCACTGGGACTCGGCGGGGCACCGTATGGGCGTCTACGACGGCGACGACTGGCGGGCTGCCGCCTGGACCCGGCTCATCGCGGCCCAGGGCCGCACGGGCCCGGTGGCGCCAGTGTCCGACTGGTCGATGCTCAGCCCCGATCACGGCGACTTCGTCGAGTCGCGGCGGATACGGGCCCTGCCCGACTGGGATTCCGGCGCCCGCAAGGCAGTTTGCCCCGACGGGCAGCGGCTGCTCGGCCTCAGTCACACCGGCAACCGGGGCCTGTGCTCGGACGTGTCCGCGGGCCCTCTGTGGGACCCGGCCGGCGGACATGTGGTGGTCGTCGACGAGCGGTATGTCGGGCCGGGCAACGACTGGGCGTCCGGATACACCAAACTCCAGTGCGCCGACGGCTACTTCCTGACCGGCTACAGCGTCCGCGGTTCCGCCGTCTCCGCCGCGCTGTGCGCGGCCGCTCCGGCCGGCAGGCTCGGCACGGCCGGCCGAACCGTCTGGTTCGACCGCGGCGACAGCAGGGGCTCGGCCGCCAAGGGCGGCGACTTCGCACAGGGCCGCTACAAGGGCCAGTGCGCGGACGACGAGTACGCGGCCGGGATCGCGTACACGGCCCGGGTGGGCTCGGCACGGACTCCGGACGCCCTGTACTGCCGAAAACTGAGCTGACCGGCCGTCGGATGCGGACATCGGGCGGGACGGGACCGGAACACCGCCCACGTCGACGCCGTCATCAGCCGTCGGCGGCGTCCGTGCGCGGCTGGCGGTAGGGCCGGACCGCGCGGCGCGCTATGGCGAAACGGTGGGTCTCCGACGGGCCGTCGTAGATCCGGAACGGCCGCACCTCCCGGTACAGGCGGGCCAGCGGGGCGTCGGCGGTCGAGATGCCGAGGGCCCCGCAGATCTGCACCGCCCGGTCGACCACCCGGTTCACCGCCTCGGCCACGAAGGTCTTGGACACCGAGGTGAGCTGCGAGGCGGCGGCGGATTCGGTGTCCAGCTCCCATGCCGTACGCAGGATCAGGGCGCGGCTCGCCTCGATATCGATCTCGGAGTCGGCCAGCATCTGCTGGACCATGCCGAGGTCGCCCAGCGCCGAGCCGAACGCCATCCGGCTCCCCGCCCGTTCCAGCGCGACGTCCTGGGCGCGGCGGGCCGCTCCCAGCCAGCGCATGCAGTGGGTCGTCCGGGCGGGGCCGAGCCGGACCTGCGCACCCTCGAATCCGTGGTCCACCGCGCCGAGCACCTGGTCCTCCCCCACCACGCACTCCTCGAAGACGATCTCGCTGTGCCCGGCGAAGAGCGACTCGTCGAGGGTCTCGATGTTCCGGACGATGCGCATACCGGGAGTTCCGGCGTCGACGAGGAACATGGTGGCGCCGCCCGGGTCACCGGGGCTGCCGGAGGTGCGGGCCATGACGATGGCGAAGCCCGCGCCATGGGCGCCGGTGATGAACCACTTGCGCCCGTCGATGCGCCAGCCGCCGGGCACCCGGGTCGCGGTGGTCCGCAGGGAGCGGGGATCGGCACCCGCACCCGGAGCCGGTTCGGTCATGGCGAAGCAGGACCGTGTCCCGCCTGCGGCGAGCGGACGCAGATACGCCTGCTTCTGTTCTTCGGTGGCCACCTTCTCCAGCAGGTGCATGTTGCCCTCGTCGGGGGCGGCGCAGTTCAGCGCCAGTGGTCCGAGGAGTGAGTAGCCCGCCGCTTCGAACACCACCGCCTGCCCGCGCAGGTCGAGCCCGTGTCCGCCCCACCGCGTCGGTACGTGCGGAGCGAACACACCCGCCGCACGGGCGGCTTTCTGCAGGGTCTGGCGCAGGTCCTCGGGGGCGTCGTGCACGGACCCGCCGCACTCACGCTCGGCCGGAATGACCACCTCGCGCACGAACTCGGCCGTCGAAGCGGCGAGTTGAGCGACAGTCGGATCGACATCGAACTGGATGGGCACGGGACCTCCCGCCGACAGGCGTACGGGCATCGGCTCCCGTCGCGTCCTAGAAACTGTATAGCTTCTTTAGTATCTTGCCGGGAAGCGCCCGGGACGGAAAGTGCCCGGCGAAGAGAAACACCCTGCATCGGCAAGACGCCAGGAGAAACGTCCATGAGCCTCCACGTGACCACCGAACCGGTCCGGATCGTCCGCCACCACGACGGGGTCGTCGAGGTGAGACTGGACGACCCGGGGCGGGGCAACGCCCTGGACCTCAGGACGTCCGAGGCACTGCGCGACGCGACCGCCGAGGTGGCCGCGGACCCGGGCGGCGCGGTCCTCCTGCGGTCGTCGGGCGGCAGCTTCTGCGTGGGCGGCGACCTGCGCGCGTTCGCCGGCCGCGGTGCGGAGACCGGCACCTATGTGCACGCCGTTGCGAGTGCCGCACACGCCGCGATACAGACCCTGTACGAACTGCCGGTGCCGTTGGTGACCGCCGTGCGCGGCGCGGCGGCGGGCGGCGGCATCGGTCTCGCACTGGTGGGCGACATCGTCCTGGCGGCGCGGTCCGCGCGGTTCCGGCTGGCGTACACGGCGATCGGGCTCACGCCGGACTGCGGGGCGTCATGGTTCCTGCCGCGTCTGGTGGGCCCCCGCAGGGCGGCGGACCTGATCCTCACCAATCGGGTCCTGAACTGCGACGACGCCGAACGGTGGGGCCTGGTCTCCCGGTGCGTGGACGACGAGGAACTGGACGAGACGGCACACCTGACCGCGGCCGAGCTGGCCGCCGGCGCCGCTGACGCACTGCGCACCGCGAAGGGCCTGCTGCGGGCCGGCGCCGGTGACGGCCTGCGCCGCCACCTCGCCGAGGAGGCGCGGTCGATCGGCGCTCTGGCGGACGGCCAGGAGGCCCAGAACCGCATCACGTCGTTCCTCGTTCCGAAAAGTGTTTCTTGAGTTCCTCTTCACTAACATGCCCGCCGGGGCGTAACCTCCGGGCAACACAGAACCGAGCAAAAGGTGTGGCGATGCAATCTGCTGCCGTGAACCTTCCGGACGCTCCCGACGAGCCCCTCACCGAACCCGTCGTCGACCTCGTTCTGCGGGGTATGTGGCGTGGCCGGCCGGAGTCCGAGCACCGTCCGCTGGTCGACGCCGGGCTGGCGATGGTGAAGGGGCCGGTGGTGCTGCCGACCGAGCGTGCCAAGGCCGCCGCCGCGCAGCTCCTGCGGGTTCCCGCCGGTTCCGAGCAGGAGGAGCGGATCACCGCTGCGTACGAGGCGTTCCTGCCGGTCAACCGGAAGATCCGCGATGTGTGCACGGCATGGCAGTGCCGCCCCGACGGCTCCGTCAACGACCATTCCGACGACGTCTACGACGCCCGGGTGCGCGAGTCGCTGGAGGACGTGCACGAGGCCATCCAGCCCGTACTGCGCCGACTGGACCTGGTGCTCGCGGGCAGCGGGCAGTACCTGACGGCCCTGGAGGAAGCCCTCGACCGCTTCGACGACGGCGCGCCCGCGTGGCTGGCCTCGCCCCTTTGCGACTCGTACCACACCGTGTGGATGCGGCTGCACCAGGAGCTGCTGCTCGTGCTGGGAATCAGCCGGGCCGAGGACGAAGTCCGCGAAGAGGAGCTGGTCACGAGGAGCCGGGGTTGAGCGTCACCGACCGCGAGGCGGACCCGCTCGCACAGCCCGGAGCTCCCCTCGCTCCCTCCGGCACCCTCGGAAGCTCGGCAGCCACCGCGCCCCCCGGCCTGACCCTGGTGCCGTACGGACAGGGCCGGATCCGGGGCCTCGACGCCGACGAGCTGGGCGCGCACGGCGCCGCGATGGACCGGCTGGTGGCCCTCGGGCTGCCGGTGGTGCCGGGGCTCACCGTGCCCGCCGGCGCCGCCGCGTCGCTGTGCGGGACCGACATCGCCGAAGCCGCCGTGGCCCTCGTCGAACAGCTCGCGGGGCGGCGCATCGGGGACGCGGCCCGGCCGCTGCTGCTGCGCCTGTCGGCGAGCGCGCCCACCGACATCGCCGGACTCCCGCCCGACCTGGCCTGTCTCGGTATCGCCCCCGACCGTGCCGACGACCTGTGCGCCGTCATCGGGCGTTCGGACGCGCTGTACGAGGTGTGGGCCGCCACCGTGCGCATGATCGCCGAGTACGCCCTCGACGTGCCCGGCGCGGTGCTCGACGACGCTCTCCTGGACGCACCCGCGCCACGGGCACGGATCGAGGTGCTGCTGTCCCTGGTGGCGGAGCACGGCTCCCGGCCCTTCCCCGACGACCCGGCGCAGCAGCTCGCGCTGGCCGCCCGCGCTCTCCTCGCCCGGTGGGACTCGCCGCGTGCGAGGAGGTCCCGGCGCTCCCAGCGGCTGCCCGCCGAGCTGCCGGTCGCCCTGCATGTGCAGGCCCTGCGCATCGGCCCGGCGGACCACTCGGGCTACGGCACGGCCGTCAGCCGCGACCCCGAGACCGGGCGCCTGTCCCCTCAGGGCTCCTTCTTCCGGGGTGTGCGCCGCAGCGCCCCGCCGCCGCACACCGGTGAACCGCTGGACCGGCTGGCGGGCGGCACCGCACTGCTGGAGCACTCCCTGCTCACCCTGGAACGGCATCTGCGCGCACCCGTGTCGGTCGACTTCGAGGTGCGCGACGACGAGATCTCCCTGCTCGCCGCCTCCGCGCAGCTCCGCCCGCCGCTTCGGGCCTCGGTATGTCTGGCCGCCGACCTGGCCCGGGACGGGGCGATCGGCCACGAGGAGGCCGTACGCCGGATCACGCCCGCGCAGGTGCAGGAACTGCTGCACCCCCAGCTCCGGCTGACCGGCGGGGAGAAGCTCCTGGTGAAGGGACTGCCCGCCTCCCCGGGGGCAGCGACCGGCGCGGTCGTCCTCTCCAGCGAACGTGCCCTCGAACTGACCGCCGACGGTACGCGGGTCGTGCTCGTGGCCGCCGAGACGACCCCGGCGGACGTCCCCGGGATGCTGGCCTCCGTCGCCGTACTGACCGGCAGCGGTGGCATCGCCTCGCATGCCGCCGTGGTGGCCAGGGGTGCCGGAAAGCCCGCCGTGTGCGGCGCCGAGGGCTTGCGCGTGGACCTGGCCGCCGGAACGGTCCACTTCGGGGAGCGGGTGGTGCGCGAAGGCGACCCGGTCTCGCTGGACGGCCGTACCGGCGCCGTCTACGCGGGGACCCTGAGCGTCAGCGTCGCCGGACCGCCGCCCGAACTGT
Organism: Streptomyces sp. SID12501; assembly: GCF_010550245.1. Classification (GTDB taxonomy): domain Bacteria; phylum Actinomycetota; class Actinomycetes; order Streptomycetales; family Streptomycetaceae; genus Streptomyces. Next base: position 128,299 of record NZ_JAAGLU010000018.1, read on the forward strand.
CCACCCTGCTGGAGTGGGCGGACGACGCGCGCCGACTGGGCGTACGCGTCAACGCCGACACCGCCGCCGAGGTGGAGACAGCTCTCGCCCTCGGCGCGGAGGGCGTCGGGCTGTGCCGTACGGAACACCAGTTCCTCGGCGAGCGGTTGCCGCTGATCCGCCGCGTGCTCCTGGCCGCCGACCAGGTCGCCCGCGACGAGGCGCTGTCGGCACTGGAACGCGCCCAGTACGAGGACTTCCGCGCGCTGCTTACCGCCGTGGGGAACCGCCCGGTGACCGTGCGCCTGCTGGACGCCCCGCTGCACGAGTTCCTGCCCGCCCCCGGACAGGCTCTCGACGCGGCCGAGGAACAGCGGGCCGACACACTGCGCGAGGCGAACCCGATGCTCGGGCTGCGCGGGGTACGGCTGGCGCTGCTGCACGAGCGGCTCTACCCGGCGCAGGCCGAGGCGCTCTTCACCGCCTGGGCCGAGGTCGCCGCCACCGGGGTCCGGCCGGAGCTGGAGGTGATGATCCCGCTCGTCAGCCTGCCGGAGGAACTCGCCACCGCAGCCACGTACGTACGCGGTGCCGCCGACGCGGTCGCCGCCCGCACCGGGGTGGAGGTCCCGTACCGGCTCGGCACGATGATCGAGACCCCGCGGGCCGCGCTGCTGGCCGGTGAACTCGCCGGGCACGCCGAGTTCTTCTCCTTCGGCACCAACGACCTCACCCAGCTCACCTACGGGTTCTCCCGGGACGACGTCGAGCGCCAGGTGCTCGCCAACTACCAGGAGCGCGGGTTCCTCACCACCAGCCCGTTCGCGCGGCTCGACCCGCACGGGGTCGGCGCCCTGATCCGCCTGGCGGCCGAGCGGGCGCGGGAGGTACGGCCCGGCATCAAGTTGGGCGTGTGCGGTGAGCACGGCGGGGACCCGGAGTCGATCGCGTTCTGCGACGACCTCGGCCTGGACTACGTCTCCTGTTCCGCGCACCGCGTGCCGGTGGCCCGAATGGCAGCCGCGCACAGCGCCCTGCGGGAGCGGGAGCAGTACGACGAGAGCGGGAGCGCACGATGACGAGCACCGTCACCGACGGCACGGCCCTGTCGGACACCGAGCTGGACGACCTGCGCGAGACCGTACGGTCGGTGTGCGCGGACGCCGGCGGCACCGCCGCGGTACGGCGGCTGTCCGAGGAGGCACCCGGTGTCGACGCCGGCCTGTGGGACGCCCTCGGCCGGCAGGTCGGCCTCGCGGCCCTGGGCCTGCCCGAGTCGGCGGGAGGCATCGGCGGCCTCGCCGAGATCGCCGTCGTCTGCGAGGAGTTGGGCAGGACGCTGGCACCCGTACCGCTGCTGTCCTCCACCGTGCTGGCCGGTCAGGTACTCGCCGGCTGCGGTACGGCCGACAGGGCCCTGGCCAAGCTGGCCGAAGGCACCGTGCACGCCCTTGCGGTGGCCGCGCCCGACGGGACGTGGCGGGCCGACGCCGTGCCGGTGGGCGTCTCCTGGCAGGGCAGCGTCCCGCTGCTGGACGGCACCGCGCCGTTCGTCCTCGACGGCGCCGACGCCGAGGCACTGGTCGTGGCAGCGGCCGGGACCGACGGCGTGGACCTCTTCCTGGCCGACCCGCGCGAGCCGGGGGTCACGGTGCGCCGGGTGCCCACCCTGGACCTCAGCCGGGGCCAGGCGGTGGTCTCCTTCTCCGGTGCACGGGTCCGGGCGCTGACCGTCGGCGGCGAGGGGGCGGACGTCGTCTTTCGTGCCCTGGACGTGGCCCTGGTGGCGCTGGCGGCCGAGCAACTGGGTGGCGCACAGGCCGCGTTGGACATGACAGTGGCCCATGTGCGCGACCGTACCCAGTTCGGCCGGGCGATCGGCGGCTTCCAGGCGGTCAAGCACGCCTGCGCCGACATGCTGCTCCAGGTCGAGGCGGCACGGTCGGCCGTGGTGCGCGCGGTCCGGGCCGACGGCTCGCCGCAGGCGCTGGCCGAGGCGGCGGCGGTGGCACAGGCGTGGTGCGGCGAGGCGTTCGTCTCCGTCGCCGCCGAGTGCGTGCAGCTCCACGGCGGGATGGGCTTCACCTGGGAACACGACGCCCACCTGTACTTCCGGCGCGCCCAGTCCGACGCGGTCCTGCTGGGCGGCGCCGCACACCATCGGGAACGGCTGGCCGGCCTGCTGGGCTGGTGACGTAGAAGAAGGGAGCGACGGAACATGACCACCAGGCTCATCGACGAGTCGTTGTTCGAGAACCCCACGAACCCCACGAACCCCGAGTCCCTTGTGCACCTTGAGTTCGACGACGGGGATGCACCGCGTCTCGCGGGCGCCCGCTGCTCCGGGTGCGGAACCGTCGTCTTCCCCCGGCAGGAATCGTGCCCCCGATGTTCCGGTCGGACCATGTCCGCGCACGTACTGCCGGTGAGCGGGCGTGTGTGGTCGTGGACGCGCCAGGCGTTCGCGCCGAAACCGCCGTACCGGGCGCCGACCGAAGGCCATCAGCCGTACCACGTGGGCTATGTGGATCTCGGCGAGGTGCTGGTCGAGGCGCTGCTGACGGTTTCCCGCGCGGAGATCCGGATCGGTCTGCCGGTCCGGCTGACCACCGTGCCCGCGTACCGGGACGACGACGGAACCGAGGTGGTGACCTTCGCGTTCCGCCCGGAACGGGACGGGGAGCGATGAGCCGGCGCGACGACGTGTACGTGGTCGGATGCGGGATGCATCCCTTCGGCCGCGACGAGAGCGTCACCGGAATGGACATGGCCGAGCGTGCGGTACGCGAAGCGCTGGCCGACGCCGGTGTCGGCTGGGAGGATGTCGGCTACGCGGCCGGCGGCTCCGACGTGTCCGGCAAGCCCGACACACTGGTCGGCCGCCTGGGCCTGACCGGCGTGCCGTTCGTCAACGTGCAGAACGGCTGCGCCACCGGTGCTTCGACCGTGCTCGCGGTGGCCAACGCGCTGCGCGCGGGCGAGGCGTCCCTGGGACTCGCGGTGGGCTTCGACAAGCACGAACGGGGCGCGTTCCATGTCTCGGCGGCGCGCTACGGCCTGGGCGAGTGGTACGCCGAGACCGGCATGATGCTCACCACCCAGTTCTTCGCGCTGAAGACCCAGCGATACCTGTACGAGCACGGGATCTCGGAGCGGGCACTCGCGATGGTCGCCGCGCGGGCCTTCCGCAACGGCTCGCACCACCCCCTGGCCTGGCGGCGCAAGCCGCTCACGGAACAGGAGATCCTGGACTCGGCCGAGGTCAGTCCCCCGCTCACCCAGTACATGTTCTGCTCGCCCGGACAGGGCTCGGCGGCCTTGGTGCTGGCACTCGGCGACCGTGCGTTCGACCTGTGCGAACAGCCCGTCAAACTGGCCTCGTTGGCCTTCCGCACCCGGCGGTTCGGTTCGTTCGAGGTGTTCTCGCCCTGGCTGCCGCCGGGACCGCATCACAGCCCGAGCATCGACGCCGCCGAGGCCGCCTTCCGTACGGCGGGGGTGCGGCCCGCCGACGTACAGGTCGCCCAGTTGCAGGACACCGACAGCGGCTCGGAGCTGATCCACCTGGCGGAGACCGGGCTGTGCGGCCACGGCGAGCAGGAGGAGCTGCTGGCCGCCGGGGCCACCGATCCCACGGGCCGGATACCGGTCAACACCGACGGCGGCTGTCTGGCCGGCGGGGAACCTGTCGGCGCCTCCGGGCTCCGCCAGTTCCACGAGGTCGTACGACAGCTGCAGGGCCGCGCTCCCGGTGTGCAGGTGCCGGGCGCTCCCCGGGTGGGCTTCACCCATGTGTACGGGGCGCCCGGGATCAGCGCGTGTTCGGTCCTCACGATATGAAAGGCGGCGGGCAAGCCCTGCGACACGGACACAGCGACAGAACCGCACTGGTGACCGGCGGGGCACGCGGAATCGGCCTGGAGATCGGCCGACAGCTCGCGGACCGGGGACTGCGTGTCCTGGTCGGGGCGAGACAACGGAAGGCGGCCGAGGAGGCGTGCCGCGCCATCGGCCCGGCGGCGCTGCCGCTCGCCCTGGACGTGGCCTCCTCGACGAGCATCGGCGAAGCGGTGCGTGAGGCACGGGAGCTGACCGGCGGGATCGACGTCCTGGTGAACAACGCGGGAGTGTCCCTGGACGGGGAACTGCGGCCCCCGTACGTCGACGAGGACATCCTGCGCGCGACCCTGGACACGAATCTCACCGGCGCCTGGCGCGTGGCGGAAGCCGTCGTGCCTGGCATGGTGGAAGCCGGCTACGGCCGGGTCGTGAACATCACCAGCTCGTACGGTTCGCTGTCGCTGATGGACTCCGGCCGGCACCCCGCCTACCGGATCTCCAAGACGGCGCTCAACGCCCTCACGCGGATGCTCGCGGCCGAACTGGCCGGCACAGGCGTCCTGGTCAACGCCGCCGACCCCGGCTGGACCCGCAGCGGCATGGGCGGCCCGTCCGCCCCGCGCGGGCCGGAGGAGGGTGCGGACACCCCGGTCTGGCTGGCGACCCTGCGCGAGGGCGACGGGACGACGGGCGGGCTGTTCGCCGACCGCAGGCCACTGCCCTGGTGAACCGCCTCAGGTCCCTGACGTGGCCGGCTTCTTCTACTACGTCGGCTGCTGCTCGGTGGCGACAATGCGCAGTGCCAGCGCCCTGACCGCCTCCAGGACGGACCGGGAGGGCAGCTGGGACAGCGGGCCTCCCTCCGCTCGCAGCGCGGTGACGAGCATGGTCGTACTGATCAGGGTGCGGACCGCGAGCGCCTGGGCCGCGTGCCGGGCCTTCGCCGCCCGGGGGCTGCGCGTGGTGCCCTCGGGCAGATAGTCGTAGCCACGCTGGATGTGCCGCTGCTCGAACTCGTCCCGCAGCACCTTGACGTTGCCGTTGGCCGAGGCGACCTGGACCTGGTAGAGCCGGGCCTCGTCGGGGTTGCGTTCCACCCACTCCCACACGGCGTCGATGACGCGGACCAGGCCCTCGGCGTCGCCCGGCTCGGACTCCGGACGGGCCGCTTCCACGACCGCGTTCAGCTGGTCGAAGACCCGACGCATGGCGAGTTCGAGGAGTTCGTCCTTGCCGTCGAAGTGGTAGTAGACGGCCGTGGGCACCACCTGGGCCTCGTCGGCGATGTCCTGGATGCTGGTCTCCGCGAAGCCGCTGCGGCCGAACACCCGCACGGCGGCGGTGATGATGTGCTGCCGCCGCGAGGGTCGGTGGGCGGGCTGCTTGCCGTTCTTCGTGGTGGCCATCATGCTCCCTGCCGGCTGCCGTGACCCCACGTCCGTGGGCGCTGCGTACTGACCAGTGTATCCAGTAAGTCCCAGGGGCCGTCCGCATAATTCCTGCTGCTCATTGGCCTCCGGCGTCCCGAGGTCCCGGCATACTTGACAGCATGACGACATCCGGAACGCGCGCCGCTCACCGCCCCTCGCGCAAGCAGTGGGTGATCGAGGCGGCCACGGAGTTGTTCGCCACGCAGTCGCCGGACGAGGTGACGGTGGCCGACATCGCCGCTCGGGCCGAGATGACCTCGGCGGCGGTGTACTACCACTTCTCCTCCAAGGACCAGGTCCTGGCGGCGGCCATGCGGGCGTTCGCCGCCGCGCTGCGCGAGCAGTTGCAGGCGATCACGCAGGCCCACGAACCCGGCTCGGACATCGGAGCGTCCGTCACCACGCTGCTGGCCTGGATGGGCGAGTACCGGTCCGCCGCCACCGTGTTCTTCGTGTCGTCGGCCGGCATGAGCCAGGACGCGGAGGCGCTGCGCCAGGAGAGCCGTACGGAGTTGCTGGAGGAGCTGGTGCGGCTGATCCGCAAGGCCCGCACGTCCGTCACCGACGCCGAGGCGGCGGTGATCGGCCTGGGCCTGCTGGCGCTGCTGGAGACCGCGGCGATCTCGCAGGTCCGGGGTGACGACGTGTACCGGTCGCTGGGGCACCGTTCCTTCGTCCGCGAGGTCGGCGATCTCGCGGAGCGGATCACCGACCCGGCCACATAGGCCTCGCGGACTTCGGTTACCTCGGTTACCTCGGATCACACCAACAGGCGGAGGGGCTTGCTCAGCAGCTCGCCGACCGTGCGGAGGTATTCGGCGGCGGGTGCCCCGTCGACGGCGCGGTGGTCGAAGGTGAGGCTCAGGGTGAGCACCCGCGTCCGCAGCGGCCTGTCGTCCACCCACTCGACACCGTCCCTGAGCCTGCCCACCCCGAGGATCCCGACATTGCCGGGATTGATCACGGGAGTGAAGAAGTCGACGCCGTAGCCGCCGAGCGAGGTGACGGTGAAAGTGGCCCCTTCCAGTTGGGCGGGGGAGATCCGCCCCTCCCGCGCGGCCTGGGCCAGGGCCTTGGACCGGCGGGCGATCTCGGGCAGCGGCAGTGTCACCGCGTCCTCGATCACGGGCACCATGAGGCCGCCCGGAACGGCCACGGCGAAGCCCAGGTGGATACCTTCGAGGAGATGGATGCCGTCCTCCCGCACCGTCGCGTTGAGCAGCGGGTGCTCGCGCAGGGCGAGGGCGGCGGCCTTCAGCAGGAAGTCGTTGAGGCTGGGCACCGGCAGCTCGCTGTCGGCCCACTCCTCCTTGAGTCGGTCCCGCAGGGACACCACGGCGTCCATCCGCACCTCGTAGCCGTGCGTCAGCTGGGCCATCTCCTGGAGGCTGGCGTGCATCCTGCGGGCGATCGTGCCGCGCATCCCGGTGAGCGGGAGGACGTCGCCGGGCTGCGGAGCCGCCGCGTTACGGCGGACAGGCGCCGGAGTGACGGCGTCGAGGTCGGACCGACGGATCCGGCCGCCGGGCCCCGTGCCGTTCACCTCGGAGAGGTCGATGTCCCGTTCCTTCGCCAGCTTGCGGACCAGCGGCGAGGAAGGGGTGACGCCCGGCGGAACCGGAGCGACGAGGTCGGCGGGGAGCGCCGCGAGGAACTCCTCCACGTCCTCGGAGACGATCCGGCCGCCCGGCCCCGTGCCGCGTACGGCGGCGAGGTCGATGTCGGCGACCCCGGCGACGCGCCGGGCGTTCGGAGAGGACAGCAGCCGGTGACCGTTGCCGTTCGCGGAGGGCGCCGCGGCGGCAGCGCCGGTCCGGGGGGCCGCACCCGTGCTCGTGAGGGGCGACGGGGCGCCCGTACCCACAGCGGCGCCGGTGGCAGGAACGGCGGTCGCAACCCCGCCGCCCCCGTCCGGGGCAGGCGCGGCAGTCGTACCCGCACCGCCGACGCGGGCGGGCGGCGCGCCCAGGCCCACGGGGCCACCGTTCGGGGCGGAACCTGCGACCGGGTCCGCGCCGGACCCGGACCCGGCGGGCATCGGCGTACCCCCCGGCTCCGGTGGCTGCTCGCCCTCGGCGAGCAGCCAGCCGATGAGAGCCCCGGCCGGCAGGGTGGCGCCCGCCGGGACCACAGGGTGGAACAGTCCCCCGGCCTCCGCCTCGACATCCACGTCGACCTTGTCGGTGGCCAGCCGCAGCAGCGCGTCGCCCTCGGCGACGGCCGTGCCGGTGGACACCAGCCATTCGTCGATCGTGCCTTCCTGCATGGTCAGGCCGATCTTCGGCAGCAGAACCTCGACCGCCACGTCGGTCACGACCTTTCGAGGAGACGCCGGCAGCCCTGGGCGATACGGGCGCGATCGGGCACGTACGCCTTCTCCAGGACGGGGGAGAAGGGGACCGGCGAGAAGGGGGCGCCGATGCGCAGGACCGGCGCGTCGAGGTAGTCGAAGACGACGTCCTGGATCTGGGCGGCGATCTCCGCCCCGAGCCCGCCGAAGGTGACGGCCTCGTGCACCACGAGCACGCGGTTGGTGCGGCGGACGGAGGCGAACATCGTCTCGGTGTCCAGCGGCTGCACGGTCCGGGGGTCGATCACCTCGATCTCCACGCCCTCGGCGGCGAGTTCGTCGGCCGCCGCGAGGGCCTCCCCCACCATCCGGCCGAGGGCGATCACGGTGACGTCGGAGCCCTGCCGCGCGGTGTGCGCCTGCCCCAGCGGAATGCCGTAGATCTCCTCGGGCACCTCCCCGGTGCTGCCGAGCAGGACCTTGTTGAGCATCACGACGACCGGATTGTCGTCCCGGATGGCCGAGACGGTCAGGCCCTTGGCGGTGTACGCGTCGCTCGGCATCACCACCTTGAGGCCGGGCACATGGGCCAGCCACGCCTCCAGGCTCTGGCTGTGCTGGGCCGCCGCGCCGAGGCCTGCGCCGGAGGCGGTGGTGATGGTGAGCGGCACGGACAGGCCGCCGCCGAACATGTACTTCATCTTGGCCGCCTGGTTGACGATCTGGTCGAGGCAGACGCCGATGAAGTCCATGAACATCAGGTCGACGACAGGTCGCAGACCCCTGGCGGCGGCTCCCACACCCAGGCCGACCAGGGCAGCCTCGGAGATCGGGGTGTCGATCATGCGGCGGGGGCCGAACTCGTCGAGCAGGTTGTCGAACATGCGGAACACTCCGCCGTATCCGGCGACGTCCTCGCCCGCGACGAACACGTTCTCGTCCTCGCGCATGGCCTGCGCGAGGCCCTCGTTGAAGGCCTTGACGTAGGTGAGTTTGCGCGTGGCGACGGCCGGCGCTCCGTTGGTGGTGGTCGTGACGGTCGTGGCTGTCATGGCGGTCATCCCGAGTAGACGTTGAGCAGCAGGTCGGCGGGGTCGGGCAGCGGGCTCGCCTCGGCGTACGCGATGGCCTCGGCGATCTCGTCGCGGGTGCGCTGCCATACGTCGTCCAGCTCCGTACGGGTCGCGGTGCCGTCGGCGACCGCACGGGCCTCGATCAGGTCGATGGGGTCGCGGGTCCTCCACTCGGCGACCTCCTCGGCCGAGCGGTAGGGGTGCCGCAGGCCCTTGACGCCTTGGTGGTCGAAGAAGCGGTAGGTCTTGGCCTCGATCATCATCGGGCCCTCGCCACGCCGGGCCCGTTCTACGGCCTCGACGGCGGCTCGGTGGACGGCGACCGCGTCCATGCCGTCGACGATCACACTGGGCATGCCGTAGGCGGCGGCCCGGTCGGCGACATCGGTGAGCAGCATGTGCGCGGACTGCGGGGTGAACTCGGCGTAGCCGTTGTTCTCGCAGACGAAGACCACGGGCAGGCCCAGGATCGCGGCCATGTTGGCGCCCTCGTGCCAGGCGCCGATGTTGGTGGCACCGTCACCGAAGAAGGTCACGGCGACGTTGTCCTCACCCTTGTAGCGGGCGGCGAAGGCGGCGCCCACGGCGATCGGGACGCCGGCTCCGACGATGCCGTTGGCGCCGAGCATGCCGCGGGTGAGGTCGTTGATGTGCATGCTCCCGCCGCGGCCGAGGCAGGCGCCGGTGACCCGGCCGTACAACTCGGCGTACATCTCGCGGAAGCCGACGCCCTTGGCCACGGCGTGTCCGTGGCCACGATGGGTGGAGGTGATCTGGTCGTCGTCGCGCAGGGCTGTCATCACGCCGGCGGCCACGGCTTCCTGACCGACATAGAGGTGCAGGAATCCGGGCAGCTTGCCCGCCTCCATGAGTTTGCCCGCCTCGGTCTCGAACAGCCGGATGCGCACCATGCGCTCGTGCAGGTCCTTGATGACCCGCGGGCTGATCTGTTCGCTGACCGGCGGGTTCACCTGCGGGGTTACCTGCGGGGTTACCTGCGGGGTTACCTGCGGGGATTTCTTCGACGCCGTCGACGCTCGTTGAGCCATCGTCCGCCCCTTCGTCCGAGGGAGGTTGCCAAGCAATCGGACTTACTTGTACTGGTCTACAGTAACCAGCTTGGGGCACCTTACTGAACAGCGTCTCTAATTACTATGCCCTTGACCCGGGTTGCCGCCCCGCGCGTCCACCAACTCCACGGCATTGCCCTCCGGATCAGCCCAGAAGCTGATCCGCCGACCGCGCGCGAGGACGACGGCCGGGTCCGACAGCGGCCGGGCGCCCGCAGTCGACAGCGCCGCCACCACCGGGTCCAAGCCGTCCAGATGGAAGGTGAGATACGCCAGCCCCGGGCGCCCGGCCGACAAGGGGGGCGCATACGCCGAGACCGGGACCGGCCCCTGGTCCGACCCCTGGTCCGGCCGGGGAAGGATCAACTTGACACACCCCCCGGAGGGCACCCGCAGCCAGACCACCAGAAGCTCGCCGCCGAGCCCGGCCGGACCTCCGATCGACTCCGGTACGCGCGAGCGGCGCTCGACCCGGCAGCCGATGACGTCGCAGTAGAAGCGCTCCATCAGCCGCACGTCCCGCACCACCACTCCCACCTCGAACGGCAGGGTCATGACCATCACACCCACCCCCATGACACACCGGGCGACGACTTCGACACTTTCTATTGACAGAGCACACTAAGTCCTGTTGTCGTTTCGGACACAACCCAGCCGTCGCATTCCGAAGCCGGTCACCGGCTCGCGGCTGGAAGGATTGTGAGGACATCGTGGTCCAGACCAGTTCACCGGAGCTTCGGGAACCAGGTACTGAGCGCAGGTCGCCGACCTCGGCCCCGTCTGCCGCCCCGACCCCCGAATACTCGTCGTGGATCAGCCAGGACCGGTCCACCGACGCGGCGTCCGAGACGATGCGGCGGGAGGCCGCCGAGCTCGTCGAGCGGGTGATGGCGCACTACCGCGCCAACACCACGCACGAGGCCGACGGCCAGTGGACGGAACCCGTGGCCAACTACCTCGACGCCGACCGCTGGCAGCGCGAGACGGACGCCGTCCACCGGAGCGTCCCTCTTCCGCTCGCCATGTCCGCCGAGCTGCCCGGACCGAACACCTACAAGGCGATCGACGTGCTCGGCATCCCCGTGCTGATCACCCGCGACCGGCAGGGCACCGTACACGCGATGATCAACGCGTGCCGGCACCGGGGAGCCAAGCTCCTCGAACCCGGCTGCGGGGTCTCGAAGCGGATCACCTGCCCTTACCACTCCTGGTCCTACGACCTGGCCGGGGAGCTGCGGGGCGTGTACGCCGAGAAGACCTTCGGCGGGGTTCCGCGCGAGGGCCGCAGCCTCATCAGGCTCCCGGCCGGAGAACGCGCGGGCATCGTCTTCGTCTCACTGGACCCGGCGGCCGAACCCGACCTGGACGACTGGCTGGGCGATCTGCTGCCGCTGCTGGAGGGCCTCCGGCTGGCGGAGTGCCACCACTACTCCACCAGCGCGCTGACCAGTCCGAACTGGAAGGTCACCCTCGACGGGTATCTGGAGACGTACCACTTCGCCTCGCTGCACCCGAAGACGGTGTTCGAGACGAACCTCTCCAACATGATGGCCCACGACACCTGGGGCCCCCACCAGCGCATCGCGCCCGCCCTGCGCCCCATCGCGCAGGCGGTCGACCTGCCGCCGGACCAGCGGGACCCCGGGGAGTGTGTCGGCCCCATCTACTGGCTCTTCCCGGGCCTCGCCATCGCCGGCGGCTGGCGCCAGAAGATCGCCGTGTCCCTGGTACTCCCCCGGACGGCTACCGAGTCGGTGACCCAGCAGATCATCCTGCTGCGCGAACCGGCGGTCACCGACGAGGAACGCCAGACCGCCGACAGGTTCGGCGAGTGGTTCCACGAGGTGGTTCGTGACGAGGACTACGCGACCACCTACGGAGTCCAGCAGGGTCTGAAGGCCCTGGCCGGCACCGATTTCGTCTTCGGACGCAACGAGCCCGGACTCCAGCACCTGCACCGCACCATTCACCAGCACCTGGACAGTGGCGCAACAGCAGCCCCCAGAGCCGCCAGGTGAGCAACCAACAAGACTCGCGGGAGAACACCATGGTGGCTACGGGCAGCCTCGACGGACGTGTCGCGGTGATCACGGGCAGCACGCGCAGTATCGGCCGCGCCATCGCCGAGGCCTTCCTGGCCGACGGCGCGACGGTCGTCGTCAGCGGCCGTTCCGAACTCAAGGGAAAGCAGGCCCTGGAGGAGATGGGCGCCGGGGACCGGGCCGTCTTCCACCCCTGCGACGCGAACAGCCAGGAGGACATCGAGGGCCTCGCCGACTTCGCCGCCGAGCGCTTCGGCAGGCTCGACATCTGGGTCAACAACGTGGGCGGCAGCTCCGGCTTCGCCCCGATCCACCAGCTCAGCGACGAGGCGTGGCACGACGCCCTCAACCTGAACATCAACGGCTACTTCTACGGCACCCGCCGGGCACTGCCGAAGATGCTGGAGGGCGGCTGGGGCCGCATCATCAACATCTCGTCGGTGGAGGGCAAGCAGGCCAACAAGCCCGCGATCAGCCACTACATCACCAACAAGCACGCCATCCACGGCCTGACCAAGGCGACCGCCTTCGAGTACGGCACCCAGGGCATCACCTGCAACGCCATCTGTCCCGGCGCCGTCGACACCGACCTCATGCGGGCCGCGGGTCCCGCCGCGGCGGAGGCCGAGGGCATCTCGTACGAGGAGTGGCTGGGCCGGTTCGCCGAGCATGCCGCCACCAAGCAGATCACCACGGTGGAGCAGGTCGCGGCGGTCGCGGCACTGCTCGCGAGCGAGGCGGGCGCGGGTATCACCGGCACGCTGATCAGCGTCGACGGCGGTACGGCACAGTGGTAGGCGGGGCAGTGGCAGACGGGCCAGGCGCGGGTACGGACGGCGGGAGACCTCGGTCATGAAGAGCTGGATCACGGACTGGCAGCGCAGTGAGCGGCTGCCGCACTACACCCGGGCCAACGCGGGCGAGACCCTGCCGGACCCCGCCAGCCCGCTGGGCTGGACCCTGGTCTGGGGGCGCGGCCTGCAGGGCTGGCGCAACGGCTTCGTCGGGTTCGGCATCTACCGCGAGGAGGAGGTGGCCGGCCCCCGACCGCCGTTCGTCGGCATGTTCGGCGGCCACTTCTATCTGAACCTGTCCCACATGCGGCTGTTCGGCATCCGGATGGGCCAGACGGCGGACCAGATCGACGCGGCCTTCGTCGGCCGGCGCTCCGACACGCCGGTGTACGTGGCACACCCGGACGACCAGGACGCGGAGCTCACCGGCAAGGCGGGCGCGACGCTCGGGCGGATGCTCGGCCAGGCCGGCTTCCCCGAGGCCGACGCGGACCGGGCCCGGCTGCGCGCCCTGCGCCACTCGCGCCCCGACCTGACACAGCTGTCCGACGCCGAACTGGTGTCGTACGCACGGTCGTTGCTGGACGAGGTGGAGACGACCTTCCAGCGGCACGTCGAGTCGTCACTGCCCGCGTCCGTCGGACCGGCGATCCTGGATCCGCTGTGCGCGAGCGTGGACCGCCCCGGCGCCATGCTCGACCTGATCGGCGGTCTGGGCGACGTCGACTCCGCCTCCCCCTCGACGGGGCTGTGGACGCTGTCCCGGCAGGTGGCGGCCTCGGCCGAGCTGACCGCGCTGTTCGACCGGGGCACGGCCGCGGTGGAGCAGTCGCTCGACGCCGCGACCGGGGACCTGAAGGCGTTCCGTGACGCCTTCGAGGAGTTCCTCGCGGAGTCCGGCGACCGCGGCCCCAACGAGTGGGACATCCACGCGCTGTCCTGGGAGGCGGCGCCCGTCCAGGCGCTGGCCCTGGTCGACCGGATCCGGCACAGCGCCGCCGACGACTCCCCGGCCGTCCGCCGAACGCGGCTGACCGAGGGGCGTGAGCGGACGGCGCGGGAGATCCGGGCCGCGCTGCCCGAGGAGACGCAGCCCATGTTCGACGCCGGCATGCACGCCTCCCAGGTGTGGATCCCGGCCCGCGAGCGCACCAAGGCGAACTGCGTCACCGTCGTCAACGAGATCCGCATGGCCGTACGGGAACTCGGTCGCCGGGGTGCCGAGGCCGGCCTCTTCGCCCGGCCCGAGGACGTGATGATGCTGCTGGACACCGAACTCGACGACTATGTCGCCGCCCCGGAGATCTTCGGCCCCGTGATTGCCCAGCGACTCGACGAGTACGCGGGCCTGCACGAGCTGGAGCCGCCCTTCTTCGTCGCCGAGGACACACAGACCGAGATCGACACCTGGCCGCGCCGCGCCGAGGAGCGGACCCCGGCTGCCGTCGAGGGCGATGTGCTCGGCGGTGTGGGCGGCAGCCACGGCACCTACACCGGCAGGGTGCGGGTGGTCACCGACCCGGCCTCGTGCGAGGCGCTGGAGCCCGGGGAGGTGCTGGTCGCGCCGATCACGGACGCGGCCTGGACCCCGCTGTTCCTGGTCGCCGGTGCGGCCGTGGTGGACGTGGGCGCGCTCAACAGCCACGCCGTGGTGGTCTGCCGCGAGCTGGGCATCCCGGCCGTGATCTCCGTCGAGAGCGGGACGCGACGGCTGCGGGACGGCATGCTGATCACGGTCGACGGCGAGCGGGGCACGGTCACCGTGGACAGTGTCCCGGTGCCGCTCGGCAACTGAGTACTCCGCGGGCCCGTCGCTGCTTTCCCCGTCAGCGGCGGGCCCGCGGTCACGATCGCGAGAGGAACGCGTGACTCCCATGGCTGAGGAAATCGTCGTCGCCGGCTGGATGGACTACGAGCCCGGCGACCGCGGCACGATGTTGGAAGCCCTCGTCGAGCTGGGTCGGCGGACCCGAGAGGAGGAGCCCGGCTGCCTGGACTACGCCATGACCGCCGATCCCGGCGACGAGCGGCGGATCCGGGTGTATGAACACTGGACCTCCCAGCGGGCCCTCGACGAGCACTTCGCCACCCCGCACATCAAGGAGTTCAGGGCGGCGTCGGCCGGGCTGACCCGGGTGGGCGTCTCGTTGCAGGTCCACACGGTCGCCGAGTCCCGGCCCATGCGCTGAAACGGCTGAGACGGCGCCCCCGTCGGGGGCGCCGTCTCAGCCGTTTCAGTCCCCCAACCGCACCAGCATCTTCCCGACGTTGCCCCCGCCCAGCAGGGACAACAGCGCCCCCGCGGCGTTCTCCAGGCCGTCCACGACCGTCTCTCGCGCGGTGATCCGGCCCTCCGCGAGCCATCCCGCGACCCGCTGCTCGAACTCCGGTCGCAGGTCGTCATGGTCGCGGACGATGAAGCCGCGCAGGGTCAGCCGCTTGAGGACCGCCTGGATCAACTGGTTGATGTCGGCGGACCGTTGGCCGGACGGTCGGTCACCGCCGAACTGCGACATCATGCCGCACAGGGCGACCCGGCCACCGGTGCGCAGCGCGTGCAGGGCGGCGGCGAGCTGCTCACCGCCGACGTTGTCGAAGTACACGTCGATGCCGTCGGGTGCCAGTCGGGCCAGCGCGTCGCGCACCGGCTCGGCACGGTAGTCGGCGGCGGCGTCGTAGCCGAACTCCTTCACCAGCAGGGCGCACTTGTCGGGCCCTCCGGCGGTGCCGATGACACGGTCCGCGCCCAGCAGTCGCGCGAACTGGCCGGCGGCGGTGCCGACGGCGCCGGCCGCCGCCGAGACGAAAACGGTGTCGCCGGGGCGCAGCTCCGCGATCCGGGTCAGACCCACGTACGCGGTGAACCCGGTCTGCCCGAGCAGGCCCAACCAGGTCGGCAGCGGGGCGAGTTGGGGGTCGATGCGGCCGGCGCCGTCGGTGTCCGCCGCGTCCAGCACGGCCCGCTCCCGCCAGCCGAGCTGGTGGCGTACGTACGTGCCTGGCGGCACTGCGGCGCAGCGGCTCTCCTCGACGACGCCGAGGGCACGGCCGTCGAGCGGCGAGCCCGGGGTGAAGTTGTGCGTGTAGTGCTTCTCGGTGCTCTCCAGGCGCCCGCGCATGGACGGGTCGACGCTCATGTAGAGGTTGCGCACGAGCAACTGCCCCTCCCCCAGGGGTGGCAGCGGGCGTTCCTCGACGGCGAAGTCGGTGGTGAGCGGTTCTCCGTCGGGCCGACGCACCAGGCAGACCACCCGGGTCGTACGAGGCGGCGTCACGGGATCACTGCTCCGGCTGCGGAGGCGTACGCCGCTGGGCGAGGCGCCCGACCCAGCCGGCCATCTGGAGGTCGGCGTGGCGCAGTTCGCCCGACTGCCACCGGGCCTGGAAGTCGAAGACCCCCCGCGCCCCGGTCCTGGGGTCGGTGACCTCGACCAGTCCGTCCTCGGTGAGCCGGTACACCTGCCCGGTGAGCGGGTGGATCACTTGCTTGGACACGGGGGCCTCACTCCTGCACTCGGCGGCGCACGCCGCGCTTGGTCACGGTCACCGGGCCCTCGACCCTGAGCCGGCAGGCGAGCCGGGTCAGGCCGTCCACCGGCCTGCGCAGGGCCTCGATGCCCTCGCGTTCCAGCGGGCCCACCGGGGAACAGTTCTCGGCGCCCTCCTCCACCTGGACGAAGCAGGTACGGCAGGTGCCCTTGCCGCCGCAGACGGTGGGCCAGCGGTAGCCGAGGCGCTGTGCGGCGGTGAACAGGTCCTCGCCGTCAAGGACTTCGAGCTCCTCGCCCAGGGGCCTGACCGCCACCCGGTGGGTCACTTGTCCATCCACCGGTCGAGCGTCCGGTTGAAGTGGCGGATGCGGCTCTCCTGGTAGTTGGCGAGCGTGATGCCGGGCTTGCGCATCGCCTTCAGACCCTGCTGGACGTAGGGCAGGTTCTCGCAGTCCTGGTCGAAGACCGGCCCGAGCACACCGAGTTCGGGGATGTCGGCGAAGAGCATGTCCTCCGGCACCCAGCGGATCTTCGCCGGGGGCGGCGTCTGACCGGGCTGCTTCGGGGACGACATGAAGATGATCTCGGCGGTGCAGGAGTCCGGATCGAGGCCGTTGGGCCTGAACCGGTAGATGATGTTCGACTTGGCGCCGCCCCAGGGATTGAAGTTGGGGAACAGCAAGTAGTTGATGGCGTCCATCAGTTCGGTGTCCGGAGTCTTCGAGAAGTCCTGCGTCGAGGTGGCCGCGAGTTGTGCGCGCATCCGCTCGGCAAGGACCTGACGGGCAGTGCCGCCGGTCGGGACCGCCGGCATTTCCTCGCCCTCCCCCATCACCAGGTCGCGGCCCTGAGCGGCAGCGTAGAACGCGCGCGAGTCGTAGAAGGTCTCCAGGACGTCCTGCTCCGTGACGGAGTCCGCCACGTGCGGGCTCGGCGCGCCCTGGATGTTGATCATCCGGTTCCAGTTCGGCTGATCCGCCATGACGTCGTACTGCGAGTTGGCGTCGGCGAGCCACGGCAGCATCTGCGGGTGCGTGGCGATCACATGGAAGGACTCGATGAAAGCGTCCTGCGCGACCTTCCAGTTGCAGGGCAGCACCTTGGCGATGTGCAGCGACTTGTAGCGGTTCTCCAGCGGCCAGATGTAGTACTCGTCGAAGGTGCCGCGGTAGCTGTCGAAGGACTCGGCGTACGGGTCCATGTTGATGAAGACGAAGCCGCGCCAGGTGGCCACCCGGGCCTCGGGGAGGGCGAACTTCTCCGGGGTGACGTGCGGGAAGTCCCAGGCGCAGGGCGGGGTCCGCATCGTGCCGTCGAGGTTCCAGGCGAAGCCGTGGAACGAGCAGCGGAACTCGCCGACGTTGCCGCCGCTCGTGCGCAGTTTGCGGCCCCGGTGCAGACAGACGTTGACGTAGGCCCGGATCTCGTCGGGGGCCGTGCGGACGACGATCAGGGAGTCGTCGCCGATCTCGTAGACCTCGTGGTCGCCGACCTCGGGTATCTCGCTCTCCAGGCAGGCGAACTGCCACACGCGCCGCCAGACCTGCCGCATCTCGCGTTCGGCCCACTCGCGGGACGTGAAGCGGGCGGTGTCGATGTCCTCGCTGCCCAGGTGGTCGTTCCGCTCGAACCGCAGGGCGGGGGGAACGGGGCGGCTGTCCTGGTCGAGGTAGTCCTGGACCGTGGGCCCGGGGCACCGTGCGGTGGCCGGCTCCGATGTTGCGTCCATCATCTCTCCTCCGGCAGAAACTTTAGAGTGAGTGTAGTTACCAGTCACGGCCGGGAGCAACACTCCTGCCGGTGACGAGGCTCGATCCACCCGAGGTCATGACCAGATTCCAGCGTAATCATGGAATTTCTTGCGGCGACCCTCTCCCCAAGCTCGCTGGGGCATGTCACACTCCGACCCACTTGAGGCTGTAGTGCCTCAAAAGTTTCTCGTCCTGGGACGATCTCTTCCCGTCCCGGCCCAGCACCGCGGCGTTCCCGCCCGGGGCACCACAGAATCGGTCCGCCTGACCGAGCCGACCGCCGCGAACGCGCAAGCGACGCGGGTCACGGCAGCGCAGGCGACACACCTCGGGAGTACTCAACGATGAGTTCCAGACCCCGCCGCGCGGTCCGCCGCGCGCTCACCGCGATCGTCCCCGTCACCTCCCTGCTCACGCTGGCGGCGTGCGGCAGCGGCACCACCCCCGCCGCCGACTCCACACAGGCGGCGGCAGCAGGCTCCCCCGGCCTGACGGCGGCCCGCGCGGCCCTGGCGACGTTCTCCGAGCGCCCGGCCGCGATCTCCGTGACCCAGCCCGTCGGCAAGCCGATCCCCAAGGGCAAGAAGATCGACTTCATCCTCTGCGGCGTCCAGTCCTGCAAGGACCTCGCCGACTTCTTCACCGAGGCCGCCGGGGAACTCGGCTGGCAGGTGAAGCAGATCGCCACCCAGGGCACCCCGGAGTCCGTCCAGGCCGCCTACGAACAGGCCCTGCGCGACAAGCCGGACGCCGTCATCGCCTCCGGCTTCCCGCGTGCCGTCTATGCCAAGCAGCTCGCCCAGCTGAAGGCCGCCGACATCCCCGTCGTCCAGTCGAACGCCGACGACGTGGTGGGCGACGGCATCTCCCTGCTGAAGAACGGGCCGGACGACGTCGGCATCCAGGGCGAGATGCTCGCCTCCTGGGTGGTGTCGAACAGCGGCGCCAAGGCCGACACCGTGTACTTCGATCTGCCGGCGTACACGATCCTCAAGCCCGTCAAGGACGCCTTCGCCGCCAAGTACAAGGAGTGGTGCGCCGGTTGCGGGCTGGACAACGTGGACGTGCCGATCACCTCGGTGGGCAAGGACATGCCGGACCGTGTGGTGTCGTACCTCCGCTCGCACCCGAAGGTGACCCATGTCGTCTTCTCGCTGGGACTGCTCAACGTAGGAGTGCCAGCCGCGCTGAAGACCGCCGGCGTCACCGGCAAGCACATCGTCGTCAACGTCGGTGACGCGCAGAACTACCAGTACATCCAGAGCGGTCTCACCGACGGCGCGATGGCGCTGAACTCGCACGAGACGGCGTGGCTCCAGGCCGACGCGCTGGCCCGGCACTTCACCGGCCAGTCCATGGACGTGGACCAGCAGGCGGCGCTGCCCAACCTGCTCGTCACCAAGGACAACCTGCCTTCGGCCGACGGCGACTTCCCGATCGTCGAGGACTACCAGAAGCAGTTCAAGGCGCTGTGGGGACTGAGTTGACCGGGCCCGTGCGGACCGGTCCGGTGCTGCGGGTGGCCGCCCTGTCGAAGAGATTCGGCGGCACCCAGGCCCTCGACGACGTCGACCTGGAGGTCGCGCCCGGCGAGATCCACGCCCTGATCGGGCCCAACGGCTCCGGCAAGTCCACCCTGATCAAGATCCTCGCCGGCTACCACCACGCGGAGCCGGGCGCGGTGGCCGAACTCGACGGCGAGCCCTTCGACCTCGGCCAGGTCACCGCCTCCCGCCACGACCGGCTCCGCTTCGTCCACCAGGAGCTGGGCCTGGTGGGCGAGTTGAGCGCCATCGACAACCTCGCCCTCAGTCACGGCTTCGCCCGCACGGCCCTCGGCAACATCCGCTGGGCGGAGATGGAGAAGCGGACGACCGCCCTCGTCGAGCGGTTCGGCCTCGGCATCGACGTACGCCGGCCCCTGGCGACGGCGACCCCCGTCCAGCGCACGGTGGTCGCCATCGCCGCCGCGCTCCAGGGCTGGGAGGGCCGCCGCGGTGTCCTGGTGCTCGACGAACCCACCGCCGTACTGCCGCCCGGCGAGGTGGCCCGGCTGTTCGACATCGTGCGGGAGGTCCGCGACGCCGGGGCCGGCGTGCTGTACGTCTCGCACCGGATGGACGAGATCTTCGCGCTCGCCGACCGGGTCACCGTGATCCGCGGCGGACGCAGGATCGCCACCCGCCCGGTGGCCGAGCTGACTCCGCGCACGCTGGCGGAGCTGATGGCGGGCGAGGAGATGGAGACCGGCCACCGTCCGGCGCCTCCTTCCGATGTCGCCGCCGAACCCGTGCTGGAGGTCCGCGACCTGTGGGCCGGTCCGCTGCAGGGCGTCGGCTTCGACCTGGCCAGGGGCGAGCGCCTCGGCATCACGGGCCTGGTCGGCTCCGGCCACGAGATCGTGCCGTACGCGGTGTGCGGGGCCCATGCCGGGCGGGTGAGTGGCAGGCTGCGGCTGCCGGAACGCTCCGAGCGGTGGACCGAGGCGCGTGACGCCGACGGACTGGGCCTTCCCCTCGTCCCGGCGGACCGGGCGGGCGAGGGGGTGATCGGCGACTTCTCGGTCGGCGAGAACCTCACCCTGCCGCTCCTCGACCGGCTGCGCGCCCGCTCCGGGCGGCTGCGCCGCCGCCGCGAGTCCGCCCTGGCGGAGGACTGGATCCGGCGGGTCGGCGTGCGTTCGGCCGGTCGCGGGGCCCGGATCACCACGCTCAGCGGCGGCAACCAGCAGAAGGTCGTCATGGCCCGCTGCCTGGCCCAGCGCCCACCCGTACTGACGCTGTGCGAGCCCACGGCGGGCGTGGACATCGCCACCCGCCTCCAGCTGTACGACCTGATAGAGCGTCAGGCCGACGAGGGCATGGGCGTCATCGTGTCGTCCTCCGACACACAGGACCTGCTCGCGCTGTGCACCCGCGTCCTGGTGGTGCGGGACGGCCGGATCGCACGGGAGATCAGCGGCCGGGACATCACCGAGTCCGCCCTCGTGCACGCCATGGAAGGAACCGAGTGACATGACGTCCACCCCGACCCGGGCGGCGGAGCTCCCGCCGTCCGCACCGGAGAGCTCCGCTGTGTCCGTGCCCGAGGCAGTGGTCCGACGGGCGGTGACCGCCCTGTCGTTCCGCAACATCGGCGCCGTGTACGTGTGGCTGGTCATCGTCGTGCTCTTCTCCGCGTGGGCGCCGGACACGTTCCCGACCACCATCACGGTCAAGCAGGTGCTGAACGGCAACGCCGTGGCAGGCCTGGTGGCACTCAGCGTCGTACCGCCGCTGGCCGCACGGGTCTTCGACCTGTCGATCGCCTACACCATGTCGCTCACCAGTGTGCTGACCGCGCATTTCATGGTCTCCAGCGGACTCGGGCCCGGTACGGCCATCGCTCTGGCGATGGCCGCCGCGCTGCTGGTCGGAGTCGTCAACGGAATCGTGGTGGTGGTTCTGCGCGTCGACTCGTTCATCGCCACCCTGGCCACCGGCGCGCTGATCCAGTCCCTGATCACCATGGTCACCAACGACAGCTCGATCACCGGTGTGCAACTGCTCGCCAAGCCGTTCGCGAGCATCGCCCAGTTGGACGTGGGCGGCCTCACCCTGCCGGTTCTGTATCTGCTGCTCGCCGCCCTCGCCATCTGGTTCCTGCTGGAACACACCGCCACCGGACGCCGGTTGTACGCGACCGGCTTCAACGCCGACGCGGCCCGGCTGCAGGGGGTGCGCACCGACCGGCTGCGCTTTCTGACCCTGGTGGCCTCCGCGCTGCTCTCCGGTTTCGCCGGCGTCGTCTTCGCGTCCGCGGTCGGCTCCGGTTCGCCGACCGCGGGCACCCCGTATCTGCTGTCGGCGTACGCGGCCGCGTTCGTCGGGGCGACCCAGTTGCGCGCGGGCCGCTTCAACGCCTGGGGCACGGTTCTCGCGGTCCTGCTGCTCGGCACGGGCATCACAGGGCTCGGGCTCGCCACCAGCGCGCAGTGGGCCGCGAGCCTGTTCACCGGCTCGGTCCTCATCGTGGCGCTGGTCCTCACGGGCGGCCGGATCGCCTTGCCGGCCGTACTTCGCCGCAGAACGGGGACCCGGCCGGACACGACCACCAGTAAGGAGAGTCGAGGATGAAGGCAGTTCAGTACCGACGGGTGGGGCACGCCCCCGAGGTCGTGGAGGTGCCGGTGCCCGAACCCGGCGCGGGCCAGGTGCTGTTGAAGGTGACGGCGGCGGGAATCTGCCACTCCGATCTGGCGGTGATGGGCTGGCCCGAGGAGCAGTTCCCCTACCCGCTGCCCATGGCACTCGGTCACGAGGGTGTCGGGACGGTGGCGGCGCTGGGCGCCGGTGTCACCGGCGTGGCGGAGGGCGAGGCGGTGGCGGTGTACGGCCCATGGGGTTGCGGCCGTTGCGCCAAGTGCGCCGAGGGCAAGGAGAACTGCTGTCCGCACGCGGCCGGGCTCGGCATCCTGCCGCCGGGGCTCGGCTCCCCCGGCGCCCTGGCCGAGTACATGCTCGTGGACTCGCCCCGGCACCTGGTTCCGCTGAACGGACTCGACCCCGTACAGGCGGCGCCCCTCACCGACGCCGGGCTGACCCCGTATCACGCGATCCGCAGATCGCTGCCGAAGCTGCTGCCCGGCAGCACAGCGGTGGTGATCGGCGTCGGCGGTCTGGGGCACATCGCCGTGCAGCTGCTCCGCGCACTCACCCCGGCCCGGGTGGTCGCCCTCGACGTGAGCGAGGAGAAGCTGGAGCTGGCCGGAAAGGTGGGCGCCCACGAGACTCTGCGCTCCGACGGCGAGGCGACCGCACGGATCCGGGCACTCACCGGCGGTACGGGAGCGGAGGTCGTCCTGGACTTCGTCGGAGCCGAGGCGACCTTGGCCGTCGCCGCCGCGTCGGTGGCGGTGGAGGGCGATGTGACCGTCGTCGGCCTCGGCGGGGGCACGCTGGCCGTCGGTTTCGGGGGCGGGCTGCCGTTCGAGGTGTCGGCGTCCTTCCCCTACTGGGGCAGCCGGCCGGAACTCATGGACGTCCTCGAACTCGCACGGCGGGGGCTCGTGTCCGCCCACGTCGAGACCTTCACACTGGACCAGGCGCCTGAGGCGTACGAGCGTCTGCACGCGGGTGACATCAATGGCCGGGCCGTGGTGCTGCCACACGGTTGAGCGCGGCGCGCGGGCCCAGCGACTATTTCGCCCCCGCCGCCCTTACTCGTCCCAACCTCGGGGGCACTGCCCCCAAACCCCCGCTCCTCAAGCGCCGGAAGGGCTGGCATCCCAGCGTCGGCCGACATTTCCAGCCCGTCCGGCGTTTGAGGACGAGGCCCCTTCAGGGCCGAAGCGGGGGTCTGGGGGCGGCAGCCCCCAGTGGGGGTCCCCCCTCTGGGGGAGGGACGGGTAGGGGCGGCGGGGGCGAAAAACCGCCGCCCGCCACCACCCGCTCCACACACCGCCGCAGCACCGTCAAAAACTCCGGCGTCTGCCACGGCCCCGCGTCCACGCGCCCGGTGTCGTCCACGCCGAGGTCCTGCATGTCGTAACGGCCCCGGCAATGGCCGAGGGTGAAATAGCAGACCTCGCCGAGCCCGTGCCGCTTCAGGTACAGCACCGGCCTGGGCGCACTGTCGAGCGCCACCGTGTCGCCCTCGGCAAAACCCCGGCACGGCCCCGTGTACTCGGCGTGCAGCAGCACCTCCAGCTCCCCGTGCAGCTCGCACACGTACAGCTCGTCGGTGACCGTGAACGGCCCGATCCCGGCGACCAGCGGATGGTCGGACCGGGTCACCCGCACCTCGTACTGCGCGATCGGCGGGTGGGCCAGGAACTGGCTGCCGAGCACCTCGGCCAGCTCCCCGAGGAGCCGTGGAGTCGTGAACACCCGCGGCCCGTCACTCGGCGACGAGTCGGTCACCTCGATCACCGAGTTGGTGCCGTGCAGGGCGAGCCAGCGCCCGCCCCGCTCGACGAACCGGGCCAGTGCGGCCCGCTGCGCCGGGCCGGGCCGGACGTCGCAGGTGTAGGTGACCAGCAGGTCGGCCCGGTCGAGGGCGGCCACACAGTCGTAGTCCTGGTACACCGTGGTGCGCACCCGCGGATGCTCGCCGAGCAGCTCCAGCAGCCCCAGCCGCGCGTGGTCGAAGTCGTGCCACCGGCCGCCACAGACGAGCACGGCGTCCAGGCGGCCGGCCGGGCCCGCCACGGCTCAGTACTGGACGCGGGTGAGCAGCCCGCCGTCCACCACGAGGTTGACCCCGACAACGAAGGAGCCGGTCCGCCCGAGCAGGAACGCCACCGCGGCGGCCACGTCCTCCGCGGTGCCGTAGCGGCCGATGGGCAGCTTGGCCAGCACCTCCTCGTACACCTCCGGGCGGCCGGTGCGGATGGTCTCCCAGGCGCCGCCGGGGAAGTCGATCGGGCCGGGCGAGACGGTGTTGACGCGGATGCCCTTGGGCGCGAGGGAGTGCGCGAGGGCCGAGGCGTGCTGGACGACGGCCGCCTTGAGCGCGGAGTACGAGTTCGCGCCGGCCGGGCGCGCGGTGTCCGAGGCGTTGGTGGTGCCGATGGCAACGACGGCGGCCCGGTCCGAGGCCTCCAGGTGGGGAAGGGCCGCGTCGACGAGTCCCGCGAACGGGATCAGGTCGCCGCGCAGGCTGGCCTCCCAGGACTCGGGGCCCTTCACGTTGCCGGCCGACACGTTGGACACCAGCAGGTCGAGCCCGCCGAGTTCACCGGCCGCCCGCTCCACGAAGCCCGCGAGGGCGGCCGGGTCGGTGACGTCGACCGCCTCCGCGAAGACGATGGCCCCCTCGCCGCGCAGTTCGGCGACTGCCTTGGCCAGCCCTTCCTCACCCCGGGCGCACAGGGCCAGCGCACAGCCCTCGGCCGCGAGTGTTCCGGCGATCGCCCGGCCGATGCCCCGGCTCGCGCCGGTCACCAGCGCCTTCGCGCCTGTCAGTCCCAGATCCATGGATGTCACTCCTTTGTGAGATGAGTCTTCTAGTTGCCGGGAAGCTGCGAGAACGGCGCCCGGTCCACCCGCGGCTCCGGCGGCAGTTTCAGCACCCGTTCGCCGATCAGGTTGCGCTGGATCTGGTCGGTTCCTCCGGCCAGCCGGTAGCCGGGGGCGCCGAGCAGATGCCGGGTCCAGGCGAAGGTGCCGGGTTCCCCGGTGTCGGCGCTGATCCGGGCTCCCATCAGCTCGGCGGCGACCTGTCCCGTACGGGTGAGCAGGTCGGAGGCCATGAGCTTGGTCAACGACGCTTCGGGCCCCGGCCGGCCGCCGGCGGCGCTCGTCCTGGCGACGCGGTCGACCGTGGCCGCGCGCAGGGCGGCACGTACGTACAGGTCGGCGAGGCGCTGGCGGACCAGCGGATCGCCGGTGCGGTCGAGCGAGCGGGCAAGCGCGAGTACGTCCGAGAAGGTCCCGCCCTTGCGGCGGTTGCCGCTTCCGGAGGCGGTCCGTTCGAAGGCGAGGGTGGTGGTGGCGACCTCCCAGCCCTGGCCGGGGCGTCCGATCCGGAGCCGGTCCGGGACGCGTACGCCGCTGAGGAACACCTCGTTGAAGGAGGCGCCGCCGCTCATCTGCCGGATGGGGCGCACCTCCACCCCGGGGGCGTCCATCGGGACCAGGAAAGCCGTGATGCCGGCCTGTTTGACGACGTCCGGGTCGGTACGGGCGAGCAGCAGACCGTAGTCGGCGAACTGGGCGCCCGAGGTCCACACCTTCTGACCGTCGATCACCCACTCCTCGCCCTCTTGGCGAGCGCGGGTACGTACGCCCGCGAGGTCGGATCCGGCACCGGGTTCACTGAAGAGCTGGCAGGCCAGCAGGTCGGTGCGCAGGAACGCCCGGGCGTGCTCGTGGAGTTGCTCGTCCGTCCCGAACAGCGAGACGGCCATCGCGACCAGCCGCACGGTGACGCTGATCAGCTCGGTGGACGGCGGCACCTCGAAGGCGGACTCCTCCTGGGCGAAGACGGCCACATGGGCGGCGGTCAGGCCCGCGCCGCCCTTGTCGACGGGGAGGGTCAGTGCCTGGTAGCCGGCGTCGAAGCGGGCCCGCTGGTAGGCGCGGCAGCGCTCCAGCAGCAGGCGTTCCTCGCCCTCGGGGAGGTTGTGGAACACGGCGAGGTCGGCGGTCTCCGCGGCGAACTCCGGCGCTCGCGCCGGTTCGAGCACGGTGGCCAGCCACTGCCGGACCTGTGCGCGCCATGCGTCCGGATCGGGCTGGGACATGGCTCCTCCTCGGTCACTTACCAGACGACAGATGCAGTAACGGGGAGGGGCTGCGTGCGCCTATCCCGCTGAATCATGCGGGAATACCTCCGTCTGGGATCAGAGTGTTCCGTACTTTCTTGATAAACGCTACAGTCTCCGCATCCCCTCTCCCCTCGAATCGGGAGAGGCCCGCGGAGCCGCCGGAGGAGCCATGTCGCTGCTGCCACTCGACCGTCGCGCCCAGGAGACACCCGACGAGCCCGCCTTGGCGGACGACCTGGGCGTGCTGTCCTGGTCCGCCCTCGCCGACCAGGTGGCGCGGGCTGCGGTCCGGCTGCTGGAGTTCGCGCCGGGCCCCGACGACCGGGTCGCCGTCCTGGGTGACAACGCCATCCCGACGCTCGTGGCCCATCTGGCGGGTCTGCGCGCCGGAGTGGGGACCGTGGCCGCGTCCCGGAACCTCACGTCGGGTGAGCTCGTCGACCAGATCATCGACGCGGGCGTGACCGGGATCATCGCCGGACCCGTCGGCGCGGGTGCCGCCCTCGACGCGGCCCGGGAACTGGGTCTGCCGGTCGTGACGCACGGCACCCCTGAGACCGGGCACGCCTTCGACTGGGAGCTGTGGCTGGGCGCCGCCCCCGCCGAGATCACTCTCCCGACGGACCGTCCCGCCCGGCCCCCGCTCGTCTACACCTCGGGCACCACCGGCCGCGCGCGCGGCACCGAGGTGCGCTGGGTGAGCGGCCCGGTCGCCGACAGCTCCGCCTACCTGGCCGCGATGTCCGCCCGGCCGGGATTCCCGCCGGGAGCGCACCTGGTGTGCGGCCCCCTCCAGCACAACGCGCCGCTGACCTCGCTACGGCATCTGGCGGCCGGTCAGCCGGTGGTCGTCCTCGGCAGATACGACGCGGAGACGTTCCTCAGCCGGGTGCAGAAGTGGCGGATCTCCTCGACGGTGATGGTGCCCACCCACTTCCAACGGCTGCTCGCTCTCCCGGACGAGGTCCGCGCCCGGTACGACGTCTCCAGCCTTGAGCAGGTCTCCCACACCGGCTCCGCGTGTCCGCCGGACGTGAAGCGAGCCATGATCGACTGGTTCGGGCCGGTGCTGACCGAGTCGTACGGCGCGAGCGAGGCGGGAACGGTGGCCCGCATCAGCAGCACCGAGTGGCTGGCGCACCCGGGCTCGGTCGGGCGGGTCCGGCCCCCGTTCGAGGTGCTGGTCACGGACGACGCCGGCGAGCAACTGCCGTCCGGCGAACGCGGGTTGCTGGCCTTTCGGGCGCCCGACGACCAGGGCGTCCGCTACCACGCGGACCCGGACAAGACCAAGGCCGCCTACCTCTCCCCCGGCGTCTTCACGCTCGGCGACATCGGCTACGTCGACGCGGACGGTTTCATCTTCATCACCGACCGGGCCGCGGACGTCGTGGTCTCCGGCGGCGTGAACCTGTATCCGGCCGAGAGCGAGGCGGTCCTGCGGCAGCACCCGGCGGTCGTCGAACTCGCGGTGATCGGCGTGCCCGACCCCGACTTCGGCGAGGCGCTGCGGGCGCTGGTCGTGGCGGCGGGAGACGAACCGCCGACCGACGAACTGGACAGCTTCTGCCGCGAGCGCCTCGCCGCCTACAAGTGCCCGAAGTCGTACGAGTTCGTTCCCGAACTCCTGCGCAACGCGATGGGCAAGCTCGACAAGCGCGCGATGCGCCGCCCCTACTGGAGCTCGGAACGGACCATCGCCGGCTGAGTGTCCCCTCCCCCTACCTGTACGAAGGATCGTCCATGACCGAACTCCTCCTCATCCGGCACGGCCTCCCGACGTCGGGAGTGTTCGACCCGGGGCTGTCACCGGAAGGCACCATCCAGGCCGAACGCCTCGCCGCCTGGCTCGCGCACGAGGACATCGACGCCCTCTACTCCAGCCCGTTCCGACGTGCCCGCGAGACGGCGGCGCCCCTGGAACGCCTCACCGGCATGACCGCCACCGTCCTCGACGACCTGCGCGAGTGGGACACGGACGTGTCCCAGCCCTACACGCCGCCGGAACAGATCGGCACGGACGATCCCCGGGCGGCGGCGCTCACCGAGGGACGCTACGAGGACTTCGTGCCCGACCTCGACTGGGACGCCTTCCGGGCGCGTGCCGTGCGGGCCATGACCACGATCTTCGACGCCCAACCCGGCGGACGGGTGGCGGTCGTGTGCCACGGCGGCATCACCAACACCTATCTGGCGACGGTGCTCGGCCTGCCCGCGATGTTCTGGTTCCACCCGGGCTACACGTCCGTCAGCCGGGTGCGGCGCATGCCCGGGGGCCGGATCGTTCTGCACTCGGTGAACGAGACGGCCCACATGACCGCCGAACGTGCCGTCGACGCGGTCGCCTGACCGTTCCGTCGCGCTTCCGTCCCACACCCCAGGAGGTTCCGGTCATGCCCGGATCCGTCATCGTCGCCGGAGCCAGAACGCCCGTCGGCAAACTGATGGGCGCCCTGAGCACCCTGTCCGCGGTCGATCTCGGCGCCCACGCCATCGGTGCGGCGCTGTCCGCCGTCCGCCTGGACCCGGCAGCTGTGGAAGCCGTCGTCATGGGCCATGTCGTGCAGGCCGGGGCCGGCCCCAACTCGGCACGCCAGGCCGCGATCCACGCCGGCATTCCGTTCTCCGTCCCCGCGAGCACCGTCAACAAGCTCTGCCTGTCCGGTCTGCACGCCATCGCCCTGGCCGACCTCATGATCACCTCGGGCCGGCACGAGGTGGTCGTAGCGGGCGGCATGGAGTCCATGTCGGGCGCCCCGCACCTGCTGCGTGGCTCCCGGACCGGCTGGAAGTACGGCTCGGCCGCGATCGAGGACGCCCTCGACCGCGACGCCCTGGTCTGCGCCTTCGACGGCGTCTCCATGGGCGCGGCCACCGAGCGCTATCAGCAGCCGTTCACCCTGAGCCGCGAGGAACAGGACGAGTACAGCGCGCTGTCGCACCAACGGGCCGCCCACGCCCAGGAGTCGGGCGCGCTGGCCGAGGAGATCACCCCCGTCACGATCGCCGGACGCCGGGGCGAGACCCTGGTGGGCACCGACGAGGGCGTACGGCCGACGAGCACCGCCGAGAGTCTCGGGCGCCTGAAGCCCGCCTTCTCCGGCACGGGCACGATCACCGCCGGCAACTCGTCACAGCTCTCCGACGGCGGCGCGGCCGTCGTCGTGATGAGCGCGGAACGCGCCCGGCGGGAGGGCCTGACCCCGCTCGCCGAGATCGGCGCGTACGGCACGGTCGCCGGCCCCGATCCGTCGCTGCTCGTCCAGCCGGCCGGCGCGGTCCGCGACGCCCTGCACCGGGACGGCCGGCTGAAGGCCGCCGACCTGGACCTGTTCGAGATCAACGAGGCGTTCGCCGGAGTGGCCCTGGCCTCCGTACGCGAGCTGGGCCGCCCCCTCGACAAGGTGAACGTCAACGGCGGTGCGATCGCGCTCGGGCACCCGGTCGGCATGACCGGAGCCAGGCTGGTGCTGACCCTCGCGGCAGAACTGCGGCGGCGCGGAGGCGGCAGCGGAGCGGCGGCCCTGTGCGGGGGCGGCGGCCAGGGCGACGCGCTGTTGCTGCACGTACCGACGCAGACCTGAACCCCGGAGCTGAACCATCATGAACGACCAGTTGCCCCCGGCCCCGACGACCCTCACGGTGGCCGCCCGCACCCACGCCGCGGACGGCGTCGTCTCCCTCACCCTGCGCCGCCCCGACGGCGGAACGCTGCCCGCCTGGGCACCGGGCGCCCACATCGACGTACTGCTGAACGGCGGGAACGGCGACGAGGGCGAGCTGATCCGTCAGTACTCGCTGTGCGGAGACCCTGCCGACCGCGCGGCCTGGCAGATCGCCGTTCTGCGCGAGCCACAGGGCCGAGGCGGCTCGGCGTACGTCCACGACCATCTGCGCGAAGGCGCCACCGTGCGGGTCCGCGGGCCGCGGAACAACTTCCCGCTGCGGCCCGCCGCCCGCCAGTTGTTCGTCGCCGGGGGCGTCGGTATCACGCCCATCCTGCCCATGGTCGAGGCCGCCGAGGCCGCGGGTGCCGACTGGCGTCTGCTGTACGGCGGCCGTACCCGGACCTCCATGGCGTTCCTGGACCGCCTCGCCCCGTACGGAGACCGGGTGCTCGTCCGTCCGCAGGACGAGTTCGGCCTGCTGGACCTCGCCGCGCACCTCGGCGTGCCCGAGGCGGACACCCTGGTGCACGCCTGCGGTCCCGAACCCCTGCTGCAGGCGGTTCAGGAGCGGTGTGCGGGCTGGCCGCCCGGCACGCTGGGCGTGGAGCGGTTCGCTCCGGCCCGGACGGCCGAGGCCGGGGACGGGGGCGCGGCCGAGGCGTTCGAGGTGGAGCTCGCCCGTTCCGGGCTCACCCTCACCGTGCCGGCGGACCGCTCGGTGCTCGAAACCGTCGAGGCGGCGGGAATCGCGGTCGACTTCTCCTGCCGGGAGGGCACGTGCGGCACCTGTGAGACCGACGTACTCGACGGCAAGCCCGACCACCGCGACTCGCTGCTCACCGAGGACGAGCGGGCCGCCGGCGACACCATGCTCATCTGTGTGTCGCGCTCGTACGGGGGGCGCCTGGTCCTCGATCTGTGACGACGATCGCGTCCAGGGACGACCAGAGCACCCCCGTACCCCTTCGGTCGGGCACTACCCCGGCCTGGCGGCCGGGGAGGCCCTCATGAAGGTGCCGCGCCGACCCGTGCACCCGGTTCGGGACCGGAACCGGGGTGACGGGCCTGGTGGCGGGCAGTTCAGTACTGCTCGGTCTCCACGAAGCCGCCGTCCGCGTCGTTGTCCGCACCGAAGGCGTCGGCGGCGGCGGTCGGGTTGAATCCGGGCGGGCTGTCCTTCAGGGCCAGGCCCATGTCGGCCAGCTTCGCCTTGACCTCGTCGATGGACTTCGCACCGAAGTTGCGGATGTCCAGCAGGTCCGCCTCGGAGCGGGCGACGAGCTCGCCCACCGAGTGGACGCCCTCGCGCTTCAGGCAGTTGTACGAACGGACGGTGAGGTCCAGCTCCTCGATCGGCAGCACCAGATCGGCGGCGAGGGCGGCGTCCGTCGGGGACGGGCCCATGTCGATGCCCTCGGCGTCGATGTTGAGCTCACGGGCAAGCCCGAACAGCTCGACGAGCGTCTTACCGGCCGACGCCATGGCGTCACGGGGACGCATGGCCTGCTTGGTCTCGATGTCGACGATCAGCTTGTCGAAGTCGGTGCGCTGCTCGACACGCGTGGCCTCGACCTTGTACGTGACCTTGAGAACCGGCGAGTAGATCGAGTCGACCGGAATACGCCCGATCTCCTGACCGACCTGCTTGTTCTGCACGGCGGAGACGTAGCCGCGACCGCGCTCGACGGTCAGCTCCATCTCCAGCTTGCCCTTGCCGTTGAGCGTGGCGAGGACGAGGTCGGGGTTGTGCACCTCGACACCGGCCGGCGGCGCGATGTCGGCGGCGGTGACGACGCCCGGGCCCTGCTTGCGCAGGTACATCACGACCGGCTCGTCCTGCTCCGAGGAGACGACCAGCTGCTTGATGTTGAGGATGAGGTCGGTGACGTCCTCCTTGACGCCCGGCACGGTGGTGAACTCGTGCAGGACACCGTCGACGCGGATGGACGTGACCGCCGCACCCGGGATCGAGGAGAGGAGCGTACGACGCAGGGAGTTCCCGAGGGTGTAGCCGAAGCCCGGCTCCAGCGGCTCGATGACGAACCGGGAGCGGAACTCGTCGACGACTTCTTCGGTCAGGGATGGACGCTGAGCAATCAGCACGGGGTGTTGCCTCCAGTGGTTTGGCGCCCAATATGTGACGCCATAGACGTAGAGGGTACGGGCGCCAAGGACCCTGCGGACTCCACAGCGGCCGAACGGCCCGTGTCCCGAGCCGGCGAGGAGACTTTCAAACCTCCCGTCCGACCACCGAGCGCTAGGCGTTCCGGGCCGTGACGGAACAGCCGCTGGGCGCGGACGACGGCACGAAATACCTGTTCAGGGCGTTGTAGCCGTCACGTTGGCGGCTCCCAGGGCCGCCCAGAGCACGGTGGGCACCTCCCGGCACGACGAGTCGGGCGTTCCGGCACCAGCCGGAGTTCCCAAATGATTGACTCCGCTATCGGCGAAGTGACGGAGGCGAAACCCTCGGTATCCGCGGCGCCAAGAGCTGATCAGGCCCGACGTCCCCACCGGACGCGGCATCCAGGACCCGTCCGACCAGTGACAGCACGCGGAAGGAGTGCCGCCCGGTGCCTGCCTGTGACCGACAAAAGCTGTGCAACCGGCAGAGACGGTGCGCAGTTGTGTCGTACGGCGGTCGCACCCCGGACGCATCTGCGCAGGAGCGTCACACAGGCTGCACACGCACTCTCGAAAGCCTCGCTACGTTTGCTCCCGGCTCGCTCACCCGTGCGAGAGTAAACACAGGAAGACCGTAGATGGACTACTGCTCCACGTGCTGTCGGCATCTCAACGGCGCCCTCGCGTGCCCCGGGTGCGGCGCCTACGCGCCGGACATCGTTCCCCTCGCCGACGCAACGCCCGCCCCGGCCTCCGCGACGGACGCGGTAACGCGGCAAGCCCCTGTCCACCTGTGGAACGACGCGGAGTCCGGCGCCGAGGAAGCCCAGCGATACGGCCAACCGCCGCAGGATCACCCGTACGACAGCTCGGACGCCCCCTCACCCGCGCCGAATGGCCGGGCGGCGCGGCGTCGTCAGCGGGAACGCTGGAAGAAGACGCAGCGCAGAGCTTTGGTCGCCACCGCGGTCGCACTGGTCGGCGGAGGCATGACCGCCTTCTCGCTGAACCGCCAGGCACCGGACCGGACGCAGGCGGCCTCCGCGCCGGACAGGGAGACCATGGGAGGCGCGGAGGAGCAGCTCACGGATCCCACGCCCGTCTCGTCGACGCCGACCGACACGCAGCGGGCGAAGCACACCTCGTCCGCCACCCTGCCCTCCGCGCCGGACGCGCCGCACGAACAGGCCGCGGCCACATCCCAGGCCACGCCGGCGACACAGGTGATCCGCCGGCAGGGCGTCACGGTTCCCCTCGCGGCGATGACGGCCTCGGCCGATTCGCAGTCGGCCTCCACCGCCTCCGATGCCACGGACACCGTTACGGAGACCACGGCCTCATCCACCCCCTCGGCCACCGACAGCACCACCACGTCGGGCACGGACACCTCGTCGGCAAGCGCCTCGCCGTCCGAGTCGTCCGAGTCCTCCTCGACGTCCTCGTCGTCGGAGCTCTGTCTGCTCGGACTGGTGTGCGTCAGCTGATCACGTGCGCCCGGGAGGCCGGTCGGCGCCCGCGGGTTACGGCCGGCCCGCTCCCGGCACGGTGACCTGGAGGGTCAGCACCTGGCCCGTGCCGGGCGCCACCAGCTCGGGCTCGGTCATGCCCTGCCATTGCGCCGCCACGATGAACAAGGTCGTCCCGTCGGGACCGCCCAGTGCGCAGGCGAAACAGCCACGGTCCAGTGCCACGGTCTGCAGCACCGTCCCGCCCTCGGCGACGCGCACGCACCGCCGGTTGGGGACGTCGGCGTACCAGACGGCGTTCCGCGCGTCGACGCAGATACCGTCCGGGGTGCCCTGCCCGAGGTCGGCCCAGACACGTCGGTCGGACAGCGCGCCGTCCGTGTCGATGTCGAAGGCCACCAGGTTGTGGCGGTAGGAGTCCGCGACGATCAGCGTGGAGTTGTCCGGGGTGACCGCCATACCGTTGGGAAACGCGATGTCGTCGGCCACCTGGCGCACGGAGCCGTCGGGTGTGGCCAGGTGGACGAAACCGGGCTTGACCGCCTCGCCTGCCATCGGGTCGAAGCCGGCGCGGTTGACGTAGGCGTTGCCTCGGCCGTCCACCACGATGTCGTTCCAGCCGGGCCGGCCGAGGTCCGCGTGTGTGACCAGGGTGCCGTCCGGCTCCCGGCGCAGCAGCAGCCCGTCGGGGGACGAGACGATCACGAGCCGGCCGTCCGGCAGCCAGGCGGTGCACAGCGGCAACGACGCCACCTGGGCGATCACCTCGCTGCGGCCGGCGAGGTCGACGGAGATGACCTCGCCGGCGGACCAGTCGGAGAAGTACAGGCGGTCGCCGTGCCAGCGCGGAGACTCCAACAGTCCCCTGCCCGTGAGCAGTGTCCGTACCTCGGTCATCGTCACCACAGCCCTTCGCCTGGCCGGTCGTGCGCCGGCGCCTCCACATCTATACGAACACCGGGTGGCCGGCTCGGCAGGCTCCCCGAAGCCCGGGGCTGGGGAGTCGGCCGCGGGGGCTGTCGAGCGCGGCCGACTCCTGTGCGTACGGCTGTCAGCTGATGCGGTGCACTCGCTGGGTGGTGAGCTCGTAGCGGGCGCCGACGATGGTCAGTGCGCCCGAGTCCACCTTCGCGGCGAGGTCCGGCTCCGCCGCGAGGCGTGCACGTATGAGCCGTATGTTGGCGTCGATCGTCGCGTCGACGCGCGCGTCGCCCGTCTTGCTGTGATCGATGGCCGGGCTGATCTGGTCGGCCAGGTACTGGATGTGGGCGGGCAGCTTCCCGCCCGACTCGTCCGCCTGGACCGTCGCCTTCACCGCTCCGCACGACTGGTGGCCGAGCACCATGAGCAGGGGGATCCCCAGTTCGAGCACGCCGTACGCGAGGCTGCCGAGCACGGCCTCGTCGAGGACCTGACCCCCGCTGCGTATGGTCATCAGATCGCCGAGACCCTGGTCGAAGACCATCTCCGGAGGCACCCGGGAGTCGATGCAGCCGAGGACGAGAGCGAAGGGGTGCTGACTGGTCGTCAGTGCCTGCCGGACAGCGGGGGACTCGTCGGGGTGCTGCTGACGGAAGGTGCGCCAGCGGCGGTTGCCCGCGGACAGCTCCCGCAGCGCCTCCTCGGCGGTGGTGGGCCGCTTTCGCGGAATGGCGGTGGGGGGTGCGGCGACCGCGGGTTCGGCGCCGATGGCCAGGCCTGCGCCGAGAACGGCGGTCCCGGTGAGCGCGGCGCGCAGGAGCGAGCGCCGGGCGGGGGGTGTCGCGCCGGGGACCGGGGCGACGGATGCCGTCCGCTGCGGGTGGACGGCGGTGTGGGGTGCTGGGTCAGAGTTCACGGAAGGGAACGTATGTCCGGCCCGACGCCGTTCCGTTCGGGTTGCCGGTTCATGATCAAACGTTGAACCGTTCTTGACGGCTCCGAGGGATTCCCTTGGCCAGGGCGCGAGTTGCGGGCCGGCGCCTCGGTCCTCCCGCAACAACCACCCGACCGGCGTACAGCTCACTACCATCGAACACCGGACGGTGACGCCTTCGTCCGCTGCTGATTCCCGCGTACCCGCATGTCCGCATGTCCGCGCATTCCGATCGCAGGGAGCTCCATGAGATCCGGTCGATTACGCACCCGCGCCACAGCCGCCGCAGTCACGCTCGCACTCCTCGCAGTCGGCTCGGGCCAGGCGTTCGCGCACACCCCCTGGCCACCAGTACCACCGCAGTACACCGCCGTCGACCTCGGCACCCTCGGCGGGAGCGGCAGCTACGGAGTCGCGCTCGACCGCGACACGGTGGTCGGCAACTCCGAGACCGCCGGCGCCGAGTGGCACGCCTTCGCGTACGACCGCTCCACGCACGTCATCACCGATCTCGGCACGCTCGGAGGCAGTTCGAGCAGCGCGGTCGGCGTCCAGGGCCGCCATGTCATCGGCAACGCCACGCTGGCCGA
Organism: Streptomyces sp. SID12501; assembly: GCF_010550245.1. Lineage (GTDB taxonomy): Bacteria > Actinomycetota > Actinomycetes > Streptomycetales > Streptomycetaceae > Streptomyces. The sequence goes on from NZ_JAAGLU010000018.1 coordinate 164,010, forward strand.
CGGCAATCGGCGCGGGTTCGTCTATGACCTGCGAACCCGCCGTATGCAGGCGCTGGGCACCTTCGGCGGCACCGACAGCCAGGTCACGGCCATCAGCAGCGGCCACACCGTGGTGGGCAGCGCCAGGACACCCGGCAACCAGAGCACGCACGCCTTCGTGTACGACATACGCACCGACGTCATGACCGACCTCGGCACCCCGGCCGGACCGGCGGGGGTCAGTAGCCCGATCGGGATCTCCCAGGGCCGCTTCGTCGCGGGAACCTGGAACGTCCCCGGGGCTCAGTACGACGGAGGCCGGCCCTTCGTCTACGACCTGCGCACCCACGTCATGACCGACGTCGGCGTCCACGGCGGTGTCCACAGCAAGGCCACCTCGTTCAGCGGCCACACGATCGTCGGCATCACCCAGCCTCAACCCAGCAGCGGCACGGGCGAGTTGCCTCCCGTTCACGGCTTCGCCTACGACATCCGCACCGGGATCTGGACCGACCTCGGCGCCGAGATGGCCTCCCAGCCACTCGTCACCGGGCACACCGTCGTCGCGAGCAACCGCCCTGCCGCGTACGCCCTGGACCTCACCACCCTGACCGTGACGCCCTTCGGTCCGGGGCCCGGCAGAACCGGCATCGACGGGGTCAGCGGACAGCTCGTCGTCGGGGAAGCCTTCCCCGGCCCCTTCTGCTACGTGTATCGCATCGACACCCAGCGCCTCACGCAGCTGCACGCCCTGGGCGGCGTCCAGGCGACGGCAAGCGGTGTCGACCGGCACGGCTCCGTCACCGGCTCCAGCGCCACCGCGCCGCCGGACCCTTCCACTCCCGACGGGCCCTACCACGCCACGCTCTGGACCCTCTCCGTCACCTGACACCCGTACCACGGGCCGCCCGCGGTACCGCTCCGGGCGGCAGCGGACACCCGTGAACGGCGAACCGAAGCCGCACCGTGCCGGAGGCGACAATCCAGCGCGGTGCGGTGGTCCTGCGAGGTCAGGTCACCTGGCGTTGAAGCTGTACGACCCCGCCCCGGCCCGGTATACCTTGTGGGCCGCACCGCCCGACGTGTCGTTCCGTACGAAGGTGACGCCCCGGGGCGCGGTGACGGGCCTGTCCTGAGTGGGGGCCCAGATCTCCGCGTCCGTGTTGTACGGGATGGTGACCGCCAGGTCGATCCGGCCGTCCGGGCGGCGGCGCCACTCCGAGCACACCGTGCCGCGCACGGTGTCGATCGCGGCTCTGACGTGGTCGAGGGTCGCCGGTGCCAGGTCGGTGCCCTCTGTGCCCTCTGTGCCCTCGGTGTTCTTCGGGACGCGGCTGTTGACCCCAGAGCCTGCAATGCCACGGCCTTGCCGACCGTCTCGTCCTCTGGCCGGCACTCGCGGCCTTCTCGGCGTCAACAGCGGACAGATTCGGCCGCCGGACGGCAAGTAGGCGACATGCGGGGACGGGCAGGGAGCGGATGCGCTGGGATGACCCGAACCATCACGGAACCATCGAAAGCGGCCGGGTGAGGCGTACATGCGCGACTTTGTCGAGGCGGAGTCAGCACAAGCAGCAGGAGTCGGTCGTCCGGATGCGTGCCCGTGCGGCACGGTGGTTCGCGACGGTGGGCCGGGAGAGGCGGAGGAACGGTTTCGCGGGCTGCTCGAAGCCGCGCCGGACGCCATGGTCATCGTCGACGGCACCGGGACCATCAGACTGGTCAACGCCCAGACCGAGGCCGTCTTCGGCCACCGGCGCGAGGAGTTGCTCGGTCGACCGGTCGAGGTGCTGGTGCCGCACCGTTTCCGCAGCCATCACACCCGGCACCGCGACGACTACGCGGTCAACCGGCAGGTACGTCCGATGGGCGCCGGTCTCGAACTGCACGGGCTGCGCAAGGACGGTACCGAGTTCCCCGTGGAGATCAGCCTCAGTCCCCTGGAGACCGCCGACGGACTGCTCATGTCCGCCGCCGTCCGCGACGTCAGTGACCGCAGGGCCGCCGAGGCGCGGATCAACGAGCTCGCCGCGATCGTCGAGTCGTCCCAGGACGCCATCCTGGCCAAGACTCTCGACGGGCACATCACCTACTGGAACGCCGCCGCGCACCGGCTTTACGGCTACTCGGCCGAGGAGGTCATCGGCCGGCACGTGACCCTGCTCGCCCCGCCCGGGGCACGGGACGAGATCGACGTCCTCCTGGAGCGGTTGCGCGACGGAGAGAAGGTCGAGCACTTCGAAACGCTGCGCCTCACCAGAACCGGAGTGCTGCTGGACGTCGACGTCACGCTGTGGCCGACCCGGAACACCCACGGCAAGGTGGTCGGCGCCTGCGCCATCGTGCGGGACATCAGCGACCGCAAGCGCGCGGAGGCCGAACTCACCACCCTGTACGAGCAGCAGCGCCACATCGCCCTGACCCTGCAACGCAGTCTCATGGGTACGCCGCCCGCCATCCCGGGCCTGGCGACGGCCAGCCGCTACCGGCCCGCGACCCAGGGCGCGGGCGTGGGCGGCGACTGGTTCGATCTGGTGCCGCTGGGCGCCGGCCGCGTCGGCGTCCTGATCGGCGACGTGATGGGCCGCGGTCTGGAAGCCGCCGCGGTCATGGGCCAGTTACGCTCGGCCGCGCACGCGCTCGCCAAGACCGACATGCAGCCCCGCCAGCTCATGCAGGCCCTCGACGCGGTCGTCGCCGACCTCGCCGTACCCGACCAGCTCGTCACCTGCTGCTACCTGGTCATCGCGCCGGACGCCGGGTCCGTGACCGTCTGCTCCGCCGGCCATCTGCCGGTCCTCGTCGTCGGCCCCGGCAACGGTGTCCGCAGCCTTCCCACGCCCGTCAACGCTCCGCTCGGCGTGGGCGGCATCCTCTACGAACAGTCCTGTGAGGCCGTCCCGCCGGGCGCGACCCTCGTCCTCTACACGGACGGTCTTGTCGAAACCCCGGGCAGCGACATCGAGGACCAGGTCGACGAACTCACTGCCGTCCTCGACAGGTTCTTCAGGGACACTCCCTGTCTGGAAGCGGCCGCCGACCATGTGCTCGCCGCCCTGCTTCCCGACCCGGAGAGCCACAACGACGACGTCACCCTGCTGTTCGCCCAGCTCCCGGCCGCACCGCTGACCACCCTGACCACCGGACTTCCCGCCGTCGCGACGTCCGTACGGGAGGGGCGCGCGTTCCTCCACAAAGCTCTCGTCTCCTGGGGCTGCGCCGCAGCGGCGGACAACGCCCTCCTGCTGCTCGCCGAAATCCTGACCAACGCCGTGCTGCACGCCGAGGGCCCCCTCGGGCTGCACCTGAGCCGTTCCGACTCCGACCTGACGGTCGAGGTGAGCGACCACAGCCCTCAGCTCCCCCAGCCCCGCCTGGCAACCGCGGACGACGAGTCCGGGCGGGGCCTGCTCCTCGTCCGCGCTCTCGCCGACAACTGGGGCGTCCGCCCCACCGACGAGGGAAAGACCACGTGGTTCACCCTCAAACTGTGACTGTGACTGTGCCGCACAGCGTCCGGGCCGACGCAGTGCGCTTCGGCGATGTGGGCGGCCTCCCGGGCGATGCGGGAAGCATGACCGTCGCGATGTCCTCCGCCGACTCCAGCAGGCTCAACTCCGGTACGCCGTCGCCCGGATCGGGGTTCCAGCGGCCCGCCCGACCTCCCCCCACCGGAAGCCGAGCGGGCCGCCGGGGATCACCGGTTCGCCGGTGACCCCGTCCAGGACGACCGTCTTGAACGCCGCGTTCTCCTTGAGACGGTGCCGTCCTCGGCGTGCGGGCATCCGGCCCTCTCCGGCGTCCCGCCGGCCGTGCCGCCCGGTCTCCTCGCTCTCCATGGGTGTGAACGGTAGGCGGCGCCGCGTACGCGCACCCTGGGCCGAACGGCCCTGTCCCTGAGCCCGTCCGGCCCTGCGGGGAGCAGGCGCACCGCGCCGGAGGTCCTGGCCCGGTGAGCCGCCGGTCCCGGTCCCGGGCGGGCTTCGGCCCGTCTGCGGCAATGACCGTCACGCTCGAGCCGGTCCTGGGTCTGGGCCTGGGCCTGGGCCTGGGCCTGGGTGGCGATGACGGCGGTCTGGACGCGCCGCTGCACTCCGAGTTTCGTCAGCAGCCGGGAGACGTGGTTCTTCACCGTCTTCTCCGCGTGGGAGAGCCGCCGGTCGATCCGACGATTGGTCAGTCCCTCACCGATCAGGGCCAGGATCTTCCGCTCCCGGTCGGTCAGGCCCGGCAGTACCTCCGGTTGCTCCTGCGGCTGCCGGCCCTCGCGGAGGCGGGTCATCAGCTTGGTGGTGGCGCTCGGGCCGAGCAGGGACTGAAACACGCACCAGGGTCTGCTCCGGGTCCGGTCGGCCCTGGGCCCGACCGGAACCAGGGGCCGAACGGCCCTGGCGCGCGGATCGCGGGCGCCGTTCCAATGGCCTGATCGCCCTGCCCTTGGCCGCGTCGGACAGCGTCCGGCAAGCCACGGCAGGACCGCAGCCGCCCACGTCCTCGAAGGGACCCGAAGACGCCGTACCGGAGAGCCGAAGAGTGAGTGCCGAATCCATACGGAGTCCTGCCATGCGCCCCGACCACACCCGGCCGAGCCAGGTCGGCCCCCGCCAGAGCATCGGGCTCGACGACACCGAGGCGCTGCGGCTGCTGGGCACCGTGTCCCTGGGCAGGATCGTCTTCACCCGGCACGCGTTGCCGTCCATCCGCCCGGTCAACCATGTGCTGGTCGACGGCGACATCGTCATCCGCACCCACGAGGGCGCGGCCCTGACCTCCCGCACCCGCGTAGCCGGCAGTCGCGGCGTCGTCGTCGCCTACGAGGCCGACGCCATCGATCCGGACACACACCTCGGCTGGAGCGTGGTGGTCACCGGCTACGCCCACCTGGTGACCGACCCGGCCGAACTCGCCTGTTATCAGACCCTGTTGCACCCCTGGGTACAACAGGCGACGGATCACGCGGTCCGCATTCACCCCGATCTGGTCACCGGAATCCGACTCACCGCGGTGGAGCCGCCGTGAGGCTCCCGGGTGAGCCGTCCGGGCCACGGTGACGTACGGCGACATGCGCGGGCCGCAGGCGCTGCGCCCACCGGCCCCGGTCAGGGCGCGGGTCGCGCCTTCGACCGGGTTCCGTCGGAGCCGTCAGGACGAGAGGTCGACGCCGTACATGGTCCGTCCGCCGATGAGTTCCCGTCCGGTCACCAGCTCGGGCTCGATGCGGACGAAGACCTCATCGAGCGAGGGCGCCCAGGAACTCGGGCCGGTCCGGATCAGCCGCTCGTGCTCGGCGGGGTCGGTCACCACGGCGGCTGAGCCGGTGACGACGACGCTCCAGCCGGAGTGGGTGACCGCGTCGACCTCGTCGGCCTCGAAGGCGACCACCGTCCCGTCGATCGCGAACACCAGTTCCGAGTCCGCAGAGGTGCGCAGCAGCACCGCGTCGTCGTGGTCCAGGCCGAAGTTGACCGGGAGGACCGCCGGCAGGGCGTGGCGTGTGTGGACGATGCGGCCGACAGGTGTCCTGGCCAGCAGGCGCAGGCACTCCTGCCTTTCGAGTTCGCGGAATCCGTCGTTGGGATACATCAGCCAGTCCGTCTCTCGCCTGGTGCGGCGGTCTTGCGGGAAGGGTCCATCGTGCGCCGGGCGGGAACCGGGGGGTGAGGGGCCATCGGTCCCGGTCACGCCGGAGAACGGCCCCCGCCCCAGGGCCTGCGGTACGCCTGCTCGGCGGGCCCGCACGTGTTGCCGGAATCCGTCACAGCCGGGGGGTGTCCCCGCGCCGGCACGCTCCGGAGGTGCACGCCCGCCTGCCGGAGTCCCGTCGTCGTCCCCGGCGCGGCGGACCGACCCGACGGCACGGCGCGGCCCACTCGGACGCCGTCCGGCAGCGGGTGCACGGGGTGCGGGGTGCGCGGTTCGTCGCCGGTCAGTACGGTGCTGCTGTCCTGGTGTTCGCCCGGGCATCGTGACTCCCCGAGTCATCGACGTGGGTCCCGGACGGTGGAGGCTGCATGGCCGGCAAGAAGACGACGACGCTGCCGCGCAAGGTGTACGAGCCGGAGCTGCTGCGCCTGCAGACGGAGCTGGTGAAGCTGCAGGAGTGGGTACGTGCGGAGGGCGCCCGGCTGGTGGTCGTGTTCGAGGGCCGGGACGCGGCGGGCAAGGGCGGAACCATCAAGCGTGTCGCGGAACACCTCAATCCTCGGGTGGCCCGGATCGCGGCGCTGCCGAAGCCGACCGAGCGGGAGCGCACGCAGTGGTACTTCCAGCGGTACGTCGAGCAGCTGCCGGCGGCCGGGGAGATCGTGCTGTTCGACCGCAGTTGGTACAACCGGGCGGGCGTCGAGCATGTGATGGGCTTCTGCACGAAGGAGGAGCACCAGCTGTTTCTCCGGCAGTGCCCGGTCTTCGAGCGGATGCTGACCGAGGCGGGCGTTCTGCTGCGCAAGTACTGGTTCTCGGTGAGCGACGCCGTGCAGCAGGAGCGGTTCCGCCAGCGCCTCGACGACCCGACCCGGCGCTGGAAGCTCTCGCCGATGGACCTGGAGTCGATCACCCGCTGGGAGGCGTACTCCCGGGCCAAGGACGAGATGCTGGTCCACACCGACATCTCCGAGGCCCCCTGGTACGTCGTCGAGAGCGACGACAAGCGCCGGGCGCGGCTGAACATGATCGCCCACCTGTTGAGCACTCTCCCCTACCACGAGGTCCCGCCGCCGGTGCTGGAGCTGCCGCACCGGCCGCCGTCGACCGGGTACGTGCGTCCGCCGCGTGATCTGCAGACGTACGTCCCCGATCACACGGCGGACCTCTGAACCCGTGCACGCCGGTCGAGTGCCGCGCGGGCGCACCAGCACGGGGGGCGGTGGTCTCGTGCGCGGAGCACCGCAAGGCGCCGTCCGTCCGTGGATCATGAGGTGATACGACAGAAGGAGGCCCATGTCCCAGAGCTCGGGCAGACCCGTTCCCTTGTGGCACCGTCTGACGCCGGGGCTCCATGCGCTCCTCGGCTACCGGCGTGCCTGGCTGCGCGGGGATCTGCTGGCCGGGGTGACGGTGGCCGCGTATCTCGTGCCGCAGGTGATGGCGTACGCGGGTGTGGCCGGTCTGCCGCCGGTCGCCGGTCTGTGGGCGATCCTGCCGGCGCTCGCCCTGTACGCCCTGTTCGGGTCCTCGCGTCTGCTGTCGGTCGGGCCCGAGTCGACGACCGCGCTGATGACGGCGACCGTGGTCGGCCCGCTGGCCGCCGGTGATCCGGGCCGCTACGTCACACTGGCCGCCACCCTGGCGGTCACGGTCGGGCTGCTGTGTGTCGTGGCCTGGGCGGTGCGGCTGGGCTTCGTCGCGGACCTGCTGTCCCGGCCGGTCCTGGTCGGTTACCTGGCGGGCGTGGCACTGATCATGATCGTGGACCAGTTGCCGAAGCTCACCGGCGTCAGCACCACGGGCTCCGCCTTCTTCCCCCAACTGTGGTCGTTCGTACGGCATTTGTCGCAGATCCACCTGCCCACGCTGCTGTTCGCCGTGATCCTGCTCGCCTTCGTCCTCGCCGTTGCCCGCTTCTTCCCCGCCGTGCCCGGCCCTCTGCTGGCCGTGGTCCTCGCCACGACGGCCGTGGCCGTCCTCGGCCTCGACGACCACCACGGGATCAGGGTGATCGGCGAGGTCCCGGCGGGCCTGCCCGGCCTGGCCGCCCCCGACCTGGCCGAGCTGCCCCGTCTCGTGCTGCCCGCCCTGGGTGTCCTCCTCGTCGGTTACACCGACTTCATCCTCACCGCGCGTGCCTTCACCGGCCGCACCGCCGCCGACGACGACGGCCCCGGGCACGACGCCAACCAGGAACTGCTCGCCCTGGGCGCGGCCAACCTCGGCGCCGGGGCGGTGCACGGTTTCCCGGTCAGCAGCAGCGCCAGCCGCACCGCGCTCGCCTCCTCGGCGGGCGCCCGTTCCCAGGCGTACTCCCTGGTCGCCGCCGCGGTCGTCCTCGCCGTCCTGCTGTTCCTGAGTCCCCTGCTGACCCGGACGCCCTCGGTCGTGCTCGGCGCGCTCGTCGTCTACGCCGCCCTGCGCATGATCGACCTGGCGGGCTTCCGGCGGCTGGCGTCCTTCCGCCGCCGTGAGCTGCTGCTGGCACTCGGCTGCCTGGCCGGCGTCCTGGCCCTGGACATCCTGTACGGGGTGCTGGTCGCCGTCGGTCTGTCGGTGGCCGAGCTGCTGACCCGGGTCGCGCGCCCGCACGACGCGATCGAGGGGGTGGTGCCCGGGGTGGCCGGTATGCACGACGTGGACGACTATCCGCAGGCCCGTACGATCCCCGGGCTGGTGGTCTACCGCTACGACTCGCCCCTCTTCTTCGCCAACGCGGACAACTTCCACCGCCGGGCCCTGGCCGCCGTGGACGAACAGGAAGACCCGGTGCACTGGTTCGTCCTCAACGCCGAGGCCAATGTGGAGGTCGACATCACCGCCCTGGACGCCGTCGACGCGCTGCGTCTCGAACTGACCCGCCGGGGCATCGTCTTCGCCCTCGCCCGCGTCAAACAGGACCTCCGTCATGATCTGGACGCGTACGGCCTGACGGAGTCCGTCGGCACCGGCCTCGTCTTCCCCACCCTGCCGACAGCCGTGGCCGCGTACCGCGAGTGGGAACAGACCCAGTAGGCCGCGAGTCCCCCCGGCCGTACGTCGCCGCCAGCCGCGTCAGGAAACCACCGGCCTCCCGCTGCATCAGTCCTGGGCGGGCAGCACGCTCGTCACCCTGCCCCGGGTGTCCGCCTCCAGATAGCCGCTCCCGTAGCCGTCAGACAGGTAGACCGCCATTCCGGCCGACGTGTCGAAGGTGTCGTTGGGCATCCTGACCACCAGGTAGCGGTTTTCCGGATCGTCGACGTTCAGCTTCTTGTCCGCCTCCTTCAGGAGCGCGGGAACCTTGTCCCAGTCGAAGCCGTCGAGACCGATCGGCTGGTCACCGCCGGCCAGGGAACCGCTGATGATGTCCTTCTCCACGCCCTCGCCCGGGCGGTAGGTGTAGGAGTCGTACTTGGTGTTGCTGCCGTTGACCATCAGGTCGGCGATGGCGTAGTCCTCGTACACGGTGAAGTCGCCGAACCTGTTCCGGCCGGTCTCCTTCTCGAACGCCCTGATGGCGGTGCGGATGCCGGCCGGGGTGAGCAGCGCGGTGGTCCGGGCCTCCTCGGACTGCTGGGCTGCCGGGGTGGTCGTGGTCCGCGACACCGTCGGCTGCGGGCTCGGGGTGGACGTCGAGGCGCCCGCGCCCGCGTCGCCCGAACTGCCTCCGAGAGGCAGCAGCCACCACACGAGGACAGCGGCGAGCGAGGTTCCCGAGACGCCCCACAGGACCCTCGGGCGAAGGGCGCGTCGGCGGGCCGCCGGTACTGGAGCGGTCATCGGCTGGAGCGTGATCGGCCCGGGGAGGACCGGCGGCGGCCCGAACCCGGCCGGAACGGCCGCAGGCACCGCACCGGCAGCGGCGGGGAGACCGGGAGTGGTGGGCGCGACAGGAGCCCCGCCGGACGCGACGAACCCGGCGGGCGCGACATGGGTACGCGGATCCGAAGGTGCCGTGGGGGCGGACGGCGGACCCAGCGGGTAGGAGGTGGGCGTGTTCCATGACGCAGTCGAGTGGTCCGGAGCCGATTCGATCTCGGCCAGCTTCCGGTCCAGCATCGCGGCGGACGGCCGCGCCGCAGGGTCCCGCACGAGGACGCTCATCAGGACGTCGCCGAGTGCGTCGGCCCGCACCGGCGGCGGCACGTCGTCGTGGAGGACCGCGGCGAGGGTGGCCAGGGTGGTGCCCCGGCGCAGCGGGTGGTGGCCTTCCACGGCGGTGTACAGCATCATCGCCAGCGACCACAGGTCGGAGGCGGCGCCGCCCTCGTGCCCCGAGATGCGCTCGGGTGCCATGAAGTCGGCCGTGCCGATGACGGAGCCCGTGGCGGTGAGGCCGGTCGCCTCGCGGATCGCGGCGATGCCGAAGTCGGTGAGCACCGGCCGGCCGTCCGGCCGTAGGAGTACGTTGGCGGGCTTGACGTCCCGGTGCTCGATACCGGCGTCGTGCGCCGCGGTCAGCGCGGCCAGCACTCCCCGGCCGGTCCGCGCCGCCTCGGGCGGCGTCATCGGCGCCCGGTCCAGCCGGTCGGCCAGCGAGCCGCCACTGACCAGCTCCATCACGATCCACGGGTAGGTGCCCTCACCACCGTCGACGATGTGATGGATGGTGACGACGTTCGGATGGTCGATCCGGGCAAGAGCCCTGGCCTCGCGCAGCACCCGCTCGCGCAGCATGCGCGCGCCCTCGGGGTCGTACTCGGCGAGGTCCCGGTCGGGCGGGCGGACCTCCTTGACCGCCACCAGCCTGTGGAGCACCACGTCCCTGGCCCGCCAGACGGTGCCCATCCCGCCACCGCCGAGACGGGCCTCCAGCTCGAAGCGCCCGTCGACAACCCGCCGCCCGGTGCCTCTGTCTGCCTCACTCATGCACGGGAGCCTAAACGCCGCCACCGACACCGTTCGAACGGTGTCCACCATCAGCTACGGCAGATCACGGAGAGCCGGTGATCAACTGCCTTACGGACAGGCGCGGTTGGGCCCTTGACGGTGGGTTGAAGCCTGCTCGCCCAGGTCCGTGCCACCGTCACGGCCGGCACTTCAGCTGATGCGCGTTCCCGCGCCACCGACCCTGACACGCGGGTCACCCGCGCGCAGTGTCACCGTGAGTTCGCCGGGGCGGCCCAGGTCCTCGCCCTGATGCAGGGTGAGGACGGTGTCCTCGGGGACCAGGCCGAGTTCACGGACGTACGCCCCGAACGCGGCGGCTGCCGCGCCGGTCGCCAGATCCTCGACGACGCCGCCGACGGGGAACGGATCACGGACGTGGAAGACCGTGGCCGACTCCCGCCACACCAACTGGACCGTGGTCAGGTCCAGGCGCTGCATCAGTGCGTCGAGGCGCTCGAAGTCGTACGCGAGATCCGCGAGGCGGGTGCGCGTCGCCGCCGCGAGAACGAGATGGCGGGCGCCCGCGAAGGCGATGCGGGGCGGGAAGGCCGGGTCGAGATCGGCGACCGGCCAGTCGAGCGCGGCCAGTGCCTCTGTGAGATCGGCGTCGGTGATCTCCTCGATCTTCGGCTCGACGCTGGTGAGCGTGGCGCGGAGCGTCCCGCCCTCCTCGGCCACCACCACCGGCACGATGCCGGCGCGCGTCGCGAACACCAGCTCACCGGGGCCCCAGCGCTCGGCGAGGGCGACGGCGGTCGCGACGGTCGCGTGCCCGCAGAACGGCACCTCGGCCCTGGGGCTGAAGTAGCGGATGCTGTACGCCCTGCTCTCCTGGCCGCCCAGGCCCGCCGGGGGCGCGGTGAGGAACGCGGACTCCGAGTATCCGAGGTCGGCGGCGATGGCCAGCATGTCGCTGTCGTCAAGGGCGGTGGCGTCCAGCACAACGCCGGCGGGGTTTCCGCCGTCGGGAGAGGTGGAGAAGGCGGTGTAACGCAGCACCTCGGGCCTCGGCGTGTTCGTCGTCATGCTCGCGGCAACACGGGACGGGGCCCTGGCTGTTCCCGGACACCCAGGACGCGGGGGACGCCGACGGCGTGTGCCGTCACACCGCTTCCGCGTCGAAGGCGACCTCGAGCTCACGCCTCAGCCGGTACAGCCCGCGCCGTGCGTGGCTCTTGACCGTGCCCAGCGGCCAGCCCGTGCGCTCGGCGATCTGGCTCTGGCTCAGGTCCTCGTAGAAGGCGAGCCGCAGCACCCGCTGCTGGGCCGAGGCCAGCTTGGCGAATTCGGCGCGCACCACCACCCGGTCCAGCGCCCCCTCGAACCGGTCGTCGGCGGGATCGGCGAGCACCGGCCAGGCGTCCACCGCGGCGACCAGCCGGCAGCGGCGGGTGCGCGCGGCGAGCGCGTCGGCGATCCGGTGCCGGGCGATGCCCACGATCCACCCGACGAGCGGACCGCGTTCCGGCCGGTAGCCCCGCCGACCGCACCACACGCCGAGGAAGACCTGCTGGGTGACGTCCTCGGCCTCCTTCACGTCCCCCAGGGACCGCCAGGCCAGGGTATGCACCAGTGCCGACCAGCGCCGGTACACGGCCGCCAGACATGCCTCGTCGCCCGCGAGGAATCCCCGGACCAGTTCCTCGTCGTCCGGCGACACGATGGGCGGGGCGACCGGAGCGGCACACTCGGACATGTTCATGACGGTGACTCCTTGCACGGAACGGATCCGGCGCAGCGATCCGGCGTACGACGGTGCTGTCATCGTCCGATTCCGGGCGCCGGGCATCAACTCGCATCGATTATGCGTCGTATACCGGTCCGGGGTCGTAGAGTCGGCCCATGGACGGCATTCCGGGCGACAGCACGGCGGCACGCTCGGGGGCGGCGCCCCAGGACGTCGCGACGAGTCTCACCACGGGCGCACTGGCCCGCAGGCTGGGCGTGTCACCCACGACGCTGCGCTCCTGGGACCACCGCTACGGCATCGGGCCCGCGATCCGCCCCGACGGCCGGCATCGCCGATGGGCTCCGCACGACGTGGCCGTACTGGAGACGATGTGCCGGCTCACGTCCACCGGTGTGCCGCCCGCGGAGGCGGCCCGCGCAGCGCGGGAGACGGCGGCCGGCGCCCCGGTCGAGGGCCGGGCGCCTGTCACCGCGCCGGAACCAGCACCCGGTCCCCGCTCCCGCGCGGCGGGCCCGCTCCCGCTGGGCGATGTGCGCCTGGAGTGCAGAGGGCTCGCCCGTGCCGCCGTACGGCTCGACGCGCCCGCCGTGGAGCAGCTGCTGGCCACGGCGGTCGGCACCCACGGTCTCGTGGTCGCCTGGCAGGAGGTGATGCTGCCGACGCTGCACGCCGTGGGCCGCAAATGGGCCTCGTCCGGAGACCGCTACGTCGAGGTGGAGCACCTCCTGTCCTGGCACGTCTCGACCACGCTGCGTCGCTACGCGCGCCCGGTGGCCGGATCCGTCGGCGCCTCGGCGCCCGGGCCCGTCGTCCTGGCCTGCATGCCCGATGAACAGCACACGCTGGCGCTGGAGGCGCTCCACGCCGGACTGGGCGAACGGGGCCTGCCCACCCGGATGTTCGGGTCCGCGGTCCCCGCGGAGGCACTGATCGCGGCAGTGGACCGGCTCGGCCCGGCGGCCGTCGTCCTGTGGGCGCAGGCACGCTCCACGGCGAGCCTGCCGCTGGCCCGGCGCGTCGCCCGCGCCCGGTGGGGTGTGAAGGGCGCCCGGCGCAGTCCCCTGGTGGTGCTGTGCGGCCCCGGCTGGCTCGGCCGGTCGGACCCCGGGATGCCCTGGCCCACGTCTTTGAAGGACGCCCTGGACATCCTGGAGTCCGTGTATTCGGAGGACCGGTGAGGTCGCCTGCGGCGGTCGGGCGGCGGCTCAGTCGAGACCGCGGGCCCGCTTGAAGCGATCGAGCCCGTCCGGCAGGCCGACGATCGGGTCCGGGTAGTCGACGGCGGCGCGGTCCAGGCCGCGCAGTTTCCACGGCTCGTGCACCACCGCCCCTGCCAGTGGCCGCAGTTCGGACACCCAGCGGCGCACGTACACGCCGTCGGGGTCGTACCGCTTGGCCTGGGTGACGGGGTTGAGAACCCGGTTGGGCCGTGAGTCGGTCCCGGTACCGGCCATCCACTGCCAGTTGAGCTGGTTGTTGGCGACGTCACCGTCCACCAGCAGGTCCAGGAAGTGCCGGGCGCCGACCCGCCAGTCGACGTACAGCGTCTTGGCGAGGAAGCTCGCGGTCAGCAGGCGCCCCCGGTTGTGCATCCAGCCCTCGTACCGCAGCTGGCGCATCGCCGCGTCGACGATCGGATAGCCGGTGCGGCCCTCCTTCCACGCCTCGACGTCCTCGCGCGCTTCCGACCCCAGGCGCCAACGGTCGTTGCGGGTGCGGTAGTCGAAGACGGCCGCGTCCGGGCGGGCCGCGAGCACCTGACGGTGGAAGTCGCGCCAGGCGAGCTGCCGTACGAAGGCATCGGCGCCCGGTCCACCCGCCCGGCGGGCGCGGTGGACGAGTTCGACGGAGGAGAGGGTGCCGAAGTGCAGATGCGGGGAGAGCCGGGAGGTGACATCGCCGCCCAGGTCGTCATGACCCTCCTCGTACGTCGCGACCCCGCTGCGCAGCCACGCGGTGAGCCGCGCGCGGCCCTCGGTCTCACCGCCGCCCGCGAGCCCCTCGGAGAGGCCCGGCAGGCCGCTCCGGGACGGCAGGGGCTCGGATCCGACGCTCTCCGGCACCCGTACCGTGCGCGGCGCCCCGAGCGGCTCCCGGAGCTGCTGCTGCGACCAGTGCCGGAAGTACGGCGTGAAGACGGCAAAGTGGTCAGAGGACGCCGGGACCACGGCACCCGGGGCGACGGCGGCGGTCACCGTGTCGTGCACGTGCAGCCGTACGCCGTCCGCCTCCAGGGCGCGGCGCAGCCGGTCCTCCCGTCGGCGCGCGTGGCCGCTGACGTCGGCCGCCATGTGCACCTCGTCGGCGCCCGCCTCGGCCGCCGCCGGGCACACCTCGCCGACGAGGTCGCCGTGGCGCACGATCAGCCGTCCGCCCCGTTCGCGCAGACCGGCGTCGAGGTCGCGCAGGCAGTCGGCGAGGAAGGCCAGCCGGTTGGGTACGGCGAATCCGGCGGCGTCCACCGCCGGGTCCCGCACGAACAGCGGGACGACCCCCCGGCCGCCGTCCAGGGCGGCCCGGAGCGGCGGATGGTCGTGCAGACGGAGGTCGGCGGTGAACAGGACGACTGAGACGTTCATGGTGATCACTTCCGGGTCGGAGCCCGCATTGGATGCGCCCCTGACGGAACTCTTGTCGCCGTCGACCACCGCTTGCGCTTTCCCTCAAGGAACGAAGCAGCCCATATCAGGGTAAATCTGCCGTCACCATCCGGCTTGCCCCTGTCCCCGGTCCGCCTCACCCGCCCGAAGTGAGCCGGATCAGCAGAACAGCGGGCTCGCGCGACAGTGACACCAGCAGTCCGCCCCCGTCCCCGTCCCAGACCGCCGAGCCGGCGGCCGGAGCGGACGGGTGCAGGATCTCCGCGCGGACGTCCTGGCCCGTCAAGTGCCCTATCGGCAGACGGAGTTCCGAATCACCGCCGCGGCGCCATACCGAGACGTAGGACGTACGGCCGCCCGGCACCCGCATGCCAAGGGCCAGCCACTCGTCCGTCCACCCCGGCAGACCGAGCGGCCAGAACGGCACGGCCTCCGTGAGATCGGCGCGGAGTGTCTTGTACACGGCCACCGCGTCCCCCACGAGGGCGAGCTGGCGCTCCGACATCCGGTCCAGATGGCCGGAGAGATGGATCCGGCCGAGGAGCGCCCCGCCCAGGGTGAAGGTGATCAGGTCGTCGTCGAACCCCGGCTGCGGGTAGGCCCAGACGGCGCCCTGCTCGGGCGGGACCGCTGTGGGCGCGGCGGCGGCGATCGGCGGGCAGAGCAGGGGGTCCTGCTGGTCGCTGGTGGACTGGAGCTGGGCGACGGCCAGCGTGGCCCCGTCCATCCGCATCCCGCCCGAGGCGCAGTTCTCGATCACCAGGCCCGGGTGCCGGTCCAGCACCTCGGAGAGCCAGTCCAGGTATGCCTGGGCGTGGCCGAGCAGCCCGGCTCCGGGCGCGATGTCGCCGGGGGCGCAGGTTCCCGGGTCGACCACGATGTTGTAGTCCAGCTTGAGATAGCCGACGCCCCAGTCGCCGACGATGCGGTCGACCGTCTTGTCGAGGTGCGCGCGGGCGGCCGGGTGCCGCAGGTCCAGCTGGTGGCGGCCCTGTTCGGCGATGCGTACGCCGTCCCGCTGGAAGAAGGCCTCCGGCGGGAGTTCGGACGCGACGGGGCTGCGCACGCCCACGACCTCCGGCTCCAGCCACAGGCCGGGCACCATGCCGCGCTCCCTGATCCGGTCCAGGACCGCCCGGATTCCGCCGTCGGGGAAGCGACGCGGTGAGGGCAGCCACTCCCCGACGCTGTCCCACCAGCCCTCGGTACTGTCGTCGTACCAGCCGGAGTCGATGCAGAAGTACTCGGACCCGGCCCGGGCGGCGGCGTCGATCAGCGGCAGCAGTTTCTCCGTCGTCGGGTCGCCCATCAGAGTGTTCATGTAGTCGTTGAAGACGACCGGCAGTGCGGCGTGGTCGGGGTGCGGGCGGCGTACGGCACGGCGGTACGAGGTCAGGGCGGCGAACGTGTCGTCAAGGTTGGAACCGAGAGCCAGGACACCGGGCACGGTGGTGAGTTCGGTGCCGGGCGCGAGGCGGATCCGCCACTGGTGTTCCGCGTCCGTGGGGCCGTTCAGCGCCACATACGTGCCGTGGTCGCGCTCGCCCAGGTCCCAGCGCCAGCCGGCCGGGGACTCGATCTGCCACAACCAGGCCCGGCCGCCGTCGCGTTCGGTGAGGGCGCCCATCGCGAGGTGCCCGTCGGTGGGCCAACTGCCGCGTCCGGTCAGGGTCAGCGCCGCCCGGCTGTCGTGCTGGTGGACGTCGACGTGGATGTCGCTGACGGTGTCGCGCAGCGGCTCGAAGTGCCAACGGCACTCCGCCAGCCAGTCGTTGCGGGCGCGGTGGACGTCGAGACCGTCGGGAGAGGGGAGGGCGCCGAGCAGCAGACTGCTGACGGACTGGACGACGAGGGGCTCCTCTCCCTCGTTGCGGAGTCGGACGCGGGAGCGCAGCACCGGCAGTCCGACGGGCGAGGACAGCTCGACGAAAGCGGTCAACGCGGTCTCGGGATCGCGGAGTTCGACGGTCAGGTACGTCCAGCCGTCGGCTTCCCGGACGGAGTGGCCCCGGTGCCGCAGCCGGGCACCGAAGGCCGTACCGGTGAAGCGGGGACCCGACCAGCCGCTGCCGTGACCGAGGACGGTGAGCTCCACGAGGTGGAGGGGGGCCTCCGGGCCGGGTTCGGACGCCGATACCGATATCGATGCCGACGCCGATACCTCGGTGGGGGTCCCCCCGCCCGACGGAGGCCGGAAGTCGGGGCGGGACAGCCGGACCAGTCGCAGGACCCCGTCGGCGCCGGTGGCGAACTCGGCCTCCAGGGCCCGGTGGCCCCAGACAAAGTGCTGCTCAGTGGTGGTGCGGGGGGCCGTGCCCGCCGAATCCGACGTACCGGTCAACGTCTTCCCCTCCTGATGGCGCCTGCGCCGACGGTCTGATTCTGCCGCGTGAATTGATGGTTACGGTCTCTTGACGAGTCTCATGTGACCGGTCACAATCCTGGCATGAATGTGACCGGTCACACAAGACGCTCAGTGAGCATCCGGGATGTCGCGACCGCGGCCGGAGTCTCCTACCAGACCGTCTCCCGGGTGATCAACAACCACCCCAGCGTCAAGCCGTCGACCCGCGACAGGGTCCTCGCCGCCATCGACGAACTGGGGTTCCGGCGCAACTCCACCGCGCTCGCTCTCGCCAGCGGACGCAGCCGTGCCGTGACCGTGCTCACCTCCAACACCACGCACTACGGCTACGCCTCGATCCTCCAGGGCATCGAGGAGGCTGCCCGCGCCGCCGCGTACAGCGTCGGGGTCGGCGTCCTCGAATCGACCGACGAAGCCGACGAGGCCGCCATCGCGGCCCAGGTGCAGCGGGCGGCGGACTCGGGCGGCGGACTGATCGTGATCGCATACGATCCGGCCGGTGTACGGGCCCTGGGTGCCGTTCCCGCCGACCTGCCGGTCGTCGGCGTGGTGGAGACCCCCGCCAGCCCGCCCGGCGACGACCGTCCCTGGGTGTGGGCGGACGACCGCGAGGCCGCCTACGAGGCGACCCGCCATCTGCTCTCCCTCGGCCACGAAACCGTGCACTACGTCGCCATCCCCTCCAGCACCCGGCGCACCAGCGCCCGAACGTCCGGCTGGCAGCAGGCGCTCCGGGAAGCCGGAGCGCCAAAACCCCGTCCCCTACAGGGGAGTTGGGGCCCGGCGGGCGGTCACTCGGCGGGTCTGGAGCTCGCGCAGGACACCGGCGTCACCGCGATCCTGTGCGGCAACGACGACCTCGCGCTCGGGGTGATCCGCGCCCTCCACGAGACGGGCCGCTCGGTCCCCGGCGAGGTGAGCGTCGCCGGGTTCGACGACGCCCCGCACTCCGCCTATCTCACCCCGTCGCTGACGACCGTACGCCTGGACTTCACCGGCCTCGGCCGGTCCGCGTTCGCCCTGCTGCACGGCGTGCTGGAGGAGTCCGCGCAGATCGCCCCGCACCCCGTCTCCGTACCGGAACTGGTGGTGCGGGAGAGCTCGGGGCCACCGCCCGGACGCGGCTGAACCGGCTCCCGCTACACCTGTGCCCTTCCCCCCCACACGTGTTCCGCCCCCTCGCGCCTCCTCAGCCGTACCGCTCGACCGATTCGCCTACCTCAGCCCGTTCGCGAAAGGCCCGTCATGACGAGAAGAGTCCTCCCCGCGCTGGCGTTCATATGCGCCGCCGCCCTGTCCGCCACCGCCTGCAGTGACCCCACCGCCGGCGACTCCGGTTCCTCCTCCGACTCGGGCGCCAAGCAGACGAAGGTCGACCCGACCGCCCGCCTGGACGGCGTGAAACTGACCATGTGGACCGCGCAGAACACCCTCAACGCGCCCAAGCAGGTCATCGACGCCTTCGAGAAGGCCACCGGAGCGAAGGTCGAGACGCAGGCGATCCCCGACCTTTACGAGCAGAACGTGCCGACCAAGCTTGCCTCGGGCGACAAGCCGGACCTGATGTTCTGGCAGCCGTCCATCTCCACGCTGCCCTTCATCCAGCCGAAGCAGAACCTCCTCACCCTCGACGGGGAGGAGTGGGTGTCGAAGCTGGGCGACACGGAGAAGTCGCTCGGCGTGATCGACGGCAAGCGGTACGCGGCGATCGTCACCAGCCCCGCCATGCTCGGCGTCTACTACAACAAGGACGTCTTCAGGCAGGCCGGACTGAGCGAGGCCGACTTCCCCAAGTCGTACGACGAGCTGCTGGCCCTCGGCAGGACGGTGACGGACAAGACCGACGCGGCCGGCTTCTACGAGGCCGGCGGCGACAAGTGGCCGCTGCAGTGGCAGATGCAGGTCCAGCTCACCGACCTGGACAAGCAGTGGTGGGCCGACCTCAACCAGAACAAGGTGAAGTGGACCGACCCGGTCGTCGTCGGCGCCATCAAGAAGTACAAGGAGAAGCTGCTCGACGCCGGGCTCGCACAGAAGAACTACAAGACGGGCACCTTCACCGGACAGGCCGACTCCCTCTGGAAGGGCGAGGCGGCCATGGTCCTCAACGTCACCTCCTTCCAGAGCCAGTTGCAGGCAAAGTACTCGACAGCCGAGATCGACAAGAAGATCGGCTGGTTCCCGGTCGCCAACTCCTCCGCCACCGGCCTGTACTCGCCCGACCAGACCAACGGCGTCGTCGCTTTCAAGACCGGTGACGAGAAGCGCCAGAACGCCTCCCGGCAGTTCCTGGCCTTCTGGCTCGGTCCGGACTACGCCGACTACATCAAGACGATGAAGATCCCGTCCGTGGAGCCGTCCGTGCCGACCCCCGCCGGCCTTCCCGAGGCGTCGATGGCCCAGGTCAAGGCGCTACCGACGGCCATCGGTGTCTTCCAGGCCAAGGCGATCGTCGCGCCCGACACCCACCTGTATCTCGCCGACATGCTCTACGGCAAGAAGAGTCCGCAGCAGGTCGCGCAGGCTATCCAGGACCAGTTCGCGCAGGTGGCGAAGGCCCAGGCCGCGCCCGGCTTCTAGTCGACCTCCGCACCGGCCTCCGGACCGACCGACTGGCAAGGATCTCCCGATGGCGGACACGGCCATACGCACGCGCACGCAGAAACCGGCGCCCGCCAAGGGCCGGGGCGGAAAGGCGGGACGGCTGCCCCGCGCCGCCGTCCATCACCCCTGGTGGTTCGCCCTCCCCGCGATCGTCGTCTTCGCGGCCTTCTTCCTGGTGCCGAACCTGCTCAACTTCTACTACCCGTTCACCAACTGGTCCTCGTACCACCCGGACATCGCCTTCACCGGCCTCGACAACTTCACGACCATCGCGCACGACGGCTCGCTGCTGCGGGCGATCCGCACGACCCTGCTCTACGCCCTGCTGGCGGCCGTCTTCCAGAACGGCTTCGGGCTGGGGCTGGCCCTGCTGCTGGAGGCGGACAGCCGGTTCAACCGGTTCTTCCGCGCCGTCTTCTTCCTGCCGGTGCTCATCTCCGCGCTCGCCACCGGCTACATCTTCCAGTCCCTGTTCAACCAGGACGGCGCCGTCAACGGCCTGCTCGGTACGGACATCCCGTGGCTCGGCTCGACGTCCTGGACGCTGGTCCTGGTCACCGTCATCCACGGTTGGAAGTGGATGGGCCTGTCGATGCTGATCTATCTCGCCGGCCTCAAGGGCATCCCCGGCGAGATGCTGGAGGCCGCGAAGTGCGACGGCGCCGGGCCGTGGCGGACCTTCTGGTCGGTGCGCTGGCCGATGCTGGCGCCCGCCCTCACGTTCAACGTCACCACGGCGCTGATCGGCTCGATGAACACCTTCGACATCGTGCAGGCCACGACGGGCGGCGGGCCCGCGGGCTCCACCGAGGTCTTCAACATCTACATGTTCCGGATCTTCGGACAGGGCCTGTACGCCCAGGCCTCCGCGATGAGCCTCGTCCTCTTCCTGGTCGTGGTCGCCGTCGCGATCCCCCTCGTCATCGGACTGCGCCGAAGGGAGCAGCTTCTGTGAGCACCGCCGTGAATCCCGCGTCCGCCGCGCGTCGTACATCCACCGTCCGGCGCTCGTCCGACGTCAATCCCGCCTGGCGGTACGGCCGTCCGGCGCTCGTCCTGCTGATCGCCGGGCTCGCCGTCGGCGTGCCGCTGTGGCTGGTCGCCGTCACCTCCGCCAAGCCGCAGGCCGAGGCGATCACCCCGAACCTGGACCTGCCACGGCACTGGCAGCCGGGCAGCAACTACGAAGAGGCCGTCAACCAGGGCGAAATGCTGCACGGCTTCCTCAACTCCCTGCTCGTCGTGGTGCCTTCGGTCGCCCTCGTGCTCATCCTGGGGGCCGGCGCCGCCTGGGTCTTCGCCCGCCGCAAGTCGAAGCTGGTCTCGGCGGCGTACGCGCTCTGCATCAGCGGACTGCTGCTGCCGCCCGCCGTCATCACCATCGTCATGGAGCTGCGGCAACTGGGGCTCGCGGGCACCCGGCCCGGGATGATCGCCGTCTACACCGGGATGTACCTGTCCACGTCGGTCTTCTTCATGACCGGCTTCATCCGGGCCATCCCGGTGGAGCTGGAGGAGGCCGCGCGGATGGACGGCGCGTCGCCGTTGCGGATCTTCCGGCAGATCATCCTCCCGCTGCTCAGGCCGGTCATCGCCACCGCGACGATCATGGTGATGCTCTACGCCTGGAGCGACATCTTCTACGCCTTCTTCGTCCTCGGCGGCGGAGAGAAGGCGACCCTGCCGCTCAACCTCTACAAGGTCGCGAGCGCCCAGCTGTACCTCAACAACTGGCATCTCGTCTTCGCGTACGTCGTGGTGATGAGCCTGCCCATGGTCGCCATCTTCCTGGTGGCCCAGCGAAAGATCGTGTCCGGAATCACCAGTGGAGCCGTCAAATGACCGGAGGTCCCTCAGCGTGAGCACCCCCAACCCCACGCGAGCCCGCACGAAATCCCGTTCTCGTACCGCAACTGTCCTTGCCACAGCCGTACTTGGAGCAGCCGCCATGGCAGGCACCCTTCCCGCCGCAGGGCCCGCGGCAGCAGCCGCCCCGCAGCGGCTCACCGTCGACCTGTCCGCGTCCGAAGGCCGGGTGACGCTCGGTGCCAACGGCACCCTGTACGGGCTCAGCGACGACGGCGTGCCCAGCGACGCCATGCTGGCACCGTTGAAGATCACCAGCATCTCGCAGAAGCCGGAGGGCGGCGCCCAGCATCCCAACGGGGACGCGCTGACCGTCTCGAAGTCGTTCTTCCGCAACGGCGGCGGCGAGATCAACGTGATGATGCAGGACATCTACACCAAGTGGCCGTACGAGGACCTCGGCATCGAGGACTACCTCCCCAAGGTCGACAAGATCGTCAAAGAGGTGTCGGCCGACCCGAACAGCGAGCACTTCGTCTACATCCCCTTCAACGAGCCCGACCAGATCTGGTACAACCTCGGCACCTCCGACCAGGCGCAGTACGAGGTCAACCGCGACCGGTTCCTCAAGGACTGGAAGACGGTGTACGAGCGCATCCGGGCGATCGACCCGGACGCCAGGATCGCCGGACCGAACGAGTCCGGCTACCACTCCCGCCTGCTGACCGACTTCCTCGCCTTCGCCAAGCGGGAGAACGTCCTGCCGCAGGTGATGACCTGGCACGAGTTGGACTCCAGTTCGCTGAAGAACTTCCAGGGGAACTACGACAACTACCGCTCGATCGAACGCCAACTCGGCATCGCACCCCTGAAGATCAACATCGATGAGTACGCCAACCGTCGCGACCTGTCCGTTCCGGGACAACTCGCCCAGTGGGTAGCGATGTTCGAGCGGAACAAGGTGTACGCCAACCAGGCCTACTGGGACGCGGCGGGCAACCTCGACGGCAACGTCGTGCACAGCAACATCCCCAACGGCGGCTGGTGGTTCTTCCGTTGGTACGCGGGACTGACCGGTGACACGGTCAAGGTGACCCCGCCGCAGGCCAACGCCGTCGACACCCTCCAGGGTCTGGCCTCGTACGACAAGAAGCGCCGCCAGGCACAGGTCCTGCTCGGCGGCTCGGCCGGTGACGCCGACGTCGTCGTACGCAACGTCTCCCGGTCGGCCTTCGGCCGTACGGTCACCGCGACCGTCGCCGAGGCCGCCTGGTCCGGCTACGAGGGCCAGCACGCGACGCCCCGCGTCCTCGCCCGTACGAAGGTGAAGGTCGCGGCCGACGGCACGGTGAGCGTCCCGCTGCGCGGCCTGCACAAGATGTCCGCGTACCGGATCGTCCTCACGCCCGGCGGCTCCGGCACCCCGTCCGCCGCGTCCGTACCCTGGTCGGCGTCGTACGAGGCCGAGGACGCGGCCATCACCGGCGGCCAGGTCTACACACAGGGCACGGTGAGCAACGCCAACGGCTACGCGGCCTCCGGGACGAAGGACGTCGGCTCGCTGAACCAGGCCACCAGCAAGGTCGACTTCACGGTCGACGTGCCCAGGGCCGGCACCTACGACCTGGCGATCCTGTACGGCAACCAGTCCGGGACACCGGCCACGCAGAAGCTCTCGGTCGACGGGCAGGCCACGGCGACGGTCTCCTATCCCTCGACCGAGAACTGGACCTACCGCGCCAAGAAGGACGTCACCGTCGACCTCCCGGCCGGCAAGCACGTCCTGACGCTGGCCAAGGGCGACACCGAGGTCACCCTCGACCGCATCGACCTGACCGCCCGTACCTCCGCCGTGCCCTCCGCGTCGTACGAGGCCACGCTCGCGGACGTCAGCGGCCGGCCGTCCTTCGACTACTCCTCGTCCGCCGGGGTCGGCACGGGCGCCCTCGTCCTGCGCTCCGGGGACAAGGCGGTCTTCGACGCCTACGCACCGCGCGACGGCTACTACTCGGTGGTGCCGCGATCCTCTGCGCCGGTGCGGCTGGAGCTGCACGGCCAGAAGGTGACGGCGGTACCGGGCAAGGCTCTGCGGCTGTATCTGGTGGCGGGCAACAACCGCATCGCGTTGACGGCCAAGGCCGCCTCCGTCCGCTCCCTCGACGTCTCGGGCGCCGGTTCGACGTCCGGCGTCCTCTCCTACGAGGGCGCCTCGGCCACCCTCACGGGCGGCGCCAAGCTCGTCGACTCGGCGTACGCCTCCGCCGGTTCCTACATCGGCTGGCTCGGCAACAGTGCCGCCAGCACCGCCGAGTTCACGGTGGACGCGCCCAGGTCGGGCCGCTACATGCTGGTCATCAGCTACGCCCACAACGAGCGGCGGGACAACGGCCACTCCTACAACACGGACATCATGTCCCGTACGGCCGACCTCACGGTGGGGGCGGGCGCGCCCCGGACGGTCACCTTCAAGAACACCTGGGGCTGGGACGACTACTGGACGCTGGGCGTCCCCGTCGACCTGAAGGCGGGCCCCAACAAGGTGACGTTCGGGAACGCGAGCGCATGGGCCCCGAACATCGACCGGATCGAACTGGGCCGGGTCATCGGCTAGTCGACCGACCCACTCCGGCACAGAGCCGGGCCGGATCTCGGCGGAGATCCGGCCCGGCTCCATGACGGGCGGCGCAGGGCGAGGCCGGCGGGACGCTGGAGCACCTGAGCGGACGGCCCGGTGGCCGTGCCCGGTCCCGAGAGTCTTTTCCGGTGTCACCGGCCGCGCAACCGCGCGCTGATCGCCCTTCCCGCCTGCTGGACGGCATCCACGAGCCGTTCCAGGCTGTGTGCGGGATCGGTCACGACGCTCAGGGACGCCAGCGGCACACGGCCCGGCCCGTACAACGGCACCGCCACACAGCACGCCCCCGCCACCAGTTCCTCCCGGTCGAACGCGACACCCCGGTCACGGATCGCCGCGGATTCCCGTCGCCAGGACGCGGGCAGCGGTCCCAGCGGGAGTTGCGGGTGCGCCCCGGCCACCAGCACTTTGCCCGCCGCGGTGAACCAGGGCCAGACCACGCCGTCGCGCAGTGGGTCGAGTGCCTCGTCGGTCGCGCCGGCCGTCCAGTCGAGGATCAGGGTCCGCCCCTCCCTGAGCACGTTGACGCCCACCCTCGCACCCGTGACCCGCGCCAGCCGGCGGGCCGGCTCCCGGGCGGCGGATCGCAGGCCGGGATGCGGCTGCCAGGCGTGCCCGAGCCGGAACATCCGCGAGCCCATCCGATAACCCGCGCGGTTCCGCTCGACGGCACCCAGTACGACCAGTTGCTCCAGCAGCCGGTACGCGGTCGTCTTGGGCAGCCCGCACTCCCCCGCGAGCCTGGTCAGTCCGGCCTGGCCGGCCCGCTCCACCGCTTCCAGCAACCCGAAGGCGCCCTCCAGCACGCTCCGCCCGCCACCGTCCGGCGCGGCCGGCGAACGCACCGCGACCCGCTCTGGCCCGGCGGGCCGCTCCAGCTGCCGCACCGCTGCAGCCGCCGTGTTCGTTGTGGTCGCTCTCCGTGGCTCGTTCACGTCGATCTCCCCCCATACCGCCCGACAAGCGGCCATCGAGCGGACGGCTCCCCTCGCCGCGCTCGCGCACGGCGTCGGAACCGGCCCGGGCCGCAGACTGGTCGATCGCGGTCCGGGCGCTCCGGTTCGTCCGTGGTGGTCGCGACGGCCGACCCGTGGATCCGTTCATGGCCCCAACAGATGGACAGCCCGTTTCCGCACGACTTCCCGACTCCCCGCAGAGTCGTTCCCCCTGTGCGGGGCGCCGCCGTGCATGGGCACCTCTCCGCCCCCAGACTGTGGCCCGAGTGTGGCTCAGAACGTTGTCGATAGGTTGTCGCCCGGCGTGAGAGCGTGCACGACACGTGATGAAGGTCTGCACGGGGGGTGCGGAGAGCGTGGTGTATTTGCGACTTCTCGGTGCGGTGGAACTGGCGGTTCGGGGCCGGACGGCGGAGGTCGGGCCGCCGCAGCGCCGAGCCGTGCTGGCTGCGCTCGCGGTGGACACCGGCCGGCCCGTCACGGCCGACGTACTGATCCAGCGCGTCTGGGGGGCGGATCCGCCCGACGGGGCACGACGCGCGCTGCACGCCCATATCGCCCGGCTCCGGCGGCTGTGCGAGCACACCGAGGATGCTGAGGACGCCCAGTTACGCCTGCTGCGCCGTTCGGGCGGTTACGTGCTGGAGGCTCGCCCGGACCAGGTGGACGTACATCGGTTCCGGCAGCTGGCCGGCCGGGCCCGGGAGGCGGGGCGTACGGAGGAGGCGCGGGCCTCGCTGCTGCGCGAGGCGCTCGGCCTGTGGCGCGGGGAACCGCTGGCCGGACTGGGCGGCCAGTGGGCGGGGCGCGTGCGTGAGGCGTGGCGGCAGCAGCGGGTGGACGCGGCCGTCGCGTGGGCCGACATGGAGTCGCGCGCCGGTGATCCCGTTGCCGTGATCGGCCCGCTCACCGAGCTGCTCGGCGAGTATCCGCTGGTGGAACCGCTGACCGGGGCGCTGATGCGGGCGCTGCACACCGCCGGGCGCGGCGCGGAGGCGCTGGACCGCTACGCCACCGTCCGGCGGCGGCTGGCCGAGGAGCTGGGCGCCGACCCCGGGGCGGCGCTGCGGGAGGTGCATCAGGCGATCCTGCGGGGCGGCGTGCCGGGGCCCACCGCAAGGTCGGCGCCCCGGGTGCCTGCCGAGGCCGCTCCCCTCCCGCCGGCCCCGACGCGGCCGTCGGCGGTGGCAGTGCCGTGGCCGGGCGGGATCCCCGTACAACTGCCCATGGGAGTAAGGGGATTCACCGGGCGCGGCGAGGAGCTCGCTCAGCTGGACGAGATTCTCGCCTCGGCGCTGGACCAGCCGTCGGCGGTGGTGATCTCGGCGGTGTCGGGTACCGCGGGCGTGGGCAAGACGGCGTTGGCCGTGCACTGGGCGCGCCGCGCTCAACAGGCCTTTCCTGACGGGCAGTTGTATGTGAATCTGCGCGGGTTCACCCCTGACGGCTCGGCGGTGGGCCCGGCGGAGGCGGTACGGGGGTTCCTGGACGCCTTCGGGGTGTCGCCGGCCCGTGTCCCGGCCGGTCTTGAGGCGCAGACCGGGCTGTACCGCAGCCTGCTGGCCGGGCGGCGGGTGCTGGTGGTACTGGACAACGCCGGCGACGCCGAGCAGGTCCGTCCACTGCTGCCCGGGGCACCCGGGTGTCTGGCCCTGGTCACCAGCCGGAAGTCGCTGACCGGGCTGGCGGCGGCCGAAGGGGCCCATCTGCTGACCCTCGGTCTGCTCGGTCCCGCCGAGGCCCGCGAACTGCTGACCGGACGGCTGGGCGCGGACCGGGTGACGGCCGAACCCGCCGCCGTACGGGAGATCGTCGGCCGGTGCGCGGGGCTGCCGCTCGCACTGGCGATCGTCGCCGCACGCGCCGCCGCCCAGCCCGGTCTTCCGCTCGCGGCGCTGGCCGGGGAGCTGCACCGGGCCGACGGACGCCTGGACGCCCTCGACGGCGGGGAGGCTTCCAGCCAGGTGCGGGCGGTGTTCTCCTGGTCGTACCAGTCGCTCGGTTCCGAGGCCGCCCGGCTCTTCCGGCTGCTGGGCGTGCACCCCGGGCCCGACGCGGCCCTGCCGGCCGTCGCCGCGCTGGCCGACGTGCCGGTGCCGCGCGCCCGGGTGCTGCTGGCCGAGTTGGTTCGCGGGCACCTGCTCACCGAACATGTCCCCGGCCGGTACGTCTTCCACGACCTGCTGCGCGCCTACTCCGCCGAACTCGTCGCCGTGTACGACAGCGACGACGTCCGGCGCACGGCCACGCACCGGATGCTCGACCACTACCTGCACACCGCCCACACGGCCGACGCCCTGCTGACTCCCCGGCCCAACCCGCCTCCCCTGCCACCCGCCCAGCCGGGCGCGGCGCCCACGCGACTGTCGGACCACCCACAGGCACAGGCCTGGTTCACCGCCGAGCACGCGGTCCTCCTGGCCGCCGTGGATCAGGCGCCCGCCGCGGGCTTCGACACCCATACCTGTCGGCTCGCCTCTGCGCTGACCACGTATCTCGACCGGCACGGGTACTGGCGAGCACTGACCGGCGTCCACACCACGGCGCTGAAGGCCGCGCTGCGCCAGGGCGACAAGGCCGGACAGGCCGATGCCCATCGCGGGCTCGGACTCGCCCAGGACCGGCTGGACCGTCCCGACGAGGCCCGTGCCCACTACCTGCGCGCGCTGGTCCTCTTCGACGAAGCCGGCAGTCACGCCGGACAGGCCCGTATCCACCAGCACCTGTCCCGGATGTCCGAGGCACAGGGCGGGCGCCGGCAGGCACTCGGTCACGCTCACGACAGTCTCAGGCATCATCGGGCGGCCGGTGACCGGGCCGGGCAGTCCGCCGCCCTCAATCACATCGGGTGGATCCTCGCCCAGCTGGGCGACCACGCCCAGGCTCTCGCACACTGCCGCCAGGCCCTCGACCTGGCTCAGGAGACCTCGGACCTCAACGGACAGGCCCACATCCGGGACAGCCTCGGCTACATCCACCACCACCTGGGCCGATACCAGGAGGCCGTCGACTGCTACCGGCAGGCCCTCGACCTGTTCCACAGGACCGGCGACCGCCACAGCGAAGCCGCCGGGCTCCTCTGCCTCGGCGACGTCCACCGCGCCACCGCTCACGCCCACTCCGCCGTCGACGCCTGGACCCAGGCCCTGGCGATCAGTAGCGGTCTCGGCCTCCCGGACACGGATCCACTGCGTGTCGCTCTCCTGGACCGTCTCGGTCCGGCTTCCGCGCCCGATCCCGGGACCGGGCCCCCGTCCTGGTGCGGCTGGGTCCCTTCACCCGCCGCACCAGGCATCAGGGTCGGACCGGGTCCGGAAAGCCGTACTCCGGTCCACTGAGCGAACGGGCGATTGCCTCTTCGGCCAAGGACCCGCACGCCCTACGGCAGCGTGATGCCGAGTCGCTCCGCCAGTTCCTTGGCGCCGACGCCGTACGTCTCCCGGATCCGCACGCCGTCGGGGCCGACGTCGAAGACGCCGTGGTCCGTGTAGACGCGGCTGACGCAGCCGATGCCGGTGAGCGGGTAGGCGCACCGCGGAACGAGCTTCGGCTCACCGGAGCGGGTGAAGAGCGTCATCATCACGTAGACGTCCTTGGCGCCGATGGCGAGGTCCATGGCGCCGCCGACGGCGGGGATGTCGTCGGGTCTACCGGTGGTCCAGTTGGCGAGATCGCCGTCGAAGGCGACCTGGTACGCCCCGAGGACGCAGACGTCCAGGTGTCCGCCGCGCATCATGGCGAAGGAGTCGGCGTGGTGGAAGTACGCCGCCCCCGGCAGCTCGGTCACCGGGACCTTGCCGGCATTGGTCAGGTCGGGGTCGACCGCGTCGCCCTCGGCCTTCGGGCCCATGTTGAGCATGCCGTTCTCGGTGTGCAGCACCACCCCGGAGTCGGCCGGCAGATGGTCGGCGATCCTGGTGGGCTGCCCGATACCGAGGTTGACGAAGGCGCCGGCCGGGATGTCGCGTGCGATGACGGCGGCCAGCTCGTCCATCGAGAGCTGGTGGTCGGCGCTCCTCGGCGCCTCGGCGTACGCCCGGCCGGTCGACGTGGTGGTCATCGTGCCCCCTGGACGGTGTAGTGCCGGGCCGCCACCTGGACGATCCGGTCGACGTAGATGGACGGGGTGACGACGGCCTCGGGGTCGAGCGTCCCGGGCTCGACGACCTCGCCGACCTGGACGATGGTCGTCGTCGCGGCCGTGGCCATGACCGGTCCGAAGTTGCGGGCCGTCCTGCGGTAGACGAGGTTGCCCAGCGTGTCCGCGATGTGCGCGCCGATCAGCGCGTAGTCGCCCTTGATGGGGTATTCCAGCAGGTACTTCCGGCCGTCGATCTCCCGCTCCTCCTTGCCCTCGGCGAGCGGTGTGCCGACCGCTGTCGGGCAGTAGAACGCGCCGATGCCGGCACCGGCCGCGCGCATCCGCTCGGCGAGGTTGCCCTGCGGCACCACCTCCAGCACGATCTTTCCCTCGCGGTAGAGGCCGTCGAAGACCCAGGAGTCGGCCTGGCGCGGAAAGGAGCAGAGCACCTTGCGCACCCGGCCGGCGGCCAGCAGTGCGGCCAGCCCGACCTCGCCGTTGCCCGCGTTGTTGGACACGATCGTGAGGTCCTTCGCCCCCTGCCGGATGAGCGCGTCGATCAGATCGAACGGCATCCCGGCCAGCCCGAAGCCGCCGACGAGGACGGTCGCCCCGTCCTCGATCCCGGCGACCGCCGCGTCGGCGCTCTCGACGATCTCCGCCCGGCTCACTTGCCCGCCTCCGTGACGCCGCAGTTCTCGAGTACGACGGCCAGCCCCTGGCCGACCCCGATACAGATCGCGGCGACACCGTAGCGCTGCTTCGTCACGCGCAGCACCTTGGCCAGCGTGGCGAGGACCCTGCCTCCCGAGGCGCCCAGCGGATGCCCGATCGCGATGGCACCGCCCTTCTGGTTCACGATGGCGGGGTCGATCTTCCACGCGTCGAGACAGGCGAGCGACTGCACGGCGAAGGCCTCGTTGAGCTCGACCGCGCCCACCTGGTCCCAGCCGATCCCGGCCCGGGCCAGCGCGCGGTTCGCGGCCTCGACCGGGGCGTAGCCGAAGGCCTGCGGCTCCAGTGCCATCACGCCACGGCCGGCGATGCGGGCGATCGGGTCGGCCCCGATGGTGGCCGCCGCCTTCTCACTGCCCAGCAGCACCGCGGAGGCACCGTCGTTGAGCGGACTGGCGTTGCCCGCGGTGATGGTGCCGCCCTGCTCCGGGGTACGGAAGACCGGCTTGAGACCGGCCAGTGCCTCCGGCGTGGAACCGGGCCGGATGCCCTCGTCGCGCGTCAGGCCGACACCCTCGACCGGTACCACCAGGCCGTCGTAGAAGCCCGACTCCCAAGCCAGGTCGGCCAGTTGGTGGGAGCGGGCGGCGAACTCGTCCTGCCGCTCGCGGGAGATGCCGAAGCGCTCCCGGAGCCGCTCGTTGGCCTCGCCCAGGCTGACCGTCCACTCCTTCGGCATCCGCGGGTTGACCAGCCGCCAGCCGAGCGTGGTCGAGACCGCGGTGACGTCTCCGACCGGGAACGGTTTCGCCGACTTGGGCAGTACCCACGGCGCACGTGTCATGGACTCCACGCCGCCGGTCAGCACCACCTCGGCATCGCCGGACTCGATCGTCCGGCTGGCCGTCATCGCCGCGTCGAGACTCGAACCGCACAGCCGGTTGACCGTGGTGCCGGGCACGCTCACCGGGAGCCCGGCGAGCAGCGCGGCCATGCGGCCGACGTTGCGGTTCTCCTCGCCGGCGCCGTTGGCGTTGCCCCACACCACGTCGCCGATCGCGGCGGGATCGAGGCCCGGGACAGCGGCGAGCGTCGAGGTGATCGCGGCGGCGGCGAGGTCGTCGGGACGGACACCGGCCAGCGCGCCGTTGAAGCGGCCGAACGGCGTCCGCGTCGCGGCGTACAGATAAGCACTCATGGCACCGACGTTAGTACCGGGCCGCGATATTCTGAAGTACACATATCCGAGCTGATTGATATGGGTGAGATATGGATCTGCGTCATCTCCGGTACTTCGTGGCGGTGGCCGAGGAGCTCCACTTCGGTCGCGCCGCCGAGCGGCTCCACATGGCGCAGCCACCGCTCTCCCAGCAGATCCGCCAGCTGGAGGGCGAGCTCGGCGTCGAGCTGCTCCACCGCACCACGCGCCGCGTCGACCTCACCGAGGCCGGCCGGGCCTACCTCGACCGGGCGCGCGCGATCCTCGCCGGCGTCGAAGAGGCCACTCACCACGCACGGCTCGTCGCCGCCGGCTCGGTGGGCCACCTCGCGATCGGGTGCGTGGGCTCGGCGACGTACAGTCTCCTGCCCGCGCTCTCGCGGCGGCTCGCGCAGGAGCTTCCCGGCGTCGAGTTCTCCTTCCGGGGCGAGATGCTCGCGCCCGACCAGGTCGAGGCGCTGCGCACCGGCGCGATCGACGTCGCGCTGCTGCGTCCTGCGGCGGCCGACCTCTCGCTCACCGTGCACACCTTGCGCCGGGACCGGCTCGTGGTCGCCGTGCCGGTCGACCATCGCCTCGCCCGGCGGTCACGGCTGCGCGCCGCGGACCTCGCGGGTGCCGACCTGATCGTGCACTCCGCCGGCCGACGGTCGGTGATGTACGACGTCGTACTGGGCCTCCTGCGCGATGCCGGGGTCGAGCCGCACATCCGCCACGAGGTCGGCGAGACCTCGACGCTGGTCACGCTCGTGGCGGGCGGCCTCGGCGTCGCGGTCGTGCCCGAGCCCGTGACCGCGCTGGCCCTCGAAGGCGTCACCTACCTGCCACTTGCCGGGGCCGACGCCCGCATCGAGCTGGCCGTCGCCCACCGCGCCGACCGCGCCGAACCGCACCTGGCGCGCACTGTGGGGATCATCCGGGCGATGTTCTGACGCGTGACCGACGGTGTGTGTGCACCTTCGCCGTCAACGTGGACGGTCCCTTCCTGGCCGTCAACCTCGCCGCTCGCCACATCACCGTCAACGGCGTCGCGGCGAGTCCGGTCCGGACGGCTACGGCCGTGGGGCAGATCGTCGTCTTCCCGCGCGGACGGTTCTACGCGCACGACTGGGCGGACCCCGACCGCTGGGACCCGTAGCTCTACGAGAACTACACGGCGCACCGCCAGGCCATGCGGGAGACGCCGGCCGACTGGGTCGACTCCGTCGCCGACTTCACCCGGCGCCGTGGCATCCCCGCCGTCCTCGGTGAAGGCGTCGTGGGCTGCACACCGCTCCTGACGCGCTTCGAGGAGGGCGCCGTCGGCAAGGACATCGCGGAGTTCGTCGTCGACCGCCGACTCCCCGCCGGCTTCCACGGCATCGCCCTGACCTGCGACGCGGCCCCTCACCACCCCATGTGGCACACCGACGGCGACTGCCTGTGGCGGGTCAACGCCCGCATCACCGCGCGCTGAAGGGCACTTGGGCTCCCCCGACTTTCGTCCAAGCGCCGCCGGTCTCTGTCCATGGACACGTCCGGCGCCAGGGGGTGAGGGTAGGGCCATGGGACGGATGCCGAGCGGACTGGTCGCACTGGCGCTGGGCGGTTTCGGTATCGGGCTGACCGAGTTCCTGATCGCCGGGCTGCTGCCGCAGGTGGCGTCGGGTTTCGATGTGTCCGAGGCGACCGCGGGCCGACTGATCTCCGGATACGCGTTGAGTGTCGCGGTCGGCGCGATCGTGCTGACCGCGGCGACGGCACGGCTGCCCCGCAAACGGGTACTGGTCGGCCTGGTGGCGTTGTTCGTCATCGGCAACCTGATGTCGGCGATCGCACCGAACTACGAGGTGATGCTGCTCGGGCGGATCGTCGCCGCGTTGTCATGTTCGCCGGGCTGACGGTGGCGAACGTGCTGGGCGTGCCGTTCGGTGCGCTGGTCGGTGAGCGGTGGGGCTGGCGGGCGGCCTTCTGGGCGGTCACCGCGATCGGCGTGCTCGCGCTGGCGGGAATCGTCGCCCTCGTCCCCGGCGGGGCCGGAGAGACACGGCAGTCGGCAGTGCCGGGCAGCTCGGAGCCAGCACCGCCCAGCGGCCTTCGGGCCCAGTTCCGTGCGTTCCGGTCCTGGCAGGTCGGGCTGACGCTGACAGCCACCGCGCTCGGCTACGGCGGGATGTTCGGTGCGTTCACCTACCTCGCCTACACGTTCACGGAGGTCGGCGGCTTCTCGTCGGCGGACGTCGCCTGGCTGCTGATGGTCTACGGCGCCGGCCTGGTCGTCGGGAACCTGGTCGGCGGGCGAGCGGCCGACCGCGACCGGGACCGCGCCCTGATCATCGCCCTGCTCGGACTCGCCGTCACCCTGGCCGTGTTCGGTCTGCTGGCCACCAGCGCCGCCGCATCGGTGGTGCTGGTGTTCTTGATGGGCCTGTTCGGGTTCGCCAGTGTGCCCGGCATGATCACCCGCGTCACCGACTACGCCCACGGAGCGGCGCTGGCCGCCAGCGCCAACGTGTCCGCGTCCAACCTCGGCAACGCCCTCGGCGCCTGGCTCGGCGGCCTGGCCATCACCGCGGGCCTCGGCTACACCGCACCGCTCTACGTCGGCGCCGGCATCGTCCTGCTCTCCGTCATCGTCATGGCGGTTGCCGCGCAGCAAGCAAGATCGCCCGCGGGGCAGTTGGAGCACCACAGGTGAGGGGATGCCGGTCAGCCGGCGCGCCCAGGCTCAGAGCCGCCGCCCGGGCGCCGAGACCTGCGTTCAGCCGACTCGCCCGCCGCCCCGAACCCGGAGAGGACCGCGCCGGGGCCACCAACGGGTCCGAAGGTGGTCCGGCCAACCCCTAGAAGGCGATGGTGGAGTTCAACGCCTTCCCCCGCTGCTCGGCGGCTTAGTGGTCGGCTCTCGAAGTCCTTCGGGGGTTGATTCCGGGGCCGGGCGGTGCATGTCGCATCGTTGGACGTCCAGGGCGGTGTGGTGGAGGCTGTCTCGGCTGCCTGCAGAAGGGGGCCTGGGAGACCCAGGTTGATCTGGGCCTGGTTGGCCCGAAGGTTGGTGGCGAGGCTGTGGTCATGACCGACAGCAGCAGTGACGTGACCGGCTTCCACGACCGTGTCGTCCTGATCACCGGCGGAACCAGCGGGATGGGCCTGGCCACCGCGCGTCTGCTCCTGGAAGCCGGCGCCCATATCGTCATCACCGGCCGCGACGATGCCCGCCTCGACCGCGCAGCCGAACAATTGGACAAGGCGTCCGGTCAGGGTGCCCGTCTGTTCGCGGTCCGGGCCGACTCCGCCAGCCTCACCGATCTGGACCGCTTGGCTGCCCTGATCCGTGAACGCCACGGACGTCTGGACGGGGTGTTCGCCAATGCCGGGGTCGGAGTGTTCCAGCGCAGTGGCGAGGTCACTGAGCAGGACTTCGATCTCAGCGTCGACGTCAACTTCAAGGGGGTGTTCTTCACGGTCCAGAAGGTTCTGCCGCTGCTCGACGCAGCGGGTGGCGGTTCCATCGTGATCAATGCCTCGTGGACACTGCACCGGGGCCTGGCCGTCGCACCGGTGTATGCGGCCACCAAGGCTGCCGTCCACAATCTGGCCCGCGCACTGGGCAGTGATCTCGCCGAGCGCGGCATCCGGGTCAACTCGATCAGCCCGGGCTACATCGTCACCGAGATGTTCCATGCCGCCAACCCGGACCCTGCCTCGCACGACGCCATCCGATCGCAGGTGCCGCTGAAGCGGCTCGGCCAGGCCCAGGACATCGCCGAGACCGTGGCCTTCCTCCTTTCCCCGCGGTCCTCGTACATCACAGCCCAGGACATCGCCGTCGACGGGGGCCTGGTGACCGCCATCCCCGCCTGACGGAGGGTGTGGTGGCTGCCTGGCCCCGGCAGGGCCAGGCAGCCACCCATCACGACCGGCACAATCGTCGTATGAGCGCAGCGATCAACCTGGGCGAGTTCCTCCGCACCCGCCGCTCCCTCCTGCACCTCGAAGACGTTGCCCTGCCGGACTTCGGAGGCCGGCGCCGGGTGGCGGGCCTGCGCCGCGAGGAGATCGCGCAGCTCGCCGGAGTGAGTGTCGACTACTACACCCGGATGGAACAGGGCCGCGTGCCCAACCCCTCGGGCGCCGTACTCGACGCCCTCGCCCGCGCACTGCGGCTGGACGAGGCTGCCACCGGGCACCTGCACCGCCTCGCCCGACCGCAGTCCACCGCCCGGCACACTCCCCGACGCCGGCCCCGGCCGCAACGCGTGCGCCCCATGCTCCAGCGGCTGCTGGACGATCTGGTGGACATACCGGCGGTAGTGATGGGCCGGCGCATGGACATACTGGCCTGGAACACCGCAGCGGTCGCCCTCTTCGGCGACTACGCGGCCCTGGGCCCAGCTGAGCGCAACATCGCCCGAATCACCTTCCTCGACGAGACGTCCCGGGAACTGTATGCGGACTGGACCTCCTGCGCCCGCGAGAACGTGGCCTACCTCCACCTGGACGCAGGACGGCACCCCGAGGACCCTCGGTTGGCGAGCCTGATCGGCGAACTGTCGATGAAGAGCGAGGACTTCCGTCGCTGGTGGGCCGAGCACCCAGTGCGGGACAAGACCTCGGGAACCAAGCGCTTCCACCATCCGGTGGTCGGCGACCTGGATCTGGCCTACGAGACCCTGCGCGCAACGGACGACCCCGATCAGGCCTTGATCACGTATGCCGCCGAGCCGGGCAGCCCATCGCACGACGCCCTGCGGATGCTGCTGGCCTGGGCCACCGAGACCCCTTCCCCAATGCCACCCGACGACCGCGCGCCCTGACCTTACGGGCAGTCCCGGCCTCACCGCCGACGACCCGCAGCACCTGCGTCAGACGCGCCATCGGTCAATGCCCCGGCCAGCACACCGACGAACAGAGCACCGCAGACCGGCATGCCCGGTCCTGGCGGATCGCCACTCCCCGAATACCCGCGCACGGCACCGCCATCATCCTCACGCCTTCCACGGCCTGCTCCTGCGGCCCCGCCCCGGCGGGCGACAGCCAGCCTGCCGCCTGCCAGCCGTTCAACGACACGCCCCCAACGCTCATCCCGCCCACGCAGAACCGGCAGCCAGATCATCGGCGGCCCCCCGAACCTGATCTTGCCGCCTGACGATGCCCGCTCCCAGGATCTTGATCGCCTCCGGGAGCACGGGCATGGCGGATATCCGCGCACCGATCCGTGCCACGTGGCGAGCCTTGCTCGCCGAGGCGGGTGCAGCAGACGACAGGGTGGCGTGATCCACTTCTCCCGGTCGGCCCCCGCCTGGCATGCCCGCAGGTGGGTGGCCCAACGGAAGGAGGTTTGACTTGCTCCTCGGGTTGAAGCCCGGGGATTCTGGCCTTCTCGATCGTTGCTGTGCCGCTATGCGGCACAGGGTTCGGTCGGGAATCCGTGGCTTCCTGTTTCTTCGCGCTGTGCCGGGATCGCTCCTGGTCTTACCGGCGCTCCGCAGGCTGATGCCGCCAGTCCGGCGGCCGTTTTCACGTTCTTCGCGGCGTTGTGGTCCCGGTCATGGACCGCACCGCACGCGGCGCAGGTCCACTCCCTGATGTTCAGGGGCTTGGGTCCGTCCTTGACGCCGCAGGCGGAACAGGTCTGGGAGGTCGGCTCGAACCGGCCGATCTTCACCAGGGTGCGGCCGTACCGGGCCGCTTTGTATTCCAGCATGCTGATGAACGAGGACCATCCGGCGTCGTGCACGGACTTGGCCAGTCTGGTGCGGGCCAGTCCTGCCACCGACAGATTCTCCACGGCGATCCCTTGGTTCTCGGAGATCAGCCTGGTGGAGAGCTGGTGGTGGAACTCATGACGGGCGTCGGTGACCCTGGCGTGGGCGCGGGCGACCTTCAGGCGGGCCTTTTCGCGGTTCTTGCTTCCCTTCTGCTTGCGGGACAGCTCCCGCTGGGCCTTCTTCAGCTTCTTCTCCGCGCGGCGCAGGAAGCGCGGGGAGTCGATTTTCGTGCCGTCGGACAGGACCGCGAAATGGGTCAGGCCGAGGTCGATGCCGATGGTGCGGCCGGTTTCGGGCATCCGGATCGCGTCGGCGGCGAGGTCGGTGTCGATGACGAAAGAGGCAAAGTACCGCCCGGCCGCGTCCTTGATGACGGTGACGGAGGAGGGCGTGGTGGGCAGCGTGCGGGACCACGTCACTTTCACCGCACCGATCTTCGGCAGGTTCAGGCGCCCCTTGTCGGTGATGGACCAGCGGGCGTTGGCGGTGAACCGGATCGACTGCCGATTGGTCGGGTAGCCGGAGCGCATTGCTGCGCCCCGGCCCCCTAGGAACCGGACGTGCGATCTTTCACCGCATCCGGCTCGGGCAGGTCTCTGCCCGCAGGTCGGGTGGTCTTCTTCCGGTCGCCGGC
>NZ_JAAGLU010000190.1 GCF_010550245.1 Streptomyces sp. SID12501
CTCCACGACCACCACGGACTCGAGCAGCGAGACGTCGAGGTCGAGGTCCTCCATCTCGTCCAGGCCGCCGCCGAGCCGGTACGCGTCCACGTGCACCAGCGCCGGGCCGCCGACCAGCGACGGGTGTACTCGGGCGATCACGAAGGTCGGCGAGGTCACGGCCCCGCGCACGCCGAGGCCCTCGCCCAGGCCCCGGGTGAGGGTGGTCTTGCCGGCGCCGAGTTCGCCGGTCAGCAGGACCAGGTCGCCGGGACGCAACAGGGCGGCGACGCGACGGCCCAGTTCCTGCATGGATTCGGGCGAGTCGACGGTGATCAGGGTCTCGGTGGCGGCGCCGGCCTCAGGAGCCTGGCTGCGCTGCGCTTCCCGCGGTGCTTCTTCCATGCCCGCCAACGTTAGCGGCTTCGGATCCCGCGTCCGGCACGGCTCCGGTGCGGGCCAGCAGTCCCATCAGCAGCCCGGTCACGATCTCCGGGCGCTCCAGCATCATCAGGTGCCCGGTGTTCTCCAGGACCACCAGTTCGGCGGCCGGCAGGGCCTCCTTCATGGCGACGCTGTGCTCCGCGGGGGTGATCATGTCCCGGTCGCCCGCGACGACCGTGACGGGGACGCCGGCGAACCGCTGGAGCGCGGCGGTCTTGTCGTGGATCTGGAACGCCGGGTAGAACTCGGCGACCACGTCGATCGGCGTCGCCTCGATCATCCGCTCGGCGAACCGGG
>NZ_JAAGLU010000191.1 GCF_010550245.1 Streptomyces sp. SID12501
CCCTACCCCCTCGGCGCCACGTACGACGGCACGGGGACCAACTTCGCCCTGTACTCCGGCGTCGCCGAGCGGGTCGAGCTGTGCCTGCTCGACGACGACGGCTCCGAGACGCGGATCGACCTGCCCGAGGTGGACGCGTTCGTCTGGCACGGCTACCTGCCGCAGATCGCGCCCGGCCAGCGCTACGGGTACCGCGTGCACGGCCCGTACGACCCCGCGCAGGGGCACCGCTGCGACCCGTCGAAGCTGCTGCTCGACCCGTACGCGAACGCCATCGACGGCCAGATCGACGGCGACCCGTCGCTCTACTCGTACACGTTCGGCGACCCGGAGACGCGCAACGAGTCGGACTCCGCCGCGCACACCATGACGTCGGTCGTCGTGAACCCGTTCTTCGACTGGGGCCACGACCGCCCGCCGGGCCACCAGTACCACGAGACGATCCTGTACGAGGCCCACGTCAAGGGCCTGACGATGCAGCACCCGGCGGTGCCGGAGGAGCTGCGCGGCACGTACGCCGGGATCGCGCACCCCGCGGTGGTCGAGCACCTGGCGGACCTGGGCGTGACGGCGATCGAGCTCATGCCGGTGCACCAGTTCGTCAACGACCCCTCGCTGCAGGAGAAGGGGCTGTCGAACTACTGGGGCTACAACACCATCGGGTTCTTCGCGCCCCACAACGGCTACTCCTCCATGACCGGCGCGGGTCAGCAGGT
>NZ_JAAGLU010000192.1 GCF_010550245.1 Streptomyces sp. SID12501
CGCCGCAGCGACGCCACGCTCCGCGCGGTGCTGGGCCAGGGCGTCGCCGGCGAGCTCGTGCTGGACCTGCGGCGCGACGGCCCGCACGCGCTCGTCGGCGGCACCACCGGGTCGGGCAAGAGCGAGTTCCTCCAGGCGTGGGTGCTGGCCACGGCGACCGCGCACAGCCCGGACCGGGTCACGTTCCTGTTCGTCGACTACAAGGGCGGAGCGGCGTTCGCCGACTGCGTCGAGCTGCCCCACTGCGTCGGCCTCGTCACGGACCTCACGCCGCACCTCGTGCGGCGCCCCCTCACGTCGCTGCGGGCCGAGCTGCGACGACGCGAGCACCTGCTGCAGCGCAAGAAGGCCAAGGACCTGCTGTCGCTCGAACGCACGGGCGACCCCGAGACGCCGCCCGCGCTCGTCATCGTCGTCGACGAGTTCGCGGCGCTCGTGTCCGAGGTGCCGGAGTTCGTCGACGGCGTCGTCGACGTCGCCCAGCGCGGCCGCTCGCTCGGCCTGCACCTCGTCCTCGCGACCCAGCGCCCGGCCGGCGTCATCAAGGACAACCTGCGCGCCAACACCAACCTCCGCATCGCGCTGCGCACCGCGGACGAGCAGGACTCCACCGACGTGCTGGGGTCACCCGTGTCGGCGCACTTCGACCCGGCCGTGCCCGGGCGCGGCGCGGTCCGCACCGGTCCCGGGCGGATCGCGCTCTTCCAGAGCGC
>NZ_JAAGLU010000193.1 GCF_010550245.1 Streptomyces sp. SID12501
GTCTGCGCTGGCGCGGCTCGGCCGAGGAACCACAGCGCCATGGCCTGACCGCGGAAGGCCCGCGGCGCGAGCAGCGTGGTCGCCGCGAGGCCGACCGGCGACAGGCACAGCTCGCCGAGCGTCTGCACCACGTACACGACCACCAGCACCCACCAGGGCGAGCGCCCCTCGCCGGCGACCGCGGACGCGCCCGCGAGGAACAGGAAGCTCGACGCCGCGAGCGCGAGGCCGAGCGCGAACTTCACCGCGGTCGACGGGCGGTCGCCCAGCCGCACCCACAGCCACGCGAACACCGGCGCCAGCAGGATGATCGCCGCCGGGTTGACCGACTGGTAGAGCACGGGCGAGATCGTCACGCCCAGCACGTCGAGGTCGGTGTGGTCGCGCGCGTACTGCGACAGCGTGCTGGACGCCTGCTCGAAGATCATCCAGAACAGCGCGGCGGCGACGAACAGCGGCACGTACGCGGTGAGGCGCGACCGCTCGGGCGCGGTGACCTTCGGCGACCGGAACATCACGAGGAACATCACGACGGGCGCCGCGAGCGCGAGGTAGGACAGCGCGTCGATCACGACGTCGAGCGGCCCGCCGCCCCCGGCCCCGACGAGCCACGCGACGACGCCCGCGGCCACGACCGCGAGCAGCACGAGCAGGCCCGTCCGCACGACCTGCGGGCGGTCGGCGGGCGTCAGCGGGTTCGGCACGGCGTCGCC
>NZ_JAAGLU010000194.1 GCF_010550245.1 Streptomyces sp. SID12501
GAGCCGCAGGTCGGCGTGCCCGAGCGTCGGCGGCAGCGGGTCGTCGGCGAGCCCCGGGTGCGTGGCGGGCGACCAGCGGACGTCGCGCACGAGGTCGGACAGCAGCGTCGCGGCGGTCAGCAGCACGACGTCCTGGCCGGGGCATACGACCGGGCCGGCGCTGAAGGGCACGACGCACGCGTCGTCGCAGGTCAGCTCCTGCCCGTGGCTGTCGGTCGGGATCAGCCGCGGCACCGGCTCGCCGTGGCCGTCGACCAGCGTGGAGCGGGGTTCCCCGTCGGCGAAGGCGTGCCGCTCGCCCCACTGCCGGAGGGCGACGACGACGCCGAACAGGTCCTTGCCGGCGACCGTGAGCTCGTACACCTGACGCCTGCCGGAGGGGGCGTCGACCTGCGCGAGGACGCCGAAGGCGCAGAGCCGCCGGAGTCGGTCGCTGAGGATGTTGCGCGCGATGCCGGTCCGGCGCTTGAGCTCCGTGAAGGACCGTGCGCCGTCCATCGCGTCGCGGACGACCAGCAGGCTCCAGCGGTCCCCGACGAGGTCGGCGGCGCGGGCCACCGGGCACGTCGCGTCCGTCCAGACGGGGGGTGCAGCGTGGGCGGGCATGACCACTCCTTCAGAGTTGCGATCTGCAACTGATTGGGCCTACGGTGCGTTGGTTTCACAATGCTACCGAAGGGGCGAGGGTGACGGCACGGACGAGGTCGCTGCTC
>NZ_JAAGLU010000195.1 GCF_010550245.1 Streptomyces sp. SID12501
TGGGACCGGGGCTGGATCTGACGCCGTCCGGGACGGGGCTGGACCCGGCGGCAGGAGCGGCAGGACACTCGGGACCGGGCGCCGTCACGACGGAGGGCAACGTTGTGGAGTACACCGCCAGCGTCAGGAGCACGGCCGACGCGCACGAGGTGCACGTCGGGACCGGCGGCCGGGCGCGCCCGCTCGACGTCCCCGGCCGTGACGGAGCGCCCGGCTCGGCCGTGAGCGGAGGGGAGCTGCTGTTCCTCGCTCTCGCGACCTGCTTCACCAACGACGTCCACCGCGAGGCGGCCGCGCGATCCGTGCCGGTCGACGGGGTCGACGTCGAGGTGAGGGGGCGGTTCGACGCCCCCGGCGCGACGGCACACGACGTCGTCTACCGCGTGATCGTCACGTCACCTGCACCGGAGGCCGTGGTGCGGGACCTCGTGGCGCACGTCGACGCGATCGCCGAGGTGCACGGCTCGCTGCGCGCCGGGACGCCCGTGACGCTCACGGACGTGCGGGTCGAGCGGTCGGCGACGCCCGCCTGAGGTCGTCCCGGCGTCGTGCGCGGGTGCTCGCCGCCACGCGACGGCGAGGACGGCCGCGGGTGCGACGATCACGTCATGGAAAGCGCAGGCACCCAGGACGTCACCGGGCAGACCCTCGACGGGGGCAACGTCAACGCGGTCGTGCGGGTCGGTGACACCGTCCGACGCTCGGCCGGCC
>NZ_JAAGLU010000196.1 GCF_010550245.1 Streptomyces sp. SID12501
TGATCCGGCGGTGTTTGCGGCGCAACCACTTCATCACCTGATTCCACGCGTAGTTCCTCAGGTACCGAAAGGTCGCGCTGGACACTCCGGGACGGAAGTACATGCACCAGCCGAAAAGCATCCGGTTGATCTGGATGAGCAGTTCGTCCAGTGGCAGGCCGGTGGCTGTTTTGCGCCGTATCTCCTTGACCTTGCCCATC
The DNA here is from genome assembly GCF_010550245.1 of Streptomyces sp. SID12501. Lineage (GTDB taxonomy): Bacteria > Actinomycetota > Actinomycetes > Streptomycetales > Streptomycetaceae > Streptomyces. The sequence continues at coordinate 201 of NZ_JAAGLU010000196.1, forward strand.
GCGGCCGTGAGGGCCTTGCGCGAGGGGTAGGTGTAGACGTAGCGGCGGTCGGCTCCCCGTTTGCGATGACGCTGGATGTGCCATCCGAGGAAGTCCAACCCCTCGTCGATATGGGTGATCAGAGTCTTCTCGGGCGACAGGCGCAGACCCATCGCCGACAAGATTTCCGCGATCTCCTCGCGCAGAGCTTCGGCATCCTCCCTGGTACCGCTCACCATCAGGCACCAGTCGTCCGCGTACCTGGAAATACGGCAGTTCGGAAGACCTTCACGGCGCCGCTTGGCTCGTTCCCAGGGCTTGGATCCCGGACCTCCCGGCACCTGGGCGATGTACTCGTCCAGGACCGACAGGGCCACATTGCTCATCAACGGCGAGAGGATCGAACCCTGCGGAGTACCGGCAGTGGTGTCCCGAAGCACACGGTCCTCACCGAGGATCCCCGACTTCAAGAACGCCTTCACCAGGGCAAGGACGCGTTTGTCACCAACTCGGTCCCGCACCCTGTCCAT
>NZ_JAAGLU010000197.1 GCF_010550245.1 Streptomyces sp. SID12501
TCCACTGCGCCTGACGGCGCGCGGTCGCGTCGTCGTGTGGGGCCTGGGCCTGCTGGTCGCCGCGGGTGCGGGAGGGGTCGCCGTCTCGGCGCAGGCCGACGGTCCGCGGTCGGCGATGGAGGTCGAGCGCGTGGTCGTGGCGCCCGGGCAGACGCTGTGGGGCATCGCGTCGGAGGTTGCCGCGCCCGGCGAGGACGTCAGGGACGTGGTGCTGCGCCTGCAGCGGCTGAACGAGCTGCCGTCCGCCGGGTTGACGGCGGGGCAGACGCTCGTCGTCCCCGTGGGTTGATCGTGGACGCGGGTTGTCAGTGTCGACGCCTCCGGCTAGGTTAGCCTTACCTCATTCGGCAGGCTGGGGGGCCAGCCGGAGGTGTGTGCGGCGATCCGGTGCGTCCGGGTCCGCCAGCGCGCAGCAGCAGGTGGCGCCGAGGCGAGTCGGCGCCACGAAGGGACGGGGGCGTCCCGGCGAGGGTGGCCGTCGCACGGCGGCCGCCCTCGCGCTGCCGAGGAACGCGATGTTGCAGTTGCGCCTGCGACGTCCTACCGTCGCGTGCGTCCGTCCGGCGCGTGTCGTGGCGGGCGCCGTCCCGTGATCGGCAACGCCGAGAGGTTCGTTGTGCACTGTCCCTTCTGCCGGCACCCCGACTCGCGCGTGGTGGACTCCCGCACGTCCGACGACGGGTCCTCGATCCGTCGGCGGCGCCAGT
>NZ_JAAGLU010000198.1 GCF_010550245.1 Streptomyces sp. SID12501
GGAGGCGGCTCGCCTGCGCACGCAGCGCGGCCTCGGTGGCCGCGGACACCGTCCAAGGCACAGGACCCGAAACGGGCGCTGCCTCGACCCCCGGCACAGACTCGCCCTCAGGCCCCGCGACCTCTCCAGCCCCTTCGGCTTCTCCAACCTCTTCAACCTCTTCAGCTTCTTCGAGGATCACATGCACATTCGTCCCACTGATCCCGAACGACGACACACCCGCACGCCGCGGACGCCCCGTCACCGGCCACACCCGCTCCTCGGTCAACAACTCCACCGCACCCGACGACCAATCCACCTCCGACGACGGCTCACCCACATGCAACGTCCGCGGCAACACCCCCGCCCGCAACGCCATCACCGTCTTCACCACACCAGCCACACCCGACACCGCCTGCGTATGACCAATATTCGACTTCAACGACCCCACGAACAAAGGCCGCTCACGCCCACCCCCAAACACCCCCAACAACGCCTGCGCCTCAATCGGATCCCCCAACCGCGTCCCCGTCCCATGCGCCTCCACCACATCCACATCCGACGCCGACAACCCCCCACTCGCCAACGCCTGCCGAATCACCCGCTGCTGCGCCGGACCACTCGGCGCACTCAACCCATTCGACGCACCATCCTGATTCACCGCCGAACCACGCACCACCGCCAACACCCGCCGCCCAAGACGCCGAGCATCCGACAACCGCTCCA
>NZ_JAAGLU010000199.1 GCF_010550245.1 Streptomyces sp. SID12501
GAAGACGATGCCGGTGACCCCGCGTTCCTCCAACTGTTCCACCAGTTCGTCCTCGGTGGCCCCGCCCGGCTTCTGCGTGCACAACACCGGCGTGTATCCGTTGCCGGCCAGCGCCTGCTCGATGACCTTGGCGAACGCCGGGAAGATCGGGTTGGTGAGTTCGGGGATGAGCAGCCCGACGAGCCCGTTGCTGCGGCGCTTGAGCCGGACGGGCCGCTCGTAGCCGAGCAGGTCGAGCGCGGCCAGCACCTTGTGCCGGGTGCCGGCGGCCACGCCCGACTTGCCGTTGAGCACGCGACTGACGGTCGCCTCGCTGACCTGGGCCTGCGCGGCGATGTCCGTCAGCCGCAACGGGGAAGTCACCCCCGCCACCACACGGCGCTGTCGGCGGGCAGGACCCCGGGCAGAACACCGGGCAGGACGCCGGACGCGGTACCGGCGACGTCGGGAGCACAGCTGCTCAGCAGCACCTCGCCCGCGCCGGGAGCCGCGTACGCGACGGGCTCGCCGGTGGTGTTGACGGTGCACACGAAGCGGCCCCGGCGGAACGCCAGCACCCCGGCGGGGGCGGGCAGCCATTCGACGTGGTCGCCCGCACCGAGGTCGGCCTGCTCGCGGCGGATCCGCAGGGCGGCCCGGTACAGCTCCAGGGTGGACGCCGGGTCGCCGGTCTGCGCCTCGACGCTCAGGCCCGCCCACTCGG
>NZ_JAAGLU010000019.1 GCF_010550245.1 Streptomyces sp. SID12501
GGCCGGCGAGCCGAAGGCTGCGAGCCGGTCGGCCAGCGCCGCCGCGTCCGCGACGAGCCGACCCGACGTCCGCCCGGTCGCGACCCGCGCCTCCAACAGCACCAGCCGGGCGTGCGCCTCCCACCAGCTGCGCCGCTGCCCGGCGAACAGACGTACGGCCACGGCCGCGCGGGCGATCGCGGTCTGCGGATCGTCCGCGAGCCGGGCGGCCTTCGCGGCGGTCAGCAGCAGCTCCGCCTTGCGGGTGCTCTGCCCGCCGATGCCGTCGAGCACACCGAGCGCCGCATCGGCCTCCATGACCGCCTCGCGGGCCAGCCCGGCGGCCATCAGGACCTCGCAGCGACGGATGTAGAACATGAAGATCGGCGTGCCCAGCCGGGCGTACCGCTCGGCCGCCTCGTCGAACAGGCGCAGCGCCGCGGGGATGTCGCCGGCCCGGTACGCGGCCAGCGCCCGGCTCTCGACGACGTCGGCCTTGTCGTGCTCCTGGCCGGTGGTGTCCCACAGCTGTTCGGCGGCGGTGAAGTCGGCGTCGGCCCGCTCGGGGCGGCCGAGCGCCAGATGCACGGTGGCCCGCAGGGTCAGCGCCCGCGCCGTCCAGATGGTGTCGTCCGCCTGCCGCAGCACGGGAATGGCCCGACGTACGTCGTCCAGCGCCTCGCGGTGATGCCCCAGCACCCACCACGCGTACGCCCGCCGGTACAGCACGCGCGCGCGTGTATGGCCCGTACCCCGGTCGACGCCCTGCTCGAACGCCTCCAGGCCCTGCCGGGTACGGCCCGCGTGGACCAGCGCGACACCGAGCGTGCCGAGAACGTCCGCCTCGCGCTCCGCCGATCCGGCGTCCGCCGCGAGATCACGCGCGCGCCGCAGATGACGCAGGGCGACGCGCATGTCGCCGAAGTCCCGCTGCCACATACCGATCACCTGATGGGCGACCGAGGCGTGAAACGGTGTCGGATCGCTGCCGAGGACGTTCTCCGCGCGCGCGAGGGCGTCCTTCGGGCGGGCGAACACCATCGGCAGTAGTTCGAGAACCGTGTCGCTTCCCGCTGTCACCCAACGGATGGTAGTGCTCCGCGCCTCGCGTCATACAGGTTTGGCCATGGATAACTCGCTGTCCATCCCTGATCGATCCCTGTATCAACGAAATCGACGAACGTGTCGCGGCCCCTGTATCACGCGGCCGCACGGCGGCTCTCAATTACGGCAACAGGGGATCGGCTCAAGGGGGAGGACATTCCATGGCACCTCAGCGTTTCCAGGAGCAGTTCGACCAGATCCAGCGCTCCATGCCCGGCGTCGAGCTGGCGATGGGGCCGGACGACTCAGCCGAGTTCATCTACGAGAAGGGCGTCGTCCTGGCCCGCGACGGCGAGGAGGCGCGGATCGTCGAGGACGCCGTACGCGCGCACTTCACCGCGTCCGCCGGTCTGATCGCCGAAGAGGTGCGCCGGGCGAGCCCGGAGACCAACCGGTCGGGCATCACCCGGATCCAGGTCGGCGATCCGGCCCAGGGCGACAGGCGCGGCGACCGCGCGGTGGCGGGCGCGCTGCACGCGCTGAGGCAGACGGAGGGCAACGCGGGGCGCCGCCTGGTCAGCCGCAACCACGTGGTGCACATCGCCGGCGTCAACGCCTGCCCCGGCGACGAGCCCGTGCCCGTCCCGTACACCGCGGGGCCCAACCCGGCGGTGGCGGAGAGCGGCTACGACGCGGACAGCGCCGTCGGCGTCCTGGTCATCGACACCGGCCTGATGCACGACTACGCGTCCTACCCGGCGATGGCCCACGTCCAGGGCGACCCCCAGACGGACGAGTGCGACGCGAACGGAGTGCTCCAGCAGTACGCCGGGCACGGCACGTTCATCTCGGGGCTCGTCGCGGCCGTCGCCCCCAACACGGACATCGTCTCCCGCAACACCCTCAACGACGCCGGCGCGATCCTGGAGTCCGAGTTCGGCGACAAGCTCTTCGAGGCCGTCGAACGCGACGGCTGGCCGGCCATCATCAGCCTCTCCGCGGGCACGTCGAACGGCAGTACGGAAGGCCTGCTCGGCCTCGCCGCGTTCATGGAGGCCCTGCGCGAGCAGCCGCGCACCCTGCTGGTCGCCGCGGCAGGGAACAACGCCAGCGCCACCCCCTTCTGGCCCGCCGCCTACGCCGACAAGCCCGAGTACGCCCAGTCCGTGATCTCCGTCGGCGCCCTGCGCAGCGACGGCGAGTTCGGCGCCTGCTTCACCAACCACGGCGCTTGGGTGAAGGTCTACGCCCCCGGCGAGCGGCTCACCGGCGCGCTCACCGGCTTCCAGGCGCCGGTGCCGTACATCTACCAGCACAGCACGTACGGCACCTGCCGCCACCACTTCACCTACGCCTGCACCTGCCAGGACCCCCAGCACCTCGGCGTGCTCTCGGGGGACCACGAGACGACCTCGGGCACCCCGGACCAGGTGGTGTTCGAGGGGTTCGTACAGTGGAGCGGTACCTCGTTCGCCACCCCGGTGGTCGCCGCGCTGATCGCCGCCCACATGACCGCGCACAAGGAGGCCGACCCGCGCGTCGCCCGGCAGCAACTCCTCGCGGCGAACACCGAGTTCGCGGAGGTCCGGGGCGCAGTGGTACCCGCGCTGATCCCGCCCACGTGGAGCCCGGTGCCGGTCGCGAGCATCCCGCCCGCCATATGAGGTCAACAGGCCTCCGTACAAGGACAAATCGAGTGAGGACCATGCGCAGGACGAGTGGAGCACCCCCTTCCACGGCGTACGATGACTGGCCGTACACGAGGGGTGGGGACGTGGACCGAGCTGCGGTCGGCGCGTTGGTCCAGTCCGCCGTCGACGGTGACGCGGCGGGCTGGAAGGCGCTGGTGGAGGGGTTGAGCCCACTGGTGTGGTCGGTGGCGCGCGCCCACCGGCTGTCCGACGCGGACGCGCACGAGGTGTACTCGACCGTCTGGTTCCGCTTCGCCCAGCACCTGGGCCGTATCCGTGAACCGGAGAAGGCCGGTTCGTGGCTCGCGAGCACCGCACGGCACGAGTGCCTCAAGGTCATCAAGAGCAGCCACCGGATGACACCGACGGACGACGCCCAACTGCTCGACCGGATCAGCGACGACCGTACGCCCGAGCAGCGGGTGATCCAGTCCGAGGAGGCCTCCGCCGAGGCGGATCGCATCCGGCAGTTATGGCAGGAGTTCGAGGAACTCGGCGCCCGTTGCAGGCAGTTGCTGCGCATCCTGATGTCCACGCCGCCACCGAGCTACCAGGAGATCTCCGCCGGCCTCGGCATCGCGGTCGGCAGCATCGGCCCCCTGCGCCAGCGCTGCCTGCGCCGGCTGCGGGTACGGCTCGCCGCCCGGGGGGTGCTGTGAACGACGCGCACGACAACGACGGATTACCCCACGACTCCGACGATATGGACGGCACGGCCGACATGAACGCCACCGACGATATGAACGGCTTCGACGCCGATGACGAACTGGACGGCGAGACTGACGACTTGGGGGAGTTCGAGGGCGACGACTCGCTGGACAACGACCTCCTGGAAGAAACGCTGCGCCAGGCCGCCGCGATCATGGATCCGGTCCCGGCACAGCTCCAGCAGACCGCCGTGGAGGCCTACGCCCTGTACTCGCTCGACACCCGACTTGCCGAGCTGACCTTCGACTCGCTCGTCCACGGCATCCCCGTCAGAGGCGCTGAGGACCCACCCCGCATGCTGACCTTCCACACGGATGAACTGACGGTCGACATCGAGGTGACCGCGCACGGGCTGATGGGGCAGGTGCTGCCGCCGCAGGAGGTCAGGATCGAGGTGCTGAGCGGTCCGCAGCTCGCCTCACCGCCCACCCTCACCGCCGACGACATGGGCCGCTTCACCGGCGACCTGCACGTCACCGGCCCCTTCGCGCTCCGGCTGCGCACGGACGCGGAGGTCGTCATGACGGAGTGGCTGCGCGTCTGACACGACGCACGACTGCCGGGGGCGGATCCGCTGCGGACCCGCCCCCGAACTCCGCCGTCAACCCACCGCGACCAGCGGGTAGTGGCAGGCGACCGCGCTCCCCGCTGCCGTCGTGACCAGCCGGGGCCGCTCCACCGCGCACACCTCCCGCGCGTACGGACACCGCGTGTGGAAGGTGCAACCGGCCGGTTTTGCCACGGGGTTGGGCACGTCCCCGGTGAGGACGATCCGCTCCCGGCGCGGCGCGTCCGGGGCGCCGGTCCCGTCGTCGATCTCCGGCACCGCCGACATCAGCGCCTCGGTGTAGGGGTGCGCGGGAGCCCCGTACAGCGTCTCCGTGTCGGCGAGTTCGACGATCTCGCCGAGATACATGACCGCGATCCGGTCCGAGACGTGACGGACCACACCCAGGTCGTGCGCGATGAAGACGTACGTCAGCCCGAACTCGTCCTGGAGGTCGGCGAACAGGTTCAGCACCTGCGCCTGGATCGACACATCGAGCGCTGACACCGGTTCGTCCGCGACGATCAGCTTCGGAGAAGTTGCCAACGCCCGCGCGATACCGATGCGTTGACGCTGACCGCCGGAGAACTCGTGCGGATACCGGTCCAGATGGGCCGCCGCCAGCCCCACCACGTCGAACAGTTCGGCCACCCGGCGCCGGACGGCGGCGCCATCCCCGTAACGGTGGATGAGCAGTGGCTCGGCGACGATGTCCCCGGCGCGACGGCGTGGGTTCAGGGAGGCCTGCGGGTCCTGGAAGACGAGCTGTATCCCCGGTCGTACGGGGCGCAGCCAGCGCGCGGACAGCTTGGTGATGTCCTGCCCGTCGAACTCGACCCGCCCGCCGGTGATGTCGGTGAGCCGGACCAGACAGCGCCCGAGTGTCGACTTGCCGCAGCCGGACTCGCCGACGATGCCGAGGGTCTCACCCCCGCGCACCTCCAGCGAGACCCCGTCCACGGCCCGCAGCACCTTGCGGCGCCGGGTGAGGGAGTCGCCGCGCAGGGGGTAGTGCTTGGTGACGTCAGTGGCGCGCAGCAGCACGTCGGCGTCGCCGATTCCGGTCTGGGGGTCCGCTGTCACGGCGCCGCCTTTCTGTCGTCCGCTGTCGAGTGCGCCGTACGGGCGGACGCGCGCTCCCCGTCCGGCAGCCAGCAGGCGTCGAGGTGCCCCGACTCCCCCCGCAGCACCGGGCGTTCGTCGCACAGGTCGTGCCGCGCCGGGCAGCGCGGCGCGAACGCGCACCCCGCCGGCACACTGTCCGGCGACACGGGCACGCCCGCGATGGTGGGCAGCCGGCGCAGCCTCGGCCCGCCGACCCGGGGCACCGAGTCGAGCAGCCCCCAGGTGTACGGATGCCGGGGGCCGTGGAACACGGCCTGGCGCGGACCCTCCTCGGCCGCCCGCCCGCCGTACATGACCAGCACCCGGTCGGCGATCTCGGACACCACCCCCATGTCGTGCGTGATGAGCACCACCGCCGAACCGCGCGCGTTCAACTCCCGCATCAGGTCGAGGATCTGGGCCTGGATCGTCACATCGAGCGCGGTCGTCGGCTCGTCGGCGATCAGCAGCGCCGGACCGCAGGCGAGGGCCATCGCGATGACCGCCCGCTGCCGCATACCGCCCGAGAACTCGTGCGGGTAGGCGTGGACCCGCGAACCGGCGTCCGGGATGCCCACGTCCGACAGCAGCCCGACCGCCCGGGCGAGAGCCTCCTTCCTGGACACCTTCTCGTGCGCCCGGATCTGCTCGGCGATCTGCCGGCCGACCGTGTAGACCGGCGTCAGCGCGGTCATCGGGTCCTGGAAGACCATCGAGATCTCCCGGCCGCGCACCGACCGCATCTCCTTGTCGGGGAGAGTCAGCAAGTCCCGCCCACGGAAGAGGACTTCGCCCGTGACGGTGACGTTGGGGCTGGTCAGCAGCCGCAGCACGGCCAGCATCGAGACGCTCTTGCCCGAGCCTGACTCGCCGACCACGCCCAGGATCTCGCCGGGGTCGACCGAGAAGGAGAGCCCGTCGACGACCGTCACCGTGCCGGTGCGCGTGCGGAAGGAGATCCGCAGATCCCGTACGTCCAGCAGGGGCTGCGGCGTCTGCAGTGGCTCAGGCATGGCGGGCCCTCGGATCGAGTCGCGCGTACAGGATGTCGACCAGCGCGTTGGCGAGGACCACGAAGAACGCCGCGTACATGACCGTCCCCATGATCACGGGCAGGTCCAGGTTCTGCAGCGCGTCGAAGGTGAGCTTGCCGACGCCGGGCAGGCCGAAGACGACCTCGGTGAGCAGGGCCGCCCCGCCCACCAGCGCGCCGAAGTCCAGGCCGAACAGCGACACGATCGGGATGAGCGAGCAGCGCAGCGCGTGCCGGACGAGGATCCGCCGCTCCGAGAGGCCTTTGGCCCGAGCGGTGCGTACGTAGTCCTCGCCGAGTGCGCTGACGATCTCGCCGCGCAGCAGCCGGGCGTAGATGCCGGCGTACAGCAGCGCCAGGGTCAGCCACGGGAAGAGCAGGTGCAGCGCCCACTGGCCGGGGTCCTTGCCCAGCTCCACGTACCCGGGCGGTGGCACCCAGGAGAACACCGAGTCGTGCAGACGTTTCTGGGTGAGGAGGTTGACGACCTCGCCGAGCCAGTAGGCGGGCAGTGAGACGCCGACGACGCCCACCAGCATGATCAGCGGGTCGGCGGCCGTGCCGCGCAGCGCGGCCGCCGCCGTGCCCATGAGGATGCCGACCGTCATCCAGATGACCGCCGCGCCGATCACCAGCGACAGCGTCACCGGCATGGCCTGCACGATCTGCGGGATGACCTTCGAGCCGCGGTTGACGAACGACTCCAGGTCCCGGTCGATCAACAGGTGCCGCATCATCAGCACATAGCGGACGGGCAGCGGCCGGTCGAGGCCGAAGGAGTGACGTACCTGGGCGAGGGTGGCCGGGTCGGCGTTGCGGCCCGCGATACGGGCGGCGGGGTCGACTCCCGGGGTGGCGAAGAAGATCAGGAACACCAGCACACTGATCGCGAACATCACCAGCAGGGCGGACAGGAAGCGCCGGAGCGCGAAGTACAGCATCGGATCACACCCCTCCGCGCAGTCGGGCGTTCGGGTCGAGGGCGTCGCGAACCCCGTCGCCGAGGACGTTGAGGGCGGCTGTCGTCAGCGCGATGAGCAGCCCGGGGGCGATGGTCACGGTCGGGCGGGTGTACAGCAGTCCGAGGCCGTCCTCGATGATCGTGCCCCAACTGGCGTCGGGCGGCTGGACTCCGACGGACAGGAAGGACAGCGCCGACTCCGTGAGCATCGCCAGCGCGGTCATCAGCGGCAGGAACACGATCGCCGTGGGCAGCACGTTCGGCAGCACCTCCCGGCGCATCACCCGCAGGGCGGGCGCGCCCGACCCGATGGACGCCTGGATGAACTCCTTGTTCCGCAGCACCAGCACCTGCCCGCGCATCGGCCGGGCCACGTACGGGACATAGATCGCCGCGATGATCACGACCGGCAGCCACAGGCTCCCGGCCTCGACGGTGACCGGTCCGAGGCTGAGCCCGTCGGTGAGCAGGACGACGGACAGACAGATGGCCAGCAGATACACCGGGAAGGCCCAGATGACGTCCAGGACACGGGAGATGACCGCGTCGACGACCCCGCCCGCGTACCCGGCGAGGACCCCGACGGCCGTACCGAGGACACAGCACAGCAGCGCCGCCGTGACCCCGATGAACAGGCTGGTACGGCCGCCGTACAGCAGCCGGGCCATGACGTCCCGGCCCTGGTTGTCGGCGCCGAGGAAGTAGTGGCCGAAGTCCCAGGTGGGGCCGATGGGTGTGACGCCGAGGCCGAGCCCGGTGCTGCTCGGGGTGAGTACCGGCACGGTCTTCCCGTTCACGACGGTCGTCCCGGAGACATGGGACTGGAACGGGTCGGTGTGCGCGATGTGGTCGGCGTACAGCGGGGCGCACAGCGTCACCGCGACGACGGCGAGCAGAACGAGGGCCGCGGCCACCGCCGACCTGTTGCGCAACAGGTCGGCGGCGGCGGTCCGCCAGGGGCCCGGCGAACGTCGCCGGGTCGTGGGGGATGCCAACTGGGTTGCTGCGCTGCTCACTTGACCCACAGCTGCCCGACGAGCATGTAGAACTGCTTGCTGAACCGGTAGTTGCCGACCCGCTTCGACGTGAAGTCGATGATCTTCGGGTTGATCACCGGGACCACCGGCGACTGCGCCATGATGTCCTGGTCGATCGTGCCCCACTGCTGGTCGGCGGCCTTCTGGTCGGTCTGCCCGGTCTTCAGCGCGGTCTGCATCCGGGCGTCGATCCCCTTGTCGCAGAACCCGGCGATGTTGATGCTGGAGTCACTGCCCGGGTGGAACGAGGCGCAGGACAGCAGCACGTTGAGGAAGTCGGAGGCGGCCGGATAGTCCTGGTACCAGGACGTCAGCGCCAACTGCACCTTGTTCTTGGTGTTCTGGATGTACGTGAACTGGATGTTCGCGGACAGCGGCTTGAGCGTCGCCTTGTAGCCGAGCTGGGTCAGCAGGCTCTGCAGGTACTGCCCGATCGACTTGTTGACCTCGTCGTCGCTGACAACGATGCCGACCTCCTGACCGGCCGTCCCCGACTCCTTGACCAGCGCCTTCGCCTTGGCGAGGTCCGGCGCCGACCAGGTTGTCCCGCCGCCCTTGGTGTACTGGCACTTGTCGACGTGCCCGGGGAAGCCCGGCGGCAGGATCGTGCACGCGGGCGAGGCGAGGTTCTTGCCGCCGTACAGCCCGACCACCGCGTCCCGGTCGACCGCCCAGTTGATGGCCTGGCGCGCCAACTTGTTGTTGAACGGGGCAGAGTTGACGTTCAGAGTGACGTACCAGAACGCGGTCAGCGGATTGACGTGCGCCTGGGAGGCGTACTGCGTGCCGATCTCGTTCAGACGGTCGGCGGGCGGCGGGTCGAACATCCAGTCCGCCGAGCCGTTCTGGACGGCGGTCACCTCGGACTCGACGGTCTGCCCGAAGGTGTAGTCGACGTTGTCGGCGTATGCCTGGGGCTGCGCCTCGCGCGACCACTCCTTGAAGTACGGGTTGCGCACCAGCTTCAGCGCCCGGTTCGGGTCGTACGAGGCCGCCATGTACGGGCCGGTTGTGGGGAGCGGCTCGGTGCCCGCGTCCTTCGTCGGCGAGTCCTTCGGCACGATGCTGGCGTGCGGAACGGCCAGCTTGTACGGGAACTCCGGGTCCGGCGCCGTCAGGTTGACGGTGACCGTGCCGGCCGCCGCGTCACCGACGACGCCCTTGGTGAGCGTGCAGGACGCCGGCGTCTTCAGGCAGGCGTCCGCGCCGACGATCCCGTTGTAGAAGGTGCCCGCGGTCGGGCTGGACACCTTGAAGATCCGCTGGAAGGACGCCACCACGTCGTCGGTGGTCACCGCCTTCCCGGTGGAGAACCTGATCCCCTTGCGGAGGGTGAAGGTGTACGTCTTCCCGCCGTTGCTGACCACCGGCATGGCCGCTGCCAGATCCGGGACCACGGTGAACGACTGCTGGCCGTCGGTCTTCTTGAACGCCAGCAGACCGTCGTACATCGACTGGTACAACTGCCAGTACTGGAGCGTGTAGTTGACCTGCGGATCGAAGGTCCCGGCGGCTGCGTGGGCGACCAGCTTCAGCGTGCCGCCCTTGTGCGCGGGCTGGAACGCGGCCGACTGGGTGCCGCCGCTGGCGGTGGAGGTCGGGTCGGACGAGCCGCCGTCGTCGGAGGACGAACAGGCGGTCGCGGTGAGGGCGAGGGCGGCGGTCACGGCGGCGAGGGCGGTGCGTCTGGTGATCCGGGTCATCGGGGAACTCCCGTCGGTGGAGCGGGTGCTGAAGCTGCTGAGGGCTGAGGGCTGAGGGCTGAGGGCTGAGGGCTGAGGGGGACTGGGGCCGGGGACTCAGTCGGTGGAGTCGAGGAAGTCGCCGACGATCCGGAGGTACAGCTCCTCCTCCTCGACGTGCGGCATATGGCTGGAGTGCTCGAACATGTGCCAGCGCACATCGGGGATGAGGTCGGCGAAGGGCCGGAGTGTGTCGGGTGTCGCCTCGTCGTAGCGGCCGGACACCAGCAGGGTCGGCGCGTCGATCAAATGCAGCCGGTCGACGACCGACCACTCCTTCATGGTCCCGATGACATGGAACTCGTTCGGCCCGTTCATCGTGTGGTAGACGGTCGGGTCGGCCGCGATGTTGTCCCAGGTCGCCTGGACCTCGGCGGGCGCCGGGACCGTACGGCACACATGGCGCTCGTAGAAGACCTGCTCGGCGGCGTGGTAGTCGGGGTGGTCGGTGGTCCCGGCCGCCTCGTGGACGAGCAGGGTCTCCTGGACCTCGGGCGGGAGCGCGGAGCGGAGTTCGGCGGCGCCCGCCAGCCAGAGCTCCATGGAGGCGGGGGAGTTGGCGATGACCAGACCGCGCAGCCCGGCCGGACGGCGCACGGCGTGCTCGGCGGCGAGGATGCCGCCCCACGACTGGCCGAGCAGATGGTAGGCGTCGGCGATGTCCAACTTCCGTAGCAGGTTGTCGAGTTCGTCGAGGAAGAGCTGGACGGTCCAGAAGTCGGCGCCCTTGTCGGGCAGATGGGTGGACCGTCCGATGCCGAGCTGGTCGTAGTGCACGACCGGGCGGCCCTGCTGGGCGATGCCGGTGATGCGCAGCGTGTAGTCGTGACCGGCACCGGGGCCGCCGTGCAGGACCACCAGCGGTGTCCTGCCGGGTTCGCCGGTGATGCGGTACCAGGTGGACCAGCCGTTGAAGTCGATGGTCCCGGTGTGGTTCGGTTCGGGAATCGCCACTGAGGAGCCTCCGAGGGCAGGCAGAATCAAGCCAGTCAGTGTCTGAAAAGGATTGGTGTCCGGGGATGGCTGACATACTCTTTGGGTAAATGCTCAGTCCACAAGACCTTTTAAGACCTTTTAGCGGTGACCCGGCAGAAGTAACTGCGCGTTCACGCGCCCGGAACCCGCGACCGACCGGGGAGGACCGCTGACCGTCGCATCGGAGTCACCACAACCGCCTGCGCCGCCAGAACGATCAGGTGCCGGGGACGAGTTCTCGCGGGTGTTCGACCGTGTCCTGTCCGGCGGTGGCGCCCCCTCGCCCGAACTGCGCCCGGTGCGGGTGGCCTCGGCGGTCGACGAGGTCTCCGACCGGCTGCTCACCGCCATCGCCGTGGGCGACTTCCTGCCGGGGGAGCGGCTGCCGGTCGAGCGCGAGCTGATCACGCTGCTGGGGGTGAGCCGTCCCACGGTGCGTGAGGCGGTCGGCCGGCTCCAGGCGGTCGGCGTCATCGAGATCCGCCGGGGCCGCAACGGCGGTGCCTACGTGCGCGACAGCTGGAGCGAGTCCTCCGGTGCCGCCGTCCGGCGCACTCTCGTGCCGCGCTGGGCGGAGTTCGAGCAACTCTTCGACCTGCGTGGGCTGGTGGAGGGAATGGTGGCGGCGACGGCGGCCCGGCGCCGACGCCCCGAGGACCTCGTACCCATGAGTGACGCCCTGACCGCCTATCTGTCCGCGCGCGACCCGCGCGAGGAACACGCCGCCGACAGCGCCTTCCACCGCAGCATCTGCGACGCCACGCACAACCCCCAGATCTCCATGCTCAGCCGCGACCTGCTGGCCCGGGCCAGCCTCGGCTTCCCGGTCGAACCCTGGGGCAAGGGAGAGCGCACCCACTTCCACAGGGGCGGCGAGGACCACAAGGACCTCTACGAGGCGGTCGCGGCCGGTGAACCGGAGCGGGCGGAAGAGATCGCCCGCGAGCACTTCACGATCAGCGCGGACATGATCCGCGACGTACTGGCCAGGGTCAGGAACGCCGGCCAGGCATGACGATCGGCCCCCGGGACGCAGGTGCGCGTGCCGGGGGCCGATCGGTGAGCCCTGTGAACTCGGGTGCGGAACCGCGCCCCTGAAGGGGCGCGGGGAACTGCGCGACAAGCCCCCACCGGCCCGCAGCTGACGAACCGCCTACCCGAACCGCTTAGGCGCCGCAGGCACTAGCTCAGTGTCGCCAGCGTCTCGTTCCAAGTCGCCGAAGGACGCATGACCGTCTTGGCCTTTTCAACGTCCGGCTGGTAGTACCCACCGATGTCAACAGGCTTCCCCTGAACGGCGATCAGCTCACCGACAATGGCGTCCGCGTTGGCGCTGAGCGCCTCGGCGAACGAGGCGAACGACTTCGCCAGCTCCGCGTCATCGCTCTGCGCCGCCAGCTCCTGCGCCCAGTACAGCGACAGGAAGAAGTGGCTGCCCCGGTTGTCGATCCCGCCGACGCGGCGGGTCGGCGACTTGTCCTCGTTGAGGAAGGTCGCCGTCGCCCGGTCGAGGGTGTCGGCGAGGACCTGGGCGCGCGCGTTGCCCGTGGTCGTGGCGAGGTGCTCGAAGCTGGCCGCAAGTGCGAAGAACTCGCCCAGGCTGTCCCAGCGCAGGTAGTTCTCCTTGACGAGCTGCTGGACGTGCTTCGGGGCGGAGCCGCCGGCGCCCGTCTCGAACAGGCCGCCGCCCGCCATCAGCGGGACGACCGACAGCATCTTGGCGCTGGTGCCCAGCTCCAGGATCGGGAACAGGTCGGTCAGGTAGTCGCGCAGCACGTTGCCGGTGACGGAGATGGTGTCCTCGCCGCGCCGGATGCGCTCCACCGACAGCTTGGTCGCCTCGACCGGGTTCAGGACGCGGATGTCCAGGCCCTCGGTGTCGTGCTCCGGCAGGTAGGCGTTGACCTTGGCGATCAGGTTGGCGTCGTGCGCGCGGGTCTCGTCGAGCCAGAACACGGCCGGTGAGCCGGTCGCGCGGGCACGGGTGACGGCCAGCTTCACCCAGTCCCTGATCGGGGCGTCCTTGGTCTGGCAGGCGCGGAAGATGTCACCGGCGGCGACCGGCTGCTCGATCACCACGTTGCCGGCCTGGTCGACGAGCCGGACCGTACCGGCGGCCGGGATCTCGAAGGTCTTGTCGTGGCTGCCGTACTCCTCGGCCTTCTGCGCCATCAGACCGACGTTCGGGACCGAGCCCATGGTCGACGGGTCGTAGGCGCCGTTGGCGCGGCAGTCGTCGATCGCGACCTGGTAGACGCCGGCGTAGGAGGAGTCCGGGAGGACCGCGAGAGTGTCGGCCTCCTGGCCGTCCGGGCCCCACATGTGGCCGGAGGTGCGGATCATGGCCGGCATCGAGGCGTCGACGATGACGTCGGACGGGACGTGCAGGTTGGTGATGCCCTTGTCGGAGTCGACCATGGCCAGCGCGGGGCCCTCGGCCAGTTCGGCGTCGAAGGACGCCTTGATCGCGGCGCCCTCGGGCAGCGCCTCCAGACCCTTGTAGATGCCGCCGAGACCGTCGTTCGGGGACAGACCGGCCGCCGCGAACGTCTCGCCGTACTGCGCGAACGTCTTCGGGAAGAACGCGCGTACGACGTGGCCGAAGATGATCGGGTCCGAGACCTTCATCATCGTGGCCTTGAGGTGCACGGAGAACAGCACACCCTCGGCCTTGGCGCGGGCGATCTGCGCGGTGAGGAACTCGCGCAGCGCGGCGACGTGCAGGACGGAGGCGTCGACGACCTCGTCCGCGAGGACGGGTACGGACTCACGCAGGACGCTGGTCGAGCCGTCCTCGCCCACCAGCTCGATGCGCAGCGAACCGGCCTCGGAGATCACCGCGGACTTCTCGGTGGAGCGGAAGTCGTTCTCGCCCATCGTCGCCACGTTCGTCCTGGACTCGGGGGTCCAGGCGCCCATGCGGTGCGGGTGGTTCTTGGCGTAGTTCTTCACCGAGGCGGGGGCGCGGCGGTCGGAGTTGCCCTCGCGCAGCACCGGGTTCACGGCGGAACCCTTGATCTTGTCGTAGCGGGCGCGGATGTCGCGCTCCTCGTCCGACTTCGGGTCGTCCGGGTAGTCGGGCAGCGCGTAGCCCTGGCTCTGCAGCTCGGCGACCGCCGCCTTGAGCTGCGGGATCGAGGCCGACACGTTCGGCAGCTTGATGATGTTCGCCCCGGGCGTCTTCGCCAGCTCGCCGAGCTCGGCGAGGGCGTCCGCGATGCGCTGGCCCTCCTCCAGGAACTCGGGGAAGACGGCGATGATGCGGCCGGCCAGCGAGATGTCCCGGGTCTCGACGTTCACCCCGGCCTGCGAGGCGTACGCCTGGATCACGGGCAGGAACGAGTGGGTCGCCAGTGCGGGCGCCTCGTCAGTGTGCGTGTAGATGATGGTCGAGTCAGTCACCGGGTGCTCCGCTCCACGTCTGCAACATTGCTCGACATCAAGATATCTCCTGCCCGGCTCTCACTCGACAGGGGTCCGCACGGAACTCGACACGGATCGGTACGGAACTCGACACGGACCGGTATGGAACCGATCGGATCCGGTTCGGAACCCGATCGAAATTCCGTGCGGATTCAGGCAACCGACTCCGCCGATCTTGTGGTCTAGGGGGTAGACCCGCACACCTGATCGACGGCCGGACCTGACCACCCGGGCGCCCGAGTGAAAGCGACCCATGAGATATCGCACCAGACTGACGGCCCCTGCGGCAGCCCTGCTCGGTACGGCGGCGGCCACCACCCTGGCCCCCTCCGCCCACGCGGCGTCCGGGGGGACGTCCAGAACGGCCGGCGTGAAAGACGCCGCAGCCCCGGGCCCCGAGACCCTCGGTGACCCCGTCTACCCGAGTCTCGGCAACGACGGCTACCGCGTCGACGCCTACCACCTCGACCTCGCGTACGACGCCACGACCAAGCTGGTCGAGGGCGAGGCGACCCTGCGCATCCGCACCACCCAGGACCTGAGCCGCCTCTCCCTCGACGCCCTCGGCCTGGACATCCGCTCCGTCCGCGTCGGCGGCCGTGCGGCCACGTACGAGCAGGTCGACGAGAAACTGCGGATCACGCCCTCCCGGGCGCTGCCGGCGCAGACCCGGACGACCATCTGCGTCGAGTACGGCGCCGACCCGCGCCGCGCCCTGACCCACACCGCCTGGGTCCCCACCGTCGACGGCTTCGCGGTGTGCCCGCAGCCCAACTCCGCGCACACCGTCTTCCCGTGCAACGACCACCCGGTCGACAAGGCCGATTTCACGTTCCGGATCACCGTGCCGAGCAGCCTGCGCGGAGTCGCGAGCGGCATCCTCGTGCGCACGGAGACCCTGGACGGTGACCGGACCGCGTACTCCTACCGCTCGCGCTCGCCGATCGCCACCGAGCTCGTGCAGATAACCGTCGGCGACTACGTGGTGAAGGACCGGCAGGGCCCGAACGGGCTGCCGCTGCGGGACGTCGTCCCGGTCGCGCGCGCCGAGGCCCTCGAGCCGGCGCTGGCGCTCACCCCGGGCCTGGTGGCGTGGCTCGAACAGCGGCTCGGCGCCTACCCGTTCGAGACGTACGGCCTGCTGCCGTGCAACTCCGACGACCCGGCCGCCTTCGACTTCACCGGCCTGGAGACGCAGACCCTCACGCTCTACAAGCCGAACTACCTTCTCCAGGCGGAGAGGTTCATCGGCTCGCACATGATGCACGAGCTGGTCCACTCCTACTTCGGCAACAGCGTCAGCCCCGGCACCTGGGCCGACCTGTGGCTCAACGAGGGGCACGCCGACTTCTACGGACTGCTCTACCGCTACGAGCGCGGCTGGACCGACTCCCTCGGCCTGACCACCATGGAAGCGCGTATGAAGAACACGTACGCGCGCGGCGACCAGTGGCGCCGCACCTCCGGACCGGTCGCGGCCCCCAACGAGGCCAACCTGTTCGACAGCCAGCGCTATCTGGGCGGCGTCCTCGTCCTCTACGCGCTGCGCCAGTTCGTCGGCGAGGCCACCTTCAGCACGATCGAGCGCACCTTCCTCGACCGCTACCGCAACGCCTCGGCGACGACCGAGAACTACATCTCGGTCGCCTCCGAGATCGCCGGCCAGGACCTCTCCGGCTTCCTGCGGGACTGGCTGTACGGCACGACGACACCGCGGATGCCCGGTCACCCGGACTGGACGGTCACCCCGGTGACCACGTCACTGATCGCGCCGCAGAACCGCACGGCCGGCCATCACGACAACTCCGCGACCCTCTGAGCCTGTCCGCCGAGACGTGAGTCTCATCTGTCGGTCTTGTTGAGTTTGTCGAGTTCGCCGAGCAGGGTGGACGCCGGTCCGCCCTGCTCCGCGCCGAGCCCCAGGTCGGGTTCCGTGTGGCCGCCCCGCTGCTGCGGAATGACGACGGCGCCATGCTGCAGGGCGACCGTGCGTGCGGGCGCCGGGATGCTGATGCCCTCCGCCCGGTAGCGCCTGTGCAGGCGCTTGATGAACTCGTGCTTGATCCGGAACTGGTCGCTGAACTCGCCGACCCCCAGGATCACCGTGAAGCCGATCCGTGAGTCGCCGAAGGTGTGGAAGCGCACCAGCGCCTCGTGCTCCGGGACGGCGCCGGTGATCTCCGTCATCACCTCGGTCACGACCTCGCAGGTGACCCGCTCGACCTGCTCCAGGTCGCTGTCGTAGGCGACGCCGACCTGGACCAGGATCGTCAGCATCTCCTCGGGGCGGTTGAAGTTGGTCATGTTGGTCCCGGCGAGCTGCCCGTTCGGGATGATGACCAGGTTGTTGGAGAGCTGGCGGACCGTCGTCTGCCGCCAGTTGATGTCGACGACGTACCCTTCCTCGCCGCTGCTCAGCTTGATGTAGTCACCGGGCTGGACGGTCTTCGAGGCGAGGATGTGGATACCCGCGAAGAGGTTGGCGAGGGTGTCCTGGAGGGCGAGCGCGACGGCCAGACCGCCGACGCCCAGGGCGGTGAGCATCGGCGCTATGGAGACGCCGAACGTCTGGAGCATGACGAGGAAGCCCAGGGCCAGGATGACGACCCTGATGATGTTGACGAAGATCGTCGCCGAGCCGGCGACCGCCGACCGGGACTGGGTGACGGCACTCATCAGCCGGCCGACCACTCTGGCCACCGTGAGCGTCGTGACGCCGATCAGGAGCACGGTCAGTGTCTGGTTGACGTTGTGCCCGACGGTTTTCGTCAGCGGCAGCGCCGCGGCGGCGACCGCCACGCCACCGGTGAACGCCGACCACGGCACCACCGTGCGCACCGCGTCCACGATGACGTCGTCCCCGCTCCAGCGGGTGCGGTCCGCGTGCCTGCCCAGCCAGCGCAGGAGCATACGCAGCAGGAAGGCCGCCAGCAGGCCCACGGCGAGGGCGATGCCCGCGACGACCAGATCGTCCACGGTGAGGTCTCGCTTCATCGCTCACCTCCGAGGAGTGGTTCCGCGGCGCCCCGCGCCACCGACGGCCGGATGTGAAGTCTCGTCACTTGCCACCTGTTCGAATGTGCGAAAAGTCTTGGATACGCGATCAACGACCGGACGTCTGTACGACATCCGGCGACCGCTCATCCTGCCGCATCCGGCCGACCGATCGTCACCGAGCAGTGGCAAACCCGCCATTGAGCAGCTCAGACGGGGAGCGCATCGCAGACGTCCGCCGGGTGCACCTCCCACGCGGGGAAGGGGTCCTCGTACGCCGTGTGCGCCAAGTCCGCTGCGTATGTGGCCAGTTCCTCCTCCGTCAACAGGCAGCACGACAGCGCCAGTCGCAGCGACTGGCGGCGCAGATCGGTGCCGATGAACACCAACTCCTGTCCCTGTACAGGGGATTCGGTACCCATGGCATCACCCGAGGCGATCGGCTCGAAGCGGGCCACCGAGCCCGCCTGTGACCACAGGCCCGTGGTGCCGGGGCGGGAGGCGAGGGTGAAGAAGCCCTTGGAGCGCAGGACCTGGCCGAAGTGGCCCGCGTCGAGCGGACCGGTGAGCAGGTCCCAGAGGCGGCCCGGATGGAAGGGGCGCGGGTCGCGCAGTACGAGCGAGGAGATGCCGTACTCCTCGGTCTCCGGCACGTGGTCCCCGTTCAACTCGGCCACCCAGCCCGGCGCCTGCTCGGCCTTCTCCAGGTCGAACAGACCCGTACCGAGGAGTTCGGCAGGGTCGATCGTGCCGTGGACGGTGCGGTGGACGCGGGCGGCCGGGTTGAGGCGCCGCAGGGTCGCCTCCAGACGGTCGGCCGTCTCCTCGGGGACCAGGTCCGTCTTGTTGAGGAGGATGACGTCGGCGAACTCGATCTGGTCGATGAGGAGATCGCTCACCGTGCGCTCGTCGCCCTCGACCGGGGTGATCCCGCGCTCCAGCAGGTCGTCGCCGCGGTCCAGCTCGGGCAGGAAGTTCACGGCGTCCGCGACCGTGACCATGGTGTCCAGGCGCGAGACGTCCAGCAGGCTCGCGCCGTCGTCGCGGGCGAAGGCGAAGGTGGCGGCGACGGGCATGGGTTCCGAGATCCCGGACGATTCGATGAGCAGGTAGTCGAATCGGCCCGCGCGGGCCAGTTTCTCGACCTCCTCCAGGAGGTCGTCCCGGAGGGTGCAGCAGATGCAGCCGTTGGTCATCTCGACCAGTCGTTCCTCCGTGCGGGAGAGGGCGCCGCCGTCCCGGACGAGGGACGCGTCGATGTTGATCTCGCTCATGTCGTTCACGATGACCGCGACCCGCAGGCCCTGACGGTTGCCGAGCACGTGGTTGAGCAGTGTCGTCTTTCCGGCGCCGAGGAAACCGGAGAGCACGGTCACGGGCAGGCGAGGGTCACTGGAAGTGGTGGACATGTCTCCGGACGCTAGCTTATTGGAAACCATTTTCACAAGCGACTGGCGAGATGCCGTCCCGAGACGACCGTCAGATCACCTTCAGCCGCACCAGCGCCCCCAGAGTCAACGCCCCCGGCAGCAGCGGCACCCAGACGGTGATGATCCGGAACGCCAGCACCACCGCCGTCGCGACGGCCACCGGCCCGCCCACCGCGACCAGAGCCACGATCAGCGCCGCCTCGACGGAGCCGATACCGCCGGGAGTGGGGATCAGCGCGACGGCGACCGTCGCGGCGAGGTACGCGAGCGCCACGTGCCAGGCCGGCACCGGCAGTCCCAACGCCGTTGCCACCGCGGCCAGTCCGGCGGCCTGCAGTGCCGGGAACGCCAGCGAGCCGCCCCACAGCGCCAGTGCCCGGGATGGCCGCGTGTGCACGGAACGGGCCTCGCCGAGCGCCGTGCGGAGGAAGGAGAGGGCGGCCGTGCGCAGCCGCCGTACGCACACCAGCGCGCCGACCGCCGCCGACAGCACCACGCAGATGCCGACGAGCAACGGGCCGAGTGCCGTGCCGGGAACGAGACTTCCGAACCGCAGGGCGTGCGGGAACGCGATCAGCAGCGCGGCCAGCAGGCCCAGCCGGCCGACGACCTCCGCGAGCAGATACAGGGCGAGCGCCGCCGAGGAACGGGCCGGCGGCAGACCGCACACGGTCATGAACCGCAGATTGACCGCGCCCGCGCCGAGCCCCGTCGGCAACAGGTGGTTGGCCGAGCCGGCCGCGAACTGCGTGGCGAGCAGCCGCAGCCGAGGCAGCCGCTCGACGACGGCTCCCTGCCGGCTGACGGCGGCGGCCACCCAGGTCAGACAGGTCGCCCCGGCCGCCGCCAGCAGCCAGGGCCACTTGGCCGACGCCAGATACCCGAAGCCCTCGACGAGCACCTGCCGGTGGCGCACCGCGACCACGCCGACCAGGAGGAGCGGGAGCAGGCACAGGACCTGCCGCACCGGTATGCGTCGGCGCCGGGCCGGGGGAGAGAGAACCGCTGTCACAACGGGACAGGTTCTCCGTACCGCACCAACACCGGGTTGCGGGCGCACGGCCACCGGCCGACGCGCCGGGCAACGGCACGAGGAGACACAGGATCCCCCCTTCTGTCGTCCTTTCTGTCGTCGTTGACCTCAAGGCCGCTTGAGGTCGTACGGTCACAGCCATGAGTATGGAGACCACCGCCTGGATGCAGTTGCACAGCGTCATGAACTCCCAGGAGGACAAGCGCCCCTTCGCCCGCGCGACCCTGCGCCGCATCGCGGAGTTCGCACGTCCGCACCGCCGCCGCATCATCCGCTTCGTCGTCCTGAGCGTGCTCACCGCGCTGCTCGCCGTCGCCACCCCCGTCCTCGCGGGCCGCGTTGTCGACACGATCGTGTCGGGGGGCGACGAGAGCACTGTCATTCGGCTCGCGCTGCTCATCGCGGTCATCGCGGTCGCCGAGGCGGTCCTCGGGATCCTCGGCCGCTGGCTCTCGTCGACGCTCGGGGAGGGGCTGATCCTCGATCTGAGGACGGCTGTGTTCGATCATGTGCAGCGCATGCCGGTCGCGTTCTTCACCCGCACCCGCACGGGAGCGCTGGTGTCCCGGCTCAACAACGACGTCATCGGCGCGCAGCGCGCGTTCAGCAACACCCTGTCCGGTGTGGTGAGCAACCTGGTCACCCTGGTGCTCACGCTCGCCGTGATGCTCACCCTGTCCTGGCAGATCACCCTGCTCGCCCTGATGCTGCTGCCGGTGTTCGTGATCCCCGCCCGGCGGATGGGCAGCCGCATGGCCAGGCTCCAGCGTGAGGCCGCCGACCTCAACGCGTCGATGGGCACCCGGATGACCGAGCGTTTCTCGGCCCCCGGCGCCACCCTCGTCAAGCTCTTCGGACGGCCCGACGAGGAGTCCGCCCAGTTCGCGGCCCGCGCCCGCCGGGTACGTGACATCGGCGTACGGACGGCCCTGGCGCAGTCGGTCTTCATCACCGCCCTCACCCTGGTGTCGGCCCTGGCGCTCGCCCTGGTGTACGGGCTCGGCGGCTGGTTCGCGCTGCGCGGCACCCTGGAACCGGGCGCGGTCGTCTCACTCGCCCTGCTCCTGACCCGCATGTACGCGCCGCTCACGTCGCTCGCGGGGGCGCGCGTCGAGGTGATGAGCGCCCTGGTGAGCTTCGAGCGCGTCTTCGAGGTGCTCGACCTGAAGCCCCTCATCGAGGAGAAACCGGATGCCCGCGAGGTCCCCGAGGGTCCGGTCGCGGTGGAGTTCGACAACGTCCGCTTCGCCTACCCCGCCGCCGACCGCGTCTCCCTCGCCTCCCTCGAGGAGGTGGCCGCCCTGGACACCAGGGGCGGCACGGAGGTCCTCCACGGAGTCAGCTTCCGTGCCGAACCCGGCCAGACGATCGCCCTGGTCGGTACCTCCGGCGCCGGAAAGTCGACCATCGGACAACTCCTGCCCCGCCTGTACGACACCGACGAGGGCGCCGTACGCATCGGTGGCGTCGACGTCCGTGATCTGAGCGCCGCCTCCCTGCGTGCGACCCTCGGCATGGTCACCCAGGACGGCCACCTCTTCCACGACTCCGTGCGTGCCAACCTGGTGCTGGCCCGCCCCACGGCGACGGACGACGAACTGTGGGCGGCGCTGACCCGGGCCCGCCTCGACGACCTGGTCCGCTCCCTGCCCGACGGCCTGGAAACGGTGGTCGGTGAACGCGGCTACCGCCTCTCCGGCGGCGAACGACAGCGCATGACCATCGCCCGGCTGCTGCTGGCCCGCCAGCGCGTCGTCATCCTCGACGAGGCGACGGCGCACCTGGACAACACCTCGGAGGCGGCGGTCCAGGAGGCCCTGGCGGAGGCCCTCGCGGACCGCACGGCCGTGGTGATCGCCCACCGTCTGTCCACGATCCGGGCGGCCGACCTGATCCTCGTGATCGAGGCCGGACAGATCCAGGAACGCGGCACGCACGACGAACTGCTGGCCCTGGACGGGCGGTACGCGGAGCTGTACCGGACGCAGTTCGCGCACCGGCCCGGCGAGCGGGCAGAGGTGACGGAGGCCGTTTAGACATGGGGGACGGCCCGCGAAAACGGCACGGACATACTGCGGTTCCTGTAGGTGCTCCTCCCGTTTCGGTAGGGCGGATCGCCACCAGGGGGACGACGACGGGGAGGCCCTCCCCGGGACAGCCTTGGCAGGTAACCCTGAACCGGCTCTCTTCGTGATCCCCTCCGGCGCCCGGAAACGGGCCATGGTCAGCGGATACGGAGCCTCGGCCGCCGCCCACCACGCCACGGCGCCCGACCCACTGAGCGCCGGTGCCGAACTCGCCGTCCGCAGCGCTCTGTCGGACGCCGGAGTCGCCGGCACGGACGTCACTCACGTCAACGCGCACCGCACCTCCACGCCGCTCAACGACGTGTCCGAGGCGCGCATGATCCGCAGGGTCGTCGGACAGCACCCGGCGGTAACATCCAGCAAGGGGGTGGTCGGTCACGCGCTCGGCGCCGCAGGCGTGATCGAGGCCGTGGCCACGGTGCTCACGATCGAGAACGGTTTCGTCCCGCCCACCGCGAAACCGGAGAACCTCGATCCGGAGGCCGACCTGGACGTGGTGGCCAAGGCGGGCCGCGAGCTGCCGGTCGAGGTCGCGGTCAGCGACTCCTTCGGGTTCGGCGGCCAGAACGCCGTACTCGTGTTCAGCAAGGCCTGACAGCGAGCGAACGGGAGTCGTGGGACGTGTCCGAGGAACGCAGATGGCAGGTCGAGGAGAGCGTGCTGGTGCACGCCACTCCCGAGTGGACCTACCGCACGATCAGCGATGTACGGAAGATGGCCACGTTCTCCCCGGAGTGCATCGGGGTCTGGGTGCACGGCCGTGGTCCGGTCACCCGGGGCACCAGGTTCACCGGCTTCAACCGCAAGGGCCTCTGGCTCTGGTTCACCGACTGCCGTGTCGTCCGCGCCGAGGAGGGCCGCGACTTCGCCTTCCGCGTCACCAGCTTCGGCCTGCCGATCGCGCTCTGGGGATACCGCTTCGCGGCCGAGGAGGACGGCACCCGGGTCACCGAGTACTGGGAGGACCTGCGTACGGGACGCAAGGGCCGGCCGGCCGAACTGCTCGGATTCTTCACGGGCACCAAGCCGGCGGTACGGCACAAGGCGAACACCGCGGGGATGCGGGCGACCCTGGGGCGCTTGAAGGCGGCGCTGGAGCAGTGAGGATGTAAAAAGTGGAGGGCAAAGGTGAAGGGGCAGGCCAGTTCCCCGCCGGAGGCGATCTGCGGCGAACTGGTCTACCCCTTCGTCGCTTTGCGGGCAGACGCCCCAGCGTTCGCACTACGGCAGCCGCCACCGCGTGCCCCGTCATTACCGGGTGCTCACCCGTCCACAACCTCCCGAGACAGAACACCTGGTACGCGGCGAGGTCAACATGTACGCAGCCGTGGCGCAGGACCACCGATTGCTGGGCCGCGGACACCTGGCTGGCCACTCGTCACTCCGGGCCGCCGCAAGTGAGAGGCGCGAGATCTCCGTTGAAGTCGTGGGCATCCCCGAACTGTGCGGACCCTACGTGGGAGAGAGGAACGTCCCGACTCCCCCGGTGGATGGGGACAGCCGAACCGCCAGATGGCGTCCCGCCGTGTGGTGTAGCCGATCAAGGCGCCGTAGTCCCCAGGTCGGGGACGGTGACTCCGCCAGACCGAGTGCTCAACTCGCCTCAGCAGGGCGCCTCGTTGACTGCGGCCTTTCCGGAGATCGTCAGGGGTCTCGTACCGGAACGCGTAACGCTTGACCCCCTACAACATGACGCGGGACACGACCCGACCCGCGCAGGGGCTCCGCTTTGGCTGCCTGCGCCGTCAAGGAGCGGCGTACCAGGCGTTGGAAGAAGGCCAGCTCACCGGGGTCTTTGGTGTCGTGCGCTGCATGGTTGCCAATGTCCCCGGAACGCACATGGCCGAGCTGGCGGAGACGATGGGCGTTCTCGCGCTCGCTCTCCGGGCCACGGGCCGTACCACAGAGGCAACGACCATGACTTCAGGAGGTCAGGTGGTCAGCCCGCCTGCCGCGATCCGGTCACTCATGTCGCTCACCAACCCTTTGCCCGAAGTGCCAGCCGCGCTGAGTAGTTCTTCGAAGGCCCGAAGACGACGGAACGTCTCGGCATACGCCGTCTGCTTCTCCAGGGGAAGCTGGAGCACCTGGAGACGCCGGATGTCGACCCTCGACGAACTGGAGGCGTGGGTGCCTGCCTGGCGCCCGTTGGCCGGCGCGTAAAGGCAACCGGCGAGGAAGTGGGCGTCCAGCTTCTCCGCGTCCACCCGCAGGATGTACAGCTGAGGACCCACGGCCATCGGCGGGCCTTCGTGTACCCACGCCTTGAAGGCTCGAGCCACTCCGGCGACCACGATGTCGCCCTCCTCGGCGACGGCCGGGGCCGAGCCGGTATGGACAGCCCCACTGGGGACACCGTCGTGCAGAAGGTCGGCGATGCTGAGGAGCGGAACGATGGCTCCGCGAGCCGTTGCGGCCGACTCCGGCGGCTGCTGGCCGGCGCGCAGTGTCAGTGCCCCGGCTTTGGCGAGGTCTCCTACCGTCGTCGTGGTCTGTGGCGTCCCGGCTTCGAAGTCGAGTGCGGACAGCTGCCGCGCATGATCGGCCAGGTCGGTCAGCAACGACCCGAACTCGTCCCACTTGCCGGCGAGTTCCTTACGGGACGGTTCGGCCGTCGCCGCGGTGTAGCGCCCCGGAGTGACGTCCACCTCGTCGTCGAGAAGGTCGAGCAGGGGGACGTGGACGGAGCCCTGTGGCGGCTCCTGGTCCACCTGGTCGAGGGTCGACATCGCGGTGAGGACGAACGAACCGAGGCTGTCCCAGTCGGGGCTCGGCTCGCGCGTTCCCGGCCTCGCGAAACGTGTGGCGTCCACCAAGAGGGCGTTCTGGCTCGGGGGAGCGGCCGCAGGATCGTCCGACGCCGCGCGGAGGATCCACAACTGCAGTGACACGCTGTGCGGTTGTGCGCTGCCAGGGGGCAGGGAGACGACCGCGCGGAGCGCTCCGGTGCGCAGCAGCGAGCCGCGGATCCGGCGGCCCGCCTTGCGTGACGCGACGGCCGGTGGAAGAACGATCACGGCGGCCCCACCCGGCTTGAGGTGGGAGAGCAGGTGCTGTACCCAGGCCAGTTCGGGCTCGGTGCGAGGAGGCAGGCCGTGTGTCCACCGCTGATCAGTGGCGAGCTCCTCGTAGCCCCAGTCGCGTTCGTTGAAGGGGGGGTTGCAGAGTGCGATGTCAGCTTTCGCTCCGGCAAAGGGGTCGTCTCGTAGTGTGTCGGCGGTGGCGATGCGCGTCCGGATGTCGCGGCCCTCCCCGAGGAACTCGAGCCGGCCGGCCGCCAGCGCGGCCAGCGCCGGGTCCCTTTCACACGCGAGTACCTCAAGCCCCGGGCTGTCGTACTCCTGTACGGCGGCGGCGGCCAGGTGCCCGGTCCCGCAGGCCGGATCGAGGAAGGTCAGTCCATCCTGCGCCGGACCGAGGCGGACGGCGTCGGCGATCCGGGCCATCAGCGCGGCGAGTTGCGGCGGCGTGGTACTGAGCTGCCGGACATGGGTTTCCAGCCACCGTTGCAGCAGGAACTCGAAAGTCTCGCGCGGCCCCTCTTCCCGTCCCACCTTCGCCGCCTGGGCCACCAGGTCACGGGCTTGCGCGGAGAGCTCGGGACGGGCGATCCGTGCCTTGGAGGAACGCATCCGGCGGGCCGCCTCGGCGATGGCCAGCCCCGACTCGTTCCGGCTGCCGAGTGTCTCGAAGCGCGGCCAGAGGAGTTCCCTGCCGCCGATGTCCCCAAGCTTGCCGTTGTCCCGTAGCCACTGCTCGACCTCCGCCAGCGAGAACTGCGGACTGACGTCGGTGCCCCCGATCCGGGTGGGAAAGGAGTCGTGGCGGCGGCGCCAGTTGCTCACAGCCGCTCGCCCGACACCGGCGATCCGGGCGATCTCGGCCAGGCTGACGGGGACGGCGTCATGGGCACTCATGGTTCAGTCTCCGAGGTACTTGGCGGCTGGGCCGGTCGGCGTTCCCAGCGGTCGTTCAGGATGGAAGGCTACTACCCTCATTGACTTTGTTCACAGCATGTACGTTCCATCTTGCTGTGCGGGGAATGCGGAGGTCGGTAAACATGTGGAGTCTGTCGCCGGGAACGGTGATCCATGACCGCTATCGGCTGGAGTCCGTGCTGGGCCGCGGAGTGATGGGGCAGGTGTGGCAGGGTCGCGACCTGCCTCTTGACCGGCCCGTCGCGGTGAAGACCGTCGCCACGGAACTGCTTGCCGTGGCGAGTAGCCGCGACGCCGCACTCGCACGGTTCGGCAGGGAGACGCGGGCGGCCGCGCGCCTCGACCATGCGAACGTCGCCACGGTCTTCGACGCGTCGATGACGGACGACACGTGCTGTCTGGTGATGGAACTGATCGACGGCACCACGCTCGAGTACCTCTTCGACCAGCAGGAGGACGGTCGGTTCGACGTCCGCGTCGCGGTCGCCGTCGCCGCCCAGCTGTGCGCGGGGCTGTCCGCGGTCCACGCGGCCGACCTGGTACATCGCGACCTCAAGACGCAGAACGTCATGGTCCGCCGCGACGGCGTCGTGAAGATCCTCGACTTCGGCCTGGTCAAGCTGCTTGGCGACACCGACCCGCGGCTGACGAGGACCGGCGAGGGGGTCGGCAATCTCGTCTGCGCCTCTCCCGAACTGCTGGCCGGCCGGGACCGGCTCGACGGCCGCAGCGACCTGTACGCCGTGGGCTGCCTCCTGCACCACATGCTCACCGGGCAGACGCCCTTCCCCACGGATCAGCCGGCGCTCCTGGCCTCCCACCATCTCGCCTCGCCCGCGCCCCTCGTCGCCGACGCGGGGATACGGGTCCCCGGGGATCTCCAGGACCTGATCACGGCACTTCTGGCCAAGCGGCCGGACGACCGTCCCGCGTCGGCGGCCGAGGTCTACGCCGGCCTTGCGCCCCACCTGCCGGCGCCGGACCCCGTTCTGGCCGTCAGACGGACTCCGCCCGAGGATCCGCGCCGCCCTTTCCTGGTTCCCCAGGGCCCGATGCCCCTGTGAACGCCAGGGGGACAGCGTTCCGGGGAGGGCTCCGATCGTGGTGGCCCGCGCTTTCCCGGCCACACACGGCACGGGAGTGTCGCGACCACTGACAGAATGTTTCCGTCGGCCGGGAGCCGTGACGCTCCCGTTCGCGGGAGGCGGCAGGCGCGGCAGGCGCCGGGACTGAGGGCGGGGCGCGATGCGGCGGAGCCTTGGACGGTACGAGCTGACGCACGAGCTGGGCCGGGGCGGGATGGGCGTCGTCTGGGCGGCCCACGACCCCGACCATGGTCGCGAGGTCGCCGTCAAGCTCCTCGCGACGCGCGGACACGGTGTCGATCTCAGCATGCTGGAGCGCCGGTTCCTGCGCGAGATCCGCCTGACCGGCCGTCTGCGGCACCCGGGCGTCCCCGCCGTCCACGATCACGGCAACCATGAGGGCGAGCTGTATCTGGTCATGGATCTCGTCCCGGGCCGCGCCCTGGACGCCGTCCTCAAGAACGACGGCCCGCTGGGCGTCGAGCAGGCGGCGGACGTGGCCCGCCGCGTGTCCGAGGTGCTCTCCTACGCCCACGGCCAGGGGGTCGTGCATCGCGACCTGAAGCCGTCCAACCTGATGCTGACCCCCGCCGGGGAGGTCAAGGTCCTGGACTTCGGTGTGGCCGCGGCTCTGGAGCCCCAGCCGGGGGAAACCCGTTTCACCGCTGCCAACGCCACTCCTGGCACGGTGGTCTATATGGCGCCCGAACAGGCAGTCGGCCGGACCGTGCCCGCGAGCGACCTCTATTCGCTGGGCTGCGTCCTGTACGAACTGCTCACCGGCGCGCCTCCGTTCACGGACCCCAGCCCGTTCATGCTGTACCACCGGCACGCCAACGACCCCGTCCCGCCGCTCGCGGACCGCCGCCCCGGCGTACCGGACGGCCTGCGCGCGCTGGTCGAGCGACTGCTGGAGAAAAAGCCCGAGGACCGGCCGGCCTCCGCCGATGAGGTGGCCGCCCTGCTCGGCGCCTGGGCGCCCCGACCGGCTCCCGCCACCGGGACCACGCCCGCTCACCCGC
Organism: Streptomyces sp. SID12501; assembly: GCF_010550245.1. Classification (GTDB taxonomy): domain Bacteria; phylum Actinomycetota; class Actinomycetes; order Streptomycetales; family Streptomycetaceae; genus Streptomyces. Next base: position 27,834 of record NZ_JAAGLU010000019.1, read on the forward strand.
GTCTGGCCGAGCTGGCAGCCCTGCGCCGGGCGGGGCGGCCGGCCCATGCCCTGGAGGAGTACCACGAGCTGATGGCCGCTCCCGGCCTCGACCGCGCAGGCATGCTTGCCGCCCGAGCGGGAGCCGCCCTGTGCGCGGGGACGCTCGGCCGCACCCGCGAAGCCCTGGACGAGCTGAAGTCCGTCCTCGCCGAACAGCGCAGCCTGCTCGGGCCGGGCCACCCCGCCGTGCTGGACACCCGCTACGAGATAGCCGTCCTGCTGATCCGCACCGGGGAGCGGCATGCCGCCGAGGAGTTGCTGCGCCGCCTCGCGGACGAGGAGGACACGGTTCTGCCCGAGTCGGACGCCGAGTACGGGCGAAGCCGGAAGCTGCTGGAACGGCTGCGCCGCATGGGCTGAGGACCACCGGTGATCCGAACCCGAACCGCCGACCGCTGGTTTGTAATCTCTGTTCACAGGCAATCGCCCGTGCTAACCTGCCGTCACGTCGTTCCGGAGGGGAGACAGGACACGGGACACTGTCTACGGACGACGGCAGGTGAACACCGAGGGGAACAGCGCCCATGACGCCAGCAGCTCAGCGCGAGACCGAGCGGACGGGGGCGCAGCCGCTCCCCGAAGAGGGGAATCTGGTCGAGGTACGCGGCCAGTCATGGGTGGTCGCCCGCGTCGAGCCGTCTCCGGCCGCGTCCGACGGCGAGGAGAACCGGCGCCCCGCGACCCTGGTCCACCTCCAGTCCGTCGCCGACGGCCGCTTCGGCGACACCCTCTCCGTGATTTGGGAGGTCGAGCCCGCCCGCCGCGTCCTGCCCGCCGGATCCCTGCCCGACGCCTCCACGGGCTCCTACGACTCCCCGAACCGCCTCGCCGCGTTCCTCGACGCCGTCCGCTGGTCCGCCGTCGCCTCCGCCGACGGCAAAACCCTCCAGGCCCCGTTCCGCTCCGGCGTCGCCGTCGAGCCGTACCAACTGGAGCCGGTCTCCCGGGCGGTCGGCGCGCCCCGCGTCAACCTCCTCCTCGCCGACGACGTCGGCCTCGGCAAGACCATCGAGGCCGGCCTTGTCGTGCAGGAACTCATGCTGCGTGGCCGGGCCCGCCGCACCATGGTCGTCTGCCCGGCAGGCCTCACCCTCAAGTGGCGTGACGAGATGGCCGAGAAGTTCGGCCTGGAGTTCACCATCGTCGACTCCGAGCACTGCGCCCGCCTGCGCCGCACCCACGGCACTGCCGCCAACCCCTTCCGCGTTCACCCGCTGACCATCGTCTCCCTGCCCTGGCTTCGCGGCCACAAGGCCCAGCGCCTCCTCGACGAGGTCATCGGCGCCCCCGAGGAGAGCTCCGACGGCGAGCACAAGCGCTTCTTCGACCTGCTCGTCCTCGACGAGGCGCACCACGTCGCCCCCGCCGCGCCCAAGCAGGTGTACGCCGTCGACTCCCAGCAGACCAAGCTGATCCGGCGCATGGTCCCGCACTTCGAGCACCGCCTGTTCCTCTCCGCCACCCCGCACAACGGCTACCCCGAGTCGTACACGGCGCTCCTGGAACTCCTCGACCCCCAACGCTTCATTCGCGGGCCTCAGGGTCCTGACAAGGAAGCCCTCAAGGACACCGTCGTACGACGCCTGAAGTCGACGATCACCAACACGGACGGCACGCCCCGCTTCCGCACCCGGAAGACCCTCGAACTCTCCGTCGACTACACCCCGCAGGAACGCGAGATCCACCAACTGCTCGGCTCTTTCGCCGAGTTGCGGCGGGGGAAGCTGACCCCGAAGGCCCGGGGCGGCCGTCGCGCCGCCGACCTGGTGACCCTGTTGCTGAAGAAGCGGCTGTTCTCCTCCCCGGCGGCCTTCCTCCACACCGTCCAGGTCTATCTCTCCCATCTGGAGGACACCGGCCCCGCGCGCGGCCGTACGGCCGCCGCCGAAGTCCCCGAGTGGCTTGAGGAGTTCGCCGACCTTGTCGCCGATCTCGACGACACGGGTCTGGTCGACGCCGAGGACGACGCCCTGACCCGCTCCACCTCGCTCACCCCGGCGGAGGACGGCCAGGAACTGGACCTGCTCCAGGAGATGGAACGCTGGGCCCTCACCCACGAGGCCGCGCCCGACTCCAAGGCCGAGGCGCTGATCGCCCAACTCAAGGCCGTCTGCCGCCCCGACGGCAAGAAGTGGACCAACGAACGGGTCGTGGTCTTCACCGAGTACCGCGACACCCAGAAGTGGCTCCACGACCTCCTCCAGCAGGAGGAACTCACCGACGGGGGCCGCGTCGAGCGCCTGCACGGCGGCCTGACGGCCGAGGAGCGCGAGCGCATCCGTCTCGGCTTCCAGACCGAGCCGTCCCGCGCGGAGGGCAGGGTCCGCATCCTCCTGGCCACCGACGCCGCCGGCGAGGGCATCGACCTCCAGAACCACTGTCACCGCCTGATCAACTACGACATCCCCTTCAACCCCAACAAGCTCGAACAGCGCATCGGCCGTATCGACCGCTGGGGCCAGAAGCACGACCCGGAGATCACCCACTTCATCGGCTCCGGCTGGCAGCAGGCCCAGGCCGGCTCCTACGAGGCCGACCTGGAGTTCCTCTCCCGGGTCGCCAAGAAGGTCGCGCGCATGGAACACGACCTCGGCTCCGTCAACGCCGTCCTGGCCGACGCCGTACAGCGCCGGATGACCGGCGACACGGCGCCGGTCGACATCGAGAACGCCAAGCCCAGGCCGATCAAGGGCCGCCGTACGGGCGGCGAGGTCGCCCCGGAGCAGAACGTCACCGCGCAGACGAAGCGGCTCGCCGACCAGTACGACGAGACGGTCAGCGCGCTCGGCCTCACCCCGGGCAACGTCAAGCGCGTCGTCGACACCGCGCTGGCACTCGACAACCAGCCCCCGCTGCTGCCGTCCACACTGCGGGCGGAGGACTTCGAGCCGGGCGACCTCTTCGACGTGCAGCCCCTGTCCGGCAGTTGGGAGCGGGCCACCCGCGGCCTCGCCCACAAGCTCCGCGAGGGCGAGCAGCGCCCGCTCACCTTCTCCCCGGCGGTGGCCGCGCAGGGCAGGGACGACGTGGTCCTCGCCCACCTCAAGCACCCGCTCGTCGCGCTCTCCACACGCCTGCTGACCGCGGCCGTCTGGAACGCCGACGTGATCGACCTCAACCGCGTCACCGCCGTCGTCACCGACGACCCGGCCGTGACAGCGACCCTCGTCTCCGCGTACGCGCGATACGTCCTCGTCGGCGCCGACGGCACCCGCCTGCACGAGGAAGTGCTGTACGCGGGCGGCTGGTTCGGCGAAACCGGCCGCTTCCGCCGCTGGGAGTCGGTCAACGAACAGGGCAGGGTCCTCTCCGGGGCACTCACCGAGGGCATCGAGGCGGCCCCGCACCTGCGCAGGGAACTCACTGAGGCCTGGCCGAGGCTCCGCGACCCCCTCTACCAGTCCGTGAAGGCCCGCGCCGGCGAACTCGGCCGCCAGCTGGAGAGCAGGCTCGCCGACCGCCGGGCGGAGGAGGAGCGCCGCATCACCGGGACCCTCGACCGCTTCGAGGCCATACTGCGGGCCAAGCTCAAGGAGGAGGGCGAGGGAGAGGGCGAACAGCTCGCGCTCCTGTCCACCCATGAACTGACCGGCCACGAGCGCCGCCAGTTCGAGGACGACCGCCGCCGCTGGCAGGAACGCCTCGAAGGCCTCCCCGCCGAACGGATGCGAGAACTCGCCGCCATCGCCGCCCGCTACCGCGAGCCCCGCTCCCACCTCTTCCCCGCCGCAGTCGTCTTCGTGATCCCCGCAAAGGAAGCCCGCCGATGAGCCCCCGCCGCCCCATGAGCGCCGGAGTAGCCGCCGCCAAGGCCCAGGCCGTCGACGGCCGTCGGCAGCACCAGGAGTGGCTCGACCTCACCGAGGTCTCCGGCCCCTTCCTGACCATGCCCGTCCTGCTGCGCGCCTGGCCCCAGCTCGACGCCCTGGAGAAGGACGAGCGCGCCCGCCTCCGCGCCCGCCACGCCGACTGGCAGACGGACACCACGGCGGGCCGCGACGAGTGGGTGGCCTACGTCCTCGGCCGCCTCCTCGGCTGGGACGACGCGTTGACGTTCCGCCAGGGCGACTCCGAGCACCACGGTCTGGACCGCCTCACCCTGCGCGTCGCGGAGCACAACACCGAGGTGCGCCCCGACTTCGCGCTCATCGAACCGGGCACGGACCTCGCGGTCGAACCGGACGCGGAGTCCGCCACCAAGCGCGTACGCCTGCTCGGAATGACGGTCCCGGCCGGTACGGCGCCCACTTCCCGCGTAGGCGGTGGCGGCGACTGGTCCGCAGCGCCCGCCGACCGTCTGGCCCGCCTCCTGCGCCACCACGGCGTACCGCTCGGCCTGGTCACCGACGGCCGCTGGTGGTGCCTGGTCTGGGCCCCACTCGGCGGCGTCACGACGACAGCCGTCGTCGACTCCATCGGCTGGAACGAACGGGCCGAACGCAACGTAGTCCGCGCGTTCGTATCGCTCCTGCGCCGCCGCCGCTTCTTCGAGTACGACGACGCCGAGACGCTGGTCGGCCTGCTGAAGGCGAGCCTCGCGGCGGGCGAGGACGTCACCGAGGCACTGGGCGTCCAGGTCCGCCAGGCCGTCGAACTCCTCGTGGACGCCATCGGGCGCGCGGACGTACGGGCGGTCGAGCGCGGGGCACCCGGCCTGCACGCGTCGGGCGTGAGCGCGGGCGAGGTCTACCGCGGCGCGGTCGCGGTCATGATGCGAGTCGTCTTCCTGCTGTTCGCGGAGGAACGGGGCCTGCTCCCGGCGGACAACGAGGTGTACGCCCGCTCCTACTCCGCCCGCTTCCTGCGCGACGAGTTGAAGGCTCGGGCCGACGAGGAGGGCGAGACGTCACTGGAGCACACGACGTCCGCGTGGCACCGCCTCATCGCCCTCTTCCACGCCGTGCACGGGGGAGTGGACCACCCGGGCTCGGGCTTCCACCTCCCCGCGTACGACGGCTCGATCTTCGACCCCGACAAGTACCCGTGGCTGGAGCGCACCACCCCGCTCCTGCCCATCGACGACCGCACGGTCCTGCACATGCTCCAGGCGGTCCAGGAGGTCCGCGTCGGCAGGGGCAAGGACCGCGAGGTCCGCACGCTCAGTTTCCGCGCGCTGGACGTCGAGCAGATCGGTTACGTGTACGAGGGCCTGCTGTCATTCGACGGGCGCAGGGCAACTGAGCACATGGCTGGCCTGATCGGCCCCGAGGGCCTGGAACACGAGGTCGGCCTACGGGAGTTGGAGACGCTGGCGGCGAAGGCCGGCGGCTCCCTGAAGACGCTCGCCGCATCCATCCACGAGAAGTGGAAGGACCCCAAGCCCCCGGCAACGACAGGCCAGTTGGAAAAGAAGCTCGCTCCGCTCGGCACAGAGGACGCGACGGAGGCACGCCGCCGGCTGAACGCGGTCACAAAGGACCCGGCCCTGACGGAGCGGCTGCTGCCCTTCGTCGGCATCCTCCGCGACGACCTGCGCGGCCTGCCGACGGTCATCCCGAACGGCGCGCTGTACGTCACGGAGTCGTCCCTGAGGAAGAACACGGGCACGCACTACACGCCCCGCTTCCTCGCGGAGGAGGTCGTACTGCACGCGTTGGAGCCGCTGGTGTACGAGCCCGGCCCGCTCCAGACAGCGGACACGGGGGAGTGGCGCCTGAAGTCGGCGGACCAGATCCTCGACCTCAAGGTCGCGGACATCGCGATGGGCTCGGCGGCGTTCCTGGTCGCGGCCTGCCGTTACCTGGGCGACCGCCTCATCGAGGCCTGGGAGTCCGAGGGCCGCGCGGACGCGATGGCGTACCGGGCGGGCCGTGCCGTGGACGCGGTGACGGCGGTGGACGCGGAGCAGGATCCGGTGGTCGTCGAGGCGCGACGCCAGATCATCGAGCACTGCCTGTACGGCGTCGACATCAACCCGATGGCCGTGGAGATGGCCAAGCTGTCGCTGTGGTTGGTCTCCATGGACCCCGGGCGGCCGTTCACGTTCCTGGACGACAGGTTGGTGGCGGGGGACTCGCTGCTGGGCGTGCACAACATGGAGCAGATTCAGTCCGTCCACATGAAGCCGGGGCAGCAGGCCGACGTCCTGGCCGAGCAGGCACGGGAGTTGGTGGACCAGCTGACGCGGGAGCGGTTGGCCATCACGGCCATCAAGGGGGTTGACCTGCCCGCGCTCCAGGAGAAGCGGGAGCGGCTGGAGGAGGTCAACCGCCATTCGCGGCGACTGCGGCTGGTGGGGGACCTGATCGCGGGGGCGGCGATTGCCACTTGTGCTTCGGGGCGGGTGCCTTGGTACGAGGAGGAGGGCGGGGATCGGGTTCGGGATCTGTTCCCTCGGGCTGCGTGGATCGTGCAGCGGATCATGGAGGACGGGGTCGAGGATGACTCCGAGGTGGTGCGGGAGGCTCGGGCTACGGCGGAGGAGTGGCTGGGGGCGGAGCTGCCGGAGGGGGCGTTGGAACGGCGGCCGGTGCATTGGCCACTCGTCTTCCCTGAGGTGTCCACGCTGGGCGGTGGGTTCGACGCCATTATTGGCAATCCGCCGTTCCTGGGGGGAACCAAGATTAGCGGCTCCTTGGGTAAGACATATCAACAGTATCTCGGTGAATATCTAGCAGCAAAGCCAGGCGACAGGGCTGACCTCGTAGCGTATTTTGTACTGCGGACCTCGAATCTTCTCAACGTTGGCGGACAGGCGGGGGTTATCGGCACAAACACGCTTGCGCAGGGAGATACGCGTGAGATTGGGTTCGATCGACTTGTTCACGAGGGCGTCGAGATCCGGAGGGCCAAGAAGAACAAGTACTGGCCTACGAAATCTGCATCCCTGAAGTATTGTGCCACCTGGTTCACTAATGCGCCGGTCGCTGCCAATGCGGCGCATTTCATTGATGATCGCCAGGTGCCCTTGGGTATCTCCTCGTCCCTTGACCCGATCTCCAGAGTAGGCCGTTGGACCGAGTCGCTCTCAGGCAATAGAGATCGCTCGTACAGCGGGGCATACGTCCTTGGGATGGGATTCACGCTGTCGCAAGAGGAAGCGATGGAATGGATCTCGGATGACCCCAGGTACTCTGAAGTTCTTTTCCCCTATCTAAATGGAAAGGATGTCAATTCGAGCCCGACTTTTACCTCCGGGCGCTGGGTAATTAATTTCCATGAATGGTCGGAGAAGATGGCCATGAGTTACCCCAAGGCATATGACAGGATTCGCAGTGAAGTTCTCCCGGAGAGGGCGAATAAGGATCCGAAATCCTATCCCGGCCTGATGGATCGATGGTGGATCTACTGGCGTCCGCGGGGTGAATTGAATGCAGCTCTTGCAGGCAAGGAAACGTGTGTCGTCCTTTCCCGCTCTAGTGATCTGGCAATGGCCGCCATGGTTCCTACCGGTCAGGTGTATTCAGAAAAGACCGTGGTATTCCCGTCCGGTGACTACGGGTTGCTCGCCCTGTTGTGTAGCGGTATTCACTATTGGTGGGCGATTGATCATGGGCTGGCGCAGCCCAAGGTCCCTAACTATAGCCCCACGGACATTTTTGAAAGCCTTGTCCGCCCGTCCGTTTCTGTCGTACATGCGGAACTTGGCGCCAAGCTCGATGCTGCGCGCAGTAATGTGATGAAGGCGCGGAATATCGGACTGTCCGACGTTTACGGTCTGATTCATGACGAATCTTGCCAGTCGGCAGATATTATTTCCCTGCGTCATCTCCAGGAAGGAATTGATCGGTCGTTCATCGAGATGTATGGGTGGCGTGACCTGTTGGGAGAGGGTGCGCATATCGAGTCATCCGATCTGGATCATGAAGCCTTTCGACTCGATTACGGCTTCCACGAGACTGACCTAGGCACCCGCTACACCATCGGCCTCCTCGCCCGAACCGAGATTATTGACCGCCTCCGTCAGCTGAATCACCAGGCATACGCTGACGAGGTTCACCTCGGTCTGCACAAGGGTGTGACGGAGAAGAAAGCGAGGGATAAGCACCCCGACCTGCCCGCGCCGTCGCCCGAGGCCATCCGGAAGCGCAAGGAGCAGCTTGCCGCGCGAGGTGGGTCGGATTTCGGTGAGGGCGCTGAGGGCGCCCTGTTCTGAGCCAACAGCATGACAACGGGCTCGCTCACGTCATTCCAAGTGACGTGAGCGAGCCCGTTGTTACGCTCAGAAGCCTCGCTCGGCTCTACTCCACCGTGAGCGCCACGAACGCCGCCCACTCGCCCCGGTCGACCCGCAGTGCCGGCCCGCCATCCACGGCCTTCGAGTCCCGCACGTACATGGCGTCCAGGCCGACGGCCACCTCTACACAGTCGCCGCCGTCCGATCCGCTATAGCTGCTCTTGAACCAGCGCAGCTCGCTCACGTTCTCGGATACCTGCTCCACGCTCATGTCTCTCCAACCATCCGTTCGATGAGCCGTGAAGACTCTTCGACGTTCAAGGCCTGCGATCGCAGCTTGCCATATCGCAAGGCGAAGGCACTGACGTCGGTGGGCTCTGAGACGACGCACCCGACGCCTTGGGACTCGAAGTACCCGAGTTGATTGTGCTCCTGTGTCTCCACCACCACGAACGGACCGTTCTTGCCCGGGTGGAAGCCCCGTCGAGCGGGCATGATCTGGACCTCCACGTTACGCAACGCGCTTACTTCCAGCAGTCGTTGCCACTGTGCGCGCATCACCTCCAGGCCAGCCACCGGATCGCGCAACGCCTCCTCGCTGATGATGAAGGACAACTCGACGAGCGGCACGCGCGTCAGTAGCCTCTGCCGACTCAGCCGCGCTTCCGTGTGCTGGTCGATGATTTCCTCGCTCAGTGGCGGACAGTGCCCGGCGAACACTGCCCGGGCATACCCCTCCGTCTGCAACAGCCCCGGCACCAGCAGCGGATCGTACGAGAACCGGCTCACGACCTCCGCCTCGATCAGCGCGAAGTTCCGGAAGAACCTCGGCAACTTCGCCCGATCCACCTCCCCCTGCAACGCCTCCAGAACCCCGCCCGCCTCCAACACCCGTTCCGCCGCCACCGTGAACGCCGCCTTCGCCGGCCGTCGGCCCTGCTCGACCGAGGCGACCTGCTCCAGTGAGTAGCCGATCGCGTCCCCGAACTGCTGCTGGTTCAACCCGGCCCGCTTGCGCAGGTACTGCAACAGCACCCCGTACGCCGACCACACGCCCGGCAGATCGGGCCCCTCGTCCTTGGTCTTCGCGCCCCGACCCGTCCTCGTGTCCCGTACGTCCCGTACCGTCCTCACAGCCCCACGCCCTTCCCATCGCGCTCCACGCCCCGCACTCGGCCGCGCTCGCCACCGGTTCATGTCCAACGCGACGTGCGGGAACCGGGACACGCGCCGGACCCGTACAACGCCCGTACAAGCCCCGTACAATCAAGCCCACAGCCGGTCGCCCACCCCGTACGACGAGGGCGACGTACGGCCGTCGTACCTGGTCAGTGGGCCATGCACCCCGCCACGCTGACACCGTGACCCACCATCAGCTCACCGACGAGGCGAAGCCGCCTCTCACTCCCGTCCGCCAACTCACCCTGCGCTTCAGCAGTACGAGACGCGGCGCGCGCCTCGCCCGCCAACTCGCCGTCCAGCAGTTCACCGAGTGGACAGGCATCCCGTACGACTCCGACCCCGCCCGAGCCGTCGCCCTCGTCACCGCCGAGCTGGCGTCGAACGCGTTCCGCCACGGCAGCCTCCCCGGCAGGGACTTCCGGCTGAGGTTGCTCCTCCTGCCCGACCGATTCCGCGTAGACGTGACCGACACCCGCCCCGAACGCCTCCCACCGCCCGTGACGCCACAGCCCGCCGACGAGACCTCGGGCCGCGGACTGCTCCTCGTCCAGGCCTATGCCGACCGTTGGGGATGCACGGGCCGTGACGCGTACACGAAGACGGTCTGGGCGGAGGTGCCGCTGCGCACCACGGGCGCGTGACGCTCAACCCTCGTCAGGTCCAAGCCTGTTGGAAGTCGCCGCAACGCCGACGAAGGAGACGGTCAGTGATCGGCGTAGTACTCCGCCAGCTTCTCGATCTCCCGGGTCCACAGCAGAATGTTGTCCCCCGGCCGCTTGTACGGTGCGCGCCGGGCCAGCTTGAAGAAGCCGCCGGACGGCCAGCCGCTGTCCTTCAGCACCACGAGTGCCGACAGCAGGGGCAGTGATCCGTCCGGGCTTTCCCGGACCGAGGCGTCTTCCAACAGGTAGGGCATGGGGCCTTCGTGGGCGGGAACGTGATGACCGAGCCGTGCCAGTTCGCTGCTCAGATCGCCGTACTGAATAGGCGCCGCGCCCTGGCGTGCCCGTGAACGCAGAATCTCGATCAAGGCGTCCAGAGCCTGCTCGTACTCCAGCGTGCCCTTCTGCATGTGCCCTCCCGGCCTCGAAATCCGACGACGGCTGAACCTATGCCACCGGCCACCCGACCGTGGCGCGAATGCTCGAAGTGGTCGCGCACCTCTTGTGAACTGAGTACATGGATTACATACTGATGGCGATCAACCGTTGCCCGCCCTCCCGGCAGGTGCGTGGTCGGGGGGAATTCATGAACGGTGCGGACGGCAGACTCGTGCAGACCGCGGTGATCGGGAGCCGGAACTCCGGACGGGCGATCATCCTGCCGACGGACGCGGACGAACTGACCCGTTGGCGACGGCGCCACCCCGCCTACACCTACTGGTGCGGCACCCAGCTCGGCGGTTGCGGCAACGAGTTGTCGGACCGTCTGTACCGCGACAAGGTCTGCCACTTCGCTCACCGAGCCCACACCTCCTGCCATCGCACGGCCACCGGCGCGACCAGCGCGGACCACCTCTTCATCAAGGAGGACCTCGCCGCATGGGCCGGACGCAACAGGCTGAAGGGGCGGGCCACTTCACGCGACCTCGGATCCGGCCCCGGAGACGCCGTCGACTTCCGGGTGGGCGCGGCCAGACAGCATGTGCGTTTCCAGTTCAGCAGGCTCGCGCACGCCGAATGGCACCAGGCCCGCCAGAGGCTCTCCGGTGAATCGGCCACCCTCGACTGGGTCTTCGGTCCGGGCGCGGCCCAGCCGGAGACCATGGAGGAGCTGTACGACGAGTACGGATACCTGTTGCGCTTCCGCTTCGAGACGCACGGTGCGGTACGGCGTATCCGTCTCAGGGCTGAGGACCCCCGACGCAGCACCGACTGGGTGCCCCTCGACGACTGCGCGATGACCCCGGCCGGGCTCCGGGTCCCGGGAGTGGAGCCGCGCCGGCGTTCGGGCACCGGCCCGGCCGCCGAGGCGGGAGCCGGGCGCGGGGCAGCGCCGGTGCGGAGGTCCCGTGAGGAGCAGGTGCTCGCGTTGAGGGAGGCGCTGGTGAGCGCCGCGAGGTTCCGGACCCGGCCCACCTGGGAGGCGTTGGCGCGAACCGCCGGAGACGACCTGCTCGGGCTGTCCGTCCCAAACCGTTTCGGTTTGTTGCTCGCCGTGGAGCAGAGCGGTGGCGGTGAGGGGAGCCCGCTGCTGTCGGCGCTGATCAGGACCGGGGAGGGCGACCCGCCCTCTTACGTGGGGAGTGTGGTCACCGCTGTCGGTTGTGGGGCTCCCGCGACGGCGGCGGTACTCAAGCGATGGTGTCAGCGCGAGGCGGACCGGGCGTTCGCCGTGCACGGAGTGCAGTCCCGCACGGCTCCGCCGCGGCTGCCGCTCACCGTGGATGGTCAGATCGACGCCCAGCAGAGTGCGGAGCCTGCTCAGCGCGAGACCATCGTCCACGTCAAGGGTGGCCTGGTTCGACAGTCCGCGACGCGGCCGAAGCCGAACCCGGAGGGCCTCGCCGGTGTTCCTCTGCTCCGTGACACGGAGATTCGGCACTCTCTGCGCAGCGCACGGCAGAGACGCGGACCCAGGCCCAGGTATGCCGCGGCTCTCATGACGCGGGCGGAGGAGGCACTGACGAGGTTGCCGGAGCCGCAACGAACCGAGCTGGTCGCGGAGATGGCGACCACCCGCCGCTGGCTGGACAGCCGACCGGACACACCGGGGCGGACGCCGAGGCAGAGCCGACGCGCCAAGAGGGCGGCGGACGCGCAGCAGACCGCGTCCGCGAAGCAGTCGGCGCGAGCGAAGAAGACGAAGCAGGGGAAGAAGGCGAAGAATCCGTTGGACGGTGCGCGCCCCCTGCCCGGAGTCGGCGACACTCAACCGACGAAGAGGCCGAAGTGAGCGTTGTTCCCGCCGCCACGAGTGCAGTCCTCCGCGTCCGTGCACGCGGAGTGCGGTGCCACTTCGAGTAACCAAGCAACCAGCCAAGCCTGTTCATCGTGTATGGAGTTGCCCCATGTCCCGATTCCGCCGCGCCGTCGGCACCGCCCTGCTCGTCGCCGCCGCTCTCGCCGCCGGCGGCTGCGGGAGTGACACCGAACCCTCCGCCGCGGACACCACCTCCACCGTCCCGGAGGACGTGACCGGGATGGAGTCGACCGCACCGGCCGACGAGGCGGACACGCACCCCGAGCCGGCGGAGGCGGCGACCGGGGACGACACCTCGATCGAGGACTTCCTCGCCGCCGCCGGTATCGACGACACGCTGGTCAACCAGCTCGGCGAGATCGGTGACGCCAACAACTACGGCCTCGGCGAGGGCATCGAAACCAGCCTGGAGGACCGCCGTGGACTCGCGACCGTTCAGGTCACAACCTGCCGCAACGTGACGGTCGGATACCGGACATGGGAAGGCGTTCAGTATTCGGACGAGGCGAACGGTGCGACCGAGGACCAGGCCGCCGCGATGGCCGACTTCCTGCGGACGGAGTTCTGCCCGCATATCGCACCGTTGAAGGGAGCCCCTCTTCCCGAGCAGACCCTCGGCGGACCGTCTGAGGACGACCTCGGCGGCCGGGGCCTCGCCTCGCCGCTGACCTGGTGGGACGCACGCTATCCGCGTGTCTCGTGGTCCAAGGCGTGCGCGGCACAGACGGGAATGCCCATCGGCGACCCCGTGGCCTACCGCCTGGCGAAGGACGAGGTCGCCTGCGCCACCGTCCCGTCCGCCACATCCCTGGAGGAACACCTCATCAGCGTGGACGTCGTCTTCTCGTCCCTGGTCGACGAGGACCGGGCGCGGAAGGCGGCGCTCGCCCTGCTGCCGTCCGACGCGTCGGCGACGGAGCCGACGGAGGGCACCAATCCCGACTGGTCGTACATGGAAGGCGGCTGCCTGAACACCAACTTCAGTACGGCGACGATGGAAGGACTGATGGACGGGCTGGAGAAGGACGCCGAGCCCTCGGCGTCCGCCCTCTACTACTCCGACAGAGCGACCGAGGACGGAGCCATGGGTGACTACACCGGCGAGGTCAAGCAGATCTCGCTCTCCACGGGCGCCAACGAACCCGGCGTGACAGGTGACTTGACCTGCTGACACCCGGCGCCTCGCAATCCCCTCGCGATCTCCACCCGCGCCCCCTACCCTGACGACATGGCCCATGGAAAGACTTCCTACGTCTGCCTGCCTTGCCGGGCTTCGTACAAGCAGCCCTACGACAGGGACAGGGAGCGGATCTGCCCCCGCTGCACGCAGCCGCTGATCCACGTGGGCTCAGCCTTCGCCGCACCCCGCCGCCGGGACACCGCAGCTTGGCGGACGCTGACCGTGCTGCTGCACGCCGGCATCCGCTTCAACAAGAGCTGCTGCGGTGGGCCCGGTTACCGCCCCCGGACCCTGAGGGAGGTCCGCGAACGGATGACGTACGCCCGGCGCAGCGGCGAGCCCTTCGCCAAGTCACTCGTACGGTATGCGGTGCCCTTTTCCCCACCGCGCAGTTGAGGCGGGCCGCAGACGAGGGCCAACCCGGCCCATACGGAGGCCAGTTCCCCAACCGGATCGGCATCGAGAGCGAGAAGGCGCCCTCCTCGTTGGGCCGGCGGATCGCGAGCGGCGCCGTGGGCACGCCCAACTCAAGGGTCAGCTCGTCCCGGGCTCCGGCGACTGGCGCGTACAGCAGGACCTGTCGATGGACAGTCGCGTTGTTCTGGCCGCCTTCACCGTCGGCACAGTCGTCGCGCACGGCACGGGTCATACTGGAGGCATGCTCGTTCCCAGCGGTCAGCTCTCGCCGCTCCAACAACACCTGTTGCAGGAACTGGATCTGTGTGACCTTCCGGCTCCCGAACGGGCACCGGAGTCCTACCTGGCTCGTGACCTCGACACGGACGAGATCCGGGACGCCTTGCCCACCCTGTTGTGGGCCGGACTGGTGGAGCGGTGCGATGGCGACCTGGGCAGCCTCGCACTCACCCCGCTCGGAGCGGCGACCCTGCGTGCGGCGGAGTGCGACGAGTTGGCGACTCGCCTGAGCGCGGTGGCGTCGTTCGCCGACACCGTGGCCATGGGCGCGGCGCCCCGCCCCGCCGGGCTTGCCCTGAGGCGACTGGCGGACGGGACATGGACCCTGGAACAGGCGAAGTCCTACGTTCGCACGGGTGAGACGGGCGCCGACCGCTCATGACTCGTCCGACTGGCCGAAGTCCAGGACGACGCGGCGCCGTGCGCGAGTTGCCCCCGGCTGCGGCGGGAGTACGCCCGCCGATGTGAGGTCGGTGACGGTGACGACCGGCGAACCCACGATCTTCGTGGTGAGCGCCTGCTGTGCGGGTGCGAGTTCGACAAGCCGCCGCAGGACGGACAGCAGGTCGATCAGCTCCTCCGTCCACTTGCTCGGCCAGGACGTGACGTGGAGGTCGTCGAGCGGGCTGGTCTTCCGGCTGGTGGGGGAGGCCTTCCGGTAACCGAACCATTTCTTGACGACGTTCATCCCGCCGACTTCGTAGTTCCAGACCTCGGGCGGGACACCGGTGAAGGCCCCCGGACCCACACTCAGGGTTCCGGTCTCCGCGTCGTAGTCGAGCGTGTCGGGCACGGTGGTGCCGATCCCGGTCTTGTATCTCACCTGCCGTGGGTCTCCCGCCGGGAAGGTGACACTCGGTTGGCCCGGCTCCTGCCCGGCCGGAGGGGCGCCGGCGTCGCCGTAGGCCGCCGCCCAAAGGAACTCACGGCCGACACGGACCGCCTCGCTCCACAGAACCGGGTCACGGGTGAGAGGTAACCGGACGCCAGGGGTGAGCAGTTCCTCGGCGAAGTGTTCCGTGAAGGCACTGTGTCCGGCGACGGCCACGGCGTAGGCACTGAGGTCGTGCACGGTCAGCTCGGCCAGGCCGAGGGCACCGGCCAGGTACCGGAGCAGTCCGGTGGGTACATTGGCGCTGCCGTCGGGATGGAGAACGGGGTGCACCCGCCCGCCCCGGCCGTTGAAGTGATGGGTGTCCGGTAACAGCGCGGTCGCCACCAGCGCGGGACCGCTGCCAATCTCATGGCTGCTCTGCTGATTGAGGAACACCTGCCCCGGCTGTAACGACTCCCACAGGTCGGGCCGAGGGAAGTCGAGTGCCCGGTTGTCGGCGATGAGCCACTGACGGTCGAAACTGCGCATGGCGATGCGCAGGAGACGTGGCTGCGTGCTTTTCTCCTCTTCCATGCTTCGGTCGGGGTGGGGGAAGCCTGGTAGAACTGCCGGCCGTGTGCTGAGCTGGCGGTCTCGTGTCTCCTTGAACAGGACGGATTTGACCTCGGGATCCGCCTCTGCGCTGACACGCGTCCAGCGACGAGCGAGAACTGTTGCCGAGGGCGAGACAACCCATGATCGGTTTGCCTTGCTGCCGGGGCTGCCCCATGGGAAGAGCGCGTCCAGCGCTGGGTATTCTTCCCAACCCGATGACGAAACCGGAGTGAACGGCCGCGCCCCTCGCGCATGCGCGTCCCGCCAGCCCCCGTCATCCAGACTCACTGCCCGGAGTTGGGTGAACTTCTCCGCCCGCCTTCCCTGAAGAGCCCGGTAGTGGACGCGCGCCGGGCGGGCCGGGTCGTGATCCGCCCGCCGCACGAACACGCAGATCGACAACGGCTGGGCGACATGGGGGAACACACGGGTGGCCACGTCCGACCGCTGCCCCTCCGGCGACAGATTGATGATCCACCCCTCGTCGCACGTCCTGCGCAGATAGTCGCGCATGCCCCGCCCGGCGGGACCGGTGGCGAACGCCGACGGGGTGATGAAGCAGACGACGCCGTGCCGGTCGTCCCCGTGGGCGTCGAAGACCTTCCACGTGGCCCAGCGCCAGAAGTAGACGTACAGGTTCTTCAGCGCGTGCTCGTAACGGCCGTTGCCCGGATACCGGAAGTCGTCCAGGGGAGGACGGCCCTGACCTTTCACCCGCTTCTCGATCCAACCGCCGCGGTTCTCCGCCTTGTCGTCGTACGGCGGATTGGAGATGACCACGGTGACGGGGACGTTGGCCTTGACATGGTTGGCGCGGGCGCGTGACACGGATAGGGCCGCGTACGTCGAGGCGAGCTGCTCCTCCTGGACGTAGGGGTCGTCCAGGGTGTCTGTGACGTGGAGGTTGAGTCCGCCCGGAGGGAGTGGGGCGCCGTGCTTCTTCAGCAGGTCGGCCGCGCGGAGTTCCGCGACGGCGAACGGGCCCATCTGGAGCTCGAAGCCGTACAGCCGCTTGGCCAGCCGGCCGATCGCGTCGGGTGCCATGGCGTCGCCGTGCCGCTCGGCCGCCTGGCGCGCCACCCGCTCGATGACGGTGTGCAGGTAAGTTCCGGTGCCCATCGCGGGGTCGACGATGTGCACGCTCTCGTCGCCGTAGCCGCGCGGCTTGCCCAGGCGGGTGCGCAGCACCTCCTCGGCGAGCCGGACCATCTCCTCGACGACCTGGTGAGGGGTGTAGTACGAGCCGCTGCGCTGGCGGAGGCGGTCGTCGTAGACGGAGAGGAACGACTCATAGAGGTGGAGGTAGGCGTCCCGGTTGCCCTGCCGGATGGTCTCCCAGTCGACGGCCGCGACGGTACGTGCGAGGAGGTTCAACGTCACTTCGAACCGCTCGTTGACGTTGTCGGTGAGCAGTTGGAGGGCTTTGCCCATTAGAGCGTGGCCCGCGTGGAGGCGGCGGCCGATCTCGTGGAAGCTCGTGTCGGTGACCGGAATGCCTTCAGTGCGGGCGAGGAGCAGCGCGAAGGTGACGGTCTGGGCGTAACCGTCGGCGAAGGTCGCGTCGTCGGCGGTGGGGAAGAGGTACCGGCGCCAGTCGCTTCTGAGGCCGGTGAACGGGCGGTCGGCGGGTGAGTCGACTGCGTCCAGCCCGGCCTCGGCGCGGAGTTGTTCCCGTACGGCCTCGCGAAGCAGGCGGCACAGTGGAGCGATGTGCTGGACGAGTACCGAGACCCGACGGATCTCCGGCGGCTTCCAGCAGAGCACGGCCTGCGCCAGTGCGTCGAAGGCGCCGAGGTCGACGGCAGCCAGCTTCTCCCCGGCGCTCTTCAATGCCCCCGACAGCACTACCTCCTCACCGATCTGCACGCCGTACTGGAAGACACGCCAGTGGTTGCCGTTGGTGTAGAGCAGGTTGGGGAGGTCGCGCAGGCGTTCCCATTGTTTCTTGTCGTGACCGGTGAAGGAGTCCGGATCGATGCTCTTGCCGGGCCGCTTCACCTCGATGTAGCCGGTCACGTCCTTGTCGACGCGTACGGCGTAGTCCGGTCGTACTCCCAGGTGCGGGATACGGGTCTCCGGGTACCAGCCGATGTCGGGGCGGGAATGGTGCGCGGCGATCGTGCGGAACAGTTGCTCCAGAGGGCTGCGGATGGACGCCTCGCGGTCACCTGGGCCCAACAGGTTCCGCTTGCATTCGGCGCCGAAGACGGAAACAGCTTCCTGGAGCCACTGAAGACGTGCGTCAGCCATGGATCGTCCCCCACCCCCTCGGTCCTGATGGGGATACAGGACCGGTCCCTCTGGTGGAGTATGCAACTACTTGGGTCAAATTGGCAGAGGGCGTCGGGAGTTCAGATGAGGTGACGGTACGCCTCGCAGACTTACGGGACGTAGCGGGTCCGCCTCTGCCCGCGAGCGGTGGGACGAACGAGTGCGAGCGCGCCTATGCCTGTGCGGGCAGTGCGGGGAACACGACCACCGAGCCGTCCTTGTCGCGGGCAATCTCAATCGCCACGTCTGTCGCAGGGTTGTTGACCATGACGCCGTCACCCAGCCTGTGAATCCGGTGTGCCACGCGCATCAGGCGATCGACTTCACCGGTCGTGAAGACGGGCCGCAAACCGTTCGGGCGTGCCAGCTCCAGCACCGACAGGCGCACCAGGACACCGGCGATGCCCGACTCCAGTTTGTCGAGGCGCTGCTGGTCGGACTTGAGCGCGCGGGCGAAGTTCTCGAACAGGTTGTCAGGGTCGCTCTGGGCATGCTCGACGGCCTGCAGGACGACGACCCGCCGCTTCAACGCAAGGGCCAGGGCGGCGAGTTCGAGGTGGGCGCGGAACCTGCCGCCGTGGTCGTCGACGCCGGGGAACGCCTTGGTCAGCGTGTCGATCTCGACCGCCTTGTCGTCGGGCAGCTTGTCGAGTGCGCTCTGCCACCGGGCAAGGCGGCGGTCAGCGGCGCCCAGCGCCGTGTTGATGGCATGTACTGCCGAGTCCAGTCCCAGCGAAAACCCGAGCTTGCCCTGGTCGAGCAGAATGGCGGTGGCTTTGTCGATGGCATCGCGGCAACCGTCGAGTTCGCTGTGCTCGTCATCGAGCTTCTGTTCGTGCAGTTGCTCCAGCAGTTCTGTGATGTGTTCGATGGCCTGCTGGCGCTTGGAGTCGGCGTTCGCGCTCACCCCCACCGCGACGGCCATGAGCACGAGCGGCGCGGCCACGGTGAGCGCCGCGCTGCCGGCGACCGCGACGCTGGCTGTCGCACCGGCTCCGCCTGCTGCTGCCGCTTTACCGACCGGCACGAACTTCGCCTGGGCGGTGATGCCCCTTGAGTTCACGAGCGCACCGTAAATGCCACCGCCCGCCCCCTTCGCCGCCATCGGGCGAACGATGCCCTGACCGAACTGGGCGGCGACCTTCGCCGGAACCACCATGCGATACAGGCCTTCACCGGCAGCGGTCGCCGTAGCCGCCACAGGGGAACTTCGCGCTGACTGCGTGATGAGCTGCGACAGGTGCTGTGCCAGGGGACTCACGGCATCGAGCGGGATACCTCGGCTGCGGTCGAGCTCGTCGGGTAGCGGATGTACCTCAAGTGTGGCGATCGGTGCGTCGGCCAGGCAGGCCAGCACACCGCGCAGTTCAGCCAGGCGCTCAGCCGTCATCGGCTCGTCTCCGCCAAGTGCGGGCACCCGGACGTCACCGGTCGCCAGCGTCCACACCGGAACGGTTGTCTTGCGGTAGTCAATCATCGTCTCCCCGTCTCCCCTTGCTCTCCAACACGGCAGCCTATGGCCGACGTACGACAAGAACGGCATGACTAGATCAAGAACGTCACGAAACGGGAGCGTCCGGAAGACGAAGGGTAGTGAGTGGGACCGGTGGCTCATGGTCTGGGCTGACGAGAAGCACCTCGTTGGGCACGCGCACGCGTGTCCCACGCGGATGGCGCTGAACGGATACGCCGGCCTACAGGGGGTGTCGTCCGCACCCGACCCGGAACCCCTTCGAACTCCGCCCGGGCGACGCCTACCCTGGCGACATGGCACCCGCGAAGACGTCGTACGTCTGCCTGCCCTGCCGGGCCTCGTACAAGCAGCCCTACGACAGGGACAGGCAGCAGCGGGTTCGCAGCTGAATGTTGTCGCCCGGCCGCTTGTACGGTGTGCGCCGGGCCTGTTTGAAGAAGCCGCCGGACGGCCGGCCGCTGTCCTTCAGCACTACGAGTGCCGACAGCAGGGGTAGTGATCCGTCCGGGTTTTCTCGGACCGAGGCGTCTTCCAACAGGTAGGGCATGGGGCCCTCGTGGGCGGGGACGTGATGACCGAGCAGTGCCAGTTCGCTGCTCAGATCGCCGTACTGAATGGGCGCCGCGCCCTGGCATGCCCGTGCACGCAGAATTCTCGATCACGGCGTCCGGAGCCTGCCTCGGCGCTGAAGCGCGCGTTGGCAAACGAGCGATTCGCGTTGAAGGGCTGACGACTTCCTGCTCGGGACTTCATGGTCGCCAGATCCGCGACAGATTATTACGTAAAGTGACGGACGCTGTCGCATATTTTCGAACGAACTGGACTTGGAGCCCTTCCTGCTTGGCGGAAACCCCATTGGTGTCCTCACGTGCCCTACAGATAGCGTTGGTTCGCTTGAGTTACCCCCACCTCACCAGGAGTCCAGAGTGAACCGCCCCGCCCGGCTGGTGACAGCCGTGCTCACCGCATCCGCGGCTCTGCTGCTGACCGCCTGCGGCTCCGGAGGGGGCGACGATGCGTCCTCGGACAAGATCAATGGGGCGGACGTCGGCGCTGGGAATGCGTCGGCGAGCCCCTCCGCGTCGGCCTCGCAGGACGGAGTCAAGCGCCCCGAGATCACGCTTCCCAGTGAGTTCCAGGCGAACTTCGAGAGCTGGACGAACAGCGACGTGAAGCTCCAGACGATCCTGGACGACGGCAAGCAGCAGCTCCTCGGTTCCTACTCCGCGATCATCGAAGCCGATCCGGAATCGGACGCCATGACCTTCTACAACACGGGCACCGCCCTGACCACTGGCAAGGAATGGGTCAACGGGTTCGTGACGAAGGACATCACCCTGGTCGGCAAGACCCGGGCGTACAACCCGCAGACACGCATCAGCGCGGACGGCTCAGGAACCCTTTTCTACTGCGTGGACGAGAGCACGGCTTCCACGAAGAACCGCAAGACCGGTGAGATCACCGAAACCCCGGCCGACACGGCTCAGGTCCTGTATCAGACCAAGCTCAGCAAGAACGACGACGGTGTGTGGCAGACCACCTCGGTCAGCACTACGCAGGGCGGCTGCAAGTGAGAACAGGTGCTCGCTCCGTTCTCGGACTGACGGCAGCAGCGTTGGTCGTCACCGTTCTCACTCCCTCTTCGGCCCTGGCGATCGGCGGGGACGACGGCTGGAACCCGTCCAAGCCGAGCGGCTCCCAGGGTGGGGGCACCTCCGGTCGGCAGCTCACGGCCAAGGTCAGCCAGTCCAGCATTGTCATCACGCGGTCGGGCGGAAGTGGAACCGCGAAGTCCTCCGCCGGGACCCTCGCCTCCGTCGACCCCAACTGGGAGCCTCCGGCCTGCTGGTACGAGCCCGTTCTGACGCCTGCGCAACTCAAGGCCGGAGTGGAGGAGTTGGAGGGCACCGACATGCTCGCCCCCGTCAATTCGCACCTCTTCTGGGCCCACGAGCTGCTCGTCAACTACTACGACAAGGGCCAGGAGGGCGGCTACAAGGACTACAACCTCGGCAAGGACGGGATGTTCTGGCGCGACGTGGTCCGTGCCGGGCACGAGGACGACCTCGCCGCGTGGGACTGCAGCGAGATCATGTTCTGGCAGGGTGCCGGCACCGTCCCTGACGATCCCAACGCGCCCACACCGAAAGTCCTGGCCGCGTACGCCTACGACAGGATCGAGGTCCCGCAGACCGAGATCGAGGTGAAGCCTGCGGCCAACTCCACGGTGAATCTGCCCACTTGGGTGTGGCTGGACAAGGGCACCTTCAATGAGGTCAAGGTCCGCGCCACGCTGCCGAACACCGGTCTGTGGGCGGAGACGACGGCCAAACCGGTGGCCCTGCACCTGGAGCCCGGCACGGTAGACGCCGAGACTTACCCGGCCTCCGGCGACTGCGAGATCAACGACGACGGCTCGATCGGCACCCCGTACACCGAAGGCGACGCGAGCAAGACCCCGCCGCCCTGCGGCATCACGTATCTACGCGCGAGCAGCGGTCAGCCGTATGAGCTGAAGGCGTCGATCACCTGGGCGATCTCGTGGGAGGGCTCCGGCGGTGCGCAGGGCGACCTGCCGGACGGCACCTTCGAGACCACCCAGGACATGACCGTTCAGGAGATCCAGTCCGTCAACCGCTGACAGTCGACACGTGAAGGGCCAGAGACATGTCGAAGGGATCCGATCTCCAGGTCGACTACGACCTGCTGTCGACGAGTGCCAGGCAACTCGCCCAGATCCGCCGCGAGTTCAAGGGCTTGGAGGACTGGAAGCAGGACATCGAGTCGCTGCTCGGCGACAGCCGTGTCCAGGCCGCCATGGGCGACTTCGTGGACAACTGGGACAAGAACCGGGGGCGCCTGGTCAAGGAGATCGAGGAGGTTGGGAAGCAGGTCAAGACGACCAGCGACGCCTTCAAGGGACTCGACGACCAGCTGGCCAACGCCAACAAGGGGAAGAAGTAGCGCCTTGGGCGCAGACGGACCGACGGCTCTTCGCAGGGGGAACATCCATGGCTCGGCCGGCTGACTGGGCGCCGCTCACAGAGACCGACCCCGTTCCGGGGGATCCGGACGGGATCCGGCGCGAGGTCACGCACATGAAGAGGATCGCCGAGAAGCTGCGTACGCAGGCCGCCGCCATGCAGGCGATCGCCGAGTGCGACGGTCTGAAGGGCGAGTACGCCGACAAGCTGGGCGACAACGCGCGCGGGCTCGGCCGGAGGCTGGACCTTGCTGAGGACCGCTACCGCAAGGTGAAGGGGCACCTCAACGGCTGGGCAGACGACATGGAGGACGCCCAGAAGAGGGCGGGCCATGCCCTCGACGATGCCAAGGACGCCCAGCGGACCATCGACCAGCACAAGCCGGACAGTGCCAGTAAGGGCTCGGACAAGGACACCGGCAAGGACAAGCCGGACGAGGACCCCGCAGTGAAGCGGGCCCGGGAAGATCTTGAGGCCGCCCGCACGAAGCTGCAGTCGGCTGTCACCTTCTACGGTGAGCGCGCGGACCACTACGCCGGCAAGATCCGGTCGTCGATCGACGACGACATGGAGGACAGCTGGTGGAACGACTTCAAGGCGTGGGTGGGCGACGCTGACTGGTTGGGGACACTGGCCGAAGTCCTGAGCAACATCACCACCCTGCTCACCTTCGCTGCGATCTTCTTCCCCGCCCTCGGCGTGCTGGCCGCAATCCTCACCGGAATCGTCTTCGGTATCCACCTCCTCATGGCCCTGACCGGCAACGGCTCGTGGTTCGATGTGGTCACCGACATCGCGGCATTCAAGATGGCCAAGAACGGCGTCAAGGCGGCCAAGGCGGTCAAGGCACTGCAGAAGGAAGGGCGAGGCATCTCGAAGGACCTCGCGGAGCAGCAGGCGAAGCGAGTGGCCAGAATGAACCGTGCCGCCGGCGGACGAGGCGGCAGTGGACGCCTGGGCCGACTCCGCAGAACCGCGGACAACCAGCAGGGTCGAGCGGCGGGCGTGAAGACCCGGGACGAGGCAATGCCGGCGGCGACGCGGAAGGAGACCTACAAGGCCCTCGGGGACAAGCGCATGGCGGAGCAGGTGAAGGACGTCGAGCGCATGAGCGGCAGGTATCCGGACAGTCTGCGACTGAGTGAAATCGCCTCGGAAGCAGCCCGTCAGAAGGGCGTATCCCAAGCCTACTGGGGGACGAGTACAGTACTCGACCTCGGCGGACGGGCCGGAGACGCATGGTCCCCTACCTATGTGAATGCCAAGGGAGACATGACAGCGCCAACAGCAGGGTTCGGGTCGCAATGGTGAGGCCCGAACCGGAGAAGCGGAGAACCGGCCTCACGGAGAGTGCTCGAACCCGGCAGGCTCGCCAGGCTCAGGAGCGCGTCCGTGCCGCAGCGGATCAGGACCTTCACGCGTCCGCGCGGACTCCTCGTCCAGCGGGAGACCATGCCGGAACCGATGCCGTCGGCTCCGGAACACCTGCGTCCGGGCCAGGAGACGAGAGGTTCCTCAAGTGGGCGGCCCAAGTGCGCTACGTGCTGCTCGCCATCGCCCTCGTCATGCTGCTGTGGTTCATCGTCGCGATGCAGAACCACAGGACATGGGGACTGGAACTGCCCATGCCCACCTGGGCGTTGGACATCGCCGCGCTCAGCCCTCTGCTGGTGCTGATCCAGTTCCGGAGCCCGGAGACCAGGAGGAAGAGCGACACCCTGGAATTCGACCTGCGGGTCATCAGCGGTCTCTACTTCCTCATGGCTCTCCTAGGAGCCGCACTCGGCGGATACTGGCAGCTGTGGCCCGGGGTCGCGATCAGCGCCGCGGTGCACGTGGGCATCTGGTACACGAACAGGCGGACACGCAGTCATGGCTGATCCCGTGACCGAACCTGCCTCGCCACCTACTGGCTACGGGTTTCTCCTGCCCGAGGACTGGGTGCAGATCCCACTCCGGCAGGCAGACGCGGAGGTCGCCGTACGTTCCCTCGTCGCCTCCGCCTTTGCACGCGTGCCGGCGGACGTGCCGCGCGACAAGCTGACGCCTCTGCGGCTGGAGCTGGAGCGCAGACTGCGGGCCGCCGTTGCCGAGGCGCGCAGGGCCGATGCGCTGGAGATGTATCTGCCGGTGAAGCTGACGGGCGCCGTGAACCTCGGGGCGTCGTTCACCGTCTCCAACGCGCGTCTTCCCACGCGCTCCGGGCCTGACGGAGCTTCGAGTGAGGTGTCCGACCCTGCGGAGATCGCCGTGCAACTGCTCTCCGCCGACGGCACGGGGAGTGCCTCGGAGATGGACCTGAGCAGCGGCGAGGTCGACGGAGCCCTTGCGGTTCGCCGAGAGCGTGTCGTGCCTGCGGCCCCGGAGCGCGGTGCGGAGCTTGGCAGCCGAAGGGTGGAGTATCTCGTGGCGATACCCGGTGACCCCGGCCAGTGGCTCGTGGCCGCTTTCTCCACGATCGGCGCCGGGAACCCCCGAGACGACCTGGCTGATGCGATGGTCGAGTGGTTCGACGCGCTGATGACGACCTTCCGGTGGAGCTGGACATGACTGAGCCCCTGGTCGAGCTGGAGCACGAGTTCAGCCTCGACATCGACTACGACCCGAGTCGGTGGCTGGAGCTTCCTCCGCGCTGGGACACCGAGGAGTGGCAGGACATCGACGCCTGGGCGCGTACGTGCGCCGAGCTGCTCTGGCGGTCGT
The DNA here is from genome assembly GCF_010550245.1 of Streptomyces sp. SID12501. GTDB lineage: Bacteria > Actinomycetota > Actinomycetes > Streptomycetales > Streptomycetaceae > Streptomyces. The sequence continues at coordinate 52,832 of NZ_JAAGLU010000019.1, forward strand.
ACGGGCAGGATCCAGGCGAGTCAGGTATCTCCTTCCTCGCGGGTGTGCTGCGGCGCTTCGCGGAAGCCTTCGCGCCGGAGCCCTTCGATACGCGGGTACTGCTGCGCATGTGGGAACCGGCGACCATGCCTCTCCAGGTCTTCAGCATGGTCAAGCCCGCGCAAGGTGACCGCGAGGAGACGCTGCGCTTCCTCGTCGGAGCCGAGGACCTAGACGCTGTCGAGCCCCCGGTCGTCGAGTCCTTCCACACAGAACTCGGGGAGGGGCTGCGGACATTCCGCTATCTCAGGCAGGACGACACCCCCGAAGTGATCGCCGCACTCCGCTACGCCTGGCGCGACGAGGAAGTCGGCGCCGACGTGGTCCTGTGGACCGCCACCGACGACACCGCACGGGTCATCCGGGCCGCCCAGGACATCGAAGAGCTGGCGCACAAAGTGAGCGTGGCGGTCTGGAACCTCGAACCGGACGACGAGGAATCGCCGGATACGAAGTCGTAGAGGCACCCGTGGAGCTCTCTCGGGCTTCCGTGGAGAGGGAGCAGCTCGCCCGCGCTCCAGCGATGAATTCAGTCGACATGGGCATGGCTGGGTTGGGCTCCGCCGGTGTCGACACCGAACCGTTTTGAGATGACCTTCGACGGCTGGGCCTACGCCGTCGCCGTGGACGGACGAGATGTGAGTGACCAGGTCGCCGCCGTCGATGTGCGTGCCGACCCGCATGAACTGCCACGCGTCGTGCTGCACCTCTGGCCGCCTGGGACCTGGCCGACTGAACTGGACGTGCTGGCACGGGTGGAGGTCGGTGTGCCCGCCGAGCCGGGCGCGGCTGTTGCCGCGTTCCTCGACGCGTTGGACCCGCTGGAGGTGGAGCGTGCCGCGCTCACGCGGGCGGACCTGGAGAATGTACCGGGTGGTGGGACGGCCGCAGTGCTGCGGCAGTTGGCGGAGTGCGCCCGTGGCGGGACGCTGGTGGACGTATGGACGATGTGCTCGACGAGGACACGGGCGAGCTGAAGGCTGCCGAGGTGGACAGCGCTCTCGCATGGGCGGGGCCCGGTGCCATCGCGCCCCTCGGACAGCCCGCGATCACAGCCCCGCTGGACGGTTCGGTTGCCGTGCTTCCGGCAGCCACCGCGTATCAGGCCCTTCTGCCCCTCGACGCTCCGGAGACGCGAAACGATGACGTGATCGCGGTCCGCAGTTCGACCCGGGATGCCCAGCTCGTCGGGCGTCGCTTCCGTCATGGTCCTTCCTCCAAACTGCTTCGTTGGCAGGGTCGACCCGGCACAGGTACTGTCTCTCTCGGTTGTCGTCCTGCGACAGCCAGTCGATGTGGAGCAGAACGCGACACGCGTTCAGTCCCGCCGTGCCAGATCCAGCGCCGCCACCCCGACGAACCAGTCCAGCACTTCGCAGATCTCGTCACTGTGCTCCGCGAAGACCGTGACCGGGAAGGACGGGCGCAGCTCCAGCTTCGCCTCGGGCAGATCGATGCCGTCGATCTTGTTCAGGCGGTTCAGGAGTTCCCGGCGCTGCTCCGTGTCGTCGAAGGGACTGCGGGTCTTCAGGTACTGGAAGACCACCTCGACCGTTCCGCTGACGGGGTAGATCCCGACCGGCCACATCAGATGCGGCCGACGGCTGGCCCCGAGGTCCAGCGTGGGGAAGCAACTCGTCTCCTCGTACCGGCCGTATGTCACGTGGCCGCCCTGGCGGCGCCAGAAATCGAGGACCGCCACGACTCCGGAGTACGCGTCAGGCCAGTTCTCCTGCAGCTGCGCACGGAACCGCTCGGCCGCCTCTGCATCCTCCCTCTGGGGGAGCAGGTCGTGCACGGCGGGCTGTGCCACGTCTCTGCCCAGCAGGGTGGCCAGCTCGGCGGCGGACAGGCGCTGGGGAGGGTGGGCCCGCCCGAGGGAGTCGAAGCGCACTCCCTCGCTCGTCAGCAGCTCCTGCGGCGGCGGCCGGTCACTGCCGTCCGCCCAGCGGAACTGCGGGGAGATCCTGCCCTCCACGGTGAGCACCCGGTAAGCGCCGATCACGCTCGTGTTGGCGCTCAGGTAAGCCCCGACAGGCACCGGGTGGCTGCCGATCAGTTCGGCGACATCGCCGTACGTCGTCCAGGTGCCGCTCGGCATTGCCACCAGGGCGGCACGCAGCTCGACCCAGCCCGGCGATTCCTCACCGGCCGGCTTGACCCCGCCGATCGGACAGGGCCACAGTTCCACGGCGCGGTCGGCCAGGCGGTCGGCGCGTTCCAGGATCTGTGCCTTGCCCCAGCGCTGTGCCGAGGAGATCTCGAGGTTCATGCGCAGGGCGCTGGAGTCGAGGATCTGCTGTTTGCGCTCGAAGGGGTGATTGGAAAGCTTGGCGTTGTCGCCGGTCAGCGTCAGGTTGCCGAGCGTGTGCACCAGCAGGTCGTGCAGCTCCTGCGGAGTCTGGTTCGGCTCCGTCTCCTCGGCGAGCAGGTCGAACCACGCGGGAGCGGGGCGTTGCGGCAGGACGTGCTCCACGCTGAGCGACGCCTTGGCGAAGTCCACAGGCTCGGAGGCGCGGTAGCTCTCCTCCAGGCGGCGCAGGATGTAACTGCGCTGTGGGGGGCGCCCGGACCAGTAGAACGGTTTGGTGCGGACCGCCTCGCGCAGTTCTTCGTCGCTCGGCCAACGCCGGCGTCGGCCGGACAGAAACCGCCTCACCGCCTCGGCGGCAGATCGGTCTGTCTCGAGCTCCTTCGGCGCTTCCATGAAGATACGGTTGAGGTTGGTGGTCGGTGTCTGACAGATCAGGCGTCGCACCAGATAGGACTCGACGTAACCCAGTGCCTGGGCCGCGTCGTCCGGCGTCGTCCTGCCAGTGTCGAGAAGGTCCAGCAGGTGCAGCGTGAGCGGGTAGTGGGTCTGGCCACCCCAGGCGGTCAGACGTTCCAGGACCGTTCGAAGGGCGGGGGACGACTCACGCGCGGGGTCGATGATCCGCAGGAATCGGCTGGCTCGCTGGGCGAGTTGCTCGATCTCGCGCTGCAGCGCGTCCTCGTCGCCGGCCAGCGAATGGAGCCGCTTCTGCTGCTCGCGGTAGATCTCACTCTGCTTGGTCTTGTAGTGGCCGCGTACCACCAGGTCGAGCCAGACCAGGAGTTCGAGGTTCTTCGGACCGAGACTCTGCTGCATGGGCAGCCACAGTTCCTGGTAGATCCGCTCGCCTCGTTTGGGCAGCAGCATGAACAAGTAGTTGCGCAACAGGTCGCTCTGGCTGAGCCCGACACCTGTGTTGTTGATCGACTCGAAGATCCGGTACACGTTGTCGCCCGGCTCGGCGGTGATCTCCACGATGGAGAGCAGGTCCTTGAGTACGGTCTCGACCGTGGCGGCCCACTTTTCGTCGCCCGCCTCGTGGCGCTGGGCGAGCGCACCGCGGAAGAACCGGTAGGCAGCCCCGATGTTGTCGCTTCCCCCGGCGTCCGCCCGGGACTGCACACAGGCGGTGTACGCGTTTCGGTCCGCCTGCGTGGGCAGCAACCGATAGTGGTCCGCGCCTTCGTGGAACTCGTTGACCAGTATCTGGCGGTGCACGCGGTCCACCCCGCGCGCGTCACCCGTCTCTTTCAGGTGGTCGCGCAGGGCAGTGAAGGCCAGCATCAGCGTGGTCAACCGCTGCTGCCCGTCGACCACCAGCCATTTCTGCACCCCGCCGGCCTGGATCTGACCGGGTGCGAGCACCACGGACCCGAGGAAGTGCGGCGAGGTCGGCTCGCCGGCCAGGTGCTGGTCGACAAGTTCCCCTATGTCCTCCCACAGTCGCCGAAGCTGGTCCCCGCCCCAGCTGTAAGTACGCTGATAGAGCGGCACCTGGAACTGCTTCTCCCCTTGGACGAGCTTGAGGAAGGTGATCTCCTGGGCGCGCATGCGCTTCCTTTCCCTACGGCATCCGTGACGGGTGCATAGGCCGAGCCCGTTCAGGTCCGATGCCTCGCGGCCCAGGGGCAGTTGCCCGCTGAATCTATGCCTTTTCAGACGTTGCTGTCCGCCGATGCCAAGGACGAACGGCTTGAGATGGAGAGGACGACATGTGCAGCACAGACGTGCCGAGGAAAGAGCTGACAGTTCATTCGGCGCGGCGCATCTGGAGTCGTCCTGAACCATCCATCCGAAAACCGACGTTACGGAGTCGAATCCCCGGAGTCAGGGCCGAGGGGCATCTCGTCCCCACCCTCATCGCCGGCCCAGCTCGGCGGGGGCTCTCCGAAGATGTTCCGTGCGGATTTGATCGTCAGTCGCCCGAAGACATGGTTGCCGCCGGCGCCGAACGCGGCACCGATACCAAGCGGCACCTGTTTGCTCAGCACCAGGACCCCTTGCTTGGTCCCGTACTTGGTGATGAACCGCGGACCCAGCACCTTGTTGGCCCGGTTGATCGCCGCCATGGGGATCGCACTGACGATGCGCCGTGCCCAATAGGGGCCAGTGCGCCCGACGGCTTTGTCCAGAGCCTTCACCGCTCCGTCGCCGAGGAGGACGGTCAGGACAAGGAGCTTGCGTCGCTCGATGTCCTCAGGATGCAGGCCATGAACCTCGGCCAGCGACAGCGTGTAGAGCACTGACGCTTCCGTGAAGAGCATGACGTCAGCCAGAGCCGTCGGGATCCCCGCGCCGGGCACGATCCCTGCCGCACCGGATGCTCCTCCGGATGCGGTGATGCCGGTGAGGAAGTAACGATCCAGCCGCCGGATCAGCTCCTGTGGAGTGTCCTCGGGGTGGACTCGCCGCAGGCGCTCGACGTTCTTCCTCGCCAGCGGCTGCTGGGCGACCAACGCCTTCTCGAGACCCTGCTGGATCACGTTCTTAGCGTCATCGGCCTTGCTCATCGGGGTTCTGGTCCTCTCGGATAGCGGGTGCATCGAGGGCGTTGGGATATGGCCAAGTCTGGTGTTGCTTTGACGGTGCGGGTGGGTGAGTCGATCTTGGAATAAGAATCCGCCGCCTCCTCGACCAGGCGATGGGGCAGCGTGAGGATCCATCAGTGGCTGCACCGCGCTCTTGTCGAGCGGCCGGTTACTGGTGTTGTGGGTGCGTCGCTGAGCCGTCAACCGGGTTGAAACGTCGACCACTTGCATGTGCATGGCGCCTTCGCTTGCCTCTCGGCCAGCATCGAGTACACCTTGGCGTGCAATGTGAACTAAGTCAATGTTGCGGGAGGGGGGGTGCCTCGAAGGTGTTACCGGTGTCGTCGGCGTCGTCGGTGATCACTCGTTGGTGGTGATCTGTGCCGGATGAACGCCAATGGCCGGTTGGGTGTCCAAGTTTGCTGATACGCTCGTGATGTGTGCTCAGTTCACACTAAAGTCCGTGCGCCGGGGGGCGCCTTGCTATCGGGCTCGTTGTGGTCGGGGCGAGATGACCGGACGGGTCACCGGATGGCCCTCAGGAGCAGTGGTGGGGTGGGCGTGTGAGTCAGGATGAGCGTGGGCTGAGCGGTGGTCTGCGGCCGGTCGGTTTCGTCTATCAGTACGACGACGGCCTGTATGTGCGGGTGGGCGACGTCGTGCCGTACGCGCTGACAGACACCGAGGGCAGTCACGGTTACCGGCAGGGTGACGACATGGTGCGGTGCACCCTGTCCCTGAGCAACGGCACCGGGCGGCCACTCGACCTCGGCGGTGTCACCCTGCTGGTCCGGGGAGGGCTGTACGGCAAGACGGCCCGTCAGGTGCGGGACCACCGCGGCGACTTGCTCGACGATGAGCTTGAGGGCACCCTGCGTGCGGGGCGCAGGGTCTCCGTCACGTGGGCCTACAGCATTCCCGCCGGTACCGCCGGTGACCTGGACATCGAGGTCCGCTTCCCGGCGCGTGACCGGGGGAGCGTCACGTTCAGCACGGCGCCCGCAGCCGCCACGGTGGTCGGCGAGCGCCCTGTACCGATGGCGTTCGACCAGTCCGTACTGTTCGGTGAGCGGCAGCAGTCGTTGTTCGCGGAGCCGGATGACGCCTCGGAGCCCGTGACCAGGGCCGTGCGCCCGGCCCCGACCAGGGGTGACCGGCGCGCCACCGCACCGGCCGGGCTCGATGTCGTCCCGGCCCAGCCGACCGGCCCCGCGCCTCGGACCACCCGATCACTGGTCGCGGAGGTCTCCGCCAACGGTTTGGATGCCGCTCGCGTCCGGCAGATCTTCCGGTTTCTCGCCGAGGCCGAGGAGTCGAAGACGCGCCCGGTGCGCACGCTGGACGGGGCGGCCGGCGCGGTGTGGTTCGACGAGTTACCGGACGACGACGGCGTGGAGGTGATGATCGACGGCGCTCTCGCGGGGGACGACCCGGCGTGGCTGACCGTCGCCCGCCCCGAACGTGAGGACGCGCCACACCCCAAGGCTCTGCTCGCGCCCTGGGTGGACGAGACCCGTATCCGTGACTTCAAGGAGCCTCGCGCCCCGCACCTGCGCCGGCGTATCGAACCCGATTTCCCCGACTGGTCCCGGGGTATCCCGCTCGACAAGACCTATCACGAGCTGGACGAACACCCTCAGCGGGAGAGGATCGAGAAGCTGTACGCCGCCTGGGAGCAGGAATGGCTCGCCTGGGCGGAGCGGCGCCGCGCGATCGACCCACTGGTCAGGTTGTACGACCGGCTGCACAAGATGCACGAGGACGCCGCGGGCCTCGGTGAGGCGTACGAACTCGTGCTCGGGCTGGGCCGGCTCACCTGGCAGACGACCTCCGGGCAGCGGGTTGAGCGGCACCTCGTCACGCACCGCGCCACCATCCAGCTCGACCCGTCCACCGGCACGCTCACCGCTGCCCCCGACCCCACCGGCGTGGGCCTGGAACTCGAAGAGGGCATGCTCGAAGGGGCTCAGCATGTGCCGGGCGCCGTGCGCGAGACGATCGTCGAGGTACTGGAAGGCGCCTTGGACGTGACCGACCCCGAACACCTCGGCGCCGTTCACACCGCCCTGCGCAGCTGGGTCAACGCCGCCCACAGCGCCGGAAGTTACGCGCCGACCGTCGAGCGCGCCAAGCCGCGCAGCCTCGAGGTCCCGCAGGTGGGACTCACCCCAGCACTCGTCCTGCGTGAGCGCAGCCGCCGCTCCACCATGGACGCGCTCAAGGCCATCGCACGCCAGATCGACGCGGGCACGCCGCCCACCGCACTGCTCGGCTACATCGCGGGCCGTGACGGCGCGCTGACCGCGGCGGACCTCGCGGCGGCGGAGGACGACGGAACCGCGCAGGGCGGTGACGAGATGTACTTCGCACTGCCCGCCAACGAGGAGCAGCGCACGATCGCCGAACGCCTGCGCGCCAACCGGCTCGTCGTCGTCCAGGGACCGCCCGGTACCGGCAAGACGCACACCATCGCCAACCTGGTCACCGACCTGCTCGCCCAGGGCAAGCGAGTCCTCATCACCAGCCACACTCCGCGCGCCCTGCGCGTGCTGCGGGACAAGCTGCCGGAGTCCATCCGCGACCTGTGCGTGAGCCGCACCGAGGACGGTGCGGCCGCCCAGCGGGAGCTGGAGGCGTCCGTGCAGCGGATTCTCGGCGAGTACGCGGGCTACGACGAGAAGGCCTCCCGCACGGGCATCAGAACCCTTCAGACGCGCCTCGCGCAGGCCCGTACCGCTCAGCAGGCCATGCTGCGCGACCTCGCCTTACTGCGCGAACAGGAGACCCACCGCTTCGAGGCGGAGATCGGCGACTACCGCGGCAGCCTGCAGGAGATCGCCGAGCGCCTCACCGCGGAGGCGGGACGGTACGACTGGCTGGGCCCGGTCCCACAGGAACAGCCCGCCCTGAGCGCGGACGAGGCACTGCGCCTGCTGCACACCACCCGCGCGTACACCCCGCACCACCAGGCCCTCGCGGCCGAGGTGCCGGGCCCCTCCGAACTGCCGGGCCCCGGCGACTTCGAGGAGGCCATACGGATCGTACGGTCGGCCGAGGAGGCGCACGTGGCCGCGCGCCAGGACCCGCTGTGCGCGGAGTACGACACGGCGGTGAGGAGCCTCGGTGAAGGTGAACAGCAGCGGCTGTCCTCGGCGCTCGACGCCTTCTCCACCACCCGCGCCCGTGCCGGGGCTCTCGCCGCCGCGGCCGGTGACTGGGCCGCAACGCTCCTGAGACAGGTGACCGAGGGACAGGACTGGCAGGCACGCAGCCGGCGGGCCGCCGTCGCCGAGACCCTGGCGGCCGTCGACAGCTCGCTCGCCGTCCTGGGCACCGCCATGGTCAGCGGCCTGGAGCAGTACGACCCGGCTACGGCGCTCGCGCAGGTCACCGCACTGCACGACGGTCTCGGTCAGGGACAGAAGCTGCGCGGCGCCCTCGGTATGCGCTCCAAACTGGCGAAGACGGTCGGCGCGTTCGCGGAGAACGTACGGGTCGACGGCCGGGCGCCGGAGGACGTTCCGACGTCAGCCGTCGTTCTGGCCCGCGTTCAGCTGGAACTGCGCCTGGCCCAGGTGGAGTCCGAGTGGGGCACGTCCCTCGTCGCCTGGCAGGGACACGGACCGCGCCTCGCGCGGCTGCGACAGGACGCGGAGGTGCTGGACGCGCTGCTCGCTGTCGTCGGCGCCCGCACCGACGTCCTGACCGCCGCGGCCACTTCCCCGGCCCTCGCGGTCGCGCCCTGGCACGATCCGTCCGTAGAGAACGCCGTGCGTACCCTGGTGCGCGCGTCGACCACCCTGCGCGCGGCCGAACAGTCGCGAAAGGTCATCGCGGACGCCGAAGAACTGCTGCGGACCTGGGGCGACCGGCCCGGTGTGTCGCCCGCCGTGGTGCGCGCACTCGGTACCGTCCGCGACCGTGACCCTGTCGGCTACCGCGTGTTCAGCGACGAGATGACCGAGGTGCGCGAGGCCGCCCGGCTGCGGGCCGAACAGGACGCGGCGCTCGCTCGCGTCCGCGAGGAGTTCCCGGCCTTGGCCGACCGGATCACCGCCACACATGAGGACAGCGCCTGGGGCACTCGGCTGCCCTCGCTCGCCGAGGCCTGGGCCTGGTCCGCGTGGCGCGACCGCATGGAGCGGCTGACCGACCCCGAGGCCGAGCGTGCCTTGCGCCGACGGCTGACGGAGGCCGACGACGAGGCCCGCATCATGCTCGCTCGACTCGCCGCCGCCCGCGCCTGGCACCGCTGCCTCGGCCTGCTCACCGGCGATCAGTCCCGGGCACTCAGCGCCTACCAGCAGGCCGCACGCCGCATCAAGGGGAAGTACCAGCACCGCTACCGACGCGACGCACAGGCCGCCCTGCGCAAGGCGCAGACGGCGGTGCCGGCCTGGATCATGCCCCTCCACCAGGTCGCCGAGACCGTACCCATGGACCGACCGGGTCTGTTCGACGTCGTCATCGTCGACGAGGCCAGCCAATCCGGCCTCGAGGCCATGCTGCTGAGCTGGCTCGCCGACCGGATGGTCGTCGTCGGCGACAGCAAGCAGGTCAGTCCGTCCAACGTCGGCCTCAAGCAGGACGAGTACTTTCACCTCAGGGATCGTCTGCTCACCTCGCTCGAACCGGACGTCCGCAGCCTGTTCGGCCCAGAGTCCAGCTTCTTCGACCTCACGGAAGCGCTCTCGGCGGGCCGCGGAACACTCATGCTCAAGGAGCACTTCCGGTGCATGCCGGAGATCATCTCCTTCTCCAACGACCTCTGCTACAACCGTGCTCTGCTGCCCCTGCGACAGTACGGCGCCGACCGGCTGCCCCCGGTCCGCACGGTGTACGTCGAGACCGGCGAAGCCGTCGGAGCCAACACCCGGCTGACCAACGCCGCCGAGGCCGAGGCCCTCGTCGAGACGATCGTGCGCTGCTGTGCCGACCCTGCCTATGACGGGAAGACCATGGGGGTCGTCAGCCTCCGGGCGAGCAAGGGACACCTGACGGAGCTGGAGAACCTGCTCGCCGAGCGCCTCGACTACGAGCAGCGCGAGGAGCGGCGTATCCGGGTCGGGGACGCCGAGGACTTCCAGGGCGACGAGCGGCACATCATGTTCATCTCGTTCGTCAACTCGGCGACCACGGCCGCCGGAGCGGTACCGGGCGGCTTCAACGGCAAGACCTACGAGCAGCGCATCAATGTGGCGGCCTCACGTGCCCAGGACCAGGTGTGGGTGTTCCACAGCGCGCGGGCCGAACAGTTCCACGAGAACGACCTGCGTCGGCGGTGGCTCGATCACCTCACCCGTCCCGCGGAGGAGGATGTCGTCGCGGTCCAGGGCGAGGTTCTGCCCGACGTCCGGCACGAAGTGTTCGACAGCCTGTTCCAGCAGCAGGTGTACCTGCAACTGACGGCACGGGGCCACCGGGTCCGTCCGGGATACAAGGTGGGCCGCCACACGATCGACCTCGTCGTGGAGGGCGGAACGCGCAGACTCGCGGTCGCCTGCGACGGTGACGCTTTCGCCGAGGGCGAGGATGCCTCCACCGCGGCCGCCAGACAGCGTGACCTGGAACGCGTCGACTGGACGTTCGTCCGGATCCGGGGAAGTCGCTTCCACCTGGACCGCGAGCAGGCGCTGGCCCCGCTGTGGGCCGAGCTGGAACGGCTGGGCATCGAACCGGTCGGGCCGGAGCCGGAGGACTCCGGTGCCGCCGACGGTGCTGCCGTCGACGGCGCGGAGCCGAACGGTCGGGCGGCGACCAGCGCTGAGGTGGCGGCCGACGGCGATGCAGTCGTGACGGGGCACGTGACCGAGACCGGCGATGTGGCCTGGGCAGGGGCAGGTGACGCTGCCGTGGCCGATGATCGCGGGCCGTTCGAGTCGCGGGCCGCATCGGGCCATGAGGAGGGGAGCCGAGGCACGGCGCGAGCGCAAGCGCCGACCGCAACTGCGGCTGCTCTGGGGGCTGTGCCCGTGCCCAGAGCCACGGACCCGCGCGAGTCCCTGAGTGATCCGGCCCGACAGGCGACGCCTGCTCCGACCTGGCTACGTGCCATGACCGCGGACAGCGAGGCCGTTCCTACGCGGGCAGCTGGGGTGACGCCCCCTGAGGCAGCAGCCACCGCTCGGGAGACTACGGGCCCGGCCCGCTCGGCAGGGCACGTCGTACCTTCCGAGGGCTCGATGCGGTCGGCGATGCCCAACCCGACCGCGCCGGGTTCTCTGCCGGTCCGGGAGATTCCCGCCGCGGCCTTCCAGCGACTGGTGCGCGAAGTGCAGCAGTTGCAGGTGGCAGCCGACGCTCCCTACGAGACCCCCGAAGGAGCGGACGCGGCCCAACTGGTCTTCCTCAGGAGGACCCAGGCCGACCAGCGGGACCGGCGCACCAGGCGTCTCGCCTTCCTGCGGACCTTCCTCGACTCCGTCGGCGTCGGGCGGGAAGGAGCTGTTCCCGACGTGGTGATTCCGGGCGCGCTGCTCCGCCTGGAGTTCGACGGTCAGGTGGACGAGGACACCCTGTACACGATCGCCGAACTGCCCACCGAGGAGGCGGACATCGTTTCTCCGTCCTCCCCTCTCGGTTGCGCGCTGGCCTGGCAGCCGACAGGACGCGAGATCTCGTACGACGCGTCCCAGGGCAGGTCGCGCGCGGTCGTAGTGCGGGAGATCCGCGTCTGATCGAGGCCATGGCGCCGTGAGAGGACGGGCCCTGTCCCGAGAAGCAGCCTTGCGGTCCGCGGGACAGGGCCCGGCGCGGCTCAGTCGGTGACCGGGTCGAGCATGCGGCTCCGCTCACCGCTCCAGGAGATCGCCAGAGCGTCGCGTGCCCGCGTACAGGCCACGAAGAGCAGACAGTGTTCGGCCAGAAGATCCGAACGGTGCTGCACTGCGTCCTCGTCGGCCGGAGTCACCTGCGGGGCGAACGGCAGCACGTTGGACGTCACGCCGACGACGGCCACACAGCGGAACTCCAGCCCTTTCATGGCGTGCATCGTCGCCACACGCACACCCGACACCTTCGGCCCCGGATCGTCCTTGACCGCGACGGCGGGGACGCCTTCCCGACGCAGGCGCGCGATGACCGCGTCGACCAGGGTGTTGAACCGGGCGCACACCGCTACTTCGGACGGCTTCACACCGTCCTGGTCGATCCAGGTGCGGATCTGCTCCACGAGCGCGCGCAGTTCGTCGTCCTGGCTGCCATGGCCGCGAGCCACCGGTAGGCGGCCGTGCAGCTCGGAACGGTAGCCCCGCAGAGAGTCCCGGCCGCCGTCGTCCTCGTCGTCCTCACCGAGTCGGCCCACCGGCTGACCGTCCAGGAGGGACACGGACCAGCGCAGAATCTCCTCCGTGCTGCGGTAGTTGAGGCGCAGCCGGGACGTCCGCCCGCGCACGCTGACGCCCAGGGACCGCAGCGAGACCCGGGAGTCGTAGATGCGCTGATGGGGATCACCGACGAGGAACATGTCATCGGCCTGCTCGGCCACGCAGGCACGCAGCACCCGCCACTGGGCCGGGTGCAGGTCCTGCGCCTCGTCCACCACGACGTGGCGGTAGCGCGGCCCCTGCTCGGCCAGAATCCGGGCGGCCTGGTCGCACACCATGGTGTACGTCGCGCAGTCGCGGGAGCTCAGGTCTCCCGTGAACCGCTCCATGACCCGCCACAGCCGGGCCCGTTGGACTCGTCCCACCTGTGTGCCGCGTCCCCTGCGCACACATCGCAGGTACTCCTCCGGCGTGCGCAGTCCCTGCGCCAGGACGACGTTGCGGAACTCCTGGGACAGGAAGCGCTCCGACCAGGGGAGGTCCTCGCGCGCGGCGGCACGGGTCCACGCGCTCTTCTCCGCCGCGGCCGACAGCGGTTTCGGCGAGCCGCCCCTGGCCTCCCGGACGACCCGGGCGGCCAGCGAGTCCACCGTCGTGACGTCGACACGGTCGAGCAGACGCGCGTCCGCGTCGCCGAGCAGGAGGGCCAGGCTGTCCCGCAGGGCGGCTGCCATGGCGTTGGTGAAGGTGGTGAGGAGGATACGGTCGTCCTCACGTCCGGTGCGCAGCAGGTGCCGTACCCGGTGCAGCGCTACGACCGTCTTGCCGGTGCCGGGACCGCCCGTCACCTGAGCCGGTCCGTTGAATCCCGGGTGGTAGGCGTACCGGCGTTGAGTGGGGTGCAGAAAGACGCGCCAGCGGGTGAAGTCCTCCGTGAGGATCCGCTCCAGCTCACCGGGGCCGGTGACCTCCACCATGCGGTCGGGCGTATTGAGGATCGCCTCGCTGAGGGTGACGGCAGGCCGGTCCTGCGCCGTGCGCACCGTCTGCCCGCGCGAGGCGATCAGCTGCTCCCAGACGTCCTGGGGTGAGTAGTCGGCCGCCAGGAACTCCAGTACCTCGTACTGATCGGCAGGCATCATGGGGGGCGCCATGACCGTCAGATCGTCGGCGGTGACACACACACGCGCCAGCCGCATCACCTGGTCGTCGATGCCGAGGTCACGGAGCACGGTGTCGGAGTGGTGCGCGAAGAGCCGGGCCGGGGTCTGGACCGCCTTCGTCTCGAAGTAGGTCTCCATCTGTTCGAGTGCCTCGACATTGCGAACCTCCAGGCCGCCGGTGGCACCGTTGACCGAATAGGCGCGTTTGCAGGCCCAGTTGATCGCCTCGTCGTGGGGTGCCACCCGGAGGAGAGTGAACAGCTCGCTGCCGTCGTCCGGGGCGAGGAGTACGGCCCGGTAGAACCTGGTGACCCGGATCGTACGGATCCGGGGGTCGCGCGCCCGCTCCAGCTTCTCCAGATGCATTCCCTTGCTGGCGTGGAGCTGAGGCACCGTCAAGCTCCGGAACATCTGGATCGTGTCGCTGACTTCCTTCTGGACAGGTCTCTGCAGGGAGATCAGATCCGCGACGAAGTCGTCGGACAGGGCGAGGCGGGGCATGGGAGTCCTCGGGTCGCGGGCGGGCGGTGGGCGCGCGGTGAGCGGTGCCAGCCTAGAGACTGACGGAATACAGAGCGACGGACCCACCGTATTCGTTGTGTGAACTGAGTCAACGGGTCTATATTTCTGATGCTGTCTCACCATCGGCGCACATCCGTGCTCCAACGGCCCTGTCCGAAAGGACCCACCGCATGCCGGCCCAGCCTGCCCAGGCCGCTGTTCCGCATCCGCTCGACGAAGTTCCCCAGACCTTCCGTGCCGGGGACTCCTACGCGGTGCGGGACGCACTCGTGCACTACATCCGCCGGGATCTGCTGGGTCCCTGGGACGGTGAGACGGAGGCGCTGCCGAGCGCCTCCTCCGGTCCCCGTGACCGGTATCTGGTCGGCATGCTCGGTCCGCGCTCCCAGGCCGTGACCGCGGACCGGATCGCCCGGGTGGCCGCCCAGGGCGCGGACGGTGAGTCCGGTGACGAGCAGGAAGGTGACGACAGCGACCTTCAGGACCGGTTGAGTCCGCAGGCCGCTGGGCACATCTGGGCATCCTCCATGGGGCTGTCCTTCACCGCTCCGGCCTCAGTCGGCACACTCAGCGCCACCGTCCGCTGGGGTCGCTACACCCAGTCGGCGGAGGCCACCGAGCGGGGGACGACGCGCAGGGTCTGGTCACGTGAACCCGTCGAGCACCTGGTGGACATCGACGTGACCGACGGGGCGGACCGCGTCGTTCCACTCGACGGGGACACCGTCGTCCTCGACGTGCGGGTACGCCGGCACACAGGCCGCACGGGTGCCGAGGACCTGCGCGTGGTCGAGCTGGCCCTGGTGAACCGGCAACCGGACAGCGCGGACGCCCGCGACGCGCACTGGCTCTTCCAGACGGAGATCGACGTCTTCGCCTTTCCCAACGCCCAGGCGGCCGTTTTCCTGCCGGTCGACGACCCCCTCGACCCGGCGAGCCACGACAACGCGCCCGAGGATGCCGAGGAGCGGCGACTGCGCCTCCTCTACCGGGACAGTCTCGGTCACGCCAAGGGCCGCAACGTCGCCGTTCACGCGCACGTCCGCGACGGAGAGCGCAACGCCCATCGCCTGACCACCGTCTGGCTTCCCGAGTACGACGTCAGGGCGACCACGGCACCGGCACTCGAGGAGCAGGACCTCCTCCAGGGGCTGGAGCTGGGCATGGACGAGCTCGCGGCACTCTCGGTGCCCGACCGCCGGTCCGAACTCAGCGCCGCTCTCGCCCCGTTGGCCGACGGGTACGGCTTGTGGCTGGAGCAGCAGCGTCGAAGTGCCGCTTCACTCCCCGAGGACCTGAGAGAAGCGGCCGAGACGGCGATCGAGCAGGCGCTGGAGGTCTGCGACCGCATCACCCTCGGCATCGACCGGCTCGTGGCCGACGAAACGGCCCTGCTGGCTTTCCGGTTCGCCAACAGAGCGATGGCCCATCAGCGCCGCAACACGGCCATCGCGGCAGCCCGCGCCGGCCGCGAGAACGATTCCCGCTCCTACCGGGAGGCCTACGACGAGGTACATGGCGAAGGCAAGGCGGCAGCAAGCTGGCGTCCCTTCCAACTCGCGTTCGTCCTGCTGAACTTCGACTCCCTCACCCAGCCAGGACACCCGCACCGTGGTACCGGCCGTGAAGCCCTCGTCGACCTGCTGTTCTTCCCGACCGGTGGTGGCAAGACCGAGGCATATCTCGGACTCGCCGCCTACACCTTCGCGCTCAGGCGCCTACAGGGCACCATGGGCTCCGGTTCGGAAGCCCGTAGCGGTGAGGCGGGTGTGGGCGTGCTCATGCGCTACACCCTGCGGCTGCTGACCGCTCAGCAGTTCCAGCGCGCCGCCGCCCTGGTGAGTGCCTGCGAAGTCCTGCGCCGTGAGGAGTTCGCAGAAGACCGGCGCTGGGGACCCACCCCGTTCCGGATCGGGCTGTGGGTGGGCACAGCCGTCTCACCGAACTGGTTCGACGAGGCCAAGGAACAGATTGCCGAAGCCAAGGAGAACGCCAGCGACAAGCACGCCCGGGTCCTGCAGGTCCTGACCTGCCCCTGGTGCGGCAGCGAGCTGACCGCCCGCTCGAACATGGAGTACGACGAAGGCCGCCGCAGGGTCCTGCTGTACTGTCCTCGCGCCGAGGGGGAGGAGCGGTGCCCTTTCTCCCGTCGCGAAGCGCTCGGCGAAGGCATCCCCGTACTCACCGTCGACGAGGAGATCTACCGGTTGGCGCCCTCGATGGTGATCGCCACGGTCGACAAGTTCGCCCAGCTCCCATGGAACGGCTACTCCGGCCTGCTGTTCGGCAGGGTCACCGAGCTGTGCCCACGCCACGGCTATCGTCACGACGACCTGGACGCCAAGATCGGCTGCGGTGGCCGCCACAACGCCAGGGGCGACCTGCCCGGCGTCACCGCCCAGCCCGTCACTCGCCTGCGGCCTCCAGACCTGATCATCCAGGACGAGCTTCACCTGATCTCCGGGGCCCTCGGCACCACCGTGGGCCTTTTCGAGGCGGCTGTCGACCAGTTGTGCACGTGGAGCTTCACCGACGCTCACGGAGGACGTCACGAAGTCGGCCCCAAGATCGTCGCCTCCACCGCGACCACCAAGCGGGCCGCCGACCAGGTGCTGGGTGTCTTCGGCCGCAAGGTCGCCGTCTTCCCTCCCCAGGTGCTGGACGTCGGCGACACCTTCTTCTCCCGGCAGGTGGAACTGAGCCGGGAGAATCCCGGCCGCCGCTATCTCGGCGTATGTGCGCACGGCACCCGCCTCAAGGCCGCCGAGATCCGCGTCGCGGAGATCCTGCTGCTCGCGGCGCAGCAGCTCTTCGACGACTACGGCAGGCCGGCTGACCCGTACATGACCCTCGTCGGCTACTTCAACGCGACCCGTGAGCTTGCCGGCATGCGGCGGTACATGGACGACGACATCACCACCCGTGTGCGATCCAACGGTAGTCGCAAAGGCCAGGACACGCTGTCGGACCGCATCGTCAGCAGAGCCGGGATGCTCAGCATCCAGGAGCTGACCTCACGCATCTCCTCGTCGGACATCGGCGCGGCCCTGAAGCGGCTGGAGATCGAGTTCGATCCCGAGCGGGACACCTCGGTGCGCAGACGGGCTTTCCTGAGCGAGTACGCCGCCGCCATGAAAAACAAGCGAGAACCCCGCGCGTCCATGACGCCGTTCCTTCGACAGGCCGCCGACGTTGTCCTCGCGACCTCCATGCTGCAGGTCGGTGTCGACGTCTCCCGCTTCGGCCTGATGCTTGTCGTGGGCCAACCCAAGAACACCGCCGAGTACATCCAGGCGTCCTCACGGGTCGGCCGCGACGCCGCCCGACCGGGCCTGGTGGTGACGCTCTACAACTGGTCGCGCCCCCGTGACCTGGCCCACTACGAGGACTTCGAGCACTATCACGCGACGTTCTACCGTCAGGTGGAAGCTCTGTCAGTCACCCCGTACACGCGCCGCGCACTCGACCGCGGTGTCGCTGCCACCTACGTCGCCGCACTGCGCCACGCAACCTACGACTCCTCCCGCAACCTCGACGCCCACCATGTCGACCTCGACGGGCCGCTCGCCCAGAAGGTCGAAGGGCGGTTTCTCGAACGCGCCGAACGGGTGGGAGGCGACCGCGCCCGTGAGTACCTGAGCGAACGCCTGGACCGGCTCAAGGACGAATGGCGCCGCAAACGCGACGAGAGCAGTTCGGCCCTCGCCTACCGCAAGGAGAAGCACAAGACGACTGTCGTGAACGGCTTGCTGCGACGGGCGGACGGATCCCGGTGGACCGAACTGACCGTCGGCATGTCGATGCGCGAGACGGAGAACGAGATCAACCTGCTCCTCCCCGGCGGTGGCGCCTTCCTGGAAGAACCCTCGGGCGACGGCCCCGATTGGACGTTCGGTGCCTCCGAGGCCGACTCCGACACCGACCCGGACACGGCGAGCACCGTGGACAGCGACGAGTACGGGCCCGTCACGGCCGGCACGGTCAGGAAGACACAGCGATGAGCAGTCAGGGCAGCAACCGCAGGGTCGGCGCCGTACGGCCCAGTCACCTCATGTTCACCGCTGGCGTCGGCGCCCTCGTCGACCTGCCCAACTTCTCCGTCCTGATCCGGGGAATCGACTTCTGGAGTCACTCCGGTGTCACCGACTACGACATCGACGAACCCCGGCTGCGCGCCGCCGTCAACCGGTCGCTCCAGCGCTATGGACGCGGCCAGGTCGAGCAGTTGCGTGCCGCTCCCTGGCTGGAGGGCGCCGACACGGACCCGAAGAGCTGGGCGGCACAGGGGATCGGCGTGCCCGTCACGCCGTTCCCGCAGTGGCTGCGCTGCACCGCGTGCAATGTACTGGCCGCGATCGACTCAGGCGAGTTCGCCTTCGTCAACGCCAACCCACGGACGCCGCACGAGGCGAAGTTCGTGCACGACTGCAAGCGGGGGAAGCCGCTCGCGGTAGCGGCCCGTTTCACCCTCGTGTGCACTGCCGGCCATCTCGACGAGTTCCCGTACACCACGTACGTGCACCGCGGGCAGGCCTGCGGCCAGACACCGCGCCCGAAACTGCGTATGAAGGACCACGGCGGAAACCAGGCCGCCAACGTCACCATCGAATGCGTCGCCTGCGGCGTGAAACGCAACATCCGTGAAGCCATGGGCGAGCGAGGCCGCCGCAATCTGCCGGGGTGCCGTGGACGGCATCCGCACCTCGGCACCTACGAGACGGACGGCTGTGAGCAAGAGCCGGTTCTCATGGTGGCGGGCGCGTCCAACCAGTGGTTCCCGCTCACCCTCAGCGCCCTGGCACTGCCCAAGGCACAGGGTGGAGACGTCGGCAAGCTCCTCGACGACCACTGGCCCGACCTCGAACTGATCGAGGACCGGGGGCAGTTCGACTTCATGGCGCGCATGCCCAAGTTCACCTTCCTGAAGGAGTTCGACGCCGACGCGGTGGTTGTGGCGATCACGGCCCGAAAGCAGGGAAACGCCGGGACGGCTCTGTCCGCCCCCGACGTCCAGGCCGACCTCTTCGGACCCGAATGGGACGCGCTCTCCGGTCCTGTTCCCACCCCCAGCGACGATTTCGCCCTTCGGCAGATGCCCGTGCCGGCCCGTCTGAGCGAGTTTTTCGCCGACATCAGGCAGGTCGAGCGGCTGCGTGAAGCACGGGCGCTGATCGGGTTCACCCGGCTCGACGCGCCCGACCCCGAATCGCCGGAGATCGCCACGCGTGTCGAGCTGTCCCGCGGAATCCGGAACTGGGTACCGGCCAGCGAAGTGCGTGGCGAGGGAATCTTCCTGCGCGTGCAGGACGGTCTGATGGCCGAGTGGACCGGTCGTATGGAGAAGTCACCGCAGATGGAGGCGCACAGACAGGCGTACGCACGGTTCCGCGCCAACCGGAAGTCGGACCGCAAGACCAGCGACTTCGACCCCTACTACGGTTGGCCCGGAGCGCGGTACCTGGCCCTGCACACCCTCTCCCACCTGCTGATCCGCACCATCGCCCTGGAGTGCGGCTACAACTCGGCCTCGCTCGCCGAGCGGATCTACGCGGGGGACGAACAGAATCCGAGGACGGGCATCCTCATCTACACCGCCGTGCCGGACTCCGAGGGCACCTTGGGAGGACTGGTGTCCCTCGCCGAGGAGCGGGAGTTCGACCGGATCGTGCGCCGAGCCCTGACCGACGCCCGCCGCTGTTCGGCTGACCCACTCTGCGCCGAGCGCCTGCCACAGGACCCGGCCGACTTCCTGCACGGAGCCGCGTGCCATGTCTGTCTGTTCGTGTCGGAAACCACGTGCGAACGCGGCAACCGGTTCCTGGACCGTCGGTTCCTCGTTCCGCTGACCGGGGACAAGGATCCGGTGCTGACCCCGGTCGGCCTGCTGCCGTGAGCCGACCCGCCTTCGAGGGCGCTGCCGAGGCCGCCGTCTTGGCCCTCGGCCTCTCGCGCAGCAAGGACCTCGCCAGCCTGCTCGCCCAGGGACGTACCAGGGAACGGATACTGACCGAATTGGCGACACCAGGAGTCAGCGCGGCTGTCGCGGCGCTCCACGACGCCATGGCGTCGGAGTCGGTGCCCGCCTCCGAGGCGGCTGCCTACGTGCGCGGCTACGTCGCCGCCCGGCGGCGTGCCCGGGAAAGGGTCCGGGTCCGCACCGTGTGGAGCGGCCCTTCGACACCGGCCGTACCGGTGCGTGCCACAGCCCAGGTGCTGGTCGAGGTCATCAACGAGGCACAGCATGAACTGCTGGCAATGACGTACGCGGCTCGCCCCTATCCCGCCCTGACGAAGGCCCTGACCGCGGCTGCAGCCAGAGGTGTCCAGACGCACGTCGTGGTCGAAACCCTGGCCGGCGCGGGCGGCCTGCTATCGGGGAAGGAACCGGCCGACGCGTTCGCGTCCGTGCCCGGCCTGCTGCTGTGGGTCTGGTCACGGGACCCGGCCGAACAGGGCCGCTCACGCCAGCACGCCAAGCTGGCGGTCGCCGACCGACGCACCCTTCTGCTCGGCAGTGCCAACCTGACCGAGTCCGCTGCTCGGCGCAACATCGAGGCGGGTGTGCTGGTGACCGGGGGCGAAGCACCGCGGCGCACGGCAGAGCACATCGTCGAACTGCAGCGCCTCGGAATACTCAGGCCTTTCCCGCCGCACCGAACTTCTGATTGACCACGGAACCTTGCTCGCGAGGGAAATCAGCAACGGGTCGGTGTGAGCCCTGGAACTCTTGGCGACAGCTGACCGAACTCGCGAATCGCTGTACGCTCCGAACGTCGCCCTTGACCTGAGAAAAGCGGGCAGGGAGCAGACAATCCAGGAGTATTTCCATGCTGCGCACCATGTTCGAGTCCAAGATCTACTTCTTGACTGTCTGCCCAATCAGACGTGTGACAGTCGCTATTCGGTCGGCAATTGGTGGGTGGCATCGGAGCGGTGGGCTCCCCAGTCCCCGGGAGCCGTGCGCTTCGCCGACGCGACGGTGCAGGGGATCCGATACGTGAACGGCCGGTTTTCCGCAACACTCCTTCGGAGTGTCAGTGGAGGTCCGTACCCTCGACGGCATGGAGGGGAACGAGCGGAAAGTCCCGCACGGTGAGGAAGCCGACGCCGAGGCCTGGCAGCGGTTGAGCGCGTACGCGTACCTCAGCGCGCCCGAGCGCCTGGAGTACGTCGCGGTGATGCGGGTGTTCTGCGGCACACTGCTCGCCGATCTGTCCGTACCCGACCTCCTCGCCAAGCTGGCCGAGAAGGACGTCCCGCGTGTGGCGCTGGACGCGGAAACGCTCACCCGCAGGCTCGAAGAGCTCGTACGCTGGGGCAATCTGCTGCGCAGCACGCACACCGTCAAAGCGACCAGCATCACCGAGTACCAGCGCTCGCGGTCGCGCTACCAGCTGTCGAAGCTGGGGGAGCGCGTGCAACGGGGCGCGGACGAGGTACTGGTCGGGGCGGACGCGGCACGCGAGGTGAGCAGCGAGTTGCTGGTCCTCGTCGACCGGGGACTGCGCGAGATAGCCGCCATGGCCGCGGCGCCGGGTGGTGCCGATCCGCAGCAGGCACTGGAGCGGATCAGTACGCTCTTCGTGCAGTTCGCCGAATTCGCCGAGTCCGTCCGGGACTTCTACGCCTATCTGGGCCAGGTACTGGCGCGCTACGACCTCGACTCGGCCGAGTACCAGGGGTTCAAGGAACTGCTGCTCGACTACGTGGAGGCCATTACCGAGGACGTCTCCTTCCGGGCCCCGCGCATCGCGGCCCACCTGGACGCCGTCCGGCCCCACCTGCCCGGGCTCCTCGCCCGGATCGACGCACACGCGGCGGGCATGGGAGCACTCGCCGACGGGCTGACCGAGACGCGGGTGCAGCGCAGCCGCGGACGGGACATCGCGGACTGGGAGGGGCTGCGAGAGTGGTTCACCGACACCGGAGGGCACTCCAGCCAGGTGGACCAGCTCCGGGACGCCACCCTGCGGGCCCTGCAGTCGCTGCTCGCCAACGCCAAGCGGATGCTGCGTTCGGCGTCCGGTGAGATGTCCCGTCGCAAGGACCTGCTGCGGCTCGCGGCCTGGTTCGACGCGGCGGAACCGGAAGAGGCCCACGACCTGGCGGTCGCCGCCTTCGGGCTCTACGGCGCGCGCCACCTGGGGGTGGCACCGGACCCGGACCGGTCCGTGCCGGCGTACGTGAGCTGGTGGACGGGACCCGTGGTGGACGTGCCGGTGGCGCTGCGCGAGCGCGGCAGCAGAGCTCAGCGCGGACGGGCCGCGGCCGCCGAGGACCACTCCGAGCAGAAGCGCCACCTCATGGAGCAGGCGCGGCAGCAGGCCGAGGCCAGGCAGGCGGCCGCCGACGAACTGCGCAGCGCCTCGGGCAGGTTCGATTCTGTGCGCCTCGGTGCCCCGGCCATGCGACTGCTCCTGGAGCTCCTGGCGACCGCGCTCGGCAACGCCCGACTGAGTAAGGACGCCCGCGACTTCTCGCTCGACGGCGCGCAGGCGGACGACGTGGACCTCGACATCAGGCTGACCGCGTGGCGCACCCCCGGTCGGTCCACCGTCCTGCGGTCGGTGGACGGCGACCTGACGGCGGACGATCTCTCGCTGGCCGTCGAGAGCCTTGCCGTCGGGAGCGCATCCGCACCGGCCATGGGGGAGGCGAGCGCCTGATGCCCCTGCCCTCCGCCCACGATGTCGCTCTCGCGGCCGAGCGCCGCGCCGCCGCCCGGCTCCTGCTGGCCCATCCCCTGGTCACCAGCTCCGGACCGCACAGCGACACTTTTCCACTGATCCGGCGCCACGCCGACTGGCTGGCCCAGCGCTTCCAGCAGGTGTTCGGATACCGCCTGCTGGTGGAGGCCTCCTACGCCCGGCTGTTCAAGGCGGGCCTCGGCCCGGGCTCGGGTCACCGTCTGGAACGACCGTCGACCGGAACGCCGTTCAGCCCGAGGACCTACGCCTACCTGGCCCTCGCCCTGTCGGTCCTCGTCACCGCACCGGAGCAGCTCCTGCTCTCCCAACTCGTCGCCGACCTGCGGGCCGCGGCCGTCGACGCCGGCGTCGAGATCGCCGACACCGGGCGCCAGGCCGAGCGGCGGACCCTCGCGGCCGCCCTGCGGCAACTCGTCGACTGGGGCGTCCTGGTCGAGACCGAGGGCCACGTCGGGGCCGTCGCCGAGGAGCGGTCCGGTGAGGCGTTGCTGACCGTGGACCGCGAGATCGCGCGAGCCGTCGTCGCCGGCCCGCTCGCGCGCAGCCGCGACGGCGCGGACCTCGTGCGCCGGGCGGCCGACCCCGGATTCGGCGGGCCACGTACATACGTGCGCAGGCGTCTTGTCGAAACTCCTGTCGTCCACCTCGACGACCTTACGGACGCCGAGCGTGAATGGCTGCGCACCCGGCAGCGACGCGAGGCGCAGGCGTTCTCCGAACTGCTCGGCCTGGAAGCCGAGATCCGCGCCGAGGGCGTCGCTCTGATCGACACGGACGACGAACTCACCGACCTGCGCCTGCCGGGAACAGGGACTGTCGCCCAGGCCGCGCTGCTCCTCGTGGAGCGGCTGGTCGACCGGCTGCGTCCCGAAGACCCCGGCCACCCGGCGATCGGCGGACAGCTGGTCATCGGTGTGCCCGTCCCGGACGGCCTGCTCCCCGGATTGCTCGACGACCTGATCGAGGAGTACGGCAGGCGCGCCAACTGGCAGCGCGGCCACCTGGAGGACCGGGACGGATTCCTCGCGGCCGTACTCGACCTCCTCGGCCGGATGCGTCTGATGGCTTCCGCCGGGCCCGTGCGCGCGGACGGCCACGGCCTGCCCGAGGGATACGGGCAGACGGTGACAGAGGGGCGCTCCGTCACCGATGTCTCTCAGGCGCGGGGCCAGGACCGGGTGGACGGAGGCTGGATCCTGCTTGCCGCAGCCGCCCGGTACGCCACCACGGTGGCGGTCAGGCCCCGTATCGACCGGTCCCCGGCGGACGACGTCTTCGAGGAGCCGCCCCGATGAACCGCCCACCGACCCCGCACCGCTACCGACTGCACCGCGCGGGCATCCGGAACGTCTGGCAGTACGACGAGCAGGAGTTCGTCTTCGGCGAGGGCCGCCTGCTGCTGCGCGGCAAGAACGGTGCCGGCAAGTCCAAGGCACTGGAGATGCTGCTTCCCTACCTCCTCGACGGCGACGCCCGTGCGCTGGACGCCACGGGAACCGGACGCACCACGCTGGCCTGGCTGATGCTCGACGGCTTCGAGCAGACCAACCGGCTGGGCTATCTGTGGCTGGAGTTCGCGCGGACGGACGAGCACGGGAACGACCGGCATCTGACCATCGGCGCGGCCATCCGCGCGTCCCGGTCGACCAAGATGGCGAAGCCCTTCTTCTTCACCACTCGACTGCGAGTCGGTGAGGATCTCGACCTGGCCCCCGCCGGGCACCTCCTCCCCATCGACCAGCTCAAGTCGCTCGTCGGCCCGGAGAACGTCACCGACCGCGCCGTCGAGCATCGGGCCGGGGTCGCCCGCGAACTGTTCGGCCTCACCGACCCGGCGCGCTACCGCAACCTGCTCCACCTGCTGCACCGACTGCGCCGCCCCACCATCGGAGACCGCATCGACTCCGGCGGACTGGTCTCGGTCCTCGCCGAAACCCTGCCCGCCCTCGACGACGAGGTCGTGGAGAAGGTGGCCCGCAGTCTGGACGACCTGGACTCCGTGCGGGCCTACCTCGGACGCCTCGAACGCACCGACCGGGCGCTGCGCACCTTCCTCACCGACTACCGCGGCTACCTGCACGGCGCGCTGCGCCGCCGCACGGACCAGGTGACCGGTGAGCTGGAGCAACTGATGGAGCACCGCAGGTCCGCGGGTGACGCGGCGCGCAGGGCGGAGGGGCTCCGCGAGCGCGAGCAGGAACTCGACGCCCGCGTCGAAACCCTCACGAGCGAGTCGGGTGCCGCTGAGACGGACCTGGCCGCTCTGCGCGCCAGTGGCGGCTACCGCAGCCTGCAGGAACTCGGGGAGAGACGCACCACGGTCACCGCCCTGCACAGTGCGGCGGCCACCGCCTTCAAGGCAGTCCGCCAGGCGCACGGCAACCAGGAGGAGGCGGGGCGGCGTCTGACCGCCGAGGCTCGACGACTCGGTGAAGATCTGGTCGAACTGAGCACCTCGCACGGCGAGTTGGTACGGGAGGCCGAGCGGTCCAGGATCGACCCCGTGCACCTGGGGGAGCCCGTGGCGACGCCCGTCGCACCGGTCACGCCCGCCACCACAGCCGAACTGACCGCACCCGAGGGCGACTTCCACCTGGTACGACAGAGCGAGGTGCTGGCGGTCGACACAGAGGCCTGCACGACCGCGCTGCAGGCCTGGGACACCCGACTCGACGCCGCGCAGCCGGTGATCAGGAACCGCGTCAGGTTCGTCACGGAACTGGCCGCTCTCATCGAGCGGTCCAGTGAGGCTCAGAGGCAGGCGGGCGAGGCCGACACCGCCCGTGAACGTCTGGAGGAACAGGCGGACGACGCGCGGACCCGGGCCGACGGTCGCCGACAGGAAACCGCGCGTGAGTCGATGGCGTACGCCATCGAGGCCAGAGACTGGAGCGAGCGGCTGCGAACATCCACCGGGGTGTCCCTCGACGCCGTGCTGGCCCTTGTCGCGCATGACCTCGCCGACGGTCCGCTGCCCGCGCAGACCCCCGAAGAGGTGGCCGAGGCAGCGAGGTCGGCCGTCGACCCGTGGCTGGCGGGGCTGGGTGCGGAGCGCGACGACGTCGCCCTGGCCGTCCGTGAACTGGAGGCCGAACAGGTCCGCCTCCGGCGGCGGCGCGAGGAATGGGAACGCCGCACCGATCCCGAGCCTCCGCCTCCGTCCCACCGCACGGCTCCCCGCACATCCGGCACCGGAGCGCCCCTGTACCGCCTGGTGGACTTCGCCCACGAGCTGGCGCCGGACGCGCGGGCAGGCCTGGAGGCCGCGCTGGAAGCGAGCGGTCTGCTCGACGCCTGGGTGCGTGCGGACGGCGCGGTCCTCGACCCGACCACCCATGACACCCTCCTGATCCCGGGAGTCCCTGTGGCCGGGCCGACGCTGGCCCGGGTGTTGCGGGCGGTTGCCGCCCCCGACAGTGGAGTGACGGCGGAGCAGGTCGAGCGCGTGCTCGGGGCGGTGGCTCTGGCCGGGGCCGGGGCCGGGGTCGGCTTCGGCGATGCCGGTCCGGTGGACGAGGCGGCGGAGGCGGGGCCGCACACCGTGATCGGTACCGATGGCTCCTGGAGGCTCGGTGTCGCCCACGGACGCCACACCAAGGAGGCCGCCGAGTACGTCGGTGCGGAGGTGCGTGCGGAGACACGCCGCCGGGCGCTGGCGGAACTCGACCGAGGACTGGCCGACCTGGAAGACGAGTTGACGGAACGCCGGCAGGGCCTGCGGATCCTCACCGAGCACCGCGACCGGATCGCCGACACGCTGCGCCGGCCGCCCTCGGCACGTGGGCTGACGGATGCGTGGGCTCGTACGACCGAGGCCGAGCGCACCGCCGAATCCCTCGCCTCGCAGGCGTCCGCGGCAGCCCGCGAAGCGGAGCAGGCGCGTGCCCGCGCGGTCTCCGCCCGGCGCGAGACCGAGGCGACGGCGAGTGCCCAGGACCTTCCGGCGGACCCGGCCGCACTGGAAACGGTCCGTCTGGCCCTGGATCGCCTCGGGCAGGGTACGCAGCGGCTTCGTCGGCGCGTGCGCACGGTCCTGTCCGCGGCCGACGGCCACCGGGGCGGCCGGACGGACTACGAGCGCGCCGAGTCTGCCCGCCGGGAGGCCGAGTCGGACTATGCCGAGCCGCTCGGCCGCCTGGAGACCGCTCGCCGAACCGTCCAGGCCATGGAAGAGGCCCTCGGAGCCACAGAGCAGGAGATCCTCGCCCGGGAAGCCGCGGCGACGCGCCGTCTGGAAGCGTTGGGACGCCAACTCCCGCACACGCGAAGGGACCTGGCCGAGGTACACGACCTGCGCGTAAGGGCGGAAGAGGATGAGAGGGTGCGGCGCGAGGCACTCGCCGGCCAGGAAGCCGAGGCGCTGGCCTGCGGCAGGAGACTGCGTACGGCCCTCTCGCTGCCGGGCGTGCTGAGAGGAGCGGGTCTCGACCCCGACGCGGACGACGGAGCCCTGAAGTCCCCGGACCCCGTTCACCACGACACGCGGGAACGCGTCGCAGCGCTGCGCCTGCTGGGAGACGCCGTGCGGCGCGGACTGGCCGCCGAGCGCCACGACGTCTCGGACACCACCCTCCTCAACCGCCACACGGACCTGCGCGACCAGCTCTCCGGCGGCTACGACGCGACGATCGAGGAGCACAGCGGCATCAAGCTGTGCCGGCTCGTCGACGACCACGGCCCGCACGACATCGCCGTGGTCGGCGAGCGCATCGCGGCCGAGGCCGCAGAGGCACGTGACCGGCTGACGGAGCGCGAACGCGAGGTCTTCCAGCGCTTCCTGACGGGAGAACTGGGTGACCACCTGTCCTCGCAGGTGCTGGCCGCAGGCGCCCTGATCGCCGCCCTCAACAGCACCCTCGCCACGGTTCGTACCTCGCACGGCCTGGGCGTCACCCTGGACTGGAAGCTGGCGGACGGTGTCGAAGCCGACGTCAAGGCGGCCGTCGACCTCCTGCGCAGCCCCTCCGGGCTACGCACCCGTGAGCAGTCCGAACAACTCCGCGACGTCCTCCAGCGCCGTATCGAGGACGCCCGCCGCGCCGACCCGGCCGCCGGCTACGCGGCCCACCTGCGCACCGCCCTGGACTATCGCGGCTGGTTCGCCTTCACCCCCTGGGTGGTCAACGACGCGGCACCAGGCAGCCGCCGTAAGCTCTCCGGCCGCACGGGCCTGAGCCAAGGTGAACAGCGGGTCCTCTCCTACCTGGTCCTCTTCGCCGCGGCGGCGGCGCACTTCACCAGCCTGGCCGACACCGCCCCGCACACACCCCGCCTGATCCTCCTCGACGACGCGTTCGCCAAGGTGGACGAGCCCACGCACGCCCGCCTCGGCCGCATCCTGGTCGACCTCGACCTCGACTTCGTCCTCACCAGCGAGCGGCTGATCGGCAACTGGCCCGACGTACCGTCCCTGCACATCTACGAGTGTCTGCGGGACCCGCATGTGCGGGGCGTGGCCACGCTCCACTACAGGTGGAACGGTCGGCAGCGGAGGCTGATGTCGGTATGACAGGACGTGAAAGAGCCGACGAACATCCTCCGACCGCCGAAGCCCTCGTGTTTCTCACCCGGCCGGGCCTCACCCGTCTCTGGACGGCGGCACGGACCCGGCTCGAACGCAACGGCCTCCAACCGACCGGAACCGTCAGGCTCGAGCATCTGGACGCGCAGGAGCGCGAGGCACTGTCCCTCCTGTTGGCTCGACCGGTCACCGGCCCCACCACCACGATCCGCCTGCCGGACCTGGACACCCGCCTGCGCACCAGCGCGGTCGGACGGGGCCTGGCCTCGACACTGGAGGAACTGGGGCCGTCCCTGACCGACCGCCGGGCGGTCCGCGACGCGGCGGCGGCCGAACGAGCCCGCCTGTGGTCAGCGGCTCGGTCCGAGGTGGAAGCCACGTCGCTGTCGGCCCAGCCCTGGACAGCACCGTGGCTGGAGGAGATCCGACGCGGCGGCACTCTCGCCCGCCAGGATCCGAAGACCGCGGCGACCGTCATCACCCAGGCCGTCCAGATCCTGGCGATGCTCTTCCCCGGCACGACCCCACGCTCCGCCCCGACCACGTGGGGCCGCGGCGAACTGGCCACCCTCGCCACCGGCTCGGCCCACGGCCTGGACGACGGCACGCTGCTGTCCCGGCTGGCCCTCCGCGGCATCGCGCTGGCACACGGTGTCGAGCTCCCCGCGGATGCGCCCGCGCGCCGGGCCCTGTGGCGCATGGCCTCGGTCACTCCGGACGAGGTGTCCAGCACGGTGCTCACGTACGGCCTCCGCCCCACCGGCGGCACTTGGCGGGAGGCGGCCCTGTCCGAGCGTGCCGACCACCACATGGAGACTCACCTGACCTTGCGCGAACTACGCACACTGAGCCTGGAGTTGCCGCCCGGCACCCACGTCCACGTCTGCGAGAACCCACGCGTGGTCGAGGCCGCGGCCGACACCGGCTGTACGGCTCCCCTGGTCTGCACCTCGGGGAGCGCCACGACGGTCGTTCTGACCCTCCTGGACGCGCTCGCGGCGTCCGGTTGCGCCTTCGCCTATCACGGTGACTTCGACTGGCCCGGCATCGCGCTGGCCAACCGGATCATGCATCGGTACGGAGCCACGTCGTGGCGTATGCGAGCGGCCGATTACGAGTACCTCGCGACGCGCACACAGGTGCAGGGCACACCGCAGGTGCCCCTCGTCGGAACGCCGGCCGAGGCGGTGTGGGACGCGGAGCTGGCCCCCGCCATGGACGCCCTGGGGATCGCCCTGCACGAGGAGGCCGCGCTGGATCTGCTTCTGGAGGACCTCGGGTGAAGGTACGAGGGCACGGCGGCCTGGTTCGGGACGTGGGAGGTGAGTGCGAACGGGTGCAAGCTCTCTGCGAGCGGTACTCGCGTCAGTAGCTTCTGCCGACCGAGCCGCGCATCCGTGTGCTGGCCGATGATCTCCTCGCCCGCCAACTCGCCGTCCAGCAGTTCACCGAGTGGACGGACCTGCCGTACGACTCCGACCCAAGCCGTCCCGACCCGGCCCGTGCCGTCGCCCTCGTCACCGCCGACCCGGCGTGCACGCAGAATCTCGATCACGGCGTCCAGAGCCTGCTCGTACTCCAGCGTGCTCTTCTGCATGTGCCCTCCCGACCTCGGAATCCGACGACGGCCGAACCTGTGCCATCGGCCCCGACCGTAACTCGATCGCTCGAAGTGGTCACTTGACCCTTGTGAACTGAGCGCATGGATCGCCGAGACTCATGGCGCGGTACGGAGCGTGCGTCTCAGGGCGGCGGATCCCTGGCGCGGCAGATGCCTTGACCTGCTGACACCCGGCGCCCCGCAATCCCCTCGCGATCTCCACCCGCGCCGCCTACCCTGACGACATGGCCCACGGAAAGACTTCCTACGTCTGCCTGCCTTACCGGGCGTCCTACAAGCAGCCCTACGACAGGGACAGGGAGCGGATCTGCCCCCGCTGCACGCAGTCGCTGATCCACGTGGGCTCAGCCTTCGCCGCACCCCGCCGCCGGGACACCGCGGCCTGGCGGACACTGACCGTGCTGCTGCACGCGGGCGTCCGCTTCAACAAGAGCTGCTGCGGCGGGCCCGGTTACCGCCCCCGGACCCTGAGGGAGGTCCGCGAACGGATGACGTACGCCCGGCGCAGCGGAGAGCCCTTCGCGAAGTCACTCGTACGGTACGCCGTGCCCTTTTCCCCACCGCTCGGTTGAGACGGGCGGTCGCGGACAAGGGCCAATCCGGTGCGCACGGAGGCTAGTCCTCCAAGCGGACCGGCATCAGGAATGAGAAGGTGCCCTCATCGTCGGGTCGGCGGATCGCGAGCGGTGCCGTGGGCGCGCCCAGTTCCAGGATCAGCTCGTCCCGGGCTCCGGCGGTGAGGGCGTGCAGCAGGAACTCGCGGTTGACGGCCACGTTGTTCTGGTCGCCGTCACCGTCGTCGCACACGGTCACGGATCCGTTCTCCGTCACCCTGAGCACACTGAGGTCGTGAGGCTCGCTGTTGTGCTCCCGCGACTCGCTCGCGCGGACCGGACCGGTTTCCAGAGCCTGGCAGAAGGCCGCCGTGTCAACGTGGGCCCGGTGACCGGTCGGGAGCTGAACGAGGCGACGGTAGTCGGGGAACTCATGGCCGAGACTCTGGCCGGATGTCTGCCGGTCGCCGGTCTCCAGCGTCACGCGGTCACTGTCCATCGTGAGCTGGGCGGGCTCCTCGCCGGTCAGCAGCGACCGCATCGCGTCGGCGAGCGGAAGAGGCACGACCACCTGCGTCCGAGGCCCGTCGTGCCCGGTCGCGCGTGCCCCCGCGACCGCCATCCGGTAGCGGTCGGTGGCCACGAGGCGGAGTTGCTCTCCCTCGACGTCGAACAGGATCCCACCGAGCATCGGCAGCTCCGCGTCGGTACCTGCGGCGAAACGGACCGCGTCCAGCGCGGCAGCCACCTCCGGCGCGGGCACGGAGAACCGGACGGTGGCGGTGTGGAGCGAGGTCATGGGGTCTGTCTCCCTGTGGTCGAGTAGGACTCGGAGCGTGGAGAACTCGCTGCGGGCATCGGACAACCCCAGCTCGAGGCGGCGCAGATGCGCCTGAAGGAGACCGCGCACCAGATCCGTGTCCGTCCCCGCCCAGCCGGCCAGGACGAGCCGGATGTCGGCCAACGGCATGCCCGCCCGGCGTAGTCGGGCCAGCAGCCCGGCCTCGTCCAACTGCTCGGGTCCGTACCAGCGGTAGCCGCTGATCGGGTCCACCCGGGCGGGTACCAGCACACCGGCACGGTCGTAGAACCGCAGCGCACTCACGCTCAGTCCGCTGTCCCGGGCCATCTCCCCGATGCTGCGCATCTCGTTCTCCACACCAGGAACTCTGAGCCCTCGACAAGGTCGAGGGTCAAACCCGGCCATGGTCCGGATCCGTCACTCAGGCCGGACAGGGGGAAGCGCGACCCGTCGCCACACCATCCGCGGGACACGCATGCCCAGGACGAGCGCCTACGCGCGGGCGTGAACAGGGCGAACGTCGTCCGATGCCGTCGCATCCCGCCGGAACAGGGCTGTCCACAGGTACGTCACGCCGAACAGTGCCGACTCGGGCGGTTCTTCACGCATGCGGCGCAGTTCGACCTCTACCAGGTCGGAGAAGATCCAGCCCAGCGATTCGGGTGTGGAGGCGAGGCCGCCCTGCAACTCGCGTTCGCGGTACGGGTCCGAGTCGAAGGAACAGCTGGTCCTGGCGGTCACCCGCGCCTTCTTCCGGGACGCGACAGCCGAGATCGAACAGACTGTCCAGGCCGAGCCCGACCCCCGGCAGCGCATCCGGGTCTCTCTCACCGGTGTCGGCACGGCCATGCGCCGGCATTCCCACGCCTTCTACGACGACATTGTCGGTTACGAACCGACCGCACAGATCTACCGCACGAACTCCGCCGCCGCGGCGCGTCGGGTCCACGAACTGATCGAGGAGGGCGTGCAGACCGGCGCTTTCCGCGCGCTCAACGGCCATTTCGCCGCCCATGTCGTAGCGGTCACCATCGACGCGGTCCAGTCGGGGATCCTCCTGGAGAGGACCGGCCTGACCGCCGGCGACGCCTTCTCCGAGCTCGGCGACCTCCTGCTGGATGGGCTCAGTGCGGGGCAGGGCACATCTGAGCCTCCTTCCATGGCTGTGCGTTCGCCAGGGGGCCAGGTCTCGGCGCCGAGGTAACGCCGGGGAAGGGGCGCGCCTCGCGGATCGTCCCTGACCAGGCACCCCCCACCCCCCCCGAAGGCGCCCGCTGGTCAGACATGGTGCGAAGCCCTCCGCCATGTCATGTGAGCAGGCAACGCGACGTACCGACGTCCGACCAGGATCGGCCTGGCGGATGTGCGCCTGTGCGGGTTGTCCGACGGGCTTGGGCCCCGGAGCGGCTGGACCGTTCAGTTCCCTGTGTCGGAAGGGGAAGCCGGTGTGGGCGCGTCCAGGGCCGGCCCCGGATGCCGCGACGCCGAAGCGACACCGGATCCGCTGGATGGGGCCACTCCACCAGGCAGAGACCGCCGATCCATGGATGAACCGTCCTCTCCCGCCCCTGCGCGGGCGCCTCTACGGTCGGGGCTGCGGGCGCTCACCGGCCCGCCGTACCGAAGGAGCAGGACCCCCATGAAGATCACCGGCAACACGATCCTGATCACCGGCGGCACCTCGGGCATCGGCCTCGGTCTGGCCCTGCGTCTGCACGAGGCCGGCAACAAGGTGATCGTCGCCGGCCGGCGCAAGGAACTCCTCGACGAGATCACCGTCGAGCACCCGGGTATCGACGCGCTCGTCCTCGACGTCGCGGACCCCGACTCGATCGCCCGGGCCCGGGAGACCGTGGCGGCGAGCCACCCAGAGCTGAACGTCCTGATCAACAACGCCGGCATCATGCTCCGGGAGAACCTCCTCGACCCGGCCGAACTCCCGGTCGCCGAGGACCACGTCACCGTCAACCTGCTCGGCACGATCCGGATGACGTACGCTTTCCTGCCGCTGCTGGTGGGCAAGGACGACGCGGTCGTCATGAACGTCACCTCGGCGCTGGCGTTCGTCCCGTATCAGAGCACCCCGACCTACAGCGCGACCAAGGCCGCGCTGCACTCCTTCTCCGAGAGCCTCCGCATCCAGCTCGCCGGTGCTGACGCCGGCGTCCAGGTGATCGAGGTGGTCCCGCCGGGCGTGCGCACGACCCTGCTGGGCCAGCAGGACAGCGAACACGCCATGCCGCTGGACGACTTCCTCACCGAGGCTGTCGGCCTGCTGCGTGAGAAGCCCGACGCGAAGGAGGTTGTCGTCGAGCGCGCCAGGTTCATCCGCGACGCGCAGGCCAACGGCTCCTACGACGACGTCCTCGCCATGATCGCCGGCAGCTGACCGAGCTGTTGTTCCCGACGGGAAACAACAGCACGCGAGCGCCGTCACACGACGAACCTCGTCGTATCGGCCAGGCCGGGCGACGGGGCTCGTCGCCCGGGGCCCGGGGCCCGTCCAAAGCGTCAGGCGTTCTCGACGGAGACCGTCGCCGCAGGCCGCCCTCCACGCCGAGGCCTGCGGCGTACCGCCGATAGCAGGTGAATTTCCCGGCGGGTCACGCGGGGGCAGGTGACCGGCTGGGTCGTCTCGCTGCGCGCGCCCTCGCGTCGGCCGAGTGAGCGGCGTCGCGCGGGTGGGAGGGTGGGGGAGGGTTCAGCCATGGATCGGCGGTCTCTGGATAGCCGGGCGGGATGCGGCGAGTATGGACGGCATGGACAAGAAGGAACTGGCGGAATTCCTGCGCCACCGACGTGAGGCGCTGCGGCCCCGCGACGTCGGGCTGGTCGAGGGGACGCGCAGGCGTACACAAGGGCTGCGCCGCGAGGAGGTCGCCCAGCTCGCAGGCATGTCCACCGACTACTACGCCCGGCTGGAACAGCAGCGTGCCCCGCAGCCCTCCGTCCAGATCACCACCGCCCTCGCCCGGGCGCTGCGGCTGACCCTGGACGAACGCGACCATCTCTTCGTCCTCATCGGCCACAACGCCCCGGCCCGCTTCCACCGCTCGGAGCATGTCAGCCCGACGCTGATGCGGGTCCTGGACCGCCTGGACGACTCCCCGGCTTTGGTGCAGACCGACCTGCTCGACACCCTCGCGATGAACCCGCTGGCCATCGCGCTGCTCGGCGACCAGACCCGCCACAGCGGTCTGGCCAGTAGCGGCTACTACCGCTGGTTCATGGACCCGGCCGAGCGGCTGGCGTATCCGGAGGAGGTCCGCGAACACCACGGCCGCGCCCATGCGGCGCGCCTGCGGGCCGCGCTGACAGCCGGCAGCGACACCCCCCGAGCCGCCCGGATCCTCGCCGAACTCCAGGAACACAGCACCGAGTTCGTCCGCATGTGGGAACTTCAGGAAGTCGCCCAAAGCTACGACGACTGCAAGACCATCCTCCATCCCGAACTCGGCCGCATCGAGGTCGACGCCCAGCTCCTGTTCACCGAGAACCGCGCCCAGACCCTGGTGGTGCTGACCACGCGCCCCGGCACGGAGAGCGACAGCAAACTCGAACTGCTCTCCGTCATAGGGCGCCAGCAGCTCACTTCCTGACGTCCTGGACCGGGGACCGAGGACCGGGCTGGGCTCGGCGGGGGAGGGGCCGGACATGGGCACCCTGGCATGGTGCAGCCCGCACGGCTTTCGCCCCGCGCTCCACGGCCGAACATGTCGGCCCCCTGCGATGTCCGGGCTCCGCGCTCAGGCTGCCGATTTGACCGGACGCTGCCTCCGTTTTACTCTCGACCAAGTACGGAGGCAGCATCCGTTTTGATGCGGCCGCAGGATCACGGCAGGCAGGAGGGCGCATGAGCGCCGGTGAACAGCGGGGACGCAAGCCCCGCGCGGACGTTCAGCGCAACCGCGCTGCCCTTCTGGAGACCGCGCAGCGTCACTTCCTGCAGCACGGGGTCGGCACCTCCCTCGAGGCGGTGGCCAAGGAGGCGGGCGTCGGGCCCGGCACCCTGTACCGGCACTTCCCCACCAGGGAGGCACTGCTGGCGGCCGTGCTGCAGACGCGCTCCGAGGAACTGGTGGCCCGCCAGGCGGACATCGAGCAACTCGACGACGCCGCCGAGGCGCTGGAACAGTGGCTGCGCGCGATGGAGGAGTACTTCAGCGCCTTCAGCGGGCTGCCCGACCCGCTCATGGCCGCAGCCCGGGCGCAGGAGCCGGACAACCCGCTCACGATCCCCTGCGACATCCTCATCTCCGCCACCGATCAGTACGTGCGAGCCGCGCAGCTCGTGGGGCGCGTGCGCGCGTCGGTGCGGGGGCACGACCTGTTCCTCGCGGCCTGTTCCATTGCCTGGATCAAGGGCACCGGTACCGAAGAGGAATCGCTCGACCGCCTCCGCACGCTCATCGCGAGCGGCTACCGCGAGCGGGACACCCAGGCGTAAATCGTCAGGAACCCCGCTCCGCCCCCCAACGCCAGGCGGCACCACCGTCCATCCATCCATCACATCGTGCTGCCCCCGGGGGCGGCACAACCTCCTAAGGAACAAATCATGAAAATTACTGTCATAGGCGCTGGCGCCATCGGCGGGAACCTCGCTGCCAAGCTCAGCACGGCCGGTCACGACGTCCAGGTGGCCGACGCCCGCGGCCCCGAGGCCGTCCGGGCGGAGGTGCTGGAGTCCGGGGCCCGTGCGGCGGACCTCTCCGACGCCGCCGTCCAGGGCCGGGACGTCATCGTCCTGTCGA
The DNA here is from genome assembly GCF_010550245.1 of Streptomyces sp. SID12501. GTDB lineage: Bacteria > Actinomycetota > Actinomycetes > Streptomycetales > Streptomycetaceae > Streptomyces. The sequence goes on from NZ_JAAGLU010000019.1 coordinate 88,620, forward strand.
TCCCGTTCGGGGTGGCGGGCCGGCTGGCGGACCTGTTCGCGTCGGTGCCCGACGAGACGGTGGTCATCGACACCGCGAACTACTACCCCGGCATGCTCAGCGAGCCGATCGAGGCGGTGGACAACGGCCAGGTGGAGAGCGTGTACACCGCCGAGCTGCTCGGCCGCCCCGTGGTCAAGGCGTGGAACGCCGCGCTGGCCGAAACCCAGCGGACCAAGGGCGTCCCGGCCGGAACGCCCGGCCGCCTCGCCATCCCCGTCGCCGGCGACTCCGAGGAGGCGCGGAAGGTGGCCATGAGCTTGGTGGACGACACCGGCTTCGACCCCTACGACACCGGCACACTGGCCGACTCCTGGCGCCAGCAGCCGAACAGCCCCGCCTACTGCACCGAGCTGACCCTCGACGAGCTGCCGGCGGCCCTGGCCGCGGCCGACCGCGTCAAGGACGCGGCCATCCGCGACAGCCTCCCGGAACGCTTCGCCACCCTCGGTGCCAACCCCACCGTCGACGACGTCGTCGAGATGAACCGCGCCGCCCACCGCTGAGTCACCCGACGCGGCTCTCGTGCACGCAACGGCACGAGGGCGGCAGCGCCGGCACGCCACGATGCCGAACTGGCCGTCGCTGCCCTGTACATGGCCGCGACGACCCGTGGCGGAAACGTGCGCGGCGTCATCTTTCACACGGACCGCGGCAGCGAACTTGGACTCAATCGGTCGTTGTAGCGTCGATGATTTGCAGTAAGCCGTCAGAGTGGGGCCCTTTTTTACTCACCGTCATAGCCAGCCGCGCTCTACGGGCGCTCGGCCAGCGCTCCCACCTCCAGCACCAACCGCTCTCCTTCCGGTGCACGCGAGACGCAGGGCAGCATGGCGCCCTCCGCACGTTCGGTAGCCGTGAGCCGACGGTCGCGATGATCGACGTGGCCATGGGCCACCCGTACCTGGCAGGTGCCGCAGAACCCCTGGCGGCAGGAGAACGGCAGGTCGGGCAGGGCCTCGTGGAGAACATCCAGGGCGGAGCGGTCGTACGGCACTGGCAGAACTCTTCCGGTGTCGCCCAGCTGAAGTTCGAAGGGACGGCCGTCCGTGATCGGGGGCGGGGCGAAGCGCTCGAAGTGCAGGGCTGACGCGCGGCTGCCACCGAACGCGCGCCGAACGCCGTCGATCATGGGCGCGGGCCCGCAGCAGTACACCGCGCCCGTCGCCGGGCTCAAGCTCAACAGATCGGCCGCTTCGGGCGCGCCGGATTCGTCGTCAGGACGGATGGAGACCCGGCCGGGGGCTGTGGCCGCGAGGTCGGCCAGCTCTGCCGCGAAGGGCATGGAGCCGCGGCTGCGGCCGGTATGCACGAGCCTCCAGTCCAGCCCGCGTCGGGCGGCTTCCCGGGCCATCGGCAGGATCGGGGTGATTCCGATGCCGCCCGCGATGAGCAGGACGGCTGCTTCGGCGGCGAAGGGGAAGGCGTTTCGGGGCCGCCCGGTGACGGCGACCCGCACACCGTCTCCGAGGAAGTCGTGCACCTCGGCCGAACCGCCTCCGCCGTTGGCGATGCGGCGCACCGCGATGCGGTACCGGTACCGGTCGGCAGGGTCGCCGCACAGGGAGTACCGCCGCTTGCGGCCGGAGGGCAGGTGCAGTTCGATGTGGGCGCCGGGTTGCCAGGGCGGGAGTGTTCCCCCGTCGGGTGCTGCCAGCCGCAGGGAGACGACGTCCTCGGCCTCTTGGTGCCTGGTGGCGACGACCAGTTCCCGGGTCACGGGCATCTCGGTGGCCGGCGGGCGCCCAGGAGAAGTGCCGCGCCGCGCGAGGCGAGTGACCGCGTTGTCGCTGAAAGCCGCCAGTTTCCGCATGAAGGAGTCGCTGCGCGGTCTGCCGTACAGGTCCGGCGGCTGGGTGAGGGGTGTGCTGGTGTCCATGGGAGACCTTGCTGGTTGCCGGGTCATCGGGCGGCCGCTCGGGCAGCGGGTGACGCCGCCAGGTAGGCGACCGCCTGCTGGGTCGAGCCCTCGTGGGTCGGGTGGTAGCCGGGGCGGAAGTAGCGCAGCACCGAGCGGGCGAACGCGCCCGGTGGCGGCAACAGGTCCTTGCGGGCGGCGGCCAGGTAGTCGCGGAAGCGGACCTTGACCCGGTCGTCGAGTTCGGGGTCGGCGCTCATCAGGAAGCGGACTCCGCGGATCCACAGTCGGGTCAGCACCGGAGCGGTGACGAGCATGCCGGTCACTCGGCGCCGGTACCGGGGATCGAGGTGCACCAGCAGGTCGAACGCGACCGAGCGGTGTTCGACCTCCTCCGCGCCGTGCCAGCGGAACAGATCGAGCATCGCGGGGTCCGCGCCGGCCTGGTCCAGGTGCCCGTTGCTGAGAATCCAGTCACCCAGGTACGCGGTGAAGTGCTCGAAGGCCGCTATGAGGGCGAGCCGTTGGAGGAGATGCGCGTGTGCGGCGGCCGGCGTCAGCTCCGGCCGGTCTCCGAGCACCCTTCGGAAGATCCATTCGGACTGCACGGTGTACGGAGCCGGGTCCAGCCCCTTGGCGAGCAGGTGCTCCAGGACCCTCTGGTGCGCCTCGGCGTGCATCGCTTCCTGGCCGATGAAGCCGCGTACGTCCTCGCGCAGCCGGTCGTCGGTGATCAGTGGCAGTGCCTGCTCGAAGGTGCGCACGAACCAGCGTTCGAGCTCGGGGAGCATGAGGTGGAGCACATCGAAGGTGTGGGTCGCGAAGGGCTCACCCGGCAGCCAGTGCAGCGGGGTGGCGCCCCAGTCGAAGGTGACGTCCCGGGGTTGCAGCACCAGGTCGTGGTGGTCGATGGGCTCGGAGGGACTCTCCGGGTGGGCATGTGCGGCTCGGAACATGACAGGTTCCTCATCCGTCGGCGATCGGTGTGTGCGGAAGGGGCGAGTACTGCCGGTCTGTTACTGCTGGTCCGTCAGATCGGGTGTGCGGCGTGGTCCGGAGTGCGGCGGGAGCCGTCTTCGATGCGGTGGGCGAATTCCGCGATCCGGGACGCGACCTCCTCGGGGTGGCTGAGCTGTACCCAGTGTCCGGCGTCGATCGGGCGCCGTTGTATCTGGCGCGTCCAGTGTTCCACTCCGTACGAGAGCACCGGGGTGACGCAGAAGTCGCGCGTGGGGATGATGAGTTGGACCGGGACGGTGGTCGGCCGGTCCCGCGGACGCAGCAGGCGGGGCAGCATGTTGGCGCGGTACAGCGCGGTGCCGGACACGGCGTCGCGGGCCAGCGTCGGCGCGGGGTAGGGGGTGTGCGTGGGCACACCTTGGGAGCCGGTGAGGAAGGCGCGCCAGCGGTGTCCCAGTGCTCTCCAGGTCAGGGTGGGCAGGAGCGGGAAATGGAAGTAGGCGATGTACCAGGACCGTGCGGCCTGCCGCAGCATCTTCGGCAGATCCGGATGCCGCGGCCGGAGGCGGGCCCGGATCAGGTGGCCGACGTGGTCCAGGCAGGGTCCGGAGATGGAGGTGAACGAGGCGATCCGCCCGGCCAGGCGGGTGCCGGTGACCGACTCCCAGGAGTGGATCGATCCCCAGTCGTGTCCGACCAGGTGCACCGGGCGGTCGGGGCTCACGGCGTCGAGGACCGCCTCCAGGTCGGCTTCCAGTCGGGACATCCGGTAGGCGCGCAGACCCCTGGGCCGATGGGAGGCACCGGCTCCCCGCACGTCGAAGGCGGTGATGTGGAAGTGGTCGGCCAGGCGCTCGGCGACCGGTCGCCACACGGCACTGGTGTCCGGATAGCCGTGGACCAGCACCACCGGAGGAGCCGTGGACGCTCCCCATTGGTAGGCGGCCAACTCCACGCCGTCCGCGCCGTCCACGGCGATCCGGCGGGCGGTCGGGCCGGTCACCGGCCACCACCGGCAGGGGCCAACTCGCCGTAGTTCAGACCGCCGTGGAGGAAGCTGGGCACCACCGGCCAGTGCCGCTTGAAGGGGGCCAGCTCCGAGGAGGGCAGGATCTGCAGCCAGCGCGGATCGCGCCGGCTGGGGTCGGCGAGGGTCTTCTCCTTGACCATGGAGTCGTACTGGTCGAGGGAGTCCTCCAGCGTGTTGGCGTTGGGCACCACCTCATGGCCGTAGAACGCGGCGTGTCGGCGCACCCCGGGGATGCGGGAGAGCTCGGGCTGCCAGTTGTCGGCCGAGATGCCGTTCTCGGAGGAGACCCACACCCCGTCGGGGGTGTTCAGTACCAGGGAGTGGTTGCCGTCCGTATGGCCGGGAGTCCACAACAGGCTGACGCCGACACCGAGTTCGACATCGCCGTCGAAGGCGGTGACGCGCTCGGGCGGTACCCCGTCCATGCCTCCGTCGACGTACCAGGCCCACTGCATCGGATGCATCGCTTCGAAGGTGCCGAGCTCCCTGCGGTGCACCAACAACCGGGCGCGCGGGAACAGCGCTTCGCGGGGTGCCCGTTCGCCGGGAATCGTGCTGGTACTTCCCATGATCATGCGCACGTCCTGGACGTGCAGGTGGTCGAAGCTGACGAAGTCCACGTCCTCGGGTCGCAGACCGCAGGAGGGCAGGACGGTGTTCGGGTCCTGGTAGAAGCGGGCGAAGACGTGCTCGGTGAGAAAGTCCCCCGCCAGCCGCTTGAGCTGGGCGTAGAACGGTGCTTGAGCCGTTCCGGCGGCGACGGTCGGCTCCCACACCAGTGTTTTCGGCTCACCGTCGAAGCCGTCGAACTGTACGACGAGCATCCGGTTGACGATGCTCACGAACGGGTTGACGGCGAGCGCGGCGCCGTGGAAACCGAACCGGGTCGGGTACGGGGCGGCGGCGATGTCGAAACTGCGGACGGCGTGGATGCGGCCCTGCTGGACGAACCGCTCACGGTAGGTGGCCGCGGCACTGCGAACGGCGCGCAGCCGGTCACCGCGGGGCCATACGTCGTGGACGCCCTCGAATTCGGGGATGGGACGCGGAGCGGCGGCGTCCTGGGCCTTCTTGACCTTCTGCGTGCTGGGCGCCGGCTTGGGTGTGGTGGTCACGGGCTCAACTTTCGGGATGGCGGGCGGTCCGGGTGCGCTGCTCGTAGGCAGCGCGGACCGACCGGTCGGACAGGGCGGCGAGCTGGTCGGGGACGAGGAGGTGATGCAGGGCGTCGCGGGCACGGCCCGGCAGCACCGCGGCCAACCGGGTCAGGGCGGCCACCTGGCGGGGAACGAAGACCTCGAACCGAGGGCGCAGCACGACGTCGAGCACCGCGTCGGCCACCTGATCCGTCGTCAGGCGTCGGGTGGGTCCGGTCGCGGTACCCACGGCCAGCTCGGTGTCCACGACGCCGGGCATCACCAGGGACACGTGCACGCCGGTGCCGCGCAGTTCGGCGCGTACGGCTGTGCTGTAGCCGTGGACGGCGTGCTTCGTCGCCGCGTAGGTCGCCTCGCCGGCCGGGGCGACCTTGCTGGCGGCGGAGGCGATGTTCACCACGTGGCCGCGACCGCGTTTCCGCATCCCCGGGAGCACGAGTTTCATCCCCCGCAGTACGCCGTGGACGTTGACGTCGAACTGGCGCAGGGCGGCTTCCTCCGATTCCTCCGCGAAGGGGCCCACCCACATGATTCCGGCGTTGTTGACCAGTACGTCGATCGGCCCCAGCCGGGTCTCGACGGTGCGCAGGAAGTCTTCGAAGGAAGGCGTGTCGGTGACGTCGAGAGAGAGCCCGAGCAGCCGGCCACCGGGATGTGCGCCTATGGCACCAGCCGCCTCCATGGCGAGCTCCGCGTCGAGATCGCCGATCGCCACGGCCGCTCCGGCCGCGGCGAGCCGGGCCGCGACGGCACGCCCGATTCCGCGGCCCGCCCCGGTGACCGCGATCACTCGGCCGGTCAGCGGTTGTGTGCGGGGGAGCTTGTCGCGGTCTCTTCGGCTGGACGTGTACGGGTATTTGCGCGGTGCTGCCACGGTCGAGCCCCTTTCCTGCCCTGAGCATGAGCGGAACGCCGAGCGGCAAGCGGCCCCCGCGCATGTCTGACACGGTGCCATGTCAGATGAACTGACAAGCTAGAGTGTCAGTTCGGAGTACACCGGTGTCAACACCTCTGCGAAGGGGAGAAATGACCGGCACACAGACCGCCGGGCGGCGCTACGGCGGACGCGATGCGGCGCAACGACAGCAGGAGCGCCGCACCCGCCTCGTCCAGGCGGGCCTCGACCTGTTCGGCACGGCCGGATACGCGTCAGCCTCCGTCAAGCAGGTGTGCTCCCGTGCCGGACTGACCGAGCGCTACTTCTACGAGTCGTTCCGCGACCGCGAAGACCTTCTCGCCGGGGTCTACAACGAGCTGATCGCAACGATCAGCGCCGAAACCGCGCAGGCCGCAGCCGCTGCCGCACCTGATGTCGACGCCCAACTGCGCGCCGGCCTCGAAGTGTTCATCCGCACACTGGCCGGCGACGCCCGCATGGCCCGCCTGGTGCTCATCGAGGTCGTGGGCGCCAGCCCCCGCCTCGAAGTACGGCGCCGTGAGGTGCTCCACGAATTCGCCGCGATGGTCGCCGCCGTCGTCGGACCGCTCCCTGACCCGGAAGCCTCCTCCAGCCGGCTCACCATGACCGCGATGAGTCTGGTCGGCGGAGTCAACGAACTCCTCGTGGACTGGACCCTCGGTCACCAGAACGCCACCGTCGAAGAACTGATCGACCTGTGCTGCACCCTGTTCATCGCGGCCTACCGAGCCATCAGCGATCAGCCCTGATCGCGCAGGCCCGGATTCCTCGGGAGCCTTCCGCGCCGGACGGCACTCCACGCCCCCTGCTCACCGGCCCGGCGCACTCGGCGGCCCTGTTTCGATCAGGGGGCGGCGAGAAGCAGTGCGCGATGAACGCAAGCGCGGCGCACCTGCCGGCCATCGACTGTCGGACGGGTTGCGTATAGATCATCCATCCGGAAGCGACGCGATGTGATCGGGCTGAGCGGCCGCGAACCATGACGGGCCCGTCGCGTCGGGGGAGCTGCTGAACGGCGGGGGATCACCCGCCGCCGGCGCCCCCGCTGGCTCGCCTGCCCTGGGGTCCAGTCCGCGCGGGACCGGCCCTGCCGCTATCGCCGGGTGCCCGCAAATGCCCAGGCCCGCTAAGTGCTTGCGTCTCTCGACCGCGGTCACTGTCCGTATTCGCACGGTGGACGCATTCGCCGGTATCGAGTACTGCGCCCCGCCAGTGATCATCGTCGGCGACATCGGGCTCGTGCCCGACTCACCGGACGCCACCGAGGGCTTCTACCGCCTGGTGTCTGCCGCGACGGCGTATCCCTGCATCTGTATCTGTATCTGGAGCGTTTCGGGGTGTGCCGAGATCGGCCGCGTGTAACTGATCGCCATTGAGCTGCTGTTCATGGCACGGGAGGCCCGCTCGTGCCCCTCGTCCTTGGCCACGCTCTCGAACGCCGGGCGGGCGTCTTCCCTGCTCCGCAGCCAGGCGGCGCCGATCGCCTTCTCGCCCGGGAAGAGTCGGAAGATGCGCGGCTGCGTGACACCGACACGCTGCCAATCGCTTGGCGGAGGTGCCGTAGCAGCCCTTGAGCGCGAACTCGCGATCGCGGCGCGCGGATGGCGCTGTCGCGCCTCTCCTGCCTGCGCATCCGGCGCGCGCCGCCATGCCGGCGGGCGCCGGTCAGCCCAACCTGAAGCCGGCCGGCGACGTGGCCCGGGATCAGTTCCGTGCTTGAGCTTGCGCATTGGAAACCGATCGGTTTACAGTGAGGCCAAGAGGAAACTGACCGGTTTCCCAGGTGGTTTCGGGAGTGCATGATGACGACAAATCGGCCGGTGGCCCTCGTGACGGGCGCGTCCTCCGGCATCGGCAAGCAGACCGCCCTCGCGTTGGTCGCGGCGGGTTTCGAGGTGGCCGGCACGGGCCGCGACACCTCACGCGTCACCCCGCTCCAGGGTGTGACGTTCTTCGACCTCGACGTGGTCAGTGACAAGTCGGTCACCGCCGTGGTCCAGCAGGTGATCGACTGGTTCGGGCGGATCGACGTCCTGGTCAACAACGCAGGCATCGGCTCGATCGGTGCGGCGGAGGAAACCTCACTCACGCAGGCCCAGGGCGTCTTCGACATCAACGTCTTCGGGGTCATGCGCATGGTGAAGGAGGTCCTGCCGCACATGCGTTCCCAGGGACGCGGGCGCATCATCAACCTCTCGTCCGTACAGGGCTTCATCCCCGCCCCCTACATGGCCGTCTACGGCGCGTCCAAGCACGCGATCGAGGGCTACTCCCAGTCCCTGGACCACGAGGTCCGCCAGTACGGCGTCCGCTCGCTCCTCGTCGAACCCGCCTACACCAACACCGGATTCGAGGCCAACAGCGCCAAGCCCGACACCCCCCTGCAGACCTACGCCGGCCAGCGGCGCGTCTTCGACCGCCTGATGACGGAGGCGATCAAGAGCGGTGACGACCCCGCCGTGGTCGCCAAGGCGATCGTCACAGCCGCCACCGACACCAAGCCGAAACTGCGCTACGCCGCCGGCCCCATGGCCGGACGCGCACGCATGCTCCGCTTCGTTCCCGCCTGGGTCCTGGACAAGCAGATCCGCACGATGAACAAGCTCACCGGCTGACAGCCGCCACCCGCACACCCCGTCCACCAAGCACGCCGGCACCCGCACATCCCATCGCGCCGCTGATCCCGGGAGAGATCCATGTCCGAGCCCCTGAATTCCGCCGCCGCCACCGTCGCGAACTGGCGCTCCGCAGAGGAACGCGGTGACGTCGACGCCGCGGTCGCGTGTCTGAGCCGGGACGTCGTGCTCAGCTCGCCGCTCACCGAGCAGTTCCGCTACGAGGGATCTGACCAGCTGCGTGACTTCCTGACCTCGGCGTTCACAGCGGTCAAGGACGTCCGTTACCACACCCAGACCGGCGAGGGCGACACGTACGCGCTGGTCTACCGGGCGCGGGTGGCGTCCCAGTCGTTCGAGGAGGTGCAGTTGCTGCGGCTCGACGACGAGGCAAAGATCAACGAGATCACGCTCTTCGGGCGTCCGATGCCGGCCCTCACCGCCCTGATGACCACCCTGGGGCCCAAGCTCGCCCGCCAACAGGGCCGCCGGGGCCTCGGCGCGCTCATGCGCGCCAGCACCATACCCGTGCACGCGATGGTCACCCTCGGGGACCGCGGCATGGTCGCCAAGACCCGGCCGGCAGCCCGGCAGACCTGAGAGCACCGGATCCGCCGGCCGCTTGGCCCCGTTCCCCTCCCAGGAGTTGGCGGCAGCCGCAGACGATGTCCCCGGCGGACAGCTTCTGGTCACAGGAACGTACGAGGTACCTGCCGTCCAGGTGGGCTCCGGCTCGCCCTGACCACACGGGCGAAGCCGACTCCCCGAGAGCGGCTGCTGGAGGCACCGTCCCCCACAGGCCACGGCAACGTCCGGCCAATCCCCCCACGCGCCGAGGCGATGAGGCAACTCGCCGCGTCTTCCAGCAGCTTGATCCCACAGGAGACGCCTCCGTGACACGACGTACGCACCTTACGGCGACCACCGCGTCGCCGGCCGCCACCCAACTCGCCGGACCCGCCTCCGCCTCCCCTTCCGGTTCGACAGTCGGCCACTACGAGGCCGTTGCCCGCTTCTGGGGCCCGATGCCGACGGGTGTCACCGTCTCGCGCCGAGGCCGGGTCTTCGTCAACTTTCCCCGCTGGGGCGACGACGTCCCGTTCACCGTCGCCGAACTGCGCGGAGGGAAGCCGGTGGCCTACCCCGACGCCGAGGTGAACCGCGAGGACTCCTCCGACCTGGCCGGACACTTCCAGTCGGTGCAGAGCGTCGTCGTCGACCCGGTCGACCGGCTGTGGATCCTCGACACCGGAAGCCCGCTGTTCGCCGGGTCCTCCTACGGCGGTCCCAAGCTCGTGGCGGTCGACCTGCGCACCGACCGGATCGTACGGAAAATCCTCTTCCCGCCCGAGGTGGCGCCGGCGAACAGCTGCCCCGACGACGTGCGCTTCGACCTGCGGCGCGGCGCCGAGGGCATGGCCTTCATCACCGACTCGGGCGGCTCCAACGGGGTGATCGTGGTCGACCTCGCCACGGGCCGCTCCCGGCGGCGACTGGCCGGGCATCCCTCGGCGTTCCCGGACGAGCGGTTCCCTCCGGTCATCGCGGGCGAGCCCTTCATGGTCCGCCCTGCGGACGCCGCGCCGACGTACTACGAGACCGGCTCCGACGGCATCGCTCTCAGCGCCGACGGCACGCGTCTCTACTACTGCCCGCTCTCCAGCCGCCGACTGCACAGCGTGTCCACCGACGCCCTCGCCGACCCGGACGCCACGGATGCCGAGGTGGCGGCGACGGTCGAGGACCTCGGGTTCAAGCCGATGGCCGATGGCCTGGAGAGCGACGACAAGGGGCGGGTCTACGGCGGCGACCTGGAACACAACGTGATCTGGCGCAGGAGTCCGAACGGCACCTACCGGACCCTCGCCCAGGGACGCGATCTGCTCTGGGCCGACACCCTGTCCGTCGCCTCGGACCGGCACCTGTACGCCATCGCCAGCCAGCTCAACCGGCTGTCGCCCTTCCACGAGGGCAAGGACCTGAGCCGTAAGCCCTATCTCCTGGTCCGCCTGCCGATCGACGCCGGGCCGGTCAGGCTCGTTTGACCTCTCCGGCCCGCGTCAGGCGTCCGCCTGGCGACTGTCCCGGTGCGTACCCCCGCGGTGCAGCGGACGGCCCCGGGCCAGGGACGGCCGCCGCCCGGAGCTCAGCGTAGGCCGGCGAAGTATGTGATCGGGGCGGCCGTAGAACCCGTTCTCGTCGTAGGTCACGACGACATCAGGCTGGTGACGCGGCATCCGTTCGGCCGGCCGAGCAGCTGCCTCATCCACGGGCGCACTCCAGAACGATCCGAGCGCAGTGTCGGCCGGCCGGCCCATCATCCCGGAGTCGGCGTACCCGAGCAGCTCAAGATGACCGACCCCCAGGACGTCACAGCTCGCTTCGAGCTCGCCTCGACGCATCGCGGCAACGGCAGCCGGATCATGCCCGGGGTCGCCCGGCTTCGCCCTCCCCGGACCGTCATCGCAGCCACCGTCGGTACACGTGACAAGCGCCGTGCGGATGCCCGGCGAGGGTGGCACCGGCACCGCGGCCGGCGACCGCGGGCTCGGCGTTGCCGGCAGGCACGCGTTCGCCGGCGGAGTGTCAGGTCTGCTGCGCTGTGGCGTGCTGCCGGGGAGCGGCAGGATGGGGGAGCGGGATCTTCTGCGCGAGTTTCTCGCCTTCGACGTCCAGGTCGGGTAGGAGCCGGTCCAGCCACACGGGAATCCACCAGGCCTTCTCCCGCGCGAGTGTCATGGTGGCCGGGATGAACGTCATGCGGATGACGAACGCGTCGATGAGGATGCCCACCGCCAGCGCGAATCCCGCCTGTTTGATCATGGGCTGCGCGTTGAAGATGAATCCGGCGAAGACCGAGACCATGATCGTGGCCGCGGCGACCACGACAGCGCTCGCCCGGACGAAGCCGGAGACGGTCGCGTCGAGCGGGTCGGCACCGTGCATGCGGGCCTCGCGCATCGAGGTGACCAGGAACACCTGGTAGTCCATGGCCAGTCCATAGAGCACGCCGGTGACGATGATGGGCAGCAGGCTCACCACAGGTGCGCTCGCGTCGAGTCCGAACAGCGCCTGCAGCCAGCCCCATTGGAAGACGGCCGTGGTGACGCCGAAGGTGGCGGCGATGCTGAGCAGGAAGCCGAGAGTGGCCATCACCGGGACGACGACCGAGCGGAAGACCAGGAGCAGGACGATCAGTGAGAGTCCGAGAACGGTGGCCACGTAGAGGGGCAGGACGTCCCCGAGGCGGTCCGACACGTCGATCGCGAGGGCGGTGAAGCCGGTGATGCCGATGGTGACGCCATGGGTTTCGCGGATCTCCCGGCTCTTGTCCCGAATGGAGGTGACGAGGTCCTTGGTGCCGTCGTCGTTCGGACCGTCGCCGGGAACGAGGCTGAGGACGACCACGGTGCCGGTGGTGTTCACACCTGCCAGAGAGATCGAAGTGGCGCCCTCGGTGTCCTTCAGCTCGGAGACGACCGCGGCGAGGGCCGTGGGGGTGAGCGGCCGCCCGCTGTCGGAGGAGCGGGCGACGAGCATGAGGGGTCCGTTGTAGCCGGGGCCGAAGGTGTCGCTGACCTCCTCATAGCTCTGGCGCTGTGCGGTGTCGGGGTTGTAACTGGCGCCGGACGGCAGGCCCATCCTCATGTCGAGGGCGGGCAGCGCCAGAACCAGGGGAATCAGGAACGCCGCCGCGAGAGCGGGGTACTTGTGGCGGACCAGGCGTGATCCCCAGCGGGTGGCCCGTGTCCGTGCGGCGGCGGAGGCCCGCTGCTGCGCCGTGCGTCGGGTTCCGGCCGAGCAGATGCGCTCCTTGACCAGGCCCAGGAGCGCCGGCAGCAGGGTCAGGGCGAGCAGGACGGTGATGGCGATCGTGGCCGCGGCGGCGATGGCCATGGTGCTGAGCAGCGTGATACCGACGACCAGCAGTCCTGCCAGGGCGATGATGACGGTGCTGCCGGCGAAGAAGACCGCGCTGCCGGCGGTGCCGATGGCGCGGCCGGTCGCCTCGTGCGCCTCCAGGCCGGTGTCCAGGATGAGCCGCCGTTGCCGGTTGACGATGAACAGGGCGTAGTCGATGCCGACGGCGAGCCCCAGCATCAGGGCCAGTACGGCGGTGAGCGAGTGGATCTCGAAGACGGTGGAGAGAGTGAAGGCGCCGCCGACGCCCACCGTGACACCGATCAACGCGATGATCAGGGGCAGGCCCGCAGCAACGACCGATCCCAGGGTGACCAGCAGGACGATGGCCGCCACCACGACGCCGACGATCTCACCGGCGCCCACGATCTCGGGTATCTCCAGCATGGCCGCCGACGGCAGGACGTCGAGGTGGGCTCGTTCGGCCTGCTGCTCTGCGGCCTCGACGGTGCTGTCGATCGTGCCGGAGGGCAGCTCATAGGTCTGCTCGTCGAACTGGAACTGCATCAGGGCGGTGGAGCCGTCGGCCGAGACGATGACCCCGGGCACCGGTCGGCCGTCCTGCAGCAGCGGGGTCGGCACCTTGTCCCCCGTCGGCTGCCCGGCGGCTTCGGCCACCGCCGCCTGGGCCCGCAGCAGCGGACTCTTCTCCCCCTTGGACAGCTCGTCCGCGAGGACCTTGCGGGCGTCGATGACGTGGTCGTGGAGATAGACCGCGTCCACCGAGGCGATGAGGGCGGCGCGGCCTTCCTCGCTGTCGACCCGCGTCCCGTTCTGCGCGCGGAACACCAGCATGCCCTGCCCGCCGGACGCCTCGGGAAGGGACTTCGCCAGATCGTCGATGACCTCCTGGGCGGAGGTGCCGTCGATACGTACCTCGTTGCTCAGCTTGACGGGGTTGACCGCGAGCAGCGCCACCACGGCGGCCACCACCGCCAGCCAGCCGGCGATCACATACCAGGGCCTGGCGTAGGCGAAATGCCCCAGCCGGTACAGCAGCACAGACACAGCCTTCTCCCTTCTCCGGCGCACCCTGCTGGGCACGCACATCCGAACGAAGTGAGAGGGTACTACCAAAACGATAGTGAACTATCAAAGCGATAGGGTGCTATCATCGCGCAGGTGAACGAGTAGTTTTGCGGTGCGGAACGGGAGGATCGGAGATGCCGAACGGCGCACCGCGCACACGTCGGCTCCGCAGGGTCGACGCCCGCTCCAGCGTGGAGCGCATCATCGCGGCCGGACGTGATGTCCTCGGCGCGGGTGAGGGCTCCTTGGAGCAGATCGCCGCAGAGGCGGGCGTGGGCATCGCCACGCTCTACCGGCACTTCCCCAACCGGGAGGCCATCGTCCGGGCCGTCCTCGACGACATCCTCGAGACCGACCTCCTCCCACTGATCAACGACGCCACGGCCTCCCGACACCCGCGCCAGACCCTCCTGGACATCGCCACCCGGCTACTCGACCTGATCACCGAGGAGCGGGGACTGGTCACCTTCGCCGCCAACTTCGCCGACGTCGCCGTGGACGCCCTCCAGCGGTTCAGCGAGTCCCTCCGCCCCCTCCTCGAGCACGCACAGGAGCAGGGTGAGATCCGTACCGACCTCACTGCGGACGACATTCCGCACTTCCTCGTCATGGGCATCGCAGGCCTCGCGCTCCCGGGCACCGCACCGTCCATGCGCGCACGCTTCATGGCCCTGCTCTTCGACTCGCTCAACCCCGTCGGCGCGTCCCCTCTCCCACCGGCACGCGAGGAAGCGGAAGATGGCGACCTCCGCGCCGCGATCAGCGGCGTCGTCCGGGACTGACTCCCGGAGCCGAAGCTGACCCCAAGGGAGCCTGATCGCCGCGAGGCCGAGGAGCCTCTCCATGGCAGAGCCCGGGCTGCCGGAGGTCGGGTGGGTGCGGGATGAGGGTCCGGCCAGCCAGGTGCCCGGCGGTGCCGGACCAGCGGGGGACTGCCCCGGTCGGCGTCTGTCGGTGGAATCCGCGGGTCACGGACCGTCTTGCGAGCCGGCGGGGGTCAGTTGGGTTCAGACGCCCGTCTCGCCGAGGTCCGCTGCCCGTCTGCCGAGTTCGTCGCTCCAGTCGCGTTCGCCGGCCACGGCGTCGCGCCACGCCCACAGCCGCCGGGTGACGTGGTGCAGTGGGTACTCCTGGGTGATGCCCCTGGCACCCTGCAACTGGTGTGCCGGGGGCGCGACTTCGGTTGCCGCCTGGGCGGTGGTGATGCGGGCCACGGCCACGGCCGCGCTCGTTTCACACGGTCCGGCGGAGTTGGTGCCGGTTGCGGCCTGGATGCCAGCAGGGTCGGCATCAGTCGTCACAGCGTGCCGAGCCAGTGCCAGGGCCGCCTCGGCCTGGAGCAGTTGGACCTTCATCAGTGCCGGCCCCGAGGAGACCGCCGGAATCCGCAGGAAGGGGGCGCCGAACTGGTGGCGCTCGGAGACGTAGGCCTTCGTCAGCCGGTACGCCCCGCGCGCCACGCCGGTCACGGCGGCCGACCGCAGCAGTGCCAGGCGTGACCGGATCACGGCGTGCCCAGGGCCGGAGGCGATCGGCATGGCCGGAGTGCGGTGCAGCAGAACCGTGTGTTCCTGGTGTCCCGGATGCGGGAGCGGTGCGACCGGCAGGGCGACAGCACGGAAGCCGTGGCGACCGGGCTGCAGTCCATCGGATTCGCGCTCAACGTCGACCCGGACCTCGACCTCTGCACCACGTTCACGGCTTGCGCCCTGCCCGGTGTCCGGATGACCTCGTTGGCTCAACTCGCTGCCGAACTCGGCTTGCCCACGCCCACGGAGGAACAGGTGAGGGACGCTGCAGCCGACGCCGTATCGGCCGAACTGGCGCCAACGCGCGCACCCTCCTGGGCCGGGGCAGGCGCTTGCGCGGTGGCCGACGCCCAGTTTCGAGGCCATCTCTGGAGCCGGCAGGTCACCGGGAGCCGGTAACGGCGACTGCTGGGCGGGGCGGCTCCGATGGCCGTGTTGGACGCGACGGACCTGGACCGCTTGCGCGACCTGAAGCGAACCGCTCCACTCGCGGCTCGAAGCGACCTGACGACAGGGGTGGCGCGGGCACGCGGCTTCCTGGCGTTGCTGGGATATGGGCCGGCGCCTCGACTTGGAATTTGTAAACTGATCGGTTTACGATGGCTCTGAAACCGACCGGTTTCATCAGTCGGAGTCCCGGTGGGGTGCTGCGTCCCCGGTTCCGCGTCGACGGCCGTGTGTGCCGAGATTGAACGTTCCGAGGGTCACCGGACCGCAAAGAAGCTGTCCGCCCTTCTCCGGATATGAGTGTGTAGCCCGAGACCGGAGTAAGAGGTCGCGCGGATAGGTGTGTGGTCATGGGCGGCGGTTGGGGCGTTCGTCCCAGCGGTGGGTCGTCCATGACTGACGGATCAGGCTGCGCACGGTGATGATGGTGTCGGCGAGGTCGAAGAAGGCGTCGATGACTGTGGTCCGGCGCTCGTAGCAGCGGGCGATGCGGTGGAAGGCGTTCTGCCAGGCGTGGGTCCGTTCGACATGCCAGCGCCGGCTTGCCTGGATCGGTGCCTTCTCGCCCTTGTGCGCGATCCGGCCGTGCAGGCCGCGTTCGCCGAGAACAGCGCGGGTCTTGTCCGAGTCGTAGCCGGCGTCCAGGCGCACGGTGACGATGTCCGGCAGCGGTCCCAGGTCGTCCAGGCGGTCCAGGGTCGGGGCGAGCAGCGGGGAGTCGTGACGGTTCGCTCCGGCCAGCACGCGGCCCAGTGGAATGCCGTAACCGTCCGTCATGCCGGAGCGTTTCAGGCCCTGTTTGCCCCGGTCGACCGGTGAGCGCCCGGCGGCCTCGCCGCCGCCGGGGGCTTTGGTGATGGAGCCGTCGACGGCGATGTGGTCCAGGACGAGGCCGACAATGCGGTCGTAGGACTCCAGCGCGATCTGTTTGAGCCGGGCGAAGACGCCGAGTCGGATCCACTCGTCACGGCGGTTGCGGATCGTGGTGGCCGAACAGGTCGTGTCGGCGATCGCCTGGTACGAGCAGCCGAAGCGCAGGAGCTGCAGCAGCTTGTCGAAGACGATCCGATCGCTGATCCGCGGGCGGTGGCAGCCCAGTGGATGACCCGGGTGATACCCGGGCCGCTCGGGCAGCAGGGCGGCGAATTGGCCCCAGAGCGGTTCGGTCAGCCATGATGGCAGTACAGGCACAGGTCTCCCCGGTGATCACAGAGCGTCGCAACTCCATGATCGCCAAGACCTGTGCCTGTCTTGCTGCCGGGGGTTCCACCACCGCGCCTATCCGCGCGACCTCTAAGTCATGAGTGGGATTCACCCGTTCCGCGTCCTGCGTGCCAAACCCCTGTGGATCGCCAACGGCGTCATCACGGGCGTCCTCGCGCTGCTGTTCACCGTGTTCTACGTCGGGGCCAACATCGATCCCGTCGATCACATGAAGAATCTGCCCGTCGGCCTGGTCAACGCCGACAAGGGAGCCGCTGTCGGCGGCGAGCAGGTCAACCTGGGGGCTCGGATCACCGAGTCGATCAAGAAGTCCACCGCGAGCGGGGGCAAGATCGACTGGAAGGTGATGGACGAGAAGGAGATGAAGGAGGAACTCGGCAAGGGCAAGCTGTACGGCGCGCTCGTCGTCCCCGCCGACTTCACCTCCGCCACCACCGCACTCACCGGCGCCGCGACCACCGGGGTCCCGACCCGTCCGACGCTGACGGTGCTGACCAACCAGTCCGCCGGCGGCGTGGGCTCCAGTCTGGCCCGGACTGTGACGACGCGTGCGGCCGAAAGCGCCTCGCTCCAGGTGGGCAAGGAACTCACGTCCCAGGGTGGAACCGGGCAGGCGAAACTGCCCGTCGCGGCACGCGTCCTCCTGGCCGACCCGGCGGCCGTCACGGTCCGGGACGGCCATCCGCTCGACTCGCACAGCGGTCTGGGCCTGACGGCGTTCTACTACGCGCTCGTCCTGGTGGTCTGCGGCATGCTCTCCGCCAACGTCATCAGCGGCCAGGTGGACCACGCCCTCGGCTACACGCACAACGACATGGGCCCGCTGCGCCTGCACCGCCCGTTGATCCGGGCGACCCGGGTGCAGAGCCTCGCGATCAGCAGCACTCTCATGGCCGGGCTGTCGCTGCTGATGGGGAGCCTGGTCATGGTGGCCGCGGTCGGCATCATGGGGATGCACGCCGCCCATCTGCCGCTGCTGTGGCTGTTCTCGGTGTGCGCCATCGCGGTCTCCGGGATCGGTGCGCTCGCCCTGCTCGCCGTCTTCGGGACGCCCGGCATGCTGGTGGTCACGCTGGTCTTCATCGGGATGGCGGTGCCGACGGCCAACGCCACCACGCCGCTGCAGGCGCTGCCCGGCTTCTACCGCTTTCTGGCGGAGTTCGAGCCGCTGCGGCAGATCACCGGCGGCATCCGCTCGATCATCTACTACGACGCCCAGGCCGACGCCGGCCTGACCCGGGGCTGGATCATGATGGCCGTCGGCCTCGCGGCAGCCGCTCTCTTCGGTTTCGGCATGACCAACTGGTACGACCGCAAGGGGCTCCACCGCATCCCCGCCGAGGCGGAGCCCGAGAAGGCCGCTGCCCCGGCATAGCGGAAGGCGGCTCACCCAGGACGGGGCCATTGCTCGGAGTGGCCTCGGTGTGCGTCGCCCTCGTGGGGACGGGAGGCGCGCGCACCATCAGGGCTCGGCGACGGTCTCTCCCCCAAGACCGTCGCCGAGCCTGAGCCTCTGAACAGCCTGCGAGCGTCCGACCGGCGGCGGGTGTGTCCCCCGACACCCCACGGAAACCGATCGGTTTCTATTTCGTCCGATTCGAGTTAACCTCGCGGTATGACTACCGAAGTGAAGCAAAGTCCCCGGGAGCGGCTGCTGGAGGCCGCGGCCACGCTTACCTACCGCGACGGCGTCGGCATCGGCGTCGAGGCGCTGTGCAAGGCGGCGGGGGTGTCGAAGCGCTCCATGTACCAGCTGTTCGAGAGCAAGGACGAACTGCTGGCGGCGAGCCTGAAGGAGCGTTCCGCTGCCTTCGTGGCGAGGGCCCTGCCACCGACGGACGACGACCGTTCACCCCGCGAGCGCATCCTGTACGTCTTCGAGCGGGTGGAGTCGCAGGCGGGTGCGCCCGACTTCCAAGGCTGCCGGTACCTGGCTGTGCAGATCGAGCTCAAGGATCAGGCCCACCCCGCGAGCCAGGTGGCCCACCAGATCAAAGCAGACCTGACGGGCTTTTTCCGTTCCGAGGCCGAACGGGGCGGGGCGAGCGACCCCGACCTGCTGGCCCGGCAACTCATCCTGGTCTTCGACGGCGCCAGCGCCCGCGCGGGGATCGGCGCCGACAATCTGACCGGACTCATCGCGCCCACTTTGACCACCCTGCTCGATGCGGCAGGCATGCACTGACGCATCCCCTTTCGAGCAGGCGTCGTGACCGTGCCCTCCCCAGGTCGGTTGCTCCCGCCCCTGATTCCCCGCAATCGAGGGGAGTCCGGTGGCCGTAAGGGTGTTGACGGGCGTGCCGCGCGCCAGGAAGGCCGTCGTCTTGTCGACATCAGCGCCCAACAGCAGGTACGCGGTTCCTGGGGCCTCGTCCGGTCGGCCCGGACCGATTGGCCCCGTCGCCCTTGGCCCCGTCGCCCTTGGCCTCGTCACCCTTGGCCTCGGCGGCGTAGCCCTACACCCCTGGCTGGAGCGTTTGGACGTGCCGCAGTAGTCCTTGAGTGCGGAATCGGCGACCGCGGTGCGGGTGACACTCTCGCGTCCCCCCTGTGCGCTGACCCTGTCGCTGCGGGTGGCGGCCTCAGCCGCCTTGCGCTTGGAAACCGATCGGTTTACGATGATGGAAACCGGTCGGTTTCTCAATGAATCCAAGGGCTGGTCCGTGGTCACGCCCCCTTTGGGCGGGCCCTGTCCGAATCACCCGTCCGCAGCAGTTCACACAAAGGGAAGCCAGCGAGATGCCCAGCTCAGAGCCACGTCCCACGATTCACATCCCGGGAACCACCAGCCACACCATCGCCCCGCGCGCAGGACACCGCAGCGACGAGGGGACCCTGCGCTACCTCAGAGCGGGCACCGGCGCTCCCGTGGTCCTGCTGCACACCGTGCGCACCCAGGCCGAGCACTTCCGCTCCCTCATCCCGCTGATCGCGGACCAGTACACCGTGTATGCCCTGGACCTGCCGGGGATGGGCTACTCCGAGATCGTGCCCGGCGCGTCGTACGACGAGCCGGCCATGCGCGCGGGCGTCGAGCGGCTCCTGACCGAACTCGACCTCCATGACGTGACCCTGGTCGGGGAGTCCATGGGAGCGGTGCTCGCCCTGACCACCGCGGCCGACCTGCCCGAGCGGGTCCGGCGCGTCGTCGCGGTGAACACCTACGACTTCCCCGGCGGGATCGCCCGCTCCAGTCTTCTCGCCCGTGTGGTGGTCAGCGGTGTCCTCACTCCGGGGGTGGGCCCGGTGGTCGCCGGGGTGGAGCCCAAGGCCGCCATCCGCCGGATCCTGCAGGGCGGGCTGGTCGACAAGACCGCGCTGCGGGAGGACTACCTCGACGAACTCCTCCAGGTGGGCGGCCGCCCCGGCTACTCGACCGTCGCCCGAGCCGTGTACCAGAGCCTGCCCAGCCTCATCGCCGCCCGCTCGCGCTACGCCGAGGTCAAGGCACCCGTCCACCTCGTCTACGGGGAGAAGGACTGGTCGCGGCCCTCGGACCGGCAGGCCGACAAGGAGCTGCTGTCGGCCGCCGATTTCACGCAGGTGCCGGGAGCAGGCCACTTCATCGCCCTGGAACGGCCCGACCTGCTGGCCGACCTGCTGAACGCGGTGGCGTGACGGCCCCGAGAGCGCCGTGGTCACCCCCGTTCGGGTGTAGTGCGGGACGGGGACCGAGTTCGTCCATGTGCCTGACGGCGTCGTGGCATGCAAAGGAGCAGCGCGTGGCGGAGATGCAGATCGAGTTCGACGTTCCGGCGGAGATGCGTGACGGCACGGTGCTGCGCGCGGATGTCTACCGGCCCGGCGGTACGGGGCCGTGGCCGGTGCTGCTGAGCCGGCTGCCGTACGGCAAGCAGACGCCCATGATGGGCGCCGTACTCGATCCGCTGGCGGCGGCCAGGCACGGTTTCCTGGTGGTCCTTCAGGACGCCCGTGGCCGGTTCGCCTCCGAGGGGGAGTGGGAGCCGTTCACGTATGAGGAGAGCGACGGTTACGACACCGTACGGTGGGCCGCCGCGCTGACCGGCTCGAACGGCTCCGTCGGCATGATCGGCGGCAGCTACTTCGGCAACACCCAGTGGATGGCGGCGCTGTCGAAGCCACCAGAGCTGAAGGCCATCGCGCCGATGATCACCTGGTCCGACCCGGACGACGGGCTGTGGACGCGGGGCGGTGCGATCGAGCTCGGCCTCAGCGTGCCCTGGTCGCTCCTGCAGGGTGCCGACACCCTGATGCGCCGACACTCCACCGACCTCGACGGGCTCGTGAACGGCATCACCGGGCTCGTGCAGGATTTCGACGGCCTGGCGAGCGGCGGTTACGGGGAGCTGCCCGCCGGGCGGTTTCCCGCGTTCGCCCGGCACGACCTGCCCGAGCTGGGCTACGAGCGGTCCCGGCGCGAGCCCGAGTGGGCGGCGTCCTGCACTGTCGCGGGCCGGCACGGCGAGGTCGATCTGCCCACCTTCCAGGTCGGCGGCTGGTTCGACATCTTCGGCCAGGGCACGCTCGACAACTTCACCGCCATGCGCCGCGCCGGCCGGTCCGCCACGCTGGTCATGGGCCCGTGGACCCACACCAACTGGCGGCACGTGGTCGGTGACGTCAACTTCGGGTTCGGCGCGCACTCCGACTACATGGGCATGCGCGGACGCCTGCACGACATGCAGTTCGACTGGTTCCACCGGACTCTCGGCGAAGGCGGCGATGGTGGAGCTGCGGAGCCGGACACGGGCACGGTGCTGCTGTTCGTCATGGGCGTCAACCAGTGGCGCGAGGAGACCGAATGGCCCCTGTCGCGGGCCGTGGACACGGACTTCCACCTGCGCGTGGACGGACGCCTGACCCCTGAGCCGCCGTCCACCGCCGAGCAGGCCGAGGAGTTCACCTACGACCCCATGGACCCGGTGCCGACCACCGGCGGAGCGCTCCTCATGGGCGGCGGGCTCCTGACCGCCGACGAGTTCCGTCCCGGACCGCTCGACCAGGCGGCTGTCGAGGCGCGCGAGGACGTCCTGGTCTTCACCACCGAACCGCTCACCGAGGACGTCGAGGTGACCGGCAGGGTCCGGGCGGTGCTCTTCGCCGCCACGGACGGACCCTCGACCGACTGGGTAGCACGCCTGTGCGACGTCGATGAGACAGGTGTCTCCCGCAATGTGGCCGACGGCATCGTGCGCGTCCGCGCGGCGACGCCGGGGGAGGCGGCCGAGCATGTCGTGGACCTGTGGTCGACCAGCATCGTCTTCCGGGCGGGGCACCGGATACGGGTCCAGGTCACCTCCAGCAACTTCCCCCGCTGGGACCGCAACCTCAACACGGGCGAGCCCGAGGAGAGCGCGACCACGGCCCGAGTGGCCCGCCAGCGCGTCTTCCACGACCCCGCCCGGCCCTCCCGCATCGTCCTGCCGGTGGTTCCGGTCCCATAGGAAGCACCGGCAGGACGATGCGGCGGACATGAGGGACGCCATCTCGCACAGGGTGCTCCTCAGAACTACGTCCGTCGAGCCACCACAGTGCTGGGATTGATCGCCACCCACCGGCCTCATCCGTTTCCCTCCCAACGGAGGCCGGATCATCCCGCGACTCTGGTACGTGGGCTCCAGCTCACGCCGGGTGCGTGACCCGTCTGTACGGGGCCACGCGCCGGCCCCCGCGGACTGGGCCTCTCGTCGCGAGGTCGCGTCGCCATAAACGTCGTCGGGGTCGTCGGGCCTGTCTTTCCTGGCGTCGCGCGCCTCGCCGACCTGCACGCCGTACTCGAGCTGTCCTTGCGCCGTCGGCAGCCGACCGCCCTTGGTCGCCGACCCCAGGCCGGCCCACAAGGGCGCGCCGGCCGAGCACGTCGGCGACACCGAGCCGTACGGCACGCCACTCCTCACGTCACTCCGCTGAACTCCGCCTTAGGCCCAGCCAGGCCCAGTCGATCACTGTTGGCGGACTCGCGGCTTTCACCGGCCTGCGCCCGGCGAGTACGGACTTCGTCGATGGACACGAGGCCAGCCGGCCCCTGAAGCCTGAGCTCCGCCCGGCTCCACCCCGACCCCGCGTGCCGTAGTCACCCGGTGCTCAGCTCAACCCGACTTGCATGATGAAACCGAACGGTTTACGGTTGGTGAAACCGATCGGTTTCATCTTTATGGAGGTAGTAATGACAGCAATCAAGGGCGCCAGCGTCTTCGTCACCGGAGGCAGCCGTGGCATCGGCAGGATGCTGGTCGAGGAGCTCTACGCGCGCGGCGCCGGCAAGGTCTACGCCACGGCCCGTGACCCGCGCACGGTGACCCACCCCGATGCCGTTCCGCTGGCGCTCGAGGCCACCGATCCGGCATCCGTGGCAGCCGCAGCCGAGCAGGCTCAGGACGTCACCATCCTGATCAACAACGCCGGGGCCTCCGTCCGCGCTTCGTACCTCAACTCCCCGATGGAGGACGTGCGCCGGGATCTGGAGACCAACTTCTACGGGCCGCTGCTGGTCACCCGGGCCTTCGTGCCGGTCATCGAGCGCAACGGCGGGGGCCACATCCTCAACGCCCACTCCGCCCTGTCCTGGCTGGCCGACGGCACGCCCTACGGCGCCTCCAAGGCCGCCCTGTGGTCGCAGACCAACTCCCTGCGCCTGGAGCTGCAGCCGCGCGGCATCGCGGTGACCGGGCTCCACATGGCCTACGTGGACACGGAAATGACCTCGGGTCTCGACGCGCCCAAGGCCGACCCCCGCGACATCGCCGTGGCCGCACTCGACGGCATCGAGGCGGGAGCACACGAGGTGCTGGCCGACGACACCACCCGCTGGGTCAAGTCCCAGCTGTCCTCCGACCTGGAAGCCATGTACGCCCAGCTGAAGAACTGACACCACCCGCGTTTTCCAGGCAGCCCCGTGTGGACAGCTCGCCCACCCACCGCTTCGCCGATGTGAGGGGGTTCCGGCTGCACATCGCCGAACAGGGGCAGGGCCGCTGGTCCTGCTGCTGCACGGCCGGCCGGAGAGCTGGTGCTCCTGGCGTCACCGGTTCGGGTCGCTGGGGTCGGCCCGGTACCCGTTCGTCGCTCCCGACCAGCGCGGCTACGCCGGGACTCACCCGCTCTCCCGGCATGGCCGACGGAGGACGACATTCGGGCGTACGCGGAGGACTTCGTCCTGCACGGCGAGCGGGCGTGGTGGGAGACCGCGACATGGTCACCGCGCTGCGTCCCCCGGCGGGGGCAGCTCGCTGGGCGAGATCTTCCGTGGCCAGGGCGGGTCGGACAACCGCTGACCGCTGACCGTTGCCGCGCCTCAACTGCACTGCCTTCGGTGCAGCCGGGTTGCGGGCACTGGACACAGCAGGAGCGTCCCGCCAAGGCCAATGCCGCACTCCTCGACTTCCCTCACCCGCATCGACGACCCCGCGTCCCGATGACGCTACGCGGCATCCGTCATGTGGCTTTCTCAACAACTGAATCCCCCCACCACCAGACAGAGGACACATTGATGCCAGAGCGCAACCCCATCCTGATCACCGGTGCCGCCGGCGAAGTCGGTGGTGTGAGCCGGACGATGGTCGACATGCTGCTCGAACAAGGGCACCCGGTGCGCGCGTTCGTGCGCCAGGACGACGAACGCGCGGATGTGCTCCGCCAGGCCGGGGCCGAGGTCTTCGTCGGTGACCTGCTCACCATCGCCGACGTGAGCGCCGCGCTGAAGGGTGTCCGCCGCATCTACTTCAGCATGAGCCTGTCGCCGTACTGCACCGACGCCGTCAGCCTGATGGCCGCCGCGGCACGGGCCCAGGGCGACATCGAGGTGTTCGTCAACATCTCCGAGTACGAGCAGTCGTTCATGACGTTCGACAAGATGACCGCGCCGGAGGAAGAGCGGCGTGCGTGGCTCGGCGGACTCGTCGCCAACTGGTCGCCGCAGCAACGCGCCCACTGGGTCGCCGAGCAGGTGCTGGACTGGTCCGGCCTCCCGACCGTCAACATCCGGGCGGCCATGTTCATCGAGAACCCCCTGATGACCTGGCTGGCACTGGAGCCGCTGAGCAGGGGCGAACTGCGCCTGCCCTTCGGTGACCACCGGCTCGCGCCCATCGCGGGCTACGACGTGGCGGAGGTTTGCGTGAAGATCCTGGCCGACCCGGAGCCGCACATCTCGAAGTCCTACGACCTCAACGGCCCGGAGCTGAAGGACATGCACGGGTTCGCGGAGGACTACGCGGCCGTTCTGGGACGCGAGGTCACGTACGTTCCCGAAGACATCGAAACCTGGAACGAGACCTACGTCGACACCGCCCTGTCCGCGCTCCCGCACACCGCGGAGCACCTCAAGACCCTGACCCGGCTGAAGGGTGGCGGCGGCTACCGCGGCACCACCGACCAACTGGAAACCCTGCTCGGACGCCCGCCGAAGACCGTGCGGTGGGCGCTGGAGAACCACCCGCGCATCCGGAAGCTGGCGTCTGCTGAACCGCTGAGCGATCCGGCCCACCTCTCCAATTCGTCGGATCCCGCACTTTGACGCGTGGAGGTGGCCGAAAGCACCTTCTGAGGGGGCGGTTCGTGAGTCCTTAAGGGGGTCTACTGTCGCCTGACGGTGTGGCAGCGAGGCGGAGTCTGCCGGTCCGCGGTTGTTGATCTGGTGATGTGTTCGGGTGGGTGAACGCAAGCCGTATCCGAGTGACCTGTCGGACGAGCAGTGGTCGTTGATCGAGCCGGTGATCACGGCGTGGATGGACCGGCACCGGTGCACGAGCACAACGAGTTCCTCTGTTCCGGTGGCGCCGTCACGAGCGTGCCCGGCGGAAGGACTGTCGATGGCGAACAAACCGCCGTCCTTCTGTGCCTGACCTGCGGTGAAGAGTGCGTGGGCATCTGCAGTTACTGCGACCGCGCCGTTACCGGCTTCGGGAAAAGTTCTCAGTGGAATCCCGGGCCGAGAGGATGCTCCTCGCGCGGCGCTCGCTGCACAAGCAGTCCCAGTAACTGGAGGCCCTCGCTTGCCTGACGATCCATCACGCAAGTCAGCCTCCGATGAGCATGAGGTCCGAGACAGCCTTCTGTACGTGCTCCTGCTCGCGCGGCGCACGATGTCATGAAAGGTCTTCGAGTCCAAGGCATGCCGATGTACAGTGAATGACGCCCTTGACCTGCAGAAAGCAGGCAGGGAGCCGTCTTCCAGGAGTCCAAAGTGCTGCGTACTCTGTTCAAGTCCAAGATCCACCGCGCCACCGTCACCCAGGCCGACCTGCACTACGTCGGCTCCGTGACCATCGACGCCGACCTCCTCGACGCCGCCGACCTGCTGCCCGGCGAGCTCGTGCACATCGTCGACATCACCAACGGCGCCCGGCTGGAGACATACGTCATCGAGGGCGAGCGGGGGTCCGGTGTCGTCGGGATCAACGGGGCGGCGGCCCATCTCGTCCACCCCGGAGATCTGGTGATCATCATCAGTTACGCTCAGGTGACCGACGCCGAGGCGCGGGCGCTGCGGCCGAAGGTGGTCCACGTGGACCACGGCAACCGCGTCGTGGCGCTGGGCGCCGACCCGGCCGAGCCGGTGCCGGGGTCGGACCAGGAGCGCAGCCCGCAGGCGCTCACGGTCTGACCGTCCGGCGAGCCGGCCAGCCGGGGCGTCCGATGATGCGACGACCCGACGAGGAGTGTCCATGAGTGACATCGAGATCCGCGACGACCGGACGGCAGGCCGCCTGGAGGCGGTGGCGGCGGGGGAGGTTGTGGGCCACATCGCGTACTTCGTGCTGGCCGCGCGGGGACGCGCGCTGGTCCCCGTCCACACGATCGTCGAGCCGGCACACGAGGGAAAGGGCATCGCGGGCTCACTGGCCCGTGAGCTGTACCTCATGGCCGCCCGCGAGGGCATCGTCGTGGCCCCCCTCTGCCCGTACGTCGTGAAGTGGGCCGAGCGTCACCCCGCCGAGGCCCCGGCGGCGGACCCCCAGCTTCTCCGTGCCGCCAAGGAGTGGCTCGTGGCGAACCCCGACCGCTTCTGACGTCCGACAAGAGGACTCACCGCACCGTGCTCGCCCTTCTGCACACCTCGCCCGTGCACGTCCCGGTGTTCGACGCCCTGCGCGACGAGGACCACCAGGGCCTGGAACTCGCCCACTTCGTCCAGGAGGACCTGCTGACCAGGGCCCGGGCCGACGGACCCGACGCCGTGGCCGGTGACGTCCGGGCCGTCCTGGAGCAGGCCGTCGCCGGCGGCGCCGCCGCCGTGCTCTGCACCTGCTCCTCCATCGGCGGTGTCGCGGAGGCGGCCGCCGCGGAGGTCGGGGTGCCCGTGCTGCGGGTCGACCGCCCGATGGCCGCCGCCGCGGTGGCCATCGGCCCGAGGGTGGTCGTCGTCGCGACCTCGGAGAGCACGTTCGGGCCCACGGTGGCCCTCGTCGAGGAGGAGGCGCGCCGCGCCGGGCTCCCCGCCGACGTACGGAAGCTGTTCGTGGACGGCGCCTGGGCCCTCTTCCAGGCGGGCGACACGGAGGGCTATGTCCGTTCGGTGGCCGATGCGGTGGACTCGGTCCCCGGTGACAGCGCCGACGCGATCATCCTCGCCCAGGCCTCCATGACCCCGGCGCAGTCGCTGACGACCACCGCGTTGCCGGTGCTGTCCAGCCCCCGCCCGGGACTGGCGGCGGGCGCGGCGGTCGCACGGGCGTAGCGCGACGGAGTGAACGGAGCGAGTGGGGGCGCGTGCGCCGGGTACGCGGGGGAGAAGTCCAGAGCCGACGAACCCACTGGCGGGAGGACACAGTGACGCAACCGGACCCGTATCCCCACCCCGTACCGCCGGGCCCCACCCCCGGCCCCTTCCCGACCCCGGGCCCCGCCCCGGAACCACCGATCCCCGGCCCGACTCCACCACCGCCGGGCCCCGATCCGGAACCACCGACCCCGACGCCACCGGGCCCCGCTCCGTCCCCCATCCCGCAGCCTCCGGGCCCCGAGCCGATCCCCGACCCCGAACCGGGCCCACCGCTGACCTGAAGCGGCAACGAGGCGGTAACGCCAGGAGGCGGCCGGGAAACCCCACCGCCCACCGTCACCCCGTACCGCCGACGGGAAGCCGGACCCCGATCTCGAACCGGGCCCGCCGCTGCTCTGAAGCCGGGCAGGGACTGTAACGCCAGGTGGGGCGGCCGGGAAATCCGGCCGCCCCACCATCACTCCGTACCGTCGGAGGCCGTCTCAGCCGGTGATCTCCGACCGGTCGCCGCCCCACAGGGTGTGGAACGCGCCCTCGCGGTCCGTGCGGCGGTAGGTGTGCGCGCCGAAGAAGTCCCGCTGGCCCTGGGTCAGCGCGGCCGGGAGGCGCTCCGCGCGCAGCGCGTCGTAGTACGCGAGGGCCGCGCCGAAGCCCGGCGTCGGGACACCCTGACGGGTCGCCGCGACCAGCACCTCGCGCCAGTCGTCCTGCGCCGCCGCGATCTCCTGCGCGAACGTGTCGTCGGACAGCAGGCTGGGCAGGTCCGCCCGCGCGTCGTACGCGGCGCGGATACGGTCCAGGAAGGCCGCCCGGATGATGCAGCCGCCGCGCCAGAGGGCGGAGACGGCACCCAGGTCGATGTCCCAGCCGTACTCCGCGCCGCCCGCCGCGATCTCGTGGAAGCCCTGCGTGTACGACACGATCTTCGACGCGTACAGCGCCTGCTCGACGCGGTCGGCGAAGGCCGCCGCCTCCGACTCGCCCAGCGGGGTCGCCTTCGGGCCGGCCAGCCCGCGCGAGGCCTCGCGCAGCGCCGCGTGGCCGGAGAGGGAGCGGGCGAAGACCGCCTCGGCGATGCCCGACACCGGCACGCCCAGGTCGAGGGCGATCTGGACGGTCCAGCGGCCGGTGCCCTTCTGCTCGGCCTGGTCCACCACCACGTCCACGAACGGCTTGCCCGTCGCCGCGTCCACGTGCGACAGCACCTCGGCGGTGATCTCGATCAGGTAGGAGTCGAGACGGCCCGTGTTCCAGGTGCGGAAGATGTCGGCGATCTGCGCGGGGGAGTACCCGGCGACATCGCGCAGCAACTGGTACGCCTCGCCGATCAGCTGCATGTCGGCGTACTCGATGCCGTTGTGGACCATCTTCACGAAGTGCCCGGCGCCGTCCGGACCCACGTGCGACACACAGGGGGTGCCGTCCTCCGCCTTCGCGGAGATCTTCTCCAGCATCGGACCGAGCGAGTCGTACGACTCGACCGGACCGCCCGGCATGATGCTCGGGCCGAGCAGCGCGCCCTCCTCGCCGCCGGAGACGCCCATGCCGACGAAGTGGATGCCCTGCTCGCGCAGGTCGCGCTCGCGGCGCCGGGTGTCGGCGAAGTGCGCGTTGCCGCCGTCGATGATCATGTCGCCGGGCTCCAGGAGCGGGGCGAACTCCTGGATCACCGCGTCGGTCGGGTCACCGGCCTTCACCATGACGACCAGGCGGCGCGGCCGTTCCAGCGCGGCCACGAACTCCTTGGCGGTGTCGGCCGCGACGAAGTCGCCCTCGGTCCCGAACTCCTCGACCAGAGCGTGCGTACGCGCCGCAGTCCGGTTGTGCAGCGCGACCGTGTAGCCGTTGCGCGCGAAGTTGCGGGCGAGGTTGCGGCCCATCACCGCGAGTCCCGTGACGCCGATCTGGGCTGAGTTGCTCATGCGGATGACTCCTAGTGGGTCCTGGAAAACGGTGGTGCCGGTAGGTCCTGGAATCGGTGGTGCCGTACCTGCTCGCCAGTATTGCCTTTCGGGCCATCCTGGCGTGCCGGTACGCCGACCGCACATCCGGGCTGCCGTTCCTGCGTACGCAGATACGGACCAGAACCCCCACCTGCCTCAGCATTCACGCAATCGACCCGTATTCCTGGCCACTTCGGTCTCCCCTCGGTTTCGCCCCGGGCGAACTTCGGCCGCACAGAGGCTGGTTTGCAGTCTTGTCGTGGCCTGTTCACAGCGTTTACTTTTACGGTTCCTGGCAACGGACGAGGGGGCTCTTCCATGGCCGTACGCGGCAAGCATCGCCGGTACCAGCCGAACCGGATCAACCGGGCCTCTCTCACTGTCACCGCGGGCAGCGCCGGTATAGCGCTCCCGCTGGTCGGCGCCGGAGTGGCGGACGCGGCGGACATGGCGACCTGGAACAAGGTCGCCGCCTGCGAGTCCACGAACGACTGGAACATCAACACCGGCAACGGGTACTACGGCGGGCTCCAGTTCAGCCAGTCCACCTGGGAGGCGTACGGCGGCACGGTCTACGCCGGGCGTGCGGATCTGGCCACCAAGGATCAGCAGATAGCCGTGGCTGAGAAGGTGCTCAAGGCACAGGGCCCCGGCGCCTGGCCCACCTGCTCGGTCCGCGCCGGCCTCACCCGGGGCGGGGACACCCCCGACATCAACCCCTCCGGCAAGTCCGGCAGCTCCGCCAAAGCGGGCGACTCGGAACGGAAGTCCCAGCGGACCGTCCGTGACGTGAAACCGCAGACCACGCCCCAGTCCCAGGCGGGCACCGCCGAGATGTACACCGTCGTGCACGGCGACACCCTCTCCGGCATCGCCGACGACAGCGACGTCCGGGGCGGCTGGCAGCGCCTCTACGCCGCCAACCGCACGACGATCGGCACCGATCCGGACCTGATAGTCCCCGGCCAGCGGCTGAACCTCCGTACGAAGGCCGCACCGCACGCCCCCGCCACCGCCGAACCCGCCCGCAAGTCCCGGACGGAGAAGGCCCCCTCGCACACCGCCGAGAAGGCCGCCACCAAGGCCCCCCGCACCACGACCACCACGCTCACCGCGCCCGTGAGCGCCACGACCGGGACGCCCTACCACAAGGCGGGTTCCTCCTGGTCGAAGGGCTACCACACGGGCGTCGACTTCCCGGTGCCCACCGGTACCTCCGTGAAGGCGATCGGTGTGGGTGAGGTCGTCGACGCGGGCTGGGGCGGGTCCTTCGGGTACCAGGTGGTGATCCGGCACGCCGACGGGCGCTACTCGCAGTACGCGCACCTGTCCGCGATCTCCGTCCGGGCCGGACAGTCGGTGTCCGCCGGGCAGCGCATCGGGCGCTCCGGTTCCACGGGCAACAGCACGGGCCCGCATCTGCACTTCGAGGTGCGGACGGGACCCGGCTTCGGCAGCGACATCGACCCGCTGGCCTATCTCAGGGCCGGCGGCGTCAGGATTTGACCCGCATGCGGTGCCGGTCGCGGGCGGACATCGGAATCGGGATCGACACGTAGGGGATGCCGTAGAAAGCCCCGTAGGGAATGGGCTCCTCGTCGAACACGTCCCGCACGGTCACCGGCGCCGGTGCCGCCGCGGCGGCCAGGACCGGCTGGGCGGGCTCCTCGCTCACCGCCGGCGTCTCCTCGTGCTCCTCGGTACCGGATCCGGCCGGTTCCGGTACCGAGGGTGCCGAAGGAACGGCAACAGGGGAAGCAGGGGCAGGAAAGGCGGAGGGCAGAGCGTCTGTGTGCGTGGCGTGCTGCAGGCGCTCCGTGGTGAGCAGGATCAGGCCGCCCGCCGCGACCACACCGCAGCTCAGCGCGAGGATGGTGCCCGTGGTGCCGTACCGGAACGTCTCGCCGAACATCGTGATGCCGACCGCCGCCGCCACCACCGGGTTCACGACCGTCAGCGTCGCGAGCGGCGCCGTGAGGCCGCCGCCCCGGTAGGCCGCCTGCGAGAGCAGCAGCCCGGAGACACCGAGTACCGCGATCAACGCCAGTGAGGGCACATCCGCGACCGTGAGGCCGCCGGACCAGTCCACGGCGACCACCTTCGTGAACACCGACGACATACCGAAGGCGATACCGGACGCGATGGCCAGCAGGGTGCTGCGCACCGCCGGGTGCCGGTGCGCGGCACGCCCCGCCACCATCAGCGCCACCACCGCGGAGCCGGTGACCACGGCCAGCAGCACCCGCTCGGTGGTGCCCATGGACTGTGCCTCGGACGTGCCGACCAGGGACAACAGGCCCGCGAGTCCGAGCGTCGCCATGATCGCGCCGCGCCAGGCCGCCGCCCCGGCCTTGCGGCCTACGAACATCGCCGCCATCGGCAGCGCGAACACGATGGTCAGGGCACCCATCGGCTGGACGACGCTCAGCGGCCCGAACGCCAGCGCCACCACGTGCAGCACTCCGCCGAAGCCGTTCAACGCCACGGCGGCCCACCAGACCGGCCTGCGCATCGGCGCATAGGACGGGCCGTGCCCGGAGTCCGCGACCCGCTCCTGCACGATCGCCCCGCCCGCGTAGGCGACAGCGGAGACGAGCGACAGCAGGATGGACAACGCGAGGGCGCTCATGAGCAACTCCTCTGCGTGCGGCGGGGGCGCGGCGAACGATCGGCTTCCATGGTGACTACGATCCCCCCTCGCGGGCGCCGCCGCGTCGTACCAGAGCATCCATTGGGTCCTACTGCCGATGGAGTACGCCGGGCTCCACGTCCTCCCCAGGGTGGGTGACGCGGGGACGGAGCTGCTGCTCTCGGCTACTGCCCGAACTGGTACTACTGCCTCTCGTGGACCTCGACCCCGATCTCGCGGCGCTCCGACCGCTCGGCGGCTTCTTCGTACTACGCACGGCCGGAGCCCCCGCCGACCCACCGCCGACACTCGCGCAGGCGTACGCCCATCGCGGCGAGGATGTTTACGCGGATTCCATAACTTTTCGCGTCCGAACGGTCGCGGATCGTATTCACGCCCCTGAGCTGCGGGTTTCCGCGTCGATCGCCCAACAGGCGCTCGCGGCCCGTCTGTGGTCCGTCGCCCTCGGCTGCGCCGTTCTGTACGGCAGCGTCCCCGACCTCGATCCCCGCCTGCTCCACTGGGACCCCGCAGCGAGCGCCCCCGACGACCTGTCGCTGGCCGAGGTGCGCCCCCGGCCGGCCGACGCGGCAACGGTCGCGGACCTCGTCGTACAAGGGCATCTGGAGCCCCTCACGGCCGCCCTGCACGCCCGCTACGGCGTCGCCGAGGGCCTGCTGTGGGGCAACGCGGGCTCGGCACTGGCCGGCGCGGCCCGCGAGCTCGGCCGCTGGGCGCGCGGGGCGGGCGGGGCGGGTGCGGACGCCGGTGCGCGCGCCCACGTCCTCGCCGCCGAACTGCTCACCCACCCCCGCCTCGCCCCGACCGGCACCCTCACCGGCAGCGCCTTCCGGCGGCGCAGCTGCTGCCTCTACTACCGGGTGCCCGGAGGCGGGATCTGCGGCGACTGCTGCTTCACCAGGGCACCATGGTCTTCCCCGAACGCCACATCTGGGTGACCATGTGGGGACCAACCGCCGAGACAGGGAGTTTTGGGTGCGTGTGGGCCTGCTGACCCGGGAGTATCCGCCGGATGTGTACGGCGGTGCGGGCGTCCATGTCGAGTTCCTCGCCCGGGAGCTGGGCGCCCTCACCGACCTGGAGGTGCACTGCTGGGGCGAGGGCCGCGGAGTCGGCGTCGTCCGGCACCGGTCCTGGCCGGCGCTGGACGGGAGCAACGACGCGCTGCGTACCTTCTCCACGGACCTCTCCATCGCCGCCGCCCTCGAAGGCCGCGAACTCGTCCACTCGCACACCTGGTACGCCAACCTCGCCGGCCACTTCGCCAAGCTCCTGTACGGCATACCGCACGTGATGACCGCGCACTCCCTGGAGCCCCTGCGCCCCTGGAAGGCCGAGCAGCTCGGTGGCGGATACGCCCTGTCGAGCTGGGCCGAGCGCACCGCCGTCGAGGCCGCCGACGCCGTGATCGCCGTGTCCGGGGCCATGCGCGAGGACATCCTCGCCTGCTACCCGGCCCTCGACCCGGCCACCGTCCATGTCGTCCACAACGGCATCGACACCAGCCTCTACCGCCCCGACCACGGCACGGACGCCCTCACCCGGATCGGTGTCGACCCGAGCCGTCCGTACGTCCTGTTCGTCGGCCGGATCACCCGCCAGAAGGGCGTGCCCCACCTGCTGCGGGCGGTGCGGGACATCGACCCGGCGGCCCAGGTCGTGCTGTGCGCGGGCGCCCCGGACACTCCGGAGATCGACCGGGAGTTCCGCGAACTCTTCCAGGAGCTGAGCGCCGTACGCGAGGGCGTCTTCTGGATCCCGCAGATGCTGCCGCGCCCGGACGTCATCCAGCTCCTCACACACGCCGCCGTGTTCGTCTGTCCTTCGGTGTACGAACCCTTGGGTATCGTCAACCTGGAGGCGATGGCCTGCGGAACTCCCGTCGTGGCCTCCCGGGTCGGAG
Source organism: Streptomyces sp. SID12501 (assembly GCF_010550245.1). Classification (GTDB taxonomy): domain Bacteria; phylum Actinomycetota; class Actinomycetes; order Streptomycetales; family Streptomycetaceae; genus Streptomyces. Next base: position 122,549 of record NZ_JAAGLU010000019.1, read on the forward strand.
GCATTCCCGAGGTGGTGGAGGACGGGAGAACCGGGGTACTGGTGTCCCTGGACGAGGACCCGGGTGTCTTCGAGGCGGACCTCGCGCGGGCCCTGGACTCCGTCATCGGTGATCCGGAGGCCGCGCGCCGCATGGGAGACGCCGGACGGGAGCGTGCGGTGGAAGAGTTCGGCTGGGACGCCGTGGCCAGACGGACGGTAAGGCTTTATGAGGAGACCCTCAAACAAGGTCAACAGGCTTAGCCCGACCGGCGTACGGGAAAGCAACGTGCACAACCACGGTGAGGGGAGCGGCGATGCGTCGTGGTGGGCCTTCTGTGCTCGGGATCGTGCTGGCGGGCGGAGAGGGCAAACGACTGATGCCCTTGACCGCGGACCGCGCGAAACCAGCGGTGACCTTCGGCGGAACGTATCGCCTGGTCGACTTCGTCCTGTCCAACCTCGTCAACGCCGACATCATGCGCATCTGCGTGCTCACGCAGTACAAGTCGCACTCGCTGGACCGGCACATCACCACCACCTGGCGGATGTCCAGTCTGCTCGGCAACTACGTCACCCCGGTCCCCGCCCAGCAGCGCCTCGGTCCGCGCTGGTATCTGGGCAGCGCCGACGCCATCCTCCAGTCGCTCAACCTGGTGCACGACGAGCAGCCCGACTATGTCGCGGTGTTCGGTGCCGACCACGTCTACCGCATGGACCCCCGGCAGATGCTCAGCCAGCACATCGAGAGCGGCGCCGGGGTCACGGTCGCGGGCATCAAGGTGCCGCGCGCCGAGTCGTCGTCCTTCGGTGTGATCAGTCCCGGCTCGGACGGCCAGACCGTGCAGGGCTTCCTGGAGAAGCCCGCCGACCCGCCTGGTCTGCCCGGCGACCCCGGGTGCGTCTTCGCCTCGATGGGCAACTACATCTTCACCACCAAGGCCCTCATCGAGGCTCTTCAGCGGGATGCCGAGGACGGTGACTCCGTGCACGACATGGGCGGCTCGATCCTGCCCGCGCTCACCGACCGCGGTGAGGCCCAGCTGTACGACTTCAGCCAGAACCACGTGCCCGGCGAGACAACCCGCGACCAGGGTTACTGGCGGGACGTCGGCACGCTAGACGCGTACTACGACGCCCACATGGACCTGATCGCCGAGCGGCCCGCGTTCAACCTCTACAACCGCACCTGGCCCGTCTACACCCACTCCGGCCAGTTGTCGCCCGCCCGCTTCAACGCCGGCGGCATCGCCAGCGAGTCGATCATCAGCGCCGGGTGCCTGATCCGGGGCCAGGTCACGCGCTCGGTACTCTCGCCCGGCGTCCGGGTCGATCCCGGTGCCGTCGTGCAGGGGTCGATCCTGCACGACAACGTGCGCATCGGGCGGGGCGCGATCGTGCGCGGGGCCGTCCTGGACAAGAACGTCGAGGTCCCGCCGGGCGCGACGATCGGCGTCAACCCGGAGCGCGACGCCGACCTCTACACCGTTTCCAAGGGCGGCGTGATCGGCCTCGGGAAGGGCCAGCACGTGTCATAGACAGGTACGCACACACACCCTCGGCCCCGGTGAGCCCGTGCTCACCGGGGCCGTCGGCGTGTCCGGGGCCCGGCGAGTGAGCCGAACGGGCTGTTGCCGTACGGCTCCGAGGTGACCGTGCGGGCTGCGGCGCGGATCGGGACGTCCGGAGAGGAACAGATCCGGGACACGGACCCGGGTGCCTCCCGGGCTCCCCGACAGCTGTCCGAGCCGACGGAGGACTGCCCTGTGAGATGGACGCTGCGCACCGCTGGGGCGGTGACGGCCGCCGCCCTGTTGGCCGGCGCGCTCGCCGCACCGGCCGCCCACGCACGTGACGAGCGGCTCACCGACCTGGTCAACCCGTTCATCGGCACGGAGAACGAGGGCAACACCTTCCCCGGCGCGACCGTGCCCTTCGGCATGGTGCAGCTCTCGCCCGACACCGGGCACAAGACCGGCTACCGCTATTCCCAGACCCGCATCCGGGGCTTTTCCCTCGTCCACCTCTCCGGCGTCGGCTGCCGGATCGGCGGCGACCTGCCGGTCCTGCCCACGACCGGCGACATCACGAGCACCGACTACGCGTCCTACGCCGCCGAGTTCACCCACGACACCGAGAGCGCGAACCCCGGCTACTACAAGGTGGGCCTGAAGTCGGGCATCGACGCCGAGCTGACGGCGACCGCCCGCACCGGCGTCCAGCGGTACACCTTCCCCGCGACCAGCAAGGCCAACGTGCTGCTCAACGCGGGCCAGTCGCTGCACACGAAGGTGGCGAACCGGGTCGAGATCCTCGACGACCGGACCGTCCGCACGACGATCACAGGCTCCGGCTTCTGCCGGGGAACCAAGCCGTACACCGTCCACACGGTCACCCGCTTCGACCGGCCCTTCACGGCGTACGGCACCTGGGACGGCACCACGGTCACCGGCGGCTCCCGGACCGGCGGCGACGGCGCCTACGTCCGCTTCGACACGACGGACGGCGACCGCACCGTCGAGGCGACCACCGCCCTGTCGTACGTCGACGCGGACGGCGCGGCCGGCAACCTGCGCGCCGAGGGCGGACGGCCGTTCGACGAGGTGAGGGAGGCGGCCCGGGGCGCCTGGGAGGCGCGCCTCGACGACGTGGGCGTGACCGGCGGCTCGGACACGCTGCGCCGGACCTTCTACTCGTCCCTGTACCGCAGCTTCCTCGCCCCCAGCATCGGCAGCGACGCCGACGGCCGCTACACCGGCTGGGACCTGAAGATCCATCGTGCGCGGGACTTCACGTACTACCAGAACTGGTCCCTGTGGGACACCTACCGCACCCAGGCCCAGCTCCTGTCGCTGCTCGCACCCCGTGAGGCCCGGGACATGGCGCTCTCGGTGCTGAAGATCGACGAGGAGGGCGGCTGGCTGCCCAAGTGGGGGTACGGCACGGTCGAGACCAACATCATGACCGGCGACCCGGTCACCCCGTTCCTCACCCACGCCTACCAGCAGGGTCTGCTGCACGGCCACGAGGAGCGGGCCTACCGCGCCCTGAAGAAGAACGCGGACGGTGTACCGCCCGCCGCGCTGCCCATGCTGGGGCGCGAGGCCAACCGCGAGTACATCGAGAACGGCTTCGCGCCCTATCTCAAGGGCCGCCCGCGCACCAAGCTCGGCGACTCGGACTACCACTGGGGCGCGTCCGTCACCCTGGAGTACGCCCTGTCCGACGCGATGCTGGCCCAGATGGCACGCGAACTGGGCCACGAGGCCGACGCGGCCCGTTACGCGGACCGGGCGCAGAGCTACCGCGACGTCTTCGACCCCTCGACCGGCTTCTTCCGGCCCCGGGACGGCTCCGGCGCTTTCACGGGCGACCCCGATCCGGCCAAGGGCGAGGGATTCCACGAGGGCACGGCCTGGCAGTACCAGTGGCTGGTCCCGCAGGACCTGCCGGGCCTGGTGGACCTGCTCGGGGGGAGGGAGGCGGCCAACAACCGGCTCGACGCGTTCTTCGCCTACGACCGGATGAAGGCGGACCCGGCCGGGACGGCCCGCGAGGTGTGGGTGAACGGCCCGTACGCCTACTACAACGCGGACAAGTACAACCCGCAGAACGAGGTCGACCTCACCGCCCCGTACACCTACCTCTCCACCGGCCAGCCCTGGAAGACGACCGAGGTCGTGCACGCCGCGCTGACCCTGTACACGGACGGCCCGACCGGAATGACCGGCAACGACGACATGGGCACCATGTCCGCCTGGCACGTCCTGTCGGCGATCGGGATCTTCCCGGTGCAGCCCGGCTACGACACCTGGGGCCTGTCCACCCCGGTCTTCGACCGGGTCGATCTCACCCTCGACCCCCGCTACTACCCGCTCGGCGCCCTCACGGTCACGGCACCGGGTACGTCGGACAGCCGACGGTACGTCCAGTCGGTGGCCGTCGACGGGGCGCCGTACAGCCGTACGTATGTGACGAGCGGGACGTTGCGGGGTGCCCGCTCGCTCGACTTCACGGTCGGTCCGGAGCCGTCCGGGTGGGGAACCGGTGCGGATGCGGCGCCGCCCGCCCTGAAATAGCCGTCTCCTACCTGACGTAAGCTCATAAATCAGTTAAGTCCCACCGCTCCGGCAGCGGTGGGACTTAATGCGTTGTTAACTGAGCGTAGCTTGATCGTACTTGACCGTAATCGCGCACTAGCGATTGACTGCTGGTTCACCCGTCGTCGACGCGAGAGCGATCCCTTGACCTCTGAGACCTCGGACCTGCTCGCCCCCCTCGACCTGGCGTTCTGGCACATCGACTCCGATCTGCACCCCATGCACCTGGGCGCCCTCGGTGTCTTCTCGGCCCACTCGCCCACCGCCGGAGCCCACGCGGCCGACCTGCTCGCCGCCCGCGCCGTCGCCGTACCCGGACTGCGCATGCGCATCCGGGACGTCTGGCAGCCCCTGCTCCCGCTGGCCTTCGGAGGAGCCACCCGCGAGACCGCACCGGACTTCGACCCGCTCGACCACGTCCGGCTGCACGCCCCGACCGCCGACTTCCACGCCGAGGCCGGACGGCTCATGGAACGCTCGCTGGAACGCGGCCGGCCGCCGTGGGAGGCCCATGTGCTGCCCGGCGAGGACGGCACCTCCTTCGCCGTGCTCTTCAAGTTCCACCACGCCCTGGCCGACGGCCTGCGCGCGCTGACCCTCGCCGCCGGCGTCATGGACCCCCTCGACCTGCCCAAACCGCGCCCGCGCCCCGAACAACCCGCCACCGGCCTCTTCCCGGACGTGCGCAAGCTGCCCGGACTGGTGCGCGGCGCCCTCTCCGACGTGGGCCGCGCCCTGGACATCGGCGCCTCCGTCGCCCGCTCCGGTCTGGACAACCTCAGCAACCGCTCGTCGGCCGCGCTCGTCGCCGAACCGACCGGAACCCGCCGTACCGCCGGAGTCGCCGTCGACCTCGACGACGTCCACCGGGTGCGCAAGACCGTCGGCGGCACCGTGAACGACGTACTCATCGCCGTCGTCGCGGGAGCCCTGCGCCGCTGGCTCGACGAGCGGGGCGACGGGACCGAGGGAGTCGCCCCGCGCGCGCTCATCCCCGTCTCCAAACGGCGACCGCGCACCGCGCAACCGCAGGGCAACCGGCTCTCCGGGTACCTGATGCGGCTGCCCGTCGACGACGCGGACCCGCTCCGGCGCCTGGCCCGTGTGCGTACGGCCATGGACCGCAACAAGGACGCGGGTCCCGGGCGGGGCGCCGGCGCGGTCGCGCTGCTCGCCGACCATGTGCCGCCGCTCGGGCACCGGCTGGGCGGACCGCTGGTCAAGCAGGCCGCACGGCTCTGGTTCGACATCCTCGTCACCAGTGTGCCGCTGCCCAGCCTCGGACTCCGGCTCGGCGGCAACCCGCTCACCGAGGTCTACCCCTTCGCCCCGCTCGCCCAGGGCCAGTCGCTGGCGGTCGCCATCTCGACCTACCGCGGACAGGTCCACTTCGGGCTCGTCGCGGACGCGGAAGCCGTCCCGGACCTCGACCGGTTCGCCGCCGCGCTGTCGGCCGAGGTGGAGACGCTGGTCGCCGCCTGCACCCTGTGACCTGCGTCATGATCGTCGCGGGTTTGGTGACTGGGCCCGGGCTTCCGTAAAATCGCCTGTTCGAGAGCGGGCGCGGTCTGAGCGCCGCGATGGCGACCCAGGGAACGGCAGCGCGATGACGGTGACAGAGGACGGCCCGACGGCCGTGGACGGCATGGACGACGCGGACGACGTCTCCCACGGTCCCGGCATCGACCCCGAGCGCATGGCCGTCTGCCTCGCCGTGCTCGATGAACTCGACAAGCTGGACGTCGACCACCCCGACGCCATCGCCGTGCGCCGCGCCACCGCCGGCGTCTACCGCACGGTCAAGCAGCGCCGTCGGCAGGAGCGCCGGGCCTCCAAGACCGCCCACGACAAGGCGGTCACCGAGTCCACGGCTACCGGCTCCGCCCAGCGCATCGACGACGAGACCGAGGGCATCCTGCCGTCGTCGGTGACCGAGGAGGGGCAGATCGCGGGGATACTCCAGCGCCCGCGCTCCTGCTACACCTGCAAGGCGCGCTATGTCGAGGTCGACTACTTCTACCACCAGCTCTGCCAGAGCTGCGCCGCCGAGAACCGCTCCCGCCGCGACGCCCGTACCGACCTCACCGGCAAGCGCGCGCTCCTCACCGGCGGCCGGGCCAAGATCGGCATGTACATCGCGCTGCGGCTGCTGCGCGACGGCGCGCACACCACCATCACCACGCGCTTCCCCAAGGACGCCATCCGCCGCTTCAAGGCCATGGACGACTCCGCGGACTGGATCCACCGCCTGGAGGTCGTCGGCACCGACCTGCGCGACCCCGCGCAGGTCGTGGCGCTGGCCGACCGGGTCGCCGAGCAGGGCCCGCTCGACATCCTCATCAACAACGCGACGCAGACGGTACGCCGACTGCCCTCCGCGTACGCCGCGCTCGTCGAGGCCGAGAGCGCCCCGCTGCCGGCCGGTGAGCTGCCCGCCCACCACGTCATCGGCGCCTTCAACTCCGGCGCGGTCGACGGACTCACCGCCCTGCCCGTCGGTATCAGCGGCCTCGACGCACAGAAGGTCGCCGACCTCGCCCTGGTCGCGGGCAACGCCAGCATCGCCCGGCACCTCGACGGCACCGCCATCGACGCGGGCGGCCTCGTCCCCGATGTCGTCGACAGCAACACCTGGGTGCAGACCATCGAGCAGATCTCCCCGGTGGAGCTTCTCGAAACCCAGCTGTGCAACTACACGGCGCCGTTCATCCTGATCAGCAAGCTGCGGCCGGCGATGGCCGGGGCGGCGCGCGACGCGGTGAGCAAGCGCGCGTATGTCGTCAACGTCTCGGCGATGGAGGGGGTGTTCGGGCGCGGGTACAAGGGTGCGGGGCATCCGAACACGAACGCCGCGAAGGCCGCGATGAACATGGTGACGCGGACCAGCGCGCAGGAGATGTTCCAGGCCGACGGGATTCTGATGACCTCGGTCGACACCGGGTGGATCACGGACGAGCGCCCGCACTACGACAAGCTGCGGCTGGCCGACGAGGGGTTCCATGCGCCGCTCGACCTCGTGGACGGTGCGGCTCGGGTCTATGACCCGATCGTGCGGGGTGAGGCGGGGGAGGATCTGTACGGGGTCTTCATGAAGGACTACGCGCCTGGTAAGTGGTAGGCGGGTGTTGGTGGTGCGCGTGGGGGTAGTGGTGGGCTGGTCGCGCCCACGCGGCGGAGCCGCATATCGACACTGCCCCGCGCTCCTAGGTCGGTTCGTGTAGCCGCAAGTGTTCATGGACCGTGTATGTCGTTGCCGTTCGCGCTGGGCGGACGCGGGTTCCGCCGTCCACCAGCAGGTCCGTCCCCGTCACCCACTCCGCCGCGTCCGACGCCAGCCAGAGCACCGCGCGGGCGATGTCCTCGGGTTCGCCGATCCGGCCCAGCGGTAGGCCGGCGTCCACGCCGTGCTCCCACACGAAGCGGGCCATCTCCGTCCGTACGAGGCCGGGGGAGACCGAGTTGACCCGTACCCGCGGGGCCAGTTCGCCCGCGAGCTGTCGCGTCAGGTGCAGCAGCGCCGCCTTGCTGGTGCCGTACGCGCCAATGTTGGGGCCGACGTGCGTGGCGCCCTCCGTGCAGATGTTGACCACGGTGCCGCCGTGGTCGCGCATCCACGCCCGCCACGCGTGCTGCGTCAGTCGCAGCGGAGCCTCGACGTTCATGGTGAACGCCTCGCGCCACGCGTCCGGGTCGGCGTCCATCAGCGGGCCGTAGGGCTGGTTGGTGGCCGCGTTGTTCACCACGATGTCGAGCCGTCCGAACGCGTCGAGTGTGAACTCGGTCAACGCCGACAGATGTGCGGGATCGGCGACGCTGCCCGCCAGTCCGACCCCGCCGAGCGTCTCGGCAGCCCGCCGCACCCCCTCCGGGTCACGGGCCGTCACACACACCCTCGCCCCCGCACCCGCGAGCGCCCCGGCGACGGCCAGCCCGATCCCGCGCGTGCCCCCGGTGATCAGGGCGACCCGCCCGTCGAGTCCGTACGGCGACGTCATCCGCGTACCGTCTCATGACGAACCGTCAGCCAACAGCCCCTGGACGTACGGGGGTTCAGTCGACGGCGCCCAGCCGGGAGTGCTGTTGCGCGACCAGTTCGAGCAGTGTGCGCCAGTCCTCCAGGACGCCCGCGTCGAACCCCGGGACCCGGCCGGCCTCGTCCGCCTGACGCAGGGCAAGCGCGTCGGCGTCCATGTGCGGGTCGAGGTCCGTGGCGTAGGGGCTGTCGTGTACGAGGCGGGCGACCCGTTCGCCCAGCAGATGCCGGACGGCGTCCGCCGCGACCCGGGCGTGCCGGGTGGGGGTGCCGGGCGTCAGGACCCGGCCGATGACGTGTACCAGGCCTGCCACCTGGAGTTCCTTGTCGGCGGGGCGACTTCGGCGCAGCAGGGCGGCCGTCTGGAGGGCGTGCTGGTGCAGATCGACCGGACCGACCTGGCCGCCGCCGTGCTCGGGGATGCCCCGGCAGGCGTTCAGCAGATCCATCAGCTCCTCGACGCCGCGCAGCTCCATACGTCAGTCCTCCCGAGTCCAACCGCGGGACCAGCCGTTGCCGTCGGCCAGGACACCATGGCCGACTTGCGCGCGGGCCAACGGGAGCTGAACTGCCGGACGCGTTCCGGCAATGGCGTACGCGGGTGCGTCGATTGGTCCGTACGGGTGATGCGCAAACCGTGCTCGACATCACAAACAACCGCAAATTAGGGCTGAATGAACACTGAGTGACTTGAGTTCTTTACTCCTTGTTTTCACCCCATCGAGCGGGCGCCCGCTCATTTGGTTAATACTGGAGCGGACGGACAGCATGACTGGGTTCCACCCACACCCACGGTCCGTTACCGGCGCCACCGCGTCCTTACTGCTCTTGACCCAGACCCGAGTGGACGTGGAGCGGCCGGCACCAGACTGGTCCCGAATGTCCTGAGGGTGACCCGACACATAAGGAGTGCGCGGTGACACCGGAGAAGACGAATCTCGAACAGGGCCCTGAAGAACGTACGGCGGCCACGATCGACCGAAGCGACCGGCTCGGCAGCCTCGACGTGTGGGCCAGGTCGGCCCCCATCCGTCTGGCGGGCTACGAGGACGACCTCGCCGAGCCCCACATCCTGCCCAGCGTCGACTGACGCCCGGCAAGGACCCCCGGACCCATCGGGATTGTCGTCAGCATGGGCGTGCCAGACTCACGCCCATGCTGAGCGCAGAGATCAGGCGAGCCGCGGCCGACGACTGGCCGCGGATCTGGCCGTTCTGGCACCGCATCGTGGCCGCCGCCGATACCTACACCTGGGACCCGGACACCTCCGAGGAAGCGGCCCGCGCCCTGTGGATGAGCCCCGCCAAGCGTGTGTACGTCGCCGAGGACAGCGCCGGTGACGTCGTCGGCTCCGCCTTCCTCGCCCCCAACTACGCCGGCCCCGCCGGCCGTATCGCCAACGCCGGCTTCATGGTCGACCCCGACTGCGGCGGCCGTGGCATCGGCCGCGCCCTCGCCGAACACGTCCTGAGCGAGGCCGAGGCCCACGGCTATCGGGGCATGGTCTTCAACGCCGTCGTCGAGACCAACCCGGCGGTCGAACTGTGGACCTCGCTCGGCTTCACGATCCTCGGCACGGTGCCGGACGCGTTCGACCATCCCCGGCACGGCCGGGTGGGCCTGCACATCATGCACAAGGCCCTTTGCGACTGACCCGCTCGACAGGTTCCAGGCAGGTTCCAGGCATTCTGGGCAGCCGCTGGGCAGCCTCTATGTGAGCGGAGCCGTCCGCTGCCAGGGGTGCAGTTCCTCCAACTGCTGGGCCACGTCGAGGAGTACGGCCTCCGAGCCCGGGCGGCCCACCAGCTGCACGGCGCAGGGCGCGCCCGAGGGCAGGGTGCCGAACGGTACCGCCATCGCAGGCCAGCCCGTCAGGTTCCACGGGGGCGTCATCGGCGAGTAGTTCGTGTTGGCGAGGACGTTGCGCAGCCAGCCCCGCTCGTGCCAGGCCGCGGCGGTGGGTGAGCGCCGGGCGAGTGCGGGGGTGAGCAGCACGTCGTGCTCGGCGAAGAACGGTTCGAGGCGCCGGCGCAGCTGTTCCTTGTGCTGCCCGCGCTCGACGTAGCCGACGAACCGGCGCCCGACGGCCGCGTGGACCCGGGTGCGCCGGGTCAGCCCGCTCCGGTCGAAGCCCTGCGCGTCCCGCGCCGTGCCCGCCGTCCAGTGGGTGAACGAGGTCACGCCGATCGACAGCGGGTACGGCGGGTCGGCGGGCCGCACCTCGTGACCGGCGCCGTCCAGCAGCGCGGCGGCCTCGCGCGCGGCGGAGGTGTACGGCCTGCTGATGGTGACGCCGGTGATGGGGCTGCGGACGGAGAGGGCGATCTTGCGGCCGGCGTGCGCGTCCGACCGTACGAACGGGGTGTCCGCGAGGACCGACAGCAGCAGGCGGGCGTCCTCGACCGTCGTCGCCAGCGGGCCGTTCTCCGACATGCCGAACCAGTCGCCGTTGCCGATGCCCGCCGGGACGACCCCGAGACCCGGCTTGATGGTGACGACACCGCAGTTGGCGGCGGGGATGCGCAGTGAGCCCATGCCGTCGTTGCCCAGCGCGACGGGCACCATCCCGGCGCCGACGGCCGCGGCGCTGCCGCCCGAGGAACCGCCCGCCGTGCGGGTGGTGTCCCACGGGTTGCGGGCCGTGCCGAGAGGACCCTCCGTGGTGCCCCAGATGCACAGCTCGGGCACATTGGTGACCCCGACGACGATCGCGCCCGCCGCCCGGAGCCGGGCCACGGTGACGTGATCGTGGTCGGCGGGGGTGTCCGGCGTCGCGGTGGAACCGTGCCGGGTCGACTCGCCGCGCACGCCCAGGTTGTCCTTCACCGCGATGGGTACGCCCGCGAGCGGAAGGTCGGCCAGGTCTGCGCGCCCGGCCACCTCGTCCGCCTCGGCCAGCGCCTCCTGGGCCCGCACCCGGCGGAACGCTCCCACCCGGGCGTCCAGCAGTTCGATGCGCGCGAGATGCTCGGCCACGACTTCGCGCGGGGTGACGCGCTTCTCGCGTACGGCGGCGGCGATCTCGGCGGCGGTTCGGCCGACCCAGCTGGTCACGGAGGCTCCTCGGGGTGGATGCAACACATCGTGCAACGCGTGAGGCGATGAGGCTACTCGCGAGTACGGAGGGGCGTCGAGTGTCGTCGAGCTTGGACATTCGGCCCGTGTCTCTTGGACTTTTCTGGCGCCGGGGCTTCCGCTTCCCGTCACAGAGTCGCTGGTCATCCGATCACTGACCCAACTCGCCTTGCTCAGGACCCCATTGACAGTGCCGAGGGCGCGCTCAATCATCGCACCTCCGATGAATGGGAGCTTCCAGATGAGTAGGTATCCAAGACGTCGGCTTCTGGGTGCGCTGGTGACCCTCCTGCTGCTGGCCGCCCCGGTCCCGGCCGTCGCGCGCACAGCGGCGGCGAGTGTCCCGGTCACCGTGCCGGCACTCACCAACTGGACGTCGGAGCAGGGGAGTTACAAGTTCGATGCTGCTGCCCGACTGGTCGCCGACTCCGCGCCCGAGCGCAGAGTCGCGGACACCCTCGCCGACGATCTGCGCGACGCGGGCCATGGTCTCGTCCCCGTGGTGAGCGGCGGCGCGCGGGCCGGTGACATCGTTATCGACGTGGTCCCGGGGCGGGTCGCACTCGGCGCCGAGGGGTACGAACTCCGGGCAGGCGCCCGGCTGTCGGTGACCGGCGCGACCGAGACAGGCGCGTTCTACGGCACCCGAACCGTCCTCCAGCTCCTCGCCCAGGGCGACCGGGTCCCCGCCGGACGCACGGTCGACGTACCCCGGTACGCGGAGCGGGGCGTCGGCGTGTGCGCCTGCTACGTCCACATCTCGACGCCGTGGCTGGAGAACCTCGTACGTGACATGGCGTATCACAAGCTCAACCAGCTGCTGCTGGAACTCAAGGTGAAGAGCGACGCCCACCCCGAGGCCGACACCTGGGGCTACTACACCAAGGACGAGATACGGCGGCTCGTCGCCCTCGGCGACAAGTACCACGTCGAGATCGTTCCGGAGATCGACTCCCCGGGCCACATGGACCCCTGGATCGACAACCGCCCCGATCTCCAGCTCACCGACTCCGACGGCAACAAGCAGCCCAGCAGGCTCGACATCACCCAGCCGGCCGCCTTCGACCACTACACGAGCCTGATCGACGAGTACGCGCAGGTGTTCACCGGCGGCTCCTGGCACATGGGCGCCGACGAGTACATGCTCGGCTCCGACTTCGCCAAGTACCCGCAGATGCTCCGGTACGCCCGGGAGAAGTACGGGGCGAACGCCACCCCGCAGGACACCTTCATCGACTTCGTCAACCGAACCCAGACCTACCTGGTCGCCAAGGGCAAGAAGCTGCGTATCTGGAACGACGGTCTCACCGGCGCCAACACCGTGCCCGTGACCGCCGGACCATCAGCCCAAGACGGTCGACCAGTTGACCGAGATCTACTTCGGCTCGGTCGACCGCAACGCCGTGCTCCTCCTCAACGTCCCGCCGGACACGGACGGCCTGCTCGCCGGCTCCGACGTCACCAGGCTGCGCGAGTTCCGGGAGCGCGTCGACCGGGAACTGCCGGCCGACCTGATGACGACCGGGGCCACGGTCACCCGGACTCCGGGTCCCGTCACCGTCGATCTCGGCAGGGAGCGCGAGGTGGACCGGGTCCGGCTCGCGGAGGACATCCGGCACGGACAGCAGGTCGAGGCCTTCGTCGTCGAGGTGTTCACCGGGGGCCGCTGGACCCGGGTGGCGGGGTCCGGCACGGTCGGCGCGAGCCGGATTCTGCGGCTGACGTCTCCTGTCCGGGCCCGGCGGTGGCGGGTTCGGGTGACCCGGGCCCGCGCCGAGGTGCCGATCGCGGAGTTCGGGCTGTACCGGTCGGCTGTGGGCTGACAGGCCCCCGGGGGCGGCCTGTGCGGGCGTGGACGGACGGTTGCGGCATCGCGCCCTGAAAGGGGCGCGGGGCTGTGACCTGTGTGGCTCCGCCGCGTGGGCGCGATCAGCCCTTACCGGTCCGCAGTCACATCACGGCCCTACCGCGGAGCGTCAGGCTGACCCCGCAGCCACTGCTCCACCTCGCCGACGTGGGCAGCGGCTGCCGCGCGGGCCGCCTCCGGGTCGCGGGCGACGAGCGCGCGATGGATCGCCGCGTGCTCACGGCGGGTGCGGGCGAAGGCGCCCTCCTCCTGGTAGGCGCGCCATACGCGGGCGCGGAACGTACGTGAGGAGAGCCCTTCCAGGATCGCCGCCATGCTGTCATTGCCTGCCGCGGCGGTGATCTCGCGGTGGAAGGCCAGGTCGTGGGCGAGGATCTCCTCGGGATCGTCGGTGGCGTTCATCGCAGTGAGGTGTTTCTCCACCTCCGCGAGCTGGTCCGGGGTGATCCGGGCGGCGGCCAGCGCGGTCGCCGTCGACTCCAGGATGCGCCGGACCTCCAGCAGCTCGGCCAGCTGAGGGCCCCGCGACAGGTCCGCGACCACCCCGAAGGTCTCCAGCAGGTCGCCGGCCTCCAGCTGGGTCACGTAGATGCCCGAGCCGTGCCGGGCCTCCAGTACGCCCATCACGGTGAGCGCCCGGATCGCCTCCCGCATCGAGCTGCGCGAGATACCCAGCCGGACGGCGAGGTCGCGCTCGGTGGGCAGCCGCTCACCAGGCTCCAGCCGGCCCTCGCCGATCAGCGCCTTGATCTGGTCGATGGCGCGCTGCGTCACGGTGCCCTTCTGCGGGGCGGCCTCACTGTTCCTGGCCGGGATCTCGTCCACGCCGTGTCCTCCTGTAGCCGGGTCCGCCGCAGTCTAACCAGAGGGTTGGTAGGACCACTACTGTCGGAATCCGGGAAAATTTGGCTCTGTGGGGTGTCCCAACCGGGAAGTGGTCTGATAAATATGCGGAATCCGCTCGATCACGCTCAACGAGGAGCTATTCAGATGCTCGACCGAACAGTGGGGACACCGAAGAAGCGCGGCAGAGCGCGGAGCCTCGGTGTGGTGGCCCTGGCCGCCTGTACCGGCCTGGTGCTCAGCGCCTGCGGCAGCACCAAGGACACCGTCTCCTCGGACGGTGACGGTGACGGGACGGGCAAGGTCGGAGTGATCCTGCCGTTGCTGACCTCGCCGTTCTGGCAGTCGTACAACGACTACGTGCCGAAGATGGCCAAGTCCGAGGGCGTCGACGCGCTGAAGACGGTCAACTCCAACAGTGACCCCTCGCAGCAGATCACGGACATCAACAACCAGCTCAACCAGGGCGTGAAGGGTCTGGTGGTCGCGCCGCTGGACAGCGCCGCCATCGAGGCCGGCCTCGACCAGGCCGAGCGCAAGGGCGTGCCCGTGGTGGCCGTCGACGTGGCGCCCGAGAAGGGCAAGGTCGCCATGGTCGTACGCGCCAACAACGTCGCGTACGGCGAGCAGGCCTGCGACTACCTCGGCAAGCACATCACCTCGGGCAAGGTCGTCCAGATCATGGGCGATCTCGCGTCGGTGAACGGCCGGGACCGGTCGGAGGCGTTCCGGGCCTGTGTGAAGGAGAAGTTCCCGAAGCTCAAGGTGCTGGAGATCCCGGCCAAGTGGGAGTCGGACACCGCGGCCTCCAAGCTCGACACGCTCCTCAACGCCAACCCGGACATCAAGGGCATCTACATGCAGGCCGGCGGCGTCTACCTCGCGCCCACGCTGCAGACCCTCAAGTCCAAGGGGCTGCTGAAGAAGACGGGCGAGGCCGGTCATATCGCGATCGTCTCGAACGACGGCATCCCGCAGGAGTTCGACGCCATCCGCAAGGGCGAGATCGACGCGACCGTCTCGCAGCCCGCCGACCTCTACGCCAAGTACGGCATGTACTACATCAAGGCGGCGATGGCCGGGAAGACGTTCAAGGTGGGGCCCACCGACCACGACTCCGAGATCGTCAAGCTGTCCAGCGGCATCCTGGAGGACCAGCTGCCCGCGCCCCTGGTCACCAAGGAGAACGTCGACGACCCCGACCTCTGGGGCAACTCGGTCGGATGAGCAGCCAGCAACGGGAAACCCCGGACACCTCTCCCGTACCGCTTGTCGAGGCACACGGCATCGCCAAGCGGTACGGTCCGACCACCGCGCTCCAGGACGGTCGACTCACCGTCCTGGCCGGTGAGTCGCACGCCCTGGTCGGCCGCAACGGCGCCGGAAAGTCCACCCTGGTCACCATCCTCACCGGCCTCCAGGCGCCCGACGAGGGCACGGTCCACTTCGACGGCCGGCCCGCACCCCCGCTCGCCGACCGCGACGCCTGGCGCTCCAAGGTGGCCTGCGTCTACCAGAAGCCCACGGTCGTCCCCGAGTTGACGGTCGGCGAGAACCTCTTCATCAACCGGCAGCCGACCGGCCGCGGCGGAGTCATCAGCTGGCGCCGGCTGCGGACCGAGGCCGCCGAACTCCTCGGGACCTGGGACGTGCACGTCGACCCGGAGGCCCGCACCGCCGACCTCAAGGTCGAGGACCGCCAAATGGTGGAGATCGCACGGGCGTTGAGCTTCGGCGCCCGGTTCATCGTCCTCGACGAGCCGACCGCCCAGCTCGACAGCCGGGAGATCGAGCGGCTCTTCACCCGGATGCGCGCACTCCAGGACTCCGGGGTCACCTTCCTGTTCATCTCGCACCACCTCCAGGAGGTGTACGAGGTGTGCCAGACGGTGACCGTCCTGCGCGACGCCCGCTGGATCACCACAGCCCCCGTCGCCGACCTTCCGCGCCAGGCCCTGATCGAGGCCATGGCCGGGGAGTTGATCGCCGAACAGACCGTCACGCCCAGGGGAGTCGAGCCGGGGCGGCCGGTGCTGCTGGCAGCCGAGGGGCTCACCTCACCGGCGTACGAGAACATCGACCTGACCGTTCGCCGCGGTGAGGTCGTCGGACTCGCCGGGTCCAGCGGCAGCGGCAAGATCGAGCTGGCCGAGTCCTTCGCCGGTCTGCACACCCCGACCGGCGGATCGGCTCGACTCGACGACAAGCGGCTGCCGTTCGGGGACGTGCAGGCGGCGCTGACGGCGGGCGTCGCCTGTGTGCCGCGCGACCGGCACGAACAGGGTCTGGTCTCCGGCATGACCGTCGGCGACAACGCCACCATGAGCGTCCTGCGCAGGCTCGGACGGTACGGATTCGTCTCCGGCGACCGCAAACGAGGCTTCGCCACCGCGCTCATCGAACGCCTCGACATCCACACCGAGGGCCCCGACCAGCCCGTCTCCGACCTGTCCGGCGGCAACGCGCAGAAGGTCGTCATGGCCCGCGCCCTCGCCTCCGACCCCAAACTGCTCGTCCTCATCAACCCCACCGCGGGCGTCGACGTGAAGTCCAAGGAGTCCCTCCTCGCGCGCATGGACAGCGCCCGCGAGGACGGCACCGCCGTCCTGGTCGTCTCCGACGAACTCGACGACCTGCGCCGCTGCGACCGCGTCCTCGTCCTCTTCCACGGCCGCGTCGTCGCCGAGCATCCGGCGGGCTGGCGCGACCACGAGCTGATCGCCTCCATCGAAGGAGTGGACCATGGCTGACACCAAGGCTCTGCCGGTGAAGCCGGTGAGCGTGCCCAACACCCGGTCGGCGAGGGCCGTGCTGGTGCGGCGGGCGCGCGAACTCGCCCTGGTTCCGGCGCTGTTGCTGTTGCTAGTGCTCGGTGCCGTACTCAACGACTCCTTCTTCACCGAAGCCACCCTGATCTCCATCCTTGCCTCGTCCGCCGCGCTGGCGATGGTGGTACTCGCCGAGTCGCTGGTGCTCATCACCGGCAAGTTCGACCTGTCGCTCGAATCGATGGTCGGCATCGCGCCGGCGGTGGCGGCGCTCCTGGTGCTGCCGGCCGCCCAGGCCGGCTGGGGTACCGAACTCCCTGTGGGCGTAGCCCTGTTGGCCATCCCCCTGGCGGGCGCGGTCGTCGGTGCCTTCAACGGCTTCCTCGTGGTGAAGGTGAAGCTCAACGCGTTCATCGTCACCCTCGCCATGCTGATCGTCCTGCGCGGACTCCTCGTCGGGGCAACCAAGGGCAAGACACTGTTCGGCATGCCGGACGCGTTCTTCTCGCTGGCCACCACCACCTTCCTGCACATCCCCCTGTCTGTGTGGCTCGCCGCCGCGGCGTTCGCCGTCGCCGGGCTGGTGCTCAAGTACCACCGGGTCGGCCGGTCGTTGTACGCGATCGGCGGCAACCTGGAAGCGGCGCGCGCCGCGGGCATCCGAGTCGACCGGGTCCGCCTGGGGGTCTACGTCGTCGCCGGTGTCCTCGCCTCGGTCGGTGGACTCATGTACACCGGCTACGTGGGCGCGATCGGCGCGAACCAGGGCGAGAACATGATCTTCACCGTGTTCGCCGCTGCCGTCATCGGAGGCATCAGCCTCGACGGCGGCCGGGGCACCATGTTCGGGGCCCTGACCGGCGTTCTCCTGCTGGGCGTGGTCAAGACAATGCTCACCATGGCCCAGGTGCCGTCCTTCTGGATCGACGCCATCTACGGCGGGATCATCCTGCTCGCACTCGTGATAGCCCGTCTCACCACCGGCCGAGCTCAGGACTGATCCCCGCCCCCACCCTCACGCACCTCCGAGGCTCCCCCCATGGAGCCCCTGCCGCTGACCGAAAGGCACTCCGTGTCACCGACCTCCGCCCGCATCACCGCGGTCGACACCTACGACATCCGGTTCCCCACCTCGCGTGAGCTCGACGGCTCCGACGCGATGAATCCCGACCCCGACTACTCGGCGGCCTACGTCGTGCTGCGTACCGACGCGGCCGACGGGCACGAGGGGCATGGATTCACCTTCACCATCGGGCGGGGCAACGAGGTCCAGGTCGCCGCGATCGACGCGCTGCGCGGTCATGTGGTCGGCCGGTCCGTCGACGAGCTGTGCGCGAACCCGGGCACCCTGAACCGCGACCTGATCGGCGACAGCCAGCTGCGCTGGCTCGGCCCCGAGAAGGGCGTGATGCACATGGCGATCGGCGCGGTCGTCAACGCCGCATGGGATCTCGCCGCGAAACGAGCAGGCCAGCCCCTGTGGCAGCTGCTCGCCGAGGCCGAACCCGAGTGGCTCGTCCAGCAGATCGACTTCCGCTACCTCACCGACGCGCTCACCCCCGAGGAGGCTCTCGACCTGCTGCGCCGGGGCCGGGAGGGCGCCGCCGAACGCACGGCCGACCTGCTGGCGAAGGGCTTTCCCGCCTACACCACCTCCGCCGGCTGGCTCGGCTACGACGACGAGAAGCTCACCCGGCTCGCCGCCGAGGCTGTCGCCGACGGCTTCAAGCAGATCAAGCTCAAGGTCGGAGCGGACCTCGAGGACGACATCCGCCGCTGCCGGGTCGCCCGCAATGTCGTCGGCCCAGACATCCGTATGGCTATCGACGCCAACCAGCGCTGGGACGTCGACGAGGCGATCCGCTGGACCAAGGCGCTCGCCGAGTTCGACCCCTACTGGATCGAGGAGCCCACCAGCCCCGACGACATCCTCGGCCACGCGGCGATCCGCCGGGCCGTGGCCCCCGTCAAGGTCGCCACCGGCGAGCACGTCCAGAACCGTGTCGTCTTCAAGCAGCTCCTGCAGGCCGACGCCCTCGACATCGTGCAGATCGACGCGGCCCGCGTCGGCGGCGTCAACGAGAACCTCGCCATCCTGCTGCTCGCGGCCAAGTTCGGGGTGCCCGTCTGCCCGCACGCGGGCGGCGTCGGCCTGTGCGAACTCGTCCAGCACCTGTCGATGTTCGACTACGTCGCTCTGGCCGGCACGACCGAGAACCGGGTCATCGAGTACGTCGATCATCTGCACGGCCACTTCCTCGACCCCGTGGTGATCAGGCAAGGTCATTACCTGGCACCGACCGCGCCGGGCTTCTCCGCGACCATGCGGCCGGAGTCCATCGCGGAGTTCACGTTCCCCGGCGGCGGCTTCTGGGCCGCCGACCTGGCGAAGGAGAAGGGGCAGGCCGCATGACCGACTTCGAGGGTCTCAAGGCGCTGGTCACGGGCGGCGCGTCCGGCATCGGCCGGGCCACCGCGGAACTGCTGGCGGCGCGCGGCGCACAGGTCGCCGTCCTCGACCTGGACCCGTCGTCGGTCGGGAAACCCTTGCTCGGCTACCGGGCCGACGTCACCGACGACACCTCCGTACGGGAGGCGGTGGCCGCCGCCGTCGCCGACCTCGGCGGACTCGACATCGTCGTCAACAACGCCGGGATCGGCGCCCAGGGTACCGTCGAGGCCAACGACGACGACGAATGGCACCGCGTCTTCGACGTCAACGTGCTCGGTATGGTCCGTGTCGCCCGCGCCGCCCTGCCGCACCTGCGGAACTCCGAGCACGCCGCCATCGTGAACACCTGCTCGATCGCGGCCACGGCGGGCCTGCCGCAACGCGCCCTGTACAGCGCCACCAAGGGCGCCGTGTACTCGCTGACCCTGGCGATGGCCGCCGACCACGTGCGCGAGGGCGTTCGCGTGAACTGCGTCAACCCGGGGACGGCCGACACCCCCTGGGTCGGCCGCCTCCTCGACTCGGCCGCCGACCCCGCCGCCGAACGCGCCGCACTGGAGGCCCGCCAGCCCTCCGGCCGCCTGGTCTCGGCCGCCGAAGTCGCGGGCGCCATCGCCTACTTGGCGAGCCCTCTGTCCGGCGCCACCACCGGCACCGCCCTCGCCGTCGACGGCGGTATGCAGGGCTTGCGACTGCGCCCGGCGGCCCGGTGAACATGCCGGACAACACACCAAAGAGCACTCCCGTGTCCGTCCCCGTGCCCATGCCGGTGCACGCGCTCGGCCGCAGCGGCGTCGAGGTCACCGGCCTGGGCTTCGGCGCCGCCGCCATCGGCAACCTCTTCACCGAGGTCACCGAGGAACAGGCGCACGAGGCCGTGTCCGCCGCCTGGGACGCGGGCATCCGCTACTTCGACACCGCGCCGCACTACGGCATCGGCCTCTCCGAACGCCGCCTCGGCGCGGCCCTGCGCGAGCACCCGCGCTCGGCGTACACGATCTCCACGAAGGTCGGCCGCCGCCTCGAACCCACCGAGGCCCCGGCCGGCGACGACCTCGCCAACGGCTTCGCGGTCCCCGCCGCCCACCACCGCGTCTGGGACTTCGGCGCCGACGGCGTACGCCGCACCCTGGAGGCGAGCCTGGAGCGGCTCGGCGTCGACCACGTCGACGTCGTCTACCTCCACGACCCCGACGACCACGCCGAGGAGGCCTTCCGCGAGGCCTACCCGGCGCTGGAGAAGCTCCGCTCGGAAGGCGTCGTGCGGGCGATCGGCGCGGGTATGAACCAGGCGGAGATGCTCACCCGCTTCGTCCGGGACACGGACGTCGACGTGGTCCTGTGCGCCGGCCGCTACACGCTCCTCGACCAGAGCGCGCTCACCGAACTGCTGCCCGCCGCCGTGGCACGCGGTACGTCCGTGGTGATCGGCGGTGCCTTCAACTCCGGTCTGCTGGCGGACCCGAGGCCCGGGGCGACGTACAACTACGCGACGGCGTCGGGAGAGTTGCTGGAGCGCGCCCTGCGCATGAAGGCTGTCGCCGACCGGCACGGCATCACCCTGCGGGCCGCGGCGCTCGCCTTCTGCGCGGCCCACCCGGCCGTCGCCGGAGTCCTCGTCGGCACCCGTTCGGCGGCCGAAGTCCGGGACTGCGCGCAGCAGTTCGCCGCCCCCGTGCCCGATGCCTTCTGGCAGGAACTCAGGGACACCGGCCTGCTGTCCACCGAAGAGCCGTCGGAGGATCCGTCATGAGAGTGGCCCTGCACACCAAGGTCCGCGCCGACCGCGTCGCCGAGTACGACGCCGCCCACCGCGAGGTCCCCGTCGAGCTGACCGACGCGATCCGCGCCGCCGGTGCCACCTCCTGGACGATCTGGCGCAGCGGCACCGACCTCTTCCACGTCCTGGAGTGCGCCGACTACGCCCTGCTCCTCGCCGAGTTGGAGAAACTGCCGGTCAACGTGGCCTGGCAGGCACGGATGGCCGAACTCCTCGACGTGGTGCACGACTACTCCGCCGAGGGCACGGAGTCGGGCCTGCCGGTGGTCTGGGAGCTGCCGTGACGGTCGTCGACGCGCACCACCACGTGTGGGACCTGTCGGTCCGGGACCAGGACTGGATCGCCGAGGACAGCCCACTGCGCCGGGACTTCACCATGGCGGACCTCCGGCCGGAGACCCGCGCGGCCGGCGTCGACCGCACGATCCTCGTCCAGACGATCACCGTGCCCGAGGAGACCCCGGAGTTCCTGGCGCTCGCGGCGGAGCACGAGCTGATCGCGGGCGTCGTCGGCTGGACGGACCTGACCCGTACCGACATCGCCGACGAGCTCGCCCGGCTGCGTGAACTCCCCGGCGGGGAGTACCTGAAGGGCATCCGCCACCAGGTCCAGGGTGAGCCGGATCCGGAGTGGCTGCTGCGCCCGGACGTACGCCGTGGCCTCACCGCCGTCGCCGAAGCGGACCTGGTGTACGACCTGGTCGTCCTTCCGCACCAACTGCCCGGGTGCGTCAGGGCGGCCGAGTCGCTGCCGCAACTGACCTTCGTCCTGGACCACTTGGGCAAGCCGCCGATCGCCTCCGGCGCGCTGGAGCCCTGGGCCTCTGCCCTCCGCGCTCTGGCCGCCCTGCCCAACGCGGTGGGAAAACTCTCCGGCCTGGTCACCGAGGCGGACCACGCCTCCTGGACGCCCGCCGAGCTGCGCCCGTACGCCGACACGGCCCTGGACGCCTTCGGCCCCGGCCGACTGATGTTCGGCTCGGACTGGCCGGTGTGCACGCTCGCGGCGTCGTACGGCCAAGTGCTGTCCCTGGCACAGAAGTTGGCCGCCTCACTCGACAGGCACGAACGCGAGCAGGTCTTCGCGGGCACCGCGACCCGCGTCTACGGACTCTGACCCACCCTCCCTCTGCTTTCCCTCCACTGTGACCGTGGGTGACCGTTCTCGGCTTGCGTTCGCCGAGCGGGTGACGCAGACAATGAGAGATGCACCGAACCCTTGTCACCGCCTGCGCGCTCTCCGCGGCTCTGCTCGTCGGCGGCTGGGACGGCGACCCGCCGGGCGAGGAGGTCGTGTCCCCGGACGACGTCGGACTCGGCACCGCCCAGGACGCCTGCAGCGACATCGGCCCCGACAGGGTCCCGGAGATTCCCGACCTCCCTGACGGCGGTGGCCTGATTCCCGACGAGACCACCACCGCGTACGGCTCCTATGTCCCGTACGACCCCTGCGAGGACGTCGGCGAGTGAGAGGCGCCCCGCGAAAGGCGTCGGACAAGTCGAATAATCAGCCAAAAACTGACAGGGTAGGCCCATGGCTGATCGGGGAGCGAGCGCCCTGTCACTCCCGGACGAATGGCCCGCCCACCCGGACCCGGTTCTGGCGCTCAACCGCATGGGGACGTTCGACTGGGACCTGGACGCAGGCCTGTTCCACATGGACGCCCTGGCGCACGAGATCTTCGATCTGCGCCCGGACGAATACGACGGCCACCCGGAGAGCCTGGGCGTGCGGGTGCCCCGGATGGAGGGCCTGAGGCTCGATTCCGTCGTCGCCGAGGCCATGAAGGACGGCAGCGAGAACTACGGCGCCTACTTCCGCCTCCGCCGCCGCGACGGCGTCCTGCAGTGGACCCACACCCAGGGCTACATCCGCCGCGACGAGACGGGCCGCCCGCGCCGGGTCATCGGCATCGTCCGCGACGCCACGCAGGAGCTGCGGGACAGCCAGTCCCGTACCGAACAGGCCGCCCAGGACGAGGTCAGGCGCCGCCAGACCAACGTCGTACAGGTCGTCACGGCCGCCCTCGCGCACGCCCGCACCGTGGAGGACGTCATCGACGTCCTCACCGACTCCCACGACGTGCCCCACCTCGGGGCGGCCAGCCTGGTCATGGGCCTGGTGGAGGCCGGCCGCATCCGGCTGGTCGCCGAGGGCCCGGCGGGCGCCTCCGTACCCGGCACCCGCATCACCCGTATCGACGAGCCCTACCCGATGGGCGACGTCGTACGGACCCTCAGCCCGCGTTTCATCGAGTCGCCGGAGGAGTTCGCGGCCTGCTATCCGATCCTGTGGCCGCATCTCACCGACCTGAAGATCACCTCGGCCGCCTATCTGCCGCTCATCGCGCAGGCCCGGCCGATCGGCGGGATGGGCCTGCTCTACAGCGACCGGTACGGCTTCTCGGCGGAGGACCGGGCCGTACTCGTCGCGCTCGGCACCAGCATCGCGCAGAGCCTCCAGCGGGCCATGCTGTTCGAGCAGGAGAAGGACCTCGCCCAGGGGCTCCAGCAGGCCATGCTGCCGCGCTCCATCCCCGACGTGCCGGGCGCCGACATCGCCGTCCGCTACCGCGCCGCGTCCTCCGGCGGACAGCTCGGCCGGGACATCGGCGGTGACTGGTACGACGTGATCCCGCTGCCGGGCGGCCGGGTCGGCGCGGTCATCGGGGACGTACAGGGCCACGACACGCACGCGGCGGCCGTCATGGGCCAGCTGCGGATCGTCCTGAAGGCGTACGCGGCCGAGGGACACCCGCCCGCCACGGTGATGGCCCGCGCCTCCGTCTTCCTGCGGGAACTCGACACCGGCCGCTTCGCGACCTGCCTCTACGCGGAGGTCGACCTGTCCACCGGGGTGGTCCAGGCGGTGCGCGCCGGCCACCTCGACCCGCTGGTGCGGCGCGCCGACGGCACCTGCCGCCGCGTCCCGGTCGACGGCGGGCTGCCGCTCGGCCTCTCCGCCGAGTTCGGGCACCTCACCTACCCGGTGACCACCCTCGAACTGGACCCCGGCGAGACCCTGGTGCTGTGCACGGACGGGCTGATCGAGCAGCCCGGCGCCGACCTCGACGACGGGCTGCGGACCCTCCGGGCGCTCATCGCGGCCGGCCCGGAGAGTGTCTGGGAACTCGCCGACTGCCTCATCGAGGTGGCCGACGAGCGGAGCGGGGACGACGACGTGGCCCTGCTGCTCCTGCGCCGCCGGGGCCTGGCCGCCGAACAGTCCGGCGGACGGCTCCAGCAGCACGTCGCGTCGGCCGATCCCGACGCGCTGAGAGAGGCCCGGCACATGATCGGCGCGGCGGTCCGGGCCTGGGGCGCCCGCGAGCGTGCCGACGAGGTCGAACTGGTGGCCGACGAGCTGATCACCAACGCCCTGATGCACACCGAGGGCGCGGCGGTCGTCACCCTGCGCGTGCTGAGCGGCGCCGAACGCCGGCTGCGCGTCGAGGTCGAGGACTCCTCCAGCGCGCTGCCGCGCCGCCGGGAGGCGGGGGAGTCGGGGGTCTCCGGGCGCGGCCTGCTCCTGGTCGACCTCCTCACGGACGACTGGGGCGTCGAGGCGCGGGGCGGCGGCAAGGTCGTGTGGTGCGAGTTCGCGGTGCCGCCCACGAGCTGAGCGCCGGGGCGCGCGGTGGCACTCTGGACGTATGCCGGAACTTCCCGAGGTCGAAGCGCTCAGGTACTTCCTGACCGACCGCCTCGTGGGCCACGAGATGGTCCGCGTGCTGCCCGTCGCGATCAGCGTCCTGAAGACGTACGACCCACCGCTCACCGCCCTGGAGGGCCGCGAGGTCACCGCCGTGCACCGGCACGGCAAGTTCCTCGACCTGACGACGGACGGCGGCCCGCACTTCGTGACCCACCTGGCCCGCGCGGGCTGGCTGCACTGGCGCGACCGCCTCCCCGACGGCCCGCCGAAGCCCGGAAAGGGCCCGCTCGCGCTGCGTGTCGCGCTGGAGACGGGCGAGGGCTTCGACCTCACCGAAGCCGGCACCCAGAAGCGGCTCGCCGTGTACGTCGTACACGATCCGCAGGAGGTGCCAGGCGTTGCCCGCCTCGGCCCCGACCCCCTCGCCGACGACTTCGACGAGGAACGCCTCGCCGGTCTGCTGGCGGGGGAGCGGCGGCAGCTGAAGGGGGCGCTGCGCGACCAGAGCCTGATCGCGGGGGTGGGGAACGCCTACAGCGACGAGATCCTGCACGCCGCTCGGATGTCCCCGTTCAAGCTCGCCGCCTCGCTCACGCCGGAGGAGAACCGGCGGCTGTACGAGGCGCTGCGTACGACGCTCACCGAGGCGATCGAACGCTCCCGGGGCCTTGCGGCCGGACGCCTGAAGGCGGAGAAGAAGAGCGGCCTGAGGGTGCACGGCCGGACCGGCGAACCCTGCCCGGTCTGCGGGGACACCGTCCGAGAGGTCTCCTTCAGCGACTCCTCGCTCCAGTACTGCCCCACCTGCCAGACGGGCGGCAAACCGCTCGCGGACCGCCGTATGTCACGCCTGCTGAAGTAGGCCGGCAGACGGCCCATGGCAGGCGCCCGTCGGGCTAGGGGGCATCCAGCGTGACCAGGTGCAGACCGTTGGTGGTGCGCAGCTCGTACCTGTCGATCTGGTTCGGGTGGAGTGTCGAGGCGCCCATCATCGTGCTCGCGCGGGCGTCGTGCTCGGGCACCTTCCAGTTGGTCAGCGTCTCTTCCGTGCCGTCGTCCGCGATGGCGACGAGGTGGCAGGCACGGGGGCCGGCGCCGTCCTTGACCTTCAACTCGATCTGGCTGCCCCAGACCGTGTTCTCACTGGTGACCTGTGCCCAGACGCCCGACCGCTCGTCGGTCGCGGCGACCTGCTGCGTGCGGTCTGCGGCGCCGCTGCCGCTCGCCATGATCGCGATGCCGGGCCCGGCCACGGCGAAGACCACCGAGGCGGCCACGGCGTACAGCCAGCGCCGACGGCCGACCCGCTGACGGGCCGCGACTTCGCCGAGCAGCCGGTCCAGAAAACTGGGACCGGGTTGGGCCATGGGGTGCACGGAGCGCGGCGTGGCTCGCCGGTACAGCAGCAACTGCCGTGTGGCGGGACCGAATTCGGTCACATGGAGGGTGCACTCGGGGCACTCCATGAGGTGGTCCTCGAAGCGGAAGGCGTCCGCCTCGTCGAGCACGCCGAGCGCGTATGCGCCGACGTCGCGATGCCGTTCCAGGGACCTCATGACGAATCCTCGTGCCGATGGTACGGGTGGGGTGTTGTTGCTACCACCGGTACGCACCGGACAGCGGAATCACTCAAGCCCCATACCGAATCGAGACCAAAGGTGTTCGGAGCGGAGTGGACCGCGGATTGGTCGGATTCTAGAAAAGATGGATCGCCAGATGCCCGAGAGGCAGTCCCAGCCGCCAGGCCGGGGTCCACACCTTCGGTCCGTCGTCCTCACCGAGCACGGGCCCGCCTCCCGGTACGGCGTCCAGGTCCGGGGCGAGCAGCTCGGTCTCCTCCAGCCAGCGCCAGGCGGCAGCGGCCATGTCCAAGTCCGGTGCCGGCGCCCTCGATTCGAGTGCGTCGGCCGCCAACCTTGAAATACGTGTCCGGACCCAGTCCTGCCAGGGCTGGTCGTACGCCGTCAGCGAAAGCCATTTCTCCAGTTGGGTGATGACCCGGATGCCCGAGAGTTCACCGCTGGTGTCGGACAGGAAGATGGTGAGTGCCAGCGCGTCCCGACCCGCGCGGAACTCGAAGGACGTGGGCGGCATCAGGTCGCCCGTCCGCAACAGTTCGTCGGCGATGTACTCGGCGTACAACCAGGCCATGGGGACGGTGAGTTCGCCCCCGCCGGTGCCGTCGGTGCTCTCTTGACCTCTGTGCAGCATCCCTTCCTGCCTTCCTCCGGTGCGTGCGCGTCGCCCGACCCCGGACCTCCGGGACTCGCCCGGTCCGCACACGGATGAGGACAGCTGATTGCTCAACCATGGTCCTCAGCAAGGCACTTTACCGAGGTTTGACCTGACCATTGGTTTCACCGCAGGTCGGCCGCATAACCCGGAAGGACTCGGCGCAGGGCGCGCAGCGCGTAATACGCGCGGGACTTCACCGTACCGGGCGGGATTCCGAGCGCCGTGGCGGCCTCCGCCACACTCGCCCCCTGGAAATACACCAGCACCAGGACTTCACGGTGCTCAGGAGTGAGTGTCTTCACAGCCTCCCGCACATCGAGTGCCGCCGCGGACCGTTCCGCGTGATCGGCGCACACCCGCGCGTTCTCCAGGATCGCGTCCCCGACCTCGTTGGGCCGCGCCTGCCTGGCTCGCCGCGCGTCGATGGCGAGCCGCCGTCCGACGGTCAGCAGCCACGGGCGTACGGAGTCGAAGTCGTCGGCGCGCAGCGCCTCGGGGTGCTGCCAGGCGCGTACGAGGGTCTCCTGCGCCAGGTCCTCGGCGCGCTGCCGGTCGCCGTCGCACAGGCGCAGCAGCAGGGCGAAGAGCGGTCGGCCGTGCTCGCGCTGCAGCGCGGCCAGCTCGTGCTCGGCGGTCGTCGTCCCGTGGGTGATGGTGGTTCCGGCCGTCATGGCCGTATGGCATCGCAGCGTCCTGATTCGGGACAGACCGTGGACCGGAGTGTGCGGCGGACGGTCGGACCCGTCGACGAACGGTGCGACGAACGGTCGAAGCGGCGCGTTCCTCGTCGGCCGGACGGCTCGCGGGATCGGCGCGCACGGCGGGCGGGGCGGGTGCGGTCACGCCGCTGCGCGCGGGCGGCGCCCAGGCCGCCCACCTCGCCCGCACCTCTGACACCAACGGTTGTCCGCTCCCGCTCCCGCTACGGCACGACCGTGACCGGCCAGCGGCCCGCCTTCACCAGCCGGACAGCGACCGAGCCGATGATCCGGTGGCCCGCCTGCTCGGACGTGCCGACGACCACCGCGTCCGCCTTGAGGTCGTCGGCGGCCTTCACCAGGCCCGTGTACGGGTCCCCGCGGAGGGTGTGGAACTCCCAGCGGACATCGAATATCCCCTTGACCTGCTCGGTCGACTCCCGGATCTGCGCGATGAGATCCTCCGCGATGCCGTCCGTCGCCTCCGCGACCGGCGCCCCGAACGCGGCGCCCGCCGTCAGCACCGGCTGTACGTACACCAGGGCGAGCAGCGCGTGCTGGCGCCGGGCCAGCCCCGCGGCGTAGGCGGCGGCACGGAACGAGGAGTCGGAGCCGTCGACGCCGACCACGATGACCTTCGGACCGTCCGTGCCCCGCTCGAACTGATGCCCGCCCCGGGATGAGTGCTGGTGTTCCGTCACGCTGCGAGGCTATCGGGAGCAGGGGGTCCACAGGGCACGCGGGGCGGCCGTGATCAAACCCGCGCACTGGTCCAGGCGGGTGCTTTCCTGCCGCCGCACCGGTGTCGATGCGGGGCGTCAGGACCGGACCGGGCGACTGATGAGTCATGACGAAGGATCAGTTGCTCACACGGCGCCGGGCTTTGATGATCGGCGGAGCCGCCGCCGTGGGAGCGGCCGGTACGGCCGCGCTGCTCACCGCCGGCCAGGACACGACCCCGGCCGCCCCCGCCGCCGCCCCCGCCGCGGGCCCCCCGGCGCACCGCGCGCTCAAGCCCTCCGCGTACCGCCTCGAACCCCTCACCGGTTACGGCCCTCCGCGCGCCGCCGCCCACGGACGCACCCTGGTCCGCCACGAGCCGCTGCTGCGCGTGTCCGGACGGGGCCGCACCATGGTGCTGACCTTCGACGACGGCCCGGACCCCCGCTACACCCCGGACATCCTGCGGACCCTGCGCGAGCACGACGTCCGCGCGATGTTCTTCGTGTGCGGGGAGATGGCGGTCGACAACAAGGACCTGCTCACCGAGATGACCGACGACGGGCACGTCGTCGGCAACCACACCTGGTCCCACCCGCTGCTCACCCGCCTCACGCGGTCCGAGATCCGCTCCCAGATGGAGCGCACCAGCAAGGTCGTCGAAGACGCCTGCGGTGAACCGCCCGTCTGGTTCCGCGCCCCCTACGGCGCCTGGAACCGGACCGCCTTCCAACTCGGCGCCGAACTCGGTATGGAGCCGCTCGCCTGGACCGTCGACACCCTCGACTGGATGGCCCCCGGCGCCCGCACCATCGCCGACCGGGTCGAGCGTGGCGCCGCCCCGGGTGTCGTGGTGCTCTCCCACGACGCGGGCGGCGACCGCTCGCAGAGCGTCCGGGCGCTGCGCGACTATCTGCCGGAACTGCTGGATTCCGGGTACCACATCACCGTACCGACGCGGCATTACACATAACCGAATCACCGGCAACGGGCTTTCGCCCGCCCGGTCGGGGAACGCTCAGCGAACCTCGACCAGGCGGGCGAACACCACCACGTTCCCGTTGTAGCCGTTCTGCTTGGAGAAACCGCCCCCGCAGGTGATGACCCGCAATTCGGGGGTGTTCCTGCTGCCGTAGACGCGGTCGCCGGGAAAGTTGTTCTTCTCGAAGACCTCGATGCCGTAGATCTCGAAAACGGCGATCTTTCCGTCCTGGCGCTGGACCTCGACGCGATGTCCCTTCTTGAGGGCCCCGAGTCCGTAGAACACGGCGGGGCCCTGTTTGTTGTCGACATGGCCGACGATCACCGCGGTGCCCTTCTCGCCGGGCGACACGGCACCGGTGAACCAGCCTGCCAGGTTCGGGTCCTCCGGCGGCGGGGCGTCCACCCACCCGGCCGCGTCCAGACCCACCGGCAGCACCGGCGCGTCGACCGAGATCGCCGGGATCCGCACCCGGTCGACCACGGAGTACGGCAGCGCGGCCGGGCCACTGGAGAAGGTGCCGCCGGGGAGGCGGCTTTCCGCTGCCGCCGCCGACGCGGGCTGTGGCGGACCCACGTCGAACTCTCCGGAACCGTTCCGAATGAGAGCGAGGCCGGTCAGCAGAACAAGCGCTATCACGCCCCACGGAGCGCGCTTCTTCCGCCGCTCCTCTTCTTCCGCCAGCTCGGACGCAGACATTCGTCATCCCCTCTCGACCCGGCCGTCGCCGTGTCAATCGCGCATACGAGAACGCTAAGTGCCCGGATGGAAACCGGCGACGGGGCAGCGGCGAACGGGTGGCGGACGAGTGGCGGACGTGTCGTTCGTGAGCCATCCGGGTCGGCGTCGAAAGTATTTTTCTGACGGTCCGTGACCTGCGGCAATATCTGATTGTGCGGTCTTCTGTCGGCGTGTCCTCTCACCAGGACGGACCATTCCCGAAATGCGGCTGCGCGCAAGGCATCTGAGGGTTCGTCTGGGAGGCGTTTTCTCGCCGATCGACCGGGGACGGGTCCCGGGGCGCCTTCCGCGGAGGTTCACATGCGTACAACTCGCGCCCTGGTGGTGTCTGCCGCCACGGCTGCCGCGCTGGGGCTCGCCGCCCCGGCGGCCTCGGCCTGGGACCAGCCGTCCAGCGTCACGGCCGCACCGAGCGTCATCGCCGCGGGCGGGCAGCTGGTGCTCACGGTCAACGGCTCTGCGTGCACCCGTTCCGGCACCATCAGTTCGAATGCTTTCCCGAGCACCTCGCTCTCCCCCAGGGGAACGAGCTCGTCGACGGCGACAGTGACCGTCAACTCGAATGCCGGTGCAGGCTCATACAGCGTCACCACCATTTGCGAAGGCAAGACCAACACGTTCACCAGTGTCTTCACGGTCATCGGTGGCGTCCGAGGCGGTCTCGGTGGGAGCAGTTCCGCCGGGGCCACCCCGACCGACATGGCGATCGGGGGCGGGCTGGTGACCGCCGCGCTCGTCGGCGGTGGCGTGTTCTGGATGCGCCGCCGGTCCGAGAGCCGGATCTGACGCTCTCCCCTTCGGAACGCGGTCCGCACGTCAACAGCCCTTCGCCCCGGAACCCGTCAGGGTCCGGGGCGAAGGGCTGTGCGGGTGCTGCCGGGTCAGGCGCTGTCGTCGCCGGTGCGGCGGCGCGAGAAGTGGTACGCCACGCCCAGTGACCCCGCGATGAGCGCGGCTCCGAGGCCGATCTCCTTGAGGTCGAAGCCGGCGACGCTGCCGCCCTCGCCCGCGTGCACACCCTGTTGGACAGGCAGGGGGTAGTGCGTGGGGCCGCTGGGGTGCCCGACAGCGATGGTGAGGTCCGTGTGGCCGCTCTCGCCGCCGCACGTGAACGTCACCCGGTACGCGGCCCCCGGCTTGGCGTCCCAGTCGACCTTCGCCGTCGCCGACGAGTGCCCCTTGGGGATGGTGACCGGATCGAAGACACCGGAGGACACCCGGGTGTCGTCGTCGCAGCTGTCCACGCGCAGGGTGACCTGTCCGCCAGCCGCGATGGTCGAGGGCACGACGCTGAAGCCGAACGACGTGACGCTGTTGTTCGTGACGGCCGCTTGAGCGGCGGGCGCGGTGCAGACGAGGGCGGTGACGCCCAGCAGTGCGGCCGAGGCGACGCGTATCGCGTGCATATGAGTCCTCCGGGTCCCCGAGGAGCAGCTGCGGACCTTTTCCGCTCGCGCCGTACCGGTCGCGCCAGAAATGCACCTCGATGACCGAAACGCTAGGAACACACGTGCGTACGCGCGATCGGTGTCGTGCGAATGGGGCACGGATGTGGGCCGCTCAGGGGATCTCGTTGAGCAAGCCGGGGGACACGCGCGTGTGGCGGGTGTCCCCCGTGGACGCGGCCGGTGAGGAACCGTCAGCCGGTCCCTGCCGGTCCCGCCGGTCCCCGCCGGACCGCGGTCGGTCAGCGGCCCGCGCCCGGAAAGAGCATCAGGAACGGATCGGCCGTGGCCGTGATGCCACGGCTGTAGGGCGCGTCGAAGTCCCAGATCAGGAAGAGCAGGAAGGCGATCAGGGTCGAGAAGAGCCCGGCGAGGATCAGTTCGCGGGGCGTGCGGCGGATCTGGAGGGCGAAGATCATGCCGACCGTGATCATGCCCCCCGCGATCAGACCGAACCACACGACGCTGGGCATGGTCGGCCCGGTCGAGTCGGCGCGGGCCGTGCGTGCCTGGTCCGCCGTGGTCACCTGGTCGAGGAGCGGCTGGTAGGCCTGTGCCTCGAAGTCCGTCGCCGGCTCGTAGTCGGTGACGTCGACGCGGACGCGCTGCAGCAACTGGTCGCCGCGCTTGGTGACCCGGCCGTGGTCGGCCATCTCCTGCCACTCGGTTTTGACGACGTGTCCGACATAGGCGTTGACGTCGTCCCGAATGCGGTCACGGACGTCCGGCGGATAGACCCGGACCCGCTCCGAGATCTCGTGCAGTGCGTGGGCCTCGGTCCCGACGTGGTCCTGGGCGACGCCACGCGCCTCCCAGACGCCGGCGATGGCCAGACCCAGCACGATGGCGTACACCACGCCGATCCACATCGTCATGTACTCGATCACGTCCGGGGTATCGGACGGATCCTCGTCCTCCGGGGCCCTGCGGTCCCGTACGAAGGTGATGAGGATGACGACCGCGCACGCGGCCGCGATCGCGACGGCGAGAACAAGCCATTCCGACAAGGGGATGCCTCCAAGGGGTCAGCGCGGACGCAGTGCGGCGACGGCGATCACGGCGGGCACGGTGATGAGCAGGGTGAACGAGACCAGCGACGGGCCGCTGCGGACGGTCCGTTTGCGGGCGGACACGTGGTACGGCGGATAACTGACCGGAGCCGGGATCGGTGACGCGGTCGGGCTCGGGCTCCGGTACGGGGTGCGCGCCGGCGCGGGCGCGGGTGTGGGCTGCGGCGGGCTCGGGGTCGGCCGCGGGGCCGGGGCGGGCGGGGCGGCCGGTGGCTTCGGTGCCGGCGTCGCCTTCCGCGGGGGAGTGGGCTTCGGGGGCGGGGTCGGGGTGGGCCTCGGGTTCGGTGGTGGCGGCGGTTCTGGCGTGGGCGTGGGCGTGGGTGTCGGTGGGGGAGTCGGCGTAGGTGTGGGTGTCGGGGTGGGCGTCGGTGTGGGGCAGGGGGGCGGCGGTGTCGGGCTCGGACACCAGGAGTCGGTGCCGACGACGACGGCCGTACCGTTGCCGGTGACGGCCGTTCCGCCGTTGCCCGTGCTGACCGACCAGCCGTGTCCGGTGGCGGACGGCACGCCGGTGCCGACCGTGACCGTGGCGCCGGGTCCGGTGACTGTCACCGAGGTGCCGTTGCCCGAGCCGGTGGCGACGGAGACGCAGGTCGCCGCGTCGGCTGTGCTGACCGGCACGCCGATGAGCAGCCAGGTCAGGGCCAGTGGCGCCAATACCCGTATGGCGAGGGCGAATCGGGTCAGTGTGGGTCCATACACGACGAAGATCATGTGTGCTGAGCGCTCCCGCGCGCGCGGGAGCGCGAGGGATTGCCCCGAACGAGTGACGCATGTCGTGCAGCGGTTTGGATCACGCGTTCTAGGTGCGGCCGGTGATCGTCCTCATGTGCGAGGTGCTGCGGGTGGGGCTGGCGGGACGGGTGTGGCCACAGACTTCGGAAAGAATTTTGTGCGGTGGTTGAACACAGTGACCATCCCCGCCCGTACCTAGGACCGTGCGGCGGCCCAGCAGGGCGTCGCAACACCCTAATGATTACGGGGAGTACGTAATGAAGACCTCCTGGCGGAGCGCCTCACTCGTAGCGTCAGCTGCGGCCGTCCTGGCGCTGACGACGGCGTGCGGTCAGGACAAGGCCACCGACACAAGCAGCCAGAACGTCGGCGCAGCGGCTCCGGCCGCCGGTGGATACGGGTCCGTGGCCGGCACGAGCACGGCAGGCACCGGTACGGGTACGGACACTGGTACCGACACCGGTACGGCGGCCAACGGGGAGCAGGCCGCCGCCGGTAGCTCGGCCGCCGCAGGCCAGTTGAACGTGGTCACCAACGCACAGGTCGGAAAGGTGCTGGCCAGCAACAGTGGCCGTACGCTCTACCGTTTCGACCAGGACACGGCCGAACCGCCGAAGTCCAACTGTGACGGCGACTGCGCCACCGCCTGGCCGCCGGTTCCGGCGGACGATGTCACGGCCGGTGTCGGAATCGATGCCGCGCTCCTCGGCGAGGTGACCCGTTCCGACGGCACCAAGCAGCTCACCGTCGGCGGCTGGGCGGCCTACTACTACGCCAAGGACACCGCGCCCGGTGACATCAAGGGCCAGGGTGTGGGCGGCAAGTGGTACGGCCTCGCTCCCGACGGCAAGAAGGCCACGCTGGCTGCACTGCCCGGCCTGTCCACCCGCAACGACCCCAAGCTCGGGACGATCGTCGTCGACAAGAACGGCATGACGGTCTACCGCTTCCTGAAGGACGAGGCCTGGCCCAAGCCGGTGTCCGCCTGTGTCGGCGCCTGCCTGGACAAGTGGCCGGTCGTCGAGCCGGTCGCCTTCAAGAACACCAAGGGCATCAAGGAGAAGGGCTACATGAACTTCACCCGGCCCGACGGCGCCGAGCAGCAGACGCTCAACTGCTCGCCCATCTACACCTTCATCAACGACAAGAAGGCCGGCGACACCAACGGCCAGGGCGTCGGCGGCACCTGGTACGCCGTGGCCCCCGACGGCAAGCTGGTCGGCGCGCCGAACCAGTAACAGCCGAACAGGCAACAGGGGAGACCGACTTCTCCGGGCCTGCTCCCTCCGCCCCGCACAGTCCGTGCGGGGCGGAGGGAGCAGGCCGCTTCGGCATGTCCGGAAC
Organism: Streptomyces sp. SID12501; assembly: GCF_010550245.1. Classification (GTDB taxonomy): domain Bacteria; phylum Actinomycetota; class Actinomycetes; order Streptomycetales; family Streptomycetaceae; genus Streptomyces. Next base: position 157,070 of record NZ_JAAGLU010000019.1, read on the forward strand.
TCGTCGGTAGGCAGGGCGATTTGCCGGTGAATCGTCCCCGACTCGCCGCATTCCCGCCAGGAGCCGACGGCGACACTTCGTAACCCTTGAGAAGTCTTTGGAATGCTCCGGATACTTTTCGGAGGAAGTTCGCGATACGTCAATTCGGCACGTGCCGCGGGCGGTGACCGGGAACGGATGGTCAATTTCCGTTTAGGCTCGCCCCTTTGGCAGGCGATCAGTAACCTCAGCTCGAACACTCGAGCGCCACGCCTGCCAACTCCTGGGAGAGAGATAGATGGAGCGTCCTGCCTGGGCCCCCCGGGGCATCGACATCTCGGTGCCGAGCGTTTCCCGGATCTACGACTTCTACCTGGGCGGATCGCACAACTTCGAGGTCGACCGTGAAGCGGCCCGCAGGGCCATGGAGTTCATGCCGGGACTTCCGAAGATCATGCAGGCGAACCGCGCCTTCATGCGCAGGGCCGTCCGCTTCGCCGCCGCCGAGGGCATCACCCAGTTCCTCGACATCGGTTCCGGCATTCCCACCTTCGGCAGCGTCCACGAAGTGGCCCGGGCGGTCAGCCCCGAGGCGCGGGTGATGTACGTCGACCACGACCCGGTTGCCGTCGCACACAGTCAGGCGGTTCTGGCCGGTGACCAGCACGCGGACGTCCTCGCGGCCGATCTGCGCAAGCCCCGGGAGATCCTGGACAGCCCCCAGGTGCGGGCCCTGATCGACCAGAACCGGCCAGTGGCCCTGCTTCTCGTTGCCATACTGCATTTCGTGGAAGACACGGACGACCCGTACGCGGCGGTCGCCGAGCTGCGCGACGCGCTCGCGCCCGGCAGCCTGCTCGTCCTGACGCATGCCTCGTACGAGGGAATCCCGCTGTCGCCGGAGCGGGCCGAGGGCACGGTCGACGTATACAAGGGCATTCGCAACCCACTGGTCATGCGCTCGCGCGAAGCGGTCGCGCGGTTCTTCGAGGGGTACGACATGGTGGAACCGGGACTGGTGCCCATGCCGCAGTGGCGGCCGGAGACGGCACCGGAGGACGAGGACGCGTACTCCTTCTCCGGATTCGCCGGCGTGGGGCGCAAGGCGTGACCGCCGAGCCGGACGGCCCTCAGGACAGACTCCGCAGGTTCGCGACCATCTGGAGCCGGGCGGTCTACCAGGTGACTTCCACATCAGTCACCCGAGTGGAGTTCGAGGGGCAACTCCTGCCGCTCGCCGGGCGGTTGAGCGAGGCGTTGCTGGCCAGGACCTTCGACGCCGAGGAGGGCCGGGCGGTCGGTGCCGCGTTGGTCTCCGCGCACTGCACCGACCCCGAGGCGCTCAGCCGCTCGCTCGACTGCGTGGACGCCTATCTGGTGCTGTACTGCGGCGAGGACGGCCCGCAGGAGGACCTGCGCGCCCGTTCGGCGAGGCTCCAGCACGCCATGGCCGCCGGATACGCCGGCGCGCTGCGCGACCGGACACTGGCCGAGCAGGAGGCGATCGCATGGGCCGCGCAGAGCGCGCGCAGCGCGGTCGCCGAGGCGCTGCACGACAGTGAGGCCCGCTTCCGGGCAGTCTTCGAGGGCGCGGCCATAGGGATCGGCATCGCCGACCTCGACGGGAACATCCTCCAGATCAACGGCGCCCTGCAACGCATGTTCGGCGGCTCGGAGCAGACCGTACGGGGCCGCAGGGTCACGGACTGGACCCACCCGGACGACGCCCCGCAGGTCTGGCGGCTGTACGACGAACTCGTCCGCGGCGATCGTGAGCACTACCACGTCGAGAAGGCGTTCTACCGCCCCGACGGAACGGTCCTGTGGACCAACCTCACGGTCTCCCTGCTGCGCGACGCCGACGGCCGGCCGCAGTACCAGCTGGCCCTGATGGAGGACACCACCGAGCGCCGGCTCCTCAACCTCCGGCTGCGGTACGAGGCCACGCACGATGCGCTCACCGGGCTGCCCAACCGCACACTGTTCTTCGAACGCCTGGAGAAGGCGCTGTCGGCGGGCGATGGCCAGCGTTTCGGCCTGTGCTACCTCGACCTCGACGGCTTCAAGACCATCAACGACAGCCTCGGCCACGCGGCCGGCGACCGGCTGCTCGTCGAGGTCGCCGACCGGCTGCAGTCCTGCGCGACCGCGCCGGGCGAGATGGTGGCCCGGCTCGGCGGTGACGAGTTCGTGGCGCTGACCACCGGCCCCGACACCGAACGCGAGGTCGACGAACTCGCCAACCGCATCATGAACGCGATGATCGCACCGGTCAGCGTCGACGGCCGGGAGCTGACCGTGCGCGGCAGCATCGGCATCGTGGAGGGCCCGGCGGGTGAGCGTGGCCCGGCGGAAGTACTGCGCAGCGCCGACATCACGATGTACCGGGCCAAGTCGGCGGGCGGCAACCGTTTCGAACTGGCCGATCCCGAGGCCGACCTGCGGGCGATCACCCGCCACGGGCTCACCACGGCGCTGCCGGCCGCCCTGGACCGGAAAGAGTTCTTCATCGAGTACCAGCCGCTGGTGAACCTGGGCGACGGCAGTGTCCGCGGCGCCGAGGCTCTGGTGCGCTGGCTGCATCCGCAGCACGGCGTCCTCGGCCCCGACCGCTTCATCCCGCTCGCCGAACACACCGGCCTGATCGTCCCGCTCGGCCGCTGGGTCCTGGAACAGTCGGTGCGCCAGGCCCGTGACTGGCAGGACCAGTTCGGGGGACACCCGGCCGGCGGCCCGCTGTGCATCAACGTCAACCTGTCCCCGTGCCAGCTCACCCATCCCGGCCTGGTGCAGGACACCGTCGACATCCTGGAACGCGCGGGCCTCGAACCCGAGGCCCTGTGCCTGGAGGTGACGGAGTCGGCGTTGATCGGCGCCGACGACGACCTCCTCAAACCCCTGCGTCGCCTTGCCGAGATGGGCGTCGACATCGCGCTGGACGACTTCGGCACCGGCTACTCGAACCTCGCCAACCTGCGCCGCCTCCCGGTGAGCATCCTCAAGCTCGACCGCTCCTTCACCCAGGGGATGCAGCAGTTCCCGGCGGACCCCGTAGACCTCAAGATCGTCGAGGGAATCGTCTCCCTCGCCCACAGCCTGAACCTCACGGTCACGGTCGAGGGCGTCGAGACGGGCGCCCAGGCGGAGCAGCTCCGCATACTCGGCTGCGACACGGCCCAGGGCTGGTACTACGCCCGCCCCGGCCCCCCGGACCGCCTGCACGACCTGGTTCTGGCGGACGCGGCGGGGTGACCCCACCCAGGGGCGCGGGGAACTGCGTGACCAGCCATGTACTACCTGAGCTGTGTCCACAACCCTCGCGCCCCGGCACCACAGCGGCCCTTACCGCTCAAGCAGCATCCGCTGCAACTCCCGAGCCGCCCGTGGCGGAGCCACATCGCTCCTATGGGCCAGGGCAATCGCCCTGAACAACCCCGGCCGAGCCAACGGAGTCACCCGTAGCCCGCGCCCCGACCGGCTTGCCACCATGCGTGGTACGACGGCCACGCCCAGGCCCGCCCGCACAAACCCCAGCACCGCGTCCATCTCTCCGCCCTCCACCGCGAAGTCCGGCTCGAACCCGGCGGAGCGACACGCGGCCACGGTCAGTTCCCGCAGGTCGTAGCCGTGCCGGAACATCACCAGGCGCTCGCCCTCCAGGTCGGCGACGCGGACGGTGCGCCGGCCCCGGCCGGGCGCGGGCGCGTCCGGGGACGACACCACCACCAGGTCCTCCCGCAGGATCTCCACCGTGGTCAGAGCCGGGGACGGGGTCGGCAGCGGAAGGACGACCAGGGCCAGGTCCAGGGCGCCGCGCGCCAGCTCCCGTACGAGGTCGTGCGAGCCGCCCTCCTCGATCAGCAGCCGGATGCCGGGATAGCGGTCGTGGAAGGCGCGCAGCACGTCCGGCAGCAGACCCGTGCACAGGCTCGGCGTCGCGCCCAGCCGGATCCGCCCGGACCGGAGCTGGACCAGTTCCTGCACCTCGTGCCGGGCCGTGTCCGCGTCGGCCAGGATGCGCCGGGCCAGCGGCAGGAGCGCCTCGCCCGCGTCCGTGAGGGTGATGTTGCCGCGGGCCCGAAGGAACAGCTCGGCCCCCAACTCCCTTTCCAGCGACTTGATCTGCTGGGAGAGCGACGGCTGCGCGACATGGACGAGATCGGCGGCGCGGGTGAAGTGCCGGGTCTCGGCGACCGCCACGAAGTACTGGAGCTGCTGGAACTGCATGCGTCCAGGATAAGGCGCTCATAGGCATTGACTATGGAAACGAGCTGTTCCATGTCTTGGACCGATCAGAGTCTCTCGGCCTAGCGTCTTGACCCATGGCTCTGGCAACGCGGACGGACCGAAGGTCGTCCATGGCACGCACGGTCTGGGACAGCTCCGTCGGCAAGAAGACCGTGATGGCCGTGAGCGGTCTGATCATGCTGCTGTATCTCGTCGTCCACATGATCGGCAACCTGAAGATCTTCTTCGGGCCCGGCGAGTTCAACCACTACGCCCACTGGCTGCGCACGGTCGGCGAGCCCTTCATGCACTACGAGTGGACGCTCTGGCTCGTCCGCGTCGTGCTCGTGGCCGCCGTCGTCGCGCACGCCACCTCCGCCTACCAGCTCAGCCGACGTGACATCCGGGCCCGGCCGGGCAAGTACGTGCACAGGAAGGCACGGACGAGCTATGCGACGCGCACCATGCGCTGGGGCGGGACCATCCTCGGTCTCTTCATCGTCTGGCACGTCCTCGACCTGACCACCGGCACCGTCCACTCGGGCGGCTTCCAGCCGGGCCACCCCTACCAGAACGTCGTCGACACCTTCTCCACCTGGTACGGCAACGTCATCTACATCGTCGCGGTGCTCGCCCTCGGCCTGCACATCCGGCACGGCTTCTGGAGCGCGGCCCAGACCCTCGGCGTCGGCAGCCGCACCCGCGACCGCGCCCTCAAGACCGGCGCCGACGTCCTCGCACTGCTGCTCACGGCCGGATTCCTCGCCGTACCCGTGGGCGTCATGACCGGAGTGGTGAGCTGAATGACCGCTGAACACGCTGAATACACCGAGTTCACGACCGGTGAGCCCGTCGTCGATCACAAGGCGCCCGCCGGCCCGGTCGACGAACGCTGGGACAGGCGCCGTTTCGAGGCCAAGCTGGTCAACCCCGCGAACCGGCGGGGGCACACCGTCATCGTCGTCGGTACCGGGCTGGCAGGGGGTGCGGCGGGCGCCACGCTCGCCGAACAGGGCTACCACGTCGTCCAGTTCTGCTACCAGGACTCCCCGCGCAGGGCCCACTCGATCGCCGCCCAGGGCGGCATCAACGCGGCGAAGAACTACCGCAACGACGGCGACTCCGTGCACCGGCTGTTCTACGACACCGTCAAGGGCGGTGACTTCAGGGCGCGCGAGTCCAACGTGCACCGGCTGGCACAGATCTCCGTCGAGATCATCGACCAGTGTGTCGCCCAGGGGGTTCCCTTCGCCCGCGAGTACGGCGGACTGCTCGACACGCGTTCCTTCGGCGGCGTCCAGGTCTCGCGGACCTTCTACGCGCGCGGCCAGACCGGACAGCAACTGCTGCTCGGCGCCTACCAGGCCCTCAGTCGGCAGATCGCCGCCGGGAACATCGAGATGCACGCGCGCACCGAGATGCTCGACCTGATCGTCGTCGACGGGCGGGCCCGGGGGATCGTCGCCCGTGACCTGATCACCGGGGAGATCTCCAGCCACTTCGCGGACGCCGTCGTCCTCGCCTCCGGCGGCTACGGCAACGTCTTCCACCTCTCCACCAACGCCATGAACTCCAACGCCACCGCCGTCTGGCGCGCCCACCGGCGCGGCGCCCTCTTCGCCAACCCGTGCTTCACCCAGATCCATCCGACCTGCATCCCGCGCACCGGCGACCACCAGTCCAAGCTCACCCTGATGAGCGAGTCGCTGCGCAACGACGGCCGGATCTGGGTGCCGAAGGCCAAGGGGGACACGCGGCCCGCGAACGAGATCCCCGAGGACGAGCGCGACTACTACCTGGAGCGCATCTACCCGTCCTTCGGCAACCTGGTGCCGCGCGACATCGCCTCCCGCGCCGCCAAGAACGTCTGCGACGAGGGGCGCGGCGTCGGACCCGGCGGCCAGGGCGTCTACCTCGACTTCGCCGACGCCGTCCGGCGGATGGGGCGTGGGGCGGTCGAGGAGAAGTACGGCAACCTCTTCGACATGTACGCGCGGATCACCGCCGAGGACCCGTACACCGTCCCCATGCGGATCTATCCCGCCGTGCACTACACGATGGGCGGACTCTGGGTCGACTACGACCTCCAGACCACCGTCCCCGGCCTGTTCGCGATCGGCGAGGCCAACTTCTCCGACCACGGCGCCAACCGCCTCGGCGCGTCTGCCCTCATGCAGGGCCTGGCCGACGGCTACTTCGTCCTTCCGGCCACCATCAACGACTACCTGGCCCGCCACCCCGGCCGCGATCTCGTGGACGCGCAACACCCCGTCGTACAGGAGGTGTTGGCGGAGACCGAGGACCGGCTGAACCTCCTTCTCTCGGTCGACGGCGACCGCACCCCCGACTCCTTCCACCGTGAACTCGGCGAACTGATGTGGGAGTTGTGCGGAATGGCCCGCAGCGACAGCGGGCTGCGCAAGGCCCTGAGCCGCATCCCGCAGATCCGCGAGGAGTTCTGGCGGCGGATCAAGGTCCCGGGCACCGGCGAGGAGTTCAACCAGTCGCTGGAGAAGGCGAACCGCGTCGTCGACTACCTCGAACTCGCCGAGCTGATGTGCCTCGACGCGCTGCACCGCGCCGAGTCCTGCGGCGGCCACTTCCGCGACGAGTCCCAGACCCCGGACGGCGAGGCGGAGCGCAGGGACGACGAGTTCTCGTACGCCGCCGCCTGGGAGTTCACCGGTACGGGCGCTGCCCCCGTCCTCCACAAGGAAGACCTCGTCTTCGAGTACGTCCACCCCACCCAGCGGAGCTACGCATGAAGCTCACCCTGCGCGTCTGGCGGCAGCGCGCCGCGGACGCCGACGGCGCCATGTCCACGTACGAGGTGGACGGCGTCTCGGCCGACATGTCCTTCCTGGAGATGCTCGACACCCTCAACGAGGAACTCATCCTCAAGGGCGACGACCCGGTCGCCTTCGACCACGACTGCCGTGAGGGCATCTGCGGCGCGTGCTCGCTCGTCATCAACGGCGACGCGCACGGGCCCGAGCGCACCACCACCTGCCAGCTCCACATGCGGTCCTTCGCCGACGGCGACACCATCGACGTCGAACCGTGGCGTGCCGCAGCCTTCCCGGTGGTGAAGGATCTCGTCGTCGACCGGTCGGCCTTCGACCGGATCATCCAGGCCGGCGGCTACGTCACCGCCCCCACCGGCGCCGCCCCCGAGGCGCACGCCACCCCCGTACCGAAACCGGACGCCGACTTCGCCTTCGAGCACGCCGAGTGCATCGGCTGCGGGGCATGCGTGGCCGCCTGCCCGAACGGGGCGGCGATGCTCTTCACCTCCGCCAAGGTCAACCACCTGAACGTGCTGCCGCAGGGGGCGCCCGAGCGGGAGACCCGGGTGCTCGACATGGTCGCCCAGATGGACGAGGAGGGGTTCGGCGGCTGCACCCTCGCCGGGGAGTGCGCCACCGCCTGCCCCAAGGGCATCCCCCTCGTCTCCATCACCGGGATGAACAGGGAGTGGCTGCGGGCGACGCGCAAAGTGTCCGGACGCTGACCCCAGAACGTTCGCCGGCGAGGTGCGGACGGGCGGGACCGGAGTGGTGCTCTGCCCCGGTCCCGCCAGGCACCCCTGGCATTCAACAAGCTCACACCCCACCTCTCTTCGAGAGTCACGCGCCGGACAGCCGCGGTCGGAAGAACTGATACGGCCGGACGTAACGGGACCGGCCAGCTCACCCCTCGCCGTCCCCGGCCCGTGACCAGGAGAGAGCCATGACCGGCGTTTCCACCATCGAACGTCCTCCGCTCCCCGCCACACCCACCCGCTACACCGTCACCCTCGCCCGCGACGAGGACGACGTACGAGCCGCGCAGCGACTGCGCCACGACGTCTTCGCCGGTGAGCTCGGCGCCCTGCTGTCCTCCCCGCAGCCCGGCCTCGACATCGACCCCTTCGACGCCTACTGCGACCACCTGCTGGTCCGCGACACGTCCACCGGCCAGGTCGTCGGCACCTACCGGCTGCTGCCCCCGGAGCGGGCCGCGATCGCCGGAAGCCTGTACTCCGAGGGCGAGTTCGACATCTCCCCGCTCGACGCGATCCGCCCCGGCCTTGTCGAGGTCGGCCGCTCCTGCGTCAGCCCCGACCACCGGGACGGCGCGGTCATCGGCCTCATCTGGGCCGGGATCGCCCGCTACATGGTCGACCGGGGCCACGAATGGCTCGCCGGCTGCTGCTCCGTCCCGCTCTCCGACGGCGGCACCCTCGCCGCCGGCACCTGGGACCGCGTCCGGGCCAAGCACCTGGCCCCGGAGGAGTACCGGGTACGCCCGCTGCTGCCCTGGTCCGCCGACGGTGTGACCCGCCCGGCCGGCCGCACCGAACTGCCCCCGCTCCTGCGCGGCTACGTCCGCCTCGGCGCCTGGGTCTGCGGGGAGCCCGCCCACGACCCGGACTTCGGGGTCGCCGACCTGTACGTGCTGCTGTCGATGCGCCGGATCAACCAGCGCTATCTGCGGCACTTCCTCTCCCTCGTCCCGGCCTGATGAGCGTCTGGCTGCCCAGCGCGCCCTGCACCCCCAGGGCGTGCGTGGAGACGACGGGATCCACAACGGCCGTACCCCTGGCCGTGCTGCGACTGGTGACCGTCCTGGTCGTCCTGCTCGCCGGCATCATGCTGTGCCCCCTCGGCAGGCAGATCCCTGCCGGGTGGGTACGGCGCTGGGCCCGCACCATCGTGCGGGCCGCGGGGGTCCGGCTCCGGGTGAGCGGCCCCACCGCGCCCACCGGGGGCGTACTGCTGGTCGCCAACCACATCTCGTGGCTGGACATCCCGCTGCTGGCCGCCGTACGACCGGCGAGGATGCTCGCCAAGGCCGAGATCCGGCGGTGGCCGGTGGCGGGCGCGCTGACCGCGACCAGCGGTGCGCTGTTCATCGAGCGCGACCGGCTGCGGGCACTGCCGGGGACCGTCGCGAAGATCGCCGACGCGCTGCGCGAGGGCACGGCGGTCGTCGCCTTCCCCGAGGGCAGCACCTGGTGCGGCAAGGCCCAGGGCCACTTCCGCCGGGCGGTGTTCCAGGCCGCGCTGGACGCAGGCGTCCCCGTCCAGCCGGTGCACCTGCACTACCGGCTCACCGGGGGAGCGGCCAGCACGGCGCCCGCCTTCGTCGGCGAGGACTCGTTGCTCACGTCGGTGTGGCGGGTGGTGTCGGCGCGGGGGCTGGTGGCGGAGGTGGAGGTGCGGGACGCCATAGCGCCGGGAAGCCATCGGGACCGGCGTGCCCTGGCGCGTGCGGCGCAGCCGCAGCTGCTTGCACCACATGATCCCGCAAAGGTGCTCCGCCAGCAGCGCGGTGACCTGCGCCGCGACCTTCGGTGACGAGACACACGTGATCAGCACCGACGGCGGCGGGTTCCCGGAATGAGGTAACCGACGTGGCGGAGGACCCGCGGGCCGACCCTGGTCACCAGCCCGACTGCGATGTCCACTCGCCGCGCAGCGACACCCGACTGGAGGCCGAGGACCGACTCGCGGACATGCTGCTCCTGGGCGAACCGAACGCGGGAGACCGAGTCTGCGCAGACGCGGCGGACGCGGCGACGGAGGTGCGGGTCTGCCAAGGGGCGGAGCTGTCGAGTCGGCCTTCCGGCCGATTCGCACACGGCCGGATTTGATGCTGCGCGGATCTGGTCCAGCCGGGATTCTGTGGACTCTGTACCGGGAAGCGTCGTAGAGGACGGCCTGTGCACGTCACGGCACCCTCTTGGGGGAGGACGTCGGGTGGGAACTTCCACGCAGGAGCGGCGAGAACGCTATTTCCAAGCCATCTCGGTTCATCCGAGTGCGATATCGGCCACGACGTCCGAGGTACCCGCGGCAGAACCGGTCGAGGAGGGGGCAGAGCGCACGCCTCCCAGAGAGGCGACCAGGCGACTGTGCGCCGCCGCGCACGCTCGTCCCGATCGGCTGGAGCCGCTCGGAGCGGCTGCGCGGCACCTCACGACTCATGGATGGGGCCTCGCCTCGGTGCGCGCGCTCCTGGCCGAAGAACGTCCCCGATGGGAGCCGGAGGGCACGACCTGTCCTCCGCTGGGTGAGCCGCTCGCCAGGTGGGCGATCGGGAAAATACTTCTGTCGCGTCTACGCGTGGTGCCCTCTTACGGCTTCGATCTCGGCCCTGTCCTCGCGCACTGCCTCGCCGCACGCCGACAGTGGCGCGTGCGCCGCACGGTACTCGTGGCCGTCCTGGGCTGGATTGCGTACCGCTTCCCGCTCGGTGTGGCGCTGTGGGCGTTCACGGTCGCGCTCGCGCTGGCGGTCGCCTGGCCCCCTCGGCGCACGCTGTGGCGCGCCAGACCACGGCGCAGCCGGTTCAGCCGGACATGGGGCGGCGCGATCGCTATGGTCCTGCTTCCGTCGCTGGTGATGCTGTTCCGTCCCACGAGCCGGGTGGCGGGGGAGACCCTGGCGGCGGTCGAGTTCGCCGCGCTGGCCTACCTGGGTGTACGGATCGTGGACCGGCTCGTCGCGGTCGTCTACGCCCTGGTCTGCGACCGGGGCGGCCGCGATCCGTGGACGGGACCGAGGCTGCGGGGCCGGATCACCGCGATCGAACGCGCGCAGAACGGCAACGCTCTCCCGTATGAACTCGACGCCGGCTACTGGCGCTTTATCGGAGCCGGCAACGCCCTCTGGCGTCGGGCGACGATCAGTATCAAGCTGCAGGGCGAGAAGGACGACGAGGACGAGGAGATACGTAAGGACTACGTTTCCTTCGACACCGACGAACTGCTTACGGCCGTGAGCCAGGACCTGGAGGATCTACGGATCGCGGAGCCACCGTCCCGGCCGTTGGAGTGCGAGGTCCGCTACGTTCGGGGCGGGCCGTCCCGGCGCTGGGCCCGTCTGTCGAAGAACCCCTCCGACGCGGGCGCCGAAGGCGACGCAGGCACCGACGCCGACGAGTACGCCCAGTGGGGGCGGTCACCGGACGAGGGTGGTTCCGAGAACGTCGTCCGCCACTACCTGTCCGCGCAGGTCGAAACCTGGTCCGGACAGCTGGTCATCACCGTGCTGGCCTCGGCGGTAATCGAGGGTCAGGAACTGCACTTCGTCGTGCGCCCCCATGTCCTGCCACCGCTCTTCGACGACATCGAGGAGGCTGTGGACCCCGAGGTACTGCGCCGGATCACCACATTCGCACAGATCCCCGTACAGGCCGTAGGCGATCTCGTGGCACTTGGGCACGGATGGTGGCAATTTTTCAGGTGGTGGGCACGCGAGAGCGAGGAGACGGCGTCGGGCGAGCAGTTGGCCAAAGTCCCGAAGCGGCCGATGCCCACAAGCCTGCGAGAGCGCTACACGCCCGTCTACACGGACGACATGCACGTGTCCGAGGACGCCGTAAGGCATGTGACGATCGTTCAGTCCTCCATGTTCTCCACGGTCGAGGACTTCCTTGAACTCAAGGGAGTCGACGTCACGGAGTTCAAGCGCCAAGTGCAGAAGATCATGACGGTCATCCACGCCGGCGACAACAACATCATCCAGACGGTGACGGCCGGCCGGGACGCCCGCGACGTACGTCAGGGTGCGGACGCCGCACATGACCGACAGGCGAGTCGTCCCGCCGATCGGGACGAGAGCGACAAGGCGACAGAGAAGGGTGACGGGGAATGAACCGAAATCATCGCGAGGGCGGTTGGCGGAGCGGGGCGGGTCGCCGACAGGTCTCCTCGAACGTGAAGGCGGGCAACAACAACGTCATCCAGTCGACGACCGCGGGAGGGGACGTCAGCAACGTCAGCCAGTCGGTGTCGCCCCCGGCGGACGACACGGCGGTCGCGGAGGTCCGAGCGAGCCTCAGGGAGTTCCGGGACGTCCTGTCCCGGCTCGGCGCCGGTCAGGACCGGGACGCCGGTCTGCGCGCGGCCGACCGCATCGAAGGCGCTCTCGACAACCCCGAGGACCAGCGCGACACCATTGAGGGCGCGGCCGACACGATCGGACTCATAGGCCGGACCGTGTCGGCTCTGGCTGGCGCGGCGACCGCCGTGCAGCAGGCCGTGACGGCGCTGTTCTAAGGCCGTTCCCGCCACGCGCTCACCGGTCCACGACCCGGGCGAGCCGCCTGTACGAGTCCACCAGAGCCGCCCGGTCGTACGTGCTGGTGGTGACGAGTACTTCCTGCGCCCCCGTCTCCTTGACCACCGTCTCCAACTCGTGGGCCACCTCGTCCGCCGTACCGGCGAGCTGGCCTGCGAGCCCGGACTCGTAGAAACCCCGCTCCTTGGCGGTCATCGTGCGGGACTCGACCCGCTCGGCGGGCGGCAGCGGCGGGAAGGTGCCGTGCGTGCGGGAGTACGCCATCGACCAGGCCTCCGGGACGAGGAGTCGCCGGGCTTCCGCCGGGGTGGCGGCCACCGCGACCGTCCCCGAGACGACGACGTACGGTTCGCTCGCCCAGGCCGAGGGCCGGAAACCGGCACGGTAGGTGTCGATGCCGCGCAGCATCCGCTCACGGGAGCGCAGATCGCCGATCACCATGGGCAGGCCCGCCCGGGCGGCGATCGTGGCGCCCTCGCCCATGGCGAGCACGAAGGGCGGTACGGCGAGGCCGTCGGCGGGACGGGCGTGCACCCCCGTCGGAGAGGTGCCGGCGAACCAGCCGAGCAGCTCGTCGAGCTGGGCCGAGAAGTCGTCGGCCACGTCCTTGTCGCGGCCCAGCGCCCGGCGTACCCCGTCGGTGAAGCCGACCGAGCGGCCGAGCCCCATGTCGATCCGGCCCGGGAACAGGGACTCCAGCACCCCGAACTGCTCCGCCACGACCAGGGGTTGGTGATTCGGCAGCATGACACCGCCGGTGCCGACCCGGATCGTGCTGGTCGCGGCTGCCACCGCCGCGGCAAGCACGGTGGGCGCGGACCCGGCGACCCCGGGCACGCCGTGGTGCTCGGAGACCCAGAACCGGTGGAAGCCGAGGCGCTCGGCCTCCAGGGCCAGCGTGACCGTGTCCCGCAGGGCCTCGGCGTCCGGGCGCCCTTCCCTGGTGCGGGACCGGTCGAGCACGGAGAACCGGGTCGCGGACAGCACCGATCCCGGCACCGGCTTCGGCGCCGGTCGCCGCGACGGCTCCGGTTGATCTGCTGGGTTCGGCATGGCTGCTCCGCACGTCCTCGGCTGTGTCCCTGTCAGCGATCTCCTGGACGCCGGTATTCCTCGCGGCCCGCCGGGCACCTGTGGAAGGGTGCGGAACATGTCGACTACACCGGACGGCCGTCCCATACCTCCCGCGAACGCCGACGAACGAGCCATGCTGAGCGCCTGGCTCGACTTCCACCGCGCCACCCTCGCCCTCAAGTGCAAGGGCCTCGACGACCGGCAGATCAGGCTCGCCTCGGCGGCGCCCTCGGAGATGACGCTGCTCGGGCTCGTCCAGCACCTGGCCGAGGTGGAACGGAACTGGTTCCAGCGGGTGTTCGCGGGCCTCGACATGCCCCTCGTCTACGCTGAGGGCAAGGGCGACGGTTTCACCCTCGTCCCCGGGCGCGGGCTCGACGAGGCGCTGGCCGTCTGGCGGGCCGAGGTCGCGCGGAGCAGGGAACTGGTCGCAGCCGCTGCCTCACTGGACGAGGCCGGACGTCTGTCGGAGGCGGAGGCGGCCCTGGCCGGCACCCAGGGGCTGTCGCTGCGCTGGATCATGGTGCACATGATCGAGGAGTACGCCCGCCACAACGGCCACGCCGACCTCCTGCGCGAACTCGTCGACGGGGCCACGGGGACCTGAGCCCCGACAAGGTTCAAGTCAACCAACCAGCAAGGGGATCCAACATGTCTGCGCCACGCCTGCGGGCGACTCCGCTGCCGGGTATCGGGGTCCAGTACGACCTTGTCACGCGTGAGCAACGGCATCTGTCGGTGGTGGCCCACCGCGACGGCGGCCGTACCGTGAACCTGTACCGGGACGACGATCCGGACTCGTGCGCCCAGTCGCTGCGGCTGACCGCGCCCGAGGCCGCCTCGCTGATCGACGCGCTGAGCCCCTCGCACCACAGCTCCAGCCTGCTGTCCACGACGCCGCTGGGGCTGGTGGCGGAGCGGGTGGAGGTGGCCGCCGGCTCGCGCTGGAACGGGCGGGTGCTCGGCGAGACGAAGATGCGGACGGAGACCGGTGCCTCCGTGGTCGCCGTGCTGCGGCGGGCCGAGGCGATCCCCTCCCCGACGCCCGCCTTCCGGCTGGCCGGCGGGGACGTCATCATCGTGATCGGTACCCGCGAGGGCGTCGACGCCGCCGCGGCGATACTCGGACGGGAGTGACAGCGCCATGCACTCCCAGGTCCTGCTGATCGAGTTCGGCGCCGTCATCCTCGCTCTCGGGCTCCTCGGCCGGATGGCCGCCCGGCTGAGCTTCTCCCCGATACCTCTCTATCTGCTCGCCGGTCTCGCCTTCGGCAATGGAGGTCTGCTGCCGCTCGGCGCGAGCGAGGAGTTCATCGCCACCGGCGCCGAGATCGGCGTCATACTGCTGCTGCTGATGCTCGGCCTCGAGTACACGGCCAGCGATCTCGTCTCCAACCTCAAGTCCCACTACCCGTCCGGCCTGGTGGACTTCACCCTGAACGCCCTGCCCGGCGCCGCCGCCGCGCTGCTGCTCGGCTGGGGCCCGGTAGCCGCCGTCGTGCTCGCCGGGGTCACCTGGATCTCGTCCTCCGGTGTCATCGCCAAGGTACTGGGCGACCTGGGCCGGGTCGGCAACCGCGAAACCCCGGTGATCCTCAGCATCCTGGTCCTGGAGGACCTGGCGATGGCGGTCTACCTGCCGATCGTCACCGCACTGGTCGCAGGGGTCTCGCTCGCCGCCGGCAGTGTCACCCTGGCGATCGCCCTCGGGGCCGCCGGCCTGGTGCTGTTCGTGGCCGTCCGCTTCGGCCGGGTCATCTCCCGCTTCGTCTCCAGCGACGACCCCGAGAAGCTGCTGCTGGTCGTCCTCGGCCTGACCATCCTCGTCGCGGGCATCGCCCAGGAGCTCCAGGTGTCCGCCGCCGTCGGGGCGTTCCTCGTCGGGATCGCGCTGTCGGGGGAGGTCGCGGAGGGCGCGCACACCCTGCTCAGCCCGCTCAGGGACCTGTTCGCGGCCATCTTCTTCGTCTTCTTCGGGCTGCACACCGACCCGGCAAGCATCCCGCCCGTGCTGCTGCCGGCCCTTGCCCTGGCCGTCGTCACGGCCGGCACGAAGATCGCCACCGGCTACTGGGCGGCCCGCCGCGCCGGAATCTCGGTCAAGGGCCGCTGGCGGGCGGGCGGCGCGCTCGTCGCCCGCGGCGAGTTCTCCATCGTCATCGCGGGCCTCGCGGTCACCGCCGGCATCGAGTCGGACCTCGGCCCGCTGGCCACGGCGTACGTCCTGATCCTGGTCGTCGCAGGCCCCCTCACCGCCCGCTGGACCGAGCCCCTGGCCGCCCGGGCCGGCGCGTGGCGAGCCCGGCGCGCGCGCCTCAGGACCCCGGCCACGGCCCCGCCGGACGAGGCGGTGCACCCCACGACCGTCGGAGACTGACGGGCGTCGCCTTCCGACCAGCCACTCACCCGTGCGGTGGGTGGCTTCGTCGTTCCGCAACTGCCGTACGCCTTGAAGGGATTGACGTGCCCTTTGCTTCCCGTTGACATTCCCCCAGGCTTCAAGTTAGGTATGCCTTACCTAAGTTCTTGTCCAGGTTCCCGTTCGAGAAAGGCGCTCCTCCGATCATGAGAGCTCTGCTGTCCGCCCGCACCGCCGCCCGTACCGGTCTCGCCGTCACCGCGTCCGCCGCGCTGATCCTGGGGCTCGCCACCTCGGCGTCCGCCGCCACCGCGACCCGTACCGTCGTAGACAGCGGCACCACCTACAACCTGTCGCTGACCGCGCCCGACACGGCCGCCGCGGCGGGCCAGGTCATCACCGTCACGGGCAGCGGCTACAACGCCGGCCAGGGCGTCTACGTCGGCCTGTGCGCGGTGGACGGCGACCCGGGTGTCAACAAGCCGACGCCCTGCCTCGGCGGGCAGGACGAGAGCGGTTCCACCGGCGCCTCGCACTGGATCAACAACACCTTCGGCGGCCTGTTCGCCAACAGCTCCACGTTCGGCACGGGTGGCACCTTCAGCGTGCAGATCTACGTCAAGGCCACCCTGGACGACGGCCAGGTCTGCGGCGAGGACGTCACCTGTGCCGTCGTCACCCGCGCCGACCACTTCGACAGCAGCGACCGCAAGTACGACGTGCACGTCCCGGTCACCTTCCAGTAGTCGCTGCCCGTAGCCGTCCGCAGTCGTCGGGCGGGGTCCGGCCGGTCGGCACCCGGCAGGGCCCCGCCCGTGGCTCGTCCCCGAGGACCCCATGACCCACGCACGCCGCAGACTCCGGGCGGCGGCCTCGCTGTCCGCCGCCTCCGCCCTCTCGCTCGCCACCCTCGGCGCCGGCTCCGGCGTCCAGGCCGCCGACACGCCGAAAACGGCCCTCGGCAAAGAGGGCCAGCGGCTCACCGTCTCCGCCTCCGCCGACCTCGCGCCCGGCGGCGAGACCCTCCAGGTCACCGGAACGGGATACGACCGGAGCAAGGGCATCTACGTCGCCCTCTGCAAGGACAACGGCGACAACCGCGTCCCCAGCCCCTGCCTGGGCGGCGCCGACACCTCAGGCGACGGCGCGGCCTCCCGCTGGATCGTCCCCGAGGGCGACACCTACGAGGGCGACCTCGCCATCGCGTACGGCGACGGCGGTACCTTCGACGTGACCCTCGACATCGAGGCCGTGGGCGACGGCCTCGACTGCGCCGAGGTGCCATGCGCGATCGTCACCCGCGTCGACCACCGGGGCAGCGGCGACCGTTCCCAGGACGTACGTGTCCCCGTCACCTTCACCGGCCAGGACCCCGCAGACGGCGGAGAGGGCGTCGACGTACCCGCCGGGACCGCTCGCTACCGGCAGGCGGCCGAGTTCACCACCACCGGCAAACCGCTCGACGTGCTCCTGCACCCCGACTCCGGGAAGCTGTACGTCGGTTCGGACAACCTCGCCGACACCGCCGACATCGACGAGCGCGGCCTGTACGTCCTCGACCCCGCCGACGGCACCGTCCGCAGCCACATCAGCCAGGCACCCGGAACGAACGGCGTCCTGCGCACCGCAGCCGCCGCACAACTCGCCGCCGCACTCCCCGGGGACGGCGTCCTCTACCGCTATCCCCTGCGCGGCATCGGCACCGCGAAGGACGGCGACCAGTCCGCGAAGGGCGTCTGGCTGACCGGCGCGACCATCACCGACCTCGGGCCCGGCACCACCGCCGACACCGTCCTGGTAGCCCAGGGCGCCACCCTCTCCGAGCTGGAGACGGCCACCGGCACCGTCCGTCGTACCCTTGCCCTGGACGGCGGACGCCGGCTCGCCGTCGACTCCGCCAGGGCCGCCGTCTGGTCCGCGGGCGCCTCCGGCGGGCAGCTGCGCCGCGTCGACACCGGCACCTTCACCGTCACGGCGACCGCCGAACTCCCGGACGCGGCCATCGGGTTCGTCGAGACCGACCCGGCCACCGGCAACGTCTGGGTGGGCGCGGGTAGTTCGGTCCTCGTCTTCGACCAGGGCGCACGACTCCTCGCGACCGTCGAGGGTACCGACGAAGCCGCGGCGGCCGCCTTCGACCCGTCGACGGGCCGTGTCTTCGTCGTCCGGCAGGACAACGGCGACACCAGCGGCGGCGGCGACAACAACGGTTCGCTCGCCGTGTACGACACGACGACGCACGAGGTCGCGGTGGAAGCGGTGCCGCTGCCGGGCAACCACTCCCAGCTCGGCGCGGCCGCGATCACCGTCGCCGCCGGAGGTACGACGGTCTATGTGACCAGCCCTGCCGAGGGCAAGGTCGTCAAACTGGACCAGTTCGTCTCACCCAAGGTCGTCCAGGCGCCGACGGACCAGACGGTCACGGTCGGCGACACGGTCACCCTCATCGCGCAGGCCGAGGGCACCCCGGCACCGACCGTGCGCTGGCAGGTCAGCACGGACGGGGCACAGACCTGGCAGGACGTGCCGGACGCGACCGGGACCACGTACGCCTTCACCGCCGAGGCCGGACACGACGGCCACCACTACCGCGCCGAGTTCACCAACACGGCCGGCATCACCCGCACCACGCCCGTCATCCTCACGGTGACCGGCGAGGCGAGCACCGGAGGCGGCGACTCGGGCGGGTCGGCCGGTGGCGACACGGGCGGCGACGGTGGGACGACCGGCGGCACCGACGGGGGCGTCGGTACCGGCGGCAGCACGACCAGCGGGACTACGACCGGTGGCAGTACGTCCGGTGGCGGGGCGACGGGCGGCAGCACGACCGGGGGAAGTACCACGGGCGGTACCGACACCACCGGTGGCTCGGCGGCCACCGGGTCGACCACCTCCGCTTCGGGCTCCACCACCGGCGGCAGCCTCGCCGCCACCGGCGTGGGCGCCCTGGGAATGGCCACGGCAGCCGCGGCACTCACCGCGGCCGGCTGGCTCGCGTTCCGCCGCGGCCGGGGGAAGGCGACCGGCGGAACGGACTGACTGCCGTCCCACGTCTCACGAGGCCTGCGGCGGCAGGGCCCGCACCAGGCCCGACTGGTAGGCGATGACGACCAGTTGGGCCCGGTCGCGGGCGCGCAGCTTCGTCATCGCGCGGTGTACGTGGGTACGCACGGTCAGCGGGCTGACGTACAGCTTCTCCGCGATCTCGTCGTTCGACCCGCCCTCGGCGGCCAGGCACATCACCTCCCGTTCCCGGGTGGTGAGTGCCGCGAGTGCCTCTGGGGTCGCCAACTGCATTCCCGGAGCAGGGGAGTTGAGGAAGCGGGTGATGAGGGTGCGGGTCGCGTTGGGGGAGAGGAGGGACTCGCCGGAGGCCACCGTACGGATACCGGCGAGCAGTGCCTCGGCGGTGACGTCCTTGCCGAGGAAACCGCTGGCGCCGGCCCGCAGCGCCTGGGCCACGTACTCGTCCGTCTCGAACGTCGTCAGGATCAGCACACGCGTCGCGGACAGTTCCGGGTCGGCGCAGATCGCGGCGGTGGCGGCCAGTCCGTCGGTGCCGGGCATCCGGATGTCCATGAGGACCACGTCGGGAAGGTGGGTGCGGGTCGCCTCGACCGCCTCCCGGCCGTCGGTGGCCTCGCCGATCACCGTCATGTCGGCCTCGGACTCGATCAGGATCCGGAACGTCGCCCGGAGCAGGGCCTGGTCGTCGGCGAGCAGGACGCGAATGGTCATGGGGTGCGCTCTTCTTCTTCCGAGGGCTGGGGATAGAGGGGCAGCGCGGTGGAGACCTCGAAACCGCCCTCCGGGCGGTGTCCTGCCTCCAGGTTGCCGCCGACGGACTGGGCGCGCTCCCGCATCCCGATGAGACCGAAACCGCGCGTCGGCACGGCTGCGACGGAGTTGGAGAGACCGGCGGGGACCGTGGCGGGGACTGCGGCGGTGGTGTTGTTGGTGACGGTGATGGCCAGCCGGTCCGCCGAGTACGCGAGCCGTACACACGCCGCCGCTCCGGCCGCGTGCTTGGTGATGTTGGTGAGCGCCTCCTGCACGATCCGGAACGCCGTCAGGTCCACCCCCGGGGACAGCGGGCGCTCTCTGCCCACGGTGGTGAGGGTGACCCCGAGCCCGGCGGACCGGACCGTGTCGAGCAGCTCGGGGAGCCGGGAGAGGCCGGGGGCCGGTTCCAGGGGGGCGGCGACGTCGTCGGCGTGGCGCAGCAGACCGACGGTGGCCTTGAGCTCGCGCAGCGCCGAGGAGGTCGTGCCGGTGAGGTCGTTGAGCATCCGGCGGGTCTGCTCGGGGTTGCTGCGCGCCAGATGCGCGGCGGTGGTCGCCTGGGCGTTGGCTAGGGCCAGATGGTGGGCGACGACGTCGTGCAGCTCCCGGGCGATACGCATCCGCTCCTCGGTCACCCGGTGCCGGGCCTCCTCCTCGCGGTTCCGCTCGGCGTGCTCGGCGCGGGCGTGCACGGCGTCCAGATAGGCACGGCGCATACGGCGCGCGCTGCCGGAGGCGACCGGGACGAGCACATAGGCGATGGGGGCGATCGTCTTGAGGACGATCGGGTGGTCGACCGGGTCGAGGAGCGTGGCCGTGGCCACCAGCATGACGATCATGCCGAGGCAGTAGAAGCGGGTCGTCCGCCGGTCGGTGAGGATGGCGAGCCAGTAGACCGCGACCATGGCGGGGGCGAGTATCAGCACGGTGAGCAGATAACCCAGCGCGCTCGCCGTCATGGCACAGACCGTGGTCACGACGACGGCCGTACGCGGATGGCTGCGGCTCAGCAGCACGCCCGCGCACGCGTTGACGGCGATGACCACGGCGGGCCACAGCTCCTCGCGCTGGGTGGTGCCGGGCAGGCTGATCCGGGCGCCGACCAGGAAGAGGACGAACAGCGTCACGACGGTCACCGTGTCGACGACACGGGGATGGTCCGCGATGTAACGCTCGATGTCGATGTTCATCGGTTCTCTCCGGTCGAAGGGCGTGGACCCATGGTCCACGACAGCGCGTCGCGACGTCCGACGAGGGCCGCCCGTGTGTCCAGCACGGGCGGCCCCCAGGGCGTACGGCCGAATGTCAGACCTGGACCGCCTCCCGGTCTGCCGTTCCGTCCGCCCCGTCCTCGGGTGTGACCGACCGGTGCGCGAGTGCCTCGCCCTCCACATCGACCCTGGGAAGCACCTTGTCCAGCCAGCCCGGCATCCACCAGGCGGCCTTGCCGAGCAGGGCCAGTACGGCGGGGACGAGCGCCATACGGACCACGAAGGCGTCGAACAGGACGGCCACGGCCAGTCCGAAGCCGATCATCTTGATGATGGACTCGCCGGCCCCGATGAACCCGGAGAAGACGGCCATCATGATCAGCGCGGCGGCGACCACGACCCGCGCGCTGTACCGGAACCCGGTGACGACAGCCTGCGCGGGCCCGTCCCCGTGGACGTACGCCTCCCGCATCCGGGCGACCAGGAACACCTCGTAGTCCATCGCCAGTCCGAAGACGATGCCCACCAGGAAGATCGGCATCATGCTCATGATCGGACCGGTCGTCTCGACGCCGAGGAGCGAGGCGCCCCAGCCCCACTGGAACACCGCGATCACGGAACCGAGCGCCGCCAGTACCGAAAGGAGGAACCCGAGGGCCGCCTTGACGGGGACCAGGATCGACCGGAAGACCAGCAGGAGCAGCACGATGGCCAGCCCCACGACCACGATCAGATACGGGACCAGCGCGTCCTGCATCTTCTGGGCGACGTCGATGTTCGCCGCGGTGCTGCCGGTGACACTGAACTCCGCGTCCGTGCCGGCCACCGTGGCCGGCCGGTCGGACCGGATGCTCTTGACGAGGTCCTGCGTCTTCGTGCTGGTCGGCGCGTCGGCCGGGACGGCGGAGAAGATCGCGGTGTCGCCGGCGGGGTTGAAGCGGGCCGGGGAGACGGACACGACCCCCTTCGTGGCGGCGATCTTCTCGGAGATCGTCGCCACCGCACCCTTGGCGTCGGCAGCGCCCTTGGCGTCCACGACGATCGTCAGGGGGCCGTTGAAGCCGGGGCCGAAGGCCTGCGCGAGGTCGTCGTAGGCGCGGCGCTCGGTGGTGGAGGTCGGCTTGGCCTCGTCGCCGGACGTGCCCAGCTGGAGGTCCATCACGGGTATCGCGAGCGCGCCGAGACCGGCCACCGAGGCGATCAGCACCGGGATCGGGCGGCGCAGCACGAACCGGGCCCAGCGGGTGCCGCCGTTGTGCTCTTCGGTCTGCTTGATCTGTCCGGTCTTCCGGGCGGTGCGCGAGAGCAGGGCGTTCGGCCAGAACCCGACCAGGGCCGGGACCAGCGTCAGCGCGATGAGCACACCCACGCCGACCGCGCCGGCCGCCGCGAGCCCCATCTTCGTCAGCATCGGCACGCCGACCACCATGAGCCCGGCCAGGGCGATGACGACGGTGAGACCGGCGAAGACGACCGCCGAACCGGCGGTACCGGTCGCGAGCGCCGCCGCCTCCTGTGGGCCGTGCCCCTTGCCGCGCTCCTCCCGGTACCGGGAGACGATGAACACTGCGTAGTCGATTCCGCAGGCCAGCCCCAGCATGCTGGCGAGCGTCCCGGTCGTCGAGGACAGACCGAGCGTGCTGCTCAGCGCCAGGATCGACGCCATGCTGACGCCCACACCGATGACCGCGGTCAGCAGCGGAAGCCCGGCGGCGGCCAGCGAACCGAAGGTGACGATCAGGACGAGGGCCGCGATGGCGATACCGATCGCCTCGGCGGCGCCGCCCGCAGCAGGCGTCGTCGCCAGCGCCGTGCCGCCGACCTCGACGGTCAGCCCCGAGCCCTGCGCCTCCTTGATGGCGTTCCTGAGGTGGTTCTTGGTGGCGTCGGTGAGATCGTCGGGCTTCGCCTTGTAGCTGACGGTGGCGTACGCCGTAGAGGCGTCCTCGCTGACCGCCTGAGCCTGGAAGGGATCCGCGGCGGACGCGACCTGTGAACCGTCGGCCACCTCGCCCACGAACTTCTCGATCGCCGCCCTGTTCTCGGTGGCGGTGACCTTCTCGCCGCCCGGCGCCACGAACACCACCCGGGCGTTCGCGCCGTGCGCGTTGGAGCCGGGGAACCGCTGGTCCATCAGGTCGAATGCCTTCTGGGACTCGATTCCCGGCATCGTGTTGTCGGCGTCGGGAGCGGCGGGCGCGGTCGCGGCACCGGCACCGACGGCGGCGAGCACCGCCACCCACATCAGGGCGACGTACCAGCGCCGCCGGAAGGCCAGTCGGCCCAGCTTGTACAGGAAGGTGGCCACGAGGGGGAGGTCTCCACATCATCGGATCTCGGGTACCCGACAAGGTTCCCGGGACCGACCCCCTCCCGTCGTCGTGCACCTGTCGACAATCGCGACTACTGAGAACGTAGTACAGGCGCCCTCGCCGGTCGTCCGTACGCAGGACGGGCGGTACCCCTCGGGTAGGGGGTACCGCCCGCGACGACCGGAAGGCGTACGAGGATCAGGCCACGTACGACGCCCCCTGCGCGGTGCTCACCACCGTGTTGGCGGACGCCTGCGTGAGCAGTCCCGCCGTCACCCAGGCCGTCGTCGTCGACTGCACCCGAGCCACCAGCGCGGCCTTGTTCGCGAAGGGCGCCCCCGCCCAGATCTCGTCGAGCAGCGTGGTGCCGTCGGTCTTCGCCGGGTTGGCGATCCCGGAGGAGACGGTCCCGAACACGACCGTCGGTTCGGCGCGCCGGACATAGGCGTGCGTCGGGTCCTCGGTCCCCTCGGAGAAGGGGGCGAACTCGGTGCCGTTCAGCGTGTAGTGCAGCGGCTTGCCGCTCACCGGGGTGAGGGAGGGCAGCAGATCGCCGGAGAGCGCGGCGTTGCGGTACAGCCCGACGGACAGATAGCTGGTGCTCGAACTCCGCGCGACCAGGTTCACCGGACCGTGGAACAGGGCCTGCAGCGACGGGTCGTCGAGCGCCTTCTCGACCCGCAGCCGGAACGGCACACTGATCCGTACGATGTCACCGCTCTGCCAGGTCCGCGACACCGCGAAGTAGCTCCCGGCGACCGGAGTCCCGCTCACCGCCTGCCCGTTGACGGTCACCTGGAACCCGGCCGTCGCCCAGACCGGCACCCGCAGCCGCAGCGCGAAGGCGGCGCTGCCGCCCCCGAAGGTGAGCGTGGTGCCCTGCTCCTGCGGGTACTGGGTGGTCTGGGTGACGGTGACGCCCTTCTCGGCCCAGGTCAGGGTGGAGGGGCTGTACAGGTTGACGTACAGGGAGGCGCCGTCGGCCGCCTTGAAGTACACCGAGTCCTGGTACTTCGTGGCGCTCTCCATACCCGTGCCCTCGCAGCACGTGGTGCCCTGCTTGGGCGTGTAGTCGCGCACATGTCCGGGCGTGAGCCCGATGAAGTAGGTCACGAGCGGCTTCTCGGCGTCGGCCTTGTCCTGCTTGGAGCCGAGCACCTGGTTGTAGAGGGCCCGCTCGTAGTAGTCCATGTACTTCGGGTCCTGCTCGTGGAAGAACAGCGTCCGGCTCAGCTTGAGCAGGTTGTACGCACAGCAGGTCTCGGCGTTCGTGTCGCTGATCGTCCCCGCGATCACCCCGCGCGCCTTCCAGAACTCACCCGTGCTCGTGCCGCCGATCCCGTACATGCGCTGCGGGACGACCATGCCCCAGAAGTTCTTCGCGGCGGTCAGATAGCGCGTCTCGCCCGTCGCGTCGTACAGCCGTACGCATCCGGTGAAGATCGGGATGTGCTGGTTGGCGTGCAGGCCGTTGAGAGTGTCGGTGTTCGCCGCGCACGCGTCGATGAGCGTGTCGAGGTCGAACAGCTTGGCCAGGGCGAGGTGATCGGCCTTGCCGGTGATCGTGTACAGGTCGACGATGGTCTCGACGATGCCGCCGAACTCGCCGCTGGAGAAGATTCCCCACATCCGCTGCAGGGTGGCGTCGGGCAGCTTGGACAGGCGGGAGTACATCCAGTCGCACATGCCCGACGCGAGGTCCAGCGCCCGGGCGTCGTCCGTCGCGAGATAGGCGTCCAGCAGACCCTTGAGGATCTTGTGCGCCGTGTAGTAGGGCGCCCACACCTTCGTGTAGTCGCCGCTCGTCATCGACTCCAGTGCGATGAACTGCGTCTCCGGATAGGCGGCGAGGAAGCCCTGGTGGCTCGGGCCGCCCCAGGTGCGGCGCAGGGTGGCGGTCAGCCCGCGCCCGGAGGCATCGCCGAAGGTGCCGCCGGAGGTGGCGGAGAAGTAGTACGAGGCGAGGTTGCCGAGCCCGGCGGAGGAGTTCTTGGCCTCGTTGCTCTGGAGCGAGGTGATGTCGGCCGCGGTCAGGGCGCGCGAGTAGACGTTGAACTCGTCGAAGGCGCCCGCGTAGACGGGGTCGCCGGAGTAGTTCGAGCGGCCGAGCCAGTTGTTCGTCAGGGTGCCCAGGACGGACGGGTTGAGCGTCATCGAGGTGTTCGTGGCGACGGCGGTGCCGTTGACGTAGAGCGTGCCCGTGGTGCCGGAGATGGTCACCGCGAGGTGGCTCCACTGGTTCAGCGGCAGCGCGGCGGTGCCGTTGAGCGCCTGCTCCCCGCCGGCCCCGCTGGTGGTGATGGCGAACCGCGGCACCCCACTGGCGTTGCGGGAGGCCAGGTACATGTACCGGGTGGTGTCGTTGCCGAAGTCGAAGACCCGCTGCCAGTTGGCGTCGTGGGTGGGCTTGACCCAGATCGACAGGGTGATCGCCGCGGCACTGTTCGGCACGGTCGCGGGGAGATCCACGTACTGGTAGGAGCCCCGCACGTTCTCGTGCGCGCCGCCCCACTTCCCGGTGACGGTGAGCATGCGCGGGTCGGTGCGCAGCGCCGCGCGCACGTCGGTCAGCGCGCCGACCATCGTCCCGATCTTGTCGGCGTAGGCCTGCTCCCCGGTGCTTGCGTACGCCTGCGACAGCATGCTCAGGAAGTGGCCGGTGTAGTGGCCGCGCAGGTTGCCGTTGGCCTCGCCGTCCAGGCCCTCCCAGCCGCCCGGGGCGACCGCGCCGCCGGTGGAGAGGCCCGCGTTGGCGCGGAACACCTGGAGCAGCCGGTTCACGTCGTAGCCGCGCCCGTGGTCCAGCATCAGCTGGCGCTTGCTCGCGAAGACGCCCGTGCCGAGCGAGACCTCCTTCAGCTCGAACGGGCGGAGCGTCCAGGCGGACGGCGCGGGCAGGGCAGCGGCGGCGGCCCGGCCGGCGGCGGCGTAGGCGAACGCGGGCGCGGCGGCGGCCAGCATCGCGCTCTGGAGCACGAACCGTCTCGACAGGTGGGGGGTCACATGTGCCTCGTCTCTGAGGTGACTGACGTGGTTGAGCTCTGAAGTCCCTTGATCTGTCCGGGTGTTCGCCCGGTGGTGACTACTCGGCGTAGTAGGTCGCGTCCTGCTGGTCCAGGGAGGTGCTCAGCGGCTGGAGCTGGATCAGGCCGTTGTAGTGCCGGATGTAACGGCCCGGGAAGTTGTACGACTCGAAGGACACCCCGGCCGAGTCGGCGAGGCCCGCCCGCCGGGTGAAGGACGCGTCGGCCAGGAAGGTGGCCGTGCCGCTGTTCTTCTCCACCCACAGCTCGTAGTTCTTGTGCCGGAGGTAGTAGCCGGGGAAGTTCGCCGACTCCAGCGAGACGGTCCCGGAGCCGGTCAGCCCGGTGACGATCCGGAACTGCGAGTCGGCGAGGTTGGTGACGTTCGCCTCCAGCTTCGCGCGGTACTCCCAGTGCCGGATGTACCGGTCCGGGTAGTTGAACGACGAGAAGCGGACCGGAGTGAGACCGTCGGAGACCGGGATGCCGAAGTTCGGGGTGCCGTCGGTGTTCCAGTACAGCTTCTGGTAACGGGTGCGCCGGTTGGGGTCGTAGAGCGGATCGCCGCTGATGTCCTTGTAGTTGCGGTCGTGGTAGACGAGGACGTCGGACTTGCCGTCCTCGGAGACCGTGAAGGTGTTGTGGCCCGGCCCGTACTGCCCGGTCGAGGCGTTGCTCGCGAGCACCGGCTGCGAGTTCTTCGTCCAGGAGGCCGGGTTGAGCAGGTCGGCCGAGGCGGACGCGGTCAGCAGGCCCAGGCAGTAGTTGGCGTCGGTGGCGCTCGCCGAGAAGGACATGAAGACCTTGCCGCCCCGCTGGATGACGGACGGCCCCTCGTTCACCGTGTACCCGATGATCTCCCAGGACAGTGTGGGCCGGGAGATCATCGCCGGAGTGCCGCTGATGGTCCAGGGGTTGGACATCTTCGCCAGGTAGATGTTGGTGCCGTCGCCGACGGCCGGGTCGTTCTGCGCCCAGCTCAGGTAGCGGGTGCCGTTCACCACGAAGGTCGTCGCGTCGAGCGAGAAGGTGTCCAGCGGCAGCGCGATCCGGCCCTTCTCGGTCCAGGTCCCGGTGATCGGGTTGGCGGCCGAGGTCTCCAGGACGTACGGGCGGATCTTCCAGATGTCCTCAGCGGCGCCGGCCGCGAAGTACACGTACCACTTGCCGTCGATGAAGTGGATCTCCGGAGCCCAGATGTGGGCGCCCATGTCGCCGGTGGTGTGCTTGGTCCAGATGGTCGTCTCGGCGGCGCTCGCCAGGCCCTGGAGCGTGGTGGCGCGGCGCAGCACGATCCGGTCGTACGCGGGGACCGTGGCGGTGAAGTAGTAGTAGCCGTCGGTGTGCCTGTAGATGTGCGGATCGGCGCGCTGCTCGGCGATCGGGTTGGTGAAGGTGACGGCAGGGGACGCCGGGACGGCGGCGAACGCCGGGGTGCCTACGACGACGGGCACGGTCACGGCGACCACCAGGGCCGTGCAGGCTTTGAGGAGCGTGCGTCGGCTGGTCGAACTGCTGCGGGGGCGGTCCACGGCGAGTCTCCTTCAGCGGCCTGTTCCCGGGCCGACATTGTTCGGTATATGGAACGACGTACGGAGGTTCGACCGAAAGATAGGTAGGGGGCGTGAGTGAGTCAATGTTTCCGACAGATTGAATTCCGGTTGACCCCTCACGCCCCCGGACATGCCGCCGAAGACGGACTAGAAGCGGGCTCCGATGGCCGTTCCGGCGCGCGGGACAAGGAAATCGGGGGCGGCGGGCAGCGAACCGTCCGCGCGGCGCCCGCCCGTGATCGCCGCCGGGTCGGTGCTCAGTACCGAAGCGGCGTTCCAAGTGCCGCCCAGATTCCAGGAGTTGCCGGTCAAGACGGTGGCCGATCCGACGGCGACGGCACGTCCGTCGGCGACCGACAGGTTGGCGGTGAGGGTGGCGCGTCCTGCGGAGACGTCGAAGTCGAAGCCGGTGCCCGCATTCCCGTACGCAGTAGCGCGGTTGACGCCGATGGAGCCCGGATTGCCGTTGTCCGTGAAGCCGTGCGCCGCGTTCTTGAACGCGGCGGTGTTGCGCAGGACGTGCGCCACGGCGGGTGCCGGGGTGCCGCCGCCGAGCTTGAAGCCGTTGCCGTCGCCCGCGAAGTCGGGGAAGTCCCAGCGGTTGACGCCGTTGCCGTACGCGATGGTGTTCTCGATCGTGACCGGCGAGGTGAACTTCCAGGCGTCGAAGCCGTCGTCCACGTTGTTCCACAACCGCGCGCCCCGCACCACGTTGCCGGTTCCGGCGCCCTCCTTGATGGCCAGCCCGTCCGCGCTCTCGCCGTTCTTGCGCGGATCGCGGTTCCCGTAACTGTCCAGGTCCAGGATCTGGTTGTCGGCGGAGGCGCCCTGGAGCTGGAAGCCGGACTCGTAGTTGTCGTGTGTGACGAGACGGGCGAAGACGTTGTTGTTGCAGCCGTCGCAGTACACGCCGTACGGCCCGTTCACGATCTCCAGCCCCGAGATCCGCCAGTACGAGGCCTCCTGGTGGATCGCCCCGCGCTCGGCGCGCGGGATGCTGCCGCCGACCGGTGTGTGACTGGCGGGCAGTCGCTCCCCGTCGACGACGACCCGCTCGCCCGCGTAGGTGCCCAGGGTGATGGGCTGGGACGCGGTGCCGGAGGTGGCGATGGTGATGTTGTCGGTGAGCGCGTAGGTGCCCCCGCGCACGGTGATCGTGTCGCCCGGTTTCGCCAGGTCGACGGCCTTCTGGATGGTCTTCAGGGGGCGTGCGAGCGTGCCCGGCGCCGAGTCGTCACCGCCCGTCGCCACCACGAGCGTCGTCGCGGCACTCGCCCCCTCGGCGACACCCACGAGCATCCCCGCTGTCATTAACGCGGTGCCCAGGACCGCCGTTCCCGTCCGGATCGCTGCGTTGCGCATGTACGGCTCCCGCCTCTGCCTCGGCTGTGTCGCCAAGGAGTGGCCGCCGACGCCGTGGAGGTTGCCGGGTCGGGCCTCAACAGCGTCAGGCACCCTCAACAGCGTCAGGGATTCTCAATAGAGTCAGGGACCGTGACGCAGAACAACA
Source organism: Streptomyces sp. SID12501 (assembly GCF_010550245.1). Lineage (GTDB taxonomy): Bacteria > Actinomycetota > Actinomycetes > Streptomycetales > Streptomycetaceae > Streptomyces. Next base: position 186,167 of record NZ_JAAGLU010000019.1, read on the forward strand.
GTTTGAAGAGCAACAGACCGCTCGCCGTGTTCGACCTCGACAACACGCTCGCAGACACCGCGCACCGGCAGCGGTTCCTGGAGCGCAAGCCCCGCGACTGGCCCGCGTTCTTCGCCGCCGCGCCGCACGACCCGCCCCTGACCGAGGGCGTCACGCTGGCCCTGGAGAGCGCGCGGGAGTGCGAGGTCGCCTACCTCACCGGCCGGCCCGAGCGCTGCCGCCGGGACACGCTCGCCTGGCTCGCCGCGCACGGACTGCCCGAGGGGCGCGTCTGGATGCGGCGCAACGACGACCGCAGACCCGCCCGCAGCACCAAACTGGAGACCCTGCGCCGACTTGCCCGCGACCGCGAGATCCGCGTCCTGGTGGACGACGACGAACTCGTCTGCCAGGACGCGGAACGCGCGGGATTCAGCGTCGTACGGGCCCGCTGGACGGCCGAGTCGACCGCGCTGAAGGAGGCGCAGGAGGGCGAGGGCCGGACCTGAGCAAGTGGCCTACGGCTGTCACTCGCCGTCGTCCAGCCGGAAGCCGACCTTCAGACCGACCTGGTAATGCTCGACCTGCCCGTCCTTGATCTGGCCCCTGACCTGCGTGATCTCGAACCAGTCCAGGTTGCGCAGGGTCTGCGAGGCCCGGCTGATGCCGTTGCGGACGGCCTGGTCGACGCCTTCGTGCGAGGTGCCGACGATCTCGGTGACCCGATAGGTGTGGTTCGACATGCGGGTGCTCCTCTTCGCGGAACGGGAGGTACAGGAGGTACGGGAGGTAGTTACTGGCCGGTACTGGGTGTGATGGATCTTCCTGGCGGCATTCCACGTTCCACCGTGCCCCATGTGACGGTGGTTCGCGAGGTGTCGTCAACGGGCGACGCTCAACGACAGGGCGAAGAGGCCCCGCTCGTCGGTCCACCACCGGGTCGGTTCCAGCCCGGCGGCGGCCAGTTCGGCGCCCACACCCTCCTTCCGGAACTTCGCCGACACCTCCGTACGCAGTTCCTCGCCCGCCGCGAAGTCGACGGCGAGATCGAGTGCGGGAATCTTCACGGTCTGCTCGGCGAGCGAACGCAGCCGCATCTCGATCCACTCGTTGTCCGAGTCCCACAGCGCCACATGCTCGAACGCGTCGGGGTCGAAGTCGGCGCCGAGTTCGCGGTTGACGACGGTCAGCACGTTCTTGTTGAACTCGGCCGTCACGCCCGCCGCGTCGTCGTACGCCGGGACCAGCACCGACGCGTCCTTGACCAGGTCGGTGCCGAGCAGCAGCGCGTCGCCGGGCGACAGCAGGGAACGCACCGAGGACAGGAACGCGCCCCGCTCGGCGGGCAGCAGGTTGCCGATCGTGCCGCCGAGGAACGCCAGCAGCCGGGGCCCGGGCGTGCCCGGCAGCGCCAGACCGCCGGTGAAGTCGGCGATCAGCGCGTGCACGCCGAGCCCGGGCCGCTCGGCGATCAGCGCCTCGCCCGCCAGCCGCAGCGCGCTCTCACTGACGTCGACCGGGACATATGTCTCCAGGTCCGGCAGCGCGTCCAGCAGGTGCCGTGTCTTCTCCGACGACCCGGAGCCCAGCTCGACCAGCGTGCGCGCACCGGTCACGGCGGCGATCTCCCCGGCCCGGGCGAGCAGGATCTCGCGCTCGGCCCGGGTCGGGTAGTACTCGGGCAACTCGGTGATCTCGTCGAAGAGTTCGCTGCCGCGGGCGTCGTAGAACCACTTCGGCGGGAGGGTCTTGGGTGTGCGGGTGAGCCCGTGGAGAACGTCGGCGCGCAGGGCGGCCTCCGTGGCGTCCTCGGGCAGGGTGCGGGTGACCAGGAACGGACTCACGTACGAAGCTCCTCGGGTGGTACGGATGCCAGGTCGTCGCTCAGGTCCCGGAGCGGGGTGAGCCGGACCTCGGTGCGGCTCGCGATGACGAGGGTGTGGTCGGGTACCTCCTGCCAGCGGGGATCGTCGTCGTACGGCTCGGACGCCACCACCGTGCGGCGGCCGGGCCCGGTCAGATGGAACAGGGTGTCGCCCCAGGTGGTCGCCGCGATCGTCGTGCCGTCGGTGAGCAGCAGGTTGAGCCGGGAACCGGGAGCCGCCGCGTCCACCTCCAGGACGGTGCGGGCCAGCGCGCGGCCGACGTCGTCACCGGCGTGCAGCCGGTGCAGCACCAGCGCCCACAGGAACGCCGAGTCGGAGCGCGCCTCCATCGACAGCAACTCCTCGCCCGGCAGGGCCTGTACGAGGGGTGCGAGGGACCCCGGCCAGCCCTTGACCGCCCCGTTGTGTCCGAACAGCCAGGCACCGGCGGCGAAGGGCGCCGCGGCGGCCTCCCCGTCGGCGCCGGCCAGCGTCGCGTCCCGTACGGCGGCGAGCAGCGCGGTGGTCCGTACGACCCGGGCGAGGTCGGCGAAGGACGGATCTCCCCACACGGGCCCGGCACGCCGGTAGCGGGCCGGCACCGGATCGCCCTCCGCGTACCAACCGACGCCGAAACCATCGGCGTTGACGGTCCCGTGCCGCTGGTGCCGGGGTGCCCACGACTGCCGGTACAGCCCGTGCGGCGGCTCCGTCACCACACTGCCGATCGCCTCCGGGGGCCCCAGGAAGGCCAGTTGACGGCACATCAGACGGCCTCCGGGGTGCGGGCGGTGCGGAAACCGGAGAAGATCTGCCGTCGGATCGGATAGTCCCAGTTGCGGAACGTCCCCCGGCAGGCCACCGCGTCCACGGCGAACGAACCACCGCGCAGCACCTTGTGGTCGGGGCCGAAGAACACCTCCGAGTACTCCTTGTACGGGAACATGCTGAACCCCGGGTACGGCAGGAGATCGCTCGCCGTCCACTCCCACACGTCACCGATCAGCTGCCGTACCCCGAGGGGCGATTCCCCGGCCGGATAGCTTCCGGCGGGCGCCGGACGCAGATGCCGCTGGCCGAGGTTGGCGTGCTCGGGGGTGGGGTCGGCGTCGCCCCACGGGTAGCGCGTCGAGCGGTCGGCCGCCGGGTCGTGCCGGGCGGCCTTCTCCCACTCCGCCTCGGTGGGCAGCCGGCGCCCGGCCCAGCGGGCGTACGCGTCCGCCTCGTACCAGCAGACGTGCACGACGGGCTCCTCGGGCGGCACCACCTCGGTGACCCCGAACCGGCGCCGCAGCCACTGCCCGCCCTCCCGGAACCAGAACAGCGGTGCGTACAGGGAGCTTTGACGCGCATGCGCCCAGCCGTCCGGTGTCCACCAGCGCGGGTCGTCGTAGCCGCCGTCCGCGATGAACGCCTGGTAGGCGGCGTTCGTCACCGGGGTCGTGTCGATGAAGAAGGACGCCACCTCGCGCCGGTGAGCGGGCCGTTCGTTGTCCAGGGACCACGGCTCGGTGGAGGTGCCCATCGTGAACGGGCCACCGGGGACCAGGACTTCGGCCGGACCGGTGAACGGCGGAGCGGGCTCCGGGTCGGGGGCATGGAGAACCGCCGGGCCTTGGCGCAGCTGATGGGTGATCAGCATCGTCTCGTCGTGCTGCTGTTCGTGCTGGGCGATCATCCCGAAGGCGAACCCCGCCTCGGTCAGCCGCGCGCCCGTACCTTCGAACGCGGCGCTCTCCAGCACGTCCAGGGCCCGGCCGCGCACCTCCGCCGCGTACTTACGGGCCTCGGCGGGCGGCAGCAGCGGCAGCGAGGGCCGTTCGGCGCGGGAGTGCTCGAAGGCGTCGTACAGGCCGTCGATCTCGGGCCGCATCGCCTCCCGCCCGGCGACCGCGCGCAGCAGCCACATCTCCTCCTGGTTGCCGATGTGCGCGAGGTCCCACACCAGCGGGGACATCAACGGAGAGTGCTGGGCGGTGAGTTCGGGATCGTCCACGGAGGTGAGGAGCGTGGTCCGCTCCCGCGCGGTGGTGAGCGCGGCAAGGGCGCGCTCCCGGAGCGTCTCCGGGTCCAGGGCGGGGTCGGTCATGTACGCGAATCCCTTCCGTACGAAGTCCCCTGCGCACGCGGATCCGTGTCGCGCAGGCTGTCGAGCAGGTCGTCGGCCGGACAACGGCCTTGAACGACATAGCGGTCGAGGTACGCGGCGACGGCGTCGACGACCTCCTGGCTCGCGCCGAGCCGGGGCAGGGCGTCCAGAGCGGCCGAGAAACAGACGAGGGCGACCTCGTGCAGTTCGGGGTCGGACAGGCCGTAGCGGGCCGCGTCGGACCACAGCGGATTGTGCGGGGCGGGCAGTGATCCGGCGCGCTCGGCGAGCGGCTTGACCGCCCGGTAGGCCAGCTCGGCGGCCTCGGGGTCGTCGAAGAGCGCGGCCGTGACGGCGAGCGGGACGATCCAGCCGTCGTCGCCGGGCTGGGCGTCGATCATGCGCAGTTCGAGATGGCCGCGCGGCCGGACCGGGGGGAACAGGGTCGTCAGGTGGTAGTCGAGATCCTCCCGCGTCGGCGGCCGGGGCACCCCGGACCGGATCCACTCCCGGAACGTCAGCCCGTCCTCCGGCACGTCCCACGGTCCGCTGTCCCGCCGTACGCACATCACCGGGGCGTCGAGCACATGCCGGGCCCAGGCCTGGCGCGGCTCGGCGTCCAGCGGCTGTGCACCCGCTCTCCCGGCGCCGATCTCCATCCACAGCACCTGCCGGGTGGAACGCCAGCCGGTGGGGCTGCCCACGGCGAGCGGGGAGTTGGCGAAGGCGGCCACGAGGACCGCGCCGAGCTGGTGCGCGAGCCACCAGCGCCGTCCGTGCCCGAGGGGGCCGGGCTCTTCGTGACCGGCGTCGAGGCACACCTGCACGGAGGCAGAGGTGCACATCATGGCCCGGCCCGCCGGGCCCGTGAGGTCGAGGGACCGCTCCAGGGCGTCGTAGCGCGGCTCGTGCAGGAAACGACGCGGCGGGTGCCAGGGGTCCTGGCCGATGCCGACGATACCGAGACCGTGCTCACGCAGTACCGCGCGGACGGCGTCCAGGTCGGCGGAGACGGATCCGATGCACTCCATCAGGGAGTCGGCGGGAGCGGAGCTGAGCTCCAGCTGACCGCCCGGTTCGACGGTGAGCGCCGACCTGAGAGGCAGGGTCCGCAGTGCGGCGTAGGCCGCTTCGAGCCGTTCGGGTGTCACGGGGAGCTGCGGCTGCCGCAGCTCGTGGACGATCCATTCGACCTCGACACCGAGGGTGCGCGGCGGTCCGGTCTTGAAGCAGATCCCCCGGACCAGGGCTTCGACCTCGGCCTCGGAGAGAGCGGTGCGGCGCTTTGTACAGCCGCTTACCGAATCAGACATGTCGGGATCCTCCTGAGATTCCACCATGCCGCCGGCCCGGCTTCGGGTGGGCCGGACAGGCAACGCTCGTCCCACCCAAACCCCTGGCGTCGAATCGCACAAGGGTGCACATGGGCACTTTCAGGACGATGGATCTCCGTTTCCATGGCGTTGGTGAGCCGTTCGCATACCCGGGAAACTCTGTTGCACCGCGTGTCCAGCATCACCCACGATGCCTGTATGAGCACGGCGGGGGAGCGAGCACCAGGCACGGTCATGGCGCACACGGGGGTGGCGCCATGAGTGCCCGCCTGCGCGACCTCGCACGTGGAACGGAGGAGATCGTCGCGGCCGGTTCCTACCGCGCGTCCGACGGACGCGCGGTGCGACTCGCCGCGGCGATCGAGGCCGCCCGGGAGGGCACACGCCTCTACGGCCCGGGTCCGCTGGACGTCCCTTTGACGGTCTCACCGCTGGACACTTCCTTCGAGGTCACCGGCGAGAGCAGCCTGGAGGCCGCCCGCCGCCTCCCCGGCCCGGTGGCGGTCCTGAACTTCTCCTCGGCCCGCAACCCGGGTGGCGGCTACCTGAACGGCGCCCAGGCCCAGGAAGAGGCCCTGTGCCGGGCCTCCGCGCTGTACACCTGCCTGACGGAGGTGCGCGAGTTCTACGACCACCACCGCACCCACCGCGACCCGTTGTACACGGACCGCGTCATCCACTCACCGGGGGTACCGGTCTTCCGCGACGACCGGGGCCGCCTCCTGGACGCCCCGTACACGCCGGGCTTCCTCACCTCGGCGGCCCCGAACGCGGGCGTCGTACGACGAACGGCCCCCGAGCGGGTGGCGGACATCCCCCGGGCCCTGGCATCCCGGGCGGAACGGGTCCTGGAAGTGGCAGCCACAGAGGGCTACCGCCGCCTGGTCCTGGGCGCCTGGGGCTGCGGAGTCTTCCAGAACGACCCGGCGACGGTGGCGACCACATTCAGGGACCTGCTGGTGGGCGGCCGATTCGAGGGCACCTTCGAGAAGGTCGTGTTCGCGATCCTGGACCGCACGAAGAACACAGCAACGCGATCGGCCTTCGAACGTACCTTCGCGGGAGTGAGCGCCCTCTAGGGCGCGGCCTGCTTGTGGCATTCAGGGGCGCGGGGAACTGCGCGACCAGCCACACACAACCCGCACGCGCCCCACGACCGAACCCCTCACTGCCAGCCGTACAGCTCCTGCAACCGCCGCACAACGGAGTTGAACCGCATCCGGTCCAACGCGCAGGCCTCCCGCCGCATCCCGTCCTCGAACAGCCGCAGTACCCGGTCCACGTCGACCCACGAGTCCCGCCCGGTCCGATCCCACGGCCCGCTCCCGATCGGAACCCACTCCCGGTCCCCGTCATGCCGCTTGCTGGACAACTGCACGGCAAGAAACGTCCCGGCGGCCTCGCGGGCGACAACAAGCACAGGCCGGTCCTTCCCCCGCCCGTCGTTCTCCTCGAACGGCACCCAGGTCCACACGATCTCGCCCGGATCGGGATCGCCGTCGTGGGCGGGCGAGTACTCCGTACGCACCCGCCCGACGTCGCGAGGATCGGCCTCGGTGGTGGCGGAGGGGCCATAACGCCCCGGAACATCGGCATCGGTAAAGGCAGTCACGGGGCTCACGTTAGAGCCTGAGCCCCGTGACTCACCGCATCACCCCTCGTCCTTCTCCACCGGCACCTTCTGAACTGTCGGCGCCGCCAGGCCGTTCAGCGCCGAATTGCCGTTCGGCGTCTGCCCGTTCTGGTTCATGGACGTGAGCAGTTGCCGCGCCAGCCCCAGCCCCGTACCGCCCATGGTGAGCGCCTTGGCGAGCATCTCCGCCATGCCGTCCGCACCGTTGAGCACCACCATGTTGTCCACGCTGCCGAACGCGGACGCACCGGCCTTCACGATCTCCGGCCAGTTCTCGGCGAGTTGCTGGGCGACCACCGCTTCCTGGTTCTCCGCGAGCGCGGCGGCCCGCGCCTTGATGGTCTCTGCCTCCGCGAGCCCCTTCGCCCGCGTCGCCTCGGCGGCGGCGAGGCCCTTGGCCTGGGACGCGGCGGCCTCGGCCTCACCGGTGGCCCGCGTCGACATGGCGGCGGCCGCACCCCGTGCCTTGGTCGCCTCGGCCTCGGCGTTCGCGGCCGTCTTGATCCGGTTCGCCTCGGCCGTGGCCGCGAGCTCGGTCTCCTTGGCCTTCGCCTGAGCCGCCGAGATACGCGCGTCACGCTCGGCCTCGGCCCGCGCCCGCGTCTCGTAGGCCTGCGCGTCGGCCGGCTTGCGGACGTCCGCCTGGAGCTGCTGCTCCCGGCGCAGGGCGTCGAGTTCGGCGATGCGCGTCTCCTGGATGACGACGTCCTGCCGGGCGGCGGCGTCGGCGAGCGGTCCGGCCTGCCGGGCCTTCGCCGCCGCCTTGTCGCGCTCCGCCTGGTATCCGGCCTGCAGGATCTCGCTGTCCCGGGTGGCCTCCGACATCCGCGCCGCGGCCTTCTGCTCGGCCTCGGTGGCGAGACGGTTCGCCTCGGCCTGCGCGATGCGCGCGTCCCGCTGGACGGCGGCGGCGTGCGGCATGGCGAGGTTCTTGATGTACCCGGTCGGGTCCTCGATCTCGTGGATCTGGAGGGAGTCGACGATCAGGCCGAGTTTCTCCATCTCCGTGCCGCACGCGGCCCGGGTCTGCCCGGTGAGCTTCTCGCGGTCGCGGATCATCTCCTCGACGGTCAACCCGCCGACGATGGACCGCAGATGACCGGCGAACACGTTGTGCACGCGCTCGGCCATCATCTTCTGCTGGTCGAGGAAACGGCGGCCCGCGTTGGCGATCGACACGAAGTCGTCGCCGACCTTGAAGATGACAACGCCCCGTACCTTGAGCGGAATGCCCTGAGTGGTCACGCAGTCCACGTGCAGTTCGGTCTCGTTCAGGTCGAGCGAGATCTTGCGCACCGCCTGGACCCCGGGCAGCACGAGGGTGCCCCGTCCGGTGACGATACGGAACCCCATGCCTGCCTCAAGGCCTTCGGTCCTGTGCTTGGAACCGGAGATGATGAGTGCCTCGTTGGGTTCAGCGACCCGCCACATCATCTTGAAAATGCCGATTAGTGCGAGGACGGCTACTACCGCGACCCCCGCAACGACGCCGATGAACATCGGCATACGCCCCCTTTGCCTGGTGCCCTTTCGGCACCGAACGACGCAAGGGTGCTCCTGCGCGAGGCCGGGGTACAGACACTGACGAATCCTTGTTGCAAGCTTGACGCACACGTGATCATCCGCAGACGTACGGACTTCACGATCGCACGTCCGCCGGGCTCAGCTGTCGTAGGCGGAGGTGACGTACACGGTGCGTGGCGGCAGGTACTCGACGACCATGACCACGGTCCCCCGCTCGATCCGTTCCTGGGTCGCGGCGGGATACGCCAGGAAGTGCTCGGCGCCGCCGCGCACCCGGACGATCACCTCACCGACCAGCCCTGGCCCGATCGTGCCCGTCACCCGCCCCATCAAGCCGACCATCGGCGCGTCGTCCATGGTCACAGCGTACGGGCCCAAACCCCCTTGTGCCGCCGTCGAGTCGGCGACGGGTCGGAACGGCGGCTCACTGTTCGCCGGGCCGAGCAGCCGGGTGCCCACCGGCAGCCCTTCGCCCACGAACCCGGCGGCACGATTCGGTAGTCGTACGGACACTTCCGTCGCACACCGTCGCGCCGCGCCGACGCGTTCCCCATAGTGATCTCACAGCTTTACTACCGAACGGTAACCGCTGGTGGGGTGGTGTGGTGCGAGATGTCGAATGTGCCGCGTCCGGGCGGAAGTTCACAGGTCCGGAGCGTGTCCGAAGTATTGACGTGCGCACGACCCGGATCTACGGTCTGACCGATTTACCGAACTGCGTTCGCAATGTCGAACATAGAGAGCCGTCGGTTGGATCACCAAGGAGCCGCACGTGACCAGTTCCCGCCCCACGCCCTCCCGTCGCAGCCTGCTGCGCGCGCTGGCCGTCCTGCCCGCCTCGGCGATCGTCCTGGGCGAGCTGCCCGGACTGCTCGGCACCGCCGCCGCGGCGGCCCCGGCCAGCGGCTCCGCGACGCGCTACACCATCGTGCCGTTCCTCAACAGCAACGACGGCACGGTGAACGTCTACCAGTCCGACGACGCCACCGACTTCCGGCTCGTGCAGTCCTCGGCCTACACCCCGCCGAGCAACCGCATCCGCGACGCGAGCGTCCTCAAGCACACCAACGGCTACTACTACGTCACCTACACCACCCACACCTGGCAGGACGCCAGCACCACCATCGGCTTCGCGCGCAGCTCGGACCGCGTCAACTGGACCTTCCTGTACGACTACACGGTCCCGATCACCAGCCTGTCCCGCGCGTGGGCGCCCGAGTGGTTCGTCGACAGCGACGGCAGCGTGAACATCATCGTGTCCTGCTCGGTCACCAGCGACGAGTGGATCTTCACGCCTTATCTGCTGAAGGCGACCAACTCCGCGCTCACGGCGTGGAGTTCACCGGTGGCGCTGTCAGGCATCGGGTCGAACCACATCGACATGTGCATCGTGAAGGTCGGTTCGACCTACCATGCCTTCCCGAAGAACGAGACGACGAAGTACATCGAGTACGCCACCGCCTCCAGCCTCGCCGGCCCCTACACCATCTCGAAGACCGGCGACTGGGCCGGCTGGGGCAGTTACCGCGAAGGCCCGTCCGTGATCCAGCTCGACAACGGCGGCTGGCGGATCTTCTTCGACGGCTACGGCGACGGGAAGTACTACTACAGCGACAGCTACGACACGTTCGCCACCTGGACCGCCGCGAAGGCACTGCCCTCGATCTCCGGAACGGCCCGTCACTTCACGGTGGTCAAGGAGACGGTCAGTGGCGGTCCGACCCTGTCGAAGGGCGTCACGCGGTCCTTCCAGTCGGTCAACTACGCGACGCGGTACTGGCAGGTGCAGTCCTCCCTGCTCAACCTCCCTGTGGTGAGCAGCTCCAGCACCACCGCGCTCAAGCAGGCGTCCACCTTCACGGTCGTCGCGGGACTGGCCGACAGCAACGGCTACTCGTTCCGCGACAGCTCCGGCAACTACCTCCGCCACTACGACTACCGAGCCCGCTTCGACGCCAACGACGGTACGTCGGCCTTCGCGAGGGACGCCACGTTCATCGCGCGGACGGGCACGGCGTCGGGGTCGGTGCGCTTCGAGTCGTACAACTACCCGGGCTACTTCCTGCGCCACTACAACTACCAGCTGCGCGTGGACGTGACGGACGGCACGGACACCTTCCGCCAGGACAGCTCGTTCGTGCCGGTGACGGCCTGGGCGTAAGCCGCCGCCGTGCCGCTACTGCACTTGCTGGCGTCCCAAGTGCCGCATGGTCAGGGCCAGTTGCAGTCTGAGCCGGCCCTGCGGGGTACGGACGGGCCAGCCGAGGAGCGCCTCGGCGTGGCCCAACCGGTCCTGGAGCGTGGAGTGGTGGACGTTGACCTCGACGGCGGCGCCCCGCAGGCTCGCCGTCGAGGCGACGGCGTGCAACGTCGTCAGCATCCAGGGCGCGTCCGCGACCGCGGCCTCCAGCGCCTGTACGTCGGGCGCCGGATCCGCTCCCGGTACGACGAGCTCGGCGAGCAGCCCGATACCGCCGAGCTCGTCGGCGTACACGACCAGCGGTCCGGGGGCGTGCGGGGTGCCCTCGGCGGTGAAACGGAGCGCGGTGCGGGCGGCGGCCCAGGAGCCCGGCAGTTCGAGCACGGGCACGGCGGGGCCGACACCTACCCGGCCGGACGGAAGGGCGGGTCCGGTGTCGGCGGCGGCCGGCTTGGCGCGGGCCGGATCTTCCGGGGCCGGCAGTCGGCCTCCGACGGGGGCGGGCCCGCGCAGGGCGGAGGCGGCCAGGACGCGGGGCAGGCCGTCGAGCGACGCGACCGCGTGGGCCGGGGCGGCCGGGTCCAGGCCCAGTCGCCGGGCCG